>CAWJZV010000048.1:0-305672 GCA_963847445.1 uncultured delta proteobacterium | reverse complement strand
ACTTTGCTCAATCTTATGGTGGCAAGGTACAGAGCTTGACTTCGCTCGGGAGCCAAGCTTTTGGCGGGCTTTCAAACACAACCATAGATGCGGCTGGCAACCTTGCGACAACGCTTGGTACGGCTGCTACTGGTGCCTTTTCGTTGGGTCAATGGTGCCTATTCGACTTACGACCTTGTATCGTATGTTGCAGAATAAAGACATTGCACAAATCCTAGCCCAGCCGCGACTTGTCGTAAAAAATGGCAAAAGCGGTGGGTTTTTGGCTGGGGGCGAAGTCCCAATTATTTCGTCTACGGCAAACACCTTTAACGTCATTTACAAGCCATTTGGTGTTCGGCTTGATTTTATTCCCACCATTACACTGTCGGACCGGATTGATCTTAGAGTTTTTCCCGAAGTTAGCGAGGTTGCGGCAGGCTCTGGAACGACACCTAGCTTTGTCGTTCGTCGAACCGTCAGCCGCGTGGAGATGAAAGATGGTGAAAGTCTTATTATTGGTGGCTTGTTGGATCAAAGGATAACCAAGGATCTTACCAAATTCCCAATCTTGGGGGACGTGCCGATTTTAGGGGCTCTTTTTAGAAGTACTAAGTTTGCCAACAAAGAGAGTGAACTAGTCTTCATTATAACTCCGCGAATTGTCCGAACCATGAAGCCGGGTGAGCGGCCGCAGCTCCCTTCGATCGAAAAATATGACGATCCGGATATGCGTCAGGTGCCGCTTCCTGGAAGAGAGGAAAGTCGTCCGGCGGCACGCGGCGCGACAATTCCATGAGTGATCGGAAGAAATCAATGTCCCAGGTTATTATTGAAAGAGCCGCATGAAGCTGCCGATTTGTCTCATTGGCGAAGATAGCTTGTCGCTAGCCTCGCTTAAGCAACAGCTGGAAAAGGAAATTTCCATAGCTGTGGATCCGCGCATCTACGGCTACGGTGAAGCCTTCGAGATGCTCAAGAGCCGCAATGGCGTGATCATTGCCGTTGTCGATATCAACCGTGACGCTGAGCGAGCTTTTTCGGTGGGTGAGCAAATAAAATCGAAACTGGCCAATGTTAGGCTGGTCATGACATCGCCGACCGGGACCCCTGACGCGATTTTGCGCGCAATGCGATCCGGGGCTGAAGAATTTATTCCCCAACCCTTTAATTGGACAGAGGTTCTTAATTCTTTCGAGTCAATTCGTAAGAAAATCGAGACGATAGCGCCGAAAGGTTCGGAACGGGGCCATATTGTCGCTATATCTTCGAACAAAGGCGGTGTGGGTTCGACGACGGCCGCAACTAACTTAGCTGCGAATCTGGTTGCGAAAAAGAAATCGGTCTGTTTAGTCGATTTGGTGTTGCAGTTTGGTTCGGTTACCAGCTTTCTTAACATCGACGCCTCCTACACGATCCTTGATTTAGTAAAGAATCTAAAACGAATAGACCCGCTGTTTCTCGATGGATCCTTAGTGAAGCACGCATCCGGTATTCGAGTTCTCGCCGAACCTTTTTATGCGGAAGATGCCCGGCGCATTACTCCCGCAGACATCGATGAGATCCTCGATGTTTTGGCACAGTCTTTCGATTACGTTGTCGTCGATACGCCAAAGGAGTTCGACGATATGCTGGCACTGGTGCTCGATAAAGCTAATTTGATACTCTTTATCACAGAAATGGACGTTCCCTCATTAAAGAGTGCCCATCGCGCGCTGGAGTTATTTGAGCGCATGGGTATTTACGATCAAAAGATTCGCTTGATTCTTAATCGCTACGTGAAGAGTAAGCTGATGACTTTAGAGTCGGTCGAGAAAGCCTTAGGAGTAAAAGTGTATTGGACGCTTCCTAACAACTATCCGGTCGCGATTGCCGCGGTGAATCAAGGGTTATCCATTTATGAATGCGATCCTAAATCGGATATTGCTAAGAGTTACGCGGGATTGAATGATGTTGTTATGGAAAATTTCTCGGCTCCAGGTTCGGTGCGAGCGGGGGCCGAAAACGAGATTCGATCCGGTATTTTCGGCCGGTTCTTGCCACCGGCGCGCGGTTTGATCAAATAATAGGGAGTATCGTCAATGAAAAATCCTTCTTTCGAATCGGATCGAGATCGTTGGGATGCCGATCGATCGTCCCCGGATGGGACCCGCACACCATTCCGCGCAGTGCAGCCTACGAGTTCCGATGTTTTGCTGCAAGATTTGCGCTTACGTATACATCGCAAGCTCATTGACACCTTAGACCTGTCCAAACTTTCCAATTTGGAGATGGAAAGAGTGCGTGTGGAAATTCGGCGCATTCTCGAGGACCTGGTCATGGCGGAAGCGATTCCGCTAAGTCGCGCCGATCGGGATCGGTTGGTGATGGAAGTCCAGCATGAAGTATTTGGCTTAGGGCCTCTAGAAACTCTCATGAAGGATCCCGAGATTTCCGATATCCTTGTCAATTCGTCGTCGAGTATTTTTGTCGAGCGCTATGGCAAGCTTGAGAAGACCGACGTTCGCTTCCGTGACGATAACCATTTAATGCAGATTATCGAACGTATCGTCACACGGGTGGGGCGGCGTGTCGATGAGAGTTCCCCAATGGTCGATGCACGATTGGCCGATGGCTCTCGTGTTAACGCGATTATTCCGCCTCTCGCACTGGATGGACCGGTGTTGTCGATTCGGCGATTCGGCGCGGAGCGGTTGACAATCAATGATTTGATTCAATTCAATTCTATTCCTCCGCAGATGGCGGAGGTCGCAGCGGCCTGCGTCAAGTCGCGGCTGAATATGTTGGTTTCCGGAGGTACCGGCGCCGGCAAAACAACACTCTTGAATTGCTTGTCTAACTACATTCCCGAAAATGAACGCATTGTTACTATCGAAGATTCGGCCGAGCTCAAGCTCCAGCAGGAACATGTCGTTCGGCTGGAAACCCGGCCGCCAAACATCGAAGGCCAGGGCTCTGTAACGGCACGCGACTTGGTCCGTAACGCCTTACGTATGCGGCCTGACCGCATTGTCATCGGCGAGGTTCGCGGCGGTGAAGCGTTGGACATGATGCAAGCGATGAACACAGGCCACGATGGCTCGATCAGCACCGTCCATGCCAATAGCGGACGAGATGCGCTGTCACGCTTGGAAACCATGATGCTCATGGCTGGGATCGCACTCCCCGAGCGCGCTTTACGCGAGCAAATCGCGTCGGCGCTGGACGTAATCGTCCAGCTGACTCGCTTGAGCGACGGCAGTAGAAAGGTGATCGAGTTATCCGAAGTCACAGGTATGGAAGGCAATACCATAACGACTCAAACAATTTTTAAGTATGAGCAGCGTGGTGTGGAGAATGGCAAGATAATCGGCGAGTTCGTTGCAACCGGAGTTATGCCTTCGTTCATGGACCGTTTGGAGCGGTATGGTTTTCGGATTCCAAATACTCACTTTCTACCTGTCTCGATGGGGGCAAAAAGAAGGGCGCTATGAGCTTAATCCTCATCACCATCTTTTCATTCTTAGCGGCGGTTTCCCTCGTTGTCATCTTGTTTCTGTTGCCGATGGCGGTGCAGGACACCGCACAAGCGCGCATCAAGCGACGATTGACGGCGATTGGTAAGCTGGACTATGCATCGAAAGCAGAAATTCAAAACCTGCTCAAAACCTCGATCTACAGCGAAATCCCGTGGTTGAATGACTTTTTGTCAAAACAAAAGTTCATGGCGCGCATTGATCTATTGCTCGAGCGGGCGAACATCGATATGACTCCCGGGTTATTTTTACTCTGCTCTGTCGGCGCGGCAGGAATCACCTTTGCGCTGTGCAATCTGCTCGGTCAAGCCACGACCGTGGCGTTGGTTTTTTCTCTCATCGCGTTAGTGTGCCCTTACGGCTATGTTCAATACGTCATCTGGAAACGTTTGCGCAAGTTTCTTGAGCAGTTCCCTGACGGGTTAGATATGATCGGCCAGAGTCTTCAAGCCGGTTTGGGGCTTACTCAGGCGATGGTATTTGTCGCCAGAGAGATGCCTGATCCACTCGGGACGGAATTTTCAGTATTTATTGAAGAGGTGAATTTGGGACTGCCGCTCGTCGATGCATTGCGGAAATTCGAAGAGCGGATGAACCTACCCGAAGTACGGTTATTCAACACCGCACTGATGGTGCAACGAGAGGTGGGTGGAAGCTTGGCAGAGTTGTTGAACAAGCTTTCCGATATAATTCGAGACCGATTTCGAATCGAGCGGCTGATCAAGAGTTTGACCGCACAAAACCGTGTTAGTGCCTGGACGGTTTGTTCTGTGCCGCCTTTCCTGGCCGTCTTTATGTTTTTCCGTGAAGGTGAAATGATGGCGAAAACCATGGCCCATCCCATGGGACGTATGATGTTTGGCGTCGCTCTTGTCTTAGAAATCATCGGGATACTAGTATTCCGAAAGATCATTAAGATTCACATTTAGGACTTTTCCTATGGAACTACTTATCGCCGTTGGAGTTTTTGGATTGATCTCTGGGATCGTCTATTTTGTCTTCGCCTCCAGGGCCCCGGTGGCGGACGAAGTGATTCAGCGGCGCTTGGAAAGTATCAATGCCAGGACCGATCCTCGCAGTCCGATTCGTTTGCACGAGGACGATGATACGACTTTTTGGGAGTCTGTCGCCGGGTTTTTCATCGGCGACAAAGAAATGCCAGATCGTTTCAATAACATGAGCCGGCGGTTACACCAGGCAGGTTATCGTGGCAATCGAGCGATCCGGATCTTTTTTGGTCTGCGGATTTTTCTTTGCATCGCTTTCGGATTCGGAGCTTTGTTGCTGGCGTTAGTTTCCAACGCATCGATGCAAGACTTCTTAATGCTTGCGGGCTTGGGTGCGCTGGCCGGCTATATGCTCCCGGCGCTCACCGTCTTTCGCAAAGCTCGGGCGCGCGTTCTTGAAATGCGAGAAACCTTGCCGGATACGCTGGATCTGATAGTCGTATGCGTCGAAGCGGGTATGGGTGTTGACGCAGCGATCAATCGCGTTGGGCGAGAGCAAAACTCTCAAGGGTTGGCTTTAGGCGAGGAGTTGTTACTGGCGACGCAAGAAATGCAGGCCGGAGCGGTGCGCAAGGAAGCTTTGCTCCGTCTGGCTGATCGTGTCGGCATCGATGAGTTCAAGCAGTTGGTTACCTTCTTGACGCAAACCGAAGAGATGGGCGGCAGTATCGCGCGATCGTTGCGTGTATATGCCGAAACCATGCGCGACAAGCGTAGCCAAGCCGCAGAAGAGGCGGCACGAAAGACGGTTATTAAATTGATCTTTCCACTGGTATTTTTCATCCTCCCGGCTATTTTTATCATCCTGTTGGTACCTCCAGGGCTTGGGATCATGGAAATGCTGTCCAATCCGCTTGGGTAGGAAGCTTAGCGTGCCGGTAATCAACGCGACAAGAAAGACCTGGCTGGCAACCAAAGTACGGAAGGCCGATAGCTTCTTAACTCGGCTGATCGGGCTCCTAAAACGGAGCAATCTTGGCCCGGAAGAAGCACTTTGGCTCATGCCGAGCAAAGGAATTCACACCATCGGCATGAAGTTTCCCATCGATGTGGTGTTCTTGAATCGCGGCAACGCGGTGGTTGGCTTGGTTCAGGGGATGGCACCCTTTCGCTTAAGCAGCGTACATTTTACGAGCTATAGTGTGCTTGAGCTGCCAACCGGGACGATCAAAAAGTCCCGAACCGAAGTCGGCGACCAGTTTGAGATCTCGTTAGCAGAGAGGTCCGAGATCGACGATTTGAAGGACACGCGTTTGAGTCAGATCGGTTAGAAGTCGCAGGGCAAGTGCCTGCTTCGTAGAATCCCAGTTAATCTTCCAGTGGTCATAGGGAAGCGGTGTCGAGGCTGATTAACAGCCGCCGCTTTGATAAGTTCAATTCCATTGTACCTTTCAAACACAGACCAGGTGGGTTATGTGGACGCTTCATCCATTCGCCGAATGTCTAGAACGACGCCTGGCAGAGATAGCTGTTTGGTAGTTCCCTGATCGACTGCCGCCGGTTTCCATTAGGCTCGTGCCTCCCACGCTCCTAGCATTTCTCCAATTTTCACGTGGTAGGCGTCTGGCGATCTAGGCCATTTGCCTCAATTCTCACCTTTTCTTTGCGGTCGTTAGGCCGTGGAGGATTCCTTAACCACACGCCGCGCTTGTATTGAGATCGCTCTATGGTAATTGTTGCCTCGGGACGGTTACTCATCGACTCGGTAGGGTTCACTTTACCGTACAGCACAATTGCCGATGGGAATTTTGGAAAAATCGCTGGACCGCTGTCGGGCAGCCGCTTGAGATATTTTGTTGAGATGGCCGGCGAAATTTAGTATTGACAATGTACGTTGATGGAAATCATCGATCGGGTGATGACCATGAAGAATATCGCAGAACCCTTAATGCTCATTAATGGTGCGATTCCGGCAAGTTCAGTAAGCGTCAGGAGTGACCAAAAGGGTCAGGCGCTCGTTGAATTTACCCTGGCCTTTATCCTCTTGTTGGTTATCGCTTGGATACCTGCCGACTTCGGATTGGCGTTCTATACGGGGCAGATGGCGATGAATGCGTCCCGCGAAGGAGCCCGTATCGCAGCCGCGCAAAGAACTCTGGCAGCTGGCACCACAACCTGTAATCTTCCCTGTGCAAGCGAGCAGACTAGCAATCCGACTGGAGTATTGGCACAAACAGCCAACCGAGTCGCCTCGGCATTACTCCCTGGGGCAACTATCAGCTTCACCGTCGATCCTGGGTCGAGTTGTAACCGTCAGGTGACTGTGGCGGTCTCAGGCAACTATAATTATTTCTTCTATAGAGTTCTATGGTTGATGACCGGATCGACAGCATCGGCTCCTGGGGCCGTACCCATAAATCGATCGACTATCATGAGATGGGAGCATCAGTGTTAAGCGCTATTGCTCCTAAGCGACTGTGGAGTAGCCGCGGCCAAAATCTCGTGGAGATCGCGTTAATCACTCCGCTCGTATTGGTCGCTCTCTATATACCGGCTGACTTTGGCATCGCGATGTTCACAGGCCATTTGACGCAAAATGCCGTGCGCGAAGCCGCGCGCATAGGTGTGTCTACTAAAGACCCATTTGATAGCGCGGCGAGCACTGCGATAAAGAACGAAGCGATAAATAGATTGCCGGAGCGGTTGGTATCTCGAACCGTGACTGTGAAGTATTATGATGGAGGATCCCCCAATTGCCTGCGGTTTGTCGAAGTGGTCGCGCAGGGAGACTACCAGTATTTTCTCTACCAACTCATACGGCTCTTTGGTGGAACGACTCCTAATACCCTCCCGATTAGCCGGACTACGCGTATGCGCTATGAATTTCAGCCGTATACGAATGCAACTGTTTGCACAACCGCGAGCGTCACGTCCCCTTGATAAGGTTTCCATGACCCAGTGAGGAATGTCCTATGTCACGTGCAAATAGTGAAAAAGGTGGGGTGCTAGTTTTCATGACCTTTATGATCGTGCTTCTCCTGATCATGGTTGGCATGGGGCTAGATACGGGTTACTTATCTTACACCCGAAGCCAAGGCCAGGCTGCCGTCGATGCAGCGGCGCTTTCGGCGGTGTCAGGGTTACCATTAAATGCCGGAGCGGTTACTGCTCGTGCCGCCGCTTTTAATTCAACAAATAACTACACGGGCGCCGTTGCTCAATCGAATGTAATTGGCGCGTCTAATATTACCTATGTTCAATATAACGAGACGAGCGGCGTGATTACAGACCTTCCATCGATTGCCGGAGCCAACGGTGTTCGAGTTGCCTTAGAAAAAACCAACCCTTATACCGGTACGACTTCCAGTACACAGATGAGGACACCAGCTTTCATGACACCTTTGATGAAACTTTTTGGTGCCTCGGCATCGGGGAGTAATGACGTAAACGTTAGCGCAGTCGCGGCGTTGAAAGCCTTGCCAGGCATCCCAATCGCAATCATGGAAAAAATTTGCAATGGTATGAACCAGGTAAATAACGTACGGCTTCGCCAGTCTAGTGCGGGGGGGGATAATTCATGCTGGACGACCTATACCGACACTCCTTCCACTGACAATGTCGTCCAAGCCTTGTTTCAAAAAAACTTAACGTGCAGCGGTCTGCCGGCTGGGAGTGAATTAGTCACCATTGGCACCTCAATTGTGCTCAACGATAATGTGCAGGATAGTACTTATGAAAAGGCCACGCAGCTTTTCATGACGGATATGCCTAATCAATGGTGGTTCGTTCCGGTGATCCCCGATAGCCCAAATTGTCAACCAACAGAGTCCATAACCCAATGGGCGAAAATTAGACCTACCCATGTTGATGATAGCGGCAGTAACAAATACATCGAGGTCGATTTGGTGTGCGGGCAAAGTCAATTTCGAGCCGATGCAAATCAGTGTTTTACATCTCGTCTCTTGCGCGACACCAAGTCGGGAATGTGAATACGACTAGATTCGCCGCATCGACCACCGGACAAAGAGCGCGCTGTAGCGGTCGGATAAAGTTGTTCCCTGATTATTTTTAGAAGATTTCTCATGAAAGCAAAATTTCGCGCGTTATTTATATTTGCGCTCTTATCATTGTTCGCCTGCAACAAGGTTGAGTCACAAAAACTTGCTGAAATAGACGGAAAGACCGTGCATGCCGCCGAGATCGAGAAAAGTGCCGGGAAGGAATTATTCGAATTAAGAAGTAAGTTGTATGATCTCCAAAAGCGAAAACTTGATGAATACATCGGTGCCGTGCTTTTGACTCGCGAAGCGGAGCGAAGGCAAGTCTCGGTTTCCACGTTGCTCGATCAGGAAGTCACGGTAAAGGTTGCACCGTCAAATGACGAAGAGATTCGAGAGTTCTACGAGGCCCACAAGGGGCGGCTCCAGCTGCCCTTCGAGCAGGTCCGCGAGCAAATCCGCGAGTTTCTGCGCGAGAAAAGGGTGCAAGAGCGCAAAGCTATCTTTGTATCGTCGCTGCGCGCCAAAGCCAAGGTCAAAACCTACCTAACTCCGCCACCAAGTTTTCAGGTCAATCTCTCACTTTCCGGCGCGCCGTCAACCGGCGCTGAGACCAGCGTTGTGACGCTGGTTAAATTCGAAGATTTCCAGTGCCCTTACTGCAAGACCGTGCAGCCGGTATTCGTGGATTTACTCAAGCGCTATTCAGGGAAACTGCGAATAGTTCATAAAGATCTCCCGTTAGAGGCGATCCATCCTCAAGCACGCCAAGCGGCTGAGGCCGCCCGCTGCGCAGGTGATCAGGAGAAGTTCTGGGACTATCATGACAAGCTCTACGAGCGTTCGCCCAAGGCATCTGTGAACGATCTAAAGGGTTTCGCCAAGGAAATAGGGTTGAATACCGAGTCCTTTGAAAGTTGCTTTGCGAGTGGAAAATTTAAAGCAGCGGTGCAGAAGGATTTGTCCGAAGGCGGCAGCGCTGGGGCTCACCGGCACTCCGGCATTTTTTATCAACGGACGGGAGTTGATCGGAGCGCAGCCCATTGAAGCGTTCACGGCTATTATCGACGAAGAGTTAGCTCTCGCCAAATAACTTCTAAATTGATTGATAACCATGGTTCCTACCCAGCGACCAGCGTGACGCTTCGCCTTCCAGTACTTCTTGTTGGCTGTTTGATCGGCGCTGCGGCGTTTGCCGCAATCAATCCACGAACGCTAGGGCTGTTTCATGACGACGGCGTTTACGCCGTGGTGGCGAAATCGCTTGCGGACGGTGACGGGTATCGGATCATCAGCCTGCCTGGCGAACCTGCGCAGACCAAGTATCCGTTCTTTTATTCGGCGCTACTGGCTTCGATCTGGCGAGCGGCGCCGCAGTTTCCCGCGAACATAGTCTTCTTAAAATCACTCAACGTCGTCATTCTGTTAGCGATTTTTTTTGTCAGCGTGCTTTACTACCAGCGCAGCCGTAAGGATGACGGGGTTCTCGGTCCGGTTGTCTTTGCCGCGATCGTTTGTACCAATCCTCTGGTTTTTAGTTTCACCGATTATGTATTGAGCGAGCTGCTTTTAGTGCTCCTATCGGTTGGAATGCTGGCTGCGTGCCAACGTGCCGATGACGATTCCACCTTTAGCCGAACGCCGTTTGTCGGAGCGATCGCGGGCATCGCCTGTCTCACGCGTATGGCGGCGGCGCCGTTGGCGGTTGCTGGCCTTCTACACGCGTATGTTAGCCGGGGTGCGTGTGGGGTTGGGTGGTTTATCGGCGTGGTGTCGCTAATGGTTGCGCCGTGGCTTGTCTGGGTGTCCCGCTCCACTGGTCAGGTGGCTGGCGGGTCGCTCTTCGACTACTACCTCGGTTACGATATTTTTGGCGGGCGCGGTGATGGGTTCGCCGCGTTATTCGACGTCGTGACCGGCAACGCTCACTCCCTCGCTAATTCATTTCAAATGCTCTATCTGACCGCGCTGCTGCCGGGTTTGGTCATTCCGTTGATAGGGTTTACGGCGCTAGGCATGAGTCGATCGCTGCGGCGCGACGAGCTGGCGACTTGGGGTTTTTTCGTTGCTTCGGTGGCGCTTTTATTAATCTGGCCGTTTCAATCGAGCCGGTACGTTGTGTCGCTAGTACCGGTGATGGTGCTGTTTCTTTTTCGCGGCGTAGAGTACACGGTAGACGGGCTTAGCCGCAGGCCGTCGATAAACGCTGTGCTTGCTAAATTGTTCTGGATCCCGGTTCCACTGGTGCTTTTTTTGAACGTATTTTGGTTGTCGAGTTTCGTTCTGAGCCAGCATCCCGAGTCGACCCGTGCACTTTACGGCCGCCGATTGCCATACACCTGGGGCGGTTTTGAAGAGACTTTTGCGTGGATTCGGGCGAACACGCAGTCTGACGCTCTGCTCGCGACCGCCTACGATCCGATGTATTTTCTTTATACCGGTAGAAAGGCGATTCGCCCAGCATTGCATCGACCGGCTACTTACTTTTATCCGCACGGCGCGGCGACAGCCCGACGTCGGTACGGCGGAGGAGATTAAACCTCAATTGGTCAAACTTGGCGCGAAGTACTTGATCCTTGATCCCATGGACGGCTACGCCGAACGGAAGGCGACCTTACGATTGATCAATGATCTGGTCAAATCCTACCGCGAAAACGCGCAGCTGGTATTCACCAGCGCCGATGGCTTACACAAAGTGTTCCGTTTAGAGGCTCGTTAAAGAAGCGTCTCAAGTCCGTGAGGGGCGGCGGGTGAGGCGCTGCGTCAAATGAAGAAAAGCGCCGGTCGCATATTGCGACCGGCGCTTTCTTATTTAGACGGGCAATTTGGCTAGCTTACTTATCCGTCAGCCGGGATGTTGAGCTTCTGGCCGATATAGATGTAGTTGGGATTCTTCACAGACTCGCGATTGGCCTCGTAAACTTTCTCCCACTTGGTGCCAGTGCCGTAGAACTGTTCGGCGATCTTGCCGAGGGTATCGCCGCCCTTGACGGTGTATTCCTGAACGGCCATTTTGGCCTTCAATGCGGCCGCAGGCTCGGCGTGCAGCCGGTGCCTGCTTGGCCACCGGTTTGGCTTTCTCTTCCGCCGTGACACGGTTTGGTCTTGGCGTCGGCGACCTGAACGTTGGCCTTGGTTGGCACCGTTGCCGGCGCGGGCTCGCTACGCGGTGCGGCTTTGGCGACGGTGGCGGTGGACTTATAAAGTTTATCGATGAACCCCGAGCTTTCCAGTTCTTTCAAAATCGTGGTGTCGACGAACTGTTCAGGGCGGGCCGCACGGGCCGCTGGGTCCTTGGCGCCCATCTCACGCAAAATGATCTGGATGCCTTTTTGCGTCGGGTAAGGTTTCTCCGGGACTAGGGTTTGCACGATCGAGTCGTAGGTTTCATCGAGCACGTCTTTATCGTCGGTTCTCAAATACTTGGCGATAATCTCGATTGTTTCCCGCCGATGAGTTTTGGCGTAGTGAATGCCCTCAATGAACGCGCGCATGAAGTCGCGCGCCAAGTCCGGTTTCGACTTGAGAAGCGCGCGCGATGTCGCGATGCTCGTATGCTGATATTCGAGACCGAGCATTTGCAGGTCGGCGAGCATTGGGAAGCCGAGCTTCTTTGCCCTCACGGAAGTTGGCATTGACAGCATCGCCCCCTGAACTTTACCGGCTTCCAGCGCGGCTAGCTGGGCCGGCTGGTTGCCTAACTGGAGCACCGCAACCTCTTTGTTGGCGTCGAGGCCGTATTTATCGAGGGCGTAGCGCATGGCGAAGTCCGTGGCCGAGCCGTAGCGGGTTACGCCGACGGATTTCCCCTTGAACTGATCGGGCCGGGTGATACCCCGTTCGGTGAACAATTGAAACGTCAGGGTGTTGATGACGCCGGCGATCATGACCACGTCGGCGCCGCGCAGTGAGCTCTGGATCGCTGGCGGCCCAGCCAGTGAAGCGAAGCTGATATCGCCGGCGACTAGAGCCTGTGCGGTGGTCGTGCCGGATTCAATCAAAATTGACTGAACTTCCAAGCCGTATTTGCGGAAAAAACCTTTGTCTTGGGTCACCCAAAGCGGCGCGATGTTGCCGGAGATCGAGCTATACGCGACATTGATCTTCTGCAAAGGTTTTTCCGCCGCGTTGGCCATAGGCTGCGATAGCGTCGCGACCACAATAAGCGATGCCGCTACCAGAGGTTTCATAAATGTCTTACTTAACTGTTTCATTAATGTACTCCTCCGTAATTTGTTGTGATTAATTTTCCCGATTTAGCCGTACCATCGCGGCCTTCAAACTGGCGCGCATGCGTTCCAGGGAGCGACCCAACTCGCCCACCTCATCGTCGCTTTGAATCGATACGGTAGCGTCGAGGCGGCCGCGGCTAATTTCGTCGGCGATAGTTTTCAATTCCAATATCGGCTTGATGGCGCGGCCGGCGAGCGTGATGGAAAGACCGACACCCAGCGCCAGGCAGAGAAAAATCAGACCGATAATCGGCAGCAAGGTCGTACGCATATCGTCCTGGACGGCTTCCGCCCACAGCCCGACTCTGACGATGCCGAGTTGGCCGTCGAGCACCGGCGAGCGGGTTTCAAATACCGTCTTGCCGCGCAGCGATGTGGTTTTTGACGCGGGTGTCGAGACCACCGCTTCCGTGAGCTCGACGGGAAAGGGTTGCACGCTGCTCGCCAGCACCTCGCCTTTGGCGTCTTGCACGAAGGCATAGGCTACGCCGTCGAGTCGGCCATACTTGGTAACCAAAGCATCGAGTTCCAAGGTGCTCCGGCGCGAGACGAATCCCGCCGAGGCATCGGCGAGGTTAGTAGCGATCGCGCTAGAACGTAAGTCAGCCTGCTTCTGCAGCGCGTTGCCGGCGAAATGATAAACGATGCCGATGACGAGCAAACCCAAAACGAAAATCAGGCCGCTAAAGTTCATAGTGATTTTCCATTTGAGTCCGCGTTTGCGCCAACCTTCGGCGGCCGGTTTGGCAAATTTGGAACTCTCGATGGATACCGTGTCTTGAGGCATGGCTGTCTCCTTGTTGCGGCTTAAGCTATTATTACTAAAAACGTTTGAAGTTAGATATCTCTTGGTACATGGATTCTTCAAATTTGTTGCGCTAGCTTGGTATCGGAAATTTCCTTGCCGATGAGGCCAATGAGATCGTCGAGCCTGGATTCGGGTAAGCTGTCGAGGGACGCTCCGAGAGCTTTGACCTGATCGCGCACGACGAGCGGCGCCATCGGACCGATGACTTCGATGAGGATAGAGGACAAGCTATCCAGCAGCGCCGCGGGCACCAAATCGCCGACGGGTTTCACCGGCGCGGCGATAGTCTGGATCAGTCCAGACTGGTGCAGATTGAAAAGTACCTTGGCAATATAGGCGAAAGGGATGCGGAGTATTTCCGCGACCTCTTGGACCGTCCGGATGCCGTCGAGTTTACTCAGCACACGCCAACCGACGTTGGGTATGGTGATCGGCCCGGTGTTATCCTCCGCCAGATCGGCGATGCAAAAGAGCGCCTTGCCGGACGGCACCACTTCGAGAATGGTTTTCCACTCATGGGTCATCGCCTTCAAGTCGTCCAAGATCTGCGACGATTCTTTGGTGATTGTGGCTGCCGGCGCTATTCCGTTGGGAAGCAGATTGAAAGTGCCTTCGTCCCAAGTCACGGGATAGAGTAGCGCTTTTTCGCCTTCTCCGATGGGGCATTTGGCATGGACGATATTCCCCTCATTGAGGTAAACATCGACGGTCTCCTTGCCGTGGGTTAACTGCAAGACTCCTGATTTCTTGGCGCCGATGGCGAGCAGAAGCAGGTCGTTTAAGTTAATTTGCGAAAGGTTGCCTTGCATAATCTCGGTCCGTCATAGCATCTAGCGATCTTCCGTGGAACGGCGGGCGTCTTTGCCATTCAGGTTCTTTTTGCTGCTGTCGGCGATATCATCATGCCCGTTCAAAGTCACCTTTAAGGTTTTGATCACCGCCAAACTCTTACTGATACCGACCATCTGTTCGAGGGTCGATTTGATCTGCCCTTGCAGGATCTCAACCTCTTCGGTGGAGATCCCTTGAAGCTGAGTCTGAAGCTCGTCGTAGAGCCGGGTAATACTATCGATCTGCCCCAGTGATTGGGTCTTTTGAGTGATATCTTCGTACAATCGCGAAATATCCTCAGTGAGATTTTGTAAGTCATTTTTCATGGTCTTGTCCACCTTTAGTTATTTATTTTTGCCGTTGGTTTTTTCACGTTCGGAGTAGAATTGAGGGATCTCTCGCGACTATCGCCATTTGCCCTCGGTGCCCCAGATTGGGACTTTCGGTCATCCTGCGTCGCGCTCGGAGTGCTGTTTGCTGCCGCCGGGGCAGTCTTAGCGGTGGACGACGGCGCCTTGAAAAAATATATGACACCGAAGACTAAACCTAAAAATACGAAGGCGAGGATGCCGGCCTTTTTGATATTGGTCGTTTGTTTGTGCGCATAGAGATCGTTTTCGCCATAATCTTTGATGATTTTCTTGAGTTGCCGGTCGAGTTCGCCGTTCTTTCTCACCAGCGGCGCGGTGGCCTCGGCGGGGCTGGGCAACTCGGCTTGTAACTCCTCGGCCACGCTTGCCGCAGGTTCGAAGGACTGAATCTCTTTCATCTCGATAGTCGCCGGCAGATAAGGATTGGCGGCGAACTCGCCGTAGTTGGACACCAGATCGTCGAGCAAGCGCAAATCGAAATTCTCGTTAGCCGGAACCAGCGCTCTTGAGGCACCGAGAGGCTCGTTAGTTTTGGAGTGGGATTTTTGCTGTTTTGGGGCCTCGATCTGGGGCAGATGTTTGACTTCAACTGATTGCGATAGGGCCGCCATAGCCAGACTCTCGGCGAACTGCTCGGCTGGGGCCGCGAAGTCTTCCAAGAGCACTGCTTCGGCAAGAGAAGGTGTCTTGATGACTGCGGCGACTGCGGTCTCAAACTCCGCTTCAGCGGTTGGAAAGTCGGTTTCCGCCTGGCTATCGGGTGGCGTCGCTTCAATGCCTGTGAACTCCCGGAGAGGCGCGTTTATTGGAGACGCAAAAACCGTTGATACGACGGTTATGGATGGGTTTGTCGCATTGGTCTCAATCGATTGTAAAGCTGCGGCGGATTCGTCGACCATCGCTGGCAGGCTAGTAAGATCACCTTCCGACGATTCTCGGACGGTGGCGTCCAAGGACTCGTTTGGGCGATTCGCTATTAACTCGACGGTGGGCAATACCGCGGCAACGTTATTGTGAAATTGATCTTTTTGTGACTCACCGACCTCTGCGCCCGCTTTCAGGGCCGTCATCAATTTTCGCAGCTTGATGAGTTTACTCGCCTTGACGATGGCGTGGAGCTGGGGGTGATTTTCCAGGCTGTCGAGATTGACGACATCGGTATCAAATGGGGCGATCTCAGCGATCGATCGGCTGACATTCACCGTGGCATTTTTCAGTAGCGCCACTGCGGCGATGGTATCCTGGAACTGTCTCAAACGCAGGATCAAGCTATGCGCATTGGCCTCGGCGTTGGTGACATCGGTAATCGAAAAATCGTCGAGGCGTTGTTTTAGTCCCTGCAAAGAATTTAGCATCTTGCCGAATCCACCGGCGGACGCTGACTCCGAAGCTCGTTCGATGTTGCTCATGTCTAGGGGGACTTGTTTTAATAGGGCTGACAACATGGATTGCTGGATTCGCTCCAAAAACCGCGTGATGGCGTACGAACTGGCGCGCTAGTTCTCAACGTAGCAAAACGGTTGCCACGAATGCCCAGAAGAAAGGCCAGCGTTTTCAGTAAGCTAAAGACGCGGTTGTCCAACAATTACTCGATAGCTCCACGCATTCTGTTCCGCTCGAACAAAATTGTACGTTGTTGAAAGGGGGCTATCTTTTTGGTTTTGTTGGGAAAATCAGTCGGTGGAGGGTAACGTTACGTGGTCTGTTGGGGATGCCTCGATGGACTTCGTAATGGTCTGCTGGAACTAGGTCGGGAGCGAGAATTTGTCGAGTTTGCGGTAAAGCGTGCGGGTGGAAATGCCCAGGGCCTCAGCGGCCTTGGCTTTGTTGCCGTTGGTTTGGCGCAGCGCCTCTTCAATGACGATACGCTCGCCCTCTTCGATGTTGCGGATCGCTTTGCTGCCGATCTCTTCGCTATGACCGGTGGCGTAGTGCTGCAAGTTCATCGGTAGATCACTGATGGTAATGTAGTCGCCGTCGGAGACCATCACGGCACTCTCGATAACGCTCTTGAGTTCGCGGATGTTGCCCGGCCATGGGTAGTCGAGGAATAGCGCCTTGGCCGAGCTAGTGAGCTTCTTTAACGGCTTGCGGAACTGGTTGCACGCTTGGTAGATAAAATTCGCGATCAACAGGATGATGTCCTGGCGGCGTTCGCGCAGCGGCGCCAAGATGATCCGCGCGCTGTTGAGACGGAAGTAAAGATCCTTGCGAAAGCCGCTGCCTTGGATCGCTTCATCGAGTTCTTTGTTAGTCGCCGCGACGATGCGAACGTCACTGGTTTTCGGCGACGATTCGCCGACCCGGTAGTACTGTCGGGTTTCCAAAAATCGCAGCAGCTTGAGTTGAATTGACGGAACTAGATCGCCGATCTCGTCGAGAAATAGGGTGCCACCTTCGGCGGCTTCGATGAAGCCTTTTTTGTTGCGGTCGGCGCCGGTGAAGGCGCCTCTGACATATCCGAAGAGCTCGCTTTCGACAAGGGTCTCGGGGATCGCCGTCATGTTACAACCGACGAACGGTTTTTCTCGCGCGTGGCCCATGGGCATGGAGGTACTGAGCCATGACCTCCTTGCCGGTGCCGGTCTCGCCGGTGATCAAGACCGTGATGTCGTGCATGGCGTAACGGTTGGCGAGGTTGAGCACTTCATGAAATTGCGGCGTGTCGCCGATCATGTGTGGCGCCGTGATGGAGTGGGGGCCGTTGGCTTCGGATTGGCTTTTGTTTGCCTGGCCGAGTAAGTCCGTAGAGCGTCTGCACATGGTGAGGATCGTAGCAGATCAACGCCATGCGATCCGGGCTTTGCCTTAGTTGTTCGGTAAATTCATTCCAGTCTGACCCCTGGCATAACGCCAGATCGACAAACACATATTTCAATTGGTCGCTGGGGATAGGCCGCCAGCACCTGTGCCGCTTCTTCAATTGAACGGCTAACGTGAATCGAGCAATCCCGTGACTCGGCGACCTTCGATATGCTGGTGGTCGCCACATCGCTCGATTGAACGATCAAGGCAATCGGTTTGGCCATTGAGGGGTCACTCGGGAACAGCGGAATTCGGTAAGACCACCATGTTTTGTAACGAATCTGTCAACAATTCGGTCGTAATGCGCGGTGGTGTGCCCAGGTAGTTGGACGCCGCGACCACATGCTCGGCGATAAATTTCGGATGAAAACCGGCAAAGGGAACTTTGTGCTTATTGTAAAATGAATTCAACAGGTAGTTCATCATTTCATCGTTGAATTCCAAGCCGTAGGAGTCGCAGATACGCTGAAAAATTTCACGAAACTCCTGCTCCGTCGGCGGTTGAATTTGCATCTTGTAGTGAACCCGCCGCAGCTGCGCCGGGTCCATCAGCTCTTCGGGCGGAAAGTTGGTGGCGAATATAACCAACTGGTCGAACAGCACGGTGATTTTTTTGCCGGTGTGCAAAGTCAAATAGTCGACCTTTCGCTCCAATGGGAAAATCCACCGGTTCAACAGCTCATGTGGGCGCACCCGTTGGCGGCCGAAGTCGTCGATGACGAAAACACCGCCGATGGCTTTCATCTGCAGCGGCGCTTCGTAGTACTTCGAGTGCACGTCGAAGTCCAAGTCGAGCATTTCGAGCGTCAGTTCGCCGCCGGTGATCAGATAGGGCCGCTTGCAGCGTACCCAGCGCGGATCGTATTCGAGATGGGGCAGCAGAATCGGATTGGGCACGCCGCCATTGCTGTCGGCACCGTTGTTGGTGGGAAATTTTACGTGGACGGAGGGGTCGTAGATCTTGATGATCTGACCGTCTTCTTCGATGGCGTAGGGGATATAGACCGGCTGCTCGAAGGCGCTCACCAACGCTTCGGCAATGGAAGTCTTGCCGTTGCCGGCGGCGCCGTAGATCAAGACGGCGCGTCCGGAGTTGGATGCCGGTCCAAGCCGGCGCACGATGTCCGGCGACAGCACGAGATGCGACATCGCTTTTCTCAATTTTTCGATGCCGATCACTTCGTTGGTGATGGTCTGCTTTTGTACTTGCTCTTGGTAGACATCCAATGGTACCGGCACGGGGCCGATGTATTCGCAGCGGCGCAGTGCTTCGCTGGCGCGCTCCTTGCCGGCGTTGGTCAAGGCGTAGCGCATGATGTTGTAGTTTTTCTCCGACGGCCCGCGAATCTCGACTAGCGCTTCTTTCTTGGCGAAGTTGAGCAGTTCATCGATGACGCCGCGGGTCAGCATGATCTGCTCGGCAAGCTCGGGAATCGTCTGCAGCGCCGAGATGTACATCGTGCGCAGCAGAGCAGTTGAGCAAGAAATTGCTTTCCAGGCCGGTCTCATCGATGGTTTTCGGCACCGGTGGCGGTTCCGAGATCACCGCTTCGAGATCTTCACGAGTCAGGTAACCCAGGGCGACTAGATTATCGCCGAGCCGGCCGCCGGCGATTTTTTGTTGGTGCAAAACGCGGTCAAGTTGTTCTTGCGTGATGATTCCCTTTGCCCGTAACAGTTCACCTAATGCCATAATATTTGCTCTCAGTTAGCTAAGAAATTGTTGTCTTTAGCACGTGTAAGAACTATATTCTTTAGTATAATCTTCAAAATTCCGTTTCATTATAAGTACTTGCGAAAACCTGTCAAGAAACCTTTACGACGAAACTTTGCGCGCCGCGCTTCGCAGCGGAGGCTCGATGAAAATTTATCGAATTTCTCAACACTTGCTGTTATCGATGACGCTACTTTTGGGAGCCTGTGGGCTGTTGGATGATAGTGCGAGCAAGAAGCCTTCCCGCACCGGTTTGATTGCCACACCGGTGACATACTACAGCACCTCAAGAGCGCGTTATCTCGGCACCAAGTACAAGGACAACGTCGACCGCTTGGTCGAGCGCATCGTGCGCAATTCGAAGACCTCCTCGCTGCAATTCGCCAATAATATTTCATCGGTCGGCGGGATCGGTTTCTTTACCCATTCGGCGACCAAGACAGCCGATGAGCGTTATCTCGAAGTGGTGCTAGCTGTGCCGGAAACCTTCGAGACCAAAGGTGCGCATAGCGACAAGGTTAGCCGGCTGTTCTCTTCATACGGGCCTGAGTTGCTAACGATCTTGAGTGAAGAAAACGATATTTATCAAGATAAAGAAGTGACCGGTTACGGACTGAATCTGGCATGGCGTAACATCATCGCCGAACCGGCGGCCAATCGGGTGACACTGGAACGAGTGATCGTTTATTTTGCCAAAGAAAAAACCCGCAACTTTTTGCGCCGTGAAATCAACCAGAACGATTTGTTGGCCGATGCCACGATCTTCGCGGTAGAAGAGGATGGTCCGCTCAATTTGGTATCGTATCGGGCGCCGGAAGTCCATCAGGAATTTCGTCCTGCGATCCGCGAAGACGATATCCTCGCGGCGCCAGCGGCTGCAAACCCGCCACCAGCGATAAAGACGGACTCGCCGGATCAAGGCAAGAAGGATGCGCCCCCACTAAGAGAACCGGTGGCCAAAGTTGCGTCGTCAAAGCCGCCCGTAACCGTAGCGCAAAAACCTAAATCCCTTCCGCCGAGAGTGCCGATCATACCGGAAACGCCGGCAAAACCAGCCGTGCCGACAGCCGTGATTGCAGTACCAGTGGAACTACCGCTTGTCGAGGCCGCGCCAGGAGAAGTCGCTAAATTAGCAGTGCCAACACCGCTCATTGCTCCCGCTGCCGAGAGCAAAGAAGCTACGCCGGTCGTTAAACCCAACGTGAAAAGTGTCGAGCCGGCGCGTGCCGTGCTGGATGCCCCCAAACCTGCAGTCGCGCCGAAACTCGCACCGCCACCGCCGGTTGAGGTCGCAGCGCCTGCGGCTGTCGCACTGGTGCCAAAAGCAGCTCCAGCACCGCAAATTGCTCCCGCTGCCGAGAGCAAAGAAGCTACGCCGGTCGTTAAACCCAACGTAAAAGCGTCGAGCCGGCGCGTGCCGTGCTGGATGCCCCCAAACCTGCGGTCGCGCCGAAACTCGCAGCGCCACCGCCGGTTGAGGTCGAGGCGCCCGCGGTTGTCGCACTGGTGCCAAAAGCAGTTCCAACACCGCAAATTGCTGCTGTTGCCGAGAGCAAAGAAGCTGCGTCGGTCGTTAAACCCAACGTGAAAAGCGTCGAGCCGGCGCGTGCCGTGCTGGATGCCCCCAAACCTGCAGTCGCGCCGAAACTCGCACCGCCACCGCCGGTTGAGGTTGCGGCGCCAAGAGAAGTGCAAGCACCGCCGGCAAACCAAGTTAAGCCGATTGAAAGCTTAACGCCAGAGCGGGTTGTTGACACGCCAAAGTCGCCGCCGGTTGCGATGTATGTGCCGCCGCCGGAACCGCCGAAGGTTGAAAGGGCAGTGACGCCGACCGCTACAGCGGAGTCTATGCCCGCAGAGGTTGTCAGGGCGCCGCCGGTCGCCGTGAGGCCGGTGCCGCCAGAACCGCCGCTTGAAATCATTCTTCCAGTGCCAGCTCAAACAACGAACGCGCCGCCAGTCGTCGACGAAACGACGCGGCCGGGAGCTCTCGCACCCACACCCGTGGTGGAAGAAGCTCCAGCAAAACAAATCGGTGAACAGTTGGCATTGCTCGGCAATAAGCCGTACTGCAACCGCGCTCGCAAAGCCGCCGATCGCGCGCACCGCGCCGAAGCCGCTGGAGGGGTTTATCATTCAACTGGCGTTCAACGACAAGGAGCGCGCGCAGCGTTGGGCTGAGGGGATGGAGAAAAAAGGCTTCGCGGTTTCGCTAACCGAAGCAGGCGCCGAAGGGGCGCTGCGAGTTCGCCTCGGCAATTTTGTTTTGCGCGATGATGCCGAGCGGCAGTTACGAACGATTAAACAAGAAGGGTTGAATGGAATTATCTTGAATTTACCTCAGGCGTTTAGACCGGAAGCGCGTACTTCGATCCCGTAACTGTTGGCGTGAAGGTTAGATAGAGGATCATCTCCATATCGATTGGGTGATTTTGAAATGATCTTAGATCGGTCCAGCATGCAAGTAAGAATCTTCAGATGCAAGAATTCCTCGTCGCGTAGGCCGTGGCTTCGTCTCTAGATCACACGGATCTTGTTGCTCAATCCTTTCACAATGCCGAGCGCAACCTTGTTTTCAAGCTTGCAGTAACCTGCGATACTTTCCCAGCGACTCTCGATCATGTTGGCAAACTTCTCGTAGGCCTTGAGACGTTGCCGCTCCGGTGAGTCGCGTCAGTTCTTGAAGAATCGTGGTCGAAGTGAACTGCCGGCTAACAGGTAACCCCTGGTCAATTTTCCCCGAGCACTCATGCGCTCGAATGCGATTGACGACTCGCCGGCTTAGCGATTATAGAAGAAGTAAATTCACAAGAGGAGTGGTGACTATGGAGAATCGAGCCGCAGAGATACACGACGGGCTGAAGCATCCGGTGATCGACGGCGACGGCCATTGGATGGAGCCGATTCCGGTCTTTCTAGAATACCTCAGCGAAGTGGGCGGCGCGAAATCTGTCGACCAGATGAGAGCGGTGTGGCGCGCAAGGGACGCGTGGTACCGCGTCCACACTGGAAGGAGCGGCAGCATAATCGCACGCGCCGCGCCATCTGGTGGGGGGCGACCACCAATACTCTCGACAAGGCAACGGCATTGCTGCCGGCCTTGCTGAACGAGCGCCTGCCCGAATTGGGTATCGACTTCGCGCTGATCTATCCGAGCTTTGGGCTCAGCATCAACGGCATGTCTGAGGTCGATCTGCACCGGGCCGCGGTGCGTGCCTACAACATGATGACGGCGGACATGTTTGCGCCCTATGCCGCCAGGTTCGCGCCGGTAGCTATCATTCCGTCAGTGACGCCGGACGAAGCGCTTGAGGAACTGGAATACGCGGTTAAGCAGCGCGGTTTCAAAGCGATCATGCTGCGCGGCAACCAGGAGCGGGCGATCCCAGCTGCGGCGGACGGAGGCGATGCGCGGAAGGCCGCTTGGTACTGTCGATACCATCGCTCTCGACAGCCCTTATGACTACGAGCCGTTGTGGCGGCGCTGTGTCGAACTTGGCGTGGCGGTGACCCAACACTCGGGTAGCGGTCGCTGGCAAGATCGCGCATCGATCAGCAACTTCACCTACAACCACGTCGGCCACTTCGCGGAATCGAACCATGCCTTTGCGCGCGGCGTTTTCCTGGGCGGTCTGGTGCGTCGCTATCCAAGCCTCAATTTTGGCTTCATGGAAGGCGGCGTGAGCTGGGCCTGTCAGATGTGTCTCGACTTAATCGAACACTGGGAGAAGCGGCAACGCGCTGGTTTGCAATACCCCAGCACAACCAATCGTCGCCGAGTTGCATCGACTTATCGACCGTTATGGCGATCAAAAACTGCAAGCCAGCGCCGACGCGATCATGAACAGTCTCGATCGCATTTCGCCCGGAGTGCAGTATTGAAGAACTCTGCCGCCCCGAGCATGTCGCGGACGATTTTGCAGCGTCAGGAGTTAACTCAAAGGACGATATCCGAGCGGTGTTCTCCGGTAACTTCTACTTCGGCTGCGAGGCCGACGACCGGGCGACCATGTGGGCCTTCGATCCGCGCATGGGCGTGCGGCTACGCCCGGTCTTCAGCTCCGACTTCACGCATTTCGACGTGCCCGATTTCGCGGAGGTGATTCCAGAAGCTTCTGAATTGGTGGAGAAGGGATTCGTCACCGAGCAGGATTTCCGCGAGTTCACCTTCACCAACGCGGCGCAGCTGCACACGCGCAACAACCCGGACTTCTTCAAGGGCACGGTCGTCGAGCAAGCGGTGGCCAATGAGCTTGGACTGAAGTTGCCATAGCCAGTACGAATGGTTAAGTGGACCTAACTGGTCTTGGGCCGCGATGGCGGCATTTGCTGAATGGCAGAACCGCGCGGCAAATCTATGGTTATTGAGGACCGTGGTGCGGTTCTGATCGCTCAAGTTGGCTATTATTGTGCCACGACAGCACAGTAAGCCGCAGTAAGATGCGTCGACGCGCGGCAACTTCTATGCTTCAGTTGGCTGCCGCGCGTCGAAGTGGCTTGGTTGGAAGTCGGCGCGTTAATCTCCGCCGCTCATTTTTTCGGACGAACCGCCGCTGCCCTGTTGTGAAACCTCAGGGCAACCAGCAAGCGCGAATAGCGCGACTATTAGCATCGCCCCCCAGAGTTTTTTCAACATCGTCAGTTTTCCTCCGTTAAATTTGTCGACATGTTTTTGCACATGCCGCAGGCGCTGGTTCAGCAATTGCGATGCCATGAATCGCGCGATTTAATCTCAGATAAAACGGGCAACTCCGAACGATGGTGCTGTGAAAAGTGTGGCAAATTGAAACATTGTGAAGGCGGTTAAGCGCTAGCGTTCAAAAATTAGCAGTATCGACATGCAACTGGAGGTTTGTTGTAAAATTCCACAGACCGAGGCATTTTACGACATCCGCTGCGACGGCGAAATCTTGGCTGTCTCGGTAACGTGAATTTACGCTGGCCGTTCTATTGGCTAAGGCTAGCTGAATTGAATCGACTGGATCGACTATTCCAATGCGGCTCGGAACAAAACTCGTTGTCTCTTTGATCTCGACCATTGTAATCATCATGCTGGTCCATGGATACTTGAGCCTTCGTCAGGATCGAGAAAATATCTTGCGGGAAATGCGCGTTGGGATGGTGGGACTATCCCGCTCGGTTCAAGCCGCATTGCGTTTCATCTATGGCGATGCACGTGATGTTCAAGCGACGAAGGATTTTATCGATGGTGTCGGCAGGCCGGGTAATATTCATGGCATCGTCATCTATGACCGATCGGCCAACCCAGTGGCGCAGTCGGTGTCTCTAACCCGCACTCAGGAATACCCCAACCTCGATCCGGCTCCAGTGCTGGGTATTTCTCCGCGCGAGGTGCTCCGTACCGGTGAAGAATTGGAGGGGGTTGTCGAAAATTCGGCCTATCCGGTTTATTACCGGATCGGTCCGATTAGAAATCATGACAACCAGCTCGTCGGCGCGTTCGTGCTCGCGCGGCGCGGCTTAGAGTCCAGCCGAACTCTCGAGACCCGACGCAATCGCATCATCGTCACGAGTTCGATTATGATCGCGCTGCTTTCGCTGCTCATTTTATTTTTCGTGCGACGCAACGTCGCGCGGCCAATAGACGGGCTAATCGAGCGCATTCGAGCCATCGGCGATGGACGTTGGCAAGAACGAATTCAAATCCAGGAGAAAAGCGAAATCAGTTCGTTGGCGGGTGAATTCAACCGGATGTGCGAACGCCTTCAGGACTTGTACGGCCGACTGATCGAAGAGCAGCAGGAACGGTTGACTCTGGAGCGAAACCTGCGGCAATCGGAAAAGCTCGCGTCCGTCGGTCAGTTCGCCGCCGGCCTAGCTCATGAAATCGGCACGCCCTTAGGTATTATCGGCGGCCGCGCCGAGTTCTTGTTGCGACGACCGCGAAGCGCCGAGGATACCGGTAAGAACTTGGAAATCATTCGATCGCAAATCGATCGCATCGCCGGGATCGTTCGGCAGCTTCTGGAGTTTTCCCGGCGCCGCGAACCGGCTTTTCGCAGCGTCGATCTAGCACAACTGCTCGCGACCGTGACCGGGCTTCTTGAACATAAAATTGTCGAAAAGAATATTGCCGTCGACATCAAAATAGCCCCGACGCTGCCCAGTATTAAAGGCGATCCGCATCAGCTGCAGCAGGTGTTTATCAATCTGTTTCTCAACTCGCTGCACGCTTTGCCACCCGGCGGAACTATCGAAATCACCGCAGAGGTGGTGCGCCATCAGAGTGTCAATGACGATGGGATGGTTGACGATGACAAGCTGCGGATTAACTTTGAAGACAACGGCGCCGGCATCCCCGCCGAACATCTCGGGCAGGTATTCGACCCGTTTTTCACAACCAAAGACGTGGGCGAAGGCACAGGACTTGGGTTGTCGGTCGCCTACGGCATAATCAAGGATCATCAAGGCGAGATCCGCGTCGACAGTCAGCCTGGCGCCTATACCCGGTTTGAAATTGTCCTGCCGATCGAAACAATAGCCCCGGTGGGCGTACAGCGGGAAATGGTCGCATGAAGGCTAATCAAGCACTGAAGAATCCATTGGCGCGTATTCTTGTGGTCGATGACGATGCCGCGATGTGTCAACTGCTGACGGATTTGTTGTGCGATGACGGCTATTCGGTCGAGGTGGCTAACGATGGCGACGCGGCCATCGAGAAATTCCAATCGAGTTCTTTTGCCTTGACGATTACCGACCTGATGATGCCGAGAATGAAGGGCACGGAGCTGGTGCGGCGTTTGCGCGAGATCGACAACGGCGCGCTTAGTGCTGCTGGTTACGGCATTTGGCACCATCGAAAGCGCCGTCGAAGCGATGCGCGCGGGCGCATTTCATTACGTGACTAAACCCTTCCACAACGACGAGATTCTGATTCAGGTTAAGCGCGCGTTGGAACAGACAGCACTCCGCGCCGAACTCAAAAGGCTGCGCACTGAGGTTCAGGCGCGCGATCGCTTTCGCAATATCATCGGCCAAAGCGAGGCGATCCAGCGGGTCTTGGAAATCACCGCGCAAGTGGCTGACCTGGCCGCTAATGTATTGATTGAAGGGGAAAGCGGCACCGGTAAAGAATTGATTGCCCGTGCGATCCATCAGAATAGCTCGCGGGCGACGGGGCCGTTTGTCGCGGTGAACTGCGCGGCGATTCCGGAAAATTTGCTTGAAAGCGAATTGTTCGGCTATGTCCGCGGCGCTTTCACCGACGCCCGAAAAGATCGTCACGGTTTGTTTCAGGAGGCCAGCGGCGGAGTGCTATTTTTGGATGAAATAAGCGAAATCCCCCTCGCTCTACAGGCAAAATTGCTGCGCTTATTGGAAGACAAGGAAGTTCGTCCGCTGGGCGCTAATCAGAGCGAAAAGATCGACGCCCGCGTCGTATCGGCGTCCAATCGCAACCTTGTCGACCAGGTGCAAAGCGGCAAGTTCAGGCAGGATCTTTACTATCGGCTCAACGTCATTCGCATCGAATTGCCGGCCCTGCGCCAGCGCAGCCACGATATTCCGTTATTGGTGAATCATTTTGTGCAAAAGTTCGCCGCCGGCGCCACACATCAAGTCGACGGAGTTAGCGCCGCTGCCATGGCGGCGTTAAAGGCATACGAATGGCCGGGTAACATCCGTGAACTCGAACACACCATCGAAAGGGCCGTACTTCTGGGAAAAGGCGCTGTAATCGGGATGGACGATTTGCCGCCCGGCATGGCTAAAAAAGCTGAACTAGAAATCTTAATGGTTCAGGGCATCGCCAAACACTTTACGCTCGCCGATCTCGAACGGGAATATATCGGCAAAGTGTTAGAGTCGACCCAAGGCAACAAGACCGAAGCCGCTAAGATGCTTGGTGTCGACCGCACAACGCTCTATCGTAAGCTCGAAGAATACAAAATTAAGGCTTAATCAAGTTTGCCCAGCCGCCCCGCCGGTAATTTATGGAGAATGCATTGGCCAACTCGTCTCGACCTCCGTCGCGATAAGCTTTCACACCATGCAAACTAAGCGGCTGGATAATTACTCTGGATGGATCCTGAGCCAGTCGAGGTATTCTTCCAGCGCGCGTTCGATCGTGTACTCGGGCCGGTAGCCGACTTCCTGCTTGACCCGGGTGATATCCAGGAAAGCGTTGGGCCGATGGCGCGGGCCGTGACCCGGCGGCAAATCACCGGCGCGGCTACTGCTCCATGGTGCTCGGGGCAAATACTTCATCGAGCTTGAGCAGGCGCGGCGTCAATCCTTGCTCGACTGAATACTGCGCCGCGGTTTCCAACACCCGCCGGTTGGCCTTGATGCCGTATTGGACCAAGGTCGTCGCCAGGGCAGTTTTTGCGTCCGCCGGCAGCCGGCCGGTCTCGAGGTAGTAATTGACATGTTCCATACGTTGTTCGTCGGCGATGGCATTGGCGCGCTCGAAGGCCTTATAAATGATTGAGAATCGCCCAGGGATGCTGCTCGGCGATCTCGCGTTTAAGCACGACGCAGTGGTTGATCGGATAGATTCCGGTCTTGTTGTAATACCTTACGCCTTCAGCTTTCGGGTCCGGGAATAGGTATTTTATCGCCGGGTGGTGCCACAGGTCGGCGCTGCTGCGGTCGACGAGATTCTGGTTGACGAGATAATGCAGCGCGGCTTGGAGCTCGCCGGATAGCATCATCGAGCCGATGTCTTTGCCGAGCGGGATCTGATGAATCGTCACCCCCGGCGGCGCGGTGAATTCGGTGGCGCCGCCGTGGCTGTGCTCGGGATTGCGCTCCATCCAAAATTCCATATCTTTCGGTGCGACGCCGAACTCGTGCTGCAGCGCGCCGCGCGTCCATAACGCCGCGGTCTGCTGGTACTCCGGGACGGCGACCCGTTTGCCTTTGAGATCAGCCGGCGTGTCGATCCCGGCATCGCGCCGGACCAGAATGCCGGTATGAAATAACCGCCGCGTGGTGAAGATCGGCAAACCGACCCAACGCTTATCGCCGTGGGCGATGGCGATCAGCAGTGACGAGAACGACATATCAGACAGGTCGAAGTCGGCAAAGCGGAGCTGGCGCCAAAATAACTCGGAAGCGTGCACCGGCGACATGATCAGGTCGATGCCATCGGCTTTTACCCTGCCGTCAAATAGCGGCCAAGTGCGCGGATTGGGCGCCATGCCGACGCTAAACTGGATATTCATTGGTTCCCCCTCAAAGTCCCCGTTCGGATTAGCGATTTGATTAACCCGGTTCGTGCACCGGTAGTTATTCCAATAACAAGATTAGCGCCGCCGTGACAACCGCATAATCCGTTTTATTCGGGGCCGGGTTAGAGTCTAATTTCCAGGCGAGAAGAGATGGCAAGTCGGCTCGAGTGAAGCTATGGAAGAATCGTTGGCCGGCATAGGTGAATATCCGGGTTGTCGCGAAGCGATCGTCGTTTATTTGCGACGCAAATTTCTCGGAGCGAAATTTTCTTTCCACCAAAACTTTGTCCGGCTGACGGCGCTGTCGAGTAAGATTATCGCGACCGCAATCCGCTGACTCGCAATCCTGGAGATTCATTGTCACCGGGCTTGCCGCTTGATAAGAACTTATGAGTAGGATATTCGAGCGGTTGAATAGCGAAGAAAGCGAGCGGTGAGTATATGTACTACGGATCACGAGGAATTGTCGGATTGGTCAAACCCACTTATCGTCCGGGATCGATGGAGAGCTTCATCAAGCTTATGCCGGAAGGGGTCGGCTTCATACCTGCTCATGCCGGCGTTCGCGCCGGCAACGAGAAGGAGCTCCAGGAGGCGTTGACTGTCGCCGAGAAAAAAGTTGCGCGCTTGGCTGAGCTGGGTGCCGACGTCGTGATGATCATGGGCGCGCCGCCGACCATGGTGCGTGGCCATGGCGCCGACCGGCAGATTGCCGATTCGTTGACCGCGAAATACAAAATTCCCGTCACCGTCGCGACCATCGCGCAGGTCGACGCATTTCGCGCGCTCGGCATGAAGAAGCTGGTCGGCGTGACCTATTTCACCGGCGAAATGAACCAGCGCTTTGCCAAGTTTCTCGAAGACGACGGTTTTGTCGTCAAGGCGATGGAGGGCATCGAGGTGCCGTTCAAGGATGCCGGTAAACTATCGCCGGAAGCGATCTACAACTTCGCCAAGAAAGTTTTTCTCGACAGCGGCAGGGCCGACGGCATCTACATGCTCGGCGCCGGCTGGCACAATCTGCCGGTGATCGAGATGCTGGAGAAAGATTTGAAGACCACCGTGCTGTCGAGCATTCCGGCGCAGGTGTGGGCGACCAAGAAGATTCTGAACCTGAACGAGCCGTTGCAGGGTTACGGGCGGCTGTTGGCGGAGATGCCATGATGTTTAGTTCAAGATACAAGGTTCAAAGTTCAAGGTTTGCTGCGCGCGTGGCGGTGGCGGCATCGGTATTCATCAGCGCCGGTGCGGCTTGGGCGCAGGATGTAAGAACTCTCGCCGAGGCGGAAGGCAAGATGATGTTTTACGCGGCCTTCAACGCCACCGATACGAAAACTTTGACCGACGGCTTTCAAAAGCTTTATCCGAAGATCGAAGCGACCTTTTACCGCGCCACCGACGCGCAGTTGATGGAGCGCATTCTCACCGAGGGACGCGCCGGGCGCGGTTTGTTTGACGTGGTGATGAGCACGAGCTTCTACGGTTACAATCTCAAAAAGCGCGGCATGCTGGCGACTTACGATTCGCCCGAACGCAAGTTCTATCGTGACGGCTACAAAGATCCGCAGGCCACTTGGACTTCGATCTACACCAACTATTCCGCCTTCGGCTTCAACACGCGCAACGTGCCGCGGGCGAGCATTCCCAAGACGCACAACGATCTGCTGAAGCCGGAGTGGAAAGGCAATATCGGCATCGATACGCGGGCGTACGAGTGGTTCGGCACCATGATCAAAGCGATGGGCGAAGAGAAGGGGCTGGCTTTCATGCGTGAGCTCGCCAAACAGGTCGGGCTGCGCAATGGCCGGACGATCCTTGCTCAGCTGGTTGCCGCCGGTGAATTTAAAGGCGCGTTAAGCGCCTACTCGCAAACCTTCGAAACGATGAAACCGGCCGGCGCGCCGGTGGATTGGGTTTATTTAAATCCTGTGTTCGCCAACATTCACCCCGTCGGCATCTCCGCCAAAGCGCCTCATCCCAACGCCGCCAAACTGTTTATCGACTTCGTGCTGTCGAAGCGCGGCCAGGAGCTGGTGCGGGGCATGAGCCGCATCCCCGACCGCACGGACACGCCGCCCGAGCAAGCGCGCTTCATCGAAGGCATCAAACCCGCCTTCGCGCCTGCTGAAGTGCTGGAAAACTTCGAGGGCTACGCCAAAACCTTTCATGAGGTCTTCGGCGGGAGATAGGACGCCCAACGCGGTTGCGGCCCTTCGACATTGCTCAGGACATGGTTTCGTTTCTCGGGTTGCGGGTTTGCGGAAACATTTTGCCGGCGGCGCCAACATTTGACCTGGCCAACCTAGGGTTGATTGCAATTGACCGCCGGGTTGCATTACAACCATTCTACAAATTCAATCAGGAGTGCTGAAGCCATGTCCCAGGACCTGCGCAGTTACATTAGTTTAATTCGCGAGCACAAACTGCTGCTCGATATTAAAAAGGAAGTCGACCCGCTGACCAACCTGGCCGGCCTCGCTTATCGCGGCGAGAACGAGCGGGGCAAGGCGACCATGTTCCACAATCTCAAGGGGTATCCCAACTGGTCCGCGGTCAGTTACATGTGCGGCAGCCGGGAAAAGATGGCGTTGGGTTTGGGCACGACCAAGGACAAAGCGTTGACGGAGTTGGGCGGACGCATCGCGAAAGGATTGATCAAACCGAAGATCGTCGAAGACGGGCCGGTGAAAGAAATCATCTGGAAAGGCGACGACGCCGATCTGGGGCGGATTCCGATCCATGTGCATTCCGACAGCGACCGCGGCAGTGCCGTTCATCGGCTCGGCGATGCAATTCGTCAAGGATCCTGAGACCGGCACGCAGAATATCGCCTTGCAGCGCGATCACATCAAAGGTCCGAAGAAGATGGGCATCTTCGTTCACCCCAAGCGCCACACCGATATTTGCATGCAGAAATATTGGAAAGAGGGCAAACCGATGCCGGTGGCCACCGTGATCGGCCATCACCCGGCCTATTATATCGCGTCGACCTGGACGACCGGTTACGAAACCGATGAGATCGATATTACCGGCGCCTTGTTGCAAGAGCCGGTCAACGTGGTGCGCTGCGAGTCCATCGACGTCATGGTGCCGGCGGATGCCGAGATCGTCATCGAAGGCGAGGTGCCGCCCAACTACATGGAAGACGAAGGGCCGTTTTGCGAGCATGCCGGCATGACCCATGGCACGCTGCAGCACCCGATCATCAACGTTAAATGCATCACCATGCGCAAGAACGCGATTTATTACGCGCTCCAAGGCGGCCGGCCGATCTCCGAATCGCAGCCGCTGGACGGTTTCCCGATGGAATTGGTTCTCTACGCGCGCATCAAGGATGTCGGCGGTTTCATCGACGTCAAAGACGTCGTCGCCTTGCCCTATGCCGGCGGCAGCCACATCATCGTCGTGCAGATGACGCCGCGCAAGATGGGCGAGGTGCGCAGCGCGCTGATGGCGCTCTTGTCGAGTCCCTATCTACACCCAAAGATCGGCATCGCGGTGGACGAGGATATTGACCCGCACAACGCCCAAGCGATCATGTACGCGATGTCGACCCGGGTGAATCCCAAATCCGATGTCTTCATTATTCCCGATACGCTGTGTCACACCGGCGATCTCACCGCCGAACTGCTGCCCAATCCCGGCAACCATATGGGATTTCATCCGCGCATCGGTTCGAAGATGCTGATCGACGCCACCAAAGGCCCGGCGCTGACCGAGGAGCTGCGCAATTATTTCGAACCGGTGAAGCCGCAGGGTCTGGTCAATGTAAGGTTGGAAGATTTTCTCGGATAGGAGCTTTGCCACCAAGAAGGCACGAAGGACACGAATGGTTTTGCGCAAAAAACGAAATTTCCCAACTTCGTGCCTCTTCGATGTGTACCTTCGATGGTGAATTTGCGATCTTTGGGTGGTGTTTGAAATGAAAGTCGTCGTTCACGGGGTTACCAAAGAGTTCGTCACCACTCAGGGCACGACGCGGGCGATTGGCGGTGTCAATCTTGAGGTGCGCGATCAGGAGTTCTTCGGTATCATCGGACCCACCGGCTGCGGCAAGACGACCTTGCTGCATATCATCGCCGGCTTGGAAACGCCCAATAGCGGCTCGGTGCAGTTCATCGGCACGCAGCGCGGCAAGTCGCCGGTGTCGATGGTGTTTCAAGAATCGGCGCTGATGCCCTGGCGCAACGTCGAAGAGAACGTCCCTCTGGGCGCAGAGTTTCGCAAGGAAGAACCGTCGGTTTACAAACGGATCAGCCGGTTTTTTCTCGAAGTCGTCAATCTCTTGGATTTCGCCGGCGCCCAGCCGCACGAACTCTCCGGCGGCATGAAACAAAAAGTCGCCATCGCCCGCGCCCTGGCCAACGATCCTGAAGTGATTCTCATGGACGAGCCGTTCGCCAGCTTGGACGCGCAGACGCGCCTGCTCATGCGCGAGGAGCTCTTGCGCATCTGGGAGCGCGACAAGAAAACCGTCATTTTGGTCACTCATAACATCGACGAAGCGGTCATGCTGTGCGACCGCATCGCCGTGATGAGCGCCCGGCCGGGATTGATCAAGAGCATCGTCACCGTCGATGTGCCGCGCCCGCGGACGATGAAGAGCATGCGCGATCCGGACTTCGCCAGCTGCATGGATAAGATCTGGAACCTGCTCAAGCACGACGTCGAACATGCGCTGGATCGCGGCCGGCCGTGATGAGAATCGCAGGCCTCATGGCCGCAAAAACGCAGAACGCAAAAAACGCTTTACGAAATTAGCGCGGGCTTTAAACCCGCATACTTTCCTTGCATTTGTTTTTCCAATCACTAGAGTTGAAGCAATATTTAACTTCCGGGAGGAGTGCTCATGAATCGTTGGACAGTGAAACCTTTAGGTTGGATGCTTTTGACCCTGTCGATGGTGGGTTTCGCCGCCTGCGCGGCCTCATTACCAAACTACTCGGCAATCGTTGCCAATACCGATCGTCCGGCCAACGAGCGCGAGCTCGACGCAGCTCGCAAACCGAGCGAAGTGTTGGCGTTCTACGGCGTCAAAAGCGGCGACAAGGTCGCCGATCTGTGGGCCGGGCGCGGTTATTACACAGCGATTCTCTCCGAGGTCGTCGGACCAACCGGTGTCGTCTACACGCAGAATCCCAGTTCCCGGGATGAAATCAATCAACGCTGGAAGAACGCAAAGTTCGCCAACGTGCGAGTCGCCGACGGCGCGTTCGATAAGCTCGCCTTGCCGCGGGACGGCTCTTTGGATTTCGTGTTGATTCACTTGAACTATCATGATGTCGCCATCGAGGCGCGCCCGGAATTGAACAAGCGGGTATTGGCGCGCTCAAACCCGGCGGCATCTACGGCGTGGTCGATCATTCGGCTCAGGACGGTAGCGGCAATGAGGCGGTGAAAACCTTGCATCGCATCGACAAGCTGCTGGTCATCAAAGAGGTCACCGCGGCGGGTTTCAAGCTGGCGAAAGAAGGCGCCATGCTGCGCAAGCCCGAGGACAAGCGCGACTTCAACGTCAACAAGCAGCGCAATCAGAGTGACCGGTTCGTGCTGGCTTTTCAACGGCCGTAGGGCGAGCAAGACCGGGAGCAATTTATGTCGAACCGACGGTTGGATCCGATGGCTTGCGCATTGATCGGAGTTTTGCTGGCAGGTTGCGCCGCGATGTCGGCGCCCAATTACTCGGAGATTTTGACCAACACCCATCGTCCGGAAGCGGAACGAAATATCGATGCCGTGCGCAAGCCGCACGAGGTGATGGCGTTCTACGGCGTGAAGCGCGGCCAGAGAGTCGCCGACATCTTCGCCGCCCGTGGTTACTACACGGCGATCTTGTCCCAGATCGTCGGATCCGAAGGGGTTGTCTATTCGGCCAATCCCGCGCCGCGCCAGGAATTGCACGATCGGTTGAAACAACCTGGCATGAGTAACGTGCGCGTGCTCGACGGACCGTTCGACAAGCTCGCGCTGCCCCAGGATGGTTCTCTCGATTTCGTTTTGCTCCATCTTGACTATCACGAGATCGCCGCCGATGTTCGGCGCGCGATGACCGCCCGAATCTTCGCCGCGCTGAAGAGCGGCGGCAGTTACGGCGTCGTCGATCACTCGGCGAAAGAGGGCGCCGGCGACAGCGAGGCGAAAACGCTGCACCGCATGGACAAGCTGCTGGTGATCAAGGAAGCGACCGGGGTCGGCTTTCGACTGGGCGAAGAAGGAAAAATGCTCAGCCGCGCCGACGACACCCGCGATTTCAGTGTCGTCAAGATCCGCGACCGCAGCGACCGCTTCGTGCTGAAGTTTGTCAAGCCGTAGGGAGCTGAAGTCAAATTTTGACAGTCATCGGGGCAGCACATAGCGCCCCTGTGAATCTTGCCGGCGGTCAGCGCAGTGCCGGCACGACCTGTTCCGCCAGTAACTTGATCGCTTCGTCGTAATCCGGTCCAAGCTTGGCGAAGGCGACATGGTCGTAGCCCAAGCGGCCGGCGGCGCCGACCAGTTCGATGATCTGATCTCTGACTTCCTCCGGTTTTCCCGCGGCGTAGTAGCAGCGCACCATATGATCTGTGACCAGGGCGGCGGCTTGCTCGACGGTGGCGCCGGACTCGAAGGCTTCTTTTAGCTTCAAAACCTGCTCTCTTGCCACGCCCATCTTGGCGTATTCTTCCGGCGTGAAGCCCAACGCTTCCCATTGCAGGATCGAGTGCGCCACTTGGCGCCGGGGAAAATCCAATGCGTGCTCTCGATTCGCTGCAATCGAAACATTCAATTCGCACACCTTGCGCAAGCGTTTCCCAGGCTCTACGGCTAGTGCCGCGCTATCGGCGGTGGCGAGCATGGCTTCGAGACGGCCGGCTTTGAGCATCGGGATGTAGGTTCCCGAGCTGATTATACCATCCATGATGCGGCCGCACAGGCGCAGCGCTTGCGCCCCGTTGCCGCCGCCATAGAATTTGAACTCGGTTTCTGGCTTGAAGGCGAGCTGGAATTTGCCCTTGGGATTGAGGCGGTAGAATTCCGTCAAAAAAGGAAAGTCGGAGTAGGGGAACTCTTCGCCGGCGAGCGCACGGCGCAGCAGCCGGGTGGTCTCGCTGACCATGGCGATGGGCTTGTGCGCTTGGACATGCTGCGGCGATTGGCCGAGATCGCCGCGGGCGATGCCGATGCTGATCTCGCGGCCTTCGCACAATTCCGAGAGCGCGGCGAAGGAGTCCGCCATGTCCAAGGGATTATGGAAATAAGGCACCATGATCGCTGTGCCAAGGCGAATCGGCACCTGCGCTGCGATGGCGGTCAGCACCACCATCTGATTGCGGTAGCGAATGTTGTCGTTGACCCAAATCTGGCAGAAACCGCTATCGGCGCCGAGCTGCGCCAACCGCACGAGGTCGCGCAGGCTGTAGTGATTGGCCAAATGGGTGACGAATTGCAGGCCGAGCTCGCCGGTAAAGGTTGCGCCATTTGATCGAATCTGTCGTTTCAATGCCAGTCCGTTGAGGTCACTGACGCTTTTGCCGGGTTGTGACCTGACTCGACACTTAGCGGAAGGCACGAAGTTCTCGACTTTGCCTCGAAATGACAGGCGCGAGTTGTCGTAAAAGCTGTCATTTCGACCTCGCGCCTTCATGCTGATGTCCGGTTGTACTACGGCCTAGATCTCGCTCACGTTCTCACCTTGATTTTCTTGCGCTTGGCCTGGTCGAGGACGAACTTCCCAACGGCTAGGTCTTCATCGGCGATGCCGTTGGATTGAAAGAAGATGCGCTTGGGGCGCGGCTGCGGCGCGCCGCCGGCGACGAACTTTTCCAGCGGCAAGATGTCTTCCCAGCGGGCGATGCGGGTTTGGCAGGCTTCGACCAGGTCGCCGCTATCGGCTTTGGCGGCGCCGATGTCGTCGGTGACGATCAGGTCCATGCGCCGGATCAGGCTATTGGAAACTTCGTGCTTGACCGTGGCATTGGCGCCGATGGAGGCGACCAGCACTTCAGGCTTCAGGTTATTTCCCGTCGCCACCGGTGTCGTCGAATCAGTCGATACCACCAGGATGTCCGAGAGCCCTTCGCACTCGTCGATGCTGTCGACTTCCTTCCAGTCGACTTTCTTGACCACTTTGCTCATTTGCTTGACGAAATCCTTGCGCCGCTTGGGCGTGCGGCCCCAGACGACGATTTGCTCGATATCGCAGGTTTCCATGACGGCCTCTACTTGAAAGGTCGCTTGCCAGCCGGGGCCGATGATGCCGAGAACTTTGCTACCCGCGGGGGCAAGATACTTGGCGGCGACGCCGGTGGCGGCGCCTGTGCGCAGGCTGCTCAAGTAGGCCATGTTGACGATCCCTTGAATGCCGCCCTTGCCGCCGTGAAACAGCGTGACGATGTTGGCGCCGGCGGCGTAGGAGCGCAGGCAGATCAGGTCGGAATCCTGGTTCCAGGCGGCCATCATGTTGAGCTGCTTGGAGCTGCCCTTGAGGCGGCGGCGCGGCACGTTGCGCATCTTGCCGGCGGCGCGGTCGCGAAATATTTTGTCCACCAGGTTGACGGCTTGGGACATGTCGATAAGCTTGCGAGTTTGTGCTTCGCTGATGATCACTGCCATGGTTAGAAAATCCTCCCAGCGTTGTATAGCCCAGGAAATTTGCCGGGGCAAGTTATCATTTTTGTCTCATTTCTGTCTTGACCAACTTCTAATCGACAAAAGCCTTGACGGTGCCGCCAGATCGCCGCAAAATGATGTCGAGTTAGCGGCATCCGAGGGGACCAATCGATGGCTTCCGTCGAGATTCGCTGTGGAGTAGATGCCAATGGCAGTATCGACAATCCAAACCCGCCTCTGTCCCAATTGCGCCAATAGTATCGCGCTGGACACTTTGAGCTGCCCGTACTGCCGGGCGAGTCTTAGCGCCGCGCCAATGCCACAGTGGCCGAGTCAAGACAAAGAGTCACCGGCGGCCAGCGTTAACACCGAGCACAATCAGCCATTCCGTTGGGCTCGAAGCTTATTCTGGTCTTGGGCGTCTTGGTCTTCGGTCTGGGTGTGTTTCTCGTCGGCGGACACAGTGAGCGTTCAGACCTCGCGCCGTTACTGGAAGCTAAGGAAAAAGCGCTGCAAGCGAGCGAGCAAAAGCTCAAGGCTCTCGAAGCGCAGTTGGCGCAGACCGGTGAAGAATTGAAAGTCAGCGCGGCGCAACTGGAAGAACTTAAAACCAAGCTTAACGTCCGGGAAAAGAGTCTGGCGGCGGCGCAGCAAAAGCGCAAGGACGCCGAGCGGGAAGTAAACAGGTTGGCAAATCGCCCCGCGCCCGCGCTACCACCGGTGCGGTCGCGCGCGCAGAGTTCCGCTTTGCCGCCACCACCGCCAACGCCGGCGGCGCGCCGGATCATCGAGCCGGGGTTGTACGAAACAGTGCGTGCCACCGACGTCCATGAGGAACCGCTGAGCAGCTCGCGCGTGCTGAACCGGATCGGCGGCGGCACGGAAATCACAGTGGTGCGCGGCCTCGGCCAGTGGTTGGAAGTGCGCTCAAAACATGGCAATCCTCCTGGCTTTGTTCGCACCGAAGATGCTAAATTCGTCGCCAGAGCCAATTAGACAACTGCGGCGATCTTAGAGCGTAAGCTCCATACTACGGCTCTTCGCGCTAGTTATTTCGCGCTTTCTCCGTGCACAAATATTTCGCTGGATCTAGCGGCGCTCGGGGATTCCCAGCGCGACCAGGAACAATTGCCTTGAAAGAGCCCGCAAGTATCGAATCTGCCGCGCCGGCGCTGGCACAGGGTTTTCTCGCCAAGACTTTCACCTCGCTGACCCATCGTAATTATCGCTACCTATGGTTTGGCACGGTGTTCATGAGCGCCGGCCAATGGGTCCAACAAGTGACCCTGGGCTGGCTGGTTTACGATCTGACCGGTTCGTCGGTGTTGCTCGGTGTCCTCAATGGACTACGTGCGCTGCCGTTTCTCGTCGCCAGTCCCATTGCCGGCGTCTTCGCCGACCGCATGGACCGGCGCCGGCTCATTCTTGCTTGCGAATGCTTTTTAGCTGCGCTGACTTTCCTCATGGGTGTCTTGGTGGCTTCGGGGATACTGGCGGTCTGGCATTTGTTTACCTTCACGGTCTTGACCGGCATCGCTTGGGCGTTCGTCGATCCGATCCGCCAAAGTTTGGTGCCGGTGCTGGTGCCAAAGCAGGACCTCATGAATGCCGTGGCGCTGAACTCAGCGGCGTTCAACATGACCAAAGTCATCGGCCCTTCGGCGGGCGGCTTACTGATTGTCGCCTTCGGCGCGGCGGGGAACTTCTTCGTTCAAGCTGCCGCCTACGCGGTGGTAGTTTTAATCGTCTATTGGATGGTCGTTCCGGCGACACCTGGCGAGGCGCGGCGCACTTCTCCTTTGGCGAATCTCAAGGAGGGTCTGATCTACGTTTGGTCCAATCCCATCGTCTTCGCCCTGATGACCGCGGCGTTGGTGCCGCGGGTCTTCGCCATGCCGTTTCAAATCCTCATGCCGGTGTTCCAGAAAGATGTCCTGCACGTGGGGCCGGAAGGGCTGGGCATGCTCTTAGCCGCCCCTGGTTTGGGCGCGCTGCTGGCCGGTCTCGCCCTGGCCACGCTGTCGAGCCGGATCAAACGCCAGGGCGTTTTTATGCTCGTCAGTCTGGTCGTGCTCGGGTTTCTGATGATCCTGTTTTCCTGGACCACTTCATTTACGTTGTCGCTCTTGACGCTCGTCTGCCAAGGCGTGTTTCAAATCTTTTACATGGCGACCACCCACACGATGATCCAATTGATCGTGCCCGACCATCTGCGCGGCCGGGTGATGAGCATTTATGCGCTCGACCGCGGTCTCATGCCGGTGGGTTCGCTGTTTGCCGGGGTATGCGCCCACTATGTCGGCGCGCCGATGACGGTGAGTTTGATGGGCGCCATCGTTATCGTTCTAGCCTTGCTCATCGCCTGGCGAGCGCCGGTGGTGCGCGGCCTCGGCGTGTCGTCTGACAAAGTTAGCGTGTTGACTTGGCAGGGGCGGTCTTCCTATGATGTCCCTCTATTTCGGAGGCGTTATGAAATCTCTAGCGCTGCTCACTGTTCTCACGGTATTTTTGACCTTACCGCCGCGTGCCACAGCCCAGGGCTTGCGTGGTGCCGCAACCGGCGCTGGAAACTCGGCTGGCCGGGCGGCGCAACCCGGCACGATCACGAGTCAAACACGGCAAGGCGGGGCCAGCACATCGACGATCACGACCACGACGACACCTGGCGGGGCACTGGCGCCCAACGCACAGATCCGCAGTACTCCAACCGTGACGCCGCAACTGTTCGTGCCGCCGGTCTTCCATGGCGGAGGAGTTCCGGTGGTCCAGCCCAATACGCTGCGCCATGCGCCAACGGTGGTCATCGAGACCGGACGGCTCACCACGCCATCCGCATCGTCCGCACCGACCGCATTGGCCGATCTATCTATCCCTATCCAGGCATCGTGATTTTCGACACACCTTACTATTCGTCGAACATGGTGATTACCGAAATGGCACCCGGAGTGGTGCGCGAGGAGCGCCGTGTTACCGACGCGCCGGACGAATCGCGTACCAGAAGCAGCGGGCAATTGGCTCCCTTCGATCCGACGCCGCAGGAAGTTGTCGATCGCATGCTACGACTTGCGGCGGTGAAACCAGGAGATGTGCTCTACGATCTTGGCGCCGGCGACGGCCGCGTGGTGATCGCCGCGGCCAAGAAATTCGCCGTCAAGGCAGTGGGCTTCGAGATCGATCCCGGTCTGGTCAAACTGGCGCGCGAGAATGTGCGCAAACAAGGCGTCGAGCATCTGGTGGAAATCCGCCAGCAGGATTTCTTGACGGCGGATTTATCGTTGCCATCGGTGGTGACGCTCTATCTCTCCTACGACGGTAATCTGACCGTCCGGCCGCGCCTCATGAGCCAGTTGAAGACCGGCGCGCGGGTGGTTTCTTACACTTTCGATATGGCCGAGTGGCAGCCCAAGGTAGCGGAAAATTATCGCGACGTCGCCGGCAACAACCATATGATTTATTTGTGGGAGATCGGCGGCCCGCTGGCGTTCAGCGATGGCCGGCGGTAAGCGGGCTACGGTCGCGTTGAATAGATCCATGTCTCTCATCGGAGATGGTTGAATTCCGTCGCTCCTTCGATCTTGCTCAGGGCATGCTTCAGGCGAAGAGAAGTTCCGCCATGCCCGCGCCATCGTCACCCCGGTGAACACCGGGGTCCATCCCCATTTCCGAGAATCTGGATACCGTTTTTCTACGGTATGACGGACGCTGTCCGTCACCTGGCCACCCGCTTTCGCGAGAATGACGACGAATAGAAATTCGACTCCGAGTCGACACTGGCAAAATTTTTCGGCATAGAGCCGAGAGATGTTCAATTGACCGCGTCGCAGTGAATTAAACCTTGGCGCGACCGGCTTGGTCAGCGCATGCCGGCTAGATTAACTATCAGCAAAATATCCGACGCATCTAGGTTTACCCCGAGCTGAGTCAACGGGATTGCGGAGATTTGCCATTTTGGCTAGGCGTACAGCCTGTCGATAAACCCGGTGTCGTCGATCTGCCGCAGATAGTGCAAATCCCAGGGCTCCATCGGTCCGATGTGTTGCATCTTGGGATCCTTGCCGACGTCGAGGTCGTAGACATTTTGGATCGCCGCCGGCAGCGGGTAGGGTTTCTTGGATAGCAGCTTGGCCCACTCGCGCTGCAAGTGGACGTAGTATTCGTCGTCTTGCAGGCCGTAACGCGCCGCTAAATTGTTCTTCAGGATCGCCACCACTTCCGCCGGCTTGGTTTTGAAATAGTGCAGCGCTTCGATGAAACCTTTGATAAAGGCGTCGACGGTTTCCGGGTTTTCCTTGATGTAATCGCTGGTCGCGAGCAGCGTGGTGTTATGAATCACCGGGCGGTCGGGCAGCGCGAGAATGTGCAATCCTTTTTTGATCCCATAGAGGTCAAAAGGCATATCGACCAGGGCGCCGACGGCTTTGCCGGAGGTAATCTCATCGACGAATTCTAAAAACTTGCCGGAAGTGTCGTCGATCACGTCCATGTTGATTTCTTCCGGCTTAAGGCCGCATTCTTCCAAGACCGCGCGCAAATTACCGGACACGCAGGGTGCTTTGGAATGGCAGACAATTTTTTTGCCCTTGAGGTCGTCGACCGTTTTGATTTCCGGGCGCACCACCAAACGGTCGTCCCAGTTGTTCTGCGCCTGGGCCAGATAGGTCAAGCGCTTTTCGCCCTTGGCGCGCTCGCGGTAAGTCTCATGATGCAGCCCGCTCAGGAAATCGATCTCGCCGGCCAGCGCGAGCTTGGCGCGGTGCGCCATGGTCGGCGCTTTGGCGCCGCCGACGATATGCAGATCGATCTCGAAGCCGTACTTCTCCATGACCTTGGATTCTTTGAACACGTAAAGAAAGGGTAGGTGGGACGAGTCGCTGGCGAGTAAGTCTAAGGTTCGCATAGATTATCTCCCTGGCCGATTGCCGAATAAATTTGCTAACGACGTTGCCGTTTCTTTACCTCACGTAGGGCTTGGTATTCAAACGGATTGAACGGAGCGATGCGGTTGAACGGCTTGAAGATTTCGTGCGGCCGTTATTCGAGTTTAGACCGCTGCCGGCGCCGGTAACGATGGCGGCTTGTTCGGCGATTTAAATTCTTCTCTTGCAGGCTGCTCAAAAAGATCCAGAGGCAAGGCGCGCGAAAAATCGATCCTTCGACTGCGCTCAGGACAGGCTCGAGGCGTACATCAGCGGTACGTTGACGCGAGGCGATTGAGCGCAACGACGCATATGGATCTTTTTTCAGCAGCCTGCTACTATAGGCCCATTTCCCGTTGCACCTCCCGCAACAGCGCCATGTCATGGGCGATGCTCACCGGCACCTGGGTTTTCTTGGTCTGCTGCTGAATGAAACCCCATTCAATGCTCAAATCGTCGTCGGTGAGCAAGCCATTCTTGCTGAAGCCAGGCTTGGCTAGCTCCAGCGAACGTAACGCATCCTTCTCGTTGGCGCGCGTCCAATCCATGAGAATCTTGACGGTCTCTTTTGGACTGGTCTGCAAGAGTTGCAGGCTGCGCAGCGTCGCGCGCACGACCCGCTTGATCATGTCGGGATCTTTTCTGATTCTATCTTCATGGACGCCAAGCCCGGCGATCGGGTGGGTGACGAACTCGGCGGTATTGCCGAGCAGGCGAAAGCCGCGGTTTTCCATCTGCACGTTAGTTGGCAGCGGCATCAGGCTGCCTTGGGCGATATTTTTCTCCATCGCCGCCACCCGCGCCGGCGTCGCGCCCATGGCGAGCAGCTGGTATTCGCCTTTCTTCAAACCGAGGTGCTGCAAATGTTTTTCCGTCAGAATCGCTTGGGTGTTGCCGAACGAGCTGACGGCGAAGACTTTACCTTTCAAGTCGGCGGCGCTGTTGATTTCCGGGCGCACCACCAGGGAAAAGAATGGCCTTGAGTTTAACGCCGCCACGAGTTTTGTGCCCAGCCCCTGCATGGCGCCGTTGAGCACCGGTGAAATATTCAACGAGAAATCGACATGGCCGTTGGCTAGCGCGATGGTGGCGACGTTGCCGTTCATTTGGATCAGCTGTGGTTCCAATCCTTCGCTACGAAAGAAACCTTTTTCCACGGCAACTTTTACCGGAAACCAGGTCATGCTCACCGCCGAGTAGGAAAGCGTGACCTTGCGGGCGTCGGCGGCGAAGGCGAGACCGGACCCGCGTAGAGTGAAAGCGAACAACGCTAGTAATAGAAAGTGTTTCATGACCATGTGTATACCGGGCTTTCGTTAGGATGTTCTCACCACGAAGTGCATGAAGGACACGAAGATGTCGGACGGATTCCCTGCATAGGCGGTCTGTTGACGCGTCATTCCCGCGCACGCGCGAATCCCGATTTGGTCTGCGGCCAATTTGACGTTCGGTATGACGGACCACTCCTTCTGTATTTGCTTGCGGCTTCGCGCGCTGTGTTCTTTGTGGTCGAATCATTCACTTTTTACTTCTTCTGTGGGATTTCCAAAGGCAGATCGGTGCGGTCACCCCATTCCTTCCACGAGCCGATGTAGTTGCGCACTTTGGCAAAGCCCAACAATCGCAGCGCAATGTAGCTGTGGGCGGCGCGATAGCCGCCCTGGCAGTAGGAATAGATTTCTTTGTCCGGCGTGACGCCGGCGCGGTCGTACATCGCTTTCAGCTCTTCGTTCGGTTTGAACTTGCCGGCGGCATCGAGGTTGTCGGTCCATTCGATGTGGATGGAATGCGGGATCGCGCCGCCGCGCGCCGAGCGAATCATGGTGCCGAAGTGTTCGCCTTCGCTGCGGGTGTCGAGAATGATCGTGTCTTTCCGGTCGAAAGCGCGCAGCACGTCGTCCGCGGTAGCCAAAACTTCGCGCCGTTCGGCGGTTTTGAACGCTGCGGCTTTGGGCACCGTTCCGTCGGTCGTCACCGGCGCGCCGGAGGCTAGCCATGCCTGCATGCCGCCGTCGAGCATTTTGACGTCGGCATGGCCGAAGTACTCCAAGAACCAAACGCCGCGCGCCGCGCGCATTCCTGAGTTGCCTTCGTAGAAGACGACTTCTTTGGTCTCGCTGACACCGCGCAGTTCGAGTACATGGTGGATCATGAACATGAAAGCTCTGAGCGGGGCGTCGCTGGTGTCGACCAGACTCAGGCCGAAGAGATCGAAATGAGTCGCGCCGGGGATATGGCCCTGGGCAAAATCTTCCGCTGGCCGGGTGTCGATGATGCACAGATTCGGCGAGCCGAGTTTTTTCTGCAAGTCAGAGACGGTGATGAGCAAGGCGTCGCGGCTGTATTGCTTTTCCATAGGCTCCCTATAACACTAGTCGAAATGGCCCTGCAATTCTGCCAACAGGAAAAAAAAATTCGCATGGTGTCACCGACGGCGCGGGCGCTTTCTTCAACCCTCTCCCTTGAGCGGAGAGGGAAGGGTGTGGGTGCGTCATGCTCGCTCGTCGTTGCTCTGATCGCTGTATGTATACTCACTACCGGGTTCACCTACCAGCTCGCCTTGCCCGGGCGAAAGTTGATTTTTCCGGCCGATCACTTTTCCCACCCCGATTTCAAAACCGAGTGGTGGTACTACACCGGCCACTTAGAAAGCCAAAGCGGCAAACGCTACGGCTACCAGGTGACGTTTTTTCGCTTCGGCCTGCGCGACCGCCAGAAAGACAGTAAAGAAGCGCCGCTCTTCAGCGAGCTTTACATGGCGCATTTCGCGCTGTCGGACATTGGCGCCAAGAAGTTTACTTTCCGCGAACGCATCAATCGAGGCATTGCCGGCAAAGCCGGCGCGGCGACCGATCGCTTCCATGTCTGGAACGAGGACTGGAAAGTTGACGGCGATGAGAAAAATCACGTCATTCAAGTCAACGACCGTGGCACGCAGTTGCGCCTCGGCCTTCGCTCGATGAAAGCACCCGTGCTCCATGGCCAAAACGGCTTGAGCCAGAAGGGCGAAGGCGCGGGGCGGGCGTCCTACTACTATTCGCTCACGCGCATGCACACCGACGGCGAGCTGACCATCGACGGGAAAAGTGAAAAAGTCCGCGGCTTCACCTGGATGGACCACGAGTTCGGCAGCAATCAACTACGCGACGACCAGGTCGGCTGGGATTGGTTCAGCATCCAGCTCGACAATCAAACTGAGCTGATGCTCTATCTCATGCGCCGCAAAGACGGCTCGGCGGACCCCTATTCCAGCGGCACGCTGGTGAGTGCCGACGGGGTGAGCAAGAACTTGTCGGTCAATGATTACCGCATCGAGGCGCTCCAACGCTGGAAGAGCCCGACAAGCGGTGCCACTTATCCAATCAAGTGGAAGGTGACGGTTCCCTCGGAAGCGATCGAGCTGGAGATCGCGCCGGCATTTCCTGAGCAGGAACTGATCACCCATCGCAGCACGCGCGTGACCTATTGGGAAGGTGCGGCGCAGATTCGCGGCATCGTCCGCGGCAAGCCGGTCGGCGGCAACGGTTATGTCGAGATGACCGGGTACGCGGGAAAGTTGACGTTCTGACTGGGGCTCTGCCTGATCTAGCCTTTAAACCTTTAGCCCCTTCGGGAGGGAAGTAACAGCTCGTCGTCGGTTGTCTAGGTGAGAAGCTTGAGCCCGTATTGTTTGAACTGGATATCGAATGCGAAAGCCGAGGTGATACCGAGTCTCTCCATAACCGAGAAGCTTGTCGCATCTGTGTATGAGAATTCTTTGTCAGTGTAGCGCTGAATGATCTCTTTGGCCTTTTTTTCATCCGCCGAAGTCACGGGTTCGATGGGCCAGATCTGTTTGGTTAGCCAATCTCGTGCGATACTGGCGCCCAAACGCGATAAAAGTAGGGCATGAGACTCTGCGACTATGAAATTCGTGATCAACGGGGTGACGCCCTGGCGCACGGACGCGCGCAGGATCGCGGTCGCTCTGCGGTGGTTGAGCATCGTCTCGATCGATCAAAGCGTAAATCGCGCTGGTGTCAGTTAGCGCTTGAGCCACCGTCTGCGCGCTCCTTCCGAAATGTGGCGGTCATGATCGGTGGACCCATCCTGAGTTCCCCTTGAGCCTTTTCCAACAAAGTCCCAGATCGGATCGTTTGAACCGAGAAGTCTGCGCGCTCCGACCTTGCGAAGTTTTAGGACTTCGCCTTCCGCTTCCACCGAGAGATAGTCGTCTTTGCCGATCCTAAGTCTTCGCCGCAAGTCTATCGGCAGTGTGAGTTGCCCCTTTTCCGCACCTTTGACAATGGTCATTGTTTACACCTTGGTAATAAATTCTTACCTTTTGGTATTTATCATAGGTTTCGGAGTCAATGTTGATGTTGACGGTCATCGGCGTTATGGATGCCCTATCAAATCTCCGAGGATAACGAATATTAGTCTTCCATGATTTCTGATTTTGCACGACGGACTAGCAATTTTTCCCAAACTCACCCAGTGTTAGTTCCCGGCGACCGCGTCCTCGTCGCCGTTTCCGGCGGGCCGGATTCGGTGGCGTTATTACATGTGCTGCACGAGTTGCGCGACGAGTTGGGACTGCATCTCGAAGCGGCGCATTTGCAACATGGGATTCGTGGGGAAGAGGCGCAGGAGGATGCGCGGTTTGTCGCGGCCTTGGCTGGCAAGCTCGGGCTGCCATTTCATATGAAGGAAATCGACTTGCCCGGGCTGCGCTCTCGGGCCGGCAAAGGCAATCTGGAAGCATTGGCGCGGCAGCAGCGCTACCAATTTTTCGCTCAGATCGCCCGGCGCCGGGGGCTCAATCAAGATCGCCACGGCGCATACTCAGGACGATCAAGCCGAGACCATGTTGATGTGGTTGCTGCGCGGTGCAGGGCGGAAGGGGTTGGGCGGGATGAGTCCAGCGCAAACACTGCATTCAAGCGGCGCTGATTTGGCTCATGGGTGCGCGATCGTTCGACCGTTCCTAGAAACGTCCAAGGCGGAAATTCTGGAATTTCTTCGCCAACGGCAAATTGATTACCGCAACGATGCGACCAATCGCGACACCAGGCTCCTACGCAACTGGATTCGTCTGGAGCTGTTGCCGCAGTTGCGCGAGCGCATCGATGGGCGCATCGCCGCGCGGCTGGCGGAGCAGGCGGCGATGTTGCGCGACGAACAGGCGGTGCTCGAACAGGTCGCCCAGGCCGGGTTGGAGAAATGCCGGCGTGGCGATGGGCTGGACCGGGGTATTCTGCTGCACCAACCCGGTCGCTCTACAGCGGCTGATGCTGCGGCGCTGGATCGAAGAGGTGCGCGGCAACTTGCGCGGTATCGAATTCGCGCATGTCGAGGCCTTGTGCGGTTTGGCTGCCGCCGGTCCGGCGCAAGGGCGACTAGCGATCCCCGGCGGTTGGGAGTTGCGCCGGGAGTATGATTTGCTGCGCTTGGTGCAGGGGGCTCGACAGCGGCAACCGATTTGTTATCTCTATCCTGTGACGCTCTGCGAACCGCTATCGATCCCGGAAGCCGCTGTCGGCTTCCTTCTGGAACCGTTGGTGCCGCCTGTGGAGGTTCAACCGACCAGTTCGATGGAAGCGCTGTTCGACGCCGATGAGCTGCCGCAACCCTTGACCGTGCGCAACTTTCGCAACGGCGATCGGTTTGCCCCCTTAGGCATGGATGGCCATAAGAAGGTCAAGGAGCTGTTTATCGATCGCAAGGTCGCGCTGTCGGAGCGGGCGAAGTTGCCGATGTTGATCGGTGCTGGCCAGGTTCTGTGGATTCCCGGCCATGGCCGCAGCCGGGTCGCCCTGGTGACCCCGGCGAGCCGGGCCATTTTACGAATTAGAGTAGTCCCTTTAGGTACTTAGTTCTTAGAACTCATATTGATCGGCTACCATGCGTGTGTTAGACTTTCGCTTGTTGCGAATCTGGGAGAATTCGATTGAGCCAATCACATAAACACATCGCTCTATGGCTGGTGCTAGCGCTGGTCTTCTTGGTGATCTTCAGCGTGTTTAGCAAGCAGCATGGACGCGAGCCGGAGATCGTATTTAGCGACTTCATGAGTGCCGTGGACCGCGGCGATATCCAGGAAGTCGTGATTCAAGGCCACAATATTCAAGGTAAATACAAGAACGGCGAACGCTTTCGCACCTTTGCGCCGACCGATCCGGATCTGGTGAAGTCGTTGCGCGATAAGAAAGTTAAGATCGCCGCCAAGCCCGAGGACGATTCGCCTTGGTACATGGTTTTTCTCCTCAACTGGTTCCCGATGCTGTTGCTGATCGGCGTGTGGGTGTTTTTCATGCGCCAAATGCAAGTCGGCGGCGGCAAGGCGATGTCTTTCGGCAAGAGCCGCGCCAAGCTGCTCACCGAGAACCAGCATAAAGTAACTTTCGCCGATGTCGCCGGCGCCGATGAAGCGAAAGACGATCTTCAGGAGATCATCGCTTTCCTAAAGGACCCGAAGAAATTTACCAAACTCGGTGGCCGCATCCCCAAGGGCTGCTTGCTCGTGGGCCCTCCGGGCACCGGCAAGACCTTGATGGCGCGGGCCATCGCCGGCGAAGCCGGTGTGCCGTTTTTCAGCATCAGCGGCTCGGACTTCGTCGAGATGTTCGTCGGCGTCGGTGCTTCCCGGGTGCGCGATCTGTTCGTTCAAGGCAAGAAAAACGCCCCCTGCATCATTTTCATCGACGAGATCGACGCGGTCGGGCGCCATCGCGGCGCCGGCCTCGGCGGCGGTCATGATGAGCGCGAACAGACCCTCAACCAGCTTCTGGTTGAGATGGACGGCTTCGAGACTAACGAAGGGGTCATTCTCATCGCTGCCACCAACCGGCCCGATGTTCTCGATCCCGCCTTGCTCCGGCCGGGCCGTTTCGACCGGCGCGTGGTCGTGCCTCGGCCTGACGTCAAAGGTCGGGAAGGAATTCTCCAGGTGCACACCAAGAAGGTGCCGTTGGGCGTGGACGTCGATGTCGGCGTTTTGGCCCGGGCCACTCCAGGCTTCGCCGGCGCTGACTTGGAAAATCTGGTCAATGAAGCGGCCCTGTTGGCGGCGCGCAACGACAAAGAAAAAGTCGACATGGGTGATTTTGAGCTGGCTAAGGACAAGGTCATGATGGGCGCCGAGCGGCGCAGCATGATCATCAGCGATGAGGAGAAGCGCAATACCGCTTACCACGAAGCGGGCCATGCGCTGGTCGCCAAGCTGCTACCGGGCGCCGATCCGATTCACAAGGTGACCATCATTCCGCGCGGCATGGCGCTCGGGTTGACCCAACAGTTGCCGATCGACGAGAAACATACTTACGGCAAGGAATACCTGCTCAATAACCTGGTGATTCTTTTCGGCGGCCGGGTCGCCGAGGAGCTGATACTCGATCATACCACCACCGGCGCGGGAAACGATATCGAGAAAGCCACCGATTTGGCGCACCGCATGGTCTGCGAATGGGGCATGAGCGAGAAGCTCGGTCCGATGACCTTCGGCAAGAAAGAGGAAGAGATTTTCTTGGGGCGTGACTTCACGCAAAAAGTCGATTATTCAGAGAGCACCGCCATCGAAATCGATTCTGAAGTGCGACGCATCATCCAGGAAAGTTATCATAAGGCGAAAGATCTCTTGCGGACGAATATCCGGCTGCTCCATAAAGTCGCCGAGTCTTTGCTCGAAAAAGAGGTGCTCGACGGTTCCGAAATCGACGCCATCGTGCGCGAATTCGGCGGCAGTGGTGGGGCTCCGTATACGCCGTCGGCGGCAGTCGCTTAGTTAGGTTCATTCCGGGGAGCTGCGGTTTCCCAACTCCACCTGCCCAATTAGCTGCGATACGCCGGCGTCGGCAATCGACCGAGCCGGCGTAACTGTTTATTGATTGCGGCATTAACTTGCCTCTGGCTGCTATTTATTTTACATGTCGGTTCCAGCGATGTCCCAAAGCAATCCGCCAGATTTGAACCGGACCGTGGGCACCTTCAATCCGTTGGTGCCGATGGCATCGGATGGCAGCCGCGAGCTGAAAATGCGCCATGGCCGGATCGATTTCGCGCGCCGCACCGCGGTGATGGCGGTGCTCAACGTCACGCCGGATTCCTTCTTTGACGGTGGCCGTCACTTCGACACCGGCCGGGCGATTGCCGATGGTTTGGCGATGGCGCAAGCCGGCGCCGACATTATCGACATCGGCGGCGAGTCTTCGCGCCCCGCCGCCGCGCCGGTGGCGCAAGCCGACGAGCTGGCCCGCGTGCTTCCGGTGATCCAAGGTTTGCGCCGGCAGTGCGCGCTGCCGATCTCCATCGATAGTTACAAAGCGCCGGTGGCCCGCGCCGCTCTCGATGCCGGCGCCGACATGGTCAACGACATCAGCGCCCTGAGTTTCGATCCGGCGATGGCGCAGTTGGTTGCCAGCGAAAAGGTCCCGGTGATTTTGATGCACATGCAGGGCACGCCGCGAACCATGCAGATCGATCCTCAGTATGGCGATGTCGTGCGCGAGGTGCGAGACTTTCTCGCCGAGCGGCTCTACGACGCCATGGATGCCGGTGTCGATGCCGAGGCGATCGTGCTCGATCCTGGTATCGGTTTCGGCAAGACCGTCGAGCACAACCTTCAACTACTGCGCGGCCTGTCGATGCTCGCCGCCCTCGGGCAGCCGTTGCTGGTGGGCGTCTCGCGCAAGGCTTTTATCGGCAGGATTCTCGGTCTCGAGCCGGACCAGCGGCTCGAAGGCAGTCTGGCCGCCGCGGTGGCGGCGGTGCTCGGCGGCGCCAATATCATCCGCGTCCACGATGTCGCGGCAACTTGCCGGGCGGTACGGGTTGCCGACGCGCTGCGATTCGGTTTTCACCAGTAGCCGAGGCGCGAATGCTAGAGCTGCTGCACCAAATCCGCTGGCAAGACCTGCTCGATATCGGCATCATCACTTTCCTGGTCTACCGGGCGCTGCAGATCGTGCGCGGCAGCCGGGCGATGCAAATGATTATCGGCTTGGCGGTCATTTTGGTCGCCTACGTGTCATCCCGCATTCTCGGGTTGTTCACGCTCAACTGGATCCTCGATAACTTCCTGAGTTCGATCATCTTGGTGATCATCGTGATCTTTCAGAGCGACATTCGCCGCGCGCTCACCCAGGTCGGCACCGCGCCGTTGTTCGCGACGCTGGAGCGTTCCCAGCAGCGCCACGAAGATGTCATCGAAGAGGTCGCCCAGGCGGCGTTATCCCTCGCCAGCAAGCGTGTCGGCGCTTTGGTGGTCTTTCAACGGGATGTCGGCTTGAGCGAATTCATGGAGATCGGCACGCGGCTCGATGCTTGGGTCAGCCGTGAGCTGTTGGAAAGCGTCTTTCTGCCCCATTCGCCGATTCATGACGGCGCCCTGGTGATTCAAAAAAACCGGGTGACCGCGGTGCGCTGTTTGCTGCCGCTCAGCACCAATCCGCACCTGCGTAAATCCTGGGGCACGCGCCATCGTGCCGCCCTTGGCGTCACCGAGGAGACCGATGCCGTCGCGGTCGTGGTGTCGGAGCAGGAAGGCACCGTGGCGCTGGTGGTCGGCGGCAATGTCACCGAAAATATCGATGGCACCAGGCTGCGTTCAGCGTTGCGGGATTTGATCAAGTCATGAAACAGCTCTGGGAAAAGATCGTCGCGCTGGCCGGCAGCAACTTCGGCCTCAAGGCGCTGGCCTTGACCATCGCCGTGGGGCTTTGGCTCGCCGGCCACCGCGATATCGAGCGCTCCATCGAAGTGCCGGTGGAGTTTCGCAATATTCCCGGCGATCTCATGGTGATGGATAATCGTGTCGATTTCGTGGCCTTGCGCGTCACCGGACCGCGCACGTTGGTTTCGACCATCGATGCCGATGAAATGAAACTGTCGCTCGATCTCACCAGCGCCAAGCCTGGGTCGCTCAGCTATCCTTTGGGTGGCAGTTTGTTCAATATCCCGCGCGGCGTGACGGTGGCGCGCATTACCCCGCCGGTGGTCCATCTGCGCATGGAGCCGGTGATCAAGCTGACCCTGCCGGTTTCGGTGCGCTTATCGGGCAAGCCCGCGGCGGGGTTCCGCGTCGCCCAAACCACGGTGCAGCCGGCACGGGTGACCGTGCAGGGGCCGGCGGAAGAAGTGCGCCGCCTCACGGCGGTGGAAACCGTGCCGGTGGATCTGCACGAGACCCGCGGTGTCCCCAAGCGTCAAGTGCGGCTGGCGACCGATGGCAAACCGCTTACCTTCTCGCCCGACCAGGTGGAGATTGCCGTTGCCCTCGAAGAAGAGCAGGCCAGCCGCGACTTCGCCCAGGTCGAGATCAACACGCAGGGATATAAAGGGCTGTTCACGTTTTCGCCGAGGACGGTTTTTTTACGCGTCGCCGGTGCCAAAAGTATCGTCGACAAGCTACAATTGAATGCAGACACGGTTACTTTGAGTTTGACGGGGTTGGCCCCAGGCGAACATAGTCTGGCTCCAGTAATCAAATTGCCGGCGGGTATCGAGGTCGTCGAACAAAGGCCGCTCAGCGTCAGGGTTCGGATCGCCAAGCCGGCGCCGTGAATCGCAATCGAGGAGTCAACCAGGATGAATCAACCGCCACGAAATAAGAAAAAATTGACGCGCCAACTGTTCGGCACCGACGGCGTGCGCGGCGTCGCCAATCAAGAGCCCATGACCTCGGAGATGGCGCTCAAGCTCGGCCGCGCCATCGCCAAGGTTTTATCTGAATCGGAGCGAGATCTGCCCGGCCGCATGCCGTCGCCGGCGTTCGCCCGCCGCAACGGCGAGACCGACAAGCATCGCTTCAAGATTCTCATCGGCAAGGATACCCGGCTCTCGGGCTACATGCTCGAGACCGCGCTGGCCTCGGGGATCGTTTCCATGGGCGCCGACGTGTTGCTGGTCGGTCCGTTGCCGACGCCGGGGGTGGCATTTCTCACCCGCAGCATGCGCGCCGATGCCGGCGTGGTGATCTCGGCCTCGCATAACCCCTATCAAGACAACGGCATCAAGTTTTTTTCCTGGGACGGTTTTAAACTTCCCGACGAAGTCGAAGCGCGCATGGAGGAAATGATTTTTAGCGGCGAGACCGAAGAGTCCCGGCCGACCGCCGCCGAGATCGGCAAAGCTTCGCGTATTCAGGACGCCGTCGGCCGTTACAATGTTTTTCTCAAGAACAGTTATCCGCGCCATCTGACCTTGGAAGGGTTGAAGATCGTCGTCGACTGCGGCCACGGCGCCGCTTACAAAGTCGTGCCGGAAGTGTTGACTGAATTGGGCGCCGAAGTCTTAGCCATCGGCGTCCAGCCCGACGGCGAGAACATCAACCGGCGCTGTGGCGCGCTCTATCCCGAAACCGCGCGCGAAATGTTGCTGCACGAGGGCGCCGACTTCGCCGTCGCCTTGGACGGCGACGCCGACCGCGCCGTGTTCGTCGATGACACCGGCGAGATTCTCGACGGCGACCAGGTGCTGGCGATCTCGGCCCTCGACATGAAAGAGAAGGGCACTCTTAAAGGCAACGGCGTGGTCGCCACCGTGATGAGCAACTTGGGCCTTGAGCTGGCGATGCACAAGGCCGGCCTCGAAGTCGTGCGCGCTCAAGTGGGCGATCGATACGTGGTCGAAAAAATGCTCGCCGGTAACTTTAATCTCGGCGGCGAACAATCCGGCCATATCCTTTATCTCGACCATAACAGCACCGGTGACGGCGCCATTACTTCTTTGCAGATGCTCGCTCTGATGGTCGAAAAGCGTAAACGGTTGAGCGAGTTGAAGACCGTCATGAAGCGGCTGCCGCAGGTACTGCTCAACATTAAGGTCAAGGAAAAGAGAGATTTCGAGCACATGGCCAAGGTGCAGCAGCAGATCGGCGAGATCGAGCGCAGCCTGGCCGGGCGCGGCCGGGTGCTGGTGCGCTACTCGGGCACCGAGCTGTTGGCCCGGGTGATGTTGGAAGGCGAGGACGAAAAAAGGATCCGCGCCATGGCCCAGAGCATCGCCGATGAGATTCGCGCCGAAGTGGGCAGGTAAAACGAGACGAGTCAGTGCTGGTCGCGAAAAGAGTTTTCATCACGAAGGACATAGTGCGGCGAAGCCGCAACCGAAACTCGGAATATCTCTCGCAAAGACGCAAAGGTCCGCAAAGGTCGGAAAATAACGGTGAATAAATTCTTCAAGATATTGCATCTCTTCCCTCCGAACTTGGCGAGCTTGGCGCCTTTGCGAGTAGTCGATCCCATGTTCAGTATTCTGGCACCGCAAAATTTGCGCAAGCCGCGTACATTTCGAGGTATGGTAGTACGAAGATCACGAAGTTCGGAGTTGAAATTATCCGAACCCTTCGTGTCCCTCGTGCCTTCGTGGTGAATGAATCCGTTCCAATTTCTGACTCAATCGACACAAGCAGATGAAGAGTCATAATCCATGATCCGCTTGGGCGTCAACGTCGATCATGTCGCCACGGTGCGCCAGGCGCGGCTAGCCGAAGCTCCCCGATCCGGTGGCGGCAGCGCTGCTCGCCGAGAAGGCCGGCGCCAACGGCATTACCGTGCACCTGCGCGAAGACCGCCGCCATATCCAGGAGCATGACGTGCGGCGCTTGATGGAACGAGGCAAAACCAAAGTCAATCTGGAGATGGCGGTGACGGCGGCGATGGTGCGCTTCGCCGGGAAACTTCGGCCGCAAAACGCTTGCTTCGTGCCGGAGAAACGCCAGGAGCTGACCACCGAAGGCGGGCTCAATGTTGTCGCACATAAACGTAAGATCAAGGACGCGGTAACTCGTTTGCAATCGCGCGGTGTCGAGGTGTCGCTGTTCATCGACCCAGACCAAGAGCAGATCGAATGCGCCAGGGACACCGGCGCCCATGGCATCGAGATTCATACCGGCAGCTACTGCAATGCCAATGGGGCAAAGCGCCAAAGGGAACTGCGCAAGATTATCGCCGGCGCGCAACTCGCCAAGCGGCTGGGCCTCGAAGTCCATGGCGGCCATGGCCTCGATTATGACAATGTCCTGCCGATAGCGGCTATTCCAGAAATCGTCGAGCTCAACATCGGCCACAGCATCATCGCCCGGGCGGTGCTGGTCGGCATGCAACAAGCCGTGCGCGAAATGAAGACGCTGCTGCGCCGCGCTCGCGGCTCGTGATCCGAAGTATTTCGTTCAAGGTTCAAGGGTTCAAAAGTTCAAGGGCTCGGACCGGAATCCCAAACGAGTCTTAACTCCGAAAATTGAAACCATGATTGTTGTCACCGCCGCACAGATGCGCGAGCTGGATCGCTTGACGATCGAGAAGTATGCGACGCCGAGCTTGACGCTGATGGAGCGTGCCGGCGCGGGTATCGCGGCGGCGATCCTCGAGCGTTTCGCGCGAGCCGCCAAGAAAGGCGTGTTGATCGTTGCCGGCAAGGGCAACAATGGCGGCGATGGTTTTGTCGTCGCCCGGCTGTTGAAAAAAAAGCGCATCCCCTGCGAGGTCGCGTTACTGGCGCGGCGCGAGGAGCTTACGGCCGACGCGGCGCATAATCTGCGCGCCTGGAGCAAACTCAAAGGCAAGGTTACAGAAATCGACGGCAGCGGGCTGGAGTTGCTCAGGTCAAAGTTTCGCCAGGCACGGCCTTTTGGTCGACGCGATTCTCGGCACCGGCTTGAAGAACGCCGTCGCCGGTCTGTTCGGCGAAGCGATCACACTGATGAACGCATCCGGCCTGCCCACTGTCGCCGTCGATATTCCCTCCGGCATGGACAGCGACACCGGACAGCCGTTGGGCGTGGCGATTCAAGCCGAGATGACGGTGGCCCTGGGTTATGCGAAACTCGGCGAGGTGATTCATCCGGGTTTAACTCACGTCGGCGAGTTGGTCGTTGCCGACATCGGCATCGATAGCCGCGCGCTGGCCGAAGTCGCGCCGCAAATCGACCTGCTCGATCGAGAAACCGTTCGTTGGTTGGTGCCGCGGCGCCAATCGGACACGCATAAGGGCACCTACGGCCATCTGCTGGTGGTCGCCGGGGCGAGAGGGAAGACCGGCGCGGCGATCTTGGCTTGCCGCGCGGCGATGCGCACTGGCGCAGGTCTGGTGACCCTCGCCGCGCCGCGCGCGTTGAATGGGATCTTCGCCGGCGCGCTGGTCGAAGTGATGACCGAGCCATTGGGCGATGAAACGTGCGAGCAGTTGGAAATGCTGAGCGACGCCGATTGGCGGCGTTTGATCGAGCGCAAAAACAGTTTTGCTTTTTGGCCCCGGCATCGGTGTCAGCGACGCGACCCAATCGGCGACCCGCTGGCTGTTGCGCAATGTAGCTATGCCGTGGGTCATCGATGCGGACGGTTTGAATAATCTGGCGCTTGACTTGGACCGCCTGCGCCGCGCTCAGACGGCGCCGATCCTCACGCCCCATCCGGGCGAGATGGCTCGGCTGATCGGCAAGAGCACCTCTGACGTCAATGCCGACCGCATCGAGGTCGCGCGCGGTTTCGCCACCGCGCACCGCTGTCATGTGGTGCTGAAGGGCGCGCGGACGGTGATCGCCACGGCGGACGGCAAGGTATTCGTTAATCCAACTGGAAATCCCGGCATGGCCAGCGGCGGCATGGGCGATGTCCTGGCGGGAATCATCGCCGCACTCCTGGGGCAGGGGATGTCCGCCGAGGATGCGATGAAGCTCGGCGTTTTTTTACACGGCTATGTCGGTGACCGCGCCGCTGAAGCCAAGGGGCCGATCGGACTGATTGCGTCGGATATCGTTGACGGTCTGCCAAAGGCGCTGGTGGAACTGTCCGCGCCGGCTGCCTAACTACTCGTGATGATCTGCGAAACCATCGCAGTGGTGTTCAGTCTTTGTTAATTCGCGCGGTAACCGACGGCTGGCGCCTCTGCCTCATCCAATCAACGACGCCATGTGGCTGCGTCACGCCGAACGAAGTAGGCAAACCAGCCGCCGGTGTGCAGTTAGTCAAAACGTGCCTGTCCGTTATCGCAAAGGCATCGGACCCGGCCCGGAGAGTTTCTTGACCAATTCGTTGATCTCGGGGTCGCGCGGGATCTCGCGAATCGCCTGATCGACCTCTTCCGGCATCACCGGTTCGAAATCCTCCCGGATAATTTTCTTGTAGTCGGCGAGAAATTCGGGATCTTTAAATGCCCGCCGCATCGCCTCCCGCAGTATCTCTACCCGGTCTTTGGGCGTCCCGGGGGGCACAACGAACGGCGCCCCGGCATTTCGAAAGGAGCGGAATACGGTAACGAGCTTTCGGTCGGTATCGGATTTTGCGAAGCTCTCGAGCTCGGCGAGTTTGGCGAAGCGGGGATGCTTCGATCCTTTGGGAATTTCCACGATGGAGTGAAAATTCATCGTCCCCTTGTCCAGCCAGTCCGAGTTGCGCATCAAAATCGAAGTCGCCAGATTCGACCGGGCATCGATCTCGCCGCGGAGCAGCGCCACGTCGAGTTCGGGACCGGTATAGCCGGTGGCAAATTTCGGCTCTTTCAATCCCATCAAGTAGGCAAACACCCGACCGGCGACGTATCCGGAATGGCCCACGGACTGGGCGCCCAACCTGATCCCGCTCGCCGCCCGCAGCTTATCCAGGCTGTCCAGACCAAGTTCTTTCCTCGTATAAAACACTTGATGAGCGACGCCTTCAGTGGCGCCGAGATAGATGAACTTGTTGATATCGTACATGACGCCGCTCTCGCCCATAATGCTCAGCGCGATCACCGAACCGCTCAAGGCGCCGACGGTCAAACCGTCAGGGCGAGCGCTTCTAAAAACATGGTTTGCCCCCTTACGACCGCCGCCGCCCTCCATATAATCGACCACGATGGTTGGATTGCCGGGAATGTGTTTGCGCAAATAGGGAATCAAGGGTCTGAGGCGAACCGACGAAGTTCCCGCGGGATCGGTGCTGAGCACGACCGTCAATGTCTTGCCGTCATAGAAAGGCGTCTGCGCCGGACCAACGGCAGGCCAAAGAAATATCAGCCCCAAGAAAATACTTAGAGTAACCACCGGGATGCAGGTTTTTTTCATTGTTACTTCCTCCAGATGCTGTTTTGCGAGTCGTTTGGTTTTGCCATTTCACATAATCAAGTTTGCGACGCTCTGCAACATGTTGAACGAGCAAAGCGGTTGATCGAATTCTCGCCTGTTCCAAAAACTACTGTTCCTCATATCCGAGCGGGCGCAGCTTGAGCTCGAATTGGTTTGGATCCCTGCTAAAGAAGAGACCAGCGCGCTTCTTTGAGCGCGGCGGAAGAAACTCGATCACCGCTTCGCTGCGCTCTACCGGCTCCGCGCCCTTGCGCAGCTCGCCTTCGACGATCACTCCCCCTGCAGTCAAGCCGCCCTCGTTCGTCGCAGTCACACGAACTAGATAACCGTTGCGAATTCGCAGCACTGAATCCACCGACAATTTTCACGTCGGGCACCGGATGGTCTTCGTTGATCCCCGTATACAGCAGGAACCCGAGCACGCAGGCAATGATCAAAAAGCCTATGCCCCCCATGATCCATTCCAAAGCAGGAATGGCTTGAGACTCTTGCGTATTGCCGGAAAAACCGGAGCGTGAACTGCCCGGCAGCGCGCCTTCGTTGTCGCTGTGGCGCCGTTTTTGATCTGGTTTCTTAGCGCGCGTCGCCATGGCGGTGCAGTTAAAGAATTAGCCTTGCGGCTGCCGCGCCGACGGCCGATGGAAAGCCGAGCACGATCAAAGGCGATATCACTTGACCGATCGGCAAGCCGTCGGTTCGACCAAAGGTCCAAAGCATGTAGGCGCTCATCAGCAATACAATAGCATAGCCCACGACCGTATAGCGCACGAAGATGCCGCGCCGCGAGGCTCCCTCCGGGACCGGCGCGCTTCCCAGGAACTCGACCGAATAGACAAATGCATGCATGACGAGGAGAGAGACCACGACCAGCGCGATCGAGTGCCAGGGGCTCATTTGATGGCCGATCAACATGATCTCATCCGTCGGAGCAAGGTTGAAAGCGAGGAAGAGCGCTCCTGCCGCCATGATAAAAATTTCTCCGAAATAGCCGGCGTGGCGCTGTTTTTCCCGCTGCTGTTTCTCGTCCCCGCCAAATTCGCTTTGCGCAAACATCGCACCGATGCTGCCCGGCACCGCCTGAATCGATATTTTCCCGATGATCTCTTGCATCGACATTTCGCTGTCAATCACCGAAAAAAGCGCCAGGCTCACGGCCGCGGCAATGAATCCCACCGCCAGCGCCACAAAGGAGTCCAGGGCATCGTCTTTGAACCCGAACGTGTCCTCAAAGCCCATGTAATGAGAGAGCCCGATCAAGAGCGGTAGGGTGGCCAACAGTAAGAGAGCGAGTTTCCAAGGTGGCATGGAGAAGCCAAGCCACCACATCTCCATCGTCATGAGCATGGGCAAGGTGAAAATGAGCGCTCCGCCGAAGGCGCGGCCAAGCGCGATGAGAAAGACTCGATTCGCCATATTCAGAAATCAAAACGCAATGAGTTCACCGGTCGCACCCAGCTATGTCCTAGCATCATCGACGCTTTCTTCCCAGCGATTGTGTTTTTGTGTCAGAGCCTCATTTCTGGTTCGCGCACCAACGTAGTCCTCAGAGAGTTCAAAACGTTCAAGTGGCTCGACAGGCTCACCTTGGATTGTCAAATCAAGAGGTTGCTTTGGTTCGATCCGGCGTTACTAACGTCTGGACTGCGCCTCTCACCCAAACCGTAAACCAACTTGACTGTGGCCTGGTAGCCGAAATAGGCTGCGGCCCGAGCGGGATAGGAGGCCAACGTGGCCGCAACTGCCGGAGTGAGAACGCGATGCATTGCCAACAACTCGCCGGAATGAGTACGCCGTGAACGAACCCAGCGCACCATACCACGCCCATGTGTATTATGAGCCACGCAGCCGAGCCGTTGCTGAGCGGCTTCATCAACAGCTCGACGCGATGCGAGCCAGCGGAGTTCTAACCAGCTTGCTCTTCGTTGGTGCAATGCGCGACCAGAGTGTTGGGCCACACCCCAAGCCGCAGTTTGAAGTGCACTTCTTGGCCGCGGCATTGAAGGTAGTTATCCCGTTGCTTTCTTCCAGTGGGCTAACCGTTCTTGTCCACCCGCTCACGCAAGATGATGTCGCTGACCACACCAGTCTAGCGCAATGGATCGGAGAGCCGCTCGCGTTGGACGAAACAGTCCTCGATCCTCCCGGCCAGAATCAAGGCATTCCTCGATTTGGCAAAACCGATGTCTAGCATTCTGTGTTCACAACGTTCACAATCAAGATCACAGCAGGAAATACGTCACCGCAACCTTTCGTGCCAGCAGACTGCCTTCGGCAGTCACCGAACTCAACGTTAGGCGGCGATCGGCCACTGCAAAAAATTTATCACTGCATACAACACCACCCATCGAAAGGAAATGAAATCATGTCGACAAACACCATCCGCCTTCACCGCGTGCTCCGTGCGACGCCTGAGAGAATCTATCGGGCGTTCCTCGACGCCGACGCGATGGCCAAATGGCTTCCGCCAAACGGATTCACCGGCAAGGTTCACCACTTGGACGCCAAGGTCGGCGGCACCCACAAGATGTCGTTCACGAATTTCACCACCGGACATAGCCACTCCTTCGGCGGCACGTATCTCGAACTGGTGCCGCACGAACGCATTCGCTACACGGACAAATTTGACGACCCGAACCTGCCAGGGGAACTTCAGGTGACGGTAACCTTGAAGAAGGTATCGGTCGGGACTGAGTTGAACATCGTGCAAGAAGGGGTGCCCGATGTCATTCCTGCCGAGGCTTGCTATCTCGGCTGGCAGGAATCGCTCACTCTTCTGGCGAAACTTGTCGAGGCGAAAATTCCAGATAGTTAGACCACGAGCCGGTTTTTGGATTTTGCCGCGTCGGTTTGGCTGGCGATATTTCCGCCAGTTCGGACCTGCGGTGAGACGGTCACACCAACAGAAACGAAGTTAGTCGAACAAGAAAGGCAAGATAAATTCATGAAATACATGATCACGTGGTCCGAACGCCCGCAAGGTTCGCCTGCAGAATACGAAAATGCCCAGAAGCGGATCCTGGAGGTATTCACTCAATGGCAGGCGCCCGCCAATTTCAAGATCGAGTTGTTCGTTGTACGAGTGGGCGACTGGGGTGGATATATGATGCTGGATTGCGACGATCCTTTGGCGGTGCACAAGTTCTGCTCGATGTTGCCTGCTTTTGAATTCGAGGCGCGCCCCGTGGTTCCCGTCATGGACGCTGTCCGGGTGGAACTGGAAGCGATTGCCTTTCGTGATGGGCTTAAAAGCGAATGAAGTTGTGAGACGATGAATGCCCTAGCATGCGTGGCAGCTTATTCTTCAGAGAGTTCAAAACGTTCCCTTCGGCATGCTCAGGGCCTGAGACTTATCGAAGGCAAGCCGTTCAATGGTTCGACAGGCTCACCAATGACCGGGTTGGTCTTTGGCGTCAAAGCGCGGCGCCGCAATGGGATAGAAGCAGATAGCCCGAAGTAAGTTTCCGTTTCCCAAATCTGCTAACGATTGGAACGACTTGAACTGAGCGTAGCGGTGGAACGTTTGAAACCGGCCGCGGTTGTTCAGCGTTGCCCCGTCGCAGCGCGGCCCACTTGAACGAAGAACCAGCGGGTTGAACGATTTGACCGGTCGCGACTGCGACTACCTAACGAAACAACCCCTTCTGCTCCAAGCGCCGGACGATGCGATCGTCGATGATCTCTTCGGGCCGCAGATTGCGAATCTTTTCGTTGCTCATGCCGAGCAGTCGAATCGTATTGCGCACGCCCTCGACCGTCGGATAAATCTTCCGTTCGAACAGCGGCTTGACGCTTTCGTATCCCTCGGCGCTGTCTTCGGGTTTGGCCAGGCGCAGCCCTTTGGACAAGCTGCGCAACACCGCGGCTTTATTCGCCGGGTCCTGGATAAAGGCGATGGCTTCGACGATCGCGGTCAACAGTTTTTCCACCGTATCAGGGTTTTGATTGAGATAGCTGCGCCGGGTAAAAACCGTCACCCCCTGGTAGGGCACCCCCAGATCCGGCAGGTCGGCCAGCACCCGAGCCCCCTGGCGCTTCAACGGCGTCACCAACGAGTAGGCGGAAAGCTGGGTCGCGTCGATGGTGCCGTTGGTGATCGCCTGGGCGCGCACCGAGTCGTTGCCGATGACGCGGATGGTTATATTGTCGCGTTTGACATCGAGCTTCCAATGTTCGAGCGCGAGCATGGTAAACACCCAGTTGCCGCCGCCGATGCTGGTCACGCCGATGGTCTTGCCCTTGAGATCGGCCGGGCTGTTGATACTCGGCCCGGTGACGATGACGCCGGTTAGTTTATTGACCAGCCCGGCGACGAAAACCAGATCCAGTCCGCCGGCCATGGCACCGAGGATGGCCCCCGAGGCTGAACCGGTGTTGACCTGGGAGTCGCCGCGGGCCATGGCTGCCAGGGAAATTGGCGCGCTCGGCATGTAAACCAACTCGACATCGAGTCCCTGCCTGGCGAAAAAGCCCTGATCGCGGGCGACCATGAGCACGCCCTCGCGCTCGCTCAGGATCGCGTAGCTGATGACGATTTTAGTGGGCGCCGCCGCGGCCTGGCAGGAAAATAATGGCAAAGCGACGGCCAGCAATGTGAAAACGGCGGTGACAAATGTTCGGGCGGCGACATGCCGGTCGAGTTGGCGGACCAAAACCATCAGGGATCCTTTCAATGGCGGCCGCAGCCGCCATGATCGACAAAATTGGCTCGCCGCATCCTATCAGCTACATAAAGATCGGCAAATACAGTGTCTCGGGTCACTCTGTTTTGCGCTCAGAAACTTTTGGGTTCAATAGCAAGCAGGCAGAAAGATTCCACACTTGCAAGTTTCAAGGCCTGATTCTCAAGTTGCTGTGTGCAATCTAGTTTGTGGCCAGGGGTGAGTCGAATTCAAAGACTACAATCCGGTTTCGCCCACGATGTTTTGCCTGGTATAGGGCGCTGTCGGCGCGCTGCACCACGCGGTTCCATTCCTCGCCGTCTGTCTCGTCCGACAAACTGACGCCGCCACTGACCGTTAGGACTTTCAGTGGGTGTGCCTCGTGTGGAATACAGCAATTCGCAATCCCCTCAACAAGTCGTCGTGCCACAGTGTGAGCATGGTCTTGTGAAGTTTCCGGCAGCAACACCAGTATTTCCTCTCCCCCATAGCGATAGACGCGATCCGATTTCCGAACGGCGTCTTTTAGATAGCCGCTGATTTGCTGCAATACTCGGTCGCCCCCCGCGTGGCCGTAGTGATCGTTGTAAAGCTTAAAATAGTCGACATCGAATAGAATGACAGCATAGGAACGGCGGTAGCGCACCGCGGCAGAATGGGTGTGATTGAGGTCGACCTCCATGGACCGTCGGTTGCCGATCTTGAGTAGACCATCCTCCAAAGAGAGTTCCCGAAGTTTCTCGTTTGCCTCAGTCAATTGCTCGGTGCGGGAGGCAACCTCCCGTTCAAGAATCTCCGTGTAGCGATTGATGACCTGGAAATGAGCTGCGACCAGATCGCTATAGGTGACGATACCGGCCAATTCACCGCGGCTGTCGATGACCGGTATGTGGCGGATTCGGTTGGATTTGGCGACCACCAGAGCTTCGAAAAAAGTCGCGTTCTCATGAATCGTGATCGGCGGCGCAGACATGACTGAACTCACCGCCGGATCGTACCCTCTACCTTTGTCGATCAGCTCTGTCACCTGGCGAACAATATCGCGTTCAGTGACTATTCCTACGGGCCGACCGTTCTCGGTAATGACCGCACACGACTGATGGCGTCGTTTCATCGACTGGATGACCTGTGAAAGAGGCGTCGACAGCGAAGCGCATCGAACCTCCGTGCTCATGATATTTTTGATGGGAATTTCCTGCATTTGACGCTCCTGATGCTCGTCGGTGGTGTAGTCGCGATGCCGATTCCTCCGTTAAATCGGCATCACAAGGAAAACCTTTAAGCGCCGGTTTAGCAAAAAGGATGATCTAAAAAGGGATCTAAAACGGGGACAGGCTGCTTTTTCGCTCATTCCGCGGCCGGCCACGCGGACGCAGTGTGCTACCAAGTCCGAACATGTGGTTTACTGTGCTTTACGGGGTCGGACCAGCCTATGTCCTCGCATCTTCGAAGCTTTCATCCCAGAGAATGATGTTTGGTGTCCTCAGAGCGCCGTTCTTGCCAGTGAATTTGCCAGCACAAGTGTCGGACGGTTCGCGCAGCAAGATAGTCCTCAGAGATAGAAGCAGATCGCCAGAAGTAAGTTTCCGTTTCCTAAATCATCTGCTGACGATTGGAACCACTTGAACTGAGCGTAGCGGTGGAACGTTTAAAACCGGCCGCAGTTGTTCAGCGTTGGCGCGCGGCAGCGTTTTTCTTGGAGGTCGCTTTATCGGTGTAAAAAGCCACCTCTAAGCTGTTAAACGATGCCTTTTAAGCAACCTTGTGTTGTTAAATCAACAGATTGCCTTGGTCCGACCCAGCACACTTAGTCCAGCACACTTGTAGACTCTCAGCAAGCAGACATAGAGGTTCCACGCTGCAGACTTAGTCACCGCGAGCCGCTCCCGGTGTGACGCCTGTGCAGCTGGCGGGCCGCGCTGTTCAGTCGACCACCGATCGATCGGCAACAAGCGACCGCTGGAGCCACTGGAACATCCGCCATCCGACGGCGTCAAGGGCAAGTGTCGACGCCGCAGCGGCAGTGGCCTCGTCAGAGATCGATCGCCCATTTGGCGCTTTCACGTGGACCTCGGCCACCCGCTCGGCCATCACGAACCAGCCAACCGATTCCTCCACCGACCGGCCGACCGTGAGCAGGCCGTGGTTGCGCAGGATGCAGAACTTCTTGTTGCCGAGTGCTGCGGCTATGCGACTGCCGCCATCGATCGAAAGCACTTCCACCTCCTCATCGTTGAAAAGGGCCTGGTCGAACACGAAGGCACAGGCCTCCTGACTGAGGGCGCGGAACGGCTCGACGTTGGCCGACCATGGCGTGCCGAAGGCTGTGTGGGTGTGAGATGCGCTGACGACGTCGGGACGGGCAGCGAGCAGCGGATGGTGGATGTTGTAGCCGGCCGTGTTGACGGCACCGGTCGCGTTGCCGTCGGCATCCTTCACCTCGCCACCGGGCCCCACCAGCACCAACTGGTGGACCGTCGCCGCGCTGAAGGGGACACCCCAGTCGAGCAGCCAGAAGTGATCGGTGAACTCGGGGTCACGGGCCGAAATATGACCGTCGCCGAGCATTCCCCACCGCATCGCGCCGAAGATGCGGTATCCGAGCGCACACATCCGCTTGCGGTGCGCCCGTTCGTCGGCAACCGAACGGACGGTGCCGTAGGGCTCGACCCCGTCGAACGGTGGATAGGGACTCGTTGTCATGTCGCCCATCGTACGTCGCGCAATTCAGTCAGGTGTTTCTGTATAGGACAATTCAAGCACCTTTTTTCTGACGCGAGCAATATCGCCGGACTAGAAAGTTGTCAATCGAGTTTCTGTTTGATGACAATCCCGGTGTTGTCTTGGGCGATGGAGCGTTTGGCAGCGCTTGAATTTTGGGCTTGTTGATCGATGGCAGATCCGAAGGAATAGCGTCAAGCAAAACAAAAGGGGGGGTTATCGGGGGACCTTAACGGATGCAGCCTTGTGTGGGAGCGCCAACTGTAGCAGAACACCGAATTCTGATACCGCATCACGGTAGGACTCGGGAGATTCCTCATCCGCATCTTCGGTGTATTGCCAGTTGAAGCTAAGCGCCTCGGGTGTTTTCCAGCCGAACCATTCGAAGTTCTGCTGCTGAGTCTTCAGAACTTGTTCGTCGTTCCAGTTGTGACCGAACAGGACGATGCCCGCTTCAAGCTTCTTAAGCTGAGGTATCGGCTTTTCTCCAAGTGAGGTAACTCTGTTCTCGATCCAGCTAATGCGTTCGAAGAGGCGCTGATATACGCTGTTCGTTTGCCCCCATCGAACGGAGACGAAAAAAACCACCGCTTGCGATTTGAATAATTCACGGCTGATCTTATAGAGTTGGTCATCCTTGTTATTGAGCGAAGCCCAGCACCGATGCTGGCCCGTCGGGTTCTTTCGCTTGGGCAAGGATAGCGCGATTAAAAACCAACTCGGCTTGATCAAACAGACCACGGGGAAAGAAGTGAAGGCGGATGATGTCATCGATTTTACCCTGTTGCGGCAGGTATTGGCCGAAGCGAAATGACCAAGCCGCAACCAAAAAGTAAGGGTGAGGGGTGAGGAGTAGAAGTCAGGACTCAGGAGTCAGGAGGTTGAACGGTTTATGGTAATGAGGTTTTCACTTCGGGGAATTGTCTGGGGGTCGGCGCTGCTGGCCTTTTTAATTGCCAATGCCGGTGCGCAGACGGGCAAACCGGAAAAGAAGAGTCTCGATATCGCCGTGGCTGCGTTCGCCCATACGACGATGCCGCTTTTGATCGCCCATGAGGCGGGGTACTTCAATAAATATGGATTGAGCGTTAACATTTCCGCGGTCAGCGCCGCTGTCGCGGTGCAGGGATTGATCTCCAACAAGATCGATATTTACCAGGGCGGGTCGGCGGCGATGATGGCGACGCTCGCCGGTGCGGATATTATTTATGTCGCCGCCGGCGTCGACAAGAGTTCGCTCATGCTATTCGGCCAGAAAGGCGTCACCAGCTTCGATGCCTTGCGCGGCAAGACGGTGGCGACGACCTCGCCCGGCGCTTTCGGCGAGATCGCCATGCGCGGGACGGCACGGAAGTACGGGATGGAGATTCCCAAGGACATCAAGTTGATGTTTCACGGTACACCCGCGCAGGCGTTTTCGACGTTTACACTGGGCAACTCTGACGCCATGATCAACACGCCGCCGCAATCCGACATGGCCAAGCAAAAAGGCTATCCGGTGATCGTCGATTTTTACAAAGAAGGATTGAAAATCATCGGCCCTGGCACCGCGGTGACGCGCGAGTTCGCGCAAAAAAATCCCAACACCATCAGGGCATTTTTGATGGGACTGTTGGATGGCGTGAAACGCGCCATCGACGACGAAGAGTATGCCAGCAAGCTCGAATCCAAATACTCCAAAGTCACCGACGCCAAAATCCTCGCGGATAATTACCAGCAAGGGTTGCGCGTTTGGAACAAGGATCTGACCGTCGATCCAGCGGCGATCCGGGTCGTGCTTGACGATGCGCCGGACGGTCGAGGCAAGGGCGCCGATCCGAAACGCTTCTACGACAACTCGTTTATTCAGGCGGTGAACCGCGACCATGCGTCCAAGCTATTTCCAGGGGAAGTTAAGTAGGCGGCAAGGTTCTTGGCTCGCGCGCTCAACCGTCGGTGGCAAGGCTGACAATCGTTGTCGTTAAATGAACTCAAAAGGGCAAAATCCCGCCACCGGCGTTGGAACACTGGGGTTCAGATCGTTTAATATTCGCAGTGAGGGAAACGGTCACAGAACCTACTCTGTGAAGATGGATCAAGCGCGATGAGTCTAGAGCAGGCGGTAATATCGTATTCAGTGGTTCTTGTTGTGCTGCTGGCACTAATGGTCTGGATGCTATTGCGGCACTGGGCGGTGAAGCGGCGCAAAGCCCAAGCGGCCAACCCAGGCGCCGGCGCGGTTGAGCAAACGGGATCGCTACCGATAGATTGGCTCGGCACGGTAAGTAAATTGCGGCCGGACAGGGTTCTTACCGGTGAGATGTGGGTGAAGGCGATCATCGCTGCCTTCATTGCGCTATGCGCCGGCACCATCCTGGTTGTGTTCGTTTTTCCCCTCGGTCCGGCGGCGGCGGCGATCGCCTCCTTTGCCGCGGTGGTTGTGATCGTCGGTCTATTTCTAATCCTGCTGGACTAACCGTTATTTTAGCCGCCGATTAATTTCGGGTTGGCAAGTAAGCTACCGAATCGATCTCTACGGAGCAGCGCGGCGATAGCTCTTCGACGACCACGGTTAAGCCAGCGGGCATGGTGCTGTTGCGGCTGTGGGCGGCGAAGAACCTGCGATACGCTTCGGTGAATTCTGCGCGACTAGATCCTTCAACCAAATACACAGTGGTCTTGACGATGTCGTCGAGAGTGCCGCCGGCGGCTTCGACGATGTCTTTGGTGTGGCGCAGTGTCGCTTCGGTTTGGCCGGCGAGGCTGCCTTCACATTCCACCACCCGGTCGAACGTTACGGCATCTTGGCCCGCGAGCAGTAGCCAATTACCAACCCGCACCGATTGTGAAAATGAGCCGGGCGCCAGGCGCACTTTGGGACTTGTTACGATTCTCTGCTCGCCGCGGTAGGCGATGGCCATGGAGCGCAGCAGAATGTTTTCGCCGAGGCTGCGGATGTAGATGCCGGAGTTGGGCGGGTAAGCATCCTCGGTGAATACGCCTTGGTAAACTTTCTTGCGCGCCTCGCCGTAGCCGGGACGGTGCTGGGTGCCTGGCATGAACATGAAGGTGCGGCAGAGATTGCCGAGGCCGAGTTTATGTCTGGCGAGAATCTTGCCAATGCGCGTGAGGACTTCGGTGGTTTGGCTTTGAATCGACGACGGCGTGGCGATACGGCCGTCGCCTTTTGCGGCGTCTGTGCCAGAGAGAAAAAACCAAGCGCCGACGCGCACGCCATGACAACCGGCGCCGATGGACAGCGGCAGATCCGCGATGTGCAACGTTTCGCGATCTTCGCTGCTGGTGGCGATGGCATCCATACGCACGCGGCAGCCGCCGTCGAGGCCGTTGACGCCGACGAAATTTACGGCTGGGGCATCGTTGCCGAAGCGATCCCGCAACGTCTTGGCCACGGCGGCAGCATCGCCGTAGTCGGAAAGATATACCGCGAGACTTATCAAGTCAGCCGATGATTGGCCGCATGCGCGCAGCCCCATGTCGAGATTGACAAGACATTGGCGTACTTCTTGTTCGGCGGACAGTGCTGCTCTGACGGTGCCATCCGGGCCGCGCCCATCTTGGGCGAGGAATGTGAATTCACCTGCCTGCACGCCTTGGCTAAATAGATTGGTTTCGGAGAAAAGCGATTTCTGGTCGATGGTTTGCGGCATGGTCTTTTAACCTGCCCTGGGCAACGTCTAGTTGCCCCTACGAAATCAACGCGGCAGTGTTTATCAATGGCCGTGGTTTTCCCACACTGACATGCCGGCGCGGCAGCACAGGGCGATCTTGTTCCGGACGGCTGGCGCCGGCGATGCCGATGGCGCCGACGATGGTGACGCCGTTGACGATCGGCAGGGCGCCGGCCATGGGCAAAATCTTGCCGCGGTGCGAAATCATCAGGCTGCGTAGCCAGGCCTGGCGCGCTTGCGGCACCAATTCAGTAGTTGAGACGTGAAACGCGGCGGCGGTGTAGGCCTTGTTGAACGCCAACTCGGCGCTTCTCGCTTCGGCCTTGTCCATCTTGCCGACCGCTATGGGTGCGCCGGCCTCGTCGACCACCACGGCGGTGATCGCGCTGCCGACCAGGCTGGCGTACTCTTGGGCGGACTCGATCATAGCCCAGGCGGTAGCGAAGGGCACCGGGCCGATGGCCGCTTTGTTCTGCCGGAAGAATGCCGCGTTCACTTCGATGGCGTAGGCGTATTGGGCGGGAATATCCACGTCTTTGAATATCGCGTCCACCGGGCAGACGATCTCGCACTGCTCGCAGTCGATGCAGACTTCCGGGTCGACGTAGAATTGCGGCGCGCCCGGTTTAGTGTGGATGCAAGCTACCGGACAAACTTCGACGCAGGCGCCGTCATTGGTACAAAGTTCGGTGATGATGTAGGGCACGGGGTCCTCGCTTCGCTCGAAATATCTAATTCCAGATTCCAAATTACATATTCCAGAGTTCGGATCGGCAATTTGAAAATCTGAAATTTGTAATCTGGAATGGCCGAAGGCCTAGCCGTCCGCGGCTAGCGGCAGATCGGTGTAGATCGCATCGGCGACGTAAACCTGGGCGCCGAATTCGCGGCTGACCAGCCGGCCATTGCCATTCAACGTTCCCAAGCCTGCTTTGGCCGCCAGCGCGTCGACGTTGGCGTCGCGCACCACTGTGGCGCGAAAGCCCAATTCGCGAATCCATGAACTCAAGACAAAAGTGATGAACAAGCCGTTTTGCACCGGCATCTGGCCGCCGATGCCTTTGGCTTGGCGCGGGTCGTAGTCGGCATGGACGGCGCACAGGATGGCGAACGGAAATTCGTTGTCCTCGTCCTTGCCCGCTGGCGCATCGGGCGAGGGGAACGATCATCAAGCTTGGCGATGCCGATCAGCTCCGTGCCGAAGTACTGCGCCATGCCTTTGACATGACTGGAGGTGATCTCGGGCGTGTGCAGCTCGGCTTTATTGGGGAAAATATTCCCCGCCGGTGCATTGCGGATCAGTTCCGTCACCGTATTAGTGAGATCGGCGGGCGGCGTATTGATGAAAAACTCCCAGAAGGGATCGTCCTTGTGGGAGTCCTTGCCGGACCAGGGAAACTTCAAAGCCACTTACGGTTCCCGCTTGACGAATCGATTGGTGTTTTCCTTGAGCGGCGCATAGTAGCCGACGCTGCCGGCGACCGCTTTGGCGCCGGCTTTCTCATGCGACGCGTTGCAGCCGGCGACAGTGCAGGCATGCTCGCCGGGTTTGACGCCGGAATCGTAGCCCAGCCAAGTCACCCGCGCGTTACGCACCAAACCCCAGAATCGGTCATCGACCCATTTGAGAAACTTCACCAGCACCGGGCGCAGGACGTAGGGGCAATAGTGCAATGACGAAGTCGCCAGGTTGTGCCACCAGGTTTTCGGCTTGGTGTAGGGACAGACCGTGGCGCAGGTCAGGCAGCTGCCCCAGTGATCGTGCACGTAGGGGCGCAGCTTGTAGCAGGTGAGCCAGTTGATCTTGTATTTCTCGACGCCGTTGTGGACGACCTTGTCGCCCACTGGAATGCTATTGGTCGGGCAGGTGTTGGCGCACTTGCGGCAGACTTTGCAGAAATCGTCGACGCCGATGTCGATTGGCTCGTCACCCACGAGCGGCAGATCGGTCATGATCGGGTCGGGCATATGCACGCGGGCGCCGTATTCCTTGCTGATGACCAGCCCGTTACGGCCTAACTCGCCGACGCCGGAGGCAACGCCCACCGCTTGGGGCACCGCCACGCCGCGCAGCGCCGTGTAGCCGAGTTCTTTGATGTAACCTTCAAGGGCTTTCAGGATCATGTTGCCCTTGATTTGCGAGATGTGATAGGCGGCGTCGCCGATCAGATGGCGGTGCGCTTGCAGTTTGTTGTAGTCCCACGCGGTGGTCGCCATGATGATGTAGGGAAATTTGCGCGCCATCTGCTCCGGCGTGTGGGATGCGTAATCGTCCTTGGCCGTGCCGTCTTGGACATAGCGGCCGCCGCCGGCAGCATAAAGATAATTTGGATGGGCCTTGGCGATGCGGACGATATCCGCGCCCATGTAGTGCGCTACCGCTTTGATATGGCGCGCCATGGCGGCGGGATCGTTCACCGGAACTTTCTGCGGATTGATTTTGCCCTTGGCCGCCTGGTTGACCACCGTGCTCAAGAAATGTCTGCGGTCGGCGAAATGGTTTGGCGCCGATACCCTGGTCAGTGGATCTTTGGACACCGTGTTGTGATACCAATTGAACAACGGCTTGCCCAGTTCGCCGCGCTGATTTTTCGGGTGCGGCGACTGATTCATGTCGACGTTTTCAAACTTGCCGACGATGCGCACGGTGCGGCCGAGATAGGGCGTCGGGAACTCGCCGCTACCGTTGCCGTTGTTTGGGTTGGGAGTTTCAACTTTGGACATCGTTTGCCCTCCGGGTTTAGTCAGACAGAGCCATGAGATAGAGACAGAGAAAGAAAGTTAAGAAAGCGCCGGGGCGGTCTCTGTCTCGCATCACTGTCACTTCATCCTTGATAAGCCGCCAGCGCCACTTCGGCGCATTTTTGATCTTGATCGTCGGTGCCGCCCGAGACTGCGATGGCGCCGACGACGTTGCCGCCTTCGACCACCGGTATGGCGCCGCCACCCGGCATTACTTTGCCGCTGCTCGACACCACCAGACTTTGAAACCAGGCTTGGTTGGCCACGCCGGCCAAGTCTTTGGTCTGCTGCTGGAAGCTCGCCGCAGTGTAACCTTTGTTAAGGGCGATCTCTACCGTGATCGGCCGCGCTTTGTCCATGCGCCCGAGCGCGATCATGCGACCACTCTGGTCGACCACCACCGCAGTCACGGCAATGTCCAACTGCGCCGCTTGGGTATGCGCATTGCGCACCATCTGAATCGCTTTTTCTCCAGGTATAGCCATAGTTGCCGGGGAACCTCCTCCTGCTGTGCTGTTACGGCTACTTTAACAGGGAATGGGTATGCGCAGTCAAGCGGAAAGGGATACCGGCAGTGGTCCACTCTGGATTCAACGCATCGTCAAAGGGCAAATCCCTGTGTCTGCTCTCTGAGAGGGGCGACCGCACGCCATGGAAACCAACGCGTGCAGACCACCGTGCTGGCGCCGCCGGCGATGTATCAAGCGCGACCTCGGAGGGATTGAATACGATCATGGCGAGACCTGAGAGCCAACGGAGCGAAGGCCGAAGATTTTGCCGTTCTGCGTTTTATCAACGAGCTCGATGATATCGGAGATTTCGACCGGCTATATAAGAAATAGCGGGATGCAAGATGCGCCGCGATGGAGCTGCGGCCAACGACGAAATGCTTGCGCCATAAAATTCTCGCGTATATGATTATTGAATATGCATCGGCAGATTTGGATGCTCTTCCTAGCGACGATTTCTCTTGTGTTTCGGGTTGGCTGCGGTGGCCATATTACCGCTGGCGTCAGCTAGGACATTTCGCTGCGGCGTTGACACCGTATTTCTCGCATTAAGTCTTAGTTTCAAAGTAAAGAAATCGTGAAAAGCTTTCTCGCTAAAACGGCGCTCGTGCTGTTGAGCACCTTGTTTACCTTGGGCGCTTTCGATCTTACCGTCTATCTTTTGCCGAGTCATCTCTTGCCCGGCCCATTGCGAAATCTGGTTGTTCTGATGGAAGGAGACACCTACTACGTCAAGGATCCGCCAATTGGCAATATGATCCGGCCCCAAACTGATTACTATTTCCCCGGCGAGGAGTTCAGCTTCCGGATACAAACCCGATTGAATTTTCCCAGCGCAGGGTTTCGCGGCGGAACCTTAGGCGGCCCTGCTTGGGGAGCCGCCTTTGGAGATTCGTTCACATTTGGCGCAGGCGTTGACCAAGAGGCGACGTGGGTGGCGCAGCTGGCGCGACTGACAAATCGCGAGATCATAAATTTTGGCGTGCCCGGCCATGGCCCGCATCAGTACACGCGAGTTTTGCAAAAATATGGAGTGCGGTTGCGTCCCAAGGTTGTTTTCTATGCGCTGTTCTCCAATGACCTGAGGGATGGGGTACGTTTTGAAGCGCCGCCGGTCAATCGCAAACAACGGATGACCGCAAAAGGATTCATGGCGCGTTACTCGGCCAGCTACAATATTTTTAACACCGTCTTCCGCTCCCTTAACAAAGGCGGGACAAATGACCGGCGACACACGATCGGTCTCAAGCTGCTGGATCGACGGTTGCGCGATCCGTACGCAATTGCAGATCAAGAATTTGCGTCAGCCTGGGCTGGCATAGCAAGGCAGATTGAAGATGCTTACCAAGAGAGCAAACGCACTAACGCAACCTTCATCCTGCTTTACTTCCCACAAAAAGAAGAAGTGTATTGGGAACTCGCCAAGGAACGAATAAAGTCGACTGACGTCTTTAAAGAACGCGTTAACCGACTCAATAAAACAATTGCGGCGTATTGCGGCGCGCGCAATCTTTTGTGCCTCGATTTAACTCCAACGTTAAAAGCGCGAGGATTGCGCGGAGAAGCATTCTATTTTCCGGTAGACATTCATTGGAATGAAAAGGGACATAGTCTCGTTGCGCAAGTAATCTACAGATTCCTGCTTGAGAAAAAGCTCATCTAAGCTACCAGGCGGCGCCGTCTTGCTTCCCCCAGGGCTGGGGACGGGCATTTATATGTTGCCGGTTTAACTACTTTGCTCCCAGCTTCTTGAAGAACCCGTCTCGCTCTAGCTCCGCGACGAATCGCCGGTCGACGAAATCATCCGGCTTGGCTTGGCGCGCTTTGGGATCGCTGGCGGCCAACTCGGCGAGGATGGTTTCGATGCCGCGGCGACTCGGGTAGGGGACCGATTCGATCAACTCGCGATATTCTTTATGGGTTTCTTCGAGGATCTCCAGGTCGGTGACGCGGGTGTATTTTTGCAATGTTTTTAGCGCTATCGGTTTGTTGGATTTGAAAAGATGCACGGCTTCGGCGTAGGCGCGCATGAAGCGGCGGACGATTTCCGGATTGCTGCGAATGTAGGCGCGGGTGGCGCCGACGGCGATGGAAACATATTCCGGACCGTCTTTCGCCGGAGTCGCGAGTTCGACTAAGCCGGCCTTGCGCCCGCGGATGGTCGTTGGCGACGACAGCGGGCCGGCGTCGATCCTGCCGGCGGCGAGGGCGATCAAGATATTCGGCACTTCACCCAAAGGAACTATTTCGTAGTCGCCCGGTTTGAGTCCGGCCTGGTTGAGCACGTAGAGCGTCACGGTGTGGGTCGAGGAGCCGACGCGGGTGACGCCGATGCGTTTGCCGCGCAATTCACTGACGCGCTTGAATTCCGGGCGCGCCATGAAAGTGAAGGGAAAGCGATTGGTCACGCCGGCGATGAGCACCATATCGGAACCGGTTAGGTTGGACTGAATCGTGTTGCGCCCGTCGACATAGGAAATCGCAACCTCGCCGGCAAGAATAGTTTGAATGATCAGGGAGCTCGACGGAATATGCAGCAGCTCGACGTCGAGGCCGTTTTTCTTGAAAAGTCCCTCGTCATGGGCGATCCAGATGCCGCTCTGGCCGGCGGCGATGGCCGACCAGTTTAGCCGCACTTTCATTTGCGCCGAGGCCGGCGCTAAGAACAGCGCGCTTAACAGGACTATCGTCATAGCTAATGCGCAGGGTCGCGGCATAAAGACACCTCATGCAATCCGATGGCGCTTCGTACCAAACTCGCTGAGCTTGCGCAATTGTCGTCTTCTAGACTAATTTCACCAGCAGCAAAGGAGTGCGCAATATTCTTATGGGTAGACTCGACGGACAAGTGGCGATCGTCACCGGCGGTAGCCGCGGCATCGGCCGGGCAGTGGCGCTGAGGTTTGCAAGGGAGGGGGCACGGGTGGCGATCACGGCGGTGCAGGATCGCGATACGCTGGAAAGAGCCGAGCGGGATATCACCGCGCTGGGTGGCGATTGTATCTCCATGCTCGCCGACGTGACGCGCCGCGGCGACATCGACAAGCTGGTGCAAACGATGCTCGCCAAGTGGGGGCGTATCGATGTGCTGGTGAATAACGCCGGCATTCTCCGACTAGCACCGCTGGAAAATATCACCGAAGAACGCTGGGACGAGACCTTGGGCGTGCACTTGAAGGGCACGTTCAATTGCACCCAAGCGGTGATCCCGATCATGAAGCAACAGCAGAAAGGCAAGATCATCAATCTCGCCGCGCCTTCGGCATTGCGCGGCTCCTACGGCGTCGCCGACTATGCGGCGGCCAAGGGCGGTATCATCGCCTTGACCAAAAATGCCGCCAACGAACTCAAGTCGCACAACATCCAGGTCAACTGCATCTCGCCGGCGGCCGACACGCGCATGACCGAGGAGCTGACCAAGTTCCGCCGCGAACAGTTGGGCATCGCCCGGCGCGAACGGGAGTTGGTGCCGCCGGAAGCGATCGCGCCGGCGTTTCTGTTTTTTGCCACCAGCGACTCCGATTATGTCTCCGGGCAGTTGTTGGAAGTGGGCAGGACGTGAGCAAGCAGTGTTGGAGTAGTGGAGTGGTGGGAAGATCGTTGAATCGCGGTTGCTGCCGCTAGTGAGTTGTCTCAAGATTGCGGGCAAAAACCGCAAAGCCTTTTCCGTCATTCCCGCGCAGCCGGAATCCAGATTTATCGCCGGCGAACCGAAGATGAAGATGGATGCCGGCATTCGCCGGCATGACGATAGCAGGATTCTATGAACTTCTGGACCACGAAACGAGTCGTGAAAGGAATATGACGAAGTTTAAAGTTCGAACTTTGCCGGATTTTCGTCAAGCTGTTGACTCTTGCCCGCTGCCTATTTCTTCACGCTGACGCCAGCCTTTATTGCTGCCGTCGTCGCGGACGAGCAGCGAGCCGTCGGTCCAGACGGCGACGCCGACCGGGCGGCCGTGGACTTCGTAGGCTTTTGGGTTGGGCAAGAAGCCGATGAGGAAGTCTTCCATGGCGCCGCTTGGCTTACCGTTGGCGAAAGACACAAAAACAACCTTGTAACCGACCAATCTCGATCTATTCCATCATCCATGCAGGCCGACGAAGGCGCCGCCCTGGTAGCGCGCGGGAAGGATTTACCGTTGTAGAATGCCAGCCGCAGCGGCGCGGTATGGACGCCTAGGGCGAAGTCCGGATTGATCGGTTTGGCGACCAGGTCGGGGCGTTGGCCTTTTTTGCGTGGATCTTCGTTCTGGCCGAAATACGAATAGGGCCAGCCGTAGAGCGCGCCAGCTTTGACGTTGGTCACGAAGGTCGGATTTCAAATTATCCGAACCTTGGTGCCCTTCGCGGTGAAACCAAAGTTCATCCTTCGCTGTGAGGAAGGGCGTATGCCATACGCTACAAAGAGCTCGGAACTTTGCGCCCTTCGCGTACTCTGCGGTAAATTATTCGATTTCCAACGGGGCTGCTCGCGACCGGCACTTGCTCTGTGATCTCCGTGCGCTCTGTGTTGTAACATCTTCTTCTCGTTGGTTATTTCTTTGCCGTGACGCGCCAGACTTTGCCGCCGCTGTCGTCGGCGACGAGCAGCGAGCCGTCAGGTAAGACGGTGACGCCGACCGGCCGGCCGTAGGCTTCGAACTTGCTCTCGTCGGCGATGAAGCCGGTGAGGATGTCTTCGATGGGTCCGGCGGGTTTGCCGTTGGCGAACGGCACGAACGCGACTTTGTAGCCGACCATCTTGGAGCGGTTCCACGAGCCGTGCATGCCGATGAACGCGCCGCCTTGATAGCGTTGAGGAAATGCTTTGCCGTTGTAGAATGCCAAGCCGAGTGACGCGGTGTGCGAGCCCAAGGCGTAGTCGGGTTTGATCGCTTTGGCGACGAGGTCGGGGCGTTGGCCTTTCTTGCGCGGGTCTTCGATCGGGCCAAAGTACGAGTAGGGCCAGCCGTAAAACGCGCCGTCTTTCACGCTGGTGAGATAGTCCGGCACGAGATCGTCGCCGAGTAAATCGCGTTCATTGACGACGGTCCAGAGAGTCTTGGTTCTCGGTTCCCAGTCCATGCCGACGGGATTGCGCAGACCTCTGGCGAATATCCGCATGCCGCTGCCGTCGGGATTGATTTCGATAATACCGGCGCGCCGTTGATCTTTTTCCCAAGCGTTTTCTTCGTCGACGTTGGAGGCGGAGCCGATGGCGACGTAAATTTTCTTGCCCGCCGGATCGGCGCTGAGCGTGCGGGTGTGATGGCCGCCGGCCGGCAGATCGATAATCTTTTCGCCTTTGCCGTCGATCTTCGTCTGTCCGGCGCGATAGGGATAGCGAACCACGGCGTCGGTGTTGCCGACATAGAACCAATTGCCGAGCAGCAGCATGCCTTCGGGCATGTTCAAATCCGTGAGAAAGGTTTCCCGCAAGTCGGGCTTGCCGTCGTTGTCGGTGTCGCGGAACAGCGTGATGCGATTGGCCGACTTTTCCGGCCGATCGGCGCGGCCGGGCCACTCGCGAATGCTTTCCACCACGAGGACGTCTTTGTTTGGCAGCACATAGGTCTGACGCGGATTGGCGAGTTTGTCGGCGAACAGGCTGACTTCGAAGCCCGGCGCGGCCGTGGGCGTTCTGCCTTGGGGCCAGCCGATCACTTTCGATTGGTTGCGCACCGACGGCGTGTCGAATGGCGCGGGCAACTGAAGTTGGTCGGCCGGGCCGGTGCCGGCGGCGTAGCGCTGCGGCGGACTGTCGGTCGCCGTTGCGCAGGACCAAACCACGGCGAGGCTGGCCGCGAGGACAGTGCGATTTAGATAAGGTTTCGACATGGAAATTGTCCTCCGATGGTTTTGCTTTTCGGCGCACGGTCCGGATCGATGGCGTAACTATATACAAACAACCCGCTGCGCGAAAGTATGGAGTTGAACAACGCTTCGCTCCAAACAGAGGGATTGTTAATCTTCCGACTCGAAGTCGTTTCCCCATCCGTCATTCCGGCGGAAGCCGGAACCCAAGTGGCCGACAGCGTCCGGCATACCGTTGGAAAACGGTATCCAGATGGATGATGCGTGCGATGCCGGTCCGCGCCGGCCTGACGGATCTTCACTTCGCCTAGTCGCGAGTGATACTCACCATGCTCGATTGAGACATTGAACGGTTGTGCCGAGGCATTGTCCGTTCTAAGATCGCCACGGTTCGAAGGAGGCGGAATGCATTATCGTGATCTGCGCGGATGGTTGGACGGCGTCGATTCGTTTGGCGAGTTGCGGGTGGTGGAGGGCGCCGACTGGAACCAGGAGATCGGCGCGGTGGCCGAAGTCGCGGCGCAGTCCAATCCGCCGCCGGCGGTGCTGTTCGACAAGATCAAAGACTATCCGGCGGGGCGGCGCGTGCTCACCGGCGTGCACAATCCGACGCTCAAGCGCCAATGCTTGACCAACCATCTGCCGCTGGATTACACGCGCGATCAGTTCATCGACGCCTGGAAGAAGCGTCTCGACCATCCGACCTTGCTGCCGCCGCGGGTCGTCGATAGCGGGCCGGTGTTGGAAAATGTTTTCGAAGGCAAAGATATAGATCTATTGTCCTTGCCGGTGCCGTGGTGGCATGAGGGCGACGGCGGCCGCTACATCGGCTCCATGGACACGACCATCAGCCGCGACCCCGACGAAGGCTGGATCAACGTCGGCTGTTACCGCGTCATGGTGCACGATAAAGATACGCTGGCGCTCTACATCTCGCCGGGCCATCACGGCCATATTCACCGGCAAAAATATTTCGACAAGGGCCAGCCGTTTCCCGTGGCCATCAGTTTCGGTCCCGATCCGCTGCTGTGGTTCTTCGGCCAGATGGAAATCCCGGCGGGCGAGTCCGAATACGACTATGCCGGCGGCGTGCGCGGCGAACCCTATGAAGTGATCCTGGGCAAACACACCGGCCTGCCGATCCCGGCCTATTCGGAAATCGTCATCGAGGGCGAAGTGTTGCCCGGCACGAGTATCCCCGAAGGACCGTTCGGCGAGTTCACCGGTTACTACGCCGGCGGTCTGCGCTCGGAGCCGATGCTCAAAGTGAAGCGGCTCATGTACCGCAACGATCCGATCATGACCGGCGCGCCGCCGTTCAAGCCGGCGCCGGGGGCGGAAAATAATTTGATCCGCGCCGCTTATATCTGGAACTACCTCGACAAGGCCGGCGTGCCGGACGTGCGCAGCGTCGCCTATCATCAAACCCGCTTGCTGGTCGCCTTGTCGATCAAGCAACGCTATCCCGGCCATGCCCGGCAAGCGGCGTTGATCGCGTCGCAATGCCGCGCCGCGGCGCTGCTGACACGCTACGTCATGGTGGTCGACGACGATATCGATATCTGGGACAGCAACGAACTCCTGTGGGCGCTGTGCACGCGCACCGACCCGGCGAAAGACATCGACATCCTGCGCCGCTGCTGGAGCAATCCCATCGATCCGATCATCCCGCCGAGCGAGCGCGGCTTCCAGTCGCGCGGCATCATCGACGCCTGCCGGCCCTATGAATGGATCAACGAGTTTCCCAAAGTCTCGGGCGCGAGCAAGGAGTTGAAAGACAAAGTCACGAAGAAATTTGCCGCGAGCTCTGGCGGGGAAGAAAGAGATTTAACCACAAAGGGCACATAGATTACAAAAAATGAGAAGACTCGGACTTCGCAGAATGTATCACCGCAAAGAGCGCAAAGGGCGCAAAAAACGATCCCTAGAGGAAATCCGACGTAGGGGCGAATCATGATTCGCCCTGGGGGTGGCGGTGGCGTGGCTCTGGTAACGACATTCGAATTGACGGGAACACAATTATGATGATTGGCGGCGTCAGAGTAGGGGCGACCGGCGGGGCGCCCTGCCGTTGGACAAAAGGCGCAGTGAAATTGTTGTTGCTGGCTTTCTTGCTTGCGATGCCGCCCAAGGTCGGCGCGCAACAAGGGAAGCCGCTGGAAAAAGTGCGGCTGACGGTGCCGGCCAAGGCGCTGACGTTGTTGCCGTATTATTTCGGCAAAGCGAAGGGGTTGTTCGCGCGGGAAGGCATCGATCTGGAGATCATCGTCATGCGCCCGCCCCTCGGCGTGACGGCGCTTCTGGCGGGCGAGGTCGACTACGCCGCGGCCGGCGGAGTGTCTTTGCGCGCCGCCATGAAGGGCTTGCCGCTGCGCACGGATTACATTTCATTCAAACGCGCTTGAGTTTCAGCCTGATCGGTCAGCCCGGCATGACGCCGGCGCGGATCAAAAACGTCTCGGTCAGCGGTATCGGTTCTTTGGCGCACTACGCGGCGCATGACGGTGATGAAGATGGCCTGACGGCAACGAAAAGGTTGCTTATGTCTCGACCAACACCACGGCGAATAGTTATACGGCGCTGCTCGGCCAAAGCCGACCGACGCGGTGATTCTGACGCCGCCGTATACTTCGATGGCGACGTTGGCGGGCTACGTCGATCTCGGCAACACTTACGACGTGCGCGACCTGCAGGGTGGCATTGGTGGCGCGGGTGAGTCATTCAAAGATCAGCCGCGAGCAGGTCAAGGCGATGATCCGCGCCACCTTGCGCAGCATGGAAGCGATCGTCAAAAACGAAACTGACGTGGTCGCCTATTTACAGAAAGATTTCGGCCTGGAGCCAGAAAGTCGCCGTCGATACCTACAAGATCCTGCGCAAGTGCTCAACCCCGACGGCGATATCGAAGAGCCGGTTTTGAAATCGATCATCGACAAGATTCGCCAGGAGTCCGGCATCACGCGCGGAGATTCCGTCGGATCGCTTGGTCGATCTAACGATGTTGCGCGAAGTCAGAGCGGAGCTGAGAAAGCAGCATAGCCGCCGACTTGCGAGATCCGGGCAAAGCTAGATCAAGTTGCGCTAGGTGAAATCACCCATTGGTTATTGGCTAGACACGGAGCTGAAGAAGCGAATCGCTAACGATGACCGATTCCCCGTTTGGAAAAGGGGGATCAAGGGGGATTTGTTTCTCGTGTGGGGCGTTTTCTCGCAGTAGATCGGTTATGTTCTGCGACGATGGAGCCGTTCGGAAGCAAGAAAATCTCCCCTGGCCCCTCTTTTCCAAAGAGGGGATAGTCCGAACTAAATGCCGCATTCTTCTTAACGAACGAGACTAGTGATAGAGATCGGCATGATTGAGTATTGCGGGACAGCTTGCTCACGGGTAACATCCGAAGATATCGATAACCACTTAACGGAGGTTCTATGAAGTATTGGTTTCGCTGCATGGTTGTTGCGGTCGGATTGTTGGCATGGCAGACGATTGCGTTTGCCGATTTGCCCGAGCCGAAAGGGAAAACGGAAAATCCCAACGTCGTGGCGGCGCGCAAAGCGATCGATGCGAAGGATTACAAAGGCGCAGTGGGACATTTGACCAAAGCGGTTCAGGAACTGCCCAACGACGCCGACGCCCACAGCATGCTCGGCTACGCCTACCGCAAGACCAACGTCTTCGACAAATCCATGGAGCATTATCAACGCGCGCTCAAGCTCGACTCGAATCATCGCTACGCGCATGAATACTTGGGCGAACTCTATCTCGACATGAATCAGCCGGACAACGCCGAGAAACAGTTGGCGGCGTTGAAGAAAGCCTGTCCGTTCTTCGGCAAGTGCGAGGAGTTCGAGGATCTGAAGAAGGCGATCGACGCGTATAAGGCGAAGAAGAAATAGGCAGGTCGAGAGATTGAGGATGGAAGGATCGAGGATCGCTTGGAGGATAAGATGGCTGAAGGCGTATCAAAGCGCGTATCGGTTTCGTCAGCGGCGGGTCGAGTTCCATGCCGCATTACAATAGTTTCCTGCCCATCGTGCCCAAGGAGATCGAGATCGACTTCCAGGGGCTACAGCTTTACGGCAAATCGCTGTACGAGATCTCCGACAAGAAGGAAGTCATTCTGCGGCGAGTGAAAGAGTTCATCGCCGAGCGCAAATGGGACGGTCTGATTCTCACCGCCGCGCCGACCGAAGTGTTGAATCCGGGACTGTTCGACGATTTGAAAGCGGCGGTGTCGATCCCTTTCACCACGGCGCTCAATGCTTGTGTCGCGGCGCTGCGAGTTTACTCGGCGCCCAAAGTTCTTCTGCTCACGCCCTTCGATGCAAAGTTGAATGACCTGATCGTCGCCCATCTCGCCAAAGCCGGCGTGACCGCGATGTCGCCCAATTCCTTCGATGAACTCGCCGTGCCCAAACGGATGACGCCGGACGAAGTCTTCGATCTCACCAAGAAGAACTTGGCCGCCGTCGGCAAAGTCGACGCGATCTATTTCCAAGGCGCGGTGCTCGATCCGGTCAAATGTCTCGAACGGATCGAGTCGGAGCTCAATGCCACCGTGATCGCCAGCAACCCGGCGATGTTTTGGTATGTGCTGTCGAAGCTTGGTTATCAAATATCCGATGAGCGGGTACGGCAGGTTGCTGCGCGAGTGGCCGGCGATGAAGGAATAAACGACTAGCCATCCAGACGTTCAAGCCGTCTCGGGTTGTTAGTGGGTGTATCGGCAGTCCTACTTGATGATGCCTAGCCAGAGCACAAACGTCTTTGTGTCCTATAGCCATGCTGACGCGTCGCTGGTTGCTCCGGTAGTTAAGCTCCTCCGCGTTAACAAATCTCCTCGTCTTCCAGGACATTGATGACATTCAGCCGGGTAAGAGATGGCGGAGCGAAATTGCCAGAGGCCCTAGCTGAATCCCATTTGGTCGTCGTATTCTGGTGCGATCATGCGCAGCGATCAGACGAAGTGTCGAAGGAGTGGAAAGCGGCCATCGAGCAAGAAAAGGATCTCTTGCCGCTTCTGCTGGATGCCACTCCTCTACCCCCAGCGTTGGGTGAGTTTCAGTGGATCGACTTTCGAGGAACGGTGGGCGCGAACCACAGCTCGATCGTTCGTCGGATAACGACGGTAAGGCAAGCGCGCCATCGAAGGCGTCAACATCCCCTCCAAAGGCCGCTCGTTGGTTATCCCTTGCTGGACTCACGGCGGGTTTCGCAAGCGCTGTGGCCTTGAGTCTGTTCATCTTGAACGCCCCGCAGGCGCCCCAATCAACCCCAAAACCAGAACTACCCGGGCCGACACCACTCCCTCCGCCGCCGCCCCCGGGGGCTTTCGATTTCGCGCCTAGCATCCTAATTCTGCTAGGCGTCGTTCTCGTCGTAACGGCATGTCTTACCTGGTTGTTGCGACGGCGGTCGAAGCATCAAGCAACGATCGACCGGCCGCGCCCGCATCCCGGCGCAATCGAGCGACGTATCGCGAGTGAGGTTGAGGCGGAGATACTTCGACGCACAGCAATGAGGCGCGATGGCGGGATCTCATCATAAGCCAGGTGAGATGTCCGTGGTGTACGAATCCCTGGAGACATTGGCTCGATTCGATTCGGCTCCAAAGCAGCGGCGGTTTGTCACGCGTAGAAATTGCGCGAATTGAAAGATTGGTGAGCGATCACCGAGAAGTTCTAATGGAGGCTTGGGATGAGTACTTCGGCGGTCGAAATTGAAATTCCCTTTGTTGAAAACGTTGCCGTATCGGACGACACGCTAACTGTGGACCTAAGCGATGGTCGGAGTATATCCGTTCCTCTCGCATGGTATCCGCGCTTGACGCATGCGTCATCGGCCGAGCGGAAGCATTGGCGCCTAATTGGCAGAGGCGTCGGTATTCATTGGGAGGATATCGACGAGGATATCAGTGTCCAAGGTCTGTTAGCGGGAAAGGCGTCAGGGGAAAGCCAAGCGTCATTCAGCAAATGGCTCGCGAAGCGTTCGTCGCGGCCAACAACACGCTCAACACGGACGCGCGGGAAAGCGCCGCGCGCCGGTTAGCTTTGCCCTCTTGAAATCGTTGACTACCACAAAGATTTATCGCCGTAATAAACCATCACAGCGTAAGGTGGCGCGTCGATTGCCTACTAACAGGCCACCGACACATCCAGGGGAAATGTTGTTGCAGGAGTTTCTCAAGCCGTTGGGGGTAAGCCAGTCAGCGGTGGCTACTCGCTGTGATGTTCACTGAGCGTGGGCAGGCGATTCGACTAATCAGCGCGCGAAAAGCCACGCGCCGTGAGCGGAGAGAATATGAGGAAAAACGAAATTAAAAAGAGTGTCAGGCCGCCGGGTTGGAGTTGATGAAATTCTTCCAGAGTACGACTTTAGTCAAGCTCGACCGAATAAGTACGCATCACGTTACGCCAAGGGTGCCATTGTGATCACCCTCGACCCTGACGTTGCCGCCATGTTTCCCGGGGCTCGACAGGCGAATGAAGCTCTGCGGGCATTGGGGGGACTCATCAGGAAGCATCAGCCACGGCGAACGCCTTCACGGCAGAGCGCCTAACCAACCGTTTTCTTCAACCACTCCGTCACGATCTTCGAAACCTTATCCTCCGCGCCGACATAGAAGTGGTCGCAGTTGGGGATGATCGCGACTTCGCAGGGGCCGGGGCAATTTTTCGCGAACTCTTCGGCGGGGTAGTTTTCTTTGGGCTCTTGGTCGCCGCGGATGAAGAGCACCGGGCAGGTGATTTTCTTGGCGTTCTCCAGCAGGTCGGGGGCGTTGGTCAGGCGGTCGAGGAAAGTGCGCGCGGAGATCACCCACCACCAGGCGGGGATGAGCATGAGCTGTCTGGGTTTGCCGGCGGCGACCAAGGCCTCGGCTTCTTTTCTTTGCTTCTCGACATCGCCGGCGAGGGAATAATTGCGCGCGGCGCGCTGGTGGACCATGCGGTTGCCGCCGGTGTGGGCGGACAACAAGATTAACGCTTTGGTCTCCGGATGATGCGCGACATGTTCGGCGGCGAGGACGCCGCCGTTGCTGTGGCCGATGACGATCGGATTGGCGAATCCTTTGTCGGCCAAATATTTCGCTACCAGCGCGTTGTCTTCGACGCCTTCGGCGACGGTTTGATAGGCGCCGCCGACGCATTCGCGGCTGTCGAAGGTGCTGACCGAGTCGTGGCCGCGGCGGTTGAAGGCCAAGATACTCGTAACCTAGTCCAGTGATATGCGGCGCGAGAAAGCGCGCGGCGCAGACGTAGAAATTCATCTGATTGCCGTGGCAATACATCGCCGCGCCTTTGCTCGGCCCGTCGGGTGTGTAGTAGGCGCCGTCGAGCGGGTGCGTTGGGGTGGCAATGCTGATAAGTTCGGTGCGCATTTTGAGAGCTCCTGGGTGCTGATGTTTGCCAGATTAGCGTAATGTGTTGCAAATTCAAAGCCTCGCGCGAATAGCAGAAATAGGAGAGTCCTATGGCTGAGCAAAAACAGCCGCCGTTTCGCGCCGATCATGTCGGCAGTTTGCTACGACCGCCGGCGCTGTTGGCAGGCCCGAGAGAAACGCGAACGCGGCGAGATCACCGATGCCGAACTGCGCGCGGTCGAGGACCGCTGCATTCGCGATGTCGTGAAGATGCAGGAAGATCTCGGCCTGCAGGCGGTCACCGATGGCGAGTATCGGCGCAAGCTGTGGAATGTCGACTTCGTCAGAAAATTCGACGGTGTCTTGGTCAAGGAAGGGCTCGCCGAGGAGGCCGACAAATCGTTTCAAGGCGGCGATGCCAACTTGCAGCGCTCGCCGACGCGATTTGAAGTCACCGGCAAACTGAGCCGCGTGCGCGAGCATGAGGTCGAGAACTTCAAATTTACTCAGTCGGTGACCAAGGTCACCGCAAAGCTGTCGATTCCGTCGCCGTCGGTGCTGCATTTCCGCGGTGGGCGCGGCGGCGTGAGCGACGCGGCGTATCCTGAGATGGCGAGATTTTTTCACCGACCTGGCGCGCGTCTATCGCGAAGAGATTCACGCGCTGGCGGCGGCCGGCTGCACCTACTTGCAGATCGACGATACCAACCTGGCTTATCTCTGCGATCCCAAGATGCGCGAAGGCGCCAAGAAAATTGGCGAAGACCCCGACCGCTTGCCTTCGCTCTACGCCAACCTGATCAACGAGTGCATCAAAGACCGGCCTGCCAACATGGTGGTGTGCACCCATCTGTGCCGCGGCAACTTCGCCAGCGCGTGGGTGGCCGAAGGCGGCTACGATCCGGTGGCGGAAGTGTTATTCAACGAATTGAAGGTCGACGGTTACTTCCTCGAATTCGACTCGCCGCGGGCCGGCAACTTCGCGCCGCTGCGCTACCTGCCCAAGGGCAAGCGTCTCATGCTCGGCTTGGTCACGACCAAGACCGGCCAGTTGGAAAACGCCGACGATCTCAAACGGCGCATCGACGAGGCCGCTAAACTCGTTCCCCTCGACCAGCTCGGCATCAGCCCGCAGTGCGGCTTCTCCAGCACGGTGCTGGGCAATAAGCTGACGGTGGACGATCAGATCGCCAAGTTGAGACTCATCGTTCAGGTCGCAACCGACGTTTGGGGCGCGGTCTAGGGGCATGAGCTGTGGCGAAGTTCGTTCAACGTCCAACGTCGGAAACCGGACTTGCGCGTCGATAGCGGCGCCTGGAAACGGCTTCTTGCCAACATTGTCGATCATGAAATTTCGCGGTGAATTTGCTTTAAAGTTTGCCCTGCAAAGCGCCAGCCAGCACAGGTTGCCTGATCTGGTTCGGCTGGCGCAGCGAGCGCATGGCGAAGGGTTCAAGCAGGTTTGGGTTAACGATAATCTAGGCCAACGCAATGTCTTGGTTGTGCTGACAGCCATAGCGGCGCGGGTGCCGATCAAATTAGGCACGTCGATTCTCGTGCCTTATTTTCGCAATCCTGTCGATGTCGCCGACAGCCTGGCGGCGCTCTCGGAGTTGACCGACGGGCGCGAACTGAGTGTCGGCATCGCCCGCGGCGAAGCGGCGATCGCCGGCCGACAGATCGAGATGCTCAAGCCGCTGGCGATGGTGCGCGAGACGACGTTGGCGCTCAAGGCTTTGCTGGGTGGCGAAACAGTCTACTTTCGCGACTTCCCGGTATGCGCCGCCTATCACCATATTCATCCCGAACAAGAGTTTCGATTGGCGTTTGCGCCGGCTGCGCCGATTCGACTTTATTGCGGCGGCAACGCTCCCAAGATACTCAAAATTGCCGGTGAGATCATGGACGGGGCGCTGATCGGCGACCATTACATTCCCTTGGTTCGCAGCGGCCGGCTCGATCACTTATTGGCGCTTCAGCGTAGTGCGGCGGCTGAGCATCAGCCTGGAAAGAATTTGTTTGAGATATGCGAACTCGATATCGCGATCGCTCGGGATCGTGCCCGCGCGATAGAATTCGCCAAACCTTTTGCTGCCAATATCCTGCTCGGGCTCGAAGGCGCGGGATACTCGGATGACGAGATGCGCGTCTTGGGAGTGGAGCCGAAGCTCGTCAGTTCGTTGAAACAAGCGCGCGCCGCCGGCGCGACGCTTCAAGCGGTCGCGGCGCTCATTCCCGATGAAGCGGTGCAGCGTTGCTATGTGGCGGGCGGTCCGGAAGAATGCCGCGACCAATTGGCGCCGTTGCTCGCTGAGGCAGAGCGATTGAAGTTTGGCCAGGTGGCGTTTGCCAAACTTGGCCCTGACTGGAATGAAGCGATGCCATTGCTGCGGCGACAATTGGATCATCTCTAATAGACATGAGCGATTTTACAGCACGACGCGGACTGCGCTCGCCCCAAACCTTTGTCGAGTTTGCGGCGGCGGATATTGACCAGTCGATTCACCAGCGCTTCGAGCGCCAAGTTCAGCAATATGGCGATGGCTGTGCGGTGCGCCTGCCATCCGGTGATGTCAGCTATGCGGCATTGAACGCTGCCGCCAATCGCGCCGCACGCCTGCTGCTCGCGACCGCGGAAAATGTTTCCGGCCCAGTAGCCTTGATGATGGATCAGGGCTACCAGGCCGTTGTCTGGACGCTGGCGATTCTCAAAGCGGGCCTTTGCTACGCGCCGTTGGACCAGCGTCTGCCCGACGCGGTGCTGAACGGCATAATCAAAGACTTGGCCCCAGGAATGTTAGTTGCCGATGGTAAGTATCTCGACCTAGCTCGAGGCCTGGCTGGAAGTGATTTCCCTGTCATCCAAGCGCATGCGGCGCGCGACGGTTTCTCTGGCAACAATGTCGATCGACTGGTTTCTGCCGATACGCTCGCCTATGTTTTTTATACCTCAGGCTCCACCGGCGCGCCCAAGGGCGTCGCGGATTGTCATCGTAACGTCCTGCATAATGTTTTGCGCTACACCAATAGCCTCAAGTTCGCGCCTGGCGACATCTTGAGTCTGGTGCAGAACCCGAGCTTCAGCGGCACGGTTTCCAGTCTGTTTGGCGCGCTGCTCAATGGCGCCGCGGTTGCGCCATTCGATCTGCAAGGTGAGGGTTTGCCGGCAATCTCGCAATGGCTGCAGCGAGCACGGGTCACCGTGTTTCACGCCGTGCCATCGATCTTTCGCCAACTGTCGGATCCGCTAAACCGGTTTCCCGCCGTGCGGCTGATTCGACTCGAGGGTGATCGCGCGGCGCCGCTGGACATCGAACATTTTCAGGCGAACTTCCAAGATAGTTGCACGTTGGTCAACGGTCTCGGCGCCACCGAATGTGGCCTGGTGCGCCAGTTCTTCGTCGATAAAAAGACGACTCTCGAAGAAAGCGCATCGGTGCCTGTCGGTTACCCGGTTACGGATATGACGGTGCGGGTGGTCGATGATCGGGGACATGAGCTGCCGCTCGGTGCCGCCGGTGAGATTGTCGTCGAGAGCCGCTATTTGGCGAATGGTTACTGGCGCAACGGCGCATTGACTGCGCAACGCTTCGTTGAATTGGACAATGGCTTGCGCCGCTATCGCACCGGCGATCTCGGCCGCATGAGCGAAGGGGATTGTCTATTTCATTTGGGACGCATGGATCATCGCCTCCGCATCGGCGGCGAGTTTGTTGCTCCGGCAGATGTTGAAAAAATCTTGCTCAGCGTGTCGGGAGTTCAGCAGGCCGCTGTCCGTGATTTCTCGGATCAGCTTGGCGAGCGCAGGCTGTGCGCTTACCTCGTGGCCGACCCGGCCGTGAGCGCCGGGGCGGTTCGCGCAGCGTTGTCAGACCGTATCGCAACGCCACATCTGCCCAGCGCCTTTGTCTTTGTCGATGAGCTGCCGCTCACCAAGGATCTCAAGGTCGATTACTCGAGCTTACCGCCGCCGGGACGAAACCGTCCTCGGCTCGCCAACGACTACGTTGCGCCGGGCAACGAGACCGAGCAACAGATGGCGCGCATCTGGTCGGCGGTCTTGGAGCTCGATGAGGTGGGCGTCACCGACTCGTTCTTCGATTTAGGCGGCGATTCCATCCGTGCCGCGCGCTTCTTGACCCTGTTCAAGGAGCGGCATGGCTTAGCGATGCCGGTGACCAGCGTCTACGAGCATAGGACGATCCGCGCGCTGGTGCACTGGTTAGAAGACGATCGGCCGGTTGCGCCAGAAACCGTTGCCGGCGCAAACGAGGAGAATCATGCGCCTCCCGCACATAGCATCGCAATTATTGGCATGGCCGGGCGATTTCCCGGCGCCGATTCAATCGAACAGTTTTGGCAGAATCTGCGCGCGGGAGTCGAGAGCCTGACCGTGTTTGCCTGCGAGTCTTCTGAGCCAAGCCCCGCAGGGGTTCCAGACGCGGTGGCCGCCCGGGGATTGCTGGCCAATGTCGATCAGTTCGATGCCGCGCTTTTTCGCCTGACGCCGCGGCAAGCGCAGATGCTCGATCCGCAGCAACGTTTGTGGCTGGAGTGCGTTCATCGTGCGCTCGAAGACGCCGGACTGCCGGTCAGCGAGGCCGGATATGCCGGCGCTAACGCCAACATCGGCGTGTTTGCCGGCGGCAATGCAAGCACCTATCTCTGGCATCTGCTCGGCGGCAGCCGTGATGCCGTCGATGCGCTGCTGCAGCGAACCGGCGATGAAGCCCATCAGTTGGCGATCAGCAACGATACCGATTCGCTGGCGACGCGCACCTCCTTCGTGATGGGTTTCACCGGGCCGAGTATCAACGTTCAGACTGCCTGTTCGACATCGTTAGTCGCAGTCGCCCAGGCCTGCCAGGCACTGAGCAGCAGGCAGTGCGACATCGCCATCGCCGGCGGTGTCGCCGTGAGGTTTCCGCAAACGGGCAACTCTGCGCGCCAAGCGGGCGGGATCCATTCCCAAGACGGCCATTGCCGCGCCTTCGATGCCAGAGCGACGGGAACCGTATTCAGCGATGGTGTCGGCGCCGTCGTGTTGAAAAGGCTTGGCGATGCCGAGCGCGATGGCGACCGCATCGATGCGGTGATTCGCGGCTGGGCGGTCAACAACGACGGTTCGAACAAAGCCAGCTTTGCCGCGCCCAGCGTCACCGGCCAGGCCGCGGTTATCGCGCGCGCCCAAGCTCACGCCGAGGTGCGGCCGTGGGATGTCAGCTACGTCGAAGCGCACGGAACCGGCACACCGGTGGGCGACCCGATTGAATTTGCCGCGCTCGCTCGCGCATTTCGGCGCGGCGCCGGCGAGCGGTGGGTTTGCGGCATGGGTTCGGTGAAAACCAATATCGGCCACCTCGATGCCGCCGCGGGCATCGCCGGATTGATCAAAACCGTGCTGGCGCTAAAGCACCGTGAGATTCCCGCGACGTTGCACTTCGAAAAAGCCAATCCGGAAATCGATCTGGATGCAAGTCCATTCTATATCGTTGACCGGTTGCATACCTTGGCCAGACCGATGGGAACCGCCGGATCGCGGGCGTTTCTTCGTTCGGTATTGGCGGCACCAACTGTCACATCGTTTTGCAAGACGCGGCGCCCGCCCGCACCGCTTGCGGTTCAGACCGAGTTGCCTGCTCATCTGCTGACTTTCTCCGCTGCGTCCGCGGCCGCGTTGGATGAATTGGCCGGCAGTTACCGCCAATTTCTTGCGCAGAATCCCATGGCCGGATCTGGCCGGTATTGCCGCGGCAAGTCAGAAAAGCCGATCCCATTATTCCCATCGCGCGGCGATTGTCGGTGACGTCGGTGCAGCAGATGCGCGAGAGTTTATCTCAGGACCGAGGAGTCGGGCGAAGTGGACCGGCGTTGGCGCGGCAAAGCCGTGACTTCCGCCAACCCCGAGATCGGCTTTCTATTTGCCGGGCAGGGCACGCAATACGTCAATATGGGCCGAGAGATTTATCAGGCGAACCCCGATTTTCGCAGGGTGCTCGAGCGCTGCGATGAAATTTTGCGCGATTATCTGGAACGGCCGCTGCTCGACGTCATGTTCGGTGCTTCCGGCGAACTGATTCAGCGCACCGACTATGCCCAGCCGGCTCTCTTTGCGCTTGAATTCGCCTTGGCTGAACTGCTGCAATCGTGGGGCATCAAACCAAAGTTCGTCATGGGCCATAGCCTGGGCGAGTATGTCGCCGCCTGTGTCGCGGGAGTTTTCACGCTTGAGGACGGGCTGCGATTGGCCGCCGCGCGCGGCCGGTTGATGCAGCAGCTGCCCGGTGCCGGCAAGATGCTTGCGGTCACCGCCGAGCAAACCACTCTCGATGCGCTGATGCGCAGGTTCCCGGCAGTAGCTATCGCGGCGATCAACTCGCCCAGTCAAACGGTGCTTTCCGGCGCGGCGGACGCCATCGACCGGTTGCAAGCGATGCTGCAAGCGCAAGGAACCTATTGCCGTGAACTGACGGTGTCCCATGGGTTTCATTCCGCGCAGATGGAGCCGGTTTTGGCGCCGCTGCGGCAGTTAATCAGCAAGACCGAGCTGCGGGCGCCGAGACTGTGTCTGATCGGCAACTTGCATGGCCGCGCGGTCACAACCGAAGTCACCGACCCGGATTATTGGTGTCAGCAGGCGCGCCAACCGGTGCAATTTGCCGCGGGATTCCGCGCCATGGTGCAAGCGGGCTGCGATCTGTTTGTGGAAATTGGCCCCGATGCGATCTTCTCTTTTCTGACCCAAGAATCCTCTTCGCAGCACAAGCTCGACGTGGTGCCAACCCTGCGCCGCGGTGATAACGATTGGGCGGCCTTGCTGGCAACCGTGGGGCGCTTGTATGTCCGCGGCGTCCAGGTGGATTGGCCGGCATTGCAAAAGGGACAAAACTTCCGCTCGGTATCCTTGCCGAGCTATCCGTATCAGCGTTCGCGCTATTGGTATGACGGTGCGCTGGTCAATGCCCAACATCGTGTCGCGACCGCGGCGAATCATTCGGCCGGCCATCCTCTGCTCGGCCGGCGTTTACGCTTGCCCGGCGCGGCTGAGATCCGTTTCGAATCTCGTTTCAGCCAGAGCGCGCCGCAGTTCCTCAACGATCACCGCCTTTTCGGCGTCTCTTTGCCGCCGGCTGCATGCCATTTTGCCATGCTGGCCCAGGCGGTGGAATTTCTCGGCGGCACTCAAGGTAATCGCTATCGCTTTGAAGATCTTTATCTGTTGCGTCCTTTGTTATTGCCGGACGGATGCGAGCGCGATGTCCAGTTGATTTTCAAGCCGGACGCGCAGGGCTGGAGTCTGGAGCTGACCAGCGCCGAGGTTAACCAAGCGGCAATGGGCAGTGAACCCTGGACAGCGCACATGATTGGCTTGGGCCGGGCGCATTTGCCGGAGAAGACGACTCCTGCGCTGCCTACAATAGATTTGAACGCCATCAAAGCGCGCTGCCCGGAGACGCTTTCGCGCAGCGAGTTCTACTCAAGAATCTGGGCCAATCAGGGCGGAACCGGGTCGGCGTTTCGCTGGATCGAAACGATCTGGCAGGGCGATCAGGAAGCGCTCTGCCGAGCGGTCTGTCCCGCCACGATCCTTGACGCCGCCAGTTATCGATTGCACCCAGGTCTGATCGAAGCCGCTTGCCAGGTGCTGCACTGTTGCGCCACCATCGAGACCGAGGAGCAGCTGCGACAAAACTCGATAACCTTTGTGCCGTTTTCACTGGATGTGCTGTCGCTGTACGACGTCAAAGCGAGCCACGAGCAGGCTTGGTGCTACGCGCAACTTCGCGAGCATAGCGAAAACAATGTGCTTGCCGATTTGTCGATTATGAATGATTCCGGAGAACTGGTCGCCCAATTGGAGGGTTTTCGTCTGCGGCCGATCACCCAGCAGGGATTGGCAGCTTCGCTGCAACGAGTCACCACGCATGCCGATGGCAAATTGATATCCGGTTCGCTTCCCGGACCCATGGATGGCATCGACAAAGCGGCGCTGACCCTGCAACAAGTCGTGCGCTATCTGCAAGCGCAGTGTGCGGAACTCTCAGGCTATCCCGAATCGGCGATTTTCAGTGACCAAGGTTTCATGGCGATGGGGCTGGACTCCCTGGTTGCGATGATTCTATCCAACCGTATCCGTCAAGACTTCGACTGCGCGGTTTCCGCCACGCAGATATTGCTGTGCGTGAGTATCGAAGCACTCGCTCAAGTCATCTGTGAAAGTGGCTCTGACACGGGTTTCTTATAGTTCAAATGCCCCGCTGAGTGCTCAACTGGCTGCGTGGGTTGCAACCAGCGCGCAAGACTGAGCAGTCACCTCGCCAATGAAATCTGCGGCGAATGTGTGCCGCGCGTCTTTACTCGCGAATTGAAAGTTTCGATGGATCAAATCCAAGAGCTGGCCCGGCGCATTGCGTAACGCTCTGCGTTTATTCAATTATTTATTAAGCGAATCGAAAAAGCCGCTCTTTTCCAATTGATCGACAATCGAAAAGTCGACGAACTGTTCGGGTTTTGGCAGCGGCTTTTTTCCGGCAAATTGATTCTCAATCATAAACTGAACCGCTTTGAGCGACGGGCGCGGTGTTTTCTGCAACGTCGGCGCGTAGTCCTGCCAGGTGCCTTCCAAGATTTCCTCGTCATTGATCTTGCCGTACTTGGCCAACACTTTTTTGCTGAATTCTTTATCCGTGCGATAACGCTGCATGCCGCGCGTGAAGGCGCGCATGAAGCGCAGTCCCGTATCGCGTTGCTGGGCGACGAAAGCGCGCGTCGTCATCACGGTGCCGTTGATGTCCTCGACACCGAGATCGGCGAAATTGACCAGCTCGCGCATGCCGCTTTTTATCGCCTTTGGATAAAGTGGATAGCTGAGGGCGGCGACTTGCACGATGCCGTTCATCAACGCAGCGAACGCCTCCGGTTGCGCGCCGAAGGTGAGCAGCGCGACATCTTTGCTGGGGTCGAGATTGAACTGCTTGAGCGCGATGCGCAGGACTTGATCGGAAGTCGAGCCGAAAGTTGTGATACCGGCCTTTTTGCCCTTCAAGTCGGACGGCTGCTTGATCTCCGGGCGCGCGATTAGACGGAAGGGCGAGACCGTACCCGTAGAACCGATGATCACGACGTCGGCGCCGGCGACGTTGGCGGTGAGCGCCGCAATGGCGCCGGCCTGAATGATCGGCGCGCTGCCGCCAAGCATTGCCGCAACCATTCGGCTACTGCCGCCGACGCGGACGAGTTCGACGTCGAGCCCTTCGGCACTGAAGTATCCGGCTTCCTTGGCGATCCACGCCGTCGCCCAGCTGCCGGCGAAGCTCGGGTAGAGCAAGCGCATGGGTGTCAGCGTTGTCGCGCAGAATGCCGGGTTCGTTAGGCCGCTGACAGTTAAGAGTAGAGCGACCAGCGCAATTCTTGTAACGAACATGGTGCCTCCTGGATTTGTCGATGTTTGGCGTTGGCTTCTTTGGCCAACCCATTGTAGACATTGTCTCGATTACGAAGATGCAGCGCGAAGATACCTCAAAGACGATGTCGAATAAAAGCGCCAGCGCGGAAATTGCCGCGCCGATGGCCGCATCCGGCGCGTCATTTGGGCGACAGGTCGCGCCGGTATTTTTTCTGACGGCGATCTTTTTTCTCAACTTCATCGCGCGGGTGATTCTCTCGCCGCTGTTGCCGACGATTGAAAAGGAGCTGGCGATCGGCCATGGCCAGGCGGGCTTTTTTTTCTTCTTGATCTCCGCCGGTTATCTCTCGGGTTTGCTCGGTTCGGGATTTCTCTCGTCGCGCACCAGCCATCGGCAGACGATTCTCCTCTCCGGCACCGGTGTCGGCCTGGCGCTGTTCCTGCTTTCCGGGTCGACCAGCCTGTGGGCGATGCGGCTCGGGTTATACGCCTTGGGATTGGCCGCCGGACTTTACATGCCGTCGGCGATCGCGACCATCACCGCGTTGGTCGATCAACGCCATTGGGGCAAAGCGATCGCGATTCACGAGCTGGCGCCCAACCTGGCGTTTTTCACCGGTCCGTTCGTCGCCGAACTATTTCTCCATCACTCGACCTGGCGTGCCGCGCTGGGTGTGTTGGTGTGCGCCTCGGTGCTGATCACCATGCGGCTACTCTCGCTATGGGCCAGGGCGGCCGATTCGCCGGCGAATCGCCGGCGTCGAACGCCTTCGGTGTGCTGGTGCGCACGTCGGCGTTTTGGATCATGTTGATGCTCTTCGGCATGGGCGTCAGTTCGACCGTTGGGATTTATGCCATGTTGCCGCTCTATCTGGTGAGCGATCGCCATATCGAGGCGAGCTGGGCGAACACGGTGACGGCCTTGTCGCGTTCCTATGGGCCGGTGTTCGGCATGCTCGGCGGCTGGGCTTCGGACCGGCTCGGGCCGAAGCGGACCATGGTGGTGAGTTTGATCGTCACCGGCGCTCTGACTTTGCTTTTGGGTTTCGTCGCCGACAATTGGATCAGCGCCGTAGTGATCATCCAACCGGCCCTCGCCGTGTGGTTTTTCCCGGCCGGCTTCGCGGCGCTAGCGGTGATCGCGCCGCCACAAGCGCGCAATCTCGCGGTCGGCTTCACCATTCCGTTTGGCTACCTGATCGGCGGCGGCGCGATCCCGACGTTTATCGGCATGATGGGCGACGCCGGACTCTTTGCGCTGGGCTTTACGATCACCGGGTTGTTGATCACCGCCGCGGGCGTGCTCGCGATGTCGCTCAAGCTGCCGCGCGCGATCAAAGGAGTAACGCACTAGTTTTCGGTTGTCAGCGGCGCACCGGCTGTTCTATAAACCGTGCATATGAAGCTGGACGAGTTCGCTGCGAGGATTCGCGAGAGCGATGAGATCGTGGTTTTTACCGGGGCGGGGATCAGCACCGAGTCCGGCATCCCGGACTTTCGCAGCCCCGGCGGCATTTGGACGCGCTACCGGCCGGTGACGTTTCAAGAATACATGACCAGCGAGTCGGCGCGCATCGAAGCGTGGAAGCGCCGCCTCGACGGCTGGGAGCAATATAGCAATGCCAAACCCAACGTCGGTCATCATTTTATCCAAGCGCTAAGCTTGAAAGAAAAATTGATCGGCCTGATCACCCAAAATGTCGACGGCCTGCACAGCATGGCCGGTCTGCCGACGACAAGATCGTCGAGCTGCACGGCTCGAACCGTAAGATTCTCTGCATGAGCTGCACCAAGGAATTCGCGCCGGAACCGATCATTAACAGTCTAGTCGGCGATTTCGCCTCGCCCAAGTGCGACAGCTGCGGCGGCATCCTCAAGTCGGCGACGGTGTCCTTCGGCCAAGCGATGCCCGAGCAGGCGATGCGTGTAGCGCAGGAATGGACCGAGCAGGCGGAAGTTTTCATCGTCATGGGCTCGTCGTTGCAGGTGCAGCCGGCGGCGTCGTTTCCCGGTCTGGCGAAACGCAATGGCGCGCTGTTGGCGATTATCAATCGTGAAGAAGGCCCGCTTGGACAGCGTCGCGGACTTCGTTCATAACGGTGCCGATCGGCGAGTTCTGCGGCAAATTCGGCGAGATGATCGCCGATGGGTGAGTCGGAGAGATGTCTGGCCGCAAAGGACGCAAAGGCGCAAAGGTTCTAAGAAATAAATTCTTTTCCGAACTTGGCGTCTTTGCGCCTTGGCGAGAGGAATTCTCCGAATTCGACTGCAAAGACGAATGGAGGGTCAAATGGCTGACTGGAAGATGATCGATGCCGATGGGCATATTCGCGAGGTCGAGAGCGATGTGTACGAGTATCTGCCGGATTATTACAAAGCGCGGCGCGAGGCGGTGATGTATTTCCCGTTGCTGCCGCATCATGGCTGGCACCGGCAGGCGGGCCGAGAGGGGATCGGCGCGTCATTCTTGATTCCGACGCTGGCAGGATTGGCAGCAGGCGTTGGATCTCGGAAGGCTCGAAGCGGCGGTGGTTTATCCGACGCGCTTCATGCATATCGGCCAGGTCGGCATGACCGACTTCGCCGTGGATTTGAGCAGGGCTTACAACGATTATCTGCACGATCGCTTCCTGCGCCACGAGCCGCGCTTGAAAGGCATCGCCATTCTGCCGATGCAAGACGTTCCAGCCGCGGTCGCCGAGCTGCGCCGCGTCGTCAAAGACTACGGCATGGTCGGTGCGGTGCTGCCGGCCGACGGCTTGCCGCGGCCGTTGGGCCACCCGGAGTTTCATCCGGTCTACGAAGAGGCCAATCGTTTGGGCTGCATGCTCGCGGTGCACTCGCAGAATTCCTTGCGCAACAACGATCTGTTCATGTGGCGCGGCGAGGCGGCGACGCTGGCCCATGTCTGGCCGCAGATGCGCCAGTTCACCAACTTCATGTTCTCCGGATTGCTCGGCCGACTGCCGGATTTGAAAATCGCTTTCTTGGAAGCCGGCTGCGGCTGGGTGCCGTATCTGATGAGCAAGATGGGCAACCGCATGGGCGAGGCGCTGCCGCCGGCGAAGCTGATCGAACGCGGGCAGATTTATTTTCAGTGCGGCGAAGAGATGACCACCGGCCGTGATTTGGAACTGCTCGGCGACGAGTGTTTGTTCTGGGCGTCCGATTTTCCCCACGAGGGCATCGTCAGCATGAAGAAAGCCGTCGATGAGTTTCTCGAGCGCGACGATATTCCCGACGGCAGCGAAGCGCAAGATCAGCTACGACAATCCGAAAAGGCTTTACGCGCTCTAAGCTCGAGCGCGTTCCAATCGTTCCAAATGTTCCAGCCGTTCCAAACGTTGTCGGAATCGGAATTCCGAGACGACTTGGAACGGCTTGAACCTTTGAACGTATTGGAACGAGTTCTTATGCCTTCGCGAACTCTTCCTGAACCTTTTGCCGGACATCTTTGCGCGTGACGTAGTCGATGATCTGAATATTCTCCGACGGGCCGGAGCGGTTGCCCATCATGATCATCGGTTTGTCGCTGGCATTTTCCAGCTGATAGAACGAGCCGCCGGTGATGGTCGCGGCCATGCCGGGTTTGAGCACGGCTTTGCCGCCGTCGGGGAAGCGCATGGTGCACTCGCCGTCGATGACGTAAAACGTCTGATCGGCGTTGTGGCAGTGCATGTCGTCTTTATGTCCGGGTTTGTAATAGTGCATCCAGGCGTGGAAGCGCGGCGTGTTGAAGATCTCCTTGCGCTTTTTCTCCTGATGGGCGAAATCGACCATGTCGATGACTTCGATGGGCATAACTTATCCTCCTAATGTTTTTAAAACTTCCAACTCGTTGTGTTGTGCGAAGCTCACTACCAATCTAACCCTTGTTGGTTCAAACCGTTCCAGCAGTTCAAGTCGTTCAAACCGTCTGAGATTCGCCCGTTGCCGATATCGTTTTGAACGTCTTGAACGATTGGAACAACTTGAACGGCGCGCGCAGCGCGCGCTAAAGCACCGCGGTTACTTCGATCTGAAACAAATTCTTGCCGCGCAGGTCGACTTTGAGCGCGTGGCGGGCCGGGCGGTCGTGGGCGATCGGGAAACATTTTCTCCCAGGGGCCGTTGACGTTGTCGCGGTATTTTTCATCTTTCAAATAGACTTTCATGTAAGCGATGTTGTCGAGCGAGCCGCCGACCGTCTCCATGAAAAGTCGTAAATTACGGAACATCGCTTCGGCCTGTTCGTCGGGATCGTCCGACATCACGCCGGTCTTGGCGTCCTTGCCGCCGATCGCCGATGAGAAAACCATGTTGCCGATCACCACGCCGTTGGGGATCGGCGCGCCATGTTCCATTCCGGGAATATGAATGCTTTTGCGTTTTGCCATACTTCACCTCCTTGTCCGACGCGTTGCCTTTCTCATAGCACGGCGCCGAATGTTGGTCTACCGCGCCAGGTGTTCACTGGCGCGGTGAAAAAATCGGTGCTATGGGAAAGACAAACTCCGTACACCCAAGCCGAAGGAGTCGCCCATGGAAGCACTCGCGCAAACCGATAATGTCAGGGACGACGCTACCGTTTCGCAATTCATTCCACTACTGGTGCGCTGCGGCAACCTCTTCGGCTTTGTCGGAAAAGGCCACAGGTGGTTCGCTATCTTTGAGAACGATGTGAACTCGTGTGGCACGAGGCCCTGGAAGGTTTCCGGCGTGCGCGCGGTCGGCGTGGTGTGGGGCGCGATGTCGACGACAACCAGCCCATCGATGGAACTGGCGTTGTCCGCGGCGCGTTGCAGGGCCACCTTGCCGGCCATGGAGTGGCCGCATAGATGGTCGTGATCGATGTTCTCGCTGGCAAAAAATTCACTCACATCCTTCGTCATGATGCATGCTGCAGCACCGGATTATGCCGGAAAGCGCTTCGCGAGGCGCTTTAAGTTCGACGAGAGTAGCGAGGGAATCGTTGAGGAGAGTGGTCTAACAACGCGCTGGCGATCGCAATGGCGAGTACCGTAGGTGTAAGTCGGTTGCCGTGCAGCGAGCTGTGATCAGCCGCCGACTCGCGCCACGGCGTCGCTGCGGATATATCCTGGCGGCCGGCCATGTTTGGAGTGGATCTCCAGCCAGCCATCGCGGGCGTTGACGACGTTTACTTTAAGGCCGGGTTCGATCTCGCCCAGTTGCTGGGCAAACTCTGTAGGCGCGGCGAAGACCCGGGTGCTGCGAGTGACTTCGTAAGTGCCCGCGGCTGCCTCCGGCGGTACTTTGGTTTGTCTTGCCGGTTGCGCCGCCGCTGTCTCGTTGGCCTTGCCGACGAGTGTAGCCGAAGCGACCGCTTCGCCTGCGGGCGCGCGCTTCAGCTGGACCGGCGTCGGCGCGGCTTTTTTCTCCGGACCGGCTAGCGTCAACGGTTTGGCGGCGTGGATAACCGGCTGCTCGCCGCTCTGGCTCCAGAACAGCGCCGCCATGGCCCCGCACACCACCAGGGCAATCAAAGCGTGGAAAATACCGAGACCACGCTTGGCCTGGGGGCGTTAATTCTTCATTGGCGGGGGCGGTAGGGACCGATGCCGTCGCGGCATGGTGGACATCGCGGCCGTTGCCTGACGCCGCCATGTGCAGCAACGCTGCCGGCGCGGCCGTTTCCTGCTCGGATTGGAGATCGAATAGATGTCGGCGCGGCTATGGTGCCGTCGTGGGACGCCGAGAGAAATTGCGCGAAGGATTTTAGCTCGCCATGATAGGCGCGTTGATGGTCGATGAGCGAGCTTTGTTTGGCGACCAGCTGATCGTAAACCGGCTGCAGGGCGAGCAGGCGCTTCTTGATTTCTTCGCTGGCGGCGATCCGCTCTTGCCACTAGAGGAATCTCTTCTTCGCGCCGCCGCAGTGACTCGCGCAGCTCGCTTTCCAGCTTCTCCGACTCGCGGATGCGCCGCTGCAGGGTGTCGAGCTGGCGGGTAATTTCGGCGCCGGCGCTCAAGTCTGTTTTCCAACTCGGCGATTCTCGCCTGGAGCCTTTGGCTTTCTTCCTGGTGGCTGGCTTCGCTGGCGCTCGCATCGACCACGGGCGTAGGCGAGCTTTCCAGCTGACGAACTTGTGCCTGGCTTTTTTCCAATTGCTGTTTCAAATCGATGAGCGCATTTTCCAACTGCGTCTGCCGTTCGCTGGCGCCGCGGTCGGCTGCGCTGGCAGTTTCGAGCTGCGCTGCGCTCGCTTCAAGCTGGCGGCGCAGCTCTTCGACCTGAGCGTCGAGTTGGCTGTTGGCGTTGCGCAACTGGGCGATTTCTCCGAGCGTCGCGCCGTTTGCCGCCGCCGGCTGATTGGAGCGTAGCTCGTCGATGGCCCGGTGGGCGGCATCCAAATCGTCTTGCAACAAGGCCATTTCTTTTTTCAGTTCTTGGTTTTTGGCGCGGAGGCCGGTGACCTCGGCGCCGTTGCCGCCGCCTTCGCTGCTGGCCGGGGCGGACGCCGTCCGAGCGCCATCGAGCCGGGTCACCAGATCATTTATTTCGCCGCGTTTTTTCTTGAGCTCTTTCTCGGACGCAACCAAGAAAAGGCCGAGCAACAGTACCGTCGCTCCAGAAAACAATACGATCCAGAGGAACATGCTCTCCATAGTGATCTCCCGTCGAGTTTGAGGCTGAGTTTGATGACTCAATAACGCTAAACCCATGCCACTTGACGCAAGGCTAGCTACATAGAGACAAGCAAGGGATTTCTAGCGATCATTAGATACTTTGCCGGACAGTTTTCCGGGTATTCCGGTTGAGCAGGGCTGCACAAATTGGTGAATCGCTACGAAAACTGTTTAGCCATGTTTGCGTTGCCAGCGGCAGGAGCGCTGGTTCCCAGGAAAAAATCTCGCATGGTTTGGCAGTTCGCTGGCGCTCTGACTTGAGTTGGGCTAAGAAAAATTACCCCAAGACCTTCTTCCATGATCGCGCAAAGTCAAACCGCCACGCCGCCAAAGCATCTATCCATCGCCGAAGAGCGGGCGATCCTCACGGTGACCTGTCTGGCGGCGTTTCTATTCTTCAACAGTTTCGGCAGCATCAGCGTCGCCCTACCGGCGATTCAGAAACAATTTGGCAATAGTTTGTCGGAGATCCAGTGGGTCACGCTGATGGGCGTGGTGACGATCTCCAGCTTGTCGTTCTGTTTCGGCCGTGCCGGCGGTATTCTCGGCCAGCGCCGGCTCTACAAGATTGGCGTGGCGCTTTACGCCGCCGGCGCCGGCTTGGGCGCGCTGGCGCTATCGTTTCCGCAGCTGCTGATCGCGCGCGCGGTGATGGCGGTTGGGCTGGCGATGGCGCTGCCGATGTCGACGGCGTTGTTGGCCGGCAGTTTCGCCGCCGCGCGGCGCGGCCAGGTGCTGGGCACCTTCGCCTCGGCTATCGCCATCGGGCGCATGTCTGGGCCGACCGTCGGCGGTTTGCTCTTACAAATGGGCGGCTGGACCTGGATCTTCTGGATGAATTTTGTCGTCGGCTTGGCGGTGACATTGGCGGTGGTGAAAATCTTTCGTGGCGCCGGTGCACAGCGGCCCGAGAAATTCGACGTCTGGGGCTCGTTGGCCTTACTGCTTGGTTATCCGTCGCTGTTAATCGGCTTGAGTTTTGGCGCCCGCCTCGGTTGGAGTTCGTTGCCGGTGATCGTGTGCTTTGCCGTCGCCACGGTTGGCTGGTAGGTTTCGTCTGGCATCGAACTGCGCACCGCGAAGCCGTTGGTCGATGTGGCGATTTTTCGCAATAAAATGCTGTCCGCCGCTATCGTCGCGCTGATCCTCAGTCATATGCTCCACAATCCGATCGCCTTGGCGGCGCCGCTCTATTTGCAAAACGTGCTTGGCGCCAGCGCCGTAGCCGCTGGATTCCTGCTGGCGATCCTACCGCTGTCAACGGCGTTGGCGGCGCCGCTGAGCGGCCGCCTGGCCGATCGCTTCGATGCCTCGTCGGTGGCGGCGGTCGGGATCGGTTTGATCGTTGCCGGCATCGCCAGCTACGCCTGCTTGGGTGTCGATGCCGATTTTGCGTCTGGTCGGCGCGGTCTTGGCTTTGCTCGGCGCCGGCATCGGATTTTTTACCCCGGCCAATCAGAAGCTCGCCTTCGCTTCGGTCGCCAAGGAGGACTACGGCGTTTTGGCGGCGATGTTGAGCTCCTTCGGCACCGCCGCCGGGACCGTCGGCACAACCATAGCGGTGGCGCTGATGGAGGATGTCCGGCGGTGGACGAGATCTGGTAATCTCAAGCGGTGTTTGCCGGCGCGCAGCAATTTGCATTTGCCTGGTTGGTGCCGATTGGGCTAGTAGCCATAGTCATGGCATTGCGTCGCTCGATCACGCGGTAGCGCGCCGAAATCACTTGAGCGAACGAAAGGAAGCCGACATGGTTGTCGATTTTCAACATCACTATATTCCAGTCGCAGTTGGCGAAAAAGCGCGGACTCTATTCGGACACGGGCAGAACTTTGCTGCAGGAAGGCGGACTGCCGGCGACGACCATGCACCAGCGGCTTTACGACTTGGAATTGCAGCTCCAAGACATGGACGAGGCGGGCGTGGATGTTTCGGTCTTGTCTTGTCTGCTCGGCTGGTCGGCGCCGCTCGATGAATGCCGCTTCATCAACGACGATCTGGCGGCGATCGAGAAAAAATATCCACGCCACTTTGTCGGCTTGGCCCAGGCGCCAGTGCTGGAGGGGAAATCCGCCATCGCCGAACTGCGCCGGGCGCTCGCCGACTTGGGGCTGCGCGGCATGACGATCACCTCGCAGGTTGGCGGCCTCTCCCTCGACTCGCCGAAGCTTTACGACTTGTATGAATTGGCCTGCGAGCTCGACGCTGCCGGTGTTTGTCCATCCGGCCTTGGTGCCCACCGGCTACGAGCATTTGAAGGATTACGATCTGCCGCGCGTACTGGGCCGCGAAGTCGACTTGACCGTGGCGACGACGCGCTTGATTGCCGGCGGCATTTACGACCGTTATCCCGACTTGAAAATCGTCATGGCCCATTTCGGTGGCGGCATCGCCGCGGTGAAGGACCGGCTGGTCGGCAAAGGTTACCGCTTCGGCACGCTCAAGAAGCCCTTCGGCGAATATTACGACATGGTCTATTTCGACATGGCCGGCTTCGAAGGCGGCACCACCGCGCTCAACTGCGCCCTCGAAGGCATCCGCCCCGAGCGTTTAGTTTTCGCCAGCGACTATCCGCAGGACTTCACCGGCGTGAACACCGACACGGGAAAGGGGATGAGCGAGCTGCGCAACTATGTCGAAGCGGTGCGCCAGATTGCCGCTCAGCGAGAAGAACCGGGAAGATATGCTCGGCGGCACGGCGGCGCAGGTTGTTGAAGATCTAGTGTCGACGAGCGATTCGGCGTCGACTATTCGTTTACGGCTTAGCCAAACTCGCCTCGACGTAGCCGGGTTTGTTGCCGCGTCTGGATTCGACTTTCAACCAGCCTTTTTCTTCATCGACGACGTTGAGCTTGGTGCCTTTGGCGATATCGGCAAGCGACGGATAATGCAGTCCGGGACCGCTGCGCACCTGGGTATCGGCCACTGCTTCGTATCTACCTTCGACCCGGCGCTGCTTCGCCGAATTCCGGCTTCTTTTTCAGCTTCGCCTTCGCCGGGCTTGATCGCCGCCAGTTCGATGAATCCCGGAGCATTGCCTTTCTTCGAGACGATCAATGCCCAATCGCCGTCGCGGCCAACGACATGGATCTTGGCGTTGGCCGGAATGTCGGCGATACCGCGAAACTGCGGACCGGGTCCGCTGCGCAACTTGGTGTTTTCGATGGTGACGTAGGGGCGGATTTGTTTGTTTAGGTCGGGCAGATCGTCGGGGCTCGCGGCTTCCTCGGCCTTTTTGCAGGCCGGTGACGAGTAAGAGGATCGCCAATGCGATCGCTCCAGCAATTCATCTTTCTGCCGTCAAAGTTTCATGGAATTCCTCCCAAATCTGTATCTCCTGTCGGAGATTATAGCACGGTCGGCAAACTTGGGTCGAAATTTCGCGAGTTAGTTGAGCATGCCGGGTTTCAGTGAATCTCTTTCCAAACCTTGGCGAGGCTCTCGCCGTAGACGCTCAAGTCCCACTCGCAAAAATAACCGAAGGGCGTGGTCCAGACTTGATAGCCGGTCTCGCTCAAGCGTTGCTGCAACGTGGTCAATGAAAGATTCGGCCAACGCGGGCGAAGCGGTGGCGCCGCCAAGATGGGTGAAGGAATGGAGCACGATATTTTTCAACTCGCGTTTGTTGGCGAGCCATTTGATATGCTTCAAGCTCTGGCGCAGCACCGATGGCGCGTTCTCTCGGCGTCGCCGTCGGCGGCTTCGGCGTGGAGAAACACCACGACCGTTTCACAGACTTCCTGGTCGATGTCTTGGTCGGCGACATCGGGCAAGCGTTTTTGAATGGGTCTTCCAGCGAAAGCGTTTGGCTTGGAAGCACAGCAGCTTCATCTTTTAGTAGTTATCGAGAAAATTTTTCAGCAGCTTTTTGCCTTCTTCGGCGAGGATCGATTCCGGATGAAACTGCACGCCTTCGACCGGGAAATTCCTGATGGCGCACGGCCATGATCACGCCGTCGTCGGTGCGGGCGCTGACGATCAGTTCCGCCGGTAAACTCTTTGGATCGATCACCAGCGAATGATAGCGCATGGCGGCGAAGGGGTTTTTCAAGCCGCGGAAAATCGTTTTGGCGTCGTGGCTGACATCGGATAGCTTGCCATGCATGATCGACGGCGCGCGGACGATCCTGCCGCCGTAGGCGGCGCCGATGGATTGATGGCCGAGGCAGACGCCGAGAATCGGCGTCTGCGCGCCGAAGCGCTTGATCGACATCGCAGGAAATGCCGGCTTCCTTCGGCGTGCATGGGCCCGGCGAGATGACGATCTTCTCAGGCCGCAGCGCGGCGATCTCGTCGAGGCTGATTTTGTCGTTGTAGACGACCCGCACCTCGGCGCCGAGCTCGCCCAGATAATGGTACAGGTTGTAGGTGAAGGAATCGTAATTATCGATGAGCAGGATCATCGCTTCCTCCACTGCTCGGCGAGCTCCACGGCGCGCAGCATGGCGCGGGCTTTGTTCAAGGTCTCCTGGTACTCCAGCTCCGGATCGGAGTCGGCGACGATGCCGGCGCCGGCGTTGATAAATAACTTTCTTGCCTTTCATGACGATGGTGCGGATGACGATGCAGGTGTCCAAGTTGCCGTTGTAGCCGAAGTAGCCGATGGCGCCGGCGTAGAGACTGCGCTTTTGCGGTTCCAGCTCGGCGATGATCTGCATGGCGCGGATCTTCGGCGCGCCCGGAGACGGTGCCGGCGGGAAAGGCCGAGACGAACAGATCGAAGGGGGTTTTGTCCTGCGGCCAGCTTGCCGCGCACGTTGGAGACGATATGGATGACATGGGAATAGCGTTCGATGGCCATCAGCTCGTTGACTTCGACGCTGCCGATGGCGGCGACCCGGCCGACATCGTTGCGGCCGAGGTCGACCAGCATGATATGCTCGGCGCGTTCTTTCGGGTCCGCCAGCAGTTCGGCTTCGAGCTCGCGTTCTTCTTCCGGCGTGGCGCCGCGCCGGCGGGTGCCGGCGATGGGGCGCAGCTCGATGGTATCGCCGGTGAGGCGCACCATGGTTTCCGGCGACGAGCCGATGACCCGCAGGTCCTCCAACTCCAGGTAATACATGTAGGGCGACGGATTGACGAATCTCAGGGCGCGATAGATTTCGAACGGATCGCTGTCGGTTTCGGTTTCCAGTCTTTGGCACAGCACGGTCTGAATGATGTCGCCGGCTTTGATATATTCCTTGGCCCGGTTGACCGCCTGGTGAAATGCTTTGGGGCTCAAATTGGAGCGGAATTTGCGCTTGCCGCTGGCCGGGCTCAAGTCGCGCGGTTCGATGCCGCGCGGTTTTTTCTGTAGCGTCGAGATGACTTTGTGAATTCGCTTAACCGCGCCATCGTAGGCGCGGCGCAAATTCGTGCCGGGTTCGATCTGGACGTTGTCGATCACTTTGATGGTGTGTTTGAGATTGTCGAAGGCGACCAGGGTTTGCACGAACAAGAAGAAAATCTCGGGCATGCCGAGGGGATCTTTCTTGTCGTTGACGATGCCGTGAAATTGCTCGACGGCATCGTAGGCGACGTAGCCCAGGGCGCCGCCGAAAAAAGGCGGAACGCCGGGCACCGGCACTGGCCGGTAATCCTTCAGCAGTTCTTCCAGCGCTTTTAGCGGCGCGTCGGTTTGCCATTTTCTGACCTTGCCGTTGTCGATGATTTCGACTTGGTTGCCGCGCGCTTTGAAGATCCGCTGCGGCCGGGTGCCGAGAAACGAATAGCGCGCCCAGCGCTCGCTGCCTTCGACGCTTTCTAAAATGAACGCATAACGGTCGCGCTCGAGACGCTTGAAAAACGACAGCGGGGTTTCCAGGTCCATCAAGAGTTCTTGATAGATCGGCACTAAGTTGCCCTGCTTGGCGAGCCGGCAGAATTCTTTGAAGCTTGGTTGGATCATTGCGCAATAAATTAAAAGGGCCATAAGTGATTCACCTATGGCCCTTTTGTCAGTTCGATCGACAGACGCATTCAGCCATGGTGCTGGCTGGTTCCAACACCAGCGCCGCCAGCCAGGCCAAACATTATTCGCAATGCGCGTCATGACCGGCATAGTGCCGCATTGATGTTGACGCGTCAAGGGCGCTGCAGGCTGCTGCTGATAGAGTATCGTCGGCCGGTTGCCTGGACGTCTATTCGCTTGACCCGGCATTTTGTGTCGATGCGGCAAGCGTAGAAATTTTTTCACTGCTGCGGAGATCGAGCCGCGCCATCGCCGCATTGTCCGGCTGCGTTGGTGCCAATTTGCGACACTGGTTGATTATCGGTCCTTGGCACTCGTCGGCTAATGGCCAAGCAATGGACCGTGGTGCGGCTGCTCGACCGCGATTTTCCATGGTTTGACAAGCTCCTTGGGTTAGCTTAAAACGCCATTTCTGGCTGGATTTGTTAACTGCTCTCGATGCTAGCCGGCGGGCGGTCTTAATCGGTTCATGGAGGCAACATGGTTCGGCGCGAGAAAGCTAATTACGTCATTCAATCGGTGTCCCATGCGCTCGATGTCTTGGAACAGTTCAGCGGCAACGTCGACGAGATCGGCGTCACCGAACTCAGTAAGCGTTTGAAGCTGCACAAGAACAACGTGTTTCGCCTGCTGGCGACCCTCGAAGCGCGCGGCTATATCGAACAGAACAAATCCTCGGAAAACTACCGGCTTGGACTCGAAGTGTCTGCAAATCGGCCAGACCTACATTCACCAGATGGGTTTGCTGATGCAATCCCGGACGATCCTTGAATCGCTTGGCGAAATCGACCAGAGAAAGCGTTTATGTCGGCATCCGCAAGGGCGGTGTCATCATGCCGCTGGATTTTGTCGAGCCGCAACGCGCCGTGCGGGTGGTGTCGTTCCTGGGCACGGCGTTGCCGGCCCATTGCACGGCGGCGGGAAAGATTCACTTGGCATTCGAAGCCGACGGCGCGCTGCGTCAGACCCTCGCCGAACGGCTCGAACGTTTCACCGACAAGACGATCGTCGAGCGCAGCGCTTTGGACGAGCATATCGGTCAAATCGTCTCGACCGGGCTACGCCGTCGAAAAAGGCGAGTTTACCGAAGAGGTGAACTCGGTGGCGGTGCCGATCCGCGACTATACGCGCACGTTGGTCGGCACGCTGGCCGTGGTGGGCCCGAGTCAGCGGCTGATCGATGACGCGATCGACAAGGATATCACGCCGAGCTTGCTGCGGGCCGGCGATGAACTGTCGCGCCGTTTGGGCTTTGCCGCGTAATTGTCGCTGAGCGACCGTGCAACTAGGGATAGGGTTGACCACGAAGATCATAGCGCGGCAGAGCCGCAACCAAATGCAAAGAGTTTTCGCCACGAAGCTCACGAAGGACACGATGTTCGGAAAATTAGTACTCCGAACTTCGTGCTCTTCGTGTCCTTCGTGGTGAGATCGGATTCTCCATTGAGCACGCAGCCTACGATGCCGCTGCGGAAAATTTGCGCAAGCCAGCAATCTTTGAGCTATTGCCGTGCAAAGAACGCAATTCGCAAAGGACAGCTTACCAGTTAGGACACGAAGGTTTCGTCGGGATAAGATTTTATGCCCCGACTTTTGTCTTCCTATCCTTTGTGGTGATTGCAATAGGCTCAGCGCTGTAGCACAGCCGGTTTCGGTCGCTTGAAATGTGGTGGGGTGGCGGGGGATTTGCCGCGCTAGTGATAATTTCTCGCCGATATTTTGACAAAGTCGTTCTGTCAACGTTAAGTAAGGATTGAAACGGAGGGCGGTCTGCACCGCGATGTTGACGACACTTGAAAAGATTTCGTTTGTTCTGCTCGCCGCCGGCTCGCTCTACTACGGCGGCAGCAAGACTTTACGACGTTTACCGGGCGATCGCCCGGGGCAAGCCGGATGCGCGCTTCGACAATCTCGCCGACCGCATTCGCCGTGCCCTGTGGATTGTCTTGACCCAACAAAGCGTGTTCAAGAAACGGCCGGTGGTGTCGTTGCTCCACGCGATGATCTTCTACGGTTTTATTTTTTACTTCCTGGTTAACCTTGTCGATGTTCTCGAAGGCTTCTTCGGTATCCATGCGCGCGGCGGTCTCTGGAATCCTTTCAATATCGCCGGCGATCTGCTCACCGCCAGTGTGCTGACCGGCATGGTCGGCATGGTGATTCGCCGTCTGCTGGTTAAGCCGCAGGATTTCGCATTTGCCGAGAATACTCCGGTGCAACCGGAAGTGCGCGCCGGCATATTTCGCGACTCGACCTTTGTCGCGTGCTTTATCATCTTTCACGTCGGCTGCAGGCTGCTGTTCAAGGCGACGCAACTGGCCCAGCAGGGCAGCGATCCGTTTCAACCGGTCGGCTCGCTGTTTGCCGGACTGTTCACTGGTTTCGCTCCCGGCGTCCTCGAATTTTCTCAACCATTTTTTCTGGTGGGGCGCCCTCGGTTCGATCTTGCTGTTCATTCCCTATTTTCCGCGCTCCAAACATATTCATATATTTCTCGCGCCGATCAATTTGGCTTTGAAAAAAGACAAGCCCGGCGTGCTGCAACCGATGGACTTCGAGAAAGAAGAAACCTTCGGCGCGGCAAAACTAGAGGACTTCACCTGGCCGCGGCTGTTGGATTCCTACAGCTGCATCATGTGCAACCGCTGCCAGGATGTCTGTCCGGCATCCAACACCGGCAAGGCGCTGAGCCCGGCGGCCATGCTGATCAACGAGCGCTACGAGCTCAACAAGATTTTTCCGAGCTTTTCCCAAGGCCAAGAGAGCCCGCGGCCGCTGCTCGACTTCGCGCTCAACGAAGAGTCGGCCTGGGCCTGCACGACCTGCAACGCTTGCATTGAAGTCTGTCCGGTGGGCAACGAGCAGATGCTGCATATCATCGACGTGCGCCGCGAGCGCGTGCTGGGCGCGGCGGAGTTTCCCAAAGGACTGCAAAATACTTTCAATCACATGGAGCGGGCCGGCAACCCATTCGGCATGGCCGGTCGATGAGCGGCTCGCCTGGACGAAGGGATTGCCGTTTGCGGTGCCGACGTTGGCGGACAAAGCCCGATCCGGAAGTGCTCTACTGGGTCGGTTGTGCCGTCGCCTTCGATCCGCGGGCGCAAAAGATCGCCCAGAGCATGGCGACGATCTTCAACGCCGCCGGACTGGACTGGGCGGTGATCGGCAAGGACGAGAAATGCACCGGCGACACGGCGCGGCGCACCGGCAACGAATATCTATTCGTCCAGATGGCCGAAGAAAATATCGGCGTGTTGAACGAGATCAAAGCCAAAACCATCGTCACTACATGTCCGCATTGTTTTCACACCATTGCCAATGAGTATCCCGCAGTTTGGCGGCAATTACGTCGTCAAGCATCACACCGACTTCATCGACTGAGCTGGTCGAGACGCGGCAAGCTGAAGCTCACCAGCGATGGCAACGGCTCGGTGACCTATCACGACCCCTGCTATCTGGGCCGGCATAACGGCATCTTCGATCAGCCGCGCGCCTGATCGAGTCCACCGGTGCCAAGTTGACCGAGCCCAGCCGCAATCGCAGCAACAGTTTTTGCTGCGGCGCCGGCGGCGGCCAGTTCTGGAAAGAAGAAGAAAAAGGCAAAGAGCGGGTCAGCACCAACCGCTACCGTGAGCTGAAACAGACCGGCGCCAAAACCGTTGCCACCGGCTGTCCGTTTTGCATGCGCATGCTCACCGAAGAGACTGCGAAGGAAGAGCCGGAGACCGCCATGGAAGTTTTGGATGTGGCCGAGATCGTCGCCCGCAGCCTGAGCAAGTAACATGCGCAACTATGGCAGTGCGCTTGACGCGTTTTTGTCTGGCTCTTTGGTATTCGCAGTATCCGCCTGCGATGCCCAACCCAAAGTGACGATCACCACCAAAGACGGCCGCCAAGTCGGCTTTCAGGTGGAAGTCGCCGACACTCCGGGCAAGCGCGAGATGGGCTTGATGTACCGCACCGAACTGGCCGACGACCGCGGCATGATCTTTCTCTTTCCCAGCGAGTCGCAGCAGTCCTTCTGGATGAAGAACACGCCGCGGTCGTTGGACATGATCTTCATCGGCCGCGACCGTAAGATCGTCGGCATCGTCGAGCAAGCCACGCCATTTTCCCTCGACCCGCGGTCCGTCGACGGCAAAAGTCAGTTCGTGTTTGAAATCAACGGCGGTCTGTCGAAGCGGCATGGCTTCAAAGCCGGCGACTCGCGTGCAGTTCGACGGCTTCAATGCCGATGTCAGCCAATAAAAAAGGGACCGAAAGCGCCGGCCTTCGATCCCTTTTCACCGAACTAATTTGCTCTTAGATCTCGCTGAAAAAATACGGCCGCACGGGCGCCAATTTCTCCTCGTAGGAGTCGGGGTACAGAAACCACAACGACGCGGCGATGCTGCTCAAGAGCGAATTGCCATCCTGCGGCGTGAAACAGGTGCCGATGACTTCCTTGTCGTTATGGATCGCCAGGCTCTGGGCGACGATCACCGTCTGGTTGAGAATCCTGCCGAACAGACCATGATCGCGGCCGAAGGAAAACACCGAAGCCGACGACGCCTTGTTGGTCATCGCCACTCGGCGCGTCGAGCGGAACCGGCGCATTAGTTCGTCCATGTCGATGGCGCGGCGCAGCCGCAAGTTGAAATGAATCGTGTGCATGTACTGGGTGTTGAGCTTCAAAGCCGAGGAGAAAATATTCAAATCCAGTCCCATGGTCTTGAATAACGCGTGGGCGTCATGTCCCTGATGGGTGCCGAACTGTGGATCGTCATGTTTGCCCGCTTCGGGCGCCGGAATGAAATCGCCTTCTTGGCTTAAATCGTTGGCGCGCCGCATGCACACGAAGCGGCTCTCGGCCAGGTTGTCTTCCTTCTCTGGTCCCAACGCGATGGTGTCGATCAGCACTGCCAAGTTGTGGGTATTGCAGCTGACGACCTGGATGAACTGGTCCTGGCCTTTGACCAGGGCCTTGTCGTTGATGCCGCGTGCGTATTTCTTGCCGAAGCCATCTTCGCTGCCCTGGGCGATAAAGCCGCGGCCGTTGTTGGCGTACTTGTTATAAAGTTTTTCCTTATTCTGATTGCCCACCGGGCGTGCAATCGATGACGACGCTGGCGCGCTCGATCGCTTCCTCGGCTTCGAGGGTGGGCGTCATGCCCATGTCGACAAATTTCTGCCAGCGCTCCTTGTCGACGGCGAGTTTGGCGCCCTTGTCGCAGGACACCAGTACTTTCGAGCGGTCGGTCAGCAACGGCGTGCGCTTATGAAAGGTCACTTCGTCGATGCCAAACTGCTCCTTAAAGGTGGAAAGAATGCAGACCAGCGGCTCGCCGATGGTGCCGGTGCCGACGATGTGAACGATTTTTTTCTGTGCCATGGTCCTCTACCTATGATTTGATGCGCAAATACTAGCCCAACGGCGTCACTGCGATCAACAGATTATTAGACTGCAAGACGCTGGTTTTTGGCTGTAAATCCTCTATCTTGTGAAGTTATAAGCGAGGTGAAATGGCCATGGCAGACGCACCGGTTCCAGCCCAATTCTTCTTCGATCGAAACTTCGGCATCCGCAACCACGACTTGGAAAAGGTCCTCGACGCGGCCATGGGCAAGAAAGCCGACTACGCCGACCTGTTTTTCGAATACCGGCGCAACGAAGGCATCAGTCTGGAAGAGGGGATGGTCAAGAACTGTTCCCAGTCGACGTCCAACGGCGTCGGCGTGCGCGTGCTGGCGGAAACCAAGACCGGTTACGCCTACACCGACGACATCACCATCGAGAATCTCGAAGATCGCCGCCCGCACGGCGCAATACATTGCCCAGAACCGGCCGGCGCAAGTGCCGGCGCAGAGTGGGCCAGCAGCCCGGCGCGGCCCATGATCTCTACGCGATCAAGACGCCGGTCAACGACGTTCCGCTGGACAGGAAAGTTGCGCTGCTTTACGAGATCGATAAGTTTACCCGCGCCCTCGACCCGCGGGTGAAAAACGTGTTTCGCCTCCATCGGCGCCGAGTACAAAGTGATCCTCGTCGCGTCGTCGCAGGGCATGGTGGTCGGCGATATCCAGCCGCTGACGCGCCTCAACGTCACCTGCATCGTCGAAGAAAACGGCAACCGCCAGGTCGGCAGCTTCGGCGGCGGCGGGCGGGTGGAGTTCGGCTTCTTTGTCGACGGCCGCGATTATGAGCGCTACGCCCGCGAAGCGGTGCGCCAGGCGGTGTTGAACCTGAGCGCCGAAGACGCGCCGGCGGGAACCATGGACGTGGTGCTCGGCCCGGGCTGGCCGGGAATACTGCTGCACGAAGCCATCGGCCATGGCCTCGAAGGCGACTTTAACCGCAAGAAGACCTCGGCGTTCAGCGACCGCATCGGCGAAAAGGTCGCCTCCGAGCTTTGCACCGTGGTCGACGACGGCACCATCCCGTCGCGCCGCGGTTCGATCAACGTCGATGACGAAGGCACGCCGACGAGCCGAACCACGCTGATCGAGAAGGGCATCCTCAAGGGCTATTTGCAGGACAAGCTCAACGCCGGCTTGATGAAGATGGCGCTCACCGGCAACGGCCGGCGCGAAAGCTACGCGCATATTCCCATGCCGCGCATGACCAATACCTTCATGCTCGCCGGCGAGTCGGCGCCGGAAGATATTTTGAAGTTCGGTGAAGAAAGGCCTCTACGCGGTTTCCTTCGGCGGCGGCCAGGTCGATATCACCAGCGGCAAATTCGTTTTCTCCGCCAGCGAGGCTTACTTGATCGAAGACGGCAAGGTCACCAAGCCGGTGAAAGGCGCGACTCTGATCGGCAACGGCCCCGACGTGTTGACCCGGGTGTCGATGGTCGGCGCCGACTTGAAGCTCGACGAAGGCGTCGGCACCTGCGGCAAGGACGGTCAGTCGGTGCCCGTCGGCGTCGGCATGCCGACGATCAAGATCGATGGATTAACAGTCGGGGGGACAAGAGCGTAAGAGTTCAAAACGTTCAAGCCGTTCAATCGCTACGCTCCGTTCAAACCCCCTCCTTGCTCCTCCCCCGCGACGCGGGGGAGGAAACTCACCCGGTTCCGCTTCGAAGAAAGCGGGGGCTTGAACGACTTGAACGGCTTGAACGATTTGAACGAGCTAATTGGGAGACTTCATGGATCGCTGCGAACTAAACCAAGATCTCGGCCGCGAGTTACTCGACATTGCCAAGAAGAAGGGCGCGTCCTCCGGCGATGTCGTGATGGTCGAGGGCGACTCGTTCTTCGTCACCGTGCGCATGGGCGAGGTCGAGAAGATCAGCCAGGCCGGTGAGAAGCGGCTTGGGCTGCGCTTGTTTCTCGGCAACAGCTCGGCGTCGGCGTCGACTTCGGATATCTCGAAGAAATCGATTGAAAAGCTGGTCGACGACACGGTGCAGATGGCCCGCGCCACCGCCCAGGATCCCAGCGGCGGCCTGCCGGCGCGGAGATGTTGGCGCGGGAGATTCCCGATCTCGATCTGATCGATAGCGGCGCGCGCAACATCGCCGTCGACGACAAGATTCAGATCGCCTTGGACACCGAGAAAGCCGCGCTCTCGTTCGACGCGCGCATCACCAACTCCGAGGGCGCCGAGTTTTCCAATCATTTCGGCCGGGTTGTCTATGTCAGCAGTCACGGCTTTGCCGGCGAATATGCCGGCTCGACCTTCGGCCATTCGGTGTCGCCGGTGGCGAAGCAAGATGGTTCGATGCAGCGCGACTACTGGTATTCCTCGACGCGAAAGTTCGCCGATTTAGAATCGTCGCAACATGTCGGTGAAAGAGCCGCCCAGCGCGTGCTGCGCCGGCTCGGCGGGCGCAAGGTGAAGACCTGCGAGGTGCCGGTGGTGTTCGATCCGGAAATGGCGGCGTCGCTGTTGCGCAGCTTGGCCTCGGCGCTGTCCGGCTACGCGCTGTATAAAGGCGCGTCGTTCCTGGTCGGCAAGCTCGGTGAAAAGATCGGCTCGGATTTATTGACCGTGATCGACGACGGCACCATCGTCGGCGGCCACGGCTCGCGCCCCTTCGATGCCGAAGGGTTGCCGATCAAAAAGAAAATCGTCGTCGAAAAGGGCGAGCTGCAAGAGTTACCTGCTCGACACCTACAGCGGCAAGAAGCTGGGCATGGCGTCCACCGGCAACGCCTCGCGCTCGGTCGGCGAGCCCCCCGGCGTATCGCCGGCGAATTTTTACCTCACGCCCGGCACGCAGACGCCCGAGCAGATCATCGGTTCGATCAAATCAGGTTTGTATGTCACCGAAATGATCGGCTCCGGCGTCAACATGATCACCGGCGACTACTCCCGCGGCGCCGCCGGCATGTGGATCGAAAACGGCGAGCTCGCCTATCCAGTAGAGGAAATCACCGTCGCCGGCAATCTCAAAGAAATGTTGCACAACATCGAAATGGTCGGCAACGACCTCGAAATGCGCGGCCGCATCGCCGCGCCGACGGTGAAGCTCGCCAAGATGACGGTGGCGGGGGAATGATAGGATCCAATGCAGATTGCAGAATGAAAAGTGCAAAATGCAAAATGACAGACCGGATTTGTCGGAGCGGTTGCTAGAGTTCAGTTCGGACACCTTTTTTTCACCTCCAACTAAATCAGTTCAGTTCGAACAATTTCGTTTCACCTCCAACCGGCGGTCCTCAGTAAACGCTAAGAATCTGCCATTCCCTCAGAGTCGCCTTACTCCTTACCTCCACCCCTTACCTGATCACCCGATCCGCCCTTACCAGCACATGCGCGCAGGCTAGCGACAAAGCCACTTCCGACCGGATCGGAATCTTGTGCCATAACGATTGGAATTGTCGTAGTTGCTTCTTTCACGACGCGAGTGATCGTCGATCCAGCCGATACGATCATGATCGACTTTGAGACGCACGCAGTTCGGCGGCAATCTCACTACGGCGCTCGACTTTACCTTCAGAAGAGCGCAGCTCGATGATGATATTTTTGCCTTCAACATATCCAGATCGCGCAGACCTTGGCGGAATCCTTCGATGCGAGCCGCAAGCAGCTGCAGCAGGCGAATCGAGTTGGAATCCTATGCGCGGGATCTTCGCTGGCTGTTGCGCCTGGGAGGATGGCGCCGTTGTTAGCAGGATAGTTGCCAGTAACCACGAAATAGATTTTGCAGTCTTCATTGTTGCTCCTAATCTTCTTTTCCTGATGACTGTCAGCGTATCACCGTATCCGCCCGATACAGCAACGACTGCGGAATCGTCAGGCCGATTTGCTTGGCGGTCTTGAGATTGAACGCCAACTCAAACTTCATCGGCTGCTCGACGGGCAGGTCAGCAGGTTTACCTCCTTTGAGGATTCTGTCCACGTAATAGGCGACGCGGCGGTAGCTGTCGGTGAGGTCGGCGCCGTAGGACATGAGCCCACCGGCATCTACATGCTCTTTAATTTGGTAGCACCGAAGGCAAACGGACCTTTAAGGCAAAGCTCGCGATCCGTTTTCCATGAGCGCTTATCAGTGGGCTACTGGGTACGTAAAGTCCATCCGGGCGCTCCTTGCTCAGTGCTGCAAAGACCTTTTCGAATCCGTCCGCGTCTCGTACCTCCCAAGGTTTAATAGTCAACCTAAGTTCACGCGCCGCAGGTAGGAGAAACTCTTTCATCTCGCGGGTCGTGCCCGGACCGGCGGGATCGCGCAGAATCGCGACGCGAGCGAGTTTGGGAACGGCTTCTTTGAGCAGCTCCAGCCGTTTCCCACCTAGTTCTCCCTGGAGGTTTGTCATGCCGGTGACGTTGCCGCCGGGACGGGCCAGACTTTCAATTAGTTCAGCTTCGACAGGATCTATCCCTTGACCCGCCATGACGATGGGAACCGTTTGGGTCGCGTTCTTGGCCGCTCGGGTCAACAGTTCTCCTCCGGCGGTCACGATGACATCAACCCTGAGACGCACTAGCTCGGCAGCAAGCTCAGGAAACCACTCGAGTCTTCCCTCTGCACAGCGGTAATCGATGGTGATGTTCTGCCCCTGAATGTAACCATGCTCGCGCAGAGACATGCGGATTCCCTGTGCACGGGTTGATTCAGTAGCCGGATCAAACGGCGACAGATAGCCGATGCGCGGGACCTTCTTCGGCTGCTGCGCCTGTGTGGAAACGCTAAGGGCGAAGAGCAAAGCGCAGAGCCCTTGGCCAATGAGTTTTCGCTTCATGAGTTTTCTCCGGCGTCTTACCCTTGGCGCTTTGCTCCATCCGCTTTGCAGTGTTTCATCGAATCACCCGACTCGCTCGCACCAATACGTTAGGAGGTATGGTGACGCCGAGCTGCTTGGCGGTTTTCAAGTTGACGATAAGGTCGAACTTCTCAGGTTGCTCTACTGGGATAACGGCCGGTTTAGCGCCTTTTAAGATTTTGTCGACAAAGATCGCGGCGCGGCGCGATAGGTCGTTGACATCGATCCCGTAAGTCATCAGGCCGCCGTCGTCGACGTAATCTGCTCTGGGATACATCGCCGGGAGCTTAAGCTTTGCCGCCAGCTCGACCAGTTGTTTGCGATGGGCATTGAACAGCGCGCTCGGTAGCACCAGCAGCGCGTCGACGTTTTTTGGCGCGTGCCGAAATCAGCGCACCATCGAAGTCCTTGAGCGCGCGTATGTCCAAATAGTGGGGCTCGACTCCAAGCGCTTTGGCGGCGCGCTCGGTTTCCTTCACCGGCTGTTGGCTGCCGGGCTCCGACATGTCGCTCAAAATCGCCACGCGACTGAGTTTAGGAAAGCTTTCTTTCAAGACCTCAAGTTGTTTACCGCTTAGCTCGGAGTTGAGATTGGCCAAGCCGGTGATATTGCCGCCGGGCTGGGCCAGGCTCGCGACGAAACCGGAGCCGACCGGGTCGTTGTCCTGCGCCATGACGATGGGAATGGTTGAAGTGGCTTTCTTCGCCGGTCCAGTCGCTTGTGAACCTCCCGTGACGATCACATCGACTTTCAAGCGGCACGAGTTCCGCCGCCAACTCAGGGACGCGCTCGATCTTGGCATCGCCATAGCGCTCCTCGATGACAAGGTTCTTACCTTCAACGTAACCCAACTCGCGCAGACCAGCGCGAAACGCCTCGATGCGGCTGGTCACCGACGCCCGCGGAGCCGGCAGCCAGGAAGCCGATGCGCGGAATGTTTTCGGCGGCTGCGCCTGTGTGGAGACGCTAAGCGCGAAGAGCAAAGCGCAAAGCGCTAGGCCAATGACTCGTTTTATTCATGAGTTTTCTCCGGTTTCTTGTGCTTGGCGCTTTGCTCCATGCCCTTTGCGGTGTTCTTTTTTTTTGTGCGAGATTGCTATATCGTCATTGACGAATGCGAGTGGATTAGCTATTTAAACATTTGATTTCTCCCTTTTTGGTTTCGAAATGACAACGATTTCAATCTAACTCTTTCGCTTTTATATCTCTATGTCATTACCGAATCACCCGATCCGCTCTCACCAACACATTCGCGGAATCGTCAGGCCGATCTGCTTCGCAGCTTTGAGATTGATGATGAACTCAAACTTGATCGGTTGCTCGACTGGAAGATCAGCAGGCTTTGCGCCTTTCATGAATCTTGTCGACATACGTAGCGGCGCGCCGGTACAAATCGGAAAAGTTCGCGCCGTAGGTCATGAGCCCGCCGGCTTCGACAAATTCAGCTCTTTCGATAAATCGCTGGGAGCCGGCTCTTTACCGCAAGTTCTACAATCTGTGTTCGCTGAGAATTCATCATTTCGACTCGACAGCATAAGGACAGCTTCAGCCCGCCCCTTGTTGCGGCTCGAAAAGCGGGCTCAAAATCCTTGGGATTTAGTACGTCTAGGTATTGCAGCTTTACCTTCGAACGCAGCTGCGGCGAGTTCCAGCTCTTTTAACATTTGCTGCGTTGCCGGTTCGGTCGAAGATGCGAGGATCGCACATGTGAGAGTTTTAGAACGATTTCCTTCAAAAGTTCTAGTCGTTTTCCGCTAAATTCTGGAGACAAGGTCGATAATCCAGTTATGTTTCCACCAGGACGCGCCAGGCTGGCGACGAACCCGTTAGCAACTGGATCGTTATCATTTGTCATAACAATGGGAATCGTTGAAGTTACTGCCTTCGTGTCACGGGTTACTGTCGAAGCAGTCGAGACGATGATGTCTACTTTGAGATGCACTAGTTCAGTCGCTAGCGCGGGGACACGATCGAATTTTCCCTCGGCAAAACGCAGTTCAATGATAATGTTTTTCCCCTCACGTAACCAAGTCACGAAGGCCCTGCCGAAATGATACAATGCGGACCGAGTTAGTCGTAGGCGGATGCAGCAGATAGATATCCAATCCGAGGGATTTTCGTTGGTAGCTGCGCGGAAACGTGGAGGGCACGTAGTCAAAAAGATCATTCGCTAGTAGCAAGAAGAGAATAATTTCAGTCATGGATATAGTATTCGATGTTTTTTACTGACAACTGACTGCAGACCGATGTTATTTATATTTACCTCACCGAATCACCTCTATCCGCCCGCACCAAGACATTCGGCGGAATCGTCAGGCCGATTTGCTTGGCAGCTTTCAGATTGACGATGAACTCGAACTTGATCGGCTGCTCCACCGGTAGGTCGGTGGGCTTTCTGCCTTTCAAAATCTTGTCGACATACGTAGCAGCGCGGCGAAACAAATCAGTGAAACTCACGCCGTAGCTCATAAGCCCCCCGTCTTCCACGTACTCGTCCTGTGGATATGTGACTGGCAGACGACTCTTTACCGCGAAGTCCGCAATTTGTGCTCGACGAGAGTTGAACACAGGACCGGTAAACACCAGGATCGCGTCAGCACGCCCCTTGCTCGCCTCCCGGAATGCACGCTCAATATCAGCGACGACCTAGCACGTCTAGGTATTGAACCTTCACCTTGAACGCCGCCGCGACGAGTTCGGTTTCTTTAAGCGATTGTGCGTTGCCTGGGACCGTTGAGGTGCCGAGGACGGCTAGACGCGACAGCCGAGGAACGATCTCTTTTAACAGCTCCAGTCGTTTACCGCTAATCTCCGGGTGAAGCGTTGACAGTCCAGTGATGTTACCGCCCGGCCGCGCCAGGCTAGCGACAAATCCGTTGTTAACAGGATCGATATCCTGCGCCATCACAATGGAAGTCATAGCAGTTGCTTCCTTGGCGGCGCGGGTTACCGTCGCGCCGGTAGTGACGATGACTTCCACGTTGAGACGCACAAGTTCGGCCGCGAATGCGGCGAGACGTTCGGACACTCCCCTCTGCATATCGGTACTCAATGACAATGTTTTTTCCGTCCACGTATCCAAGCTCGCGCAGCCCCTGCCGAAATGCCTCCGTGCGTGCCGAGATCGCCGCGGGAGAGGCGTTACTGAGGAACCCTATCCGTGCGAGTTTTGACGGATTGCTGCGCCTCGGTCAGTATCGGAGTAGTCAGCAAGGCAGCTGTCAGTAACCCGAAACCGATTCTTCTCTTCATCGCTTTCCTCTGTTCATTTTGCCTTTTCTGATTAGCCTTTCCGCTCTTGTCAGCACATTCGGCGGAATCGTCACGCCGATTTGCTTGGCGGTCTTTACAATAGAACACGAGGTCGAACTTATTTCGGCTGCTCGCATTGACGATCTCAGCCGGCGATACCCTGAGCATCCGCAACGGTCCGGCGCGCTGGCCGCAGCATTCGCACGACACAAGAAAATATCTTCTTCGCCGATTTCCCTACGCTGTGATTTATCGAAATTACCGAAGCAACGATCCAAGTCGTGGCCGTAGCACATGGACGCCGTCGTCCTGGTTACTGGCGAAGACGAAGTCTGTAATACGAAAAACGCCGTATAATTATTACCACTCTGCTCCCTAAGGCGCATATTATCGTGGGTAGGTTTCCCGCCACACGTTGTCCCCGCCGAAGCACGCGAAACGTCCGCACCAATAGGTTCGGTGAAATCGTTAGGCCGATCCACGAGAGTGGGTTGCACGCGTCGATCGCGACTCGGTCGAACATGGAAGATGGAAGATCGCGAATCGGCGAAATGTCATCCTCGATCATCGATCCGCCATCCTCGGCTACGTTCAATTCGCTACAGCACCTGAAATCCTGCCTTGAGCACGGCGCGCAAGAAGTCGTCGATATGCGCCAGGGCAGGGTCGAATTCGAGTACGGCGACGCTGCGCTCCAAGCTGAAGTCGATCTTGGCGACGCCGGGCACGGCTTGGAACGCTGCGCGCAGGGTCGGGAGATTTTCGGCGGTGAGATTGCCGATGGAGAGAATCGCGGTTTTTGTGCTCATCGGATTTTTCTTGTCGGGACTTTGCCAAATCCGCTCGGATTGCGCAATCGACGCGCGCTAGTCGCCCTCGTGTATGAATTCTAAAAATCGCGCTGCGGCAAAAAAATCTTGACGAATCCAGTGGGGTTGTGTGAAACTCATTTCGTCCAAGTAAATTTACCCTTCGGCGGTGCGCGGTTGCACGGCTTTGCAAACGCGGATCTCGACTGGTGCAATGGAGGAGACCATCATGGCGTACGATGTCGCTAAACTTTTGAGCATGTCGCAAGCTGAGCTCGACACGCTTTTCACTAACAGTCCGGTGGGCAAAATTCCCGACGGCGAAGCCGAGGGCACCGCGATTGTCGCCCCCGGAACGAGTTTTAGTTCGAATATTGCGAGTTTCGTCAGTCACTTCGCCTGGCAAGGCAAAGTCTTCGACGCCAAAAAGGGCGTGTTGAAGAACAAAATCCTGCCCTTCGGTCTCAACGCCATCCTCGCCAAAGTCTACAAGGGGCCGAGCTGGCTCGACGGCAAAGAATGCATCGTGCTCGATTACTCGGATACCTCGATCGTCGCGCAGTGGATCCGCGACGAGATTCGCGAGATCGAACCGGGACTCTACCTGGGAAAAGTTTATTGGGACAAGACCCGGCTGATCGATTTCGCGCTCAAGTTTTAAATGCTCGGAGCAACCCTGTCTCTCTGTCGTTCTTTGCTATTCATGGGCAATCCGCGCGGGTAATCGAGAATCGCTGTGACGCCTCAGTCCCATTTCATGGTGGTCGCGCCGATCGCTGCCGGCCGGCAAGCTGCATTGAGTGAACTATTAGAATCGCTGAACTCACGTCCCGGTGTCGTCGATCCGTTAAACTCGATCCTGCCCTTTGCGCGGTTTGGCCAACTGCATTTTGCCCGGTTGGTGATTCTCGACGATCCTACTCGCGAAGATATCAGACAGCATGGTATCGCGCCGCTGCCGTTGCAGCCTTCCTTGCTCTTTCTCGGCGATTGCGACGGCGATGGTGATGATTTTCTCGAGTCCTTGGTGCGCCACGCCGGTAAGGGGTTGCGGCAGATCTTTTCCCACTGCGAAGGGCTCGGCTCGACGGATGACCTGTTGCAGTGGCTGAAGGATCACTCGCAGCGCCCTGCCGCGATGTACGTCAATTGGATCGGACGCACAGTGGCGCAGATTCATGAAGAGAGCGCTCTGCACCATGCCCTGGTGAGTTATCTTGCCGGTCAAACGGCCGACTTCGCACTCCAGGAGCCGCGAATAATTTGGCAGAAACTGATCGCGTTTGTCGATGACGAGATCGCGGCGCAGCGCCTGACGTTGTCACCCGCAGCGGCCACCCCGATCGGCTGGCGAATCGGTAATCTGCTGCATCTTTTGGGCGTGCCTGTTGTTTTAATATTTCTCGCACCGTGGTTGATTCTCTATCTGCCGGTTTTTGCCTATCAGCTGCGGCGGCGCGAGACCGCCGATCCGGAGATTGCCCCAAGGCCGGATCGAGATCATGTACGGCGGCTCGCCGGGCTGGAAGATCACGACGTGACCAATCAGTTTAGCGCCATCGGCGCCGTCAAGCCCGGTCTGTTTCGCCGCTGGACGGTAAGTTTCTTTGTTTGGATACTCGACTACGGCGCCCGCCATCTTTATCGCCGCGGCCATCTTACCCGTGTCGGTACGATTCACTTTGCCCGTTGGGTATTTCTCGACGGCAAAACCCGTCTATTCTTCGCCAGCAATTACGACGGCAGCTTGGAAGGCTACATGGACGATTTCATCAACAAAGTCGGCTGGGGGCTGAATCTTGTCTTCAGTAACGGCGTCGGTTATCCCCGGACCAATTGGCTGATCTTGCAGGGCGCCAAGGATGAACAGAAGTTTAAGAATTATATTCGCCGGCATCAGCTGCCAACCGAGGTCTGGTACAACGCCCATCCAGGACTCACTGCATTCGACCTGGAGATCAATAGCCGAATTCGCGAGGGGCTGACGAAAAACTTCATGAGCGACGATGAGATCCGCCGATGGTTAAAACTGATTTAAATCTAATATTCCCCGCAGCTTGCTGCGGGCACCATTAAATGGGGAATCCAAAGGGGGCGAGCATCCCCTTTGGTCGCGTGCGGGGTTAATGCCCCGCAGGCGAAATTCTTGTTTATTTGGACGCGAGGATAAATGAGCGCGATCATCGACTATAGCGATGTGCAAGGCATCGTCCGATACGGTTACGGCCACTTGCCGGCGGCTGGTTTTTTCCTATTGCGGATCAAGAATCCCGCCGCGGCTCGATCCTGGCTGCGGACGGCGCCGGTGACCAATGCCACGGCGGTCGCGCCGCCGCCGCAACACGCGCTGCAAGTGGCCTTTACCGGCGAAGGACTCGACGCCATTGGCCTGCCGCGGCCGATCCTTGAGAAGTTTTCTCCGGAATTTATTTCCGGCATGGCCGGCGAAGAAAGCCGTTCGCGCCGGTTGGGCGATATCGCAGCGAACGCGCCGTCGCAATGGCATTGGGGCGGCGCGGAAAAAATGCCGCACTTGCTCGTCATGCTCTACGCCCAAGCGGGCGCTCTCGAGCGCTGGCAGAATGCCGTGCAGAACGGCTCTTGGGATGATGCCTTCACGGTTTTGCAATGCTTGCCAAGCGCGGACTTAAGCGACACCGAACCGTTTGGTTTCAAAGATGGCATTAGCCAGCCGCAGCTGGACTGGGATCAAACGAAAAAACTGCCCGGCGATCAGCCCGAATACAGCAACCTGACGGCGTTGGGGGAGTTCCTCCTCGGCTATCCAAACGAATATGGCAAATATTGCGACCGGCCCTTGCTCCCCGGCGGCGACGATAGCACTGCTGGCTTGTTGCCAGCGGCTGAGTTTACCGACCAAAGAGATCTGGGGCGCAATGGCAGTTATCTTGTTTTGCGACAGTTGGCACAGGATGTCGCGGGTTTCTGGCGCTTCCTCGATCGACAGACCGAGGGCAATGTCGTGGATCAAACTAAACTTGCCGAAGCCATGGTGGGTCGGCGCATGAACGGTGAACCGCTTGTGTCGCTATCCAATGGCCAGTTTGCCAGCGCCGATCAGGCTGCGAATGATGCCATGAAGCTGGACGGATTCACCTATGAATCGGACAGCGACGGCACTCGCTGCCCGTTCGGTGCCCATATTCGCCGGGTGAATCCCCGTAACGGCGATTTGCCGTACGGCACCCAGGGCTGGTTCCAGTGGCTCATGCGTACCTTGGGCTTCCATCGCAAAAGTTTTCGTGACGATCTGGTATCTTCGACGCGCTTCCATCGAATTGTCCGGCGCGGCCGGGGTTATGGAAGCGCGTTGTCACGCGCGCAGGCGCTGAGTGGCGGCGCGGTCGACGACCACGAGCGTGGGCTTTACTTCATCTGCATCAACGCCAACATCGCGCGACAGTTCGAGTTCGTGCAAAACGCTTGGGTAATGGCGACCAAGTTCGATGGCCTGTCCGGCGAGAGCGATCCATTGATGGGGAACCGCCAGCCGATTCCCGGTTGTCCCGTCACGGATGCGTTTTCCATCCCCCAGGATTCCGGTCTGCCACGGCGTATCCATGGTCTGCCGCAATTTGTCACGGTGCGCGGCGGCGGCTATTTTTTTCTCCCGAGCATTCGCGCCTTGTGGTACCTCGCCTCACTGGGCGATTGAGATAAATCTAAACATACCCTCAGCTTGCTGCGGGCACCATTAAATGGAACATCCAAAGGGGGCGAGCATTCCCTTTGGTCGCCGGCGGGGCGACTACCCCGGACGCGAAGTGGCTTGTTTACTTGCCGCGCCGATTGCAGTGTCGCCTGCGGCGCTGGAGCGAAGCTCACGATACCGCGAGTGCTGGGAAATGTTTGCTGCAACCGGCAATGTGGCGCGCCCCCAGCAGGCGTTCGTGACATCGACAAATTTCGCAGAGTCTGAGTTCACTAGACGTCAACTCTCAATCAGCACGCGCCTGATCTCACCGGCCAATTTGTCGGCCGCCTCCAGGCCCACGAAGTGGCCGACCCCGGGAAGAGGCCGGCATTCGACTTCGCAGCCCGCATCGATGGCGCTGTTCATCGCTACCCGGGCAGACAGCGCGCCATCCTCGGCGCCCCACACCAGCGTCACCGGGACTGTGATCGGTGTGCGGTAGACTGCCGCGAGTTTCGCCCGCCGGCTCGGCACCAGCTGGGTGAGCACCATTTCGCGGTAATATTCGATCGGCCCGCGCAGGTCGTCGGGATTTTGGAAACGCGCGACGAGCTCGTCGACAAGCTTTACGTTCATCGTCCCGGTGCGGCCCTCGCGCAGCGTGAAAGAGAGTTTCAGAAGTTTTCTCCCTAGCTCTGTTGCAAAAAATGCTTCAGGAAGCCATGGGATCTGGAAAAACGGCACCCACGGAATCCGAATCGTCTGGAAATCCTCGAAATGGAGCACGGCGCGGACCAGCGTCTCTGGATGCGTGCAATTGATAACCACGAGCTTGCGAATCAGGTGCGAAAAGCGGTGCGCGAATATCCATCCCAGCGCGCCGCCCCAGTCATGGCAGACCAGCACCGGTTTATCGACGCCGAGCGCTTCGATCAACGCCTTGATGTCGTCGGTCAAGGTGAAGACATCGTAACCGTCGCGCGGATGATCGGTGGGGCCGTAGCCGCGCAGGTCGGGCGCAAAGAATCGCGCCTCGGGCAGCGCTTCCATCACCGGTCGCCAACTGATCGAGCCTTCTGGAAAGCCGTGCAAGCAGAAAATGGCAGGAGAGTCGCTCGCAGCCCGAGACCGCGACATTGAAGTCGATGCCGTTAGCCTTGACGCGTCTTTGCTCGATACCGGTTGCCATCGAAGTAATTATTCAGACTGCTCAGAATACCTCGTCCCCAGTCGGCTCGCGGTGCGGTGTCTGGTTCATCTCCTGGCGCAGGCGGGAGAGTTCCTGATAAATTCTTTTCCTGCCGCGATTCTGGTTGCCGAGCGGACGATGTTCGGCGAGGCTGTGCCAGGGATTGTAGGAGAGCCGATGGGCGAAGGCGAGCTGCGCCGGTGAGTCGAATTTCTGTTTGGCAATGCGCAGCGTCGCGACCGGTTTAGGGGCGGAAAGATTTTCCGCCCAGCGAACCGAGGCGTTTTCGACGGGCATAAGGTGCGCGTCGGTTTGCAGTTGAATCATGAAGTCGAACTCGGCATCTTCTGAGCTCAGGGTTGCAGCCATGTTTTCGCGCAGGTAATCATCCGGTGGGCGCAACGGCAGGCGCGGCACGCGGCTGCGCCGTGGCGATTTTGGCACGATCGTGTATTGCATCGCTGTGCCGGCGCCGAGCAAATAGGGGACACAACCCCAATAACGGGCTTCGAGCGGGCTCGTATGAGTGCGCGCCCATAGCCCTTGCATCAGGGCGTCGAGCAGGTGGGAATCGAAGGGACTGATAAAATAGAATAGCGGCAAGCCGACCCGGCTGCGCGCCTGGAGCTTGGCGTTTTCCTTGACGTCGGGGGTTGTGAAAATCGGCGTCGTGATGCCGGTGAAATCTTGCGTGAACTTTTCGTCGTCCAAGAGTTTCTGCCCTGGCACGCCCATGAGTTTGATGCCGATGCTGAGCACGCCGACGTCATCGATATCGGCTGGCGAGGCTGGCCCTGGGCCGCTAAAGCGCACCCAGGCGGGAAATGTCCGTGCCTGCGCGAACACGCCATGGCGATAGGGTGCGGGCAGATCGCCGCGCACGGTGAATTCACCACGGACAACCCCATGGGTTTTAGTATTGCCGCCGCGTTGGTAGCTGCCGGGTTGGTAAAGTTCCCGCATGTAGGCGGTCATCTCGCTGATAATTGAATCCAAGTACGCCTCTTCGTCGGGCAGTTTGCGCTCTTCGGCGAGTCCCAGAGTTTCCTTGTCGCGCAACAAGTTGGTGAGAAATTGCAGACCGCGCGCCAGCGGCTCTTGGAACAATTGCGTCGAGTGCCGGGCGGAAAAACGGATCGAAGCGCCGTTCGATTTTGAGCAGCGCGAAGAGCGTCTCGTGCAATAATTTGAGCACCGGCGGCGCCGTCGGTCGGCGCTGTTGTTGGCTATTTGCCATGTTTACCAGTTTCTCGCGCGTAACCGTCCATACCAAGTGAGGAGTTCATCGGCTATCTAAGTTTTCGTAATATACGCCACTAATGAACTTCCAGGCAACCGTTGCAGCTGTGTGACACTCGCCACGGTGTATCCTGCTGGGTAAATTCGCCGGGAACTCGGTTGGCTGAGCTGCGTTTTTACAAATTTTCTTGCCATATCCCTATGACTTGCGGTATTTTTCAGGAAAATCGCCGGATAAGTTTCAAATCTCACCCTGTTACTTTGATAATGACTTCTCGCTGAAAGGGAGTTTACATGAACCGCTATCTGTCGAAGAGCCTGTTGGTGCTGCTGGTGACCGCGCTGCTTGCCGCGGCGTGCGGCAAGAAACCGCCAGAGCCTGGAAGCGTCAAAGACGAAGCGCTCTTAGCCGGGCGCGACGCGAAAAGTTTTCCCGCCGCCGATGAAGATTATTTCAAAGCTATGGATGGCGCTGTCGCGCTCACCAGCGAGGAAGTCAAAGGACGCAACAACTGGATCGTCTGGACCGGCGGCAATGACCGCTTCTGGGACCATCTGATCAGTAAAAGTTTCGGCGTCGTCGACCTGTTGAAAATAATTTCGTCGCATCCCAAGGTGCCGCATCTGACGCGTGACAAACGCTGGGAGTATCTCGGTGTAGTCAACGAGCCTTGTTTCGAAAAGCCCAAGGGGCCCAATGCCGACCGCTTTGGCTTATGGCTCGACACCCGGAGCAAGGATTGTCCCGCCGACCCTTTTGAAAATGAGCAAAAATATCCCGGCGTGAAAATCGGCGCGCGCGGCAAGAATCTGCCGGTCGGTTCTTATTACGGCTATGCCACCGGAGTCCTCGGTCTGCGCTTGTTTCCCAATCCGGATTTCGATGAAGCGGCGGCCAAGAAATGGGATGCGGAAAGATTTTACACCGACCCGAAATACTACAACGACAAGAATCTGGTGCGCCCCTACCGCGTCGGCATGTCTTGCGGCTTTTGCCATGTCGGGCCGAGCCCGGTAAAACCGCCGGAAGATCCGGAGAATCCCAAGTGGGAAAACATCAACTCCAATCCCGGCTCGCAATATTTTTGGGTCGACCGCGTGCTGTTCTGGGAAAAAGATTCGGCGAATTTCGTTTACCAGTTGATCCACACCTCGTTGCCGGGAACCCTCGATACTTCGTTCGTGTCGACCGATTACATCAACAACCCGCGCACGATGAACGCGGTCTACAACGTCGGCGCCCGGCTCAAGATCGCCGAGCGTTGGGGCGAGGAGAAACTCGCCGGCGGCGGTGTCAACAATAAGCAGTTCCAACACTATAAGCAGACCGCCGTGCTGCCGCAGTATTACAAAGAGCCGGACAAAGTTTGGACCGCGCATGTTTTGAAAGACGGCGCCGACTCGGTCGGCATCCTCGGCGCCTTGAATCGGGTCTATATCAACATCGGATTGTTCAGTGAGGAATGGCTGCTCCATTTCAACGCCTTGGTCGGCGGCCAAAAAGTGACGCCGATCCAAATCGCCGATGCCAATAAGAATTCCAGCTATTGGAACGCCACCCAGGAGCAGACCCCGGATGTCGCGCTGTTTTTTCTCAAGTCGGCAAAACCTGATCTGTTGAAGGATGCGCCCGGCGGGGAGAAGTTTCTGAGCAAGGATAAGGCGACGCTCCAGCGCGGCAAAGTCGTCTTCGCCGAGAACTGCGCGCGCTGCCATTCGAGCAAGATTCCCGATGCGCCGGCGGGAGTGGACGACAAGAACTGGGACCAATACTGGGCCTGGAGCAAGACCGACGACTTCAAGAAAAAGATGACCGAGAAGGTCTTGGCCGACGATTTTCTCGCGGACAACTATCTCTCCACGGAGCGGCGCATCCCGGTGACGCTGTTGCAGACCAACGCTTGCAGTCCGCTGGCGACTAACGCTCTCGGGGGCAATATTTGGGACAACTTTTCCTCCCAGAGTTATAAGGATTTGCCATCGGTGGGCAAGCTGACCGTGCACAATCCCATCGACGGCAGTCCCTGGGAATACGAAATGCCCGCGGGCGGGCGCGGCTATACGCGCGTGCCATCGTTGATCGGTCTGTGGTCGACGGCGCCGTTCCTGTTGAACAACTCAGTGGGCAAGTTTAACTCCAGTCCGTCCGTCGAGGGGCGCATGGATTCGTTCAACGACTCCATCGAGAAGATGCTCTGGCCGGAGAAGCGCGACAAGGATCCGCTTCTCGGCGACAAAGTGCCGGGCTTTATCTATCGCACCACGGAGACCAGCTACATCAAGATCGCGCCAGGTTTTGTCTCGCCGCTATTGGAAAAAATGCTCAGCTGGGGCGGCTGGCTCAACCGCTGGTTCCCCTGGCTTTTCAGTGAAGAGGGCATCGAGATCGGTCCCATCCCGAAAGGGACGCCGGTGAATTTGCTGTCCAATATCGATCTCGATAGCAGCAAGCTCGATCTCGCCAAACTGTTGCTCAAGATCAAGGCCGATCTGAAGGCGGTCGAAGGCAAGAGCGAAAAAGAGGCTGCTGAAGTTTTCAAAGGCTTGGTGCCGGACTTGTTGAAGGTGAGCAAGTGTCCTGACTTCGTGGTCAACAAGGGTCACTATTTCGGCACGGCCCTGTCTAAAGAAGGGCCGGCGTTGAGCGACGAAGACAAGCGCGCGCTGATCGAATTCTTGAAAACGTTTTAACCGCACTGTCGCGCAGTTTCGATCCCATGTCCGAAGCCCCCGCTGGCGCGCGCGCGTACGAATACATCGTCGTCGGTTCGGGAGCGGGCGGCGGCACAGTGGCGGCGCGCTTGGCCGAAGCGGGCCGCTCCGTGCTGCTGCTCGAAGCCGGCGGCGATCCTGGCGAGCTCGCCGATCCGCGGCTGCCAGAAGACTACCAAGTTCCGGCTTTTCACGCTTTCGCTTCGGAGAATCCAGCGATGCGCTGGGATTTCTTCGTGCGCCATTATGCCGACGAGCAACGCCAACTTAAAGATACTAAGTACAGCGCTGCCCAAGGAGGCGTGCTCTATCCGCGCGCCGGCACGCTCGGCGGTTGTACGGCGCATAACGCCATGATCTTCGTCTACCCGCACAACCAGGACTGGGACGACATTGCGCAATTGACCGGCGACTCGTCGTGGCGCGCGGACAACATGCGCCGCTACTTCGAGCTTCTTGAAGACTGCCGGCATCGGCCGCTGAAACGCTGGATCGCCGGTTTGACCGGCTTCAATCCGGCTCGGCATGGCTTCGACGGTTGGCTCACCACCGAAGTGGCCATGCCGATGGAATCTTTGGGCAACCGCCACCTGCGCAAAGTGTTGGAAGAGCTGGCGCAGGACGCATCGGCGCAGATCGGCCATCGCCTGAAACGTTTGCGCAGTTTCTTTAAAACCCGCGCCGATCCTAACGATTGGCGCCAGGTGAAGGGTAACGCGTCAGGCCTGCGTCTCGTGCCGTTGACGACCCGTGACCATACGCGGATCGGCAGCCGCGAACGGATTGTCAGCGTCGCCGAAAAATTTCCCGAGCGCTTACAAGTCGAGTGTCATGCGCTGGCTACTCGAGTCTTGCTCGACAGCAAACAACGGGCCACCGGGGTGGAATATCTCAAAGGCGAGCGGCTGTACCGAGCCCACGCCAATTGCAGCGAAAGCCCCGGCGAACTGCGTCAGGCGCGCGCCACTCGTGAAGTCATTCTGTCCGGCGGCGCGTTCAATACGCCGCAACTGCTGATGCTCTCCGGCATCGGTCCGCGCGAGGAGTTGTCCCGCAGCGGCATCGACACGCCAGGGTGGATCTGGCCGGAGTCGGCAAGAATCTCCAAGACCGCTACGAGGTTAGCGTGGTCAATCGCATGAAAGAGGATTGGCAAATGCTGGCCAGCGCTAAATTCGCCAAAGGCGATTCACAGTTTCATGAGTGGCTGACGCGAAAAAAAGGCGTCTATACCACCAACGGCGGCGTGTTGGCGGTGGTCAAGCAGTCGAAACAGGATCAGATTCCTGATCTGCTTTGCGCCGGTCTGGTGGGCAACTTCCGCGGTTATTTCCCCGGCTACTCGAAACTGATCGCCGAGCGGCAGAACTACTTGAGTTGGATCGTTCTGAAGGCGCGCACGATCAACCGCGCCGGCACGGTCACGCTGCGATCCGCCGATCCACGCCAGCCGCCAAACATCGACTTCAGGTATTTCGACGAAGGCAGCGATCGCCAGGGCAAGGATTTAGACGCCGTCGTCGAGGGAATTCAATTTGTCCGGGCGATGACCAAGGATTTGCGCGAACAAGGGCTGATCGCCGCGGAGGAAGTTGCCCGGCGAACAATATCAATCCGACGATGAGTTGCGAGAATTCGTGCGCGACAATGCCTGGGGACATCATGCCTCGTGCAGCTGCGCGATCGGCCCCAGAGACAAGGGCGGCGTCCTGAGCAGCGATTTCCGCGTCCATGGCACGCAAGGACTGCGCGTCGTCGACGCTTCGGTGTTTCCGCGCATCCCCGGCTTTTTTATCGTCAGCGCGATTTATATGGTCGGCGAGAAGGCCGCCGATGTCATTCTCGCCAGCGCTGAGAATTGAATGCGGTCTGTCCTCAGGTGGTAATCTGTCATCCCGGTCCTTCGACCTGGTTCAGGATAGCCTCGCAGCGCAGTAGCATCTTCGTCTTGGCTTCCCGGAAATAGACAAATCTGGATTCCGGCCTGCGCCGGAAAGACGCGACATCGAGTCGACTTCTCGAGTCGATCGTCTTAGAGCAGGTAGACATCAGTTCGCATAATCGTTTTCGTTGCACCGTCGATGGTTTGTTGCGCTTAGGTTGGCGAGCCTGTATAGCTCGCTCTACGGCATTGGTCCTGCAAATAATATTCACCGTCGATTTCGCTCCGCAACATGAGTTCCATTCCCGCTGAGTTCTACGCCCTTGCCAACGCTTTCTTGTTCGCAGTGCACAACATCTTTATGAAAAAGGCGTTGCGCTACTCGAACCCGGCTACCGGCGTGATCAGCACTCTGCTGATCAATATCGTCTTTCTCTGGACTATGGCGTTGCTGTTCGTACCGATGGCCAATGTAACGCTGGCTTCGTTGCTGATTTTCGTCGGTGTCGGATTCTTTCAGCCCGGCCTGACACGATTGCTCACCTACAAGGGCATCGATGCGTTGGGTGTGGCGATCACCGATCCGATCCGCGCCAGCACGCCGCTGTTCAGCGCGGCCATGGCGATCGTCTTTCTCGGCGAGGAGATCACCTTGCCGATCATTGTCGCGACCCTGATGATCATCGGCGGCATCACGCTGTTGTCGTGGCGCCACGGGGCGATGAAGCTCGCCGGCTCGGCGGTCTATCTCTGGTTTCCCATCGCTGCCTCGGCGCTCGCGGGCGCGTCTCAGGTGGTGCGCAAGTTCGGCATGGCCGCCGTGCCCCATCCGTTTCTCGCCGCCGCAGTCACCGCGACTTCGTCGTTGATCGTTTCGCTGCTGGTGATGTGGTACGTCGAAAAGACTCAAGAGAGCTGGAAAATGAATCGCCAGTGCGTCTGGTGGTTTCTCGCCGCCGGAATCACGGTCAGCTTCGCCATGACGTCGATCTACCACGCTTTGGATCTCGGCAAAGTCTCGGTGGTGATTCCCTTGAGCAGCACCGCGCCGTTGTTTTCGCTGATCCTCACCGCGCTGTTCCTACGCGACGTCGAGCGGGTGACGCTGCGCATCGTTGTCAGCACGTTGCTCATCATCAGCGGGGTCGTTTTGATCAGTTGGTGGAAGTAGGGACTCGAAGATTTAACCGCAAAGAGCGCAGCGCGGCACAGCGGCAACAAATAAGAAATTAGATGTTCACCACGAAGGACACGAAGATCACGAAGTTCGGAATATTAATCATCCGAAACCTTCGTGTCCTTCGTGCCTTCGTGGTGAAACCCTCTTCGCAGTGAAGCTGCTCGATTACCTCAGACGGCTCAGATAGTGGGCGAGGTCTTGAAAGTCGGCGTCGGTGAGCGGATGGAGCGCGTCGGCCATGGACGGCGTCGTAGGCGCGCCGGCTATTGTTCTTGTACTCGCGTAGGGCTTTTAGCAAGTAATCTTCTCGTTGGCCGGCCAGACGCGGCGCGTTTTCCTCTCCCGAAAAGTCCTGTTTATGGCAAAAATTGCAGCGGTTTTGCTGGATCAAGGCGCGGGCCTTTTCGGCGCGAGCGGGATCATGCGCGCTCGGATTGTGCGCTGGCGCGGGCAGTTTCGCGATCGCCGCCGCGGCGCGGCGCAGGTCGTCGTCGCTCCAGCCTTGCATCATGCCGGTCATGGGCTCGAGGTTGCGCATTTTTTCCCGGAACATCAGCAGCTGCACGGACAGAAAAAAAACCGGTTGGGCGCCGAGAGACGGCACTTCGGGGATGAGCGACTGGCCCTTTTCGCCATGGCAGGCGAGGCAAGGCGCGAGCCGTTCATCAATGGTTGCCGCGGTCGCTGCAGGTGCCGTGAGCGCCGCGACCAGTAGAAGAGACGCCGCGGCCAGAGCGCGAACGATATTGGCGTTGCAATGGAGATTGGCCAGCGTGCACCGCCGGAGCCGGCCGCGGCGGCTGCCGTGAGTTCTTAACGACTGGCAATCTGCGGGCTGTAGGTGACGCGGTAAATCGCGCCGGCGAAATCGTCGGAGATCAACATCGAACCGTCTTTCATGACGTGGACGTCGACCGGCCGGCCCCAGTATTCGTTGTTGTTGAGAAAGCCTGTGATAAATGGCTGCACGGATTTTACCGTGCCGTCGACGTTCAACTTCGCGACAACGATATCGCCGCCGATTTTCTTGGTGCGGTTCCACGAGCCATGGCGGGCGATGAAGAGGGCGTTGCGGTATTCGCGGGGAAACATGGTGCCGGTGTAGAAGCGCAGGCCGAGGGCGGCGCTGTGCGGCCCCATCAACGCCACCGGCGGGGTGAATTCGTCGCAGGATCGGCCCCAGCCCATCTCGCGGTCGGTGAAGTTGCCCTGGTGACAGTAGGGGAAGCCGAAGTGCTGGCCGACTTTGGTGACGCGGTTCAATTCATCTTCCGGCAAATCTTCCGACAGCCAGTCGCGGCCGTTATCGGTGAAGTAGAGATCCTTGGTGATCGGATGCCAGTCGAAGCCGACCGAGTTGCGCACGCCGCGGGCGAACACTTCCGCGCCGCTGCCGTCGAGATTGATGCGGCGGATCTGGGCATTTTCCGCCGGCGGTTCGCAGATATTGCATGGCGCGCCGACGTTTATGTAGAGCTTGTTGTCCGGACCGATGGCGATGAACTTCCAACCATGGGACTGGTGATTGGGCAGGTCGCTGTAGATGACCACCGGCTTGCCGGGATTGTCGAGATTGTCTTCGATCCGTTCCAGCTTGGAGATTTTTGTGCCCTCGCCGATGTAGAGCGTGCCGTTGTGAAAGGCGAGACCGTTGGGCCGGTCGAGGCCGGAGGCGATGACCTTGGCTTCGCGCTTGCCGCTACGCTCGACGACGGCATAGACCTTGTCGAGTTGGCGGTTGCTGACGAACACCGTGCCTTTATCGCCGATGCGCAACGAGCGGGCATTGGCGATGCCGCTGATATAAACCTCGAGCTTGAAGCCCTTGGGCATTTTCAGCTGGCCGATCTGTAATTTCTCCGCCGGTGTGGCGAACGGCGGCTGCGGCACGCCGCGCAAAGTTTTCGCCACCTCCGCATTGGGAATGTCTGGACGGCCGGGCACCGTCGTCGGCGCTGGCTGGACGTTGGGCGCAGGTTTTTCCTGGGACCGTGAGGTTGGCGGCGCGCTCATCGACAAAGTTCCGAGGATGGCGGTGACTGCCATTGTCCGCATAAAATTCGGAAATGAAGTCATGGGATTCCTCCTCAAATAGTATGTTTCTTTTGTCTAGAACGAGGTGCGACAAGAAACTAGGCATTTCGCCGATACATTGCAAGTAAAAATTTTACAACCTTCCCAGCGACGGGAGACCAGCTCGGTCCCGCACGGCTAGATAGCAATCGGATGTTTACGGTCGCTTGGGCAGGTTTTTCATCATGTCGTTCATGTTGATGTCAGGCATGCCAGGCATGGAGATATCGCCCGGCTTCTGGCCCGGCTTGCAAGCGCCCAACCATTTGGCCTCCATGGTCGATGACGACTCCTTCATGCCGTGCAGCGGTGGCTCGTAGGTCGATTTGATGTCGGCCTTGTAAGCGGAGTCGAATTGACCGGTGAAAACGCCCCTGGTCGTTGCCGTGCTGCCGCTCATCTTGCACACCGATTCGGTGGTAAGTTTGTTGCCGTCGCGGCGAAATTCGTTCTTGGAACAGGACTGTTTTTCCGTTCCGGCCATGTTGTTTTTCATCATGTCGTCGGATTTTTCGTCGACGCATTGTTGCATGGTCTGGCTGCCCTTGGCGCTGTTGCTCGACACGGTTATTTCCCATAGGCCGGATTTGCGTTTGGGCATGTCGGAGGTGGCTGCGACGGCGGCGCCGGCAGTAACGAGCAGCGTGACAACCAAAATGGAACGTTTCATGGCGATCTCCTAACGTTAAATTGGCGAATTAAAGCGGCGTATTAAAACTGGCTCTGTTCACAAAGGCGCATGGGTGGCTAAATCGCTGCCGGCTGGTCCAGCTCAAAACCGAGATCGCGGATCATCTGGTGCGCGTCGGTGGCGTCTTGGCCGGGCGTGGTCAGGTAGCCGTTGACGAACATCGAGTTGGCTGGGTAAAGGCTTAGCGGCTGCAGCGAACGCAAGTTTACTTCGCGGCCGCCGGCGACGCGGATCTCTTTGGTCGGATTGACGAAGCGGAACAAACACAGCGTCTTCAAGCAGCGTTGCGGCGTCAGTTCGCGTTTCGCCTCGAAGGGTGTCTTGGGGATCGAGTTCAAAAAATTCACCGGGATCGAGTCGATGTCCATGGCACGCAGCGTCATCGCCAGGTTGATGATGTCGTCATCGCTTTCACCCATGCCGATGATGCCGCCGGAGCAGGTGCCGATGCCGGCGCTCTTGACGCTCTCAATCGTCGCGACCCGGTCGTCGTAGCTGTGGGTGGTGACGATGTCGGCGTGGTGTTCGCGGCTGGTATTTAAATTATGATTGACCCGGCCGACGCCAGCGGCGGCGAGCTTCTGGGTCTTGTCGTCATTCATCAAGCCCAACGAGCAGCAGACGTTCATGCCGGTCTGGGCGCGAATCTCGCGCACCGCCTCGGTGATGTCGTCAATTTCCTTGTTGGTCGGGCCGCGGCCGCTGTTGACGATACAAAAGCGTACGGCGCCGGCTGCTTTGGCCTGGCGCGCGCTTTCGACCAGCTTTTCCTTGGACATGAAAGTGTACTTGTCGACGGGGGCTTCGGAGACCGACGACTGCGAGCAGTAGTGGCAGTCTTCCGGGCACAGGCCGCTCTTGGCGTTCTGCAAGACATGGATCTGCACGCGCTTGCCGTAGTAGTGGTGGCGCACTTTGAAGGCGGCGCTCAAGATTTCCGGTAGCTGTTCGTCCGGTGCGTTCAATACTTCACGCAATTCCTCCCGCTCGGGTAGAATTCCTTGCAATGCTTTGTCCGCCAGTTGCTGAAAATTCATTCCGTCCTCCAAAACTAGCAAGTTTCTAGCATGCGAGGTGTGGCCATGCAATCTGCGGGTGGCTGGAAGGCAGTAATACTTCTGTAGATTTCGCTACTTAGGTGCGATCTTCAGAATGCGGTTAAATTCCGCGGCAATTTAACCGCATGCTAGTCAGTTTACGCGGTAAGTCATTGATCGGCGTCCGTTGGATTCGACAAGCGCAGATGAAGACTGTGCGAATATTTTTATAGTCGGTCATCACCTGGTGATAGTGGCCGAGAACGAATATGAACCCGGCCAAGACGAAGTGAAAAATAATTGGAATGATGTCGCCGAACCAGCGCATCTCGGGATGGAGAATCATCGTCAGAGCATAGCGCAGGATCATCAGTCCGGCGTAGGCGCCGGCAAATTTCATCAGGAATTCGGCCCAGTGGGGGCGCACGACGGCGAAGGTGCCGGTGCCGCGCCAGACTTCGCCGGTGATTCTCACCATGAGCATCAACATGAGCAGTTGGATGAGCAGCAGCGAGGGGTAGGGAATCACTCCGGAGAACCATTGTTCCATCGCTGGTAACCAGGATACGCCGACAAAAGCGACCAGAGCTTGCCCCAAGACCCGGCAGGCGAACAAAAATGTTATCAGGGCTAGGAGCGGTCCGTGCTTGGCCATATTTATTTGCTCCCGTGGCTTGAGGGTTCGGCGAGTTCAATGACGGCTGTGATATCGCCGGCTGCTTCCGGCGTCGTACTGAGTAGTTGGGCTTTGAATTGAGTATCGCGGCCGCCGCTGCGCAGTGCGGCGCTGGCATGACGTTCGTACCAGCCAGGTTCCATCACACAAAGCACCGGCGGCTTTAGACGCTCCGATGCGCGTTTCTGGGCGTATTCGATATTGAGCTCACAAAGGTTTCGCTCCAGCGCGGCGAGCAAGTGCTTGAGCGATGCTTCGTTGGCATTGGCGCCGTCGAACTCGACCATGAAGGCGTAGCGCGAGCGGTCGACATCGGCGCAGCCGCGGTAATGTTGCGGCGCGATGTTGGCTGCGATTTGCGCCTGTGCCATCGCCTGGATGAGTTGATTGACGTGGAGCTTCTCGCCGGTGATGTTGGTGACATCGCGCCCCTTGCGGACAAATTCAAGCAGCGGGGTTTGTTGAAAAAATCCCGCCACGCGCACCACGTCATTGATGTCGTAGCGGTACAAGCCGCTGGGGGTTGTCAGGATCAAATAATAGCTTTCGCCTTCTTTGAGTTCCGCGCAGGTGAGAGTTGCCGGTTGTCGGCTGGCGATTTCACTCTCCGGAATGAATTCGTAGAAATTGGCGCTGACGTCGAGTATGCCGGCGGAGCCGGAGTCGGATATCGGCAAGGTCATCTGCGCTTCGCTCGCCATGTAGCCTAAATCGCGCACCGGCATGGACTCGCCGAACCAGCGCTGCAGTTCATGCAAGCGCACACCGACCGTGCCGCCTTTCCAGCAACCGATCAATTGCAGCTCGTGGCCAATAATCCTTGGGGCGCAGCGCGCCGTATTGGTTCGCCAGCCGTTCGAGCTCGGCCGCGCGGGCGGGATCTTCTATCGAGGCGCGCTGCGAGCTTTTGCCGCACCGCACCGGGAATAGGCCAGCGCTCGCTGATGGTGCCGTCGCGAATGTCGCGGATGATTTCAGATTTATTATTGTCGGCGATTTCGACCAGCCGCAGAATCGTGCTCGGATTGGGCGTGCCGAGAAACGATATTGGCTGCGCCAACGCCACACGCATGATCAGGTAGTACTTAGCGGCGAAGTCTTTCACCTCGGCGACCTCGTAGGGCAGGACGAAAGCGTTCTGGATCCAGCGCGGGCTGCTCTGGTAAATCAAGCCGGAGGCGGCACCGAAGGGAATGTTGCCGGCGGTTTTCCCTTCTCGGGCTGGACTGACGACGCCGAGCATCTTGCCGCTGAATAAGCCCGGATGATCGAGGTTGGCTCGGTGGTACCACAGGCGAGTGAGCTGGCGATGGTTGGCGCGGGAGGTCTCGGTCACTGGGATCAGCTTGGGCGCGCCGGTGCTGCCGCTGGTCAGGGTGAACATCCGCACTGGCGCTTCGGTCAAGACCCGAGCTTCGCCGTTCTCGGCGCGCTCGACATAAGGGCGTAGCCGTTCGTAGTCGCCGATGGCGACCTGTTTGCGGTAGTCGGCTAAATTGGCAATGGCCGCGAACCCATGATCCTTGCCGAAGGCGGTGGCGCGGTTGCGCTGAATGATGTCGAGCAATAATCGGTTTTGCACCGTTGCCGGATCGGCGCACAATTTTTCCCAACGACTCCATAGACGGCCGGTGACAAAAGCCGACGCTTTGACGATCAAGCTCATGGGTTTAACGCCGCAATTCGATTTTCTCGACGGTGAGCCGTTCGAGGGCTTCTTCTTGACCGTGACGCTCAAGCCGCGGCTTTTCAGCAGCGGCGCGCGGCCGCCGAGGCCGAAGGCGAGGTTGTCGTAGGTAATGTCTTCGCTCAGCAACCAGGTGCCGAAGGATCCTTCGGCGCAGGCAAGCTCCGACATGTGGGCGGCGAAGGTTCTGCCGGCGGCCGACAGGATGCCGGTCTCGCCGACTTGGGCGCCGACTTGGATTTTGATTCCGGCCTCCTCGGCGAGCTTGGCGATCGCCAAACTTCCGGAGATGCCGCCGTTTTTCGACAGCCGAATATTGAACAGATCGCAGGCTTTTTCGGCGATCAAGCGGCGCGCCTGTTCGATGGTGACCAGCGATTCGTCGGCCATGACCGGGATGCCGCATTGGGCGCGCACTTGTTTCATGCCGGCGATATCGTCAGCCGCCACCGGCTGTTCGATGAGGGCGAGTTTAAACGGCGCCAGCAGCTTCAACTGTTCAATTGCCTGCGCCGCGCTCCAGGCGCCGTTGGCGTCGGCGCGCAGTTCGACGGCGCTGCCCACCGCTTTGCGCACTGCTTCCAAGCGCGCGGCGTCACCCGGCGTGCCGACTTTGATTTTGATCTGTGCTAGGCCCAAGCGCGCCATTCGTTTGGCCAACGCCGCCGCGTCCTTCGGACTGTCGGCGGAGATCACGCCGCTGTAGACGACCTCGAAACGCGCCGGCGGCAGATAGTCCGCCAGCGCGCTATGGTCGGCGCGCAGGCTCCAATCGAGCAGTGCCAGCTCGACGGCGCAAAACGCCGCGTTCCAGGCGATGACGCCATTGTTTGATTGCGAATTCCGCGTCCAGTCCGGCTGCAGCGACTGCAACTGCTCGATGGTTTGCCACCCTGGGGAAAACGATTCCTGAAAAATCCTTGGCGCGAGGAAATCGCGGATGCGGGCGATCATCGATTCAGTGGTCTCGCCGGTGACATAGACGCGCGCCAGTCCTTCGCCGAAACCGCTACGGCCGTCGCTGCCGCTGACCTTGACGACGATGGCGTCGCTTTCCTCGCGGCTGTGCAGCGCATGGCTGAACGCTTGGTGAAACGGAATGCGCAGGCGGTAAATCGACAGCGCCTCGATGCTCGCCGGCCGGTCTGCTTTGCTGCGGGTTTTCAGCTTCGAGCTCGGCGGAAAATAGTGGCGACAGAATAGCTGATCGCCGAGGGTGAATTCGGCGATCTGGTCGAACAGGGCGTCGGAGATCTGATGAAACTCGCTGTAGTCTTGGATCACCGTGATCGCTTCTTCGGCGTGGCGGATATCGACTTCGGAGTGAAGCTCGAACCAGCGCAGGGCGGAGCGCGGAATGGCATATTGATCGCTCAGCGCGCTGGCCAGTTCGCTGGCACAGCGCGACAGCATGAACTCGAAGCTCATGGTTTCGAGCAGCACCGACAGACAAAGCTCGCGCAACGTCGCCACCGGCACGCGGGTGGCGCAGACCAGCGCGACGCGCCGGCGCGCATCGGCGATCAGTTGATTGACTTCGTCGTCAGTGAAGCCGATACCGCGAGCCATTTCCATGAGCAGCGCGGAATGTGGCGGCTCGCCCTCCGACCGGCCCATTTCTTCGAGCAGGTTTTCTTTCAACATCTCGGCGGCCGCCGATGGCAGCGAGGCGAAGCACAGCGCGACGATATGCGACGAGAGATAATGGGTGCGAAAGATATTGCGCAAAAACTCGTAGGCGGTCGCCATCCCCGCGCCGCCGCCGACGAGGTCGCGATATTCGCGGGCTTGGGTGAAATCCTTGGTGGCTCGCTCGAAGTATTTGACGATCTGTTGCGCGGCGACCATGGTCACCTCCGATGCTGGTTGGGCAGCGGTTGAAGCTCGACTGGCCATTCTAAGCGCATCGCTTTTTCCAAGGCCATCGCTTTGACTCTTTTCAGATCGGCTTTGCCTGAGCCGAGGATGGGAATCTCGTCGATGGCGTGGAGATCTTCGCGCTTGGGAACCCACAGCTTGGGCAATGCGGATTTGTTGAGCCGGTCCCACAGCTCTTCGCGGCGGACGCCGTTCTTGGCGTAGAAAACCACCAACCTCTCACCGCGCTGTTCGTCCGGGATCGCCGTGACGACCGAAGCCGGGCTGCCGAGGACGTCGTTGATCATCTCTTCGATCTTCATATGCGGCACCATCTCGCCGCCGATCTTGCTGAAGCGCGACAGGCGGTCGGTGATGGTGATGAAGCCGTCCTCATCGATGGTCGCGATATCGCCAGTGACATACCAGCCGTGGCGCATCGCTTGGTCGGTCAGGTTCTGCTGATTCAAGTAGCCGAGCATGACGTTAGGTCCTTTGACGAGCAGCAGCCCTGCTTCGCCTGGGCCGAGGGTCTCGCCGCTATCGGGATCGATCACCTTGGCGGCGACGCCGGGGAGCGGATGGCCGACCGTGCCGGGCTTGTGGCCGGTCTGTTTTTCCTTGTCGTGGACGACATCGGGTGTGTTGACCGCGACCACCGGCGAGAGCTCCGTGCAGCCGTAGCCTTCGAGGAGGGTGATGCCGAATTTTTCTTGGTAACCGTTGGCGATCTGCTCGCGCAGCTTTTCCGCGCCGGCGATGACGTAGCGCAGCGAGGCGAACTGTTCCTTGGTGCAGCGGCGCCAGTAGCTGACGTAGAAGGTCGGCGTGCTGATCAACAATGTCGCGCGGTATTTCTCGACGGTTTCGCCGATGGTCTTGGCGTCGGTGGGATTGGGGTGATAGACCGCGCCGAAGCCGGTCAGCACCGGCAGCCAGATGGTCGCGGTGAAGCCGAAGGAGTGAAACAACGGCAGGATGCCCATGATGCGATCCTGCGGCGTGAACTGAATCACCTGGCCGATCGCCTCGATGTTGGAAATTAAGTTGTGGTGCGACAGCATGACGCCTTTGGGCGTGCCGGTGCTGCCGCTGGAAAATATGATCGTGGCGAGATCGTTGGGGCGCTGTTGCTTGCGCGCGCGGCGGTTGAGCCAACGCGCCGGCGTGACATAGGCTTTGACCGCGGTGGCGAGTTTGCGCGCGCCGGTAAACGTCTGGCGGATCTCTTCGACGAAAACCATGCCGTCCATTTTCTCGAGATTGGCTTTCTCCAAAAACGTTCGCGAGGTGACGATGGTGGTGATCTTACATTGGGCCAGCGCCGCGGCCATGGCTTCTTTGCCGCCGGTGAAGTTTAAATTTACCGGCACTTTGCCCGCTAGCAGAGTGGCGATGTTGACCAGCGCGCCGCCGACGCTGGCGGGCAGGATCACGCCGATCATCGACTGGCCGGCGCAATGGCTTCTCAGCCAGCGGCAAAAAAGCAGGCTGGCGATGAGCGCCTTGCCATAGGTGAGCTCCGTGCCGGTGGTGTCGGCCATGCAGAACCGCGACCAGTGGCGCTTGGCCATCTCGACGAACTTGGCGTGGAGCAGATCGCCGGGAAGCCGGCGGTACTCCACCGCCTCGCTTTCCAGCTCCAAGATGGCGTTGCGCACCTGCACCACGGTGGAGGTTGGCGGCAGCGGCGCGCCAAACGAGACCGTGACCGAGTAGGGGAATTGCAACGGCCACTTCCAAAAGAACTTGCCGTCTTTGAAACTAAAGATGCTGCCCCAGAGCTGGTCCAAGTGCACCGGCACGATCGGAATATTCGAGCCCTCGACGATTTTCTCAAAGCCGCGCTTGAACGGCAGCAGCCGGCCGGTGCGGCTGATCGCGCCCTCGGCGAAGATGCACACCACATGGCCGTTTTCGAGTTCGTTTCTCGCCCGCTTGAGCGACTGCGACGATGTCGCGCCGATTGTTCGCCGACACCGGGATCGAGTGCATGAGGCGGAAAAACCAGTTGAGCGATTTGAGATCGTAATACTCCCGGTGCAGCATGAAGCGGACGAAGCGCGGCTGCGGCGCGCCGACCAAGAGCGCATCGACGAAGGAGACATGGTTGCAGATCAATAGCGCCGGCCCCTGGAGCGGGATATTTTGCGCGCCGACGACACGAATGCGATAAAGCGTATTGGTCAACAGCCAGACGACGAAGCGGACGAAATAATCGGGCAGCAGGTACAAGATCGCCACCGTGCCGGCCAAGGTAAAGAGTCCGATCAGCAAGATGATGGTATCGGGGGAAAGCTGCAGCGGGGTTTTCAAAAACCAGTGCAACGCCGCGGCCAGGGCGATGCCGATGGTGTTCAGGAAATTATTGGTCGCGATCAGTTGGCCCTTTTCTTCTTTGCCGCTGCGCTGTTGCAGCAGCGCGTTGAGCGGCACGGCGAACAGGCCGGCGGCGAAGCCGAGCAGCACCAAGGCAAGTGCGGTGTGCGGATAGGACGGTGCCGCCCAGGCGACCAGGGCAAGGCAAAAGCCCATCGCCACCGAGCCGAGCGGTACTAAACCCAATTCGATGTGATCGCCGGAAAGTTTGCCGGCGGCGAGACTGCCGATGCCGATGCCGATCGCCAAGAAAGTCCCCAACAGACCGATGTGAAACTCATCGAGCTGCAACAGCTCTTTGCCGAAGAAGAGAATGTTGATATTGACCAGCGCGCCGAGAAACCAAAAGTAAGAGATGCCGATGACCGTAAACCACAGCGTCCTTTCCCGACGCAGCCGGCGCAGGCCATCGGTAATTTCGCCGAAGGGGTTCAAGTTGAGCAGCTTGGCCGCCCCCGATGCCGGCACCCGGGCGATGCCGAGACTGGTAAAATAGCCGGCGACGGCGATGGCGATCATGATGAAGCCGATGCGCGGCAGTTGATTTTTCCAAACCGAGAAGATCGCGCTGCCGAGCGACGTGCCCAGGATGATCGCCATGAAGGTGCTCATCTCCAATAGGCCGTTGCCGCGAGAAAGGTCTTTGTCCGGCAGCATCTCCGGCAAGATGCCGTACTTGGCCGGGCTGAAGAAGGCCGAGTGCAAGCCCATTAGAAAAACCGCCGCGAGCATGGGCCAGATATCGGCGAAGTAAAATGACGCCAAGGCGAAAAGCATGATGGCGATCTCGATCGCCTTCACCGCCACCAGGATCGTCCGCTTGCTGTAGACGTCGGCGAGATGGCCGGCGTAACCGGAAAACAGCGCCGACGGCAGGATAAACAGGATGGCGATCAGTTCGACGTAAAAATCGCCGCCGTGGCCGGCCAAGCTCAAGGCGACGAACGAGACCACGATCTTTAAAAAATTGTCGTTGAATGCCCCCAAGAACTGGGTGCAGAAAAAGGCAAAGAATCCCGGCTGTTTGAGCGTGTCGGTGTAGTTGCCGTTGTTCATTATTGCTGGCTAATTTACTCGGCTCCGCACGGTTCGGCAAGGTCGAAGCCACGCCAAGCCGTCTATTCGGTTGCGACTTGGAACCACGACGAGCTTGCGTAAGCGTGACGAAATTAACATAATCCACCCATGGAATTGACCCATTTAACAGTCCCCCAGTGGCAAAAGTACGATGGTTTGCTGCATGGCTTCATGGGCCGGCGCGGCGGTAAGAGTGTCGGCCGCTATGCCGGGCTTAACGTTTCCTACCGCGTCGGCGACGATAACCAAGTGGTCAGCCAAAACGTTTGCGATATGAAGTTGGCCATGGGCATCCACGACGGCAAGATCGTTACCATGCAACAGGTTCATGCCGACACCATCGTCGAAGTCACGGACAAGAAGATGAAAGAAGCCGGCGCAGCCGACGGCATGGTGACTGGCGAAAACGGCGTCTATCTCGGCGTGCTCACCGCCGACTGCGTGCCGCTATTGTTTATCGCGCCCAGGCAGCGCTTGGCGGCCGCGGTCCACGCCGGGTGGCGCGGCACGCTTGCCGGCATCGCGGCAAAGACCGTGGAATACTTCAATCGTCGTTACGGTGTCGGAGCGGGCGACCTGGAAGTGGCGCTGGGTCCGTCCATCGGCGTGTGCTGCTATGAGGTCAACGACGACGTCGCGACACCGCTGATGAAAAAATGGGGCGCGCTGACGACGCCGAGCATCGCCATGAAAGACGGCAAGCCCCATATCAATCTGAGCCGGCTCAATCGCGACATCCTGCGCGCCGCCGGCGTGCCCGGCACGCAACTCTTCCAAATCGGCCCCTGCACCCGTTGCGCCGCCGAAGAGTTCTTTTCCTACCGCCGCGAGGGCGGCGAAACCGGCCGGCAGATCGGTGTGGTGGGTTGGCAGGCGACGTAACTCTGCGCTGTAATTTCGTTACGTTCATCAAGAACTCCGCGACATGATACCTGCCACAGAACAGCACTGGCTGAGCGAGTCCTTCGTCGATCCCAATGGCCGGCTGTTTGAATGGCGCGGTGAGCTTTATCGCGCGCTTGATCCGGTGTATGCGGCGCGCTGGCAACAATGGGCTAAGAGCGGCGTGATTGACGGTCTGGTGCGCGATGGGCTGTTGATCGAGAGTGAGTGGAGCGGACTCAAGACCGACTCAGGTAAGGCGGTACTGCGTCACCGCCGCGTGGCGGTGCAGTCTTATTGCTATGAATGGCCGCCGGCCATGCTCCGGGACGCAGCGTTGCTAACAATCGATCTTTGCATTCGCTTAGCCGAGCAAGGACTGACGCTTCAAGACGGTCATCCGTGGAACATTCTGTTTGAAGGCACGAGGCCCGTCTATGTCGACGCCGGCTCGATCGTTCCGGCGCGGGACGACATCCTGTGGGCGCCCTATCAGCAGTTCTGCAATTTTTTTCTCTATCCGTTGTATCTCTATGCCGCAGGGCAGGATCACATCGCGCGTTGGCTGATGCGCGATTATCTCTCCGGTGTCAGCGATGGCGACTTGCTCGCCGCCTTGCCGGCATCCTTCAAGCTGCGTCACCCGCAACGCACCCTCGGTGTGGCAATCCCAAAAGCCGTGAGCAAACTCTTTGAGCATCTGCCGGAAGAGATGCAGCAACGTTTCCTGGCGATTTCCAAAGCGGCCAACAGCGGACCAGGACAGGGAAGGCTCAAGCTTAAATTTTTCACGGCACTACGTAAGCGTATTGAAAGCCTCGAGCTGAAACATCGAACCAGTCATTGGGCGCGCTACTATGGAAACCCAGACAAGCAATACTTCCAGACCGATTTGTCGCCGGGCGACTGGCAGTCAAAATACCAGGCGGTCGGCAATACTCTTACTGACTTACGGCCCAAGAGTGTGCTCGACGTCGGGGCCAACACCGGGCGATATTCAGCTCTTGCCGCTGCGCACGGCGCGCGTGTGACGGCATGCGAAGCCGACACTGCGGCGTTGGCGTTATGTCATGAGACGGCGCGTGCAAATCGGCTGAATATCCTGCCGCTGGCGGTCAATGTTTTCAGCGCGGTAGCCACGCCTGGCCGTGGCGGTGTAGCCTGCCCAGGGCCGATCGAGCGATTCAAGAGTGAACTGGTCATGGGTTTGGCAGTGATGCACCATGTGGTAGCGTTGCAACGGTTGCCGATGTCGCGTATTTGCGAGCTGTTCGCGGCGCTGAGCGAGCGTTGGTTATTGTTGGAGTTTGTCCCCGCTTTGAAGCCAAAGATCGGCGCCAGCGTGGTGCCGCGTCTCGATGATTACACAGTCGAGGATATGGAGAATTGCTTGAAAGGGCACTTCAAGGCTGTGCAGTGCCATCCGTCGTTTCCGCCTGACCGCAAATTGTTCCTTTGCGAAAAATGACATGTGGCGTGAGCGGCGCAGCCGTAACCGGATCAACCATACGGCGGCTTGTCGTCGACGCGACGGCCATCTTGAAAACAATTTGTCTTTGAGAGTCAAGGCGGCGATAATTGCCGCTGAGGTTTGGCACCTGGGAGGCGCAAAAAAATGTTGAGACTAGAGCACCGCACTCTTGTGGTCGTAACTTTGGGATTGTTCATTCCCAGCCAGGCACTCGCTTACGTCGATCCAGGCACCAGCGGCCTGATCTCGCAGCTTCTCTACGTCATGTTCTACGGCGCGCTAGCGGTGTTTTTCTATGGGTTGCGTTACATCAAACAATATGTTGTCAAGGTTGGACAGTCCCTCGCTAAAATATTTGGCAGGAATCCCTGACTTGTCTCATCTCATTTTATAATCGACCAGCGATATGCTAGGTGGCGCCCGCACCTTGAATTGCCAATTCGGACTCATCCTACGACCGTGGTTGTGTTTCGTGGTTTACCTTTGGGCGCTTGAGTTTCAAGCGGTCTACGGCAGCGGTCACGAGACTTTTTTTGACCGTTTCACCAGTGGCGTGCCGCTGCTTTGGACCTTAGTTGTTTGGATCGGGGTGCTTGCCGGAGTCGTCACCCTCGGCGGTCTGTGCTGGCAGGCTTCGGTGGTTCGCCGCGTCAATGAATCACTTTGCCGATCCGCTTGTTTCATTGCGAGCGGCTATTTTCTCAAGCGCTGGCTCGATAATTGGCAGCTCGACCCGGCAAACACTAAAGCAGTGGGATTGCTGCTCTTGTTGGTGATTTTCCCACTGTACCTTGCCTTGCGTAGGCGCCGGAAAATCAGTCCCACCCCCGCTACGGACATTATTCCAAGTTGGCAAGACATGTTTTCTTGCGTCGTCGTACCGGTGTTGATCGCCACGGTTATAGCGGTGAGCGTGAGAATTATTGAGACCGCCCGCGCGAATAAACCTGCGGCGGCGGCTGCTAACGCGGCGGTGCCGGCGGATCGGGCCAATGTGATCCTGATCGTGGCCGACTCGCTGAGAGCGCAGAGCATGTCGCTGTATGGGCACACGGACAAGACCACACCGTCGATCGATCGCTTTGCCGAGTCGAGCAGTACGTATTTGGCGATGCATGCAAATGCCACCACGACAATGACGAGTGTGCTAACGCTATTGACCGGCAGACACCCGTTGAGCCATGGCAGAATGAATCGCGAATTATTCCCGCCACGCCCTGAACCACTTAACTTGTTGAGCCTTTTGAGCGCCCACGGGTACTCAATCGGTGCCGTGACTAGTAACGGCGATGCCTCGGAGGTCTTGCAGAGCTTGAGGTCGGGATTGCATATCTCTGAAGAGATGGCCTTCGGCTTTAACCTGTTCTCCTGGTTAACCGATGTTGGTGTCTATCCGACCCGCTTCAGTGGGCGCATGTATGGAGATCTTGCGGGGATTTTCCCACTTCTCGCTTTTCCAAGACGTGCTTCGATGGAAGGTAACATCAGCGAGACGATGACGCGTGTGAAGAATCTGATCGCGCGTTTACCCCCACCTTTTTTTCTGTTTGTTCATATTCAGGAACCGCATTGGCCTTATCAAATTCCTGTGGGATTTGAGCCAGCTCCCGTTCGTGTCGATGGCAGCCAACTGGCGCTCTCCGCGCCATACGCTCCAGTGTTTCAGCCGGCGGTCGACGCCTATCGGGGTTTCTATGAAATGACCATTAAAGCTCTGGACGCGGAGCTGGGAAAGTTTCTTGAAGCGACGGCAAGCGTCAACAACACGTTAGCGATCCTTACTGCCGATCACGGCGAGTCCTTCGAACGCGGCTATTTTTTGCATGGTGAAGATTTGTCTGAGAATTCCACCCGGGTGCCATTGCTGATTCGCTACCCCGGACAGAAAAAGGGCGAACGGGTTGCGGGGCTAACCCAGTCCTTCGATATCGCGCCGACGGTTCTCAATGTTGTGGGCATTGCCAATCCGCACTGGATGGACGGACAGTCGCTCAAATTTGGCGCTGTTCCGGCGCCAACGGATGTTGTCGCAATCAATTACCGATATCCATACGATGGTATCGTTCATTACTTGCCAACTAAGATTGCGATATGGTGGGACAAGTATAAATTGATCGCCGCTTGCCAGAGCGGCGAAGCGTTACTTTACGATTTGGCGGGCGACCCACAAGAGCTCGTCGATATTTCAGCGCGCGACCCAGGCGTCGGCGAGGATCTCAAGCGGCGGCTGCGAGCCCGCCTTTCACGCCAATCCGTAGAACCTCGGTTGAGCTGCCCGAATCTGTAGCTTGTTTGTCAATCAGTCCAACTACTTTTATTAGTTTCGCGGTTGTAATAAGAATCTAGTGGTGCGTTATCACTGATTTTAAGCACAGGACGAGAAGGAGCCGCTCGATGAAAATCTCACGTCGTAACTTCCTGACCACGGTCACCGTCGGTGTCGCCGGCCTTTCGCTGGCGCGCGATTTCGCCTGGGCGCAGGCCAAGGGCAAGGTGGGGTACATGAAGATCGTCGACAATGCGGCGATGTTCATGGCGATGGAGAAAGGTTTCTTCAAAGCGGAAGGCATCGAATTGGAAACCGTGCCGATGGCCGGCGGCGCGGTGATCGTCCAGGGGGTGACTTCGGGCGACCTGCAATTCGGCTGGACCAACGTGATCTCGCTCTATCAAGCTCATGCCGAAGGTTTCGACTTCAAGCTCATCGCCGGCGGCGCGACCAACGTTCGCGGCAGCAATGAAACCCATGCGATCGTCGTCGGCAAGGATTCGCCGATCAAGAGCGCCAAGGATCTCGAAGGCAAGACCGTCGCGGTCAACACGCTCAACAATATCGTCCATTTACTCGCCCTCGCCTGGGTCGATAAAAACGGCGGTAACGCGAGTAAGGTCAAGTTCGTCGAGATTCCCTTCCCGCAAATGGAACCGGCGTTAATCGCGGGCAAAGTCGACGCCATCAGCGTGCAGGAGCCCTTCGCCGCGGTGGCGGCGCGCCGGCCGGAGGCCCGCGTGTTATCCAATCCCTGGGGCGATGTCCTGCCGCGCTTTTTGATCGCCAGCTGGTTCGCTTCCGATAAATGGATTCAGAAAAACCGCGGCGTCGCGCAGGGGTTTGTGCGCGCGATCAATCGCGGCGTCGACGCCATCCGCGCCGACAAAGAAGGCGCGCGCGCGGCGATGATCAAATGGGCCGGCCTCAACCCCGACTTTGCCAGCAAGATCGGCTTGCCGCAATTTGACAAAGCGATTGCCGAAAAAGATGTCCAGGTGACCATGGACCTGACCTACAAGTACAAGATGATCTCCAAGCCGCTCAAAGCGCAAGGATGTGCTGAGCGATCTGGCGACGAAAGCGTGAAAACCCAGTTGGAGTGATGGAGTAGTGGAGTGATCGGAGTGATGGGATATCAAGAACCCAACACTCCAATACTCCATCACTCCAATACTCCATTCTGCCATCCCGCCCGTGCCCATCCTCGACGTTCAATCCCTTTCGAAAAGCTACCGGCAAGCCGGTGGCGAAACGACCGTGGCGATTGGCAATATTACTTGCCAGGTGGAGGCCGGCGAGTTTGTTTCCTTCGTCGGTCCTTCCGGCTGCGGCAAGACGACGCTTGTTGATGTCCATTGCCGGTTTGTTGGCGCCGAGTTCCGGCCGCGTCATCGTCAACGGTAAGGAAGTCAACGGGCCGCCGGCCAACTTGGTGCTGTTGTTTCAGGAGTACAATAAGTCGCTGTTCGCCTGGCGGTCGGTGCTGGGCAACGTGCGTTTCGGTTTGGCAGCGCGCGGCGCGCGATCGACGGGGGCGGCGGCAGCGGAAGATAAGGCGCGCAAGCTGATCGAGCTGGTCGGCCTGAAAGGATTTGAAAGCCACTATCCTTGGGAACTCTCCGGCGGCATGCAGCAGCGCGTGGCGATCGCCCGGGCGCTGGCCTACGAGCCGGAGGTTTTGTTGATGGATGAACCGTTCGGGTCTCTCGATGCCCTGACGCGGCTGGAGCTCGAAGACACGCTGCTGCGGCTGTGGGCGGAACTCAAGACGACGATCCTGTTCATCACCCACGATATCGAAGAAGCGATTTATCTCTCCGACCGCATCTGGGTGCTGAGCCGGCGGCCGTCGCAAATCATGCAAGAACTTAAAAGCGATTTTCCCCGGCCGCGCCATCAAGTGACGACCCGTGCCGACGCGCGCTTCATGGAGCTGCGCAACGACATTTACCGGCAGATCGGCAACCCAGGGTGCGCCGTGAACCAGGCGAAACCTTTCAATTGGCTGGGCTGGTCGAGCTTCGCATCTGTTGCTGCTCATCTGGGAGCTCGGCGCCCGCGCCACGCCCAAGCTCGAACTCTACTTCCCGCCGGTGAGCCGGATTCTCGGTGCTCTCGGGCAGGCGCTTTGCCGCGGGTTCGATTACGCAGCATGCGCTGGTCACGTTGGCGCGTTTCGCCGAAGGTTTCTTGCTGGCTGCGCTTGTTGGCGGTGCTCGCTGGAGTGATGCTCGGCTACTTTCGCTTCTTTGCATAGTTTGCTGGCGACGATGATCGAATTGCTGCGGCCGATGCCGTCGGTGGCGATCATTCCGGTGGCGATTCTTTTACTCGGCATCGGTGACGGCATGATCGTCAGTGTCACGGTCTATGCCAGCCTCTGGCCGATTCTCATCAACACGATCGATGGCGTGCGTAACATCGACCCCACGCTGATCGATACCGGCCGCACCTTCGGTCTCAGCCGCTGGCGCATTCTCTGGCAAATCATTCTGCCTGGCGCGTCGCCGTATATCGTCACCGGATTGCGCATCGGCTTGTCGATCGCCTTGATTCTCGTCACCACCGCGGAGATGATCGCCGGCAGCAACGGGCTGGGCTTTTTTATCCTCGATGAAGAACGGGCGATGAACAGCGCCAACATGTACGCCGGAATCGTCGTCGTCGCGCTGCTGGGCTACGCGCTCAATCGGCTGTTCTTGATGATCGAGAGCCGCGCGATGAAGTGGCGCCACGGCATGATGGCGCGGCAGGCGGCGTGATGGGACTGCGGCGATTTAACGGCATGGCGTTTCTGTTGACGCTACTAGCGCTCTGGGAGCTTGCTGCCCAGGCTGAGTGGATCAATGCGCTGATCGTGCCGCCGCCGTCGAAGATTCTCAAAATATTTTCCGAGCTGACCTGGTCCGGGCAGATTCCCATGCAGATCCTCGTCAGCATGAAACGAGCGCTGGCGGGCTATTTGCTCGCCGCCGTGGTGTTTATCCCGCTGGGAATTTTTATGGGGTTATCGCCGACGATCTATCGGCTTTTCGCAGTGATCGTCGAGATGCTTCGCCCGGTGCCGCCGCCGGTGGTGATCCCGGTGGCGCTGTTGTTTTTCGGCTTGGGCGACGAGATGAAGATCTTTGTCATCTTCTTTTCCTGCGCCTGGCCGATTCTCTTAAATACCATTGACGGTGTGCGCGGCATCGACTGGGTGCTCTTGAACACCGCCAGAACCTTCGGTCTGTCGCGCGGTAAAAATTATCTGGCAAGTGATCTTGCCGGCCTGTTCGCCACAGATCATCACCGGACTGCGAGTGAGCTTGCCGATCATGCTGATTCTCGTGGTGATCTCGGAAATGGTCGGCAGCACCGACGGCATCGGCTACTTCGTGCTCGATTCCCAACGCCGCTTCAAAGTCGCGCAGATGTACGCCGGCATGTTCGCCCTGGCGCTCCTCGGCTACACGCTCAATCAGCTATTCAATCTTTTGCAGCGGTTGTTGCTGCCGTGGCAGCGGGGCAGGGAATTGGAGTAATGGAGGATTGGAGTAATGGAGTGTGGAAGTGATGGGTTCCGGAGAACCCATTATTCCATCACTCCAATACTCCATCACTCCATTTTTCTAGACGATGTGCATGCCGCCGCCGGGAGGCGGGGTTGGCTGATTTTTGCCGGGCAGCCAGGGCACGTCTTTGCGCGGGCTGTTGCCGACGACTTTGAACTTGGCCCGGCCCATGTTGGCGAACTCGATCTCGATGGTGTCGCCGGAATTCACCGGCGCCAAGCCTTCGTGAAAAGTTCCGGTGGCGACGACGTCGCCAGGGTTGAGCGTCAAGAGCTTGGTCAGCCAGGCGATCTGGTTGGGGATCTTATGGGCCATGGCGCCGGTGTTATAGTTCTGCCGGGGCTCGCCGTTGGTCCAGGATTTCACGTTGACATTATGCGGATCGGGAATCTCATCCTTGGTAATGATCCACGGACCGCAGCAGCCATGGGAACCCTGGCCTTTGCCGACGAACTGGGTGCGCCGCACCATGCCGCGGGTCGAGATGTCGAACATCGGCACATAGCCGAACACATAGTCCAGGGCCTTTTTTTCGGTTACGTCCTTGGCGGTCTTGCCGATGACAAAGGCGAACTCAGCTTCGGGTTGATAAACCACACAGGAAGGAATATCGCGCAGCTCGACTTCGCCGTCGGGGCCGACCAGGTCCGGTGACTTATAGAAATACTCGTTGGGAAAGTTGTCGGCGGTGCGCTCTGGCCGGTCGATGTAGTTGCTGAAGGCGGCAAGAAACTTGCCGGGCCGCGCCAGCGGACTGCGCAGTTGCACGCTCGCCAGCGGCACGCCGTCCTGCTCGGCCAAAACCTTTTCGAACCGTTTACGATATTTACGCCAGCCGTCGATGATCTCTTCCATCACCCGCTGCGGCCCCTTGGCTTTGCGCGCGCTGATGGTGTTGCTGACATCCACGACCATGTTGTCGTTTTTGATCACGCCGATCTGGTCGTCGTTGAAACGAAGAATCTTCAAGGTAATCTCCTCTCGGGCCAAATTTCGGCTTATCTTTGCGACAAGCGGGTGGGCTTGTCAAACTGAAAATCCCGGTTGCGGCGCGCAATGGGAGAACTGCGCGCACTACGGTCGCGCGCGAGGCTGGAGCAGGGAATCGTCTTCGCTGCGCTTGGTTCGGCGAGCGGCGGATGGTGGTTAACTGGCGTCAAACATCGATAGCAGAGGATTCATTGACCGAAGCGTTTCAGTTCGGCATTGGCGCCGTGAAAAAAGGACGTGTTGGGCGGGCATTGGCTTCTGGCGGTCAGCAGCCGGGCAATTGCTTCGTCCTTGGCGCCCTTGAGCAGCTTGGCTTCGGCGACGTAGAAATTGGCTTGGCATTGCTGCTCAGTCTTTATGCTTTCTTCAGCCGTCTCAGCGGCGGCATACAAAGAAGACTCGTCGATCTTACCGAGATAATATTCAAATACGGCCGCTGGCCAGCGTTTATCCAGCCCAGCGCGCGCCGATTGCTCGGCAAGCTCGCGCGCCGCGCCGCGATCGTCATTGGCTTTACCCAGGGCGAGATAGCGCCACAGGGCGGCGTGGCGGTTGTCCGGTCTGCTGCGCACCACTTGCTGGAGGGTCTGGGCGCTCTGGAGAAAGCGGCCTTGGAAAAATAACAGGTCGGCCATCGGATGAGGATCGACGGCGCTAAAGCCCAAACGCATGGCCGCTTCGTAGTCGTCCACCGCCTGGTCGTAGTTGCCGGCGTCCCGGTGGGCGATGGCGCGATCGCGCAGCGTCAAGGCATTCAGCGGTTCGAGGGCGAGTGCGTTGTCGAAGTCCTTGAGCGCTTGGCGGTAGTCGCGGCGCTCTTGGTGGGCGAGGGCGCGCTGGTGCAAAGCGCTGGCGAAAGAACTGTCCTGGGCGATCGCCTTGTCAAAGTCGTGAATCGCCCGGCGCGAAGTCCTTCTGCTGCGCAAAGATCTGCCCGCGCAGATAGTACGACTGGGTATAATACGGGTTGAGTTGGATTGATGCGTGCAAATCTTCCAGGGCGCGCGCGGGGTTGCCGTCCTTGAGATTACCCAAGGCGCGCTGGTGCAGACTGGCGGCGTCGCTCAATTGTTCGTTGGTGGCCAGCCGGTTGTGTGCCAGCTCGCCTGTCACTTGAGCAGCGGCAAGGGGGGTGAAATGGAGAACGGCGGCGAGTAGAGTGGTCGCTGTTATGATGATGTTAAGCATGGCGGTATTCAAAATCTTTTCAATCGAGCTGGCGCTCTCCTTTCCATAGGGCGAGCAACATCAGTGCCACTCGGCTCACGGCCCACGGTTGCGGTTCTGTCAGACTCGATTCTTCAAACCGGCCAAATCCTGCCGATTCGGGCGTCGGCAGCCATCGGCGCGGCGACAATTGAAGCGGCCGCTGGGCAAATTTGTCAGCGCGTAGTCGGTGCCATGCAGGTATAAGCCTGCAAAATGGCTATGACTTGAATGTTGAGAGCACTGCGGCGTATAGAATTAAGTCTACTGGGATTTCGTTTTGAGCCATTACAGTCAGTCTTGGAGGTTGAATGTTACTGATCAATAATCAGGAAGTGGAAAAACTGTTCTCGATGAAAGATTGTCTTGCCGCCCTCGAAGACGGCTACGACGATCTGATGATCGGCGACGCCGTCTATCGGCCGCGCTTGGATCTGTGGATGCCCTGTGAACGGCCCGACGGCTACTGGCGCTGGGGCACCATGGAGGGGGCGAGCCGCAAGATCGGCGTGTTCGCGATCCGTATGAAATCGGATGTGGTCTACTGGCCCGGTGGTGAGACCGAAGAAAAATATTGCATGCAGCCCGGCACCTGGTGCGGTTTGGTGATGGTCTTCAGCGTGCGCAACGGCGAACCGCTGGCGATGATCAACGACGGTTTGACTGCAACATATGCGGGTCGGCGGCTGCGCCGGCCTGGGCGTGAAATATCTCGCCCGCGAAGACGCCTGCGATGTCGGCATCTTCGGCTCCGGCGGCATGGCGCGCAGCTATCTGGAAGCGATTTACGAAGTGCGCAAGCTGCGCAAGGTGAAAGTCTTCAGCCCGACCAGGGCGAACCGCGATCGATTTGCCCAGGAGATGACCGGTAAACTCGACATCGAAGTCGTGGCGGTGGACGCGCCGGAAAAAGTCGTGCGCGAGGCCGACATCGTGGCGACCTGCACGGACTCGACGCAAACGGTTTTCGACAACCCCGAATGGTTGAAAGAAGGCGCGCATATCACCTGCGTGCGTGCCTGCGAAGTTGGGCCCGCAGTGATCAAGCAATGCGACCTGTCGGTGAAGCTCGGCAGAAATACCATTGAAGCGATGGACGAAGGCATGGTCCGCCTCCATGGCAACGTCGGCTACATCGCCGGCCAGCCGGAAGAGCGGGCGCGCATTCCCAATCCGGCGGTGGATAATTACAAGGGCGACTATTTCAAGTACTTCATGGACGTGCGCTCCGGCAAAGTCCCCGGACGGCAGAACAATAAGCAGGTGACGTTCTTCATCAACGCCGGCACCCAAGGGCTGCAATTCGCCGCCTGCGCCGGCAAGGTGGTCGAGCTGGCGAAGAAAGCCAAGGTCGGACGGGAGCTGCCGACGGAGTGGTTTTTACAGGATATCCGGGACTAGACAGAGACAGAGAGTCGAGATAGAGATAGAGACAGGAGATGGCGGGATGAGAGCGGGCAAAGGTGGAGGGCGGTCTCTATCTCAATACTCTGTCTTCTTCAGTACCCCAAATCTTCGATCTCTTCTTCGTCCATGCCGAAGTAGTGGGCGATTTCGTGCAGCACCGTGAGGCGGATCTCTTCGCGCAGCTCTTCGGGGTCGGGGAAGTCTTCTAAAAGGGGCTCGGCGAAGATGGTGATCTTGTCGGGCAAGAGCGGCGGATCGAGACTCGAGCGTTCCGGCAACGGGATGCCCTGGTATAGACCGTAGAGGGTCTCTTCTTCAGGGTCCAGCTCCTCGGCGAGCAGGAGTTCTTCAGATGGCCGGTCTTCGACGACGAACTCGACGTTGCGCAGTTGCTCGCGGAATTGGCGCGGCAGCCGGTCGATGAGCCGGGCAACTTCTTTGCGAATATCTTGATGATTCACCGCGGCTGAGTTTCCCGTAAATGGTTCTGCGCTGCAAGCTCTCACAATTGATTTCTCTGGCGTCGCCATGGCCATCGCCGTGGCCGGCTGTGCGCTTCCGGTTACTGTGCCGTGGCCGGCGCTGAGCGACGATCTCGACGTCGCGTCGCTGCGTTTGGCAATCGGCCACAGCATTGGTTATCTAAAAAAATTGCCGGCGGAACGGATCGTCGGCGAGCAGCCGCGACCGTTCACGGCACGGGAGCTGATCGACTCCTTGATCGCATTCGACCGATTGCTCGATCATTGGCATTGCCGCGATTGCCTGGCGCGCGCCATCGCCGCGGCTTTCGAAATCATTCCATCGAGCGCCGCAGCCGATCAAGCGGAGGTCCTCTTTACCGGCTACTATCAGCCGGTGATCGACGGCAGTTTGACGCCGGGCGACGGATTCGACTATGCGATTTACGGTGTGCCGGCGGATTTGCCAGGGCAGGAGCAAGCCGGCGCCAACGGCGCCAAGAACGATGAAAAGACCCCCGGCAGGATCGAGAATGAACTGCCGGTGCCGTATTATTCGCGCCGCGAGATCGACCAGCTTGGCGCCCTGCGCGGCCGCGCTCTCGAAATCGCCTGGGTCAAAGATCCCATCGATTTGTTCTTTCTCCATATCCAGGGCTCGGGTCTGTTGCGCTTGCGCGATGGCCGGGAGGTGACCGTCGGCTACGCGGCGCAGAACGGCTTGCCCTATCGCAGCATCGGCCGCTTGCTTATCGACGACGGCAAAGTCTCCAAAGAAGAGATGTCGATGCAGCGGCTGCGCCGTTACCTAGTGGAAAATCCCGGCGAGCAGGATGAGATACTTGCCTACAATGAGAGTTATGTTTTCTTTCGTCTCAATGAAGGCGGCCCGCTGGGCAGTCTTGGCGTGCCGGTTACCGCCGGTCGATCCATCGCCACCGATTCACGATTGTTCCCACGCGGCGCGCTGGCGCTGGTGCAGGTGGAAATCCCCGTCATCGGCCCACAAGGTGAATTGGCGGGATGGCGGCCGGTTACACGTTTCGTGCTCAATCAAGATACCGGCGGGGCGATTCGCGGGCCGCAGCGGGCGGATTATTATTTTGGCACAGGCGATCAGGCTGGCGCACTGGCGGGATACATGAACCGGCAGGGACGGCTGTATTTCTTGGTGCGCAAACAGCGATGAGACAGAGACAGTTGGGATTATTCTCAACGCGTCTTGAGCCTTTCTCCGCGCGGGGGTAACTTAACAGCGATCAACGATTGCATGGCGCGGCATACTGAAACACAGCGGTTGAAATGGGCTTTGATCATCAGTTCGGTCTATTTCTTTGCCGAGTTGACCGCCGGTTTTCTCACCAACAGTTTGGCGTTGTTGTCCGACGCCGGCCATATGCTTTCCGACATCGGCGCTTTGGCGCTCAGCTTGTTCGCCTTCCGGGTCGCCAAGCGGCCGGCGACTCATCACAGCACCTACGGTTACCATCGCGTCGAAATTCTCGCGGCGCTGTTCAACGGCCTGACGCTTTGGCTGATCGTCGGCGTGATTTTCACTTCGGCCTACTATCGCTTGGCCAATCCGCCGGCGGTGGAAAGTTTCGGCATGATCGTCGTCGCGGTTCTGGGGCTATTGGTCAATTTCGCCGCGGCGGCGATCCTCCACTCCGGCCATCAGCACAATCTCAACATGCGCGGCGCGTTTCTCCATGTCATAAGCGACGCCATCGGCTCGGTGGGCGCCATCGCCGCCGGCGCGATCATGTTGGCCACCGGTTGGTATCTGGCCGATCCGCTGATCAGTATGTTTATCGGCGCGCTGATTCTGTACTCGTCCTGGAGCCTGATCAAAGACTCCCTCAGTGTGCTCATGCAGTCGGTGCCCAAGGGCATTCGTCTCGATGAAGTGCGCCAGACCATCGAAGCGGTGGACGGCGTCCACAAGGTTCACGACCTGCATGTTTGGGCGGTGACCTCGGATATCTACACGCTGAGCGCCCATGCGGTGGTAGAGAACGGCGGCGACTTCCATCAGGTGTTGAACGGCATCGAGGATACTTTGAAAGAGCGCTTCAACATCGAGCATACGACGATCCAACTGGAAACCGAGAGCCGCGAGGACAAGGAGTTCAAGGATTTTTAGGATGGTAATTCACCACGAAGGCTCTGGCGCGACAGCGTCGCAACCAAATGGGAAAGAGTTTTTTACCACGAAGTGAATCATGATCTTACGCACGCCCACAGATAATGAAAATACCGGAAGCCATTCCTTAGACTGGTCATGCCGGCACAGGCCGGCATCCAGGGGCGGGAGGGGGATGGATACCGGCCTGCGCCGGTATGACGGAACAGAGAGTCGTTATCGATGCGCAGATCATCGCTGCACGGGTATTTTCTAAGGCAGACACGAAGAGCACGAAGTTCGGAGATTTGGTCATCCGAACCCTTCGTGTCCTTCGTGCCTTCGTGGTGAGTTACTCCGGATAAACAATAGCAGCGTGAGACACTACGCTAAATCCTTTCCGTGAAAGCGAAGATCGTAACCTGGATTATTCTTGGCGCCCTGATCGTTGTCGGCGCCGGTTATTCATTGCGTAACGTCTTCGGCAACCGCAGCGAATTCGTTATCTCCGGCATCGTCGAGGCGGACGATATTCATGTCGGTTCCAAGGTTGGCGGACGGGTCTTGAAAGTCGCGGTCAAGGAAGGCCAGGCGGTCAAGGCCGGCGAGCCGCTGGTGTTGCTCGATCCGCGCGAGCTCAACGCGGCGCTAGCCGAGGCGCAGGCGAGCTTGCGCCAGGCGGACGCCAAGTTCGCTTTGTTAAGCGCGGGCTACCGCAAGGAAGAAATCGAACAAGCCGAAGCCGCCATGCGCCAAGCCCAAGCGGAGCTCGACCAACAAATCTCCGGGCCGCGCAAGGAGGAAATTGCCCAGGCGGCGGCGGACTGGCAGGCGGCCAAGGCGCAGGCCGAGAACGCGCGCAAGTTTCTCAGCCGCATGGATGACCTGGCTAAGCGCGAGCTGATTGCCAAGCAAGACTTTGACGATGCCTTGACCAAAGCCGACGAAGCCGAACAGAAAATGACCAGCGCCCGCGAGCGCTACGATCTCTTGCTCGCCGGCACGCGCAAGGAAGAAGTCGAACGGGCGCGCCAGCGCTGGGCCGAAGCCGATGCCAAGCGGCGCCAACTACGCGGCGGCTTTCGCAAAGAAGAAATCGCCCAGGCCAAGTCGGAGATGGAAGTGGCGACGGCGAAGCTCGAGCAAATTCAGACGCAACTCGATGAGACCGTGATCAAAGCGCCGGTGGATGCGCTGGTCGAGGCTTTGGATTTGCAGCCGGGGGATCTAGTCGGCGCCGGCAAGCCGGTGGCGACGCTGTTGCGCCAGGGCAGTCTTTGGGTGCGCGCCTATCTGCCGGAGGCGCGTCTGGGTTTTGTTCAGCCGGGATTGAAAGTAAAAGTTCGCGTCGATTCATTTCCCAACAAGGACTTCTCCGGTGCGGTGCGGCGCGTCCATCGGCAGGGAGAATTCACGCCGCGCAATATCCAAACCCACGAAGAACGGGTGCTGCAAGTGTTTCAGGTCGAAGTGGTCATCGACGATGCCGAGCATGTGCTGCGTCCGGGCATGAGTGCGGATGTGATGATTCAAATACGGTAGGGGCGATTCGTGAATCGCCCGCGCAGAGGAGTCGCGTTCCCAGCGGTGAGCGTTATCGAGGAATGACGAGTCACGAGCACGAGTCACGAGTACGATCCATGACTATCGCCATTAGAGCCGACGCTATCAGCAAGAAATTTGGCGCGTTGACGGCGGTCAGCGATGTCAGTTTTACCATCGAGGAAGGTGAGATCTTCGGATTCCTCGGCCCCAACGGCTCGGGCAAGTCGACGATGATCCGCATCCTCTGCGGCCTGTTGCAGCCGACCTCGGGGCGGGCCGAGCTCGACGGTCTCGATGTCGTCGAGCAGACCGAGGAGATCAAGAAGCGCATCGGCTACATGTCGCAGCGTTTCAGTCTCTACGAAGATCTCACGGTTGAGGAGAATATCGATTTTTACGGCGCGATCTATGGGCTGAATCGCGCCGAGCTGGCGGCGCGGCGGCAGGCGGTGGTGGCTTTGGTCGGTCTGGACGACCGGTTGGAACAGATGGCGGCGACGCTGTCCGGTGGCTATAAGCAGCGCCTCGCGTTGGCTTGTTCGCTCTTGCATCAGCCCAAGATCTTGTTTCTCGACGAGCCGACGGCGGGCATCGATCCGGTGGCGCGCCGGGAGATTTGGGATCTGCTCTTTCGCCTCGCCGCCGAAGGCACGACACTGTTCGTGACCACCCATTACATGGACGAGGCGGAGCGCTGCTCGCAGGTCGCCTATATTTATCTTGCCAAGCTGATCGCCATCGGCCGGCCGCAGGATCTGAAGCGGTTGCCCGAGATCACCCCGGCGGGCTGCGCTTGGGTCGAAGTCACCAGCGACGATGCCACCCAGCTGCTACCGCTTTTGCGGCGCCATGACGATGTCGTCGACGCGACCATCTTCGGCGAGGCGATTCATGCCTTAGTCCGCCAGTCCACCGATGCGGCGGCGCTCATCGAGTTCGCCCGCCAACAGGGCGGGGTCAACGTCGCGTGCCGCTCCGTGCCGCCGTCTCTGGAAGATGTTTTTGTCGCGTTGACGCGCATGCGCCGCAGCGCCACGGAAGGGCGATGATGTTTAGCGGCCTGTGGGCGATCCTCAAAAAAGAGGTCATTCACATCAAACGCGATCCGGCGACGCGCTTTATCTTCGCCATCCCGCTTTTCGAATTGCTGTTGTTCGGCTACGCCATCGATACCGACGTCAAGCATGTGCCGACGGTGGTGTTCGACCTCAATCGCCAATTGGAGAGTCGCCAATTGGTGCAGGAGTTCGAGAACACCCACTACTTTCGTTTGGTCGGTGAAGTCCAGTCGGACCAAGAGTTGCAAGATGCGATCATTGGCGGGCGCGCGAAAGTTGGCATTAAAATCCCGCCGGACTACTCGACCAATCTGGTCAACGGCCGGCAGGGGCAAGTGCAAGTGATCATCGACGGTTCGGACTCGACCATCGCCACGCGCGTGCTCAACGCCAGCCAACAGTTGGGTTTCGTCAAATCGCTGGAACGGGACGGCATTTCAACCAGCCAGTTCAGCATCGATATCCGGCCGCGCTTGCTGTTCAATCCCAATCTGTTGAGCGCCAACTTTTACGTGCCGGGACTGATCGGCATCATTCTCCAGTTGGTCACGGTGTTTCTCACCGCCTTCGCCATCGTGCGCGAGCGCGAGCGCGGCACGCTGGAGCAATTGCTGGTCACGCCGGTGTCCAAGGGCGGGCTGATCCTCGGCAAGCTTTTACCCTACACCGCCATCGGCTTCGGCCAGACGGTGTTGGTGCTCTTGTTGATGGTTTTCCTGTTCGGTGTGCCGATTCATGGTTCGGTTGCCTTGCTGTTGTTTTTATCGATGGTCTTTCTCGTGTCCGCCCTCGGCATGGGCATCGTGATTTCGACCTTCGCGCGCAACCAAAGCGAAGCGATGCAGATGTCCTTGATGACGCTGCTGCCGGCGTTTCTGCTGTCCGGCTTCGTTTTTCCCCGGGAGTCGATGCCGCTGCTGATTTATCTGATCAGTTTTCTGATTCCGGCGACCTACTATCTGGAAATCCTCCGCGGCATCATTCTGCGCGGCGCCGGTATCGTCGCGTTGTGGGATGAAGCGCTGGTGCTCGGCGCCTTCGGCCTGTTCTTTATGATCTTGAGCGTGGTGCGCTTCAAGAAACATTTGGGCTAGGTCCCGCTGCCGCGCGGATTCCAGATTCCAAAATTCAGATTGCAGATTTCAAACGGTGCGATAGATCGTCACGATGTGGTTGGCGTCGGTAGGATTTTTGCGCCGCGGGGCAATAGCAGTGCCATTAGGGCGACGCTGATAAACGAAAGAATGCCCAACATCCAGAAGATCGTCGGCAGTTCGGTGCTGACCAACAACAAGCCGACGATGGAGGTCGAGGTGGTTTTCGAGACCTGCTGGATCAAGCGGTCGAAGGAGACGATGCCGCCGCGCAGTTCCGCCGGCGCATTCTGCGTCAGCAGGCTTTTCTGCATGGGCGAGATCACGCCGTTGGCGAGGCCGTAAAAAAACAATGCGCCGCCGATCAGCCAGACATTGGGAATGAACGGCACGGCCAAGACCGATGCGCCGCTGACGACGAAGGCGAGAAACAAGATCCGCGCCTTGTCGCGGCCAGTGGCGATGCGGCCGGCTTGGCTCGATGTCGCCATGGCGCCGATCGCAAAAAAGACGTAGAGCAAGCCGGCGGTGGCGGTGGAGATGCCATGGGTGCGCACCAAGAAGAGCGGAAAATAAGTGAGAAAGCCATAGTCGAGAAAGAAACGCAGGAAGCCGGCAGTGAATGCGATCATCAGCCGGGGATGGCGGGTCAAGCGCAGGATGTCGCCCAAGTAGTTTGCCGCCGGCGGTTTCTGCTTGCCTTTAGTCTCGGGCATGTAAAGCAGCGCGACTAGACCCAAGGGAATCGCCAGGAGGTAAAAGACAAAGGGCCAGAACCAGGCGATGGTCGCCAGCAGTCCGCCCAACGGTGGAAAGATGAAATAGCCGATGCGGTCGAGAAAAACTTTCAGACCCTGGCCGCTGACTTCCTTGTCGCCTTCCAACAGATCGCCGATCAAGACGATAGTCAGCGGGATCACGGCGCTGAAGCCGACGCCTTGCAACGTGCGAAAAACCAGCAGCCAGGTATAGCTGGGCGCAAACGCCATGGCCCCGCCGAACAGGCCAAACACCATTAATCCATAAGCGAGCAGCAGGCGCCGGCCGTAGAGATCGGCGATGACGCCGAAAATCGGCGACAAGAAAATCGCCGGCGCGGTAAACAGCGTCATGATCCACGACAGTTGCGCGTCGCTCACTTGAAACGGCTGGGTGAGCGCCGGCAAAGCCGGCTGGATGAAGTTGACGCCCATCATCAGCGCCAGGCTTGCGGCGTAGACGATGCTCAAGGCGCGGGCTTTTTCCGGCGCGAGTTTGTCGAGACCGAAGAAGTCCGTGATCGAGTGCATGGAGCGAAAGTAGGCGAAGCCTCTGCGAAAGGCAAACCGGAAGAATGGAGTACTGGAGTGATGGAGTGATTGGGTGGTCCGGAAACCCATTACTCCACTACTCCAACACTCCAGTACTCCAATTCCCGATGGTGGGCGTAGCGGCGCCGTGATATGGATGGGCGCAATATCGAGTCGTGGAGGAATCTCTTATGTCCCAAGACATGCGCAGTTGGATCGATCAACTGGAAAAAGCCGGACTGTTGGCGCGCATTGCCAAACCAGTCGACCCGCGCACGCAGATGGGCGCGTTGCTCTGGCAGGCGCGCGATCGTGGTTTATTATTTGAAAATCTGCCGGGCTATCCGGGTTGGCGTTGTTTGGGGCAGGCGCCTGGGGACGTGGCGTTGGCGCCGGTGGCGTTCGGCACCGAGCGCGATCAGATGATTCCCGAATTCGTCCGGCGCACGGAAACTTTGGGCAAGACTCGGTTGGTAGAAACCGGCCCGGTGCAGCAGAAGGTTTTACTCGGCGACGATGTCGATATCACCAAGATGCCGATCCATCAGGCCGGCATTCGCGACGGCGGTCCGTTCATCGGCTCGGGGTTGATGATCACGAAAAATCCCCAGACCGGCCAGCGCAACTTGAGCTTTCATCGCTTGCAGATGAAGGGGCCGAAGAAGACCGGCATCCTGCTCTATCCGCGCCATGCCTGGGCCAACTATCAGATGTATGAAGCGCAGGATAAGCCGATGCCGGTGGCGATCATGATCGGCCACCATCCGATGTATTACTTCGCGGCGGCGACGACGACCCAGTATGGCGTCGACGAATTCGAGATCGCTGCCGCTTTATTGCAGGAAGATGTCGAGTTGGTCAAATGCCGTACTGTCGATCTCGAAGTGCCGGCCTGGGCCGAAATCGTCCTCGAAGGGGAAATCCCGCCGAAGATTCGCGAACCGGAAGGGCCGTTCAGTGAGTTTCAGGATTATTACCTCACCGGCTCCGGGCAAAATCCCATCGTCAACATCAAAGCCATCACCATGCGCAACGATGCGATCTTCAAGAACGTTCAGAACGGCACGGAGGTCGAAGGCTGCGTCTATCACAAAGTGCCGATGTCGGCGCAGATCCTGCGCCGGGCGCGCAACGTCGGCGGCCTCGCCGATGTGCGCAACGTGTTAGTCATGCCGGGAATTTTCGGCGTGGTGGTGCAGATGAAGCCGCGCTACTACGGCGAGGCGAAAAACGTCTTGATGTCGGTGCTATCGAGCGAATATCAACATCCGAAAATCGCCATCGCCGTCGATATCGACGTGGATATTTTCAACTATGCTGAAGTCTTGTGGTCGATCAACACGCGGGTGAATCCGGCGGAGGACATCGTCACCATACCCGGCGCGAAGATTCATGCCATGGACCCATCCTGCCCGGAGTTCGGCCATCCCGGCGCGCCGGGATGGCACCGCATCGGCGGCAAGATGATCATCGACGCGACCAAACCGCCTGAGTGCGATGCCCAGCGGCGCAAGGAGTTTGAAAGGCTGCAACCGGTGGGTTGGGAAACAGTGAATTTAGAAGATTTCTTGCCGGCGGGGGCGCCGCCGTTGCGAATTAAACCGAAAATTCCGATGGATTAAGAGTATTCGTTCAAGGTTCAAGCGTTCAAAAGTTCAAGGTCGGAATCGGAGAGGAGTGGACGTTGAACCTTTGAACTATTGAACCTTGAACTAGGCGCGGCCGGAGCCGCGCTTATTCATCCGGCTCGCCGAAGTAGTCCCTGACGATTCTTTCCTTGACGTATTCGATGGCGCCCAGGTCTTGGATGATGTCGCCGCCGGTATCGTAGAAAAAGATATCGCCTTTCTTATTGCGGCCGATGGCGACCAGCCAGTCGAGCTCGTCGCGGTCTTCCAATAGATAGTTGATTGCCTGATTGGCCCCTTTGCTGGCAATGATGGTTACTTTGGGGTTAGCGGTTTTTTTTACCTGGGTCATTGAGCGGCCTCCTGGACCAAGCGGAATCTTATAACAGTTGGGAGGGCTAAACAACTTGAGCGAGGCAATGGAGTACTGGAGTGTTGGGGTACTGGAGTATTGGGCAATCCGGAACCCATTATTCCAGTACTCCAACACTCCATCACTCCAGTTCTTGTCTCCGCTTACTTCATAGTGAAGTCGACGCGGTTGGGTTTGCCTTTGAGTTTGGCTTGTTCTTCGTTGCTGAGCGGTTTGGCGGCGACGATGAACAGCCGGTCGGCAGCGACTTGGCCGGTGGCCAACAGGGCGTCGCGCACCGCTTGGGCGCGCTGGCTGGCCAATTGGCGCATGTCATCGTCTGTCGCTTTGGCATGCTGCATCATCAATTTTTCCATCTCGGCCACCGGCAAATCCACCGCGAGTCCAACTAGGTTGCGCGGTTTGGGAAAACTTTCTTCGCCGTAGGCGGCCTTCAAATACTTCGGATACTCGTCTTTGTCGAACTGGATGTCGTCCAGCGATCGCTGTGCTTGGCCCTGGCGCACCAGTTCGCGCATTTTTTGCGCCTTGGCCTTGCGTTCGATGCCGACGCGCTTCAAGCCTTCGAGATCGCTCGCCGGATCGACCCGGCCGGTCAGTTCCAAGTTGATGGACGGACGATTGTTGAGCGCCTTGGCGAGCGTGGCGATTTTAGTCTGAGCGGTTTGATTCAAGTTGGCGCGGCCGTTGTCGAATTCAACATAACTTAACTCTTCGCCGCTGCCACTGCCGCCGCTGAACACCGCGCCGAGCAGAGAGAAGGGTGCGGTGATGGCCTTGGTAAGAATGTTGACGATGATGCGCCAGATGATGCCACCGACGCTGAACTGCGGATCGTCCAGCGACCCGCTGATCGGCAGATCGATATCGATGACGCCGTCGCGGTCTTTTAACAATGCCACGGCAAGCAACACCGGTAGTTTAGTCGCATCGGGGCTTTCGATTCTTTCGCCGAAAGTGAGCTGGTTTAGAATGATTTTATTTTCGGCGGTCAACTTGCGATTCTCAAGCTTGTATTTGACGTTGAACGAAAGCTTGCCTTTCTCGATGCCGTAGCCGACGTAGCGCCCCGAATAGGGAGTCATCGGGCTCAGCTCGATGTCCTTGGCATCGGCCACTATGTCGAGAAATAATTCTTTCGACAGCGGGTTGAGCTTGCCCTTGATCACCACCGGCGCGGCATTGTCGAGGCGGGCGGTAATGTCGAGATCGCCGGGCGTTTCCGGTTTGAGCTCGGAAATCGTTCCCTGAACGCCGGTGAGATTGGCGTTGTAGTTGGGCTTGATGAAAAGGTCGCTGAAGTCAATGTTGCCCGCAGTCAAGTTAATCTTGCCGATGGTAATCGCTTTCTCTTCGGCTGCGGCGGAGGGAGCCGCGGCTCCTGGCTTGTCCGGTGCTTTTGCCTCCGGCGCTTTCGCCGTGGTTTTTTCCGGCGGCGGCTCGGCTTTCTTTTCCTCGCTTTCGGGCGTGAGCTTTTGCAAATTCATTTTGCCGTCGGCGCCGAGGATCAAGCGCGAGTAGAAATCGCCGAGATTGATTTCGCCGATGCTTAATTTGAAAGGTTCGAGGTTGAACTGAAGGGCGTTTAAGTTGAGCGATTTCCACTTGAGCAGGTCGTTGGAGTTGCTCTTTTCGATGGTCGCAAAGTCGGTGATGTCGACGCTGCCGTCGTAGTTGACTTTGGCCGGGCCGTCGCCGCTGGTATCAAAAATTAAATTACCCTTGGTGCCAATACTACCGCTGGTGAACAAGAAGTTAACTCGGTCCTCCACATAAGGCCGAAATGGTAGAATATCAATCCCCTGAGCATCCACCTCCAGCCGGCCTGTAACGGGCCGAGTTCCCACAGTTCCGGCAATTTTCAAGGTCCCTTTGTCGTTGATTGTGGCTTGGAACGTCGCTTTGCCGCGCGACTTTTCCACGTTGGAAAAATTCTCGCCGCGGAGGGTTGTATTGGATACGACGATGCGCGCCGGTGTCGCCAGGGAGCGATCATCGTAAACAATTTTATAACGGTTGAAAGCCACGCGCTTAGTGAGCACGGTCCAGGACGCCTGTTCTGCTTTCGCCGGCTGTTTGGTAGCGCTTTCAGGACCGCGCGTCTTGAGCAGGCGGGCGTAGCTGATCGTCCCGTCCTTTTCCCGTTGGACATAGCCGTTGCCATCCCGGGTTTCCACGGAACCAATGACGACCGAACGCTTGCCGACGTCAACCGTGGTGTCTTTTACGGTCAGGAGCGGAACGCGCCAAAGAGGTTCGGATTCTCCCGGCACGTCCATGCGCAATGTTCGCAGCGCCGCGTTTAGCTCGGAAAGTTTTATCTCCGGCTCGTCTGCTTTCTGCGCGAAGGCAACCTGAGTCGTAAGGTCGAGAAGTCCGTCCTTGAATTCCACTCCGATCAAGTCTCCGTAATAAGGGCGGAGTTTCTTGAGTTGCAGCGCCCCGATCTCCAACTTGCCGTCTGCCAGCAGCGGCGTCAGTTGGACGGTGCCGGCGTGAGAGAATGTTTCTTTTGCGTCAGATTCAAACGACAGTTCGACATTAGCCTTTTTATCGGCTTCATTGCTGAGGCCCGTGACTTTGAGGCGGACATTGTCGAGGCGTGTCTTGTAGGGCTGCTGCGGTTGTTCATCGTTGAAGTGGATCGTTGCGCCGTCGAGGGCGAACTCCTCGATTTGGTAGATGAACGGCTTGGCGTCGTCTTTTTTTTCCGGGGCCGGCTGGCTGTTGGCCGATGGCGTCACCAGATTGGCCAGATTCAATGCGCCCTTGCGGTCGATTGCGACATGGACTTCGAGGCCCTGGGACTTCACCGATTTGAGCACCAGCTTGCTGTTGAAAACCTCGAAGGCGCCGATCACGACATCGAAGTTGGGCAGCTTGAGCAGCGGCGCGGCGCCGGTCTCCTGCATCTCCAATGCGTTTACGTTGAGATCGCCCGACAGCGCCAATACCGGCGCGGCTTTCGGCGCCGACTTGAAGCCTAAAGTGACCTTGCCGTTGAGTTGTCCCGATGAAAGTTTGAAATTGAGTGCCACCGGCGAGTATTCCAAAAACTTGGCGATCTCCAGCTTATCGATTTTAATGCCCAGTGTGCTTTCAAGCGAATCTGTGAATGGCGTGGTGGAATCGCCGGCGAGGTGGAACGGCGCGCCGTTGATCACCGCGGCGAACTCCGGCTTGATCTTGATCGCCAGGTGCGCCGGCAAGCTGGAAATAAACGGCAGGCCGATCTTGAGTGAAGTGACGGAGTGCTTGGTCTTCTCGGGCTGGTCGTCGAAATCGATCTTGCCGTCGATGATTTGAATGTTATGCAATGCGAAGCGCGGTGTTGGCCCCGGCGGGCCGGAAGTAAATTCGTCAATCAGGTCTTGGAAGTTATATTTGAAATCCTGCTGCCGCACTAAATTGACATAGGGCTTGACCAGGCGCAGTTCTTCGATCACTGGCGCCAGGCGAATTAGCGATTGTAATTCCAGATTGACGAACAGCTCTTCGAACGAGAGCGCGGCAGTTTGGCCTTGCTTCTCCTGCATCAGAAAGCCGCGCACCGTGACGGTGAGCGTGTAGGGATTGAGCTTAATCTGCTCGATGGTGACGGGACGGTGCAGGGTTTTCGATAGCTCGCTAGCAATCTTACCACGCAATAGCGGCGGCGCGGCCAGACCCAAGAGCACGCCGAAACCGACAACGATCGCGACGAGCCAAATGGCGATCTTGCGGGTCCGCGGATGGCGAACCATGGCGGTGGTTTTTGTCCGCAGATCGGTGAGTTTTGACGCCATGGCAACCTTCGGGAGGATGAATTGCCGCGAGCTTATCGCAAGGGGTATTGCATGTCCATCGAATGTGCCGATCTAAATGATGGTGATTTAGCCGGCGGTTTCGATAGTTTCCAACATGGCGATGTAAGTGCTTGGCATGTGCCAATGGCGCGCGCCCTCGAGGATCAAGCGTTTGTATTCGGGATTGGGCAGCGGGACATTTTTCTCGATGGCGGCGACGTAGACCAATACTTGCAGCGGATGACCACCGTTGTCCGGCGCGTAGACCGATAAAATCTCGCGGTGGTAGCCGTCTTCGAAGCCGTCCATGACGTCGAGATCGGCGTCGCAGACATCGTACACTGCGCCCCAGACTTCCCGGCCGGCGACGGGGCAGACGTTGGCGGTGCCGCACTCGCGCAAACGCGAGTGGCGGGTTATGCCAAATTCATAGCCGGGCAGCTTGGCGATGGTGACGAACTTCGCCGAAGGGCAGCGCCGCTGCATCTGCGGCCAATGCAAATTCGATCCGTAAGCGAAATAGTACACGACAGCCCGACCTCCCAATTAATCGATTATATTATGTATAGATTGTCTCGCGCACAAGCTACGGCAAATTCGCGGAAAGCCTCGCCATTGCGGGGGCTGCAACTGACGCAGCCAAATCGCCGGTTACCAATCTCGATTGGCCAAAGCATCGGTGATACGCTTAGGCCGATGTTTTTTTGGGTTGGCATAGTACCGTTGCAAGCTGACATTGCGCGCGCAGCGATAAATCTTTCCTGAGCCAAGCCACCCGACGGTTGACGAACTCAGCGCGGTTCGATACTTGATCGACCCATGACCAAACTCAAAATTACTTTGGCCCTAGGCTCCTATGACCGGCACGCGCCTTTGCTCGAAGGCTGCGTCCAACACCCGGATATCGACATCGAATATATCGAATGCGACCCGCAGCAGGGGCGTCACGAGCGGTTTTTGCAGCATTGGGAGTTCGACGCCGCGGAGCTGTCATTCTCGTCCTACTGCATCGCCGTCGACCAAGGCATGCCGGTGCATGCGGTGCCGATCTTTCCGCGCCGGCTGTTCAGCCAGTCGCAGATGTATAGGAACGTCAACTGTGGCATCCAATCGCCGAGAGACTTGATGGGTAAGCGTATCGGCTTGAGTGGCTATCAGAATACTCTAGGAGTGCGCGCCAAGGGCGATCTGACGCATTTTTACGGCGTCGATCGAAAATCGGTAACTTGGATCACGCCGGGAAAGGAGGTGATCGATGTCGAGTTGCCCGCCGATTTAAAAATTGAAAGCCGCGACAGCATGGCCGAGATCGAACAGGAATTTGTCGACGGTAAAATTCAAGCGATGTTCGTATCGCGCCTGCCCAAACCTTTCCGCGACGGCAACCAGAACTTGGATCGCTTGTTCACCGATCCGCAAGCCGAAGAAGAACGCTACCTGCGCGAGGAAGGCTACTTCCCGATCATGCATGTGTTGGCTTACAAAAAAGAGTTGGCCGAGAAACATCCCGAGGTGCCGCGCGCGCTTTTCGATATTTTCGAGCAATCCCGCGGCCGCGCCATGCAGCGCTGGGTCGATCCCAACTGGTCCATGGTGATGTGGGGCAGGAAAGAGCTGGAGCGGCAGAATAATCTTTGCAGCTTCGATCCGTGGAAGAACGGCCTTGAAGCCAATCGCAAGAACATCGAACGCTTCGCGCTCTACAGCTACGAGCAGGGATTGACCAAGCGGCAGCTCACGGCGGAGGAATTGTTCGTGGGGATCGAATAAGAACGTTTAGAGTTTGGTGTCTCGGGTTTACTGTTCACCGTCCTTCGGACGACAGAATACTGACAACTGCCGACTCCCGCCGCGGCGGCTTTGCCAACAGCACCAAGAACGCTGACGTAAACAGCGCACAAGAAAAAATCGTGAACGATAAGATCGTAGCTGCCGGTGCGGTCGTGAAGGAAGCCGAAAAACGGCGCGCCGCTGGCGGCGAACAGATGCGAGAACAGCATCGATAGGCCGCGCACGGTGCCGAGGGAATTTCGGCCGAAGAAGTTAGCCCAGATCACTTCCCGCAGCACGAAACTCCCGGCCAGGCCGGTGCCATAAAGAAAAAAGCCAATGTAGGTGACATGAATTTGCCGACTGGTGATGGCGGTGATCAGGCCGATGCCTTGGATGAGGAACTGAATACAAGAGACTTTTCTGATGTCGAACTTATCGGCGAGCATGCCCCAGACCAGCGTCGAGCCCAGTTGCGTGATCGCGATGGTGCTCATGAACGAGGCGGCGACGAGCGGTGAGTGGCCGATGTCGGTGACGTAAGAGAATATATGAAGATTCAACCCGGCGATGCCAACACTGGCGATGCCGAAGGTGATGACGAGCACCCAAAACGCCGGTAACCGTATTGCCTGGGCGCGAGTCCACACCGTTTCGTCAGAGCTTTGCGCCGGTTGTTTTCGCTTGTCGTCGGTGCTGGATTCTCGGGGCTGCGGAGCAGCAGCGGCAGCGGCGGGTCGCCATCCGGGCGGAGTCCCAAGTCCTCGGGTTGGCGGCGCACGAAGATCAGCGCGGGGGCGACCACTAACAGCGGCGCGATGATGCCGAAGATCGCCCAAGTGTAGCGCCAACCGACCAGCACGAACAGCGACGCGGCGGCGATCGGGATGCCCAGCTTGGCGACACCGGTGCCGAGGTTGGCGATGCCCATGGCGCGGCCGCGCTTGCGCACGAACCATTGGGCGATGGTGACGTTGATCACCAGCGAACCGAGCAGCGCCTCGCCGGCGATGACCAACGAGCAGCGCACGACGACGAACTGCCAGAAACTCTGCACCAAGCTCGAAAGCAACAGCCCCGCGCCTTCCATGAGCACGCCCAAGACGAGCACGCCGCGCCCGCCATGGCGGTCGATCCACGAACCGAGCATCGGCACGATCAACGCGGCGACGCCGATCTCGAACGTGCGGATCAACGAGAATGCGCCGCGCGTTACACCCAGCTCTTCGGTGATCGGTTTGAGAAAAATGCTCAACGTGCTGGAAAAGGCGAAAGTGCCGGCGATGTTGACGAGAATGCCGACGGCGACGATATACCAGCCGTAGAAAAAACGCGCCTGTGGTGTCGCGCCAGCGGCGGAGTCGCTCCTGTGATTCATGAATGTGTGCGTGAAAACGGATTCGGAGTACGGTTTTTTTTAAACCGGTCGGTCAATCGCGGCTGAGGACCATCGTCCCGATGCATTTAGTCATCAGGCTGTTCTAGGTTTTCATTCTGCAGAATCTGCAGGACCTGACTTCGAAGCACAGGCACATCGTCATGAGCCGTCGCCCAGACAATGTCCCACTGCACTGAAAAGTATGCATGCACGGCAATATTGCGGAACGCGACGATATCGCGCCATTCCACTTCCGGGTGTCTTTCACGAAACTCCTGTGGAAGGCGCGCCGCTGCTTCGCCGATCACGGCGAGCTTTTGCAGTGCCGCGGCCTTGTGCAGTTCGCTGGCCATGAACGCCGACGCATCCATGCCCTCCAAAAAAGTAGCAAGCAGGTCGCAGGCCTCGACGATATCTTGGAGATAGAGTGTCTCACGCCGCATAAAGCACGCGCGCGGTTGCGAGAACTTGACTACGAATGATCGGCTTCAGCCCATCCCGGGGGACTAAGTCGACCGGTCGCCCCATGATGGCTTCCAGTTCGCGCTGCATTCTCGCTAGGGTTAAAAAGGTTATTCGCGCGGCGGGTTCGAAGCTGACGAGCAGGTCAACATCGCTATCGGAATCAAAGTCTGGTCCGCAGCATCGATCCAAAAAGAGCCAGCTCCCGCACTTGGTAGCGGCGGCAAAAGTTCGTGAGTTCTTCAGAAGGAATGTGAAGAGGCGCTGCGTCGTTCATCGTCGTCTCCGGCTAAAGCCTTGCAAGGAAACCGATTGTGAAATCCGTATTTCCAGCCAAGGTTACTCTCAACGGGTGGCTTTGCAAGTCCACGAATGTCTTTGGGTTAGCGCCGATAAACTTGGCAAAATCAGAATCTACTGGAAATCATACGGCCTGCTTGTTTTAGGACTGGATGTTTTTGATCTCCCACCAGTTGCCGTTTAGGTCGGCAAACAGAAACGACGCTGCATCATTCGATTCACGTACCTCTTCTAGCTCGCGCAGCTGCCAGCTGTCGCGGTGCTCCGTAAGTTCGCGATGGGCGTTGTGGACCGCGTTGGCGGAATCGACGGCGACGGTGAAACGTTGGTAACGCGACAGCCGGGGACGGTTGGGATTTTGCGCTTGGATGCAGACGATGTACCACGGCGTGTCGGGATGTTTGACGTAGCAGGAGCTGGGCCACAGTTTGACCACTTCCAAGCCGAGGGCTTCTTTGTAGAAGCGTTCGGATGCGGCGAGGTCGTCATTCTCCAAGGTCCCATGGGTGAGGGCTTGGGGCACGTAGCCTTTGCCGGCGAATGCTTCTTCGGGCAGCGGTTTTGTCCAGTGCGGGTTGGTGGTTTTGCCCATGCCGTGCTCGACGGCGTGTTCGTAGGACTCGATCTCCCAGTAGTTGCCGCCGGGTTCGTAGAAGTGGACCGAGTAGGCGTTGTGGTTCTCGCGCGGCTTGATCACTTTGATGCCGAACTGGCTCTTGCGGCTCTCCAAATATTCCGTCGCGCGATCGACTTCGGCGTTGGTGGCGACGCGCACGCCGTAGTGATTGCGCATCGACTTGATCGGCGCGTCGGCGCCGTTCTCGTGGACGACGATCTGCCAGCCGGTGTTCGGGATGCTTGACGATCTTCTCGCCGTCGTTTTTCGTCGACGACATTCGAGGGCGAGAAATTCTTTGAGGATCGGCAACGATTCCGTGAAGGATCGACATTCGTAGTGGCCGCTTACCAAATCCGGTTGGTTTTAGCATCGGTCTGATTCTCCAAAAAAAGTTAATTCGGCAGTTTGCCGCCCCATAGCTCCTTTAAAAATCCGCTCTTCTCCAGATTCTCCGCGAAGCTGTTGTCGACGATCTCGTTGGCTTTCTTGGTAACTTTTAGCGCCGGCTTCGCGGGCCACTTCCACGGAATCCGCCACGGCATTGAGCGGCACGATCAGGCGCCGGTTCACATGCTTCTTGGCATAGGCGTCGTAAGAGGATTGCAACGCGCTCGTCGTCGTTGACTCTGAGGATCTTCGCTACCGACGCCTTGGCCTTTTCGGGATTGTCTTCAACGAATTTCACGGCTTCCGCCAGCGCCGCGACGAAACGCTGGACGGTCTGTCGGCGCTCGCGCAGGGACTTGGCGTTGGTGTGCAGCGAGCTGTAGATCGCCGGCAAGCCCAAGTCATTCATATGGTAGACCAGGTTGAATCCATCCTTTTTGCCGCGCGCGTCCATTGGCGGTGTGAATGGCCCGGAGATCGATAACGCCCTGCATCATGGCGTTGTAGCGCTCCGGCTGGCTGCCGCCGACGGGCCGGATCTGCGTGTCAGCTAAGCCCGAACTTCTTCACGAAGATTCGTCAGCAGACGATAGGGCAGGCCGGCGACGCTGCCGACGCCGATCGTACTTCCCTTTCAAATCCTGCACCGTGCGAATTTCCTTGCGCGCGATAATCACGTAGGGCAAACCGACCAACGGCGAAGCGAGCAGCATGGCGTCCCGGCCCACGGCCATAGCCCGGCAGAGTCGAGTCGGCGGCGCAATAGAGAAACTGCACTTCGTCGGCGCCGAGGGCGGCCAGGTTGATATTCGTGCCGCCGCGGATGACGACATGCTTGACCGCGATGCCGTACTTTTCGAACAGGTTCTGGTCGAGGGCGGTGTAGAGTTGGATGAAACCGCCGGAAACAGCGCAGGTGGCCACGTAAACCGTGACCGGCGCTTCGCCCGGCTTTGCCAGGTACGGATTGGCGCGAGCAAACGATGCCGCGAGAATGCATATGACGACGACGCCGATGGATGAAAGATGTTTTGCGATCTTGGTGTTCGGGTGCAATGACATGGTTGCCTTCAGCTAAAGTCGTGCGTTTCGGCTGTCCGATAAGACAACAGCGCTGGTGCCCTGTCAACCGCTTGATATGCATAGCGAGCGGCTTGAAAAGCTCAACGGACAGCACTAAGAATGGCGGCGCAGGTTGCTCAGGAGGTTGTCATGCTGATTCTTTCCAACGACGACATCGAAAAAATTCTTCCGGTGGGCGCGTGCCTCGACGTGCTCGAAGAAGCCTATCGAGACCTCGGCAACGGCATGGCGGCGACGGTGCCGCGCTACGACGTCTTCAGCCCGACGAAGTCATCAAATGAGTTCTACGAGTACAAAACCATGAGCGGCGTGCTGCCCAATCGCGGCATCGCCGCGCTCCGGCTCAACTCCAGCGTGGTCAAGTGGTACGAGAAGGCGGGCGGCGTGCGCAAGGACAAACTGCCGGTGGCCGGCGGCGACCGCTACGTGGGGCTGATCATGCTGTTCAGCACCGAGACCGGCGAACCGCTGGCGATTTTCCCCGATGGCTATGTGCAGAAGTTGCGCGTTGCCGGTGCCAGCGCGATCGCCGCGCGCTATCTGGCGCGCAAGAATTCCACCACGATGGCGTTGCTCGGTTCAGGCTGGCAGGCGAGCGCGCATCTGGTCACGATGGCGATGATCCGTGATTTGCGACAGGTCCGAGTCTTTAGCCCGACGCCTGAGTCGCGCCGCAAGTTTGTCGACGAATGGCGCGGTAAGGTGAACGTCGAATTGATCGAGTCCGTCAGCGCCGCCGAAGCGATTAAAGACGCCGACATGGTCATCTGCACGACCAACTCGATCTCGGCACTGTTTCCGGGTGAGATATTACAGCCGGGCATGCATGTGTCGTGCGTTAAGCCCTGTGAGCTCGATGCGCTGACGTACAAGCGCGCCGATCCTCTGATCATCCACTGGCGCGAGGCGAAACCGTTTCAGATCGCCATTGGCGTCGATCCGCAGTCGATTCCCGATGTTGCCGAAGGCTGGCACCATCCGATCACGCGTGAAGACACGGCGATCTGGGATCTACCGACGATCTCGCAGTTGGTCAATGGCCAGCATCCGGGACGAGTTCATGACGAGGCGATCAGCTGCTTTTGTAACAATGTCGGCCTTGGTTTGCAGTTCGCCGCCGTCGGCAGCGAAGTATTGGCGCGGGCGCGGGAGGCGCGAGTGGGACGAGAAATTCCCACGGATTGGTTTTTGGAAGATGTGCATCCGTAAATTTTGTTCAAAGTTCAAACGTTCAATGTTCAAGGTCGGAATGGTGCAACGCGTTGTCTCCGCTCTTTTCCTGTGGCTAGCGTTTTCTGTCGATCCGATTGCCGCGCAAACGATCAAGCTCAAAGTCGCTTATCCGACGACGGTCGGTTCGATGGCGGTGGTTTGGGTCGCCAAAGAGGCCAAGCTGTTTGAGAAGCATGGACTTGATGTCGAGTTGATTTACGTCGCCGGCAGTTCGCGCGTGGTGCAGGCTATGTTGGCGAAAGATATTCCGATATCCGAGATCGCCATTCCCGCGGTGATTCAGGCGAATCTCGCCGGCGCCGATCTGGTGATGCTCGCCGGGCCCAATCATAAGCCGGGCCAGAAGATCATGGTCAAGCCGGAGATCAAGCGGCGCGAGGATTTGAAAGGCAAGAAGATCGGCATCACCCGCTTCGGCACCTCGGATGATTTCCTTCTGCGCTATGTTTTAGGCCAGTGGGGATTGCAGCCCGACCGTGATGTGGCGCTGATTCAAATGGGCGGTACGCAAGAAACTGTCGCTGGCTTGGCTTCGAAAGCGATCGACGGCGGTATGCTCTCTTCGCCGCTTCATCTGCAAGCGGCCAAGCTCGGTTTCAGCTTGCTCGCCGATTTGAGCGCCATCGGTGTCGACTACCAGGGCGCCGGCGTCGTGACGACCCGCTCGTACATGCGCGAAGCGCCCGACACTGTCCGCCGTTATCTGCGCGCCTACGTCGAAGGGCTGCACCGCTTCAAAACCGATAAAGCTTTCGCGGCGAAAGTTATCGGCAAGTATTCGCGCATGACCGATCCCGACGCTTTGGAGGAAACCTATCAGCACTATGCCGTCAAAGTGATGCCGCGCGTGCCGTACCCGACGATCAAAGGCATTCAAATGGTGCTTGACGAGATCGGCACGCGCACGCCTAAGGCCAAGAGTCTCGCGCCGGAGAGTTTCATCGACGTGAGTTATTTGAAGGAACTGGAGCAGGGTGGGTTTATCAAAAAGCTTTATGGGGATTAGAATCGAAACTTGACGGTCTGCCGTCATGCTTGGAGGATTTTGCCGAGCAAGGCCGTTAGAGTTGTCGATCGCTGTGAGTGCAACGTTTGAATCAATTTATTTTTTTTACGTTATTTTATTGACAGAGAAAAAACACTTTCGTAAACTAATAATCAGCAGGGAAAGGAGGTGGTCCAGACATGATTGATTTAAGTACTGGCTGTGAGGTGGCTGAGACTTAGGCTCTAGGCGGCGACTCTGAATGGAGATTCGGGCCTAGAGCCTGAGAATCTCCCTCAGCCACCGCAGTGGCCCGCTGCACCGGTCGCGCAAGCTGCCGAGTGTAGCGGGCCTTTTTATTTTTGCAGCATCTTAAGTGCCGCGTCGGCGCTCTTTTTGATCTGCCCATTGCCGCTCCGGCTCGCTTCGTTCAACGCCCGCATAAATTCTTCATCCGGCGACCCTAGACTCGCCAGGGTTACGGCGATTACGTTCTTCACGCGGTCGTCGGCATCATGCAAATAAGTCGCTAGCAGCTTTTGCCGAACGGCGCGATCGACATCGGTTCTCACTTTCAGACTGGTTGCGGCGGCGACGCGGACTGTCGGTTCTTTGTCTTCCAACGCCGTCAACATTGCTAGCCGACTCTCAGCATCGTTCAAAGCTAAGTCGCGCAGACAGTAGAGCGCCATGCGTTTCTGATTGGCGCTGCCGGTTTCACACAGCTCGATCAGCAGCGGTACCACGGCGCGTTCCTGGTGGGCGATGCGCACGAGCAGTAGGCCGTTGGCCCAGCGGATATCCGGTTCGCGGTGGTCGAGGGCGTCGAGCAGCGTGCGAATCACAAGTCCCGAAGGCCGGGCTTGATGGCCGAGAATGTAGGCGACCGGCCAATAGTTTCTGTGACCCGCTTCGCTGAGGCGATTGTGGAGTGCTTGTCTGAGAGTTTCGGAAGTCTCGGCCAACGCGATTAGCTTATCGACGGCGGCGCGGATCGTCGGCTTGTCGGGATGATCGAGGGCGGCGATGAGATCGGCGAGCTCGCGTGGCTCGGTGGTCATGAGCGAACTCCAACGCGAGAAGTTAGCCGATTTAGATTTCTAAAAACTGCGGGCAATCGGTGAGGTTGCGATTGCCTTTGGGCTTGACCACGACGACATCTTCCAGTCTGACGCCGCCGACGCCGATGTAATAGAGTCCCGGTTCCACGGTGACCACATGGCCGGTGCGCAGGACTGCGTCAATCGGGGCGATGCGCGGCGGCTCGTGAATATCCAAACCCAAGCCATGACCGGTGCCGTGAAAGAATCCCTGCATGCGGCCGTTGATTCTCCCAGTCGGGAAGCCGCGCGCGGCGAACATGTGCAAAATATTCTGGTGCACTTCCTTGCCGTTGACGCCGTCGCGGATCTGCGCGTAGCCGATCTGCTGGCCGGCTTGGACCGTGGCGTAGATCTCTTTTAGTTTTTCCGACGCCCGGCCGCGCACCACGGTGCGGCTCAAATCGCCGAAATAACCATTGTGTTGGGAGCGCGGAAAGATATCGAAGATGATCGAGGTATTCGCCCGAATCGGACCCGTGCCTTCATGGTGCGGATCGACGCATTGGTTGCCCGACGAGATGATCGTGTGGCTCGGCAGCCAGCCTTGCGCCATGATCGTCGTGTTGACCGCGGTCTTGAGCATTTCGGATGTCAGCCGCGTGCCGTTGAGATAGAGATAGCCGTCGCGTTTGGTCTTGGTCCGTTTGAGCATGCGGATGCCGGCTTCCAGGCCGAGCCGGGCGATGCGCAGGGATTCGGTGATCTGTTTTACTTCGAGATTATTCTTAGTCTCGCGCTGGGGCCAGAAGGGGTCGCGATTGATCTGCACGCTGTAGCCCTTGGCGCGCAGCTGGTCCAACAGAAGCGCGGAGAAGTTCGCCGGCACGATCAGCGAGCGAATGGCGCGCTCGCGAAAAATCAAATCGACGATGTCGATGACCGCCGCCGGCGACTTGCCGAGCTTGCGCAGCTTCTTCTGATACAGCGACAGAGACAGAACCCGGTCGGCATGGGCTTGCTTCTTGGCGCGGTCGATCTCCAGATCGCTCATGACGATGTGGCGATGGTTCTTGTGCTGAAAAAAAATAAACGGATCGGGCACGAAGAAACCGGTGGCGTAAAGCATGTTGGCGTCGCCTTCGCTGGCGGCGTAAAGCAGAATCGCCTGGTTCGGTTTGAGTTGGATCGGTTGCGGCGCGGAGCCGCTCGATGGTGTTTGTCGGCTTTGCCTTCGCTTCGAACATGATTGTTGATCGCGCTCGATTCGCGTTGGTTTATGGGTTTTTAGGCTTTTGTCTGAAGCCGGGCTTGGCATTGCACCGTCGAGGCGCGGAGGACGCGGAGTATAAGAGTGCTTAATCAAGAAATACGACAAACTCTACTACCTCTGTGTCTCTGCGGTGAATCCTCCTCAACAGGCAGTCCGCAAGCGCCACGAAGGGCTTCATGCGACTCCTTCAAGCTAACAAGTTGCCTCTGGAACTGCAAGTTTTTCCTCGTGAATTCGCGCGTTTCGGTTGACAGCCCAAGGGCTTTTGTTATGATGCCGCGACTCGCTGGCGAAACTATTTTGCTTTCGCGCCTAAGGAATTTCTCTCGATGACGATCGCTAACAATCTCGACAAACTCCGCGAACTTAACGACAAGGCCGAAGCTGGCGGTGGCGCCGAACGCGCGCGCCGCCAGCATGAACAGGGTAAACTTTTGGCGCGCGAGCGTCTCGACATTCTTCTCGATAGCGGCAGTTTCGTCGAGATCGACCGCCTGCGCACGCACCACAGCACCGACTTCGGTCTCGATAAACAAAAATTTTTCGGCGATGCCGTGGTCACCGGTTACGGCGCCATCGACGGCCGGCTCGTCTATGTCTACTCGCAGGACTTCACTGTTTTTGGCGGCAGCCTGAGCCGCGTGGTCGCCGACAAGATCTGCAAGGTCATGGACATGGCGATCAAGAACGGCGCGCCGCTGATCGGCATCAACGACTCCGGCGGCGCGCGCATTCAAGAAGGCGTCGATAGTCTTGCCGGTTACGGCGATATCTTCCAACGCAACGTCATGGCGTCGGGTGTGGTGCCGCAGATCACCGCGATCATGGGACCCGTGCGCCGGCGGCGCAGTCTATTCGCCGGCGATCACCGATTTCATTTTCATGATCAAGACCAACAGCTACATGTTCATCACCGGTCCGGACGTGATCAAGACGGTGACCCATGAAGAGGTGACCAAAGAAGACTTGGGCGGCGCGGAGACCCATACGGGCAAGAGCGGCGTGGCGCATTTTACCGCCAATACCGAAAAGGACTGCTTGCTGATGATCCGCGAGCTGATCAGTTTTTTGCCCAGCAACAATCAGGAAGATCCGCCGTTTCGGCCGACCAACGACGATCCGCTGCGGCGCGACAAGCGACTCAAAGATATCATCCCCGACAATCCCAACCGCCCCTACGACATGAAAGAGTTGATCGGCGCGGTGGTGGACGAAGGTTATTTCTACGAAGTCCAACCGGAGTTCGCGCGCAATATTCTAATCGGCTTCGCTCATATTGGCGGCCGCTCCATCGGCATTGTCGCCAATCAGCCGAATCACTTGGCCGGCTGTCTCGATATCAATGCCTCGGTGAAGGCGGCGCGCTTCATCCGTTTCTGCGACTGTTTCAATATTCCGATCGTTACGTTTGTCGACGTGCCGGGTTTCTTGCCCGGCACCGAGCAGGAATATCACGGCATCATTCGCCATGGCGCGAAGTTGCTTTACGCCTATGCCGAAGCGACGGTGCCGAAAGTCACCATCGTCACGCGCAAGGCTTACGGCGGCGGCTATATCGTCATGGCGAGCAAGCATCTGCGCGGCGATGTCAATTTAGTTTATCCCACCGGCGAGATCGCGGTCATGGGGCCGGAAGGAGCGATCAACATCGTCTTCCGCGATGAACTGCGAGAAGTCGGCCGACCCGGCCAAGACCCGCGACGAGCTGGTCAACAATTATCGCGAGACCTTCGCCAATCCATTCAAAGCCGCCGAGTCGGGCTATGTCGACGGCATCGTCTATCCCGAGGACACCCGGCCGACCTTGATCCGCGCCTTGGAAATGCTCAAGAACAAGCAGGATCACAATCCGCCCAAGAAGCATGGGAATATTCCACTGTAGAATGAGATGCGAGACAGAGATTAGAGACAGAGACCGGATCAAGAGGCTCGGCGAACTCGATTCTCTATCTTTATTCTCTATCTCAAATCTCTATCTCCAATCTCTGTCTGCCGTCCATGTTTAAACGAATCCTCATCGCCAATCGCGGCGAGATCGCCGTGCGCATCGCGCGCGCTTGCCGCGAGCTCGATATCGAATCGATTGCGGTCTATTCGGAAGCCGACCGCGAGTCGCTGCATGTCAAATACGCCGACTATGCCTACGCGATTGGTCCGGCGCCGTCTGCGCAGAGTTATCTGGTCGATCGACCGTATCATCGATGTCTGCAAGAAAAGCGGCGCCGAGGCGGTCCATCCGGGCTACGGCTTCTTGGCGGAGAATGCCAAGTTCGCCCAACGCTGCAAAGACGAAGGCATCGTCTTCATCGGCCCGTCGCCCGAAGTCATCGATCAGATGGGCGACAAAGTTAAAGCGCGCCAGCTCATGAAAGCCGCCGGCGTGCCGGTGGTGCCGGGGTCCGACGGCATTCTCACTTCCGAAGAGGAAGTACTCCAGACCATGGAAGAGATCGGCTATCCCTGCATGTTAAAGGCGGTGGCCGGCGGCGGCGGCAAGGGGCTACGGCTGGTGCGCTCACGGCGCGAAGTGTCGTCGGCCTATCGCGCCGTCGGTTCGGAAGCCAAGTCGTCCTTCGGCGATCCGCGTCTGTATGTCGAAAAGTTCATCGTCAAACCGCGTCATGTCGAGATTCAAATCCTCGCCGATAGCTATGGCCGGGTGATTCATCTCTACGACCGCGAGTGTTCGATCCAGCGGCGCCATCAGAAAGTTATCGAAGAATCGCCGGCTCCAGGGCTGGAAGACCGCACGCGCCGGCGCATCGGCCGGATCGCCATTCAAGGCGCCCGTGCCGTCGGCTATGTCGGCGCCGGGACGTTGGAGTTTTTGCTCGACAGCGAGCAGAATTTTTATTTCTTGGAAATGAACACCCGCCTGCAAGTCGAGCATGCGGTGACCGAGCGGGTGGTCGGCATCGATCTGGTCAAGGCGCAGATCGAAATCGCCGCCGGCGGTTATTTGCCATGGCGCCAGCGCCATATTACCCAGACCGGCCACGCCATCGAATGCCGGATTTACGCCGAAGATCCCGAGCGCGACTTCATGCCATGCCCCGGCCGGATCGAAGGTCTGCGTCTGCCCGAAGGGCTGGGCTTGAGAAACGACAACGGCGTCTACGAAGGCGCCGAAGTGTCGATCTATTACGATCCGATGATCGCCAAGCTGATCACCTGGGGCGAGAATCGCATCGAAGCGATTCTGCGCATGCGCCGGGCGCTGCGCGAGTACCAAGTGCGCGGCATCAAGACCAATATTTCGTTTCATCAATGGATCTTGCGCCATCCCCGGTTCATGTCCGGCGACGTCAACACCGGGTTTATCGACGAAGAATATAATCCCAAGGCCAACGAAGAAGTCTACCCGCACAAGGAGATCGCGCTCGCCTCGGCGGCCATCGCGGCGCTGCACGGCGAACAGGAACGGACCATCGGGCTTGCTTGCCAAAGGCGCGGCCGAGCCGTCCAAGTGGCGCCAGCAGCGCGCGTCATTGCGCCGGTCGGCCGCGCCCGGCAACCGCGGCTGGCGCCGTTAGAGGACTAGCCCCATGGCGTTTATCGGCAAGCTCGGCGATCAAACCTTCACCGTCGAAATCGAGGAAACCGGTAAAGTCGGTTTACCGGGTCTCGGTCGACGGCAATGAGTTTATCGTCGACGGCAAGAAGACCGGCCGAACCAACTATTCGCTGATTGTCGACAATCGCTCCTTCGAGATCGAAGTCGACAACACCGACGATGACTACCGGGTGCTGGTCGATGGGCGCAATTACCACGTTAACCTGGTCGATGAGCGGCGTGTGCGCGTCGGCGGCGCCCAGGGCGGCCTCGAACTCCAGGGGCGTCAGAAGGTTGTCCGTGCCGATGCCGGGGAAAATTCATCGCGGTCCTGGTTGTCCGAGGGCGACCAGGTCGAAAAGGGCCAGGGGCTGGTGATCGTCGAAGCGATGAAGATGGAAAACGAAGTGCATAGTCCCATCGCCGGCGAAGTCAAAGAGATCAAAGTGAAGCCGGGCGACACCGTCGAGGGCGGCGCCCTGCTGGTTGGTCGTCGAGTAGGCCGAATTTCACGAAGATTTCCCCGCCAGATTCTTGTCAGCTTAATATCTTTCATGTTATAGCAGCGCACCATGATTCCGAAAAAATGTTTTTTTACCAAAGGTGTTGGCGTTCACAAGGAAAAGTTGGCGTCCTTCGAGCTGGCTTTGCGACAAGCGGGTCTGGCTTATTGCAACCTGGTGTTGGTGTCGAGCATCTTCCCGCCCTACTGCAAACGGCTTTCCAAGGAAGAGGGCGCCAAGCTGCTCCGTCCCGGGGAGATTGTGTTCAGCGTCTACGACCGCGAGAGCACCAACGAGCCCAACCGCTTGGTGGCCGCCTCGGTGGGCGTGGCGATTCCATCGGATGAGAGCCAATACGGCTATCTGTCGGAGCATCACTCCTTCGGCGAGACCGACGAAAAGGCCGGCGACTACGCCGAGGATCTCGCCGCCAGCATGCTGGCGACCACTCTAGGCATCGAGTTCAATCCCGACACCGCCTGGGACGAGCGCGAGCAGCTGTTCAAAATGTCCGAGAAAATCGTCCGTACTTCCAATATCACCCAGTCCGCCATCGGCAACAAAGACGGTCTGTGGACCACGGTGTTTGCCGCCTGCGCGTTCATCAACGACGACAACTAGAGTCTCATTTTCAGATTCGCAGCGATCAAGGGCGTTATCTTCGGGTGCGCCCTTTTTTATTCGGGCCTTCCGGGTTTTTTGCGGATAATGTGCCAGCGTTCAGTTTGTTTTGTGCACCACGAAGGCACGAAGGACACGAAGGTTTCGGATGATTAAGACTCCGAACTTCGTGCTCTTCGTGTTCTCCATTGAAAATACATGTAAGGCGATGGTCTCCCACAATGACGAGGTCACCTGGGTTCCGTCATACTCGCGAAAGCGGGTATCCAGGCTAATTGGACGCAGACCAAACCTGGATTCCCGCGTGCGCGGGAATGACGAGTCGAGCAGATGGCATAGGGAGGGAATTCCCTCATTTTCATTCTCCGTGGGCGTGCGTAAGATCATGATTCACTTCGTGGGAAAAACATCTTTACAGTAAACCCGGAAGAGCCGTTTATTGCGCCGACCGTTCGCGCCGGTTCATCCGGAAGCGCGCGAGGTAGGCGATGGCGATGCTCAAGGCGTAAAGCAGCATGAGCGGCACCATCAGCAAGATTTGCGAGATCAAATCGGGCGGCGTCAGGATCGCCGCCAAGAGCGCGATGGCGATCAGTGCGTAGCGGCTGTGGCGGATCAAGAAGCGATGGTCGATCAGGCCCACCCGCGCGGTGAAAAACGCGATCACCGGCAGCTCGAACATGGCGCCGGAGGCCAAAACCAGGCGGGAGATCGTCGAAAGGTAGTCACCGATTTGGAGCATCGGCTTGACGCCGATGACCTCATAGCGATGCAGTAGAAAGCTCAAACCATGTTGCACGACGATGGCATAACAGAAAGCCGCACCGAGGCAAAAGCACAGCGAACCGGCGAAGACGAAGCTTCGCGTATAGCGCTTCTCATGTTCATAGAGGCCGGGGGCGACGAATTGCCAGCCCTGCCACAGGAGCACCGGTAGAGCGACAACCAGCGCCGCGGCGAAGCCGAGTTTCATCCTGGTAAAGAACGCTTCCGTAACGCCGGTGCCGATGAGTGTCAGCCCTGGGATATTGAGACGCCGCACGGGCGCGGCGAGTAACGCGAAAATCGTGTCAACGAAATAAAAGCAGCCGAAGAACGCGACGGCGACGGCGAGTACCGACTTGATCAGCCGCGAGCGCAACTCCCCGAGATGGGAGGTAAAGGGCATTTGGACATCGGCGTGCTGTCCGTTGCCGTCTGGCGTGGTCACTTTTTCTCGGTGGCGTTGGGATTGACGTCGGTCTGCGGCGTGTCGGCGGGTTGCGCCGGTTGGGGATCGATGGGCAGCGGCTCGGCCGGCGGTGGCGGCTCGTCAAGATCGGCCTCCACTTTGCGAAATTCATCCTTGAGCTCATCGGTGGCGCGGCGAAACTCGGCTAAACCCTTGCCCAAGGTCTTGGCGAGTTCCGGCAGTTTCTTGGGGCCAAGGACGATCAAAGCCAACCCCAAGATCATGAGCAATTCCGGCATGCCGATACCAAACATGCAGCTAAGCTAAGCGATTTCATTCGGCTCCGCAAGATTGCGCGACGGTTAACGCTTGTTTAGCCTGGTTGCGCGGAGCGAGACGGGATTTCTCGCGGCGCTCGAAATGACAGTTGCAGAGCGCGGCAGAGAAGCAATCTAAGCAGATTTGGAAGCGGAAAATTAGCGGCGTCCGTCGACCCTTCGACTCAGCTCAGGGCAGGCTAAGCTCAGGGCGATCGGGACGCAAAGGGCTCAAAAAGATTTCCTAACTGTCGGGGCGGGTTTGACACCCGCTCACTTGGATCATTACTTCAAGTAAAACACTAAGAACGTTGTCGTCCCGAGTGCAGCGAGAGATCTCGATCGAATCGCGGCGAAATTGCTTTGCAGCGCCTGGGCGTCGGTGTTAGGTTCTTTCCATGGCGAAGACGGCGGTGGTAGTCGATAAAGAATATTTGAAACACCAGCCCGGCGAGTCCCACCCGGAGCGGCCCGAGCGCGTCAAAGTGTTGCTCGACTTGGCCAGTGAACTTGACGCGGCGAAATTTCAATTGCTGCCGCCCGAACCGGCCAAGCGCGCCGATATCGCAGCGACCCATGGCGAAGAACACATCAAACTGATCGAAGCGACGGCGCAGCATAACCGCTACGCCTTGGACGGCGATACGATCACTTGCCGCGATTCGTTCGCTGTCAGTTTATTGGCCGTGGGCGGATTCATCGGTCTGCTCGATGCGGTCGCTGCCAAAGATTGCCGCAACGGTTTCGCGCTGGTGCGGCCGCCGGGACATCATGCCCTGCGCAACCGCGCCATGGGGTTTTGTCTGTTCAACACCATGGCGATCGGCGCCGAGTATTTGCGGCGCACGCACGGCGCCAAGAAAATTCTCATCATGGATTGGGATGTGCACCACGGCAACGGCACTCAAGACGCTTTTTACGCCGATCCTTCGGTGCTGTTCATTTCGACCCATCAGTATCCGTTTTACCCCGGCAGCGGCGCGGCCAACGAAGTTGGCAGCGGCGCCGGCGAAGGTTACACGATCAATATCCCTCTGCCCGCCGGCTGCGCCGATGCCGAGTACGCTCAGGCGTTTCACGATATCGTCGGGCCGGCGGCGGAAAAATTTTGCCCCGATTGGATTTTGGTGTCCGCCGGTTTTGACCCGCACCGGCGCGATCCGCTGGGCGGCATGGGAGTGAGCGACGAAGGTTTTGCGCTCATGGCGACCCGGTTACTCGGGCTCGCAGATAAATTCGCCGATGGCAAGATCGCCTTTCTTCTCGAAGGCGGTTACGACCTTGCCGGCTTGCGCGGATCGGTGGCAGCGGTGCTGGCTGCCATGCAATCCGGCGCAGCCCCGGCTGGCGACGCGGCCAGGTCGAGGGACAGCCAAATCGCTCCGCTGATTCGCCACATTCAACAGCTTCATGAGCGTTATCGCTAACTTGAAAGTCCTATTGATTCACCGGAAGGTCTCCTTTATCGTGATATTTCAAATCCATTAAAGATTGGTTAAGTATCGTGAACACAACTGAAGCACGCCGAGTTGTCGTGACGGGTATTGGCCTGGTCACACCGTTGGGCACCGGAGTCGAAAAAAATTGGCACGCTTTGATGGCCGGCCGCTCGGGCATCCGCAAGATCAGCCGCTTCAACGCCGATGGGTTTGCCTCGCGTATCGCCGGCGAAGTGCCTGACTTCAAGGCCGAAGATTATATCGAAGCGAAAGAGATCAAAAAAATGGATCTCTTCATTCACTACGCCATGGGCGCTTCGGCTCAGGCCATGGCCGACAGCGGTCTCAAGATCGAAGGGGAGTTCGCCGAGAACGTCGGCGTCATCATCGGCGTCGGCATGAACGGCCTCGATACCCTCGAAGTCACCAAAGAAGCGCTGATGGCCGGTGGGCCGCGCAAGATATCGCCATTTTTCATTCCTAAAGTCATTTCCAATCTAGCGCCCGGTCATGTGGCGATTCGCTACGGCGCCAAGGGCATCAACTTTACCCCGACCTCGGCCTGTGCCTCGGGCACCCACGCGATCGGCGAGGCCTATCATATGATTCGCCGCGGCTTGCAGGATGCCGTGATTGCCGGCGGCGCTGAGGCGGCGATCACGCCGCTGGGCGTGGGCGGTTTCGCCGCCATGAAAGCGTTATCGACGCGTAACGACGAGCCCGAGCGCGCCAGCCGACCCTTCGACAAGGAGCGCGACGGTTTCGTCATCGGCGAGGGCTCCGGTATTTTGATTCTCGAAGAGCGCGATCATGCTGTCCAACGCGGCGCCAAGATCTACGCCGAAGTGATCGGCTACGCCGCCAACGGCGACGCCCATCACATGACCGCGCCGGCGCCCAACGGCGAAGGGGCGGCGCGCTGCATGCGCCTGGCCTTGAAAGACGCCGGCATTGCGCCGAGCGATGTCAGCTATATCAACGCCCATGGCACGTCGACGGAGTATAACGACGCCAATGAAACCACGGCGATTAAAACTGTTTTTGGCGAAGCCGCGGCGAAGCTGGCGGTGAGCTCGACCAAATCGATGACCGGACATTTACTCGGTGCCGCTGGCGCGGTGGAAGGTGTCTACTCGGCGCTGGCGCTGCATCACGGCATGCTGCCGCCGACGATCAATTATGAAAATCCCGATCCGGCTTGCGATCTCGACTATGTGCCCAATCAAGCGCGCAAGGCCGATGTCAAAGTCGTGCTTTCCAACTCCTTCGGTTTCGGCGGCACCAATGCTTGCGTGATTTTCGGGAGGTGCCGCATGAGCCGTTCCGAACGCCGCAGCGTGATTCTCGGCACCGGCTCCGAACTGCCGTCCAAAATCGTCACCAACCATGACTTGGAAAAGATGGTCGACACCAGCGACGAGTGGATCACCGTGCGCACCGGCATCAAAGAACGGCGCGTTCTCGAAGAAGGCAAGGGCAATGCCGACATGGCCTACGAAGCGGCCAAGCGCGCTCTCGATGACGCTCACGTCGATGCGAAAGATCTCGATGCCATCATCATGGGCACGGTTTCCGCCGACTATCCGTTTCCCAGTTCCGCCTGCGTCCTCGAGGACAAGCTCGGCGCGCGCAATGCTTTTTCCTTTGACGTCGGCGCCGCCTGTGCGGGGTTTCTCAATGCGCTTGCGGTGGGCGATTTATTCGTTCGCAGCGGCAAGGCCAACAAAGCGCTGGTGGTCGGCTCCGACGCCCTAAGCCGCATGCTCAACTGGAAGGATCGCGGCACCTGCATACTTTTTGGCGACGCCGCCGGCGCGGTGGTGCTGGGCGCGTCCGAGAACGGTTCCGGTGTCTTGAGCACCAAGCTGCGCACCGACGGTTCCTACGTTAAGCAGCTCTACGTTCCCGCCGGCGGCTCGCTCAAGCCTCCCTGTCCGGAGACGGTGCGCAACAACGAGCACACGATCACCATGAACGGCAAAGAGGTGTTCAAGATCGCCGTGCGTTCCATGGAAGAGATCAGCCGGCAAGCCCTCGACGAAGCCGGCGTCAGCATCGATCAGGTCTCTCTAGTCATCCCGCACCAGGCCAACAAGCGCATCATCGTCGCGCTGGCCGAACGGCTCGGCGTGCCAATGGACAAAGTCGTGGTCAATGTCGACAAATACGGCAACACGTCGGCGGCATCGATCCCGGTCGCCCTCGACGAAGCCAGACGCGCCGGCCGCATCCAGCCCGGCGACATTGTCCTGTTCAATGCTTTTGGCGCCGGCTTCGCCTGGGGCGCAGCGGTGGTCAAATTCTGAACTTGTGCCGTCTGAGCTCGTCATTCCGCGATACGATATCGTTCGCCGTAAGCTGAGGTTCAAGCTTGCGCATGTGACGCCGATGGGGGTCGTCGAACCCTCATTCGCGGCTATAGGCTGCGATCCGTCCAACTTCCCCAAGTTTGCGAAACCCCGCAGTTGTCGGTGCTTGCTATGCAGAGCTATGACGCTGGGAGTACGACTGCAATTCGGCTGATTTGCGATGTGGCTTGGTATTTCGGCGCGGCAGCTTCAGTTCAAGCTGCTGGTTGATCGTCTCGCCACCTCGCGCTGTAGTTCGCGCAGGGCATCGCGTAATCGACCGGATATACGGCGGGGTTCGGAACCGCTTTGACGGATTCGTCGAGGCGGTGAAATTCGTCGAGGAACTTTCTCTCGAGATTCGCCAGTCGCGGCGCTTTTCCGTCGATTCCATGACTTTTCAAGCAGCGGTTCGGCACCGGCAATATTGTCGGTGCGCAGGCCGATGACATCGCTTGCTAGATTGCCCTCGGCGTCGAGGCGGCGAAATACTTGTTTCTTTCCCGGCCAGGAAATTTTTCCGGTGCTGAGTTTTTGCACCGGCCGGCCGGCGTATTCGACCATTTTATAAGACATGTCGGTCCACGGTGCGTCGGCCGAAGTGCCCATCTTGGTGCCGACGCCGTAGCTGTCGAAGGGCACTTGGGCGACGGGAAAATTCGCCAAGATCAAATTCGTCCAAGCCGCCGCTGCCGAGGATTTTGACCTCGCCAAGCCCGGCTTCATCGAGAATCTCGCGCACGGCGTGGGCCTGTGCCGCCAGATCGCCGCTGTCGATGCGCACGCCGATGAGCTTTTCGCCGCGTTCGGCCATTTCTCTGGCGACGGTCGCGGCGTTGCGCGCGCCGGCGAGGGTATCGTAGGTGTCGATCAACAGGATGGTGGCGCGCGGAAAGCTCGCGGCGTAGGCGCGGAAGGCGTCGATCTCGCGCTCGAAGCTCATGACGAACGAGTGCGCCATGGTGCCGACGATGGGCACGCCGTAGTTTTTCCCGGCCATGACGTTACTGGTGCCGGCGAAGCCGGCGAGATAACTGGCGCGCGCCACCTTCATGCCGGCGTCGCTGCCATGGGTGCGGCGCAGCGCGAAGTCGACCACCGGCCGGCCGGCGGCGGCATGGACACAGCGTGACGCTTTGGTGGCGATCATGCTTTGCAGGTGAACTTGATTGATGATGAAGGTCTCGGCGAGCTGCGCCTGGATCACCGGCGCGGTGACTTCGAGCACCGGTTCGTCTTTAAAAAAAATCCGCCCTTCGGGGATCGCCCACACCTCCCCGGTGAATTTGAGATCTGTCAAATAATGGAGAAAATCATCGGTAAAAAGTTTCTGCGTCGCGAGATAATCGAGGGCGGCATTATCGAAGGAAAAATTTTCTAAATAGTCGAGGACATCCTGAAGCCCGGCGCAGACGAAATAGCCGCGGTTGGGCGGATAACTGCGGATAAATAGACTAAACGACGCTGCAGCGATCCGCTGCTCGCGAAAATAGCCTTGGGCCATGGTTAGCTGATAGAGGTCGGTGAGCAGCGTGAAGTTTTCGCTGGATCGCATGCAGCCGTTATAGCAGATTCCTCGCCGATGGAGATAACCGCACTGCCAATCAGGCCTGCCGGCCAGCCAGTCCGGTTGATTTGTCGGGACCGTTTTGTTAAGCATTTTTGTATAGCTTACGCCTAATTACATCCCATAGGAGGGCATCGATGTTTACCGACAAGGTCGACCTTAAGGATTTTGAGAAACAGGATCCGGAGTACCAGGATCTGATTCGCCGCGTGCTGGCGATTCAAGCCGATTGCGAGATCGGCGGTCCGAATCTTTATGTAAAGCATATTTTGCCGACGGCGCCGACCAAGTTGGATCAGCTGATCGTGGCGCGCACGGCGGCCGAAGAGATGGACCATTTCCGCAAAATGGCCCGTTTAGCCGGTGACATCGGTGTCGATGTTTCCTACACGCTCAGCCGAACCAATCAGGAACGCTACGTCGAAGCGTTTCGCGGCGAGATCAAAACCTGGGAAGACTATGCCGTCTTCGGTTTCTTGATCGACCGGGTTGGCCGCTTCCAGCTTGAAGAGTTTCTCGATTGCACCTATCTGCCGCTCGCCCGCGTGGTCGAGGATCCCGACATCATCCGCGAGGAAGAAGGTCACCTCGACTTCGGCACCAACGCCACCGCCGATTTCGCCGCCAAAGGCGGTGAGTATAAAGAAAGAGTGCAAAAAGCGGTGGACTACTGGTACGTCAAGGGACTCGACATGTTCGGCAACAGCAAGTCGTACCGTTCCGAGCGCTACATGCACTGGGGGCTCAAACGCCGGTCAAATTCAGTAGCGCGCCAGCAATACAAAGACGAAATCGACGCGCTGATCTTGAAGATGGGACTAACGCTCCCCGATCCCAACAAGGGCCGGCTTTATACATAATTAATCTTTAACGGGGTTTTCGGTTTCGGGTTGTACGCCGTAACCCAAAATCGCTAAGCGCAGGAGTGTCATGGAACCTGCAGCGAATACTGAAGCATTGGACCAGCAGTTCAAAGAATTCATTCAAGGCATAAAAAAAGCGGTGGGCGCCGGCATACCGCACTTGAAGGACGATCCAAAAGTCGTCGATCAAGCGATCGCCGACTGCAAGGAAATTCTTGACGTAGTCATCGAAGGCGATGTCAAGCAGTGGCTTTCATGAGCCGCTGAGCGGCAAAATTTAAGCGCATCCAATCAGTCTCACGACCAGAGGCGCCCTCCAAAGGCGCCTTTGTCGTATCTGTAACAGGCGAACTCAGGCACGGGAGAGCAAAACATTGAACGTCGTCGTCTGCGGTAAAGTCATTCCCGCGAGCACGGTCATCATCGAGCTCGACGCCAATACCAAACGCATGGTGCGCAAGGGCGTCCCCCACGAGTTGGACCCGGCAGCGGCCAGCGCCGTCGAAGAAGGCTTGCGCCTCACGGAAAAGCATGGCGGCACAGTCGTGCTCGTCACCATGGGCACCAGCGATGTGACCATTGGCATCCGCAACGCGTTGGCGATGGGCGTGACGTCGGCGGTGCATATACTCGACGATGCGGTGGCCGGTTCCGACACGCTGGCGACGGCGAAGCTGTTGGCCGCGGCGATCAAGAAACAGGAATTCGATATCGTGCTGTGCGCCACCGAAAGCGGCGATAGTTATTCCGGCATCGTCCATGGGCAGATCGCCCAGCTCTTGGGCATTCCACCGCTTACCTTTGCCAAGGAAATCACCGTCGACGGCGGCAAGGTCGCGATCAAGCGCCAGAGCGAGACGGGCTACGACATCGTCGAGTCGACGTTGCCGGCGTTGGTGGCGTGCAGCAGCGGCATCAACGAACCGCGCTATCCGCAGCTCAAGGGCATCATGGCGGCGAAGAAAAAAGAGATCAAAGTCTATAGCGCTGCCGATCTCGGTCTATCGCCGGACCAGGTGGGCGAAAAAGGCGCGCGCGAAAAAGTTCTGACCATCGGCCGCCCGCCCAAGCGGCAAGCCGGCAAAGCGGTAACCGACGAAGGGGAAGGCGGCAAGCAGATCGCGGACTTTCTTGCTGAAATCAAGGTGATCTAAGTGGCGGAAACAATCTGGGTATACGCGGAAATTGGCGACGACAAGATAACCACCACTTCGTTGGAGATGCTCGCCAAAGCCTCCGAAGCCGGCAAGGCCGAGGTGGTGCTCCTTGGCCCGGCGCCTGACGATGCCGTGCAGACGCTGGCCAATCACGGTGCCAGCAAGATCTACCACTGCGCCGACGCAGTTTACCAAGACTATCTGACTTTACCGGCGGCCGAGACCGTTGCCGGCCTGATTCAAAAGCATAATCCCGCGGTGATGTTGTTTGCGTCGAGCTACGCCGGCCGCGACTTGGTCGCCAACCTGAGCGCCCGGCTCGACTGCGGCGCGATCACCGATGTCGGCGATTTCGAGCTCAAAGACGGCAGCGTGGTGGCGACGATTCCAGCACTCGGCGCGAGCTACGAGAACACCAGCACCCTGCTCAATCAGGGAACCAAGCTTCTAGTCGTGCGGCCGAAGTCTTTCGAACCGAAAGAAAATCCGCAAGCGCTGGCTGTTGAAGAAGTCCCGGCGGCGGCGGACGACAGCTTGCGCAAAGTCCACATGAAGGAACGGGTCGTGGTCAAACGTGAAGGCCCGTCGCTGGAAGGCGCCAAGATCGTCGTCTCCGGCGGCCGCGGCCTCAAGGGCGAAGAGCAATTCAACCTGCTCAAGGATCTCGCCGATGTCCTCGGCGGCGCCGTCGGCGCCAGCCGCGCCGCGGTCGACGCCGGCTGGGTGCCCTACGCCATGCAGATCGGCCAGACCGGCAAGACGGTCAAGCCGGATATTTATTTTGCCGTCGGCATCTCCGGCGCCGTGCAGCATCTCTCGGGCATGAAGACCTCCAAGTACATCATCACCATCAACAAAGATCCGGACGCGCCGATCTTCCAGTACTCCGACTTCGGCGTCGTCGGCGACCTGTTCAAAATCATCCCGCAGCTGATCGAAGAGCTGAAGAAGCGCAAAGGCGCGTAGCTCGGAATTCGATTAGCCGCACCCTTCGACCCTTCGACTCAGCTCAGGGCAGGCTAAGCTCAGGGCGATCGGGACGCAAAGGGCGCAAAGTAGGGGCGGGACGCACCCCGCCCCTGCTTTTTTCAGAGCTTGCCGTTTGAGCTTTCCGAACTCACGCTTCCTTTTGGATTTCATCGGGCGCCGTTATCCCAAAGCCAAAAGGCTCGGCGAAAACGAATTCCCCGACCTGATTTTGCTCGACGAAATCCGCCGCGCCAATTTCTCGCGCCAGCTGGGCAAATAAAGAGTCGCGGGTCCACTATTGGATGAAAAACCGGATCTGGCCGGGATACTTTGCCGACTGGTTGAATTTTTTCAGGTAGCAAGGCTGGCCCCGACAGTCACTATTCGAAACGCGAGGCGGGCTACGGAACCAGTGAGCCTTGAACGCCGAAGATGGTCGAGAATTAATACTCACACCCCTTTCCCGTTCCTGTCCCCCCTGACGTGCCCTCTGCGCCGTGCCCGGACCCATTGCCATGCACTTCAGCACCTCACGCTTGACGCGAGTTTCTAGGCTATGTATCTTCATTGTAGAAACAGGTTGGAGGTGCGCCGATGCATGTTCGAGTTCAAAAGTGGGGAAACAGCTTGGCCGTCAGGATTCCCAAGCCGCTGGCTGAAGACGCCGAAGTGAAGGAAGGCACCGTGTTAAACTTGGCGGTCTCCGAAGGGAAGGTCGTTGCGACACCCGTTGAAAAAAAGAAACTGTCCCTCAAACAGTTACTGGCTAAGGTAACTCGGAAGAACCTCCATGCGGAAGTTGATTTCGGTCCGTCGGTCGGTCGTGAAATTTGGTAATGGACCGCCGCTATGTTCCCGCCCGGGGCGACGCGGTCTGGATAACTTTCAATCCCCAAGCCGGCCATGAGCAAGCCGGGCGACGCCCGGCTTTGGTACTTTCTCCATCATCTTATAATCGCAAAGTTGGACTCGCCATTCTTTGTCCGATCACGAGTCAGGTAAAAGGTTATCCTTTTGAAGTGACTATTCCTTCCAGATCGAAGCTCGGCGGCGTGGTTCTTGCCGATCAAGTTAAGAGTCTCGATTGGCGCTTTCGCAAAGCGGAATTCATCTGCAAACTGCCGCGCGAGACCACCAATGAAGTCTTAGACAAGTTAGGAACGCTATTGCTCGACGAAAGCTAAGTCGGCATAAACACCGAAGAGTTGCTCGCCGTCGCGCACTTGGCATCGTTTTGATTCGCCGCACCCTTCGACCCTTCGACTCAGCTCAGGGCAGGCTAAGCTCAGGGCGATCGGGACGCAAAGGGCGCAAATAATTTCGATCGGGTAGGGGCGGGTTTCAAACCCGCCCTTTTTTTCGTCGAAATAATATTCGCTGCCGTGTTCCAACCCGAGTTGCGATTACACCGCGCTTATAACAACCAAATTCTAAATCCGAAGCACCAAATCCGAAACAAACCGCGGCCAAAAGAAATCCCAAATCCGGAAAATCCAAAACTCGGCATCCGATTCAGCATGGTTTCGAATTTTGTGTTGTTTGACCATTTGAATTTGTTTCGAATTTCGGATTTCGTGTTTCGAATTTTTCTTAGCGCCTTTGCGGGAGATCTTCCTATTTCTTTTTTGCGCCCTTTGCGCCTTTGCGGTGAAATCTCTTATCTCTTTGGTCGCGGCTTTGCCGCGTCAATCTTCACGCACGACGACGCAATGTTCGGGATGGGCCGCCGCGCATATCGCTTGGCCGGGCGCGAATCGTTGGGATGGCGGCGCGATGACGTGTAAAACTCTCCCCGAAGCGAGCTCGACCGTATAATCGACCGCGTCGCCGAAATAGATCGAGCGGCGAACGACACCGGAGAACAGATTGTAACCTTGATCGGTCAGCTGCCGCGCGGCGTCTTGCCCGGCGACCAGCTTGATATTATGCGGCCGCAAGCACACCGACACTTCGCTCGCCGGCGCGACAGCGCCGCCGTCAGCCAGGCGAATCTTTACGCCATCGGATAGAATTGAGCGGCCATCGCCGTCGAGGCGCCCGCTCAAGATATTCGCTTTGCCGACAAACTCCGCGACGAAGCGGGTTTTCGGCCGGTCGAATATCTCCGCCGGCGCTCCAACCTGAACTAGACGGCCGCGATTGAGCACGGCGATCCGGTCGGAGGTCGCCATCGCCTCGGCCTGATCGTGGGTGACATAGATGGTGGTAATTTTGAATTCTTCATGCAGCCGGCGGATCTCGAAGCGCATCTCTTCGCGCAGATTGGCGTCGAGGTTGCTCAGTGGCTCATCCATTAAAAGAATCTGCGGCTCGACCACCAATGCGCGCGCCAACGCCACCCGCTGCTGCTGGCCGCCGGACAGCTCCGCCGAATAGCGATCTTTCAACTCCGCCAAGCGCACCACACCAAGCAGTTTGGCAACCTTTGCGGCAATTTCCGCTTTCGTAAGTTTTTTGAATTTGAGGCCATAGGCAACGTTTTGCGCCACCGTCATATGCGGCCAGACGGCGTAACTTTGAAAGATCATCGACATGTTGCGCCGCTCCGGCGGCACCAGGATGGACGGCGATGAGACAACTTCACCCGCGACGCGGATCTCGCCGCCGTCGGGCTGTAAGAAGCCGGCGAGCAATCTTAGCGTTGTAGTTTTGCCGCAACCGGACGGACCGAGGAGCGACACGAATTCGCCGTCGCCGATGTCCAAATGGAGATCGTCGACCGCCGCGGCTGTCGGCGAAATGTTTGCTGAGACCTCGTATCGAAACTATTGCCATGAGCTATCCTGGATTATTCAGCAGGAAAATGAACGATAGAGTGTTGATCGAGGTGGAACCTGTTGCCTCGCTGACGCGCGGAATTTCAAATCGCAGATTGCAGATTTCATATTTGGAATTTGCGATTTGCCATTGGCAATCCCGAAGGGCACGCCTTCGCTGCGGAAGGGTTTCGCGCCCATGTAAATTACCCCTTTTACCGCGAATAATCCGGACTATTCCCGCGTCGCCACCACGTCCCGTCCGCCGAACCACTGGACCGCAAGTATGACCGCGAAGGAGACCAGCAGCAAAAGAATTCCTAAAACGGCGATGACTCCCACTTGTCCTTCTTCTTTCAGATCGAAAATGACCACCGAGACAACTTTCGACTTCGGCGCGAATAACAGGATCGCGGCGCTGAGCTCGCGGATTACGCCGATGAAGATGAAAGACCAGGCGGCGATTAGTCCCGAGCGTGCCAGCGGCGCGGTTACATCTTTGAGGGACATGAGCCGGTTGGCGCCGATAATCCGGCTGGCATCTTCGAGCTCCGGGTGAATGCTCTTGAAGGTGGACTCCGCCTGGGAAAATCCAATCGGCATTTCTTTGGTCAGGAATGCCACGAAGAGAATCCAGATCGTGCCGTAGAGCACCAAAGGCGGCCGCGAGTAGGCGATAAACAAGCCGACGGCCAAGACAATGCCGGGAATCACCAAGGGCGCCAGCGCGAAGAAACTGAGATAGCGCGCGCCGCGAAACAGATTGCGATTGGTAATGTAGGCGATCAGGGTCGCTAACAGCGTGCCGAGCGTGGCGGTGATCAGTGCCCAATTTGAAAGTATTGTAAATCGCCAGCTGGGTATCGCCGTACTCGAAAAAGCTAAAATAAACATTGTGCAGTGTGAAATTATCCCAGGTCAACGGCAGCGCCCAGGCCTTGGAGAGCGCCGCCTTCAGCAGGATCCAATAAGGCAGAAACACCGAAAGCGAAAGAATTCCGAAGACAAAAAGCAGCACCGGAACCCGGCCCCAGCCGAGCCGGATTAACCGTTTCTGTCCGCCTTTGCCGCCGACCGTGCTGTAGCCTTTGCGCCCGAGGATTTTTTTTTGCACGGCAAGCAACAGCATCGTTGCCAGCAGCAGCGGCACGGAAAAGGCGGCGGCCATATCCAACCGCGGCGGATATTGAAACAATGTCCAGATCTGCGTCGTGATCGTGTGCAGCCCCGCGGGCAAGCCGAGAATCGCCGGCGCGCCGAAGAGCGACAACGATTGAAGAAAAGCCAGGATGAAGCCGCCGATCAGCGCCGGCAGCGCCAGCGGCAGCGTGACGGTCCAGGCGGTTTGCCATTTGTTCGCGCCCAATATCTCCGCGGCGTCTTCGAGATCCGACGAAATCAGCTCACAGACGTTGGCGATCATGGAAAAGACGATAGGGGAAGCTGTAGAGCGCCATGACGAAAATCAGCCCGGGCATGGAAAAAATATTGAAAAGAGCCTCTTCCGAACCGGTCACGGCGCGGTAAAGTTTGTTCAGCGAGCCGGCGTTGGGCCCGGCAAGCAGCGTCCAGGCAAACGCGCCCAAGAACGGCGGCGTCACAAACGACGCCATCACCAGCGCGCGGATCGGTTTTTTCCACGGCAGATCCGTCCGCGTCACCAACCAGGCGAGCAGAGCGCCGATGATCACCGCGATCGCTCCCACCCAGGTGGAAATGATCAAGGTGTTCCAGATCGCCTTGAGAAATTGTTCGTTGGTAAATACTTCAAGATATCTGCTGAGCGTGAACCCGCTGTCATCCCACAGAGCTGGCGCGGAAAATCGCGCCTAGCGGCAAGAGCATCAAGAAGACCAGAAGCAGCGCCGCGCCGATCCACACGGGCAAGGTCGGATCCTTGAATCGCAGCGCGGACCAGCCCGCTGTGGCCGACTCGATCGAGAGTCGAGGTTTGCAGAAGCGGGCATGAATTCAGTTGCTCGCCGGCTGCTGAAAAAATTTCATAGGGTTCGTTGCGCTCAATCGCCTTGCTCCGACGCGGTAAAGCCGGGAGTATTGGAGTGATGGAGTTACGCATTTGAACCCCAACACTCCAATACTCCAACAGCCATTTCGCCATTACGCGCCAAAGTACTCAACGAAGCGTTTTTTTATCTCGGCATTGCGCTTTTCCAATTCGTCGGCGTTCGGCGGCCAGACAGTTTCAAGTCCTTGAGCTTGGGCTTGTCCGCCGGATAGGTGACGTCAGGATGGCCGGTATAAAGTCCTTCTTTATCCGCCAACAACTGCTGCGACTCTTTGGCGAAAATAAACTCAGTGAAGAGTTTTGCCGCGTTGGGATGGGGCGCGTCTTTGGCGATGGCCACCGGCGATACCACTAGCGGAACGCCCTCTTTGGGATAGATGATCTTGATCGGATTACCCTGTTTTTGGGTTTTGTAATAGAAATATTCCGCGCCGTTTACGCCCACCGGCCGCTCTCCCGATGCGACGACACCGGCCGGATCGTTGGCCGACTGGACGATATGCAATTTGTTTTTCGCCAGATCGCGAAAGTAGTCCCAACCGTAGAGATTCACCAGCGCCAGCACATGGGTCATGATGATGCCGCTGTAGCCGGGATGGGCGGTGACCATCTTACCGCTCCATCTGGGATTTAAAAGATCCTTCCAGGTTTGCGGCGCGTCCTTTTCCGCAACTGATCTTCGGGATTGTGAGCGATGACCGAAAGTGTCGCCCGCATGCCGTAGTAAAAGCCGGCCTTGTCCTTAAAGCCGTCCGGAAAACCGGCGACGCCCTGGGGCGTGAATTTGAGCAGCATCCCTTTGTCCTTGAGAAGCTCGAAGTGGCCGGCATCCGAAGTATGCATGATATCGGCATTCTTTATTCCCGCCGCCGCTTCCTGCATGAATCGTTGCAGCACCCGCTGCGATCCGTTGCGGTGCACTTCGACTTCGATGCCTTTGTATTTGTTTTGAAAATAGTGCGCGATCGCCGTGGAAGACGGAATCGCCAGCGAAGTGTACCAGACGACCTTGCCTTCCTTTCGCGCCGCCTGAATCAGCGCGGCATCTTGCGCCGCAACCAGCGACGCCAGGGCGAAAATCGCGGTGAGAATGACGAAGTAAATACCAATCTTTTTCATGATGGCCTCCTAGTCCTTCAATTAGATCCTCGCGTTTCCAAGTTACTTCCGGGCCGAGACATTATCGCGGAATTCGTTTTTCAGTCAATGTCGATTACCGCCGGCAGTCTGACTCGATTCGGTTCACCGTAACGATAACGTCGTCGATCTGGCGCGCCGATAGAAATTTCAATCTCACCACGAAGGCACGAAGAACACGAAGGTTCGGAAGTTATGTCTCCGACTTCGTGCTCTTCGTGTTCTCCTTCGAAAGTACATGTAAGCGGATGATATGCACAACAATGAGCCTCCGGGGTTCCGTCATGCCGGCGCAGGCCGGCATCTCAGACCCGTCATCCACCTGGATACCGTTTTTCAACGGTATGACGGACTCTGTCCGTCATCTGTATTCCCGCGTGCGCGGGAATGACGCGTCATGCAGGCCGACTATGGCGGGAATCCCAGCCATTTTCATATTCTGTAGACGAGCGGAAGATCATTTGCACTTCGTGGTGAATACGCCTTCACAGGTATCCCAGAAGATTTAGTTTTTTTACCACTCTTGGCGCGCGGCGCTGGTCAGAGCGCGGAACAGGGGGCTTAAGCTTTTCAGTTTTTCGATGCGGGCGACCAATTGGATCACCGTCTCGGCGTCCTTGTCCGCCAGCACGAGCCCGGCGCAGTCGCGAAATTTGTCGCCCAACTCGGCCCAGCTCATCGGTTTCTCCGGGTGTCCACGGGCGACGTCATAGCGCCCTTCAATCACCCGGCCATTGTTCAGCCTGATGCGAATCCGCGAACGCACCTGATCGTAGCCGAGCTTCTCAAGTTCATCGTCGACACAGAGCGTCACCCGCTTCATCAACTCGACGACCTTCTTGTCGCGCACCTTGCGGTCCTGGAACTGCGCGATGCCGGCCTTGCGCTCGAGGATAGCGATTGCCATGCAGAATGGAATGCTGAATTTCCCTTCCAGCGCGGTCTTGGGCATCGGATAAATCAAGGCGTTGGGCACGTTGGAATTGGTGCCGACTTCGACGTGATCGATTTCGCCCGCGCTAAGATCATGCTGTTTGACCAGGTCGAGAATCAAATCTTGCGCCGGGTGCGAGAGTGAGCCGGATGGATACGGCTTGATGGAAATTCCCGGCTCCTTCATGAAGAAAGGCGAACCTAGGCGGCCGGTAATCTTGCTCTCGTCGCAGCCGCCGGCCATGGCGTTGAAAAAGCCGCGGCGGGCTTCGAGAATATTCGCCGCCGCAGTGAAGCCGTCGCGCGCCAACAACGCGGCGCTCACGCCGTTCTCGGCGGCGCGTCCGGCGTGCAGCGGCTTGGTCATGGTGCCGAAGTTTTCGCGCAGACCAGACGCCATGCTGGCGGCAATGCCCAACGTTTGAATCAACTTTCGCTCGTTGAGTCGAAGGATTTTTCCCACCGCCATGGCGGCGCCGATGCCGCCCATGGTTGCGGTGGAGTGAAAACCATCCTGATAGTGGCGTGGGTTGATCGCATCGGCGATGCGGCACTCGACTTCGACGCCTAACAGATAGGCCAAAACAAAATGCTCGCCGCTGATTTTTTCTTTCTCACCGATGGCCAACACGGCGGCGAGCACAGGCGTGGTCGGATGCGTCAGGAGACCGTAAACGGCTTCCTTGGAAGTTGAAAGCTGGGTATCGTCGTAATCCATCGCATGGCCGGCCACGCCGTTGGCCAGCGCCGCTTTGGCTGCCGGCGCTGTGAGCGCGGTGCCGACAATCGACGACTCGCCCTTGCCGTTCATTTGCCGGACCTGGGTTTGAACAATGCGCGAGCACTCATCGGTCGAACCGGCCAAGGCGACGCCGAGTCCATCCAGGATGAATCCGCGCGCCAGTTGGACGACCTCTTTGGGAATATCCCGGTAGCGTGTGCGCGCGACAAAGTGCGCAACTTCTTGCGTCAGTCCCATCGATTTTCCGTTCCTTGGGGAATTACTCCCGCAAAGGCGCAAAGACGCTAAGTTCGGAAATATTTTTTCTTACCTTCGCGCCTTTGCGCCTTGGCGAGAGATACTCCGAATTTTCTTACTCATTCCCACAGGCCTTGCGGCAGAGGCAGGCCGGCGAGATCTTCAGCCGTGAGTCGCCCCTGCGGCTCGATACCGAAGCGCTCGAGCACGGCCATCAGCTGGCGCGTGTGTTGCGCGGAGTGCCAGGTGGAGCGTTCGAAAAGCTGGTGCATCGGCGGCGTGCCATAGAAGGTTTTCACCGGTTGCCGGCAGGATCTGTCCGTGAGTTGGCTCCACCAGTTCTCAAGTCGCTCGACAATGCCGTCACCGTAGGCGACAATTTCCTCTGCGGCGGTGCAGCTTCCATCCTCGGGCGGGATGTTGGCATTGTCGGTGCGGTATTCGACGCCGTCAATGGCGGTTTCGAGAAAAGCCTCGCCGATGCGAAAGATGTGGTGGCTCAAGAGTCGGAGCGAGCGGTCGCGATTATCGATCGCGCGCTCGACCAGCCGTTCGCTCGGGAGCTGACGAATGTAGCGCTGCGCCGCGCGCAGCACTGTGAGCCATTTCGCCATCAACGCAGTTGGATCGAGGGGCGTATGCCCGCTGCCTTGCAAGCCGACGAACTCGGCGACGTCTTCCAGGTTCTGGCAAAAGATGAATTGATCGCCGCTGGCCAAAACCGGCACGGTGCGAACGCCAAGTTTGCCCAATCGCTCTAATGCCGTGGGATCATTCAAGATATCGAGCGCGATGAAGTCGATGCCTTTTTTCGAAAGAAACTCTTTCGTTCTTAGGCAACTGCTTCAACCGGGCTGGGTGAAAAGGACGAATTTAGCGTCGACGTTTTCCATCGTTTTATTGTGCAATGAATCGCTGAGTCGATTGCAGAGCTATCAACCGTAGGGGCAGCTGTCAACCTGATAATGGGCCTGCAGGAAAGCGGAATTATCAGGCACGGCAAATTTAATCGCTTTTTCTTCAAAGCGCTGGTTAACCGCGAATCCCGTGCACCGGCTTGGCAAACTCAAGCACAGACCTCGAGCAATTGTACGTCCCCTGCGTTAGCTTGAAGCACCGTCAGCACCTTCGCTACTCTAGTCTCGCCCCGCGCTCAACGGTTAGCGTAGCTTCGACAGTGGAATCCGGGATGAATGCTTGAGTCACCGGCTCTTCTGCTGAAACAACCCTTCCTTCTCCAACTCCTGTACCAGCGACGCGTCGACAAACTGGCTGGGGTTGGCGCTGGCGGCTTCTTTACCCAGCGTTTTCAATAATTGCCGGACCCCTTCCAAATCGACGCTGATGGTTTTCTGCAAGTGCTTCTGGCCGTAGATGCGGTAGGACTCGGCGAGGATTTCTGGCTCGCTGACGCGGGTGTATTTGGCGAGGATCTTCATGGCGCCGTCGCGGTCGTTGTGGGTTTCTTGCACGCCTTGATAGTAAGCGCGCAGCACTTTGCAGCACGATGTCGCGGTTAGTCTTGATGAAGGCCCGCCGGGTGCTGAGCGGTGAATTGAGATAGGGGACGCCTAGGTCGGCGGAGTCGATGAGCTCGCGCAGGCCCAATTTCATGCCGCGCAAGTTGCTGGGCGCCGAGATCATGGCGCCGTCGACGAAACCCTTGCTGACGGCGAGGATCATGTCGGGCATGCCGCCGCGAATCGCCATAACGGTGACATCCCGGCCGCGCTGCAAGCCGAACTTGTCTAAAATCATGCTGAGCACGAGATCCGGCGAATCGCCCAGGCTGGTCACGCCGATTTTCTTTCCTCGGAGATCTTCCGGACGCCGCAGGTCGGCACGGGTCATCAAGGAAAACACCGGCACGTTAATCGTGTTGGCGATGACCGCGAGATCGGCGCCGCGCAGCGTGGCGCCAACGACGGTCGGCGGCGAGGCGCGGGTGAATTGCACTTCGTTGGCAATCAACGCTTCGATGGCGATGCCGCGGATGTAGGTTATTTCAACGTCGACGCCCTGTTTGTCGAAAAGCTTTTTGTCTTTGGCGACGAACAGCGGCAGCATGGCGGCGCTGATGGAGCTGTAGGCGATGCGAATGGGCGCGGCGCCGGCGAGAGCTGGTGCGAGATGACGAGAGATTGCGAGGATGAGAAGACATTGTCATTCCGAGAGCTTCGGCTTGGCTCTGGATAAACTCCGCCGAGGAATCTCGACTTTGTAAGTGGCGAAGAAGACGAGATCCATCGCTGCGCTCGGGATGACAGGATTGGAATTCGACATGGACAAGTTACGTTGTCGGGAGCTGTGGTAGAAAACTACGCCGCTGCCGCGGCGCTGTTATTCAACTTCGCGGCGCGGACGACGTACTCCATGTAGATGCAGTCGGCCATCACCCAGCGCATGCTGTTTTTCATCAGTTGGGCGTTGATGCAGGCTTCTTGCAGCTCTTTGGTGTCGGCGTACTTTTTCAAAATTTCTTTGCGCAGCAAGCCATGTTCCTGATCGACTTCGGCGTGCAGTTTGTAAAACGTCAGGGTGTCGTCAGGCACCCATTGGTAGTGTTTACGAAAAATATCTAAGTCGCGCGACATCGCCTTGGCGGTGTCGTCGCCTTCGGAGACGGCGACGCCGAGGAGCCAGGAGGTTTTAAAGGCGGCGTTGGCGAAGCTGTCGACGGCGAACTTGACGCCGTAGAGCGGCTCGGAGTTCTTTACGAACTCGCGGTCCATGCCCATGCCGACGCAGACATCGAGCCAATATTCCGGATGAGGTTTGCCGGATTTGCCGATCAGATCTTCGCCTTCTTCTTCGATGGCCTTGGGCAGCCACATGCGGCGCACGTCGGTGTGCGGGCAGTTATACAGGATCGAATATTCCTTCACCGGCACCTGCTTGGTGAAATAGTAGCGTTCCTTGCCCCAACCCTGGAGTTGCTCCTTGGTGCATTTGCCGTTGCGAAATAGCTCTTCCCAAGGATGGGGCGGGCGTTGGTGGTCCTGCCGGTTGACTTCGAAGAAGGTTTTGATGAATTCGTCAGGGCTGAGTTTGTGATCGAGCGTGAACATAGATCGCGACTCCTTGTGCGTGATCGCGGATAGAAATGGGCGCAGCTTGCTGCGCCCCGACAACCTATTCGGTCTACAGCTGTTATCCCTGCGCTTCTTCGCGGTAGTGGCCGATGGCGTCCATCAGTGGTTTGTCGTTCATGACGAAGAAGATCGCCGGATCCTTCGAGGTGTTTTCATGGCGGTGGTTTTGCCAGAGCGGCACGACGAAGGAGTCGCCTTGCTCCCACTCGAAGCGCTTGTCGCCGACGTAGCTGACGCCGCTGCCGCGCCAGACATGATAGATATCCGAGCTGGTGTGGCGGTGGCTTTTGGTTTTTTCGCCGGCGCGCAGCATGTGGATCTGGCAGTTCATGGTCGGCAGGGTCGGCCCGCCGTTCAACGGATTGGCATAGTCGAGGACGATGCCGTTGAACGGGTCGCCGGGCTGCTCGCCGACTTTATTCAAGGCGCTTTCGGTGTCGGCCCATTTGTAGCAAAAGGCCGGCGGTTGGATGGTATTCGGTTTGACCCACGCCGGGCGCAGCGGGCCGGTGGTGGCGAGCGTGTAGCCGTCGGGCCGGGTGACGGTCTGTTTCTTGCGCGGATCGGGTTCGTGAAAGTCGGTTTCGAGCAATCGCACCAGCGGCGCGTCGAGACCGTCGAGCCACATCATGTTCTCACCGCGATTTTCATGATCGTGCCAGGTCCAGCTCGGCGTGGTGACGAAATCGCCTTCGCCGATTTCAAAGGATTCGCCTTCGACGATCAGCCGGGTGCCATGGCCTTTCAGAATAAATCGGATCGCGCCGGCGATATGGCGGTGCGATCCGGCATTCTCGCCGGGCTTGAGCAATTGCAGATTCAACACCAGGGTGCGCGAGGTGCCGTTTTTGAGAGCGGGATTCCACAGCTGGATGACGCGCCGGAACGACACGTCGAGACCGACCACGTCGCCGGCTTTTTCCATGGCGGCGAAGAGATCCTTGCCCTTCCAGTGGCAGGCGTCGAAGGACGCCACCGGCTGGCGCGCGGCATCGCCCTGAATGTTTTGCCAGTAGCCTTTGAAGTTCTTACTTTCCAGCTCTTTTTCGAATTGTTTCAGCACTTCGGACATAGCGTCACCTCCAGCAAATTGATCTTATCTAGCGCGATTTGAGCAAGGGTTGCAAGGCGAAGGCGACAGCGCCTTTTGCCATCGGTGGCCGGTTCATCATGCCGGCTCGTTGCCGGGCGGCGCAAACACAAGTTGTACGCTCATCCCAGATTCCGCAGTTGAAAGTTAACGGCGCGGCAAGGGGCGAGCCCTCCGCAGTGAAGCCAATGGGCCTCTACCTCAGAGCGCTGCTTGGACTATGGTGCGTCCGGTTTGTTTGGCAGGGAAGTGATATCTTGGAGCTGCGAATGAAACACGACTTTGCGACTTCACGGCTAGGTGGCTTCACTGCTCCGGACTCACCCCTGCCGGGTGAATAACTGCGTGGCAGGACACTGCGAGTTAGGATGGCAAAAACAAATGGCGGCAATGGTTCCCGTCCTTTGTGCAGTTTGGAAAGAAAAAAATTGCCTTTACTCGATCACTTTGGCGGTGATCATGTTGGTGGTGCCGGACTGGTGCAGTGGTAAGCCGGCGGTGATGGCGACGAGATCGCCGCGTTTGACGATGCCGGATTCGAGCGCTTTTTCTTGCAGCACGCGGACCATTTCATCGGTGTTCTTAAAACCCCGCGTCGGCTGTGGATAGACCCCCCAGACCAGACAAAGCATTTTGACGGTTTGGGGATCGGGGCTGACGGCGATGATCGGCTGCGTCGGCCGGTAGCGCGCGATCAAGCGCGCCGTGCTGCCGGAGGTCGTCGGAATCAGAAACGCTTTGACCTCCAGGTCGCGCGCTAAGGAAATCGCGCTGACGCTGATCGCTTCCGGCACCGTCTTGGGCAAGCCCGGCGAAACGTTGGCGCGGTTCGAGAATTGTTTCGGTTTCCTCGGCGACCTGGGCCATGATTCTGACCGCTTCCAACGGATAATCGCCGGCGGCGGTTTCTTCCGACAGCATGAGCGCGTCGGTGCCGTCGAGAATCGCGTTGGCGATGTCGGCGACTTCCGCGCGCGTCGGCCGCGGATTCCACACCATCGAGCGCAGCATCTGGGTCGCGGTGATGACCGGCTTGCCGAGGTGATTGGCCTCGCGAATCATATGTTTTTGCACCGCCGGTATGCGCTGCCTGGGCGATCTCCAGTCCCAAGTCGCCGCGCGCCACCATGATGCCGTCGACGTTTTGCAAAATGCTGTCGAGATTGTCCAAGGCTTCGTGTTTTTCGATCTTGGCGATGAGCGGGATATTGGCGCCGAGTTTGTGCATCTCGCGGCGGGCGTAGAGAATATCCTGGCTGTTGCGCACGAAGGACAACGCCACCAAGTCGACCTTGTTCTCGATGCCGAACGCCAAGTCTTTTTTGTCTTCGGCGGTGAGGGCGCGAATGTTGAGCGAGCTGCGCGGAAAGTGAATGCCTTTGTGCGAGCCCAAGATGCCGCCGACGACGATACGGCAGTTGACTTCCTGTTTGCCGACTTGCAGCGCTTCGAGCTCGATCTCGCCGTCGCCGAGCAGGATCGGATCGCCTTTTTTCACCGCTTGAGTCAGTCCGGGAAAATTCACCGGCACCGCCAGCTCGCTGCCGAGCACTTTGCGGGTCGTCAGGACCAGACGGCCGCGGGTTTGCAAACGCACGCGGTCGCCGGCCATGGCGCCGATGCGGATCTTCGGTCCCGGCAGGTCCTGCAGGATCGCCACCGGCGTCGTCGAGTTTACGTTCGAGCTTACGAATCGTCCGAATCACCCGGCGGTGCGAGGCATAGTCGCCATGGCTGAAGTTTAGCCGCGCGACATTCATGCCGGCGCGGATCAAACCTTCGATCATTTTCTCCGACGAGCTGGCAGGGCCAATGGTGCAAACGATTTTAGTGCGGCGCATTCCGATCAATTTACACGAGAGCGTGGGGGAATCAATGCGAGCGGGAGGACAGATGGGATTGGAGTGATGGAGCAATGGAGTGATGGAGTGATGGGATCAGAAGTTCCCAACACTCCAGTACTCCAATACTCCAATCTTCCGTTACGCCATCACTCCAAGGTCTTCACAGCCCCGACCCGGTTCGTTTCAGTCGCGGATCGAGGATGTCGCGCAGGGCGTCACCGAGAAGATTGATGCCCAGCACCGTGATGAAGATGCACAGGCCGGGAAACAGCGGCAGCCACCATGCAGTGCTGATATAAATGCGCGCGTCGGCGAGCATGGTGCCCCAGGTCGGGATATGCGGCGGCACGCCGACGCCGAGAAAGCTCAGGCTCGCTTCGGCGATGATCGACGACGCCATGGCGAAGGTGCCGATGACGAGAGAAGTTTGAATCAAGTTGGGAATGATGTGGCGCAGAATGATTTGACAATGGCCCGAGCCCAAGGATTGCGCCGCGGTGACAAAGTCGCGGGAGCGCAGCGACAACGCCTGGCCGCGCACCACCCGGCAATAGGGAATCCACCGTTGCGCCACCAGCGCCAGGATTAAATTGAACAAGTCCCTGGCCGAGGAAGGCCATGATCGTGATGCCGAGCAACAGCGGCGGAAAGGCCCAGATGACTTCGACTAATTTTTGAATCAGAAAATCGACCTTGCCGCCGAAGTAGCCCGACACCGCGCCCAGTGTGATGCCGATGAGCCCCGAGACGAACACCACGGCGAAGGCGACCAACAGCGACACCCGCGAGCCGTGCACCACCCGGCTAAATATATCCCGGCCGAGATTGTCGGTGCCTAAGACATGGTTGGCGCCGATCCCCTCGGGCGGCTTCATCATGGCGGTGAGTTCTTGTTTGTTGGGATCATGGGGCGCGAAGTAGGGCCCGAAGATGCCGACCAAGATGAACGTCAAGACGATCAGCCCGCCGGTGAATGCCTTGGCATGGAGCCGCGGCAGCAGACGGGCCAGGGCGCCGGGGCTTTTTTCAGTAACGGATTCGAGGGTCAACGACTGCATAAAGTCCATCGATAATTAAATTGATCGCGACGAACGCCGTGGTGTAGGTCAGCACCAGACCGGTGACCAGCGGATAGTCGCGGGCGTTGAGCGCGGTGATCAATAAACTGCCGCCGCCCGGCCAGGCGAACACGGTTTCGACGATGATCGAGCCGCTGAGCAAGGTGCCGAGCTCCAAGCCGACCACGGTGATGACCGGGATCAAGGCGTTGCTGCTGACATGGCGCCAGACGACTTTTTTCTCGCGCAACCCTTTGGCGCGCGCCGTGCGCACATAATCCTCGTTCATCACTTCCAATATCGACGAGCGGGTGACGCGCATGAGGATGCCGAGCATGTTAACGCCGAGGGCGAGCGCCGGCAGAAATAAATGCGTCAACGCGTCCCAAACCGCTTGCCAGTTTTTCGCCATGACGCTGTCGAGAATATAAAAGCCGGTCCGTTCCGGTCCGGCGATGCCGTAGGTGCTGCGGCCGGAGGTTGGCAGAATATTCAACACGCCGGCGAGTAGCAGGATCAACATGATCGCCAGCCAAAAGCTCGGCATGCTGATGCCGAACAGGCCGCAAGTGGTGCCGAGATTGTCGATCCACGAGTTCGGCCTGGCGCCGGCCCAAACGCCCAGCGGGATGGCCAGCAGCGTGGCGATGACGATGGCGCAAAACGCCAGCTCGATGGTCGCCGGCAGCCGGCTGCGAATCACGCTGGTGACCGGCTCGGCATACTTGAACGACTTGCCGAAATCGCCGGCGGCGACCGACTTCAAGAATTTCCAGTACTGCACATAGAGCGGTTGATCGAGTCCCCAGCGCGCTTTAGCCTTGGCGACTTCGGCGGCGTTGGTTTCTTCGCCGAGGAGCATGAGCGTCGGATCGCCGGGCGCGGCGTGGATCAACAGGAATACTAACAGGCTGATCAGCACGAGAACCGGGATGGTTCCGGCAAGGCGGCGCAGGAGATAGCTGATCATGTTCGTTCAAGGTTCAAGGGTTCAAAAGTTCAAGGTCCGCCTCGGACGGTCGGCGATGCTGAGTGCTCTCTAAACGACACGCTGGATGAAGCTGCGCAGCATCTCGTTAAACTCCGCGGGATGCTCGCGGTAAGAAAAATGGCCGGCGCGGTTGTAGATATACATGCGCGAGTCCGGCGTGCTGCGGGCAATTAAGTCGAAGAGCGCGTAGCCCTGGTCGATGGTCGCTGTCGGATCTTGATAGGACCAGGCGAGCAACGTGGGCTTGCCCAAGCCGCGGTCGCGAATAATTCCCAGCGTCTCGTCTTTTTGCCGCGCCAAGTGGGGCAGGAAGCGGGTCGTGCGCAGGCCGACATCTTCCATTTTGCGTACCGCCTCTTGGTATTTCGCGGTTGCCGCCACACGCATCATCACGTCCAACCATTCTTCAGTAATATGTTCATGGCCATAGGAGTATTTCTGCAAGATCCAGCGCTGGCTTTCCCGGCTCAAGCGCGGCTGGGGCGGATTGGCCATCACGGTTTCATTTTTACTGATACCCGGAGCCAGCGTGTTGGTGTCGACGAGAATGCAAGTGGCGAACAGCTCGGGATGCTCGATCACCAAGCGCCCAACCAGATAGGCGCCGCGCGAATGACCCACCGGGTGGGCATTGCGCACTCCGAGGACTTGCAAAAAATTATAAGCGTGCTGCACGACAGCAGCCATCGTATAGTCTTGGTCTTTTTTGGGATTGTCAGTGAAGCCCTGGCCGATCTTGTCGACGGCGATGACGTGGAACCATTGCGCCAGCTCGTCGAAGTTGAGGCTCCAATCCTCGGCGCAGTCGGCGGCGTCGTGGGAGCCGAAGTGGCCGCCGTGAAACAACACCAGATCGGGGCCGCTGCCGGCTTCGAAATAACGGGTGCGGATGCCGTCAACGTCGACAAATTTTTCCTTCTGCATGGCTCCTCTCCCCGCGACCATTCTTACGCCGCGTTACGGTTCGGCGTTAGTTTTATTTTTTTACCGCCATATCGATGGCATAGACGCGCGAGTCCGGCAGCGGTTTGTAATCGACGCGGTTGTGCAAGCCCCACAGCAACTTATGCCGCCACATGAAGCAGGCCGGCGCGTCTTCGGTGATCAGGCTCATCGCTTGCGACAAATACTGCCGGCGTTTTTTCGGATCGAACTCCTGTTGCTCCTTGTCGAGAAGTTCGTCGACCTTGGGATTGGAATAGCCGATGCGCGGCGTCTCGCCGGTGTGGAAATATTGATGCAGCGCGGCGCTCGGGATCCTGGACCGAGCCGCGGCCCATATAATAGAAAGGCACCGTGCCTTTTTGCACGTTGGCCCAGAGCGTCGCCCACTCGGGTGTCGCCAGCTTGGCGCGAATGCCGACGGCGTTGAGCATCGGGATCATCGCTTCGGTGAGTTGCTTGTCCAGAGTGTAGCGTCCCACCGGGGTTTGCAGTTCGGCATCGACGCCGTTGGGAAATCCGGCCTGCGCCAAGAGTTTCTTGGCTTTCTCCGGATCGTAGTTGAGTTTTGGCTTCAAAGTCGGATCGTAGCCGTACTGTCCCGGCCCGAGCGGACCGTCGAGGCGGCTGGCGAAACTCTCCAAGTAACGTCGCGATGATCTGGTCGCGATTGATGGCCTGGCACACCGCCTGGCGGACTTCCTTCTTGTCGAAGGGCGGTTTGGGTTGCATCGCCAGGAACATGATCTCGACGGAATCCACCGGCGTGATGCGCAGACTCTTATTGGTCTCGACCCGCTGGCGCATATGCGGCGGCACGAACTGGCCGATCTGAATCTCGTCGTTCAACAAAGCCGTGACGCGTTGCTCCGGTTCGCGCATGATCCGATAGACCACTTCGTCCGGGGCGCGGGGATTTCTTTTGGCCTCCGGATGATTGGGGTTTTTGGCGATGACCAGACGTTGCCCGGGAATCAACTCTTTCAAGCGATAGGGACCGGCGCCGATCATGTGCTCTTTGTCGGCGACATCGCGGCCGTATTTGTCGAACATCGCTTTGCTGGTGATGATCAACCGGTCGCAGAAAAACGATAACAACGGCGCCGTCGGTTTGTCGGTGGTGATCTTGACGGTGAACTTGTCGATGGCCTCGGCGTTGACGACCGACGGCGCGACGGAGGCTTTCTGCTTGGACTGCGGGTCCTTGATCACCCGATTGACGATCGAATGGACCACGTCGTCGGCGGTCACCGGCGAGCCGTCGTTGAATTTGTAGTTCTTGTTCAACGAGAAAATCCAGGTGGTGGGATTTTCCACTTTCCACTTCTCGGCGAGCCGCCCTTCAAAGTCGCCTTTGGCGTAGTTGTAGGTGCAAAACGGGCCGGTGATCTCGCTCCAGATGCCGTACAGCAACGACACGCTGTCGCCGTAAGGGTTGTGGGTTTCGATGGTTTCGGTGACGCCGACGGTGATGCGGCGTCTGGGAGTCGGCGAAACTCGAATTGCCCAGAATTGCGGCAGTTGCCAAAAAAAACATCAATGCCAGTTTTGAGTTCGCTGAGAGCATGGAAACCTCCCGAAATTTATTCCGTGACGTTAATGCGCTGCGGAATCTTTTACAGCTCCCCGCGGTGTTGTCAAGATGAACTTCGGCGTCGGTTGCGCGTGGCGCGCCGGGACTTTTTCAGCCGGGACTTTTTCAGTTGACATGGCGCCGGGCTGAGACTAGTCATGAGCCGAAGTTATGACTCGCTGTTTTCCACCCCTTGCGAGACGGCGCCAATATTTTTTGCTGATCTTGGCGACGATGGTGAATGCCGGCGCCGCATCGGTGCAAGCGCCGTTCTATCAAGCCAAGACGATCCAAGAAGGTCATCGAAACGCCCGCCGATGTGGTGCCCGGATGAAGACAATATTCGGCGATTAGCATTACGGAGGTAACGCCATGGCGCGCGACGGTTACAAGATCCTCGACAGCGATATGCATGTGTTCGAACCCTACGATCTCTACGAGAAGTACATGGATCGCCAAATGGGGCGAGCGCATCCCGCGCGGCAAGCCGCGCACCAAGCATGGGCAAATAAAATTTACCTACTCCGACGGCCGGCCGCTGCGTCCGTCGGGAACCCAAGCGCTAGCCGCGACCGCGCCCAAGTCCAACAGCGGCGAAAGCGCGCCGGGCGAAGCGCAGGTCGCGCATCGCTATGCCAAGCCATTGGCGCGCGATTATGACGCCGTGTCACAGTTGGCGGCGATGGACGACGAGGGGTTGGATGTCGCGGTGTTGTTCCGGACTTTTCCGCTGCACTGCGACGATAGTTTGGAGCCGGAGTACGCCAATGCGCTGTGCCGCGCGTGGAACGACTGGATGGCGGATTTTTGCCAAGCCGATCCTCAGCGGCTGCGGCCATCGGCGCTGATCACGCTGCACGATGTCGATCTGGCGGTGGACGAGACCCGGCGCGCGATCAACCAGCTGGGCGCCATCGGTCTATGCCTCGTGCCCGAGCCGAGCAACGGCAAACATATCCACGACCGTTACTACGACCCGGTGTGGCGCGAAGCGGAAAAACTCGGCGTGCCGGTCTGTTTCCATCCGGCGGCGAGCCCCAATCAGGATCAAGCGGTGCACCGCTTTCGCGGCCAGGCCAACGAGGCGGTGCTGATCAACGCCTTCCGCAATCCCATCGAGCTCATGTTCGCCGTCGGCAGTTTTTGCGCCGGCGGCGTGCTCGAAAGATTTCCCAAGCTCCGTGTCGCGTTTCTCGAAGGCAACTGCGGCTGGCTGCCCTGGGCGCTGTACCGTTTGGACGAGCGCTGGGAGATGCGCAAAGAGTATTGTAACGAATCGCTGAGCATGAAGCCGAGCGACTATTTCCTGCGCCAATGTTTCATCTCAGTCGATGTCGAAGAGAATCTGGTCGGCGACGTGGTCAAGCGCATCGGCGACGATAACGTGGTGATCTCAACCGATTATCCCCACGCCGACTCGCACTGGCCCGACGCCGTCAATCATTTCATGGCGATGGAGCTGCCGAGTTCATCGCGAAAAAAAATTCTCTGGGACAACTGCGCACGGCTGTATGGCGTGAGTTAAGAATGAATTGGCCGCAAAGAGACGCAAAGGGAGAAAAACGCGAAGGGGAAGACTCACCACGAAGTGTCCATGAGCTTGCGCTCGCCTACAGAGCATGAAAATGGTTGGCATTCCCAGAACATGCTCCCTGCTCGATTCGTCATTCCCGCGCACGCGGGAATCCAGGTGACGGACAGAGTCCGTCATACCGTTGAAAAACGGTATCCAGGTGGATGATGGGTCTGGATGCCGGCCTGCGCCGGCATGACGGAGCCCCGGAGGCTCTTCGCTGTGCATATCATCCCCTCACCTGTATTTTCGAAGGAGGACACGAAGAGCACGAAGTTCGGAGTTTCAATTCTCCGAAACCTTCGTGTCCTTCGTGCCTTCGTGGTGAAACGGATGTTTATTAATCAAGGAGACCGTACTTCATGGCAAATCACACTCCCTGCGGCATCGAACTGCCGCAAGTATTTTTCGACGGACCTGCCGACATGGAGCATATCCGCAAGTTCGCGACGCGGGCGGAGGCCCTGGGGTTCGACAGTTTGTGGCTGCAGGAGCGGGTGATCGGCGATTTCACCATGCTCGAACCGGTGACGCTGCTTAGCTACGTCGCGGCGATCACGAGTAAGTTGAAGTTAGGCACTTCGGTGATTCTCTTGCCGCTGCGCAATCCGGTGCAGCTGGCCAAAGCTTATTCGACTTTGGACGTCATGAGCGGCGGGCGCGCGGTGATGGGTGTCGGTCTGGGCGGCGGACACTTGGGTTCGCACGAAGACGTCTTCGGCTACACCCGCGAAGGGCGGGTGACGCGCTTCAGCGAAGCGGTGCAGATCATGCAGCTCCTGTGGACCGAGCCCAAGGCGAGCTTTCATGGGCGCTATTGGAATTTCGATGATATTTCCATGGAGCCCAAGCCGGTGCAAAAACCGCATCTGCCGATCATCTTCGGCGGTCATCATGAGAACGCGCTGCGCCGCGCGGTTAAGTATGCCAATGGCTGGATGGGCGCGGGTTCGTCGTCTGCGGCATCGTTCGTGCGCGAGTCGGCGCGGATTCGCGACATGCTCGCCGAAGCCAAGCGAGATCCGGCGACGTTTCATTTCGCCAAGCGCGTTTACATGGCGGTGGACAACGACGAAGCGCGCGGCGAGCGGCGTATTCGAGAATGGTTTGCGCGGCGCTACAAGAATGCCGATCTCGGTCCAAAGGTTTCCATCTGGGGCAGCGCCGCCAAGTGCACCGAGCAAATCCAAGGAGATCGTCAAAGCCGGCGCGCAACAGATCGTCTTCAATCCGATGTTCGACGAGACCGAGCATTTGGAAATCTGCGCCAAGCAAATCATGCCGCATCTTTAGGAGGGGGCAATCAACCCCGGAGGCTCTAACGCGGCAGAGCCGCAAATGGCGCAAAAAAATGGCTGAGAATTTCTCCCGCAAAAACCCCAAGGCGGCAAACCTGACCGGCCGATGCCGTCAGCGAATGCGCGGGACCTAGGCGAGATTTCTCCCTACGGTCGAAATGACACCCAGGCCGAACTTGGCGTGGGTTGGGCCTAAGCGGAAGTAATTTCCCGTTTGCGCGATGGAGGAGCGTCGCGGAGTGACGGCACATGAAGCCGGTGTTGCTCCTATGGTGCGAATTTCGGCGCATCGAGCCGTGCATGGAGAATTGCAGATTGACGATAGTAACCAGCGCGATTCAACGCGCTCAGGCGCCATATGCTTTCCTGACAATTTCGTGATAACGGATTGAGAGTAATTGCCCCGAGAAAAACCTCTGTAGTACAGCGCGGCCTTGGCTCACCGGCATTTAATTCTGGCCGTGGGTGGTGGTTGAAGGTGGTTTGAATGGCGGTAAAAAAATTTACCAAGCCGCGAGCATCACGCCAGCGCGCTAAGCCGAAGCGGCGAAGCGCTTCTTCTAAAAATAATAGCGAGCCATTCCCAATCGTCGCCATCGGCGCATCGGCCGGCGGGCTCAAAGCCTTCGCGGGGTTGTTCGCCAACATGCCGGCCGACAGCGGCGCGGGCTTCGTGTTGATTCCTCATCTCGACCCGAACCATGTGAGCATGCTGCCCGAGCTGCTCAAGAAATACACCGAGATGGCGATCGTCCAGGCCGAAGACGGCATGAAGGTCGAGGCCAACCGGGTCCATGTGATTCCGCCCAATAACGCAATGACGATCGCCCATGGCATGCTGCGGCTGCAGATGCTCAAAGAGCCGAGGCGCTTGCGGCTGCCGATCGATGCTTTCTTTACCTCGCTGGCGGCGGATCGCGGCGCGCGCGCTGTCGGGATTATTCTCTCGGGCAACGGCATGGACGGCACCCTGGGGCTCGAAGCGATCAAAGCGCGCTCGGGCATGGCGATGGCCCAGGAACCGGCAACGGCGGAGTATGACGGCATGCCGCGCAGCGCCGTCGAAACCGGATTGGTGAACTACATTCTCGCACCCGAGAAAATGGCCCGGCAACTGGTCGATTATCTGACCCACGGAGTTTCCCGGCCGCCGGCGATTGTTGAACAAGCTGCCGAGCCGCTGGGGAAAATCTGCCAACTGCTGCACGCGCGCACCGGTCATGATTTTTCCTTGTACAAAAAAAATACCATCGAGCGGCGCATCGAGCGGCGCATGAGCCTGCACCAGCTCGACAAGATGGCGCATTATGCCAGTTATTTGGCGCGCCGGCCGCAGGAATGTGACGTGCTGTTCAAGGAGCTGTTGATCGGTGTGACGAGTTTTTTCCGCGACCGTGAAGCCTTCGAGGTATTGCGCCGCGATGTCCTGCCGCGTCTGCTCGCCGACCGAGCTAGAGGCGAGCCCGTGCGGGTTTGGGTGGCCGGCTGTTCGAGCGGCGAAGAGGTCTATTCGCTCGCCATCGTCCTGCGCGAGTGCATGGATAAGCTCAAAAAGAATTTTAACCTGCAAATTTTCGCCAGCGATATCGACGCCGATGCGCTGGCGGTGGCACGCGCCGGGTTATACCCTGCCAGCATCGCCGCGGACGTAGCGCCGCAGCGCTTGAAACGATTTTTCACCGCCGAGGGCAATGGCTTTCGGATTAACAAAGATATCCGGCAGGTGGCGATATTCGCGCTGCATGACGTGCTCAAAGATCCGCCGTTTACCAAACTCGATCTGCTGAGCTGCCGCAATCTGCTGATCTATCTCGATGCCGAGCCGCAAAGAAGACTTTTGCCGCTGTTCCATTACGCCATCAAACCCGGCGGGATTTTATTCCTGGGCTCGTCCGAGAGTATCGACCGGCACGCCGATCTGTTCTCGCCCGTCGACAAAAAATCGAAGCTCTTCAAACGCCGGCCGAGCGCGGTGGCCGCCGCGCCGGTAGAGTTTCCCTCGGCGCGGCCGCAACTGAAACGGGGTAGTCTCATGTCTGTAACCGCCAACCCGCCGGCGCGAAAAAACCCGCTCTCTGAAGTCACGCAAAAGCTCTTGGCGCGGGTCGCCAACGCCGCGCCGCCCTGTGTGTTTATCGATGCCAACAATGAGATTTTCTTTGCCCACGGCAAAACCGGGAAATATCTTGAAATCGCCCCAGGACACGCCCATCTCAACATCCTCGAAATGGCGTGGCAGGAAATCCGCCATCCATTGGCGGTCGCGATCCGCAAGGCGCGAGCGCAAGCCAAGCGGATTGGCGGCGGCGCGGTCCGGCTCAAGGTCAATGGCGGCAACCAAGAGATCGCCTTGACCGTCGCGCCCGTGCCCGAGGTCGGCGAGAAGGGCGAGCTGCTGATGGTGACCTTCGAGGATATCGCTGCCAAGCCAGTGAAAGTTGGCAAGGGCCGGAACGTGATTAGCGCCACGGCAAGCCAACGCATCGCCCAGCTCGAGCAGGAGTTGAACTATGGCCGGCAAGACTTGCAGGCCAGCATCGAGGAGTTGCAAATCTCCAACGAAGAGCTGAAATCGTCGAATGAAGAGTTGCAGTCGACTAACGAGGAGCTGCAGAGCGCCAACGAGGAACTGGAGACCTCAAAAGAGGAGATGCAGTCTTTGAACGAAGAGCTGGTCTCGGTCAATGCCGAGCTGCATGAGAAATTCGCCGAGCTGGCCGGCGCCAACAACGACATGCAGAACTTTCTCGATAGCACGAGAATCGCCACGGTGTTTCTCGACCGCCAGCTCTCGATCAAGCGCTTTACCGCCGAGGCGAGCAGGGTCATCAATCTGATCCCAAGCGACGTCGGCCGGCCGTTCCATCACATCGCCAGCAAGCTGGAGGAGGATAATTTATCCGCCGACGCGGCGCAGGTCTTGGACTCCTTGGTGGCCAAGGAAAGACAGGTGAGAAGCACGGATGGGCGCTGGTATCTGTGCCGGACGATTCCCTACCGGACCCAGGATAACGAGATCGACGGCGTGGTCATGACGTTGACCGACATGACCGATCTGAAGCTCGCCGAATCCGCGGCGGCGGCGAAAAATCTCGCCGAGGGCATCGTCGACACGGTGCGCGAGCCGCTGGTGGCGCTCGATGGCGAGCTCAGGGTGATCGCCGCCAACGGCGCTTTTTACCGGCTGTTTAAGGCCGAGATCGGCACGACCATCACACAATCCTTTTTTGAGCTGGGCAACCGCCAGTGGGACATTCCCGCACTGCGCGAGTTGTTGGAAAAGATCTTGCCGCAAAATAGCCAGGTCGACGATTTCGTCGTCGAGCATGACTTTCCAAAAATTGGCCGAAAAAAAATGATCGTCAACGCGCGGCGCATTTTTCGCGCCGGCGTTGGCACCGAGACGATCCTTTTGGCGATCAACGAAGCCATTTCAAACAATTGAGGTGTGAAAATGGCCGCGGACGACATCAAGAAAAAAGCCCGCAGCGATCTGCGCGAAAAGGCCGTGCGACAAATCACCCGGCTCGCCCAAGAACCGGGCTCGCTCCTGGACGCCGGGGTTTCCGAACTGGTTCATGAACTTCAAGTGCATCAGATCGAACTGGAGATGCAGAACGAGGAACTGCAACGCAGCCAGTCCGAACTGGCGGCGGCGAAAAACAAATACTTCGATCTCTATGAATTGGCGCCGGTCGGTTACGCGACCCTCGACCGGCTTGGGACGATCCAGGAGATCAATCTGGCCGGCGCGGAGTTGCTCGGCACGGAGCGGCGCTACCTCAAAGGTCGCCGTTTTGCCAGCTCGGTGACCGGCGCCGACCGCGATGAATTCCAAAGTTTCTTCCGGCGTCTGTTTGAAAATGCGGGGCGGGAAGAAGTTGCCCTCCGGTTGGCGCCCGCCGAGCGGCCGCTGGTGCATGCTTTGCTTTCGGCGGTCGCGATCCGTGACAGCGAGGGGGGGCTGATTCATTGTCAGATCGCCATCACCGACATCAGCGCGCGGACAAAAGCCGACAATGCCTTGCGCAAACTGACCGAAGACTTGGATCGCCGAGTCGTCGAACGGACACGGGAACTGGCGGAGTCGCAAGCGCGCTTGCGCGCCTTGGTCGCCGAATTGTCGCGGGCCGAAGAGCGCGAGCGGCGCCGCTTGGCGGTGGAGCTGCACGATCATCTGGCACAGATGCTGACGCTCAGCCGGTTGAATATCGGCCGGGCCGAAAAGCTTGCGCTGGATGGCGCCTTGAAGGAACGGCTGGCCGAAGCGCAGCGGGCGCTGGACGAATCGATCGCCTATACGCGCTCGCTGATGACCCAGCTCCATCCGCGCGTGCTCGATCATCAAGGGCTGCCGCAGGCGCTCGCATGGCTCGGCGCCCAACAGCAGGAACGGCATGGACTCAAGGTCGAGCTGCGCGGTGAGGCTGAAGGATTTCTCTTGGACGCGGACCGTGCCGATCTAGCCTTTCAATGCGCGCGGGAGCTTTTGTGGAACGTCGTCAAGCATGCCCAGGCAAACCAAGCGACTATTTCCTATGCGCTCGCGGACGGCGAGTTGACCGTCGAAGTCGCCGACGATGGCCGGGGATTCGATCCTGACAGCGTGCGCGCCGATGATAAGGGTGGCGACAATTTTGGACTTTTCATCATCCGCGAGCGCGTCAAGCGGGTTGGCGGCAAGTTTGAAATCGCCTCGCAGCCGGGGCAGGGAGCGAGGGTGCGATTTACCTTGCCGGCGCCGCCAACCGAAGTAGCGCCGACGGGTACCGACGCTCTCGCACCAGCGAGGGCGGCCCTGACGACGGGAAAACGGTTAAGCGTGGTGCTGGTGGACGATCACGATGTGGTGCGCTGGGGCTTACGGCAAATACTCGAGGAGTTCGCCGACCTGACGGTGGTCGGCGAAGCCAAAGACGGCAGGGCAGGCGTCGAGTTGGCGCGCCAGCTTAAACCCGACGTGGTCGTCATGGATATCAACATGCCGCGCATGAACGGCATCGTCGCGACCAAATTGATTACCCAGGAGCTGCCGTCGACGATCGTCGTCGGGCTGTCCTTCGATATCGGTGAAGAGGTAACCCAAGCGATGAAAGCCGCCGGCGCCGTCACCTGCGTTACCAAAGAAACGGCGGTGGAGAATATTTACCAAGCGATCAAAGACGCGGTGGAGGAGCGGCGGAGAGCGGCGGCAGATTAAGTTGGCATTGCGCCAGTTCCGTGCATTCGTGCGTTTCGGGTCGAGGTGTTCAAAAAATTTTCGTCGAGGATAGAGGATGGAAGATCGAAGATAGAAATTAACCGGTCCGAAAACGCTATCCTCTATTGTCGACCATCCTCCGTCCTCGACCCGGTTGCGATGAAACGGGTCAGGCGCCTTTTATACTTCCAAGCTGCTACGCACTTAAATAGGAGCGCGGGTTTTATTAACCCGCGGGCGGACAGGAATGTCCGCGCTCCTTTGGCAATCTGCGCCAAGGGAATTCTGCCGCAACGTCAATGACGCGGCTACTGCATGACGACGATCTCCGCCGGGAGCGATCTGTAGCTGGCGAATGCTGGCGGGCAGGTCGAATGGTTTTTCGAGATCGAAACCGTCGGGATTGCGTCTAGTTTTGCTGTGCGTCGAAAGCAGTTCTAGCGCTAGGGCGCGCGGCAGTGGAATACCGTTCATTTCGACCGATTGTAATTTAAACTGCCCCTTGCCGTCGCCGGTGATGAGATCGCCGCGCACCAACGCCGGCACCTTGCCGCTGAAAAAATTGAGCGGGCCGGCGCTGCCGGGCCGCCGGCGCCGGCGTTTGAACTCATCGATGTCGACGATGACGCGCAGGGAAATTCGGTTGTTGCCGAGCAGCCGCAATTGCGGGTCGCTGATGCCGCTGGGAATCCAATCGAGCATCTTGCCGTTAAGAATCGTGTTGAGTTCCGCTTCGCTGAAGCTAGTGCTCTTGGCTGGCACGGGATTGAGATCGCCGTTGGCGATCACCTGATCGACTTTTTCTTTGAGACGCTCGCGCTCGTCGACCGCACGCGGTTTGTGATCGACGCCGGAACAACCGAGATCAATGGCGAGCATCCCGCCAAGAACGATGTGGCCTAGTATTTTGCCAAGAGCGCGGCGGTCTATCGTATGAATCACTGGGTCGTACGCTCCCGAAACTGCCAATTAACGATGCCTTGCGCCATGAGGGTTTACGTCGCCGGCCGCGGCGGCGATGCCGTTTTTTGCACCACGGTGAGCTCAGAACTGACCAAAGTTCACTCATATCGGACCGCCTAACAATTCGATATCTCAGCGAATTCGAGCACTTACGCAGATCGAACTGATGGCTTAGGTTTTGCTCCCCAAACTCCCGAATTGTCGGTAGGCAAAATTCCGCCACTGGGAGGCAGCATGATTTTTGATCTTATTACCTATGGTTTGCTGGCCAGCGTCTTTGTCGTCAATACCCTGCGCATGTTTGTCGACAAGCCGAAAAATGCATTGCAAACACCCCAGTTGCCCTGGCAGCGCTTGTTGCGCCCGCGCTCGTAAGTCGAGTCCGAAGCGAGCAAGTTTTAGATTCGCTCTTCCGACCGTCGGTATCCTCGTTTCAAAGTCCTGCGCCCCTTGCTCTGGATTAGCTCTTCTTTTGAAACTGTTTGAAGAAGCCTTCCTTCTCCAAGTTCCTTTAAAAACCGGGTGTCGACAAAGTCCTCGGGCTTTTTGTTTTTCACCGCCGGCATGCGGACCGCGACTTCATCCATCGCGTTGCGAATGCCTTCGATGTTGGGCATCGCCGTATAATCGGTTACTTGCAAAAAGCTTTTGTGCGTCGCCTCAAGAATCTCCGGATCGTCGGTCTTGAGATACTTGGTGATGGTCTTCATGGTTTCTTCTTTATGGCTGGCGGCGTAGAAAATTCCTGCGATGAAGCCCTTCAAGAAATTCTTAACCATCAGTGGTTGTTCACGGTTGAAGCGTTCGGTGGTCTCGATCACTAGCTGCGGATAGGGGATGCCCAAGTCGGCAATGTTGACGAGGATATTGAAGCCCCTGTTTCTTTGCGGTTAAGTCTAAGGGGCGGAGAGACGAGCGTAGCGTCAAGGGAGCCCGCCAATACGGCTTGCAAACGGCTCGGTTGGGTGCCGCCTTGGAGGATGACCAGATCCTTCACTGGGTCGAGACCGAATTTTTTTACCACTAGCCGTATGGCGGTATCGGTTCCCGAACCGAAACGGCTGATGCCGACTTTCTTGCCTTTAAGCTGATTCCAACTGGTAATGCTTTTGGCGGTGATCAGGCTGTAGGGCAGAGTATTGACCGTTGCCGCGACCATGATGGAGTCTGCCCCCTGAGTCCGAGCAGCGATGACGGTCGGGCCGGAATTGATCGCGAAGCTGACCTCACCCGTGCGGGCGACCATGGCCAAGGTTGAACCCGATTCGAACAGCACGACCCTTGCGTCGACGCCATATTTGCGCCAAAGGCCCGCGTCCTGCGTCAGGTAAGCGTAGGTTAAATTAACCGCAGGGCCGGCGACGCCGATCATCACTGGTTTTTGCCCGCGCGCGGGCAGCGGCGCGATTAAGATGAGCGCCGTCAGTAGTCGCGGATTGAAAAATACTGCCTGGTAAATTTCTTCACATGTTTTCCCCGTCGAGATTAGCTGACACCAACTCCCGGTTCTGCTCCTACTCAGATGAGCGACCCTGATCGACTAGGTTGCAACGCCGCGCTCGGTAAATTCATCAACAGTTTAGCGAAAAGCGGCGGTTTCTGAAAGAACCTTTGCGAATTTCGCCAAATCAATCGGCATCGGGTAGGGGATCGTGGCATACAGGTCCAGGCGCTGCCATGTTGGGTGAAACCGATAGCTGGCGATGGCCTCATGGTCGCGCGGGTCTGGCGAATCAATTCAATACCGATGCCGCGCCGCTGGGGCGATGTGCGCACAGCGAGATCGCCCAGATAGCCGACGTAGCCGAAATCGATCAGAGCGTGAGCGATCCCGACCATCAGCTCGCCATCCCATGCCGTGACCAGGTCGGCTTGCAAATCACCAAGTGCCATAGTTAATTGACAGTCTCATTATTCTTTATCTTTAGGAGAATTTCATGGCAGACAGTTTGAAGCCGCGCAGCGCGGTGATTACCGATGGACCGGATCGGGCGCCGACCCGGGCGATGCTCAAGGCGGCGGGTTTTTCCGACGAAGATCTGCGCCGGCCGATCATCGGCGTGGCCAATACCTGGATCGAAATCGGCCCGTGCAATTATCACCTGCGCCGTTTGGCGGTTAAGGTCAAAGAAGGCATTCGCGCCGCCGGTGGCACGCCGATGGAGTTTAACACCGTATCGATCTCCGACGGTATCAGCATGGGCGTCGAAGGCATGAAATGCTCGCTGATCAGCCGCGAGGTGATCGCCGACTCGATCGAATTGGTCGCGCGTGGCAATCATTTCGACGGTTTAGTTTGCCTCTCCGGTTGCGACAAGACCAACCCCGGCGTCGTCATGGCGCTGGCGCGCCTCGATATTCCCGGCCTGGCGCTCTACGGCGGTTCCATCGCACCGGGCCGCTTGGGCGATAAAGATCTGACCATTCAAGACGTCTTCGAAGCGGTGGGCGCCTACGCCAGCAAGCGCATCGACGCCGAAGCAGCTTTCTGGCGGTGGAAAATGCCGCCTGTCCGGGCGCTGGGGCCTGCGGCGGACAGTTCACTGCCAACACCATGTCGACGGTGATGGAATTTCTCGGCATCTCGCCGATGGGCAGCAACGGCATCCCGGCGACAGTGGCGGAAAAAGACCAAGCGGCGTTCAACGCCGGTAATGCTGGTGATGGATCTACTCAAGCGCGATCTGCGACCGTCGAAGATTCTCACCCGCAAAGTCGATAGAAAACGCCATCGCGTCGGTGGCGGCCACCGGCGGATCGACCAACGCGGTGCTGCATCTGCTGGCGATCGCGCGCGAAGCGGGAGTGGAACTGAACATCGACGACTTCGACAAGATCAGCGACCGGACGCCGCTGATCGCCGATCTCAAACCCGGTGGACGGTTCGTCGCCAGCGATCTTTATCACGCCGGCGGCATTCAACTGGTGGCTAAACGCTTGATCGATGCCGGATTGATTCATGGCGATACCATCACCGTCACCGGCAAGACCCTCGCCGAGGCGGCCGAGATGACCAAGGAAACTGCCGGACAAGAAGTGGTGCGCGCGGTCGACGATCCGCTCAAAGCCACCGGCGGTCTGGTGATCCTCAAAGGCAATTTGGCGCCGGAAGGCTGCGTCGTCAAAGTCGCCGGCCATGAGCGAATGATTCATCGCGGGCCTGCGCGCGTGTTCGACCGCGAGGAAGACGCCTTCGCCGCCGTGCAGGCGGGCAAGATCAAAGACAACGACGTGGTGGTGATTCGCTACGAAGGACCGAAAGGCGGGCCGGGCATGCGCGAGATGCTTGGCGTCACCGCGGCGCTCGTCGGCGCGGGCTTGGGCGATACCGTCGCGTTGCTCACCGACGGCCGCTTCTCCGGGCGCGACGCATGGACTGATGGCGGGGCATGTTGCGCCGGAAGCCGCCCACGGCGGCCCCATCGCCGCGCTGCGCGATGGCGATTCGATTCTGTTCGACATCAAGGCGCGTCGCTTGGACGTGGAGATCTCCGCAGCAAGAACTGCAAGTCGCGCCTCAGCACATGGAAAGCGCCGGAGCCGCGTTACAAGACCGGCGTCATGGCGAAATATGCCAAACTGGTTTCATCGGCCTCGGAAGGCGCGGTGACGCGGTAATAGCGCGAGCGTAACTCGTTCAAGGTTCAAGGGTTCAAAAGTTCAACGTTAAGAAAGGGGAGGCGCAATGCCTCCCTTTTTCGTGTTTCAGCGCCTCTGTCATTCCGGCAAATGCGGAAATCCAGGAGCGGATGGGCCTGGATTCCCGTTTTCATGGGAATAACGATGGAGCATAAAGTTGGCTGTCAGCGATCATTCCCTTACTGCATTGCTTTGAGGAAATCCGCTTGATGGTTTGACAGGCCGCGGCACGGTTCGATAGTGTCGCCAACAATTAATAGCGATCCTATAGTTTTGTTCTAACAAAGGAGAATTCCCCATGGCCTTCGACTACGTCAGCAATCAAGAAATTATTCAGGCGGCGCACCGCAATCTGCCCCAGGATGTTTGGGATTATCTCACCGGCGGCGCGGAGTCGGAGACGACCATGCGGCGCAATCGCTTGGGCTTCGACAGCCTGGGATTGCGGCCGCGCGTGCTGGTGGACGTTTCCAACGTCGACACGTCGACGACCTTTCTCGGCCAGAAGCTGCGGATTCCGGTGATGATGGCGCCGATCGGCTCGCTACAAACGATCACGCCGGAAGGCGGCGTGGCGGTGGCCAAGGCGGCGGCGGAATTCGGCACGATGAACTTCGTCAGCTCCGTGACGCAACCGACGTTGGAAGAGATCGCCGCGAGCACCAACCATCCGAAAATTTTTCAACTTTATATTCGCGGCGGACTGGACTGGTGCGCCGAGATCGTCGGGCGGGTGAAGCAAGCCGGCTACATGGCTCTATGTCTTACCGTCGACACGGCGCACTACAGCCGGCGCGAGCGCGTGCTGCTCAATCGCTGGCAGCCGCCCAGCCGCAGAACCGAGACCGGGCGGATTTATCAGGCGATGCTCACTTGGGAAATGGCCGATGCGATCAAAAAAATCGCCGGCATGCCGCTGATCATCAAAGGCATCGCCACGGCGGAGGATGCCAAGATCGCCGTCGAGCATGGCGTCGATGTGATTTACATTTCCAACCACGGCGGGCGGCAATTGGACCATGGACTGGGCACCATCGACACGCTGCCGGAGATCGCCGCGGCGGTGGGCGGCAAAGCAGAAATCGTTCTCGACGGCGGTGTGACCCGCGGCACCGACGTGGTCAAAGCATTGGCGCTGGGCGCCAACGCGGTGACCATCGGCAAGCTGCAAGGCTGGGGTTTGGGCGCCGGCGGCAAAGACGGTTTGGTGAAGGTGCTCGAACTCTTGGAAGAGGAGATCACGGTCGACATGGCGCTCATGGGCGTGACCCGCATCGATCAGATCACCTCGAAATATGTTTGCAAAGCAGCGCCGGTGACCTTCGCCCACGAGATGAGCGCTTTTGCCCATATTACCGGCAGCGGGCAGCTGCGCTGAGACGATTCGATTTTTGTTGAGACGCTTAGTACGTTTCATCGGCAAGACTTCGAGAACATCAAACAGTAGAGGCCGTTGCGTATAGCCGCTTGGCAATACTCATATCTTTGTCAGGAGGGCGCCGCCAACAACTACCTATTTCAGCTATGCTAGCCTGTCTAAGAAACCAAGATTGGCTAAGCGTTGTAAACAGTCGGCGGCTGGGTGTTGTCATGGCACACCGCGTAGGGAGAGGTCAGTCGCTTTTAATTATCGACGAACGAAACATATGTGGCTATTTACGATCCGTGCTGCGAGCATTCTCGCGCTCATCACGTTGGTTATCCTGAGTCACGCCCAGGCGTTAAGAGCTGCGGCGTTTCAGTTGCCGCAACTGCCGCAAATTCCCGGCCTATCCGGGAAATCGGCGGATTGGCGGCAGTGGGACTCATTTTTCACCTTTGTCGTGAAGCGGTTTGGTCAGGATTTACCGGAAAACCTGAAAGATCCCTTAGGAGGTGCGTTTCTCGATTCACGATACGAATTAACCAGCGCGGTTGCCCCGGGTAGGGGCGGGGATCCGGTGCCGCAACTGTTCCTGAATGGTTGGAAAAGATTGTCGCCGATCATGAACCAGGCGTTACCGGTGTTACCCAAGCAGACCGCGAGCCTATACGCCAATTTTATCGGCGCGGCGGATAAACTTGCGGCAACCGGACCGACCGGTGTGCAATCAGGAATAGTAAGCTTGTCGCCCGAGGTTCTAACGGGCATGGCGCGCATTATCCAGCCTACTGGCGGGGCCGATCCGCTCGCTTATACAACCGGCGTCGATTCGAGTCTTCGCACACTGCTTGGATTTGGCGCGTCAGGGGTCAGGCAGAGTCGGTTGGATCGCCGCTTCTTCCCCGAGGAGCGGGAAGCATCGCTCCTTGGTTCGTGGCTCGACCGTCGCGCGTTCGCGGCAGAGTCGCCTGCGGGCAAGCCCAACCCGTGGGTGGTGCCCGATGGCAGTGAACTGCACCCTTATCTGATGAAGGTTAGGGGACTGCTAGAGGGGATGAGCGATAGGCTCGCCGTGAAATCCAAGCTTGGCGCGGAATACCAGGCAACTTACCGGCAGATTGTTTTTGCTGCCGCGTGGCAGGAAAGCTGCTGGCGCCAATTCATCAAGAAGGGAAACAACGTAACACCACTCGCCTCTACGACCGGGGATTTGGGCTTGATGCAGGTTAATCGCAACACCTGGCGCAACGTGTATGACATCAAAGAACTCGGTGGCGACATTCAATACAACGGCAATGCTGGAGGAGAGATACTGCTCTACTATTTAACGCGATATGCCATCCGCAAGAGCGAAGACAAGCAGCCGGGAGGGAACCTAGCGCGGGCGACTTATTCTGCCTACAACGGCGGTCCGAGCGCCTTGGGGCGTTACCGTGCCGCGAAACCAAATCCCGAGCTCAAGAAGGTAGACGAAGCTTTTTGGAATAAGTTTCAGGTGGTAAGCGCGGGCAAGGAAATGGAAGTGAAGAGCTGCTACCAGAAATAGCTCCACGATGCGGATCGATGGATTTCGTTAACTGTAGCCGTGAGGTTATTGCAGCAAAAGAGTTTCTCCCGGGTTGACAATGATCTCGCGGATTTTGGCGGGCAAATTGAACGGCGCGTCGAGGTTGAATCCGTGCGGATTTTCCGGCGTGCGTGAAAAGAAACTGACGAGCTCCTGGACGATCGGTTTTGGCACCGGCACGCCATGGATTTCGGCGCTGGCCAATTGAAACTGTCCCTTGCCGCCGCGCGTGTGCAGGACGCCGCGCGCGGTGAGCGGCACCTGGCCGGAGATATAGCTCAGCGGATCGAAAAACCCGCCGGAGCTTCGGTGCCGCTTGAACTCGTCGATATCGACGAAAACGCGGCCGGCGAGTTGGCCGTCGCCGACCATGCGAATCTCAGGGTTGGCTAGACCGCGCGGGATCTTGTCGTTGATGTTGAAGGCCAAGTAGGAATTCACTTCGAGTTCGGACATCGGCGTCGTCTTGGATCGGACCGGCTCAATGGCGGCGTTCTTGTTGATTCCGTCAATTTTCAGCGCCAATTTGCCGCCTTGCTCCCTGGTAAGCTGCGCCGCGGCGCTGCTCGATACCGCGGCAACGAGGATGAGAAATCCCGCGATACTGCTGCGCTCAAAACTTCCAAGACTCATACTGACACGATAGGGTTTGCGGCCAGAGCGTTCAAGACGTCGCCCGCGATTTCTCGCCGGAACGGCTCGGCTTTGGAGTGTTGCGCGGCAAGCCGCGACTGGCGAATTCGCCTGCACCAAAGTTATGGAACCGCGGAAACGCTTATCTAAATGGACCAACTAACGAAGTCAAGTGAGCGAGCGATATTGCGCGACTCGAGGATTTGCCAGCCGTGCAAGGATTGAGGCTTTCCAGCTGGGTAACCGTGTTGTCCGGGATCTCTGTTCTTTCTTTTCAACGGTGTTGTAGGGGCGATTCATGAATCGCCCCTACCGCTACGTTCAATACCGGCCCCTGCCCACCTTGGCATCGGGCCGCGCCAGCTCTTCTTTTCCCGCCGGCACGATGCGCACGGCGCAGGCTTTGTACTCGGGGATCTTGGCCAGCGGGTCGAGGGCGTCGATGGTGAGCAGGTTGGCGGCGGCTTCGGCGAAGTGCATGGGGATGAAGACCACGCCCACCGTGGTTCGCTGGGTCACCCAGGCGCGCAGGACGATGGTGCCGCGCCGCGACGAGACGCGCACGGCCTGTCCGTCTTCGAGCTTCAGGCGGGCGGCGTCGGCGGGATTGATTTCGATGCGCGCCTCGGGATAGAGGTCATCGAGTTTTGAATGGCGCGTCAGCGTGCCGCCATGCCAGTGTTCGAGCACGCGGCCGGTGGTGAGGATGAACGGGTATTCCTCATCCGGCATCTCGACGGATGGGATGTATTCCAGCGGATGAAACTTGCCCTTGCCGCGCGGGAAGCTCTCGGCGAAGAGATAGGGCGTGCCCGGATGGTTGTCGTCCCACACCGGCGTCTGCAAGCCCTGCTGTCTCGATGCGCGGATACTTCACTCCGGCATATTCAGGCACGACGCGCCCCATCTCTTCCAGCACTTCGGACGGGCGTTGGTAGGCCCAGAAGGCGGCTCGGCGGCGGCCGAGGCGCTTCTCGATGCGCTGGGCCAGATCGCAAATGATCTGCCAATCGGGCCGCGACTGGCCGCGCGGCGCCAGCGCCTGGCGCACGCGCTGCACGCGGCGGTCGGTGTTGGTGAAGGTGCCATCCTTCTCGGCCCAGGAAGCGGCCGGCAGGAAGACGTCGGCAAAGGCGCCGGATTCGTTGATGAACAGATCCTGCGCCACCAGGAATTCCAGCTGCTCGATCATGTGGCGCGTGTGATTCAGGTTGGGCTCGGACATCATCGGGTTCTCGCCCATGATGTACAGCGCGCGCACGCCGCCCGGGCCGACCGCGCTCAGGATCTCGGTGGTCGTCAGCCCGAGCTTGCGGTTGAGCCCGCCGGGTTCGATATTCCAGGCTTGCTCGAATTTGCGCGCCGCCGCTTCGTCATCGACGCGCTGATAACCGGGATAGTGCCAGGGCATGGCGCCGGCAGTCCGACGCGCCCTGGACGTTGTTCTGTCCGCGCAGCGGATTCAGCCCGGTGCCCTGGCGGCCGATGTGGCCGGTGAGCAGCGCCAGATGGATCAGCGACATGGCGTTGTCGGTGCCGTGGGAGTGCTCGGGAATGCCCAGCGCCCAATAGATCGCCGCGTTCTTCGCCCCGGCGTACATGCGCGCCGCCTGGACGATCAGATTGCGGTCGACGCCGGAAATCGCCTCGGCATATTCGGGCGTGAACTTCTCCATCGATTTCGGCGAAATCCTGCGAAGCCTTCGGTGCGGCGATCGATGAACTCCTGGTTGTAGAGCCTCTCCTTGACGATGACATGCGCCATGGCGGAAAAGAGCGGCACGTCGGTGCCCGGCTTCTCGGGCAGCCAGAGCGTCGCCCAGTTGACCATCTCGATCCGGCGCGGATCGACGACGATCAGCTTGGCGCCGTGTTTTTCGACCGCGGCTTTCATTTGCAGGGCGATGATCGGATGGGTTTCGGCGGTGTTCGAGCCGGTGACGATGAAAACGTCGTTGTGAATCACCTCGGCGGCGGTGTTGCTCATCGCCGACGAGCCGAGCGCCATCTGCAGCGCGACCACCGAGCCGGCATGGCACAGGCGGGTGCAGTGGTCGATGTTGTTGGTGCGGAACAGCGCGCGGAACAGCTTCTGCAGCAGGTAGTTGTCCTCGTTGGTCGCCTTGGCGCAGCAGTAGACGGCCATGGCGTCGGCGCCGTCGCGCCGGTAGATCTCGACCAGCCGGTCGGCGATGTAGTCGAGCGCCTCGTCCCAGGAGACCTCGCGCCACTCGTCGCGATCGAAGGCCTGGGTGCGCGCGCCGGGCGCCTGCGGCTGTCTTGCGCATCAGCGGCGTGGTCACCCGGTCCTTGTTGTAAATGAAGTCGTAGCCGAAGCGGCCTTTGACGCACAGGTTGCCGTGGTTGACCACGCGAGTCGAAGGGCGAGGTCACTTTGTAGATGTAGTCGTCCTTGATGTGCAGTTCGAGCTTGCAGCCGACGCCGCAGTAGGGGCAGGTGGTCGGTGACGATGCGATCGGCGGTGATCATGGCGATTTCCTCCGGCGCTTTTTGCCGCCTCTGGTGGCCTGGATGATTTCATTCGAGTCGAATCCCTGCTCGAGCAGCGACTCGCGCTTGGGCTTGAGCGCGCCGGTGGGGCAGACGCCGACGCACTGGCCGCAGAAGACGCAGGTGGTATCCGGCATGGGCTTGTCGAAGAAGGTGCCGATGGCGGTGTCGAAGCCGCGCCCGGTGAAGTTGATCGCGTAGGTGTACTGGGCGTCGTCGGCGCACACCTGCACGCAGCGCCAGCACAGGATGCACTTGGAATAGTCGCGGATGTACATCGGGTTGTCATCGAGCACCGGCATGCTCGCGCCGTTCGGCGTCGGGAAAGCGCGCTCGGTCGGCGTGATATTCATCCAGCAATTTTTGAATCTCCGGCGCCTGCGAAAGATCCACCGCCGAGTCGAGCATTTCCAGAATAGTGCGGCGGCTGCGCTCGGCGCGGGCGCTCGACGTCGAGACTTTCATGCCTTCGCTCACCCGGCTCAAGCACGCCGGCACCAGCGGTTTGACGCCGTCGACTTCGACCACGCAGATGCGGCACAGACCGTTGGCCGTGCAGTGATCGTGATAGCAGATGGTCGGAATCTGCCGGCCGAGCTGCTCGGCGGCTTTAAGAATCGTCGTCCCCGCGGCGACGGTGACTGGCTCGTCGTCAATGGTGAGAGTTACATCTGCCATAAGTAGTCCCTGCTACAATGATGTGCATCGATCAAGCACCCGGAGTATTGCACCACGAAGGCACGAAGGACACGAAGGTTTCGGTTAAATTAAATTCCGAACTTCGTGATCTTCGTGTCTTCGTGGTGAGTCCTATTTCTTCGCATCAAACATCTCCGGCCACAACTTCATCGCGCTCAATATCGCCGTCGGCGCGGTCTGGCCGAGGCCGCATAGGGATGCGTCGATCATTGTGTTGCCCACGTCCGATAAGCGTTCGCGGTCGCCGGTGAGCGGAATGGCCCGCCGCGCTCCGCTCAAGAATCTCATACTGTCGCCGCGTGCCGAGCTGGCAGGGATAGCATTTGCCGCAGCTTTCGTCGGCGAAGAAGTGCGCCAGCCGCTTGAGCACGTCGCGCAGGTCCGCGCTATCGTCGAAGACCATGACCGCGCCGGAGCCGAGGGGCAAGTCCGCCGCGCGCAGGTTTTCAAAGGACAAGATCACGTCCAGATCTTTCTCGGTGGCAAATGCGCCTGCGGCGCCGCCCATGAGCACCGCTTGAAGTTTGCGCCCCGGTTTCAGTCCGCCGGCGAGATCGAACAACAGATGGCGCAAGGTGACGCCGAACGGCACCTCGTAAAGCCCGGGCTTCTGTATCTGGCCCGAGACGCAGAACAGCTTCGGACCGGGCGAGCGCTCCGTGCCGATTTTCCGATACTCGGCGGCGCCTCGTTCGACGATCAGCGGGACGTTGCAGAAAGTTTCCACGTTGTTGATGACGGTGGGCTTGCCGAATAGGCCGTGGGTGGTGGGGAACGGCGGCTTGATGCGCGGCAAGCCGCGTTTGCCCTCGATGGATTCCAACAGCGCGGTTTCCTCGCCGCAAATGTAGGCGCCGGCGCCCAAGCGCATTTCAATATCGAAGTTCAATCCAGAGCCGAAAATATTTTCGCCGATGGCGCCGGCCTGGCGCGCCTCGGCGACGGCTTCACTCATGACCTTGAAGGCGTAAGGATACTCGCCGCGCACGTAGATGTAACCGCGACTCGGCGCCCACGGCGCGGGCTGCGATGATCATTCCTTCGATGATGCGGTGTGGGTCGTCTTCCATGAGGATGCGGTCTTTGAATGTGCCGGGCTCGGATTCGTCGGCGTTGCAGACGATATACTTGGGTTGGCCCGGCGCATTGGCTGCGCCCTCCCATTTGACGCCGGTGGGAAATGCCGCGCCGCCGCGGCCGACCAACCCCGCTGCTTTCACTTCGGCGAGCACAGTTTGGCGGCGTCATCGACAAGGCTTTTTTGAGTCCGGCATAACCGCCGCGCGCCTGGTAGTCGGCCAGAGAAGTGGGATGGCCTTGGCCGCAATTGCTCGTCAGGATGCGAATATCGCCGCCGACAAAGCTCACTGGCTTGTGCGCGTTTGGCGCGCAGATCGTCGCTGCTTGCTCGGCATCGGCATGACCAACGGCGCTTTCGCCGACAAGCAGTGCCGGCGCGTGGTCGCACAAGCCCAAGCAGGGGGCATGCTCGACGGTGAACGCGCCATCCGAGCTGATTGCCCCGGGCTCGATCTGCAAGTGGCGGCACAGTGCGTCCGCTACCGTGTCGGCCCCGGCAAGAGCGCATACCGGCGCGCTGCATACGCGTACCACGGTGCGACCAACCGGTTGGCGGTAGAACATCGCGTAAAAATCGATGACGCCATAGACATCGGCGAGGGGCACGCCCAGGGAGCGGCTCACTTCTGCCGCAACCGGTTCGGCATAGCGAGCCATAGAGCTGCTGGGCCGCGTGCAAGGCCGGCAGGAGTGCAGGACGGCCTTGCGGCGCCAACTCGGCAAGGATCGAGCGTAAGGGAATGAGTTCGCTATCGGTCATCTAGTCTTCCAGGCACCGGAGATTTCGTGCAGTTGCTTGTCGTGCCCGATTAGACTCGTGCAGGCCGTTATTTGAATGCCACTGGCGAGCGCGACTCGATAACATATCTTCGCCATGCCGTGAAAATTTGCCGGTGGACAACGCTCGGCATTCGGTATTCTTCGCCAATGAACGCCAAGTTGAGCGGGCGAATTCATGAATCGCCGCCGAGTATCGTCTACGCTTGCTATTCGCGATGCTTTGGCGCGAGATATTGCGAATTTCCCGTTGGAGCTTGGCCGCGCTACGGATTGTAAGGATAATCTAACGCGGCTTGCTTCATCTGCGCGTGCAGGTCGACCATGGTCATGGCGCAGTATTCCAAAGTATAGCCGGCGCGAAACTCGACGCTCTCCTGCAAGGCGCGGGTGAGCACCGTGCGGTTGAACGCGCCATGGCCCATCGCTTCCTCATCGCTGTCGCCCAACTTGTGGGTGTCCATGTCGGCTTCTTCATGGGTGGAGAAATAAATCGCGTCTTTTTTGCTGAAGCCGTAGTGGGTGGTCAGCGCGGTGAACCATTGGCCGGACCACATCGATAACGATTCTTCGAAAACATGCAGGCCCCAGAGTTCGACGATGGAGCCGTCGATAAAAATCTTGTGGCAGAAGTCGTTGATGGCGCGCGCCGCCGGCAAGTAGGGATCTTCGAGCATTTCTTTTTTGTTCAAGCCCATCTTCTCGGCGGTTTGCAGCAGCACCAGCACATGGCCCGGCGCTTTCGGCGAGATCAATTCGTCGGCGATCTTGGCGCAGAACGGTCCCAATAGATCGAAGTGGCGCACGAAGAACGGCAGATGGGTGTAATAGGAGACCGCGTTGAGCGCGTTCACTTCCATCGAGAAATGGCCCCAGTTCTTGAAAAACTGGCGCATGACCGGCAAGGGCAGCTTGCCGTCGCGCAGCTGGGTCATAAACGCGCCTTTGTAAATCTTCTCGTGGGCGTATTTGTAAAGCGCTTTATACAAGGAATCGACATACTCCTTGGCTTCTTGCTCGCTTAGTTTTTCACCGGCTTTGGGTTCTTTCATGATGGCAACTCCGATCTCGGATAGGATTCACTCAAGGCTCCATGGTGTTATCATCCGAGTTTTTTAGAGTCAAGGTAAGTGGCCGAATTGCAATGGCATTACGGTGCGATAAGATACTTTCATGACGACCCAAGCGAGTCTGGAATTAGAGACCTTTGCCAATCCGCGGCCGGAGCGCGACTTTGAAATCAATATGGAGTGCCCCGAGTTTACCTGTGTCTGCCCCAGGACCGGCCAGCCCGACTTCGCCACGATCCGCATTACCTACGTGCCGGATAAGATTTGCCTCGAGCTCAAGTCGCTCAAACTCTACCTGTGGTCCTATCGCAACCAAGGTGCCTTTCACGAAGCCGTGACCAACAAGATTCTCGACGACTTGGTCGCTGCCTGTAAGCCGCGCAAGATGACGGTGGTCGGCGATTTCAATGTGCGCGGCGGCATTCATACCACGGTGACCGCCACCTACCAGCAGCCCTAGACTCGCATCTTTCTCATAACCGCCGGGGTCGCGGTGAAATTTCTCGCCGCTGCATAGGTTGTGAGTAAGTTGTTCACAAGTTGTTTTTAATTTTATCAAAATGGCCGAGTCGCCTCGGACATTCATTTATTTTACCGATTTGCCCAAAATCCGGGCGGATATTTTGACGGCATTGATTCCGCCAAATGCGCAATATTTTTTCTTGCTTTTTAGTTTTTATTAAATTAGATTCGTGAAACAAAATTTTTCTGTTATGGTGCATCGGCACTGACCTAGCACTGCGAAGCGAAAACCGTCCATGGCTGCCTTAGAAGATAATCTGCGCAAGATTCCCCCGCAAAACCTGGAGGCGGAGTCGTCGGTCCTGGGCGGCATCCTGTTGGAGAACGAAGCGATCAACGTGGTGCTGGAGACGTTGCGCCCGGAGGACTTTTACCGCGAGTCGCACCGCCGGATCATGCGCGCCATGATCGAGATCACCGATCGCGGCGAGCCGGTGGATCTGATCACCTTGAGCGAGTTTCTTAAAACCAAGAACGAACTGGAATCGGTGGGCGGCAGCGCTTACTTGGCGTCGCTGGCCGATTTCGTGCCGACGGCGGCCAACATCGCCTTCTATGTCCGGATCGTTCATGAAAAGGCGATTCTGCGCAATTTGATTTCGACGGCCACCGAGATCGCCACGCGCGGCTACGACGAGCAGGGCAATGTCGATGAGTTTCTCGACACTGCCGAAAAAGTCATCTTCGATATCTCTGAAAAGAAAATAAAACAGTCCTTCGTCGCGGTCGGCGATATGATTACCGAGACGCTCAAGACCATCGATAAGCTTTACCAACGCAAGGAAATGATCACCGGCGTGTCCACCGGTTACGACGACTTGGACAAGATTACCGCCGGATTGCAGCCTTCGGAATTGATCATTGTGGCCGGGCGGCCCGGCATGGGCAAAACCGCCTTCGCCCTCAACATCGCCACCAACGCCGCCTACACCGGCGTCGGCGCCGCGGTATTTTCGCTTGAAATGGGCAAGGAGCAGTTGGTTTTGCGCATGCTTTGCTCCGAAGCGCGGGTCAATAGCTCGAAAGTCCGCTCCGGATACTTGGGCGAGCGCGACTTCCCCCAGCTCGCCAAGGCCGCCGGCAAGCTTCACGAGGCGCCGATCTATATCGACGACACGCCGGCGATATCGGTGTTGGAACTGCGCGCCAAAGCGCGCCGTTTGGTGCGCGACCGGTCGAAAAAAGTCGGCCTCATCGTCGTCGATTATTTGCAGCTCATGCGCGGCATGGGTAACGCCAACAACCGTGAGCAGGAGATTTCAGAAATATCCCGGTCGCTGAAGGCTCTCGCCAAAGAACTGCTCCGTGCCGGTGATCGCGCTGTCGCAGCTCAACCGGCGCCTGGAAGACCGCTCCGAGCGCCGCCCGCAGATGTCCGACCTGCGCGAGTCCGGCGCCATCGAACAGGACGCCGACGTGATCATGTTCATCTACCGCGACGAGGTCTACAACAAGAACAACGACGATGTGAAAGGCAAAGCCGAAGTGATCATCGCCAAACAGCGTAACGGCCCCACCGGCGCCATCGATCTGACGTTCATCGGCGAATTCACCCGCTTCGAGAACTACACCGAGCGCGACGAATACGGCAGTCGCGACGAGATGGACGAAGCGTAGCGGCATGGCGGATTGCGCCATGCCGCATGGCAAATTACAGATTTCAAATTGCACTTTGCGGTGTTTCGCGGGGGCTCAAGTTGTTTAAGCTTTGGTTGTTGCTGGCGATCTGCACGTTCACTGCTTCGTTCAATGGCGCCGGCTTTGTCAAAGCGGCGAATGCACCGGCGTTGCTCCTCGCCAACGAGCTTAGGCCACAGATCGATCCCGCCAAATATCTTATCAGTGAAAAGTACGACGGCGTGCGCGCCCTGTGGGACGGCAAGGAGCTGCGCTTTCGCAGCGGCCGGCCGGTCAATGCGCCGGCGTGGTTTATTGCCAAGCTGCCAGCCGAGCCGCTCGATGGCGAGCTATGGATCGGCCGCGGTCAATTCGAAACGCTTTCCGGTATCGTGCGCAAAACCGAACCGCAAGACGACAGAGTGGCGTCGGATCAAATACATGATCTTCGAACTGCCCAATGCGCCGGGGACGTTTGCCGGGCGCGCCCAGCGCATACGGGAAATTGCCGCCAAGGCCCAATCGCCGCAGTTGGTTGCCGTGGAACAATTCCGCGTCGCTGACCGCGCCGCGCTGAAAAAGAAGTTAGATGAAGTCGTCCGCGGCGGCGGCGAAGGGCTGATGCTGCATTTGGCCGACTGCCCCCTACGTGACCGGCCGCAGCGATGCGCTGTTCAAGTTAAAGCCGCTGCAAGATACCGAAGCCGTGGTGATCGAGCATGTTCCCGGCAAGGGGAAATACACAGGAATGATGGGCGCGCTGCGCGTGCGCACGCCCGAAGCCAAGGTGTTTCTGATCGGCACCGGGCTTCACCGATGAGGTCAGAAAGAAGCCACCGTCGGTGGGCACGACGATTACGTACACCTATCGCGGCCTGACCAATACCGGCGTGCCGCGTTTTGCCAGTTATCTGCGCGTGCGGGAGGAATTCTGAGAGAGGCTGGACTCCTGCCAGGCCAGCGAATTATAAGAATTTCTCCCGCAAGGCGCCAAGGCGCAAAGATCGGATAAAGATGTCATTTCGACCAAAGGGAAAACTATCTTAGATCCCTCGCTTCAGCTCGGGATGACGGGCTCCGCCCGTCACTTGGCGTCTTTGCGCCTTGGCGAGAAAATATCTTCATTTGCCCACGTACCAATCTTCGTGCAACGACCAGCCCGCGCAATTCAAGCACGCCGTCCAGCGCCATTGGTGCGCGCAACCAGGACAGCGACCACGCGTGCTGAAGGTATTCCAACACTCGCCGCAGCCATCGGCAAAATATTCTGGATGACTCACAAGGCCCGCAGAACCAGCGGTGCGACGGTTTCGGTTGCCATTTGCAGAGCGGGCAGCGAATGCGACTGAAATCAGGAGGCTCGCCTCGCAGCGTAAGAGGTTTTTTCGCGACCGAAACTCGTCGGCGGCGCGTTCTGTAGCAACTGCCATGGGCTCAGCGAATGGCCGGCGAAGAAATCTCTAATCAGTGTTCGTTGAGTTGTGAGCTAGAACAAGAGTCTCCTTTAATTGGTCTCTTCTACATCTCTCTCGATCGGTTAACGTTTGCCGTCACGGGCCGCCGCTTAAACGAGTCTGTTCAGGTTCAGCAGCATCCGCAAACGGGCGGTGGTCATCGTGCGCGGCGTTTGTTAGGCACTGAGTTCCTGGAATGTCGCTACCGGTACACGCCGCTCAACCGCGACCGCCTTGCGCAGGGTCTTGATGCGCTCAATCTCGTGCAGGGTCTGGGCCGTAAAGTACGACTCCCCACAGTGCGGGCACGACCAGAGCGGTATACCCTTCAATTACGAGCAGCGATGGCCCACGACCAAAGCTACGGGTGACCTTCTCGACTGTTGCACCCCTGTCCGCCCACACGCGGCACAGCGCAGCTTAGGCGCGGTAGACCGTGATGACGAAGAGAGTTCCGTCCGTGGCAATCTTGACGACTGCTTCGGCGGGGACGATCGCTGAGCGTATGTGCCTCGGACGATATATTTGACTTCGCGCGTTTGCCGGTCGCGCTGGCGCTCGACGATCGCGCCCGTGAGGATAATGTTTTCGAGATCGAGGATGGTGAGATTGTCATCGTCAAGTTCCTCCGCCGCATGGATAGACACGGCATAGTTCAGAGAACGGATCAAGTCACGAAGTCCGGTTAATAGTAGCTTGGGCCACATCCGCATTCTATCGGAATATTGCTTGTGTGCCTAACGTTCCGCATAAGCCGCGCCGCCAAGCTCGCTGGCGTCGGCCTTAATGCGGTCGTTATACGATTCTCTTCTGAGGTTTGATTATGTTATCCCATAGACTCCAAAAAACTCCGCAAATAATCTCGCTTGTTGAGACCGACAAGCGCTTGTCTAAATTTAGGATTGATGTCATCCGTGACCATCTTGACTATGTCTTGAGAGAGAAAATCACCAGTTCTGATCTGGAAATAAACGATGAACGCAGTCTCAAGTTTATTGATTGATCCGCATATGTAGTAAACTCCGATTATTGCAGACAGCAGAAAAATGTCGGTTATTTCATTGTCGAACCAAACACCACAATTTGGGCATGGGTCATTGTCTGCATGTTTAAAAAAGTTGTAATGTTTGTGGAGTAATTGTCTTGTGACTTTTCCCCCTGGCTTTCTAGTATCAACATTGTCAAATAATAATTCAGGGCCATTCTGGTCTCTATTAATGTTGTGAATGACTTGATGGGCGGCACAGGCAAGTGTGTGAATAGACACTGAATCTTTTTCATTGAAGTATAGATCAATGGCACAATCTAACTGCCGTATTGCTGCCTCAAGTTTGGTTATTATTTGCTCCACAGTTTGAGCGTTTTATCCCCCAAAGCATGAAGGCAATCAAGTTGCGCAGTGGCGCCGGCGTATATGTAAGGGGATAAAACGTGTTGGACTAAAGCGCAGAGTCGCTGTGCAGCTTCGGCTATGGGGATTGTAACCGGAAGCAGCGCACGAAAAGTTCACCATCTTCATGCTCATCACCACTTCGCGCTTCTGATTCAGCACTTCAATAAACGTGCGGACGATGCCGCGGTCGGGGCGGGATTCGGAGCTGGCGGGATTACACGAGCCTCTGCGCGATCGCTGCCTTATTTCGTCTCTTTGAGTTGGCCGCTCACAAACTTGTGTAAGGCGCTGGCAATCAGGGTCTGATAGGGCATCCCTTCCATGACCGCCCATTTGCGAATCTTCTCAAGGTCGCGCGCTGAGATGCGAATGTTGATTCGCTTTCCCTTCTGTAGGGTGCTTCTCGCGGCGGCCTCGAGTTGACGCTTTTCCGCTCTGAAGTTTTTGAGGCTTGCAAATTCGTTGCGCTCGAAGTCATGCAGGATCTCTAGCTCTTCTTTGTCCAGTTTTAGCTGATTCTGATTCATCTGAGATACTCCTTGGTCGCTTTGCGACTGGGAATAATGGTTTTCAGAAACCTGACTGTATAAATGATTTCACTTCGCGCCCGAGTTCTCCCGGCACCTCACGAAGTTCACCATCTTCATGCTCATCACCACTTCACGCTTCTGATTCAGCACTTCGATAAACGTCCGGACGATGCCGCGGTCGGGGCGGGATTCGGAGCGGCGGGTTTCGAGGACCGTGGCGCGCACGGAGAGTTCGTCGCCGGGAAAGACCGGTTTGTCCCAGCGCAGTTCGTCGCCGCCGGGAGAGCCGAGGTTGGCGACTTGGGAAAGATAATTCTCTGTGTAGATGCGCATCATCAGCGCGGCGGTGTGCCAGCCGCTGGCGATGACGCCGCCGTAGATGCTTTTCTTGGCGGCTTCTTTGTCGACGTGGTAGGAGAGCGGCACGAAGCGCTTGCCGAAGTCGAGGACCTCCTGTTCGTCGACGGCGATGGTGCCGAACTCATGCACGGCACCCGGAATGTAATCTTCGAAATAGCGGTTGTCGGGGGAAGTGGAAAAAGATGAACTGCTCATGATTCCTTCGATTGCTGCGGTATCTCTATTTATTTATCTAACCGGTCACGCCAATAACCGGTACGGTTCTCGTGTGCGAATATGACAGTTCAAAAAAAGGCCGATGATCTGCTGGCTCACCCGCGAGACCGCTCAAGACGTTTGCGAACCTTGACCCAAGGTTGTCCCTTGGCCGCGCCAGACTTAATACGCTCAATGCGCCGCTCGATCTCAACAGCCGATGCCGCCTCGACGCCATCGTCAGGCTCGCCATCGAGGCTGGCAAGCAGCGCGGAGGCGATCTCCGCTCGCTCAATAATCGAGAGCTGCATCGCTTCGGTGAGAATTTCGTTAGCTACTTTGTTCATGCGGCTGTGGTATCGCGTCTTTTATACCACCCATGAGAATTTATGTGGTCTGCGCAAATTTTGTCTTTGGGCGATCACCGCTCCGCCATCCCTGGGCGTATGCCATACGCCCCTACATCGGAATTCTTTCTTTGAAGTCCTTTGCATTCTTTGTGCTACTATCCGTGATAGTTTGCGCGGCTTCGCAAATCTCTCGATGCGCCAAAGCCAAGAGGGCGGGTTTCAACCTGCCCCTACGCTCTCGATTCTTTTTGCGCTTTTTGCGTTCTTGCGGCCATTCTTCTTTTCGATTGCGGTTTCGCCGCCCTTGGAGTGTTGTCTATAACTTGTCCTTAGATTGGCCACGAGACAGCTTCTACATCTGACCGGCCTTAAATATTCGCGCGACTTTCCCCGCGATGTCCGCGGCGCCGAGAATATCGCTGATGATCGCCGCCGAATTAGCGCCGGCTTGCCAGACTTGGCTGACGTTTTGTTCGTTGATGCCGCCGATGGCGACGATGGGAATCGTCACCGCGGCGCGGATTTGTTTGAGCATGTCGATGCCGCGAGCGGTTAGGCCGGTATCTTTCGTGGTTGTGCCGAACATGGGGCCGAAGCCGATGTAGTCGGCGCCGCCGCGCTCTGCTTGCTGGGCCTGCTCGATGTCGTGCGTCGAGATGCCGATGATCTTATTGCCCATCAGCTTGCGTCCGACGTGGAGCGGCAGGTCGTCTTGGCCGAGGTGAACGCCGTCGGCGTTGCATGCCATGGCGATATCGACGCGGTCGTTGACGATCAACCGGCAGCGGTGCGCTTCGGTTTCTTTGCGAATGCGCGCGACCAGTGCCAAGAAATCTTTCGCGGCCAGCGACTTGACGCGCAGCTGGAGCATCGTGACGCCGCTGCGCAACAACTCGCGCAGCGCTTCTTCGGTGGCCCGGCCTTTGACCTGTTCCGGATCCAGGATGGCGTAGAGCGGTGGGAGCGTGAGCGCCATTGAACTAGGTCGGATCCTTCTTCAGCTCGATGCCCAGGTCGGAGATCTTTTTGCGCAGGGTATTGCGGTTGATGCCGAGGATATCCGCGGCTTTGATTTGATTGCCTTTGGTTTTTTTGAGCGTGAGTTCGATCAGCGGCCGTTCGATTCGTTCGATCACCAACGAATAAAGATTGTCGACATCGACGCCTTCCATGCGCCGAAAGTAGTCTTCCAGTTTATGTCGAATGATTTCTTCGAGGGAAAGTTGGTCGACTTCCAATGTCGTCGCCGCCGGCTTGTTCTGCAGCGTGAAGTCCTTGGGGAAGAGGATCGGTCCGGAGGACAGCACGGCGGCGCGGATCAAAGTGTTTTCCAACTCGCGGACGTTGCCGGGCCAGGAGTGATCTTCGAGCAGCTTTTGCGCCTCGGGCGAAATACCGGAAATCTGGATACCCATCTCGCGGTTGATCTTTTCGATGAAGTAGCCGATCAAGAGCGAAATATCGCCGCGCCGCTCGCGCAGCGGCGGCAGATGGATCGGGATGACTTTCAGGCGGAAGTAGAGATCCTCGCGGAAGCGTTTTTCTTTGACGGCTTTTTCCAGATCCTGATTGGTGGCGGCGAGGATGCGCACATCGGCTTTGAGAATGTCGCGGCCGCCGACGCGGCTATACTCGTGATCCTGGAGGACGCGCAGGAGTTTGGTCTGGAGGTCGAGGGGAATGTCGCCGACTTCGTCCAAGAACAGCGTGCCGGCTTCGGCGAGCTCGAACTTGCCCAGGCGGCGGTCCATGGCGCCGGTGAAGGAGCCTTTCTCATGGCCGAACAGCTCGCTCTCTAAAAGATCCCGGGGTATGGCGGCGCAGTTGATGGCGATGAACGGTTGGTTCCAGCGCGGCGAATTGTAATGGATCGTTTTCGCGACCAGTTCCTTGCCGGTGCCGCTCTCGCCTAAGATCAAGATGGTCGCGGTGTTGTCGACCACTTGGCCGATGATTTTGTAGACGCCCTGCATGGACGAGCTGGTGCCGATGATGTTGACGCCGGGCTCGAAGCGTTTTTTGACTTCTTCTTTTAGTTCACGGAAGTCGCGGGTTAGCTTGCGGCTGTCCATGGCGCGCTTGACCAAGACCAGCACTTCGTCCAGATCGAAGGGCTTGGTGATGTAATCGAAGGCGCCATTTTTCATCGCGCCGATGGCGTTGCGCATGGTGTTTTGCGCGGTCATCAAGATCATCGCGGTGTCGATGCCGCTGTCTTTGAATTCCTTCAACAAGGTTAGCCCGTCGGCGTCGGGCAGTTTAATATCCATGAGCGAGACGTCGAATCGGTTTTCGTTCAACAGCCGGCGGGCGGTGGCGCCGTTGGTGGCGGTCTGCACCCAATAGCCTTCGCCTTCGAGAGCTTTTTGCAGTACGAAACGCAACGATTCCTCGTCCTCGGTGATTAAGATTTTGCCTTGATCCATTTTTAATTTGCCACCAGCAGTGAAATTTTGAACACGCTGCCTTTGCCCGGGCTGCTCTCGACGCGAATCATGCCGCCATGCTCTTTGACGATCTGGTAACAGGTCGCCAGGCCTAAGCCCGTGCCATTCATCTTAGTCGTGAAAAAGGGCGAGAAGATATGCGGCAGATCTTCGTCGCTGATGCCGGCGCCTTGGTCGGCGATGTCCACCCAAATCAGCCGCCGGCGGCGGTTGCCGCTGCCGCGGATATGAAAATCGGTCTCCAATCGCGTTGTCACCGTTACCGCGCCCGGCCGTTCCATGGATTGAAAGGCGTTTTTGACCAGGTTCAAAAATACTTGCGTCAGCCGGCTCCGGTCGCCGCGGATCGCCGGCAGGCTGGGATCGAATTTTTTCTTGATGAGACATTTTTGCGCCGCTTCTGATTGACCTTCGAGCAAGAGCACGTCTTCCAGGATTTCGTGAATGTTGAGCGCTTCCAAGTTGAGCTCAGTCGGCCGCGACAGGTCGAGCAGCTGTTCGATCAGCGTGTTCACCCGGTTCACTTCGCGGATCATGATGTCGGTATAGTCACGTACCGACGGATCGCTTTCAGCGCTACGGCGCAGCAACTGCGCCGCGCCTTTGATTCCGCCCAGGGGGTTTTTGATCTCGTGGGCGAGGCCCGCCGCGAGGGTTCCCAGAGTCGCCAGGCGATCGGCCCGTTTCAAGTCCTCTTCCAGTTCGCGCTGGTGGCGCAGATCGCGCAACAGCAGGATGGTTCCCGAGAATGTTCCCTGGCGATCCTGCAACGGCGAGGCGGTGACGCTGACCGGGATCTTGCCGCCCCAGCGGGTGACGAAATCGCCCTCGCCGCGGGCGCTCTCGCAGCGCGGCGGCGAGGTCTTGCCGACCAGCTCGATCAACCAGGGTTCGCGTTTGAAAATTTGCTCCAGGGTTTGTCCGGTGGCGGCGGCCGATGAAATTTCCATCATGACTTCCGAGGCTTCATTGAAAAATTTGATCGTACCAGTGGGGTCCGCCGTGATCACGCCATCGTCGAGGTTGCTGAGGATTTGCTCCCAAGAGATCTGCGCCGGCGCGGGCTTTTTGGAATGACTCGCGGCTTTCATGAAAATTGGCTTTAACGTGGCGAAATCATAGCAGATGGCCGCGGTGGCGCAACGGCCAATCGGCTCTCGCCCCTTGCATTGGCGGTGATCGTCATGGTAGAAATTCTCTACACTTAGGAGTTGTACTCAAAGTGGGCTTTGCCCGCTTTTTTTGTTTCTGGGGCAAGAAAACATGGATGCAACCCTCACCCGGATCTGGCAAATGACCGAACCGCTGGCGGCCAGCGAGGGAATGGAAGTCGTCGATATCGAACTCAAACATGAAGGCAGCCGGGGTGGCAGGGTATTGCGCGTCTATCTCGACAAAGAGGGTGGCCCGGCGATGGAAGACTTAACCAAAGTCAGCCGCAGCCTGAGCGATCTGCTCGACGAGAACGACGATGTGGTCGAGGGTGCTTATTCCCTGGAAGTTTCCTCGCCCGGTGTCAATCGGCCGCTCAAGCGGCCAGAGCATTTTGCCGGTTTCGTCGGTAAGCGAGTCCGAGTGCGCACGCGCGAGGCGATCGACGGGCGGCGCGCCTTTCTTGGCAACTTGCTCGAAGTCACGCCGCAGACCATCGCGATCAATCAAGACGGCAGGCGCTGGGAAATTCCATTTTCAATAATCGAAAAGTCCAACTACGAGCACGACTGGAGTGCCTAATATGCAGCAGGATCTCAATCGAGTCATCGAACAGGTCAGCAAGGAAAAGGGCATCGACAAAGCGATCCTCATCAGCGCTTTGGAGAATGCCATGATCTCGGCGGCCAAGAAAACTTTCGGCCATCAGCGCAAGATCGAGGCGCAGTTCAACGCCGAGATCGGCGAAGTGGAGCTCTTCGAAGCCAAGACGGTGGTCGAAACCGTGCAGGACGAGGCCACCGAGATCACTTTGGCAACGGCCCATGAAAACCTCGATCCCGACGCCGAAGTGGGCGACGAGCTGCTGACCAAGCTGGATTCGAGTCTATTCGGCCGCATCGCCGCGCAAGCGGCCAAGCAGAATATCGTGCAGCGTGTGCGCGACGCCGAGCGAGAAATTATTTACAACGAGTTCAAAGGCCGCGAAGGGCAGCTGGTCAACGGCATCGTGCAGCGCTTCGAGAAGCGCAACATCATCGTCAATCTCGGCCGCACCGACGCCATCCTGCCGGAAAAAGAACAGGTGCCGCGGGAGCGTTACCGCCAAGGCGACCGGATTCGCGCCTACATCGTCAGCGTCGAGATCACCAGCCGCGGCCCGCAGATTGTTTTATCGCGCACCCATCCAGGCATGTTGATCCAATTGTTTACTCAAGAAGTGCCGGAGATTTACGAAGGCATCGTCGAAGTCAAAGGCGCCGCCCGGGAACCTGGCGGCCGTGCCAAGATCGCCGTAGTTTCCCACGACCATGATGTCGATCCGGTGGGCGCTTGCGTCGGCATGAAGGGCACGCGAGTTCAGTCGGTGGTGCAAGAACTGCGCGGCGAGAAAATCGACATCGTGCACTGGATTCCCGACCAGGCGGAATATGTTTGCCGCGCCTTGGCGCCGGCCAAAGTTTCCAAGATCATCATCGACGACCAAGATCACACCATGGAAGTGATCGTCCCGGACGACCAGCTGTCGCTGGCGATCGGTAAAAAGGGCCAGAACGTCCGCTTGGCGTCGCGTTTGACGGGCTGGCGCATCGACGTGTGCAACGAGGCGGAAGCGGAAGAAGAGACGCGGCGGGCGCGTCAGTCCATCGGTGCGATTCCCGGTGTCGGCGATATCGCCGCCGAGTTGATCTACCAAGAAGGATTTAAGTCGGCCGAAGACGTGGCTGACAGCGACGTGGCGGAGTTGCTCGATATCGAAGGCATCAGCAAAGAAAAGGCCGAAGCGGTGCACAAATCGGCGGTCGTATATGTCGCGGAGAAGCGCGCCAAGGAGGCGGAGTTGGCGGCCAATCCGCCGCCTGCGCCGGAACCTGAAGCGGCTGTGGCTGCCGACGCCGATGTGGCGCCCGAAGCCACTGCGGCGCCGGAAGAGCCGTCTTGAGTGTCCGGTGGCGAAGCCGGGAGATGCGCCGGAGCGAACCTGTTTAGGCTGTGGCGCGCGTGATCGCAAAGCGCGGCTGCTTCGCCTAATCGTCAACGCCGCTGGCCAACTGGAAGTCGCCGCCCAAGGGCAGCGCGGTGGTTATTTACATCGGCGGGTGGAGTGTTGGAGCGGTTTTGTCGGCCGTAAGAGCCACTTCCGGGCGTTTCGCGTTGAAGTCGCCAAGCCGGCCAAGGAAAAGTTGCTGCGCGAACTGAAGGACAGTCTCGGGGCTTAAACGACGGGGAGTAAAATGGGAAAGACGAGAGTTCATCTGCTGGCAAAAGAATTGGGCATCGAGACCAAGGATTTGATCGCCCAGCTCGACAAGTTGGGGATGCGCGGTCGGAAGGCCCAAAGCGCGATGGAAGATGACGAAGTGGCGCGCGTGCGCGCTGCGTTAGTAGCCCAGGAAAAGCCGCATGTCCATATCGGCGAAGAAAAAGTCATCGCTCGTGTGGTCAAGACCGAGGAAGAGGGTCAGGGCAGCGTCGAGTCGCGCGAGACCGTCGTCGAACGCCGGGTCCGTACCAATGTCATTCGTCGGCGCACCAGCCGGGTTGAAGTCGCGCCGCCCGAGGGCGCTGTTGAAGCAACTGTCGCTACGCCCGTTGTCGAGCCTGAAATTTTCGCCGAACCGGTGGTCAGCGCTGAGCCGGCCGCCCCTGAGCCGACTTGAGAGGAAATGCCGGTGGAAGCCGCTGCTGAAACACCGGCACCGACTGAAGAACCCGCGTGGGTTGAACCGGTCGTCGAAGCTGGCACAGCCGAAGTAATCCCGGAAATTATCGAAGCTAAACCGGAGCCGGTGGCGGTGCCGCCGGTTGCCGCAGCCCGACCGGCGCCCTGAACCCGAAACCATGGAAGCCTTGCAGCGCACCGCGCCGCGCGGTGCGCGCATCCTCGGCCGCATCGATCTGAAACAGCAGACAATGCGCGTCGAACCGGCGCCGACGCCGGTATTGCGCCGGCCCGCTCCTGGTGCCGCGGCCGCCGGTGCCCCGGGCAGCTGCCGCCGGTGGAACCGGGTGCCGGCGATGACAAGCCGAAGGCCGGGCGACACAAAAAGCGCGTCGTCAAGAAACAAGATGTCCTCGAGTCGCGCGAAAAAGAAGTGCGCGGCGGCCGTGGCATTCCGACGCAAGAAACGAGTCATGCCCGGCAAAGAGGTGCGCCGCACCGAAATCACCGTGCCGCGGGCGAGCAAGCGCGTCATCAAAATCTCCGAAGTGATCATCGGTCGGCGATCTCTCCCGTGAGATGGGCGTCAAGGCCGGCGAGGTGATCAAGAAGCTGATGGGCATGGGCATGATGGCCACCATCAACCAGGTGCTCGACGCCGACACCGCGACACTGATCGCCTCCGAGTTCGATCTTCAAGTCGAAAACGTCGCCTTCGATGCCGACAGCGCGCTCGAAGAAACGCCGGTCGGTGCCGAGGAAGAGGAAGCCGCTTTGCAGGCGCGGCCGCCGGTGGTGACGATCATGGGTCATGTCGATCATGGCAAAACGTCGTTGCTCGACGCCATTCGCAGCACCAATGTGACGGCCCAAGAGCATGGCGGCATCACCCAGCATATCGGCGCCTATCATGTGCAAGTGGACGGCCGCAGCGTGACCTTTCTCGATACGCCAGGCCACGAAGCGTTTACCGCCATGCGCGCACGCGGCGCTAAAGTCACCGATATCGTCGTGCTGGTGGTGGCCGCCGACGATGGCGTCATGCCGCAGACCGTCGAAGCGATCAACCATGCGCGCGCCGCCGAAGTGCCGATCATCGTCGCGGTCAACAAGATGGACCGGCCCGATGCCAATCTGGAAAAAGTAAAAAAGGGTCTGTCCGAATATGGTTTGGCTGCCGAGGATTGGGGTGGCGACACGGTGTTCGCGCCGGTATCGGCGAAGACTCACGAAGGCATTCCGCACCTGTTGGAAATGTTGCAACTGCAAGCCGATATTTTGGAACTCAAAGCCAATCCGGAGAAACTGGCGCGCGGCACCATCGTTGAAGCCAAACTTGATCGCGGCCGCGGACCGGTGGCGACCGTTCTGGTTCAGGAAGGGACGTTGCACGTCGGCGACGCCTTTGTCTGCGGCGTCTTCTACGGCAAAGTGCGCGCCATGATCGACGATCATGGCCAGAAAGTCGATGTCGCGCCGCCGTCGTTCCCAGTGGAGATTCTTGGTTTGCAGGGCGTGCCGCTGGCGGGCGATTCGTTTGTCGCGGTCGCCGATGAAGCCAAAGCGCGCCAAGTCGCCGAGTTCCGCCACAGCAAGCAACGCGAAACCGAATTGGTCAAGTCGAGCAAAGTTTCCTTGGACGAGCTCTACAGTCAGATCAAAGCCGGCGACGTCAAGGAACTCAGAGTGGTGCTCAAGGCCGATGTGCAGGGCTCGGTCGAGGCGGTCTCTGACGCGCTCACACGCATGTCCACCGGCGACGTCAAACTCAAAGTCCTGCACGGTTCAGTGGGCGGGATTACCGAGAGCGATATCCTGCTCGCTGCCGCTTCCAACGCCATCGTCATCGGCTTCAACGTACGGCCGGAATCCAAGGGGGCGGCGTTGGCGGCAAAAGAGGGCGTCGACGTGCGGCTCTACACGATCATATACGAAGTGGTGGCCGACGTGCGCGCCGCCATGGAAGGTTTGCTGGAGCCGACATTCCGCGAGCAGGTTTTCGGCCGGGTCGAAATCCGCCAGATCTTCAATATCGCCGGGATCGGTACCATCGCCGGTTGCGCGGTCACCGAGGGTAAAATCGCCCGTGGCAATCTGGTCCGGCTGCTGCGCGACCAGGTAGTGGTGCACGAAGGCAAGCTCGCCAGCCTCAAGCGTTTCAAGGACGATGTCCGCGAAGTTGCGTCGGGCTATGAGTGCGGTCTTTCCCTCGAAGGGTATCAGGATCTCAAGCAGGGCGACGTGGTCGAGGCGTTCGAGCGGATTCCCGTGATCCGGCGCATCGCCCCGACGCAGCCGAGCCGCGAAGCGCGAGTTTAGGCGGCGTCTAGCCGCTTGCCGCAGTTAATCCCGGCGCCGTATTTTCATGGTTGTGGGAGTCTTGAAGCTGCAACTGGCGATCCCTGAAAACCATTCGTTGAAGGGCAAGCGCGGCGTCTTGAAACGCATACAGGCGCGCGTCGCGCAGCGGTTCAACGTGTCGATCACCGAATGCGGCGATCAGGATCTCTGGCAAAGTTCGCTTCTCGGCTTCGCCATCGCCGGCACCAGCCGGCCCATCGTCGAAGCGTCATTGCGCAAGATCGTCGACTTCGTCGACGCGCTGGGGTTAGCCGAAGTCGGCGAGGCTGGTGTCGAGTTTTTCCACTGCTGAATAAGATTTCTCGGTCACAATTCGGTTTGCCGCAAAGAACGCAACAGTAAATTTGGCAGTCCGCAGCTTCGTGCTCTTCGTGTCCTTCGTGGTGAATAAATTTTTGTCAAAGTAAACCCGCATGGAATACCAACGTTCAGACCGCGTCGGCGATTTGCTTTTGGAGGTGACCTCGGAGCTTTTGCGTCGCGAGATCCGCGATCCACGGGTCCGCGACGTTGCTTTGACGGCGGTTAAAATGTCCAAGGATCTGCGCCATGCGCGCATTTATTTCAATCTGCTCGGGGGCGGATCGGCAAACCATGACGATGCCGCAGCGGGCCTCAAAAGCGCCAGCGGCTTCATTCGTACCAAAGCGGCCAAGCAGTTGAATCTCCGTTTCGTTCCGAACATCGAGTTTACCTACGACGAGTCCGCCGATGAAGCGCAGCGCATCGATGCGCTGCTCAAGCAGGTCAACAAGACTGAGGACTAGTTTCGCGGCCGCGGCAAATTAATCTTCGATGCTGGGTACCTTTTCGCGGCGAATTTCTTGTCACAGCGGGTGGCCGCGAGATCATGACTTATATCCAAAGCGGTCTTTTACTGATCGATAAACCCGAAGGACCGTCGTCGGCTCATGTGGTTCATCGCGTCAAAAAAATACTCGGCGCTAAACGGGTCGGCCATTTGGGGACTCTCGATCCGTTCGCGTCGGGTTTGCTGCCGATCGGCGTCAACGAGGGCACCAAGATCGCCGATATTTTTCTTGGCGGCGCCAAGAGCTACCGCGCCGTCATGGTCTTGGGAGTTGCCACGGACAGCCAAGACGCCACCGGGAAAGTGATCGACGAGCGGCCGGTTCCGGTCTTGGCGGATAGCGATTTGCGCCGTCTCGAAGAGAAATTTTCCGGCGCGCAAACCCAAGTGCCGCCGATGTTTTCGGCGTTAAAAAAAGATGGCGTGCGTTTGTATGAACTCGCCCGGCAAGGGCAAGAAATCGAGCGCGCGCCGCGGTCGATACAGGTCGATGGGCTCGAACTTGCGCCGTCTCAGCGACACTGAGATCGAGTTCGAGGTGACTTGTTCGCGCGGCACCTACGTGCGGACATTGGCTGCGGATATGGGGACGGAATTGGGTTGCGGCGCCCATCTGATCAAGCTTCGGCGCCTGGCCTGCGACCATCTGTCGCTGGCGCAAGCAACGACCATCGACCAGCTGGAAGTTGCGATGGCAAGCGGTGTCGTGCCGCTGGTCACGCTGGCGAAAGCCTTGAGCCATCTGCCGGCGGTGGTTTGGGACAGCCGGTCGATCGCGCGGTTGCGCCAGGGGCAGCAGGAAATGTTATCGCAACTAACGGTTCCAGCTCACGGCGCATCTCTACTGTCGATTCTCGATCAAGCCGGCGAGCTGGTTGCGCTGGTGCGATGGACCGAGGATTTGCCCGGCGCCCGCTGGCGACTGTACCGGGTTTTTCATTGAAGTTTTGGCGCGCCGACGGGCACGGTTTATTGACATCAACCGGGCCAATCAGATACCCTACGAACCCTATTGAACGTTAACGATATCGCTGTCTTGGACAGCGGTTGCGAGGCTGATTCACAAACCTCGCCAGCGCATTTCGGAAAGGAAGCAGCTATCACCCATGAGTAACGTTACTGGAACGGTGCCGGCAAATTCACATATTCAAAATTGGGTTAACAGCGTGGCGGCGATGTGCCAGCCCGAGAGCGTCTACTGGTGCGATGGTTCGGAAGAAGAAAAAGAGCAGCTGACCAAGATCGCCGTGCAGTGCGGCGATCTGTTGCCGCTCAATCAGAAGGAAATGCCAGGTTGTTACCTGCACCGCAGCGCGCAGAACGATGTGGCGCGCACGGAGAATCTGACTTTCGTTTGTACCGACGAACAGGAAGAGGCCGGTCCCAACAATAACTGGATGGCGCCGGCGGAGTCCTATGACAAGCTCGGCAAGATCTTCGCCGGCTCGATGCGCGGGCGGACGCTTTACGTCATTCCTTTTCTCATGGGGCCGGCGGGATCGTAGTTTCAGCAAAGTCGGTGTCCAGGTGACCGATAGCGTCTATGTAGTGCTTAACATGCGGCTGATGACGCGCATGGGCAAAATCGCTTTGAATCATCTCGGCAACTCGGACGATTTTACCCGCTGCCTCCATTCCAAGGCCGATCTCGATATGGAGCGCCGTTTCATCTGCCATTACCCTCAAGACAACACGGTTTGGAGTGTCGGCTCGGGATACGGCGGTAACGCCCTGCTGGCGAAAAAATGTTTGTCCCTGCGCATCGCCAGCAAGTTAGGCCAACAAGAAGGCTGGATGGCCGAGCATATGCTGATCGTCGGCGTGGAAAGTCCCGACGGCGAGATCACCTATGTGTGCGGCGCTTTTCCGAGTGCCTGCGGTAAGACCAATATGGCGATGTTGGTGCCGCCGGCGAGCATGAAGGGTTGGAAGATTCACACCGTCGGCGACGATATCTCTTGGTTGCGCGTTGGCTCCGACGGCAGACTCTGGGCGATCAATCCGGAGGCGGGATTTTTCGGCGTCGCGCCGGGGACTGGCTCGAATACCAACCCCAACGCCGTGAAGACGGTTAAGAAGGACACCATCTTCACCAACGTGGCGCTGCGCGACGACGGCACGGTGTGGTGGGAAGGCCACGACGATCCGGTGCCGGCCAACGCGCAAGATTGGCGCGGCAAGCCCTGGGATCCCGAGGGCGGCACCCCGGCAGCACACCCCAACTGCGCGCTTTACGGTATCGATCAAACAGTGTCCGACCTATTCGCCGGAGTGGGAAAAGCCCGAAGGCGTGCCGATCAGCGCGATTCTTTTCGGCGCGCGCCGGCAGAAACTCATTCCTTTGGTCTACCAATCCTTCAATTGGCAGCATGGCACTTTCCTCGGCGCGACCTTGGCTTCCGAGACCACGGCGGCGGCGACTGGCGCCGTCGGTGTGGTGCGGCGCGATCCGATGGCGATGCTGCCGTTTTGCGGCTACAACATGGGCGATTATTGGGCGCACTGGTTGGCGATGGGCAAAAAGGCGACCAATCCGCCGAAAATTTTCCGCGTCAATTGGTTCCAGCGTAACGAACGGGGCCGCTTTCTCTGGCCGGGATTCGGCGAAAATCTCCGCGTGCTGCGTTGGGTCGTCGAGCGCTCCAAGGGCGGCGGCCGGCCGACGAGACGCCGATCGGCTTTGTGCCCAAGGCCTCGAGCCTAACCGGCGATGGGCTCGATAGTTGCCAAAGCCGATGTCGATCAACTGGTGTCGGTGGATCGCGACGGCTGGAAAAATAATCTTAAAGAGCCAGAGCGACTTCTTCGACACCTTCGGCGATCATCTGCCGGCGGGTATGAAGGAAGAGCATAGCGCGCTCGCCAACCGTCTCAAAGGATAACCGAGGAGAGTTTGTATGGCGCGTGGTCATCACGATGTCGGCGGGCTTGCCCGGAGCGGGCGAGCCATCGATCAGTGCGGAGCATCCACTGTCCGATTGGGAAATTCTCGCCGACGCGGTCAACCAGGCGCTCGGCGCGCGCGGCATCAAGCGCACCGACGAGATGCGCCGGGCGCGCGAGGAGATGGATTCCGCGGCGTACCGCGACATGACTTACTACGAGCGTTGGATCGCCAGCATCGAAGCGATCCTCATCGAAAAAAATATTCTCACCAAAGCAGAGATCGACCAGAAGCTCGCCGACTTCGAATCCAAGTGGGGCGAGCCGTGACTTCCGCCACCGGCAGATTTCAGACCGGCGATCGAGTCAAAGTTAAATTCGAAGATCGTCCCGGCCATCTGCGCACTCCCTGGTATATCCGCGGCAAGAGCGGTTGGATCGAACGGGTCTACGGCGACTTTCTCAATCCTGAACTTGCTCGCCTTCGGCAAGGACGGCTTGCCCAAGAAGACGCTTTATCTGGTCGCCTTCGATTACGGTGACGTGTTCGGCAAGTCACGCGGTACCGAAAGACAAAGTCCTCGTCGATATCTACGATCACTGGCTCGATCCGCTGGCATAAGGAGATGTTATGAGCGACGACCATGGACATGATCATCCCAAGCATGAATTGAGCTACTACGCCAAACGGATTTATGCCATGCGCGATCTGTTGGTCGAAAAGGGCGTGATCACCGAGAAAGACATTCAGTGCCAGATCGAATACCAGGAGGCGCGCACTCCTGCCAACGGCGCAAAACTGGTTGCCAAGGCCTGGGTCGATCCGGCGTTCAAAGCGCGCTTTATCGACGATCCCAAAGCGGCCTGTGCCGAGATCGGCATCGACGCCACGGCGCTCAACGAGTTCGTCGTCTTGGAAAACACGCCGAAAGTGCGCCACATGGTGGTCTGTACCTTATGTTCCTGCTACCCGCGGCCGATCCTGGGCCGTCCGCCGGATTGGTACAAGAGTTTCAACTACCGCCAGCGCTCGGTAGTCGGACCCGCGCGGCGTCATGCGCGAGTTCGGTTTGGAGTTCCCGGACGATGTCGAAGTGCGGGTGCACGATAGCACCGCCGACATTCGCTATATCGTCATGCCGCTACGTCCCGCTGGCACCGAGGGTTGGAGCGAGGAAGATTTGGCGAAACTGGTGACGCGAGACAGCATGATCGGCGTCATGGATGCTCTGCCAATGCTTCCCGATTAGCGTCTCGCTAACAGCTCAAAAGTTCCATCAACTTCACTCGCGCAGAATTTACGCGACTCGGCGGCGCTTCCCTTTGTGGACGGCGGCCCGATCTTTTTTGTTGATTTTTTGCGCTACTGTTCTTACCATTGACGTCAAAAAGTTCCTTCCAGGGAGCCATGATTACCAAACCGCGCCCGTTCACGAGAGGCAAATCGCGCGAATTTCGCCTTTGCCACGGCGCTGCGCAGTATCGGCCAAGATTTGGAACGTCGAGGTCTGAAGACCTTTGACATCCGTTTCGACGGCGAGGAGTTTGTCGCCCTATGCGGCTACCAGGAGCCGCCGGCGGCGACTCCGGTGGAATTGAAGTATTGTCCTGGCGACATCGAAGAATTGGACCGGGCCGGTGCGAGATTCGCGCGGCAAGATGGCGCCGTCGAAGGATTTTCTCAATCAACCGCAAATCTTTCGGACGATCGGCGAATTTCTCGATCGCAATGAAGCAAAGCTGGTGCGGTTATCCAACAATGACCGGCGCGTCAAGGAGTTGACATTCATTGTCGAATACACTCAGCCGTGACGGCGAACATGTCATCGACGACCGTGCCGGCGCGGCGATCTACGACATGTGCGTCGCCATGTACAAGCAACGCGGCAAATTGACCGGAACCGAAGGCCGATGCCGCTCAAAGTAATGCATTCGAACTTCGAGGATTACAGACTAGAAAACTACTGAAGGCCTGCGAAATTGGACACTTCCGTCGACTACTATTCGATACTTGGAGTCAAGCCCAGCGCCTCGGTGGACGACATCAAGCGCGCCTACCGTCAGATGGTTTTTCGCTTTCATCCGGACCGCAACCCGGACAATCCGGAAGCCGCCGACAAATTCACTCAAGTGCGCGACGCCTACGCGGTACTATCGGATGCTTTGAAACGGCGAGTCTTACGATGGTATCAATCACCCGGCGGGGCCGAGGAGAGCGAAGAGCCGGCCGAAGAAGAGTCCAGAGAAAAAGAGCAACCGTCCAACGAGCAACGGCCAATGCGAGCGGCCAGCGGCTAATTTTTCAATCAAGAATTCAAACAGAAAGCTCGAACCGGAACCCAAGTGCCCGTCCTGCTCGGTGGTCGGAATCGATCATATTGTCTCGCGTAAAGGCCGCTCCGGCAGCGCGCACGGCAAGCATTTCGTCTTGGCGCCCTTCAACGTCGTGCTCTGTAACGCCTGTGGTCATGTCTATGGCGTGACCGGAAACTCCAACTAAGCCGTCTTCCCGATCGAGAGATTGTCACTCGTTGTCGCTGAAGCGGACGTCAGTGCATGACGCCGCCGCCTTCGACGACTAAAAGTTGTCCGGTGACAAAATCGCTGTCCGAGCTGGCGAGAAACAGCGCGGTGCCGACGATGTCGGCGGGGGTTTCGATGCGGCGGAAGGCGCGCTTGTCGATGCTGCCTTCGCGCCGTTTGAGAACATCCTCGGAAACGTTTTCCTCGCTCATGGTCGAGCCCGGCGTCATGCAGTTGACGTTGATGCCGTACTCGCCCAACTGGCGCGCCATGACGCGGGTGAGCGCGACCACGCCGCCTTTGGCCGTGGTGTAATGCGGCATGTTGCCCGAGCCGCTAAAAAAAGTGCCCGAGGCGATGTTGATGATCTTGCCCGAGCGCTGCTGCTTCATGATCGGGATCGCCGCCTTGCTGCACAAGAAACACGCCTTTCAAATTGACTTCGATGACGCGATCCCATTCGTCGAATTCTAAATCTTCCACCGGGCCTTTCCAGAGTTTCTGTGTGACATAGATCGCCGCGTTGTTGAGCAGGACGTCGACGCGGCCGAATTTTTTCACGGTCTCCTGCATCAGCCCTTGGAGGTCGGGCAGGCTGCGCACGTCGGTTGCTGCGCGCCCAGGCCGAGCCGCCGCCGTCGAGGATCGCGTTGGCCGTCGCTTCGCCGCCGGCGGCGTCGATGTCGGCGATCACCACGTGGGCGCCTTCTTCGGCGAAACGTCGGGCGTAGGCTTTGCCGATGCCATGGGCAGCGCCGGTGATGATCGTGACTTTGTCTTTGAGCCGCATAGATCCTCCGTTGCCGAGCCCGGGTGCTGCGCAATTCAAAATTCTCCGATGGGAAACTAACTGAAGCTTGGCGTCTTGCCGGCAAAAAAGAACTTCGAGCTGGTTGACCGGGAAATCGCAGGCCGACGTAGAAAGTGCCGAACAGACCGTAGACCGCGCTGGCTTCGTCGAAGCGCATTTCGTAAACCAGTTTCTTGAACACCAGCGGATCGTCGGCGAACAGATCGACGCCCCACTCCCAATCGTCGAAGCCGATGGAGCCGGAGATGATCTGCGTGACCCGGCCGGCGTAGTGGCGGCCGATCATGCCATGATCGCGCATCATGCGCTGGCGTTCGCGGATCGGCTCGCTGTACCAGTTCTTCGCTTCACCGCGATACTTGTTCATCGGATAAAAACACAGATAGCGGCGCAGGGGAATTTCCGGCCACAGGCGTGGCGCCGCGGCTTCGCGCTGTTTCGCCAGCTCCGCTTCGATCTCGCGATTCCACTCGGCGGTGCCGGGCTTAAGACCCTTGGCGGTCAGTTCGGCATAGAGTTTCACCGATCCCTCGTAGAGGCCGAGCTCGACCACCGAGAGATAAGAAGTCGTCGGTTCGAGATACTCGTTCAACTGGCTGTGGGCGATGGCCAATTCGGCGCCGTTCAAGTCGTCTGGGGTCTTGCGGAAGTGAACGACCATCAGATCGCCCTTGTGACCGAGCATCGAGAAGAGCCCGGTGGCGGCCTGCTTATTCACTTCCAACTCCTGAACAGAGTCGCGGCGTTTTCCAAGACCTGTTTCTGCTGGGTTTGGCCGAGCGATTTCCAGGCCGGCCAGCGCACGCGAAACATCTGATGCAGCAGATAGGAGCCGTCGAGGGTGAGCGGTGTCGCCGGCAGATCGTCGATTTGACTCGGTGTCGATTGCTGTTTCATTCGGTCTGCTTACTTCCTGTGGTTCAAGAATTCACCACCGCTGGCGGCGAGCCGGCGTTGGGCGCGGTCTGATCCGGTTTGCTGCCGCTCAGGCGATCGCGCAGCGCTTGAAAGCCGCGCTTGGCCAGGCGAAATAACTTTGGCACGATCCAAACTCCCAACCCGACGAAAGCCACGACGAAAATTACCATGAGGATCGGATGATTGAAAATCATCCAGATGCCGCCAAGCACGGCGACATCCTCGGTGACGCTGGCGGTCCAATTGGTGAACGGTTCCGGGCTGGCGTTGATCGCCAAGCGCGTGGTCGCTTTGGCGCCATGGGCGGCCAAGCGTGATGGTGCCGCCGGCGAGCATGGCGGCTAATTCCAGCGCCGGATTCATGTCGCCCAGTGCGCGCGCCGCCAGGATGGCGCCGGCGGGCACACGGATAAATGTGTGGAGGGCATCCCAACCGCTGTCCAACATAGGGCACCTTGTCGGCGAAAAACTCGATGACGTACATGATGCAGGCGATGGCGATCACTGCCGGATGGGCGAGGACTTCGAGATTGTGCGGCAGTTGGATCAGCTCCATCTGCCGGGCGATACCCAAGGCCGCCACCGTAGCGTAAAGATTGATGCCCGAGGTCCAGGCCGTCCCCATGGCCAAGCTTAAGGCTTCGATCGTGCCCATCTGCTGGCTCCTTTTTGGTCGCGCGACCGCTAGATACTACCTAGTTTGACGTTGATTCCAGCGATATATTGCGTCTCCCTGCGGGCCATGGGGTAAAGTTCCCTTACAGCTTAAACTTATCGGCGATCTTGTCCTTGAACTCTTTTTCGAAGGCATTGACTGCCGGGAACTGATCCATCCATTTATACGGCCGGCAAGCGTCGATGAGCACGCGGTCCGACGTGTAACCGCGCGGTGAACGTTCCTCCGGCGGCATCGCCGGTTCGCACACCGAAGCCCAAACGTCTTTGACGATGTCGATGCCGCCGCGCACGTAGCAGCGCGTGGCGATGGCCCAGATCACCTCGCCTGGATTGGTAATGTCGATATCGTCATCGACGACGACGACAAACTTGCCGCCATAAGCTCCGGCGCGGGCGCCGGCGGCGACCAGTAACGCTTGTTTGGCGTGGCCGGCGTAGCGCTGCTTGATCGCGACCACGGTGAATGGTCCGGGCTGTCCGCCGTAAACAAAACCCCACACGCCTTTGACTTCGGGAATACCGGCTTTCTCCAACTGTTCCCACAAAGTCGCCGCGCCCAGCGGCATCGGCAGATAACTCGCCGGCGGCTTGAGCGGCGGCGCGCCCGAGCAGGATCGGATCGTTGCGATAGTAAACGCGCTTAACCGTCATCACCGGGGTCTCGCCGACGTTTTCATCGGTGAAATATCCCGGCCACTCGCCGAAGGGACCTTCCTTCGGCATGTCTTCATCTTTCATCGGCGGCAGTTCGCCTTCGAGAACAATTTCGGCGTTGGCCGGAATCGGCAGTCCGGTGACCGCGCCGCGCGCGACGGCGACCGGCGCGCCTTGTAGATAACCGGCGAATTCAAACTCGTTGACATCCGGCGGCAACGGCATCTGTGCGGCGAGAAACACCGCCGGACCTTGGCCCAGGGTGATTGCGATCGGCAACGGCTTGCCGGCATCGCGGGCGCGCTCGAAAGCAAGCCGGCCATGTTTGCCCATGTTCATCTTTACCGAGACGTGATTTTTGTCCTGCACCATGACCCGGTAGGTGCCGACGTTGATCTTGCCGGTGTCGAGATCTTTGGTGATGACGCCGCAGCCGGTGCCGATGAACGGCCCGCCGTCGAGATCATGCCATTTGGGCGTGGGAAATTTGTAGAGATCGACCTGATCGTCGACCATCTGGTTTTCCATCACCGGGCCGCCTTCGACCTGCTGTACCGGCACGGGTTTGTAGGCCGCGAGCTTTTTGCGCCATTCGTGGAGAAAATCGATGCCGTTTTGCGCGGCGATGCCCATCGCCGGACCGGTGCGCTTGCAGGTGCGAAAGACGTTGGTGATAACGCGAAAACCCGACGGATAGTCTTTAAAATTGTTGAACAGCAGCGCGTCGCCTTCTTTTTCCGCCGCCCGCTCGGTGAGCGCGCCCACCTCCAAGTCCAAATCCACGCCGCTCAAGTTCGCGCAGCTCGCCCATCTCTTTGAGCACTTCGATGTAGCCCCGCATGTCGGTAACGTCAGCCATTGGTTCCTCCTAAATTGGCGCAATAGTATGGCGGCGGGAGAGGGGAGTCAATCCAAGGATGGCGGGATGTGATTGCCATCTTCATGAACGTCGACGTGATCCAACATGCGAGACGTTGCATTCGTGTGGGCTATGCGCCGCCAAAGTCTCGGGTTACGCTGCGCCAACCCGATCTGCAAGAATCCAGCTGATATTTATTTCGGAAGTATAGTAAGACAGCTTGGTGCAGTTTCCCTTCTTCTACGGCTGGATCATTGTCGCCATCGCCATGGTCGCGGGTTTTATCTCATCCGGCGTGAGCAATGTCACCATGGCGGTGGTGTTGAAGCCGATCAGCGAAGATCTCGGCTGGAGCCGGAGCGTCACGGCGGCGGCGATTACCTTGGGATCGTTTGGCGGCGGCCTGCTGTCGCCGTTGTTCGGCCCGGTGGCGGATCGCTATGGGCCGCGGGTGTTGTTGCCGCTCGGTGGTATTCTGGTCGGCACTGCTGTCCATCGGCGTGAGTCTGAGCACGGCGCCGTGGCAGTTTTACGCGACGTTTATTCCGGCGCGGGCACTGACGGAATTTCTCCTTTGCGGCGTCGTGCCCGTACACGGCGATCGCCAATTGGTTTCACGTCAAGCGGCCGCGCGCCATGGGGTTGGTGGCGATGTCGACACCGCTGGGTTCGGCGGCGATGACTTTGATCTATCAATTTCTCGTCACCCACTATGGCTGGCGCAGTGCGTTTCTAGTTTTAGGCTTGGCGTTTTTGCTTTTGGTCGTCGTGCCGGCGGCGATTTTCCTGCGCCGCCAACCCGAAGATCTGGGCATGTATCCCGACGGCGTGGCGCCCATTTTACACCCTGACGCGATCTCGACGGCTGCGGTCGCCGACTTCGGTCGAATGCCGAGCGCAGTTGGACGCGCGCGCGAAGCGGTGCAGACGAGTGCGCTGTGGTTGCTGGTGGCGAGCGTATTTCTTGCGTCGCTTGGCACCGGCGGCATCGCCTTTCACACCGTCGCTTATTTTACCGATGTGCAGATTCCACCGGCCGTCGCCGCCGGCGCGGTGAGCGTGATGGCGCTCTCGGGCGCGTTCGGCAACGGCATCTGGGGCGCCTTGGCGGAGCGGCTTTCACCGCGCAGTTTGAGCGTGACGACGACGGCGCTGTCGGCGGCGTCGGTGGCGTTGTTGATGCATGTCAATACGCCGCTCACGGCCTATCTGTTCGGTGTACTCTTTGGCATCAGCGCGCGCGGCGGCACGGCGGTGTTGACCCAAATCATGCTGGCGCACTATTTCGGCCGGCGCTCCTTCGGCGCTATCAGTGGTGTGCTCGAACCGTTTCACAAAGGCGGCCTCGGCGTCGGCGCCTTGGTGGCCGGCGTGGCCTTCGATTGGAGCGGCAACTATCGCGCCGCTTTGCTGTTTTTTCTCACCAGCTACCTGCTGTCCGCCGCTGCTGGTCTTTTTTGCGCGCCGGCCGGGCTGATTGCAGTGTTGCCGTAATGGAGTGTCGGGAATTCCGCTGCGAAGCGAATCCGCTTGCGGCCTCTTCACGATTCGCTTGACTTTGAGACCTCATCCTTTAGCTTTGTCAGCATGATTTGGCTTCGTCGATTCACGCTGCTTGATCGCTTTGTTCTTGCTTCACTCATTCGCCGCCGCTTCTACGCCGCGCAAGTCCAAGAATTCATCCTCGACAACGGTTTGAAAGTGCTGCTCTTGGAAGATCACAAGAGTCCGGCGGTGACGTTTCAAGTGTGGTACCGGGTCGGCGGGCGCAATGAAAAAGATGGCAAAAGCGGCTTGGCGCATTTTCTCGAGCATATGCTGTTCAAGGGCACGCCGACGACGGCGCCGGAAGAGTACTCGCGGATCATCGCCAAGAACGGCGGCCGGTCCAACGCTTTTACGACGTTCGGACATGACGGTCTATTTCGCGACCATGAGCCGGGACAAGATTCATATTCAGCTCGAACTGGAAGCTGACCGCATGGCCAATGCGCTGTTGGGCGACACTTACTTCGAGCCGGAAAAGAAAGTGATTCAAGAAGAGCGCCGCTTGCGCACCGACGACAATCCCGGTTCGGCGCTTTATGAGATCGCCGCATCGGTGGCTTACACCATTCATCCTTATCGCCGTCCCGTGGTCGGCTGGATGGAGGATATTCAAAGCCTGACGCGCCAGGACTTGGTGGATTTTTACAAACTTTACTATGCGCCCAACAACGCGGTGATCGTCATGGTCGGCGACTTCGATTCGGACGAAATGCTGGCCAAGATCAAAGCCGCCTACGGCAAGATTCCGCGCGGCTCCGCACCGCCAAAGCTGACGCTGGTCGAGCCGTCCCAGCGCGGTGAAAAACGCGTGACGCTGAAAAAAGAGGCCGAACTGCCGATGCTGATGCTGTTTCATCACGCGCCCAACCTCCATAGCCCCGACAGTTTTGCGCTGGATCTGCTGTCAATCGTGTTGGCCGGCGGCAAGAGTTCGCGTTTGTATCAAGAGCTGGTGTACCAAAAACGCTTGGTGCGCGGCATCGATGCCGACTACAGCGCGGTGTCCATGGACGCCACGGGGTTTTCAATTTCCGCGCAACTGTTGCCCGGCGCTGAGCTGGCCAATGTCGAGCAGCAAATTGACCGCTCGCTCGACAAGGTTAAAGTCGCGTTGGTGAGCGAACGCGAATTGCAGAAAGCCAAAAATCAAATCGAAGCGGCCTTTATCTTCGCCCAAGACTCGATCTTCGGCCAGGCGATGAAGGTCGGTTACTACGAAATGGTCGGTGGCTGGCGCTTGGTCGATAGTTATCTCGACAATATGCGTAAAGTCACTCGGGAAGATCTTCGCCGTGTGGCGCAGAAATATCTCCAACGGGACAACCGTACGGTTGGCACCTTGATTCCGACTAAAGCGAATAACTAATGATGCGTGGATTGATCGGTCTTTTTTTGTTCAGTTTGTTGACGCAGGGCATGCCGGCACATGCCGCGATGGTGCCGAAACGCACCGTGCTCGCTAACGGCCTGGTGTTGCTGACCTCCGAGCAGCGGGCTTTGCCGACGGTTGCCATCGAGTTGTTGATCGATGCCGGCGCGCGCCATGAGAGCGCGGAACATACCGGCCTGGCTCATCTAACCTCGCAACTTTTGACCGACGGCACGGCCAAGCGAAGCGCTCTGCAGATCAGCGAGACGTTGGATTTCATCGGCGCCGGTCTCGATACCGGCTGCGGCGACGACTTGGCGACGATGAGCTTGACGATACTCAAGAAGGACCTGGGCGTTGGTTTGCAGTTACTCGCCGAAATCCTCACCGGTGCGAGCTTTCCGCCGGCGGAAATCGACCGGCAAAAGCAAGCGATCATTGCCTCGATCAAGGCCAAAGCAGAAGATCCCGGCACCGTGGCGGGCGATGTGTTTGCCGCGGCATTGTTTCCCGGCAGCGCTTATGGCCGGCCGGTGGAGGGGACGGAAGCTTCGGTAAAACGGCTGGATCGGCAACGGGTGCAAGAATTTTTTAAGCGCTACTATCGTCCCAACCGGACGATCATGTCGGTGGTCGGCGATGTTTCCGAGCAGGAGATTAGCGCGGCGCTCAACCAAGTACTCAAGAACTGGTCCAAAGGAGAACCGAGTAAAGCACCGACGGCGCCGGTGCAGAGCGATGTTGCGAAAATCCTGCGGGTCAACAAGGATCTGACGCAAGCCAATATCATCCTCGGTCATGGCGGGGTGCCGCGGGGCCATCCTGACTACTACGCGATCCAGGTGATGAACTACATACTCGGCGGCGGCGGGTTTTCGTCGCGGGCGATGGACTCGATCCGCAACGAGCGCGGCTTGGCCTATTCCGTCTACAGTCATTTCGCTGCTGAGAAAAGCCATGGCAGCTTTCAATTCGTCATGCAGACCAAGAACGAGAGCGCGCAAGAAGCGATACGCTTGGCCCGTGAGGAGATTCGGCGCATGCGTGAGGAGCTGGTAAGTGAGGTCGAACTGAGCGACGCCAAGGATTATCTAATCGGTAGCTTCCCTTTACGTTTCGATACCAATGGCAAAATTGCCGGGTTTTTGGGCCAGGTCGAGTATTATGAACTTGGCCTTGATTATCCCGATCGCTATGGCGAACTCATCCGCAAGGTCAGCCGTGCCGATATTCAGCGGGTGGCGCGTACGCACCTAAGCCCGGAAAACTTTATTACGGTCGTTGTTGGTAACCAACAGAAAATCACCGTGCAATAGGTGCCAAATTAACCGGAACCATCTGCCAGTTGGCGGCGGCGGCTGTCAATTTTGCTGACGGTGACCCGAATGGCTACCTTTGGACTATATTCGGGGCCAATTCTCTTCGTAATACAGTTATTTAAAGCTGGTCCGGCGCTGATTAAGCGGCATGGGTTGTGCTTGCTTTGAACTGTGTCGCAGTTATAATTGATTCCACAACCATGAATAAAATCCTGATCATCGAAGACCACGCCGATATGCGCGAGTTGCTCACTTGGCAAATCGAGTTGATGGGTTATGCCGCGGTCACCGCAAAGCAGGGGCGCGAAGGGTTGCAAAAGGCTCAGTCGGAGAATCCCCGCCTGATTATTTTGGACATCATGATGCCAGGCATGGATGGCTGGGAAGCGGCGCGCGAGCTCAAAGCCAACGCGGCGACCAAGGATATTCCAATTCTGGCGGCGACGGCGTTGTTTCGCGACGCCGATTTGCAAAACTGTATGGCTTCCGGATGCAGCAGTTACATCGTCAAGCCCTTTACTTTTCAAGAGCTGCAAGGAAAGGTAAAGGAACTGATCCCTGCCGTCGATGTCACCTTCTCCCCCTAACCGGTGATCGCCGGTTAGAGTCGGTCGTTTGATTATTTAGAATTACTATCTCAGTCGGAACGGTATAGCAGTGTCGACCCGCGCCCAAGCGATCTCGATTGTCCAGCGTTTGCGTACGGAAGGCTACGAGTGCCTTCTCGCCGGCGGCTGCGTGCGCGATATGCTGCTCGCCAAAGAGCCGCAGGACTACGACATCGCGACCAGCGCCCGGCCTGAAGACATCCAGCGCATTTTTCCCAACACGATACCGGTGGGAGCGCAATTTGGCGTGATCGTGGTGATGCTCGACGGCGCGCCGTATGAGGTGGCGAGTTTCCGTCATGACGGCCCGTATCTCGATGGCCGCCGGCCGAGTGCGGTGCGTTACGGTACTTTGGAGGAGGACATTCACCGGCGCGACTTTACCATCAACGGCATGGTCTACGATCCGATCGCAGATCGAGTCATCGATTTGGTCGGCGGGCAAGAGGATCTTCGGCGCGGCTTGGTTCGCGCCATCGGCGACCCCCAAGCGCGCCTGGAGGAAGACCGCTTGCGCATGATCCGCGCGGTGCGGTTTGCCGCCAGTCTGAAATTCGCTATCGACCCGCCGACATTTGCCGCGATACAAAACTTGGCGCCCAGCATCGCAGTGATTTCCGGGGAACGGATCGGCGAGGAAATTACCCGCATCTTGACCGAAGGCGGCGCCAGGCGCGGCTTTGAGCTGTTGGACGAAAGCGGTTTGCTGAAAATTATCTTGCCGGAGATCGTCGCCATGAAGGGCACCGCGCAGACGCCAGACTTTCATCCCGAGGGCGATGTATTCACGCATACCATGCTGCTACTCAGCCATTTGGAAAATCCTAGCGAAACTTTGGCTTACGGTTGTCTGCTCCATGACGTCGCCAAGCCTCTCTGTATTCGCCAGGAAGCGCAGCGCATCACTTTTTACGGCCACACCGAACAGGGCGCTGAGATGGCCGAGGAAATTCTTAAAAGGCTCAAGCGCGGCCGCGCGGTGTGGGAGCGAGTTGCCTATCTGGTGCGCAATCACCTGCGCCAGGTGCAGGCGCCGCAGATGCGCTTGAGCACGTTGAAGCGTTTTCTGCGCGAGGACGGCATCGATGAGTTGCTTGAGTTGGCGCGCATCGACGCGTTGTCGTCCAATGGCGACTTGAGTTATTATCGCTTCTGCCAAGAGCGTCGCGGCGAGTTGAAGGACGAAGAGATTCGTCCCGAACCGCTGGTGCGCGGCGGCGACTTGATCGAACTGGGATTCAATCCGGGGCCGCAATTCAAGGAAATCTTGCGCCAGGTCGAAGATGCGCAGTTGGGCGGCGAATTGCACAGCCGCGACGACGCGATCGAATGGATCAAGACAAAGTTTAGCAACTGAGGTCGGTGGATGAAAAAAGCCCAATCCTACAAGGTCATCGGCAAAGCGGAACTGCGCAACGACGGCGCCGAGAAAGTAACCGGCAAAGCGCTTTATACCGTCGATGTCGATCTGCCCGGCATGGCCCATGGCAAGATCCTGCGCAGTCCCTACGCCCATGCGCGGCTGGTGCGCGTCGATGGCAGCAAAGCTGAAATGTTGCCGGGAGTGCTCGCCGTAATCACGCGCGAAGATCAAAAAAGACTGCGCATGTTCGGCGCCGCTTACAAAGATCAAACCATCGTTGCCGTCGACAAAGTGCGCTACGCCGGCGATCCGGTGGCGGCGGTGGCGGCGGTCGACGAAGCGACGGCGGCGCGAGCCTTGGAACTGATCGAAGTCGAGTACGAAGATTTGCCCGCGGTGACCAGTATCGATGAGGCCCTGGCGGCAAACGCGCCGCTGGTGCACGAGGCGCCGGCCAGCGGCGGCGAGCTCATGGGGCAGCGCTACGAAACGCCGAAAGAATTCAGCGGCAGTAATTTTTGCTATCGTTTCAGTTATGCCAACGGCGATGTCGAGGCCGGCTTTAAAAATGCCGATCATGTTTTTGAAAACACTTTTACCTTTCCGCGGGTGCAGCATTTCTCCATGGAGCCGCATGCGACCGTGGCCGATTTCGCCGGCGACCGCTTGACGCTCTGGGCCGGCACTCAGGAGCCGTTCACGCTGCGCGAACATCTGGCGGATATTTTTCATCTGCCGCAGAGCAAGATTCGCGTCATCGTGCCCTACGTCGGCGGCGGCTATGGCGGCAAACTGGCGGTGAAGACCGAGCCGTTGGCCGCGGTGTTGTCGTGGAAGGCCAAGCGGCCGGTGCGTTTGGCCCATACGATCGAAGAGAGTTTCAAGACCGTCACGCGCCATCCGGCGCGGGTGCGGATTAAGACCGGCGTGAACAAGGATGGCAAACTGGTGGCGCGCCAATGTCTGATCCACATGGAAACCGGCGCCTATGCCGACGCCGGTCCGCGGGTGACGCAGAAGGCGGGCTATCGCTGCTTCGGGCCTTATCGCATCCCGCATATGAAGACCGACGCGTACACCATTTATACGAATACCGTGCCGGCGGGCGCCTACCGCGGTTTCGGCACGCTGCAAGTGACCTGGGCTTATGAGTCGCAGATGGATATCATCGCCGACAAGTTGGGCTTCGATGCCCTCGAATTCCGCATCAAGAATCTGCTCAAGAAAGGCGACCTGTACACGCCGGGGGATACGCCGGTGGACTGCGATCTCAAAGCGGGTCTGCTGCAAGCCGCCGAGGAAATCGGCTGGAAGCAAAAGATTACCAAACCCAATCGCGGCCGCGGCCTGGCGGTGTGCATGAAAGACGGCGGCGGCACCTACAAAGTCTCGTCGGCGGCGGTGAAGATGAATGCCGACGGCAGCGTCGTGCTGCTTACCGGCACCGTCGAAGTCGGCCAGGGGGCGCGCACGGCGTTGAGCCAAGTGTGCGCCGAGGAGTTGGGTATTCCTTTCGAAGCCGTCACCGTGGCGCAACTGGATACCGAGATCACGCCCTACGATGTCAATACCAACGCCAGCAGCTCGATGGTCGTGATGGGCTTGTCGGTGCAGCGCGCGGCGCAGGATTTGAAGCGGCAGATTGTCCGCCATGCCGCCAAGATTCTCAAAACCAAAGCGGCACAGTTGCAGCTCAGCGGCGGCAAGATTGTCGGGCCGAAGAATCAAACTCTGTCATTTGTCGAGCTGATGCAGAAAATTTTCTTGTCGCGTTCCGGCGAGCTCGTCGGCCACGGCGCCTATCAGTCGCTCAAGAGCGCCAAAGCTGCTCTGGGCTCGCCGACCAATTTCTGGGAGATCGCCTGGGGCGCGGCGGAAGTGGAAGTCGATCGCGACACCGGCGAGATCAAGTTGCTCAAGTATGTTTCCTTAGCCGATGTCGGCCGGGCGATTCATCCGGTGTTGTGCGAGGGCCAGGACGAAGGCGGCGTCATGAACGCCATCGGCCATAGTCTGATGGAAGAGATGGTCTATAAGGATGGCCAGCTGCTAAACCCCAACCTGGTCGACTACCGCGTGCCGAGTTTCAATAGCTTGCCCAAGGATTTCGAAACCATTCTGGTCGAGAGTCACAATGGACCGGGGCCGTTCGGTGCCAAGGGCACAGGCGAGGGCGGTTTAATGCCGGTGGCTGCGGCCATCGGCAATGCGGTTTATCGCGCCACCGGATTGCGCATGTACGACTTGCCGCTAACGCCGGAGAAAGTTTGGCGCGGCTTGGCGGCGCGCGCGAAATGATCGATTGACGAGTCAGAGATCGGAATTCAGAGGTCGGATGTCAGAGCGGAACCCGCATTGGATGGGAATTCTGACCTCCGTCATCTGATTTCCGATCTCGATCATCCCTACTGCCCGCCTTTGAAGCAGACCGATCAAGAGCCCTTCGGGGAACGGCACGTTCAGTAGCTTTTCGAATAATCCCCAGTAAAACAGCCAGGAGAAAAAGGTTACCTGCGCCGTCATCAGCCAGCTCTCTTTGCCGGCTATTTTCAAATACAACAGGATCATCAGCGGCACGGCGATGGAAAAGCCCAGGAGCCAGATGGCGACGAAAAAGCCGAGGGTCCAGGCGATCACCGCGATGGTTCTTTGACTGACCACTTCCCGGGTGATTTCAACCTCGGGTTCTTCACCGAGGTGTGCCGCGGCCTTTTTATGTGTGCCGCGCAGATCTCGCGCCAACTGCAAGAAACAAAGGACAAACGTCGGTATGCCGATGACCCAGGGAAACAGGCCGGCGCGGTAACCGAAGTTGCGGCTCTGCCAGAGCGCCAGTGCGAGTATCAGGATCAGCGCGCCAGTGAACATCGTTGCGTTGCCGAATTGCAGCCCGCCATGCCGCGGTGTGTCCGCTAATCCATTGCCGTTGCCTGGCGCCGACGCTCTTGCTCGCGCTTCCCTGCGGTTCTTATACATCGGATAAAAAATCCCGATCAACGTCACGATAAATATGCCGATGACTCCCGGACGGTGGGTCCACGCCAAGCCGTAATTATCCGTCGACAGGAACAAACGGTTTTCCGACAGCGGTCCGAGCACCAGTCCTAACAGCACCGGCGGCCGCGGCCAATCGAGTTTCTCCATGATCCAGCCGAGGGCACCGAAAGCCAGAACAGATCACCATATCTTCGAAAGCGTTTTTTTCGGCGAATGCGCCAAGATAAATCAACACGAGGATGATCGGGATGATGATGCCGCCGCGCACCTGGGTGACTTTCGCCAGCGGCTTTAGGAAGAGAAAGCAAATCGCCACCGTGATGATGTTGGAGATGATGATGACCCAGACAAACGAAAAGGTCAGGTCGAGTTTGCCCTTGGGCGGCGGCAGCAGCATGTCGGGGCCGGGGACGATGCCTTGAATGATGAAGGCGCCGAGCAGGATCGCCATGACCACGCTGGCGGGGACGCCGAAGGCGATGGTCGTGATCAAGCTGCCGCCGAGGGTCGAATTATTCGCCGCGCCGGGTCCCAACACGCCGCGCACGTCGCCTTTGCCGAAGCGTTCTTTGTTCGGCGAGCTTTGCACCGCGTGGGCGTAGGCGAGCCACTGAGTAGTCGCCGCGCCCATGCCGGGAATGATCGCGATGACCGTGCCGAGAGCGCTGCAGCGAATCACCAGCCAAAAATGGCGAAAGGTATCCTTGACGCCTTCCATGACGCCGCCGAGCTCGCCGACTTCTTTCTTGGCGATGCTGCTGCCCAGGACGGCGAGTTCGATGGTTTCGGGAATGGCGTAGAAGCCGATCGTGATCGGCACTAAGCCGATGCCGTCCCAAAGAAAAAGTTGGCCGAAGGTGTAACGTTGGATGCCCGAGATCGGATCGAGGCCGATGGTCGCCAGCATCAAACCGATGCCGCCGGCGATGATGCCTTTTAACGGGTCTTCACCGCTCAATGCCGCGACGAACGATATGCCGAGGATCGCCAGCATGAAAAATTCCGGTGAACCGAAGGAGAGCACCAGGGGCCGGATGACCGGGACCGCGGCGCCAAGCGCGAAGCCGGCAAAGACTGCGCCGACCAGAGAACTCATCAGCACCGCGCCGAGGGCGCGCCCCGCCTCGCCGTTGCGCGACATGGCGTGGCCGTCGACGATGGTCGACGCGGTCGTCGGCTCGCCGGGGACGCCGAACAAGACCGAGGTAATGTCGCCGGTGGTCGCGGTGACCGCCGTCATGCCGAGAAGAAAAGCGAAGGCTTCGACCGCGTTCATCTTGAAGACGAACGGCAGCATCAGCGCCATCGCGGTCGGGCCGCCGAGACCGGGAAGAATGCCGACGACGAAACCGACGGCGATGCCAACCATCATCAAGCTGAAGGTCGACCAGTTGAAAACTTGTACGAGTCCGGAAAACAGCGCGGAGACCATGTCCATAATTAACCGAAACCTCTACAAACAGGGGCTAAATGTTCGTCGGTCAATATCAATGTTAGGGTTAATTGTAAAGAACATCTTCGCTGTCGATCGGACCGGGTTTGAATCTGGCCCGCCGGTCAATTTTACGTTGTGTTCATCGTTGTGGCCCTTTAGAATGCTCGTGTCGGAGCGATCAGGCTTGTGGTTGCAGGAGATTCGTTATGGCGCAGCAATGCGAAAATTTTATCGACGGAAAGTGGCAGGCGGCCGGTTCCGGTAAAACCTTCGAAAACCGTAATCCTGCCAATACCGACGACTTAATCGGATTGTTTCCCGCCTCGGGAGCCGATGATGTCGATGTTGCCGTGGCAGCCGCCAAGAAAGCCTTTGCCGCTTGGCGTCTGGTGCCGGCGCCCAAGCGCGGTGAGATTCTATACCGCGTCGGCGACCTGTTAAAAAAACACAAGGAAGATCTCGCGCAGATCGAGACTCGCGAGATGGGCAAGGTGTTGAAGGAAACCCGCGGCGATGTTCAAGAAGGCATCGACTGTGCGTTTCTCAATGCCGGCGAGGGGCGGCGACTGTTCGGCGAGACTACGCCGGCGGAGTTGCCCAACAAATTCGCCATGTCGGTGCGCACGCCAATCGGCGTGTGCGCGACTGATCACGCCGTGGAATTTCCCGCTGGCGATTCCAACCTGGAAACTATTTCCCGCGCTGATTTGCGGCAATACGGTGATTCTCAAACCGGCCGAGGACACGCCGCACACGGCAACCCGCTTCGTCGAGATCCTCAGCGAGGCCGGCGTGCCGCCGGGCGTCGTCAACCTGGTACACGGCCGCGGCGAAGATGTCGGCGCGGCGTTGGTGCGTCATAAGGACGTGCAGTTGGTTTCGTTCACCGGTTCCGCCGCAGTCGGTCGCGAGATCGCTTCGGTGTGCGGCCAGAATCTCAAACGCGTATCCCTCGAACTCGGCGGCAAGAACGCGCAGATCGTCATGGAAGATGCCGATCTCGATTTGGCCGTCGAAGGCGCGCTATGGGGCGCCTTCGGCACCACCGGCCAGCGCTGCACGGCGACCAGCCGGCTGATCGTCCATCGCGACGTGGCAAAAAAGGTTATCGATGCGTTGGTAACGCGGGCGGAGAAAATCAAGATCGGCGACGGCCTCGATGAGCGCAACGAGATGGGACCGCTGATCAATCAAGCCGCGCGTGAAAAAGTTCTACGCTACATTGAGATCGGTAAGAGCGAAGGGGCGCGCCTGCGCACCGGTGGCGCGGTTTACGATGGCGGCGCTTGCGCCAAGGGATTCTTTTTTCAGCCGACGATCTTCGACCAGGTGAAGCCCAACATGCGCATCGCCCAGGAAGAAATCTTCGGCCCGGTGCTGTCGATCATCGAAGTCTCCAGCTTCGAGGAAGCCATCGCTGTGCTCAACGACACGGCGTACGGACTGTCGAGCTCGATTTACACCAACGATGTGACGCGCGCGTTCCGCGCCATGCGCGACATCGAGGCCGGCATTACCTATATCAACGGTCCGACCATCGGCGCCGAAGTGCATCTGCCATTCGGCGGCGTCAAAGACACCGGCAACGGCCACCGCGAGGCCGGCACCACGGTGTACGATATTTTCACCGAGTGGAAGTCGATCTACGTCGACTACTCGGGCAAACTGCAGAAGGCACAGATCGATAACGCGGAATAGCATGAAATTGGAGAAATGGAGTGATCGACGCCGCGAATTGGAACCATCGCCACTGGTACTCGATTAACCCAAGCGGATTGATTATGAAAATTCCCGATATCAAAACAGCGCTTCCCGGTCCCAAAGCCAAAGCGATCGTCGAGCGCGATGAGAAATGCACCGCGCCTGCCTACGGCCGTGTCTATCCGTTGGTGGTCAAGGAAGGGCGCGGCTGTGTGATCGAAGACGTCGACGGCAATCTATTTCTCGACTTCATGGCCGGCATTGCGGTGGCGAACACCGGTCACGCGCATCCGCGGGTGGTCAAGGCGATCGAAGAGCAGGCGCGCAAGTTTCTCCATATCTGCGGCAGCGATTTTTACTATGAACCGATGGTCGAGCTGGCCGAGAAGCTGGCGCGCATGGCGCCGGGTAACGGCGGCAAAAAAGTTTTCTTCACCAATTCCGGCACCGAGACCGTCGAGGCCGCGTTCAAGCTCGCGCGCTATCACACCAAACGCCAGCATGTGATCGCTTTTCATGGCGCCTTTCACGGCCGCTCCATGGGCGCGCTATCGCTCACCGCCAGCCGGGCGTCGCACCGCGCCCATTTCGGGCCGCTGATTCCCGGCGTGCATCATGTGCCCTACGGCTTCTGCCATCGCTGTCCGTATCAATTGAAATATGGCTCCTGCGGCATCGAATGCGTCAACGTTCTGGAGAAGGTGGTGTTTCGCCACGATGTCCGGCCGGAGGAGGTCGCGGCGATCTTCGTCGAGCCGATGCAAGGCGAAGGCGGCTACATCGTGCCGCCGCCGGAGTATCTGCCGATGCTTCAGGAGCTATGCCGCAAGTACGGCATCTTGCTGGTCGCCGATGAGATTCAGTCCGGCTTCGGCCGCACCGGCAAGATGTTCGCCTGCGAGCATTGGGGCATCGAGCCGGATATTCTCTGCACCGCCAAGGGCATCGCCAGCGGCATGCCGCTGGGCGCCATGATCGCCCGCGACGAGATCAGCACCTGGACAGACAGCACCCATGGCAGCACCTACGGCGGCAATCCGGTGGCCTGCGCCGCGGCCTTGGCGACGATCGAATTACTGGAAGAAGGCTTGATCGAGAACGCCGCCGAAGTCGGGCCGGTGCTAAAGGACAAACTCACTGCGCTGAAACCGGACCATCAGGTGATCGGCGACGTGCGCGGCCTGGGCCTGATGATCGGCGTCGACTTCGAAGATGCGCAACCACAAGCCGGATGGAAAATTGCGCGACCGTGTCATGCAGAAATCCTTCGAGAAAGGCTTGCTGCTGCTGAGCTGCGGCGAAAGCACGCTGCGTTTTTGTCCGCCGTTGATTGTAACTGAAGAACAGATCGGCACCGCCGTGGAAATCTTCGAGTCGGCCATCGTCGATGCGGCTTAGCGCGCCGGCGGTTGCCGGGAAGTTGGTCGTCCTTCACTTTATAGGCGCCGCGCGTGGCGCTTATGGAGCTTTCAATTATTCAAAAAACTGATTATCTTCCTGGTTAATTCGGTATTCCCGTTCAACCACAAGGAGTATTTTTATGAAATCAATTCGAACGATGGCGGCGCTCATAGCGCTCGTCGGGTTTATTGGTTTGGGGACAGTCGCTGCACGCGCAGGCCGACTTCTACAAAGGCAAGACGATTACCGTGATCGCCGGGACTACTGCCGGAGCGCTTTACGATCAGTGGTCACGTTTGTTGGCGCAGCACATGGGCAAACATATTCCTGGCAAACCCGACTTGATCGTGCAGAACATGCCCGGCGCGGGTCACATGATTGCGGCGAACTATGTTTACAATAAGAGCAAACCCGATGGCTTGACGATTATCGGTTCGATCGTGCCGACGCTCTATTTCGATCAACTGGTCGGCCGCAAGGAAGCGCAGTTCGATTGGGCGAAGTTCGCCTGGATCGGCTCGCCGGTGCAGGGCGAGTCGCAGATGTACATGCGCGCCGACACGCCGTACAAGACCATCGAAGACGTGCGCAACGCCAAGGAGCCGCCGCGCTGCGGCGCCCAGGGAACCTCGGACTCGGCCTACTATCTGCCGAAGCTTTTCGAGGAGCTGATCGGCACCAAGTTCAATCTCGTGCAAGGTTATCCCGGCGGTCCCGAGATCGATCTGGCGGTCGAAAGAGGCGAGATTCATTGCCGCTCCTTTACTATCGAAGCGTTCTTATCGCGGGAGCCCTATCATACCTGGCGTAAGAAGGGATTCGTTCGCAATATTATTCAAACCGGCAAAAAACGCGATAGTAAAATGCCGGAAACGCCGACAGTTTGGGAGCTGATGGATAAGTATAAGACGCCGGAAGCATCACGCCGCTTGGCGAGTGTGATGTTGGCGTCAGGTGCCCTGGGCCGGCCGATGCTCGCGCCGCCGGGGCTTGCCGCCGATCGCGTGAAAATCTTGCGCGATGCGTTTAACAAAACCATGGAGGACAAGGAGTTCCTTGCCGATTTAGATAAGCGCAGCTTCGATCTCGACCCGGTCAAAGGTGAAGAGCTCGAAAGGATCGTCAAGGACGTCATGAGCCAGCCAGCAGACATCATAGCCCGGATGAAAAAACTATTGGGAGCGGACTAGGACCGGAGAAGAATGAGAGTTATGGAGTGTTGGGATTCCGTTGCCAACACTCCATAAAGCCAATTCCGCAACCCGCTATCGATACAGCCCGTCGATGTAGCCGGATTTGTCGAGTTCCTCGAGAAAACTGGTGTCGACGAATTCCTTCGCGTTCGCCGTCTTCGCTGCTGGGATGCGGTCGCTGACATCTTTGAATATCGTTTTGAAAGATTCCATATTGGGGTAAGGCTTGAGCTTCACGGTCTCGCGCAGGGTTTGATAGGCATCTTCGAGTTGTTTGGGATCCTTGGTCTTGCGGTATTTCACGAACGCGCGCTTGGCTTCTTCGGGGCTGGTCCGAACGATGTGGATCGCCTCAATGTAGGACTTCACCATACGCCTGACGATTTCGCGGTTCTTGGCGATGTAGCGCTGGGTCGCGACTAATCCCGTGCCTTGATAGAAAATATTCAACTCCGCCATATTGAGCAAAGTTCTCATGCCCGTGAGTTGCGGGGCGAGATGATCGGGCGGAGAGAAGCTTGAAGCATCCGCGGAGTTACCGACCATGGCGATGATCCGCGCCGGGGTATCGCCGATCTGCAAGAACGTCACGTCTTTCTCGGTGAGACCGAAACGGGGCAACATATTGAGCACTCGCATATGGGATGCTGCGCCGAAGCGAGAAATCGCGATGCGTTTCCCCTTGAGTTCCTCCGGCTTGGTTATGTTGGGCCGGGCCATCAATCGGTCGTCGAGCAGCTCTTGAATGCTCACCAGCATCACCGGGTCGCCGCCTTGTAAGCGGAGCGGCGACATCAGCGCGCCGGTCATCTGGCCGAACTGCACTTCGCCGGCCATCATTGACGGCGCGGAAATATTGCCGGGCATGTAAATGATTTCCGGGTCAATATTGTTTTTTTTGAACAGACCGCTGACGTCGGCGATCCAAAGGATGCCATGCTGCGGTCCGGGGGAGGTGTAGCTGATACGAATCTTGTCGGCGGCAATGGCGTGTGCGCTTTTACCAGCTAGCAAGATCACCGCAGTCGTTAGCAACAATCGCCACACACGGGCTCGTCTCGTTACAACCATGCGATCCTCCTCGTTGTTGGGAAGCCGATACCGATCTGAGTTCGCAGCGAAAACTTAGTCGATGATAAGCGTGAGCGTCAAGGGGAAATCGTTGGCTGGAGAAATCGCAAACTAAAACGCCCTGGCGCGATCGTCGTGTCAGGGCGTGGAAAACAAGTAAGCAAGTGATAATCAATAGTACTGCGTGCCGCCGCCGCACGCGGTCACCTGGAAAACCACGCGGCGATCCAAGGCATCGGAGATATCGTCTTTGCCGGTGCCGACGAGATTGTCGCGCGAGCCGACGCCCTGGGCGGTGATGCGTTTGGCCAATGGCGGCGCTTCACCCTCGAGTCTTTTCTTGATGTAATCGGCGCGCAATTGAGACAATCGTTGGTTGAGTGGTTCGGCGCCGGAGCGGCTGGTGTGGCCGATCACTTCCAGACAACTTTTGCTTTGTATCGCGCCGCGGGCAATTTCCTTCATCCACATCGGATAGTGCGCGCTCACCTGCTTGTCGGGCACGAACGCGGTGCTGCCCGGCTTGAAAAGAAATTTCACGGCGAGACGATTTTTCGCCAAGCCATAAGCGACGATCCGGCTAAAGGCATCGTTGGCCGCGGCCTGCCGGCCGAGTTTCAAGTTGGCGAGGTAGACGCCATTGAAAACCCGCAATTGATGGCCGGTGGGTAGTTCGAGGGCGCTGGAATAACGGTCGAGGGCGTCGGCATAGCGGCCGGCGTCGTAAGCAGCGATCGCGTCGCTGATCAAGGTTCCCGCCAAAATGCTATCGAGATAAGCAGGCTGAATCGCGTCCCCAGGTTTACTGGTCTGGCAGGTATTTACATAGCCCTCGGTCGGCGCCTCTTTCATCCACGCCGGACTATCTTGAAAGTACGGCGTCGGCGACGTGGTCGACGCCTGGCATTTGCGCGCGGGCAGTTCCCTTCGCCACCACGGTGCCCGACTTTAAATCTGCCAGAGCCAGGCAGATGCGATAGGCTTCCCTGGTGCCCGTGGTATCGCCCTCGCTATTCACCGCTGTGAAGGTGCCGACCAAAACTTTGGGCGACCGGCGCACATTGGCGGCGGAGAAGGGTTGCAGGTCGAACTGCGGATAATGGCCGCGCACCAGTTCGCCGATGCGCGAAGCCATGGTTCTGGTGGCGTTGGACTGCATGCCCGAAACGCCGTCGATCAGGGGATCGATGACGAGCAGCTGTTTTTCACCGTTAGCCGAAGCACGGATTTGTGAGAACAATGTGTTGGCGGCATGGGTCAGCGCTTCTTCGAAGCGGCGCGCGACCGCGGCGGTCGCTGGTGCGGCCACTGGCGCCGGCGCCGCTGCGACGGCTTCGACGGTGGGTGCTGGAAGCGCCGGCGGCGGCGTTTCACTCGTGGTTGTGCAACCGCCGAGCGACGCTAATAAGACCGCGCGGGTCAGCGCTCTCACGCGGCGTAAGTTTTGGACCATGAGTTTCATGATGAACAGTCCTTTCTCAGCGTCTCTCGGTCGCCGTCCGCCGGCGCCTCGCCGAGCTGCGCGCCGGCAAAAATCTCACTACAACGATGAGCGCTCGGCGCGGTATTTGGGATCGCGGCGTTTCTCGGGCGCGACGCGTCAATTCTTTTGGCTGGCTTTCGCTTCGGTAATAAATGCCGTGAATGGCCGGTCACCGACGGCGGCGCGAATTCCGGAAATTGCGCTTGTGCGGGCGGCGCAATCGTTGGTCCCCTGATAGTCAAGGGTGGCGATGGCGGCATTTCACCAGCGTCGAGAGTTGTGACCGGCAGCGAGGCCGGCAAAGTTGTCCCTGGTGCGCGCTCCGTCGCTCGATGGAGCCGGCGATCAAGATGATGAGCAGAACGATTGCCTTGGCATAGGACCGCCAGGGTAGCCGGTTGGCTATATGGCATAGCTCAGAAGAGTCGAATCGAGCCGGTGAACTCGGTTGCCGGCCTCGCGGTGCATTGACTTCGCTAGCGGTTGCCGGTTCGGCAGTGGGAATTTTGACAGGCTTACCGATCTGCGCTTCTAACGCGTCGATGAGACTGCCAAATCCAGGAAAATCTAGGGAGCCATCCCAGCCAATCAAATTTGCGGTTTCGAGGTCGCGGAAGCCCATCGGCGGCTTGACCTCGTCGATCAGCGCAGCAACCAGCTTGCGTTGGGCTTTGCCTTTCTCGGCTTCTTCCTTGACCCAGTCGCTGTCGATGGAATCCATCGACCACAGGACGATCATGCAGCGCATGCTGGCCAGCGACTGCTCGATCATGTCGCGCCAGTTTTGGCCCGCCGGGACCTCCCAGTCCCACCACACCGACCAGCCGAGGTGCTCCAAGCGCTCACTTAAGAGCTTGGCGATCTCGCTATTCTCTCGGGCGTAGCTGAGGAAAATATCGGCCATGGATCGTAACCCAAACGCTAGTCGCTAACGCTGGTTAAATGAGGACACTTCCACGCGGTATCGGAGCAACAACTAGGCCATTGTCGCTACCCTCTAAGCTCGCCTAAAAATGCCTTTTATGGACTCACTCAGAACTAAAAGGGAAACACTTTTGTCCGGCGTGTCAAAAACTGTACTGCGATATCCCGCGATCACCGACATAGCCTGACGCCAACTTACCGGTGAAGCTGCGCGCAAGCATTTCTCCGCGGCAAGCGATGTGATAATGGAAAGTCACTATGAAGACGAAATCGACCACTCGTTTGAAAGAACTGTTGGCGCAGCCCGAGCTGCTCGTCATGTCTGGCGGCTTTAGCCCATTGCACGCGCGCATGTCGGAGATTACCGGCTACCAAGCTTTCTTCATGTCAGGCTCCCAGGTGGCGGCCTATGTCTATGGCTATCCCGATGTCGGTTTGCTCGGCTTGAACGAGATGGTCGAGTCGGTGCGGCGCATCACCAACGTCACCGACATTCCGGTCTTTGCCGATGCCGACACCGGTTACGGCAACGCCGTGAACGTTTACTACACCGTGCAAGCTTATATTCGCGCCGGCGCGGCGGGTTTGCATATCGAGGATCAAGAAGCGCCGAAGAAATCGGGGACGCTGGCGGGACGGCGCTTGATCTCGGTGGAAGAAGCGGTGGGCAAATACCGGGCGGCGGTGGCGGCGAAACAGGAACTCGACGCCGACTTTGTCGTCTGCGCCCGTTGCGATTCGGTCGGCTCCGATGGCGGTAACTTCGAAGACGCGGTGCGCCGCGGCGTCGCCTACGCCAAGGATGCCGGCGTCGATGCCGTCTGGATGAATACCATGACCGAGCGCGAGCAAATTGCCGAGGCGTGCCGGCGCATTCCGGTGCCGGTGATCGCGCCCTATTACGGGCCGAAGCCGTCGCCGACTTTCGATGAATTTCACAAGCTCGGCGTGTCGGCGGTGCTTTATCCGAGCTTAACCACCGCCAACGGTCTGCAATCGACTTGGGAAGTATTGCAAGAGGTCAAGGAACGCGGCCCGGTGGTGCTCGACGAGTGGAACAAGAAAGCCCAGGCGTCGAAATACGGCATGGTGCCGCGCACTCAAGATCCGATTCTGCCGGCGAAGAAGATCATACAACTCGAAGATGACTTCATTCCCAAAGAGCTTCAGCGCGACTACGACAAGACCTTCGGGCATAACCGGCATTAAGAATACGGCCTAAAAGTCTCGCTGGGTTTTTTCGCTGGGCAAGGGCGGCCGGCCGGTCGCACCTCCGGTCGCGGCGCTGCATAAGGCATACAACAAATCTTGCATGCCTCCGGCGTCACCTATACGGACCAGTTCGACCTGTGCCGGTTTCGAGGCGGCGATTGGGCGAGCGGTCTTTCACTTGACGCCAGGCCTGTTCCATGGTCTCGCGCATGAAAGGTCGATCGGTGCTCTCGTCGATGGCGAACACCGCCCGCGCCAGCGGCACGACGTTGAAAATCTCATGGATCTCGAAAACGCATCCGGCATTGGCCTGGGAGAAGCCGCGCAAATCCATCAGCACCGCGTCGCTATCGTCGGCCAAGCGCGCCAAAGTCATCTTCCAGGTGTCGTCATGGCAGAAGAATTCCGTCACGCGAAATTGTCCTTCGCGGTCGGGCGCCAAGTCCATCTGGTCGATGCGCAGGTCGAGTGTGCCGCCGGTGTCGATGAAGCGGCGGTCGAGTTTGCCGCTGACGAAATCCAAAAATTCATGGGGCTCGATGGTCGTGGTCGCCAAGTCCGGGCCGGCGATCATCTGGATGCTGCCGACGGTGCGCCAGGACTTACCGAGGGTGTCGTAGAGCTGCTCGCTGCGCTTGCCGAGTGCGAAGACACGCAGCAATAATAATCGGTAACCATTCTCCTTTGCCCGCCGCGACATGCCGCAAAGACCAAACAACGCCGCCACTGACGATCTTATAAATCGTAAAGGCGACGAAACCGCTGGCGAACCACCGGTAACCTTCAAACACCAAGCCAATGGAATTGACGATGCCGAAGAGCAGCCACATGGCGTCGATGGTGATGGATTGTTCGCTGATGCGTTTACTCTCGTAGAGCCGGCGCAGCAATTCGAGCATCAACCAGCCAACGATCGCCAAGACGGCGAAGCCGATGAGATGCAGCCCGATTATCGTGCCGGTGGCGCTCAAGCCGATGGAATAGCTAAGCTCGCCGACCGCCTTGAGTAAATTGGGATGGTCGCCAACCAAGCTCGTCGTGAAGGTTGCGCCGATAACGCCGACGATCATGAACAACAACACCAGCGGCCCGACGGCACGAATACGGCGATTCAGAAAGATCAGCAGCAGAACGGTGGGGATGGCGTTCATATTCGAGCCAGAGATAAATCAACTGTCCGGCAGGGAGCCCGGCATTCCTCGATAACAAAACTGCGCCGACCGCGACGCCAGACAGAAAGTAGCCCAATAGTCCAGACACGCGACTGCGCCGCGAAGGTCCAAGGGTCAGGTCAATGGCGATGAGCGCGGGCCAGAAGTTGATCCAGGTAAGATAGATGAAGCGGTATGGCAGGAATTCCATTTTGCCGGCAGACAAAAATGCCGCGGTCATCACTGCCGCGAAACAAGCGCCAGCGAGCATATGAATGAACGCCGTGAGCCAACGGCGGCGCCGGGCGCGGTGATAAAGTTTGTCGGCGTCGGCACGCACTGGGATTTGCCGACGGGCGACGAAGTTGAAACTCAACGGCGCTTCGTTGGGGTTATGCTCGGGTTCAGGCGGGAGATAACCCTTGGCATCGAGCATGTCACTGCGGCCGCGCCGGCGCATCGATTTGATCACGCTACGCCGGTAAAGGCGCAGCATTAATAAGGATGCGACAAACGCGAGAAGCGCAGCGATGACCAGGATAAACGGCAGCTGTCCGGTCAGGGCGACGGTAAGAGCGTCGGAGCGTTGATTCATGGAGACAGGGTCGAGCCTCGCGAAAATAAATGCAAGACGTCGCTGACCCAACGGAGCGTCGTAGGAAAGTTCTGTCGCTGGATTATCGCGTAAAGCTATTGTTGTCGCGATTAGATCCAGAAAGTACGGCGAAACTCGAAAGCCCGGCAATCCTTGGAGATCGAGAAGGTTATTCGTTCGGCAGCAAAAATTGCAGTTGGTGTCCGTCCGGATCGTCGAAGTAGAGGCAATGCGGATCGTTGGCGCGGTCGCGTACGGCGATGCCGGCGTTTTCCAGGGTCGCTTTGACGCGGGCGTGGTCGCCGGCTGCCAGGCGCAGCGCCAGATGATTCACTTCGCTGCCGGCGTGGACTTCGTCGTCGTCGTCGACTTCGAACAGGGCGACTCCCTGGTTCCCGCATTTCAAAAAACACTGCCAGCCTCTCTCATGATCGACCTCCATGCCGAGAAACTCGACATAGAACTTTCGCGCGCGCGGCAGATCCTTGACATGAAAGACGATATGGTCGATGCCGCTGACTTTGAGAGGTGCATTCATATCGATTCCCCCTAAATGGTTGGTGTCGCGCCGATCTACTTCAAAAAGATCTTCTGAAATTCCTGGCTCTTCTCTTTGAACTCTTTGGCCTCGAAGTCGTCCATCTCGACGCCTTGGATTTTGTCGGCATCGGGCACCGGCGGATGGATGCCTCTGCGGGTGACGAACTCTCCGGCTTTGGCGAGGATGCGCGCGCTTTCTTCGCCGAGGAAAAAGTCGATGAGTGCCTTGCCGCCATTGGGGTGTGGCGCTTTGTGGCTCAAGTTTAAATACTGGCCGGTGCTCAGGAACTTTCCCAAGCGCACGTAGTCGACCGGCGCGCCTTTTTCACCGTAGGTGACGACGTAGCGAATCAACGAAAGGGCGATGGGGGTTTCGCCGGTGGCAACCCGTTCGGCTGAGGGGGCGAAGGATTCCACGAGCAGCGGCTTGGTGGCGCCGAGGTCGCGGATAAATTTGTCGGCCTTTTCCTTGCCCATGATTTTGTACAGGCTGGCGACCCATTGAAGCGTGGTGGTGTGCTGGGTCGGATCGGGCATGACGAACTTGCCGCGATATTTTGGATGCAACAGATCTTCGAGAGACTTGGGCGCGTCCGCTGGTTTGATCATGCCTTTGTTGTAAAAAATACCGATGGGCGTGTGGCGGTAGGAGACACCGAGATCGGCATCGATGACATCTTTGGAGAAGGACGCCGGCGGCCGGCGAGTTGTATTTGGCGAAGATACCTTCCCTGTGCATCACCGTGGTGGCGCCGCTGTTGTTGATCATGACATCGTAAAGATGCTTGCCGGCGCGCACTTCGGTGAGCGCCCGGTCCATCGCTTTGGTCGCCGAAGCGCGCCAGTACTCGACCTGCAGGCCGGTTTTTTTCATGAACGCTTCGATGATCGGTTCGGCGGTGTTGGATTCCATCGAGCCGTAGGCGATGATCTTGCCGCTTTCCTTTTTCGCCGCCTCGATGAGTTTGGCGTCCTGGGCGAACGCGGCGGACGAAATTAGCAAGGTAGCGACAAAACAAGATTGCCGGTGGGTGAATCATCGAGGTTCTCCTTAATTTCATTTTTACCACGAAGCCCACGAAGGACACGAAGGTTTCGGAATGGCGGATTTCCAACCTCGCCCCCTGTACGAATCCAAATTCTCTTCTGCTTCTTTGCATTGTTATACATTAGAGTTTTTGTCGCCTGCGCAAAATTTATGACCACGCTGTGACCGCCCCGCCACCCCAGGGCGTATGCCATACGCCCCTACGTCGGAATTCGTCTTCGTATTTATTTTGTACCCTTTGCGTTCTTTGCGGCAAATTCTCCGATTCCGAATCCATTTTGGTTGCGGCTGCGCCGCGCTGGGTCCTTCGTGGTGAGAAGCTCTCCGCGATTACATGCGCAACAGATTGAGCGCGTTGTCTTCTAGGATCAATTTTTTCTGCTTCGGCGAGAGATCCGGGCGCTCGCGGATGCCGCTGACGGTTTTCGGAAACGTCGAGTCGAAGTGCGGGTAGTCGGTGGCGACGACGACATGGGTATCGCCGACTTCCGACAACGCCAGCGGCAGCCACTTCTCGTCGGCTTCGCAAGTAATATAACAGTTACGCTTGACATACTCGGACGGCAGCATGCTCAATTGCGGGCACATACCGGCCTCTTTGATGACCTCGTAGTCGTCGTCCATGCGGTGCATCCAGAAAACCAAGAACTCCGCCGTGACTTCGAAGAAGACGACTTTCAGGCGCGGGAATTTCTCGAACACGCCGCCCAATACCATGGCGACCAGCGGCGCCACGCAATTGAGCGGCCGGCCGAGGATATGCATCGGGAAGAAATGCGTCTGGCGATTGATCAACGTACCCTGCGCACCCAAGGTGCTCGGGTGGCAGAACAGCGGGATATCGAGCTCCTGAGCGGCTTCGTAGAAGGGGAAGAACGCCGGGTCCTCCATCTGCTTGTCCAAGGTATAGCTCACCAGGTGGGCGGCTTTACAGCCCAACGTCTTGACGCAATGGCGCAGCTCGTTGGCCATCTCTTCCGGACAGCCGGCGGGGATCATCGCCACCGGCGACAGCTTGTCGCGATGGCCGGCGACCAGTTTATGCGCCCAGTTGTTATAAGCCCGCGCCACGGCGGCGCCGAGGGGGCCGGGGTTCTGCGAGGGAATTTCGATGGACGTCGGGAAGATCAACTGAAAGTCGACGCCTTCGCGGGCGTTGTCTTTCAAGCGATACTCCATGTCGTAGCCGCCTTGCTGCCAGCGCATCACCTCGTTGCCGCGCGCGTTGGCTTCCGGGTTGTAAAACACCTGGTGCGTCACCGGCTTCTTGAAATTGGCATTGGCCACCGGATCTTCCATCGGCGAAAGGTTATGCTCGAACTTCGAGTAAAAATATTTGCCGTCGCCGATGCGCCGCGGCGAATGCTTGGCGAACGGTTCGGGCAGTTGATAAATCTCGTCGAGCAGCCAGCCGTCGCGCAGGTGAGAGTCGAAATCGATGATCGCCATAAGAGTTCCTTTCGCTGGTTAGGTGACGCTTCTGTGAGCAGAGCTCGGGTTTGAATTTGGCGTCTATCGACTCAGACTTAGTACATAGAAACTTGTGCCGTCAAGACTTGCTCCGTCGAGTTGATAGCTCAGTTTGATTTTGGCCGTAGTGTACCGGAATGGGAAAGATTTCTCGCTTCGCTCGAAATGACAGATAGGAGCTCGCCATCACCCTGAACCGAGTATGGGTATAGCTGGTCCAAGCTCTGTTGCATTTAACGGAGCGCGGGTTTTCTAACCCGCTCGCGGACAGCAAGGGCCGCGTTCCTTTGTTTAGAGATGTTTTGTTCTTAGCCCGGCGTGCTCGGCGTTATCCGTGCTGTCGCGGTGAACTATCCGAATCGTTCATTAACTTCGTATTATTACTTAGCTATTTCGGGCTTCACTCCGTAGCTCGCATACAGCTTGTCGATGAAGCCGCTGTCGTCGAGTTTTTTCATCAAGCGGCTGTCGATCACGTCTTCGGCTTTGACTTCGCCTACTCTTGGGGTTGCGGGTTTTCAACAGCCGTTGGGCGTTGCGCAGGCCTTCGAGGACGGCGAAGGGTTTCCGATCGACGCCGCGGACGAGATCTAGGTAGGCGTCCTCGGCGCCGGAGGCGTCGACCTTGAGCCATTTCGACAAGGTTTTAAGCACCACCGGTTTGTTTCTCGGCGCCAGGGAAAAGACTAAAGCTTCGATCTCGCCCTTCAGATAGGCTTCGGCGACGTCCGGACGCTGTTGCAGCATCGCGCTCGGCACCACCATCGATTGACCGATCAGCAGAGATTTAAGTTGCGTGTATTCTCCCAGCACGCTCATGCCGCGGTTCTTCGCCTGTTTGGTATAGACGCCGTCGACGGCAATCGCGTCGCACAGGCCGGTCTCGACGCATTGCACTTGCACGCTTTGATCGCCGATGACTTGGAAACGAATGTTGTCGCGCTTTTCATCGAGACCGAAGTGCTCCAGCCACAGGATCACGCCCATCCAGCTGGTGCCGCCGATGCTGGTGATGCCAAAAGTCTTGCCGCGCAAATCTTCGGCGCGTTTGATGTTGGGCCGGACGACCAGGTCGTAAGTGTTGCGCGTGTTGAAAGCGGCGACGACTTTGAAATCATGGCCGGCGGCCACCGCCGCCAGCATGGCGCTGCCGCCGGTGCGGCCGATCTGCATGCTGCCGGCGGCTAGACCGGCGACTAACGTCGGTGCGCCGCGGATGAAAACCGGTTCGACCTCGATGCCGTACTTGGTGAAAAAGCCTTGCTCCTGGGCGAGCCAGAGCGGCACGATGCGCGCGGTGAAGGTGGCGTAACCGACGACCTGCTTGGCCGGCGCCGCAGCGGCGCGCGCGTTATGAGCGCCGAAGGCGAGCATCACGATGGAAGTGAAAATAACCAATGTGAGTTTGCCCAAGACGATTTGTTTAGAACTCTTCATAGACATCGGCCTCCGTTAACCGTCGTCAATCAGCTATCAGCTGCCAGCGCAAAGATCAAAGCTGAGAGACGATTGCTGACGGCCGATCGCTCCTACTTGAAGCTAGCGCCATGGGCGGCGAAGGTTTTGTCGATGAAGCCGGACTCTTCCAGCTTGCGCATGATCCGGTTATCGACCACGTCTTCGACTTTCACGTCGGCGATCTTGGGATTTCGCGGTTTCAGCAGTCGATGCAGATTGCGCATGCCTTCCAACGAGGCGAACGGTTTGCGGTCGACACCGCGCAACATGTCGGTGTAACCCTCTTCGGCGGTGTTGGCGTCGACGCGCAGCCGGCGCATGAGAATTTTGATCACCGCCGCTTTGTTTTTCGGCGCGGTGGCGAAGGCGATGCCTTCGATCTCGCCTTTGACGTAACCCTCGGCGATGTCCGGGTGCTGGCGCAGAAAGTTATGCGGCATGACCGTCGATTGGCTGACCAGCGGCTGTTTCAGTTCGTGCGACTCGGCGATGATGTTCATGCCTTTTTGCTTTAACAGTTTGCTGTAGACGCTGTCGACGAAAACCGTATCGACGACGCCGGATTCCAAGGCCTGGGACTGCATGCCTTGATCGCCGATGGTTTGAAGCAGGATCTGGTCGCGCTGCAAGTCGAGGCCGAAATGTTCGAGCCACAACATGGCGCCGATCCATGTGCCGCCGCCGATGCTGTTGATGGCGAGCTTTTTGCCGCGCAGGTCTTCGGCTCGTTTGATATGGGGGCGAGTGACGACGTCGTAGGAGTTGCGGCTCGAGAAGGTTGCCAGCATCTTGATGTCATGACCGGCGGCCACCGCGGACAGAACCGCCGCCCCTGCGGTGCGGCCGATCTGGATATCGCCCGACGCCATGCCGGTCACCAGCGTCGCGCCGCTGCGCAAGAGCACCGGTTCCGACTCGATGCCGTACTTGGCGAAGAAGCCTTGATCGCGCGCCATCCAAAGCGGCATCAGCCGCGGCGTGGTCGACGCGTAACCGATGACAAGTCTGGTCGGCGCCGCGGCGGCGTGAATGTTCGTGGGAACGACGAGAAGCAAAAATCCGAGAATCGCTGTGCAGCAAAACTTTCTGGCTAATCGTACATAATTCTAGAGTCTGGGCATTGAAATAGTCTCTCCTTGGCAGACGTGGTTGACTTCTTTCAGCGGTCCGACCTTGAACTTTTGAACCCTTGAACCTTGAACGAAATTACTACGGTTTCATCCCTTGCGCCGCGAAGGCGTTGTCGATGAAGCCGCTGTCGTCGAGTTTCTTGATCAAGCGCGCGTCGTTGATGTCATCGAGCTTGACGTCGCCGATTTTAGGATTCTGTATTTTCATCAAGCGCTGCACATGGACCATGCTTTCCACCGTCGGCACGGGCTTGCGTTCCATGGCACGCAGCAGGTCGAGATAGCCCTCTTCGGCCGCCGTCGGCGTCCGTCTTCATGCGCCGCATCAAGGTCTTGATCATTGCGGGTTTATTCTTAGGCGCCAATACGTAGGCGACTCCTTCGATTTCCGCTTTCAGCAGATTTTCCAACGTATCGCTGCGCTGCTGTAGAAAGCTGCGCTGCACCACCAGGGCTTGGCTGAGGAATTGATGTTTGAGCGCGGAGTATTCGCCCAGCGTGTTAAATCCTTTGGCCTTGAGCCGCCGGCTGAAGATACCTTCGAAGATCGCCGCATTGACGATACCGGCCTCCAGCGACTGCACGGTGATCGCCTGTTCGCCCATCGCCTGGAGCTGCATCTTGTCGCGCTGGACATCGAGGCCGAAATGTTCGAGCCAGAGCAACAACGCCATCCAAGTGGTGCCGCCGATGCTGGTCAGGCCGATGCGCTTGCCGCGCAGATCCTCCGGTCGCTTGATGTTGGGTTGAGTCATCAAGTCGAAAGTATTGCGGCTGCCGAAGGTTGCGATGATTTTCAAGTCCTGGCCGCCGGCGATGGCGGCTAGGGTGGCGCTGCCGCCCGTGCTGCCGACATGGATATCCCCCGAAGCCAGGCCGGCGACCAGAATCGGCGCGCCGCGAATGAACACCGGTTCGACATCGACGCCGTATTTAAGGAACAGTCCGAGATCTTGTGCCACCCAGAAGGGCAGCGCGCGGGCGGGCGCGGCGTAGCCGAGAATGATCTTGCCAGGAACCGCTGCATTGGCGATCGACGGAAGCCCGTAACAAAGCAACAATAAAAAGAGCGAAAGAGTAAGTCTGGCAAACTTTTGGCGGCGCATCGGTGTCATATCCTTCTGTGAACTTTGCGTTTTTGCGGCTATAGCTTTTATTTAGAGCTCGTGCCTTGGGCGGCGTAGGCTTTATCGATAAAGCCGCTGTCATCCAATTTCTTGATGATCCGGTTGTCGACGATATTGTCGATCTTGACCTCGCCGACTTTCGGGTTGCGTAGCGCCATCAGCCGCTGCACGTTGCGCATGCCTTCCACGGAAGCGTAGGGCTTGCGGTCGACGGCGCGGTGCAGGTCGGCATAGCCTTCTTCGGCGGTCACGGCATCGATGCGCAGCCGGCGCATGAAGGTTTTGATGACCGTCGGTTTGTTTTTCGGCGCCAGCGAGAAGGCGATCGCTTCGACTTGAGCTTTCAAGAGATTCTCCAGCATGTCAGGACGCTGTTGCAGCAGCTTGCCCTGCACGACGATGGCCTGGCTGGTGTAAAGATGCTTGAGCTCGGCAAATTCGCCGGTGATGTTGAAGCCCTTTTGCTTCAAGCGCCGGCTGAACACGCCGTCGAGCACGGCGGCATCGATGGTGCCGTTTTCCAACGCTTGCATCTGGATCGTCTGGTCGCCGATCACCTGGATCGAGATCTTGTCGCGCTGGTCGTCGAGACCGAAGTGTTCGAGCCAGAGCATGATGCCCATCCAGACCGTGCCGCCGATGCTGGTGACGCCGAAGCGCTTGCCGCGCAGCTCTTCGGCTTTCTTGATCGATGGCCGGGTGACGAGATCGTAAGTGTTGCGGCTGGAAAAGGCCGCGAGCATCTTCAAATCATGGCCGGCGGCGATGGCGGCTAACATGGCGCTGCCGCCGGTGCTGCCGATGTGAATGTCGCCCGACGCCAGTCCGGCCACCAGGGTCGGCGCGCCGCGGATGAAAATCTGATCGGACTCGATGCCGTATTTGCCGAGAATGCCTTGCTCCTCGGCGACCCACAGCGGCATCACCCGCGCGCTCATCGCGGCGTAGCCGATCACCAGCTTCGCCGGCGCGGCGGCGAAGGCAGGCAGGGCGCAAAGGAGCTGGCCGGTGAACAGAGTGAAGAAGATCACGCTGGATAGGTGATGGCGGTGTTTCATGGTATGTCTTTCCGTGAGATTCATATTGCGCGCCCAGAACTCTTGCCGCGCGCGTTGTGATTAACGCATCATTTCAAACTTACGCCCTGGGCGGCGTAGGCGCGGTCGATGAAGCCGGACTCATCGAGCTTGCGCATGATGCGGTCGTCGATGACGTTCTCCACTTTAATATCGCCGAGCTTGGGATTGCGCGGCTTCAAAATGCGCTGAATATTGCGCATGCCTTCCAAGGACGGAAACGGTTTGCGATCGACGCCGCGCAGGAGATCTTGATAGCCTTCTTCGGCGCCGGCGGCGTCGGTCTTGAGCCGTTTCATGAGCAGCTTGATCACCGCCGGCTTATTCTTAGGCGCCGTGGCGAATGCCAGGGCCTCGACCTCGGATTTGAGATAATTCTCTGCGATGTCGCCATGGCGGGTGAGAAATGCTTGCGGCACCACCATCGCTTGGCCGACGATGGCGGCTTTTAAGTCAGAGTACTCGCCGAGCAGGTTGAAGCCCTTGGCGCGCAGCTGCTTACTGAACACGCCGTCGAGGCCGGCGGCATCGGCGATGCCGGTTTCGACGGCCTGCATTTGCACGAGCTGATCGCCGACAACTAGCAGTTGAATGTTGTCGCGCTGGGCGTCGAGGCCGAAGTGTTCGAGCCAGAGCATCACGCCCATCCAGGAGCTGCCGCCGATGCTGGTGACGGCGATTTTCTTGCCGCGCAGCTCTTCAGCCCGCTTGATATTGGGCCGGGCCATCAGATCGTAGCTGTTGCGGCTGGAAAAACTGGCGATGACCTTGAAGTCATGACCGGCGCCGACCGCGGCGAGGGTGGCGCTGCCGCCGCTCCGGCCGAAGTGAATATCGCCCGAGGCCATGCCGGCGACCAAAACCGGCGCGCCGCGCAGATAGACTTGCTGGGATTGCAGGCCGTATTTTGCCAGGATGCCTTGCTCTTCGGTGATCCACAGCGGCGCGACGCGGGCGTTCATGGCCGCGTAGCCGATGACGACCTTGGTCGGTGTGACTGCGGCGAAGCCGGAAAGAGTCCAGAGAAAATAGATGGCTCCGGTGAGGAGCGTGGTAAATAAAATACGCTGAGTTCGTTTCATTTGTTCTGGAAAGTCCTTTCGCAGTGATCTAACCACAAAGAGCACAAAGTTCACATAGTAATAATGAGATTGGGATGAGAGCCGCGTGAGAGACGCTTACGTTTCGTTGCGGCAAATCGGCCGAATCCGATTACTCGTTTACTTTGTGTCTTTGGTACTACTATCCATGATAATTTGCGTCGCCTGCGCGAACTTCGCAATCATGCGATTGCCGCGCCGCCACCCCAGGGCGTATGCAATACGCCCCTACACAGAAATCCGAACTTTGCGCCCTTTGCGTTCTTTGCGGCCATTCTTCTTTTGGTTGCGCTTATGCCACGCTAAGCTCTTTGTGGTTAAATTCTTAATCTCGAAATTTCTCCAGCCACTGGGCGATGACTTCGACCATCTCGGAGGTGTGGCGGTTGTAGAAGTGATTGGCGCCGTCGACACGTTGATACATCGACTGGCCGCCGGCGGCGGCGACGATTTCCTTGGCGTATTCGTGAAAAAACGGCGGCTCGGCGCCGCCGGCGATGGCCAGCACCGGGCAGCCGACGTTTTTCGCGTGGGGCCGGCAGTCATTGCCGTCGTCTTTGCCGTATTTGTCCAAGTGCGTGCGCGCCGTGAAGAGCCCCGGATTGACGCCCACCGGCACCATCATCAGCTCTTCGCTCTTGCCGTCCGCGACCATCTGCTCGGCCGTGGCGATCAGCTCGCGAAACTTCGGCTGTCTTTCGACTCGTTCCGAGTAGAACTGCTTCGGCGCAGAGCAGGAAACGATGCTGGCGATATCGCTGCGCCGCTGCGTGCCCTGATAGATGATCGACTTGATGGCGCCGAGGCTATGGCCGATGAGAATGAAGCGTTTGTAACCGTGCTGCTTGAGAAAGCCGATGGCCGCGTCGAGATCGGCGACGCAGTCTTCGAGATTCTCATAGGCCGAGCCGCCGAATTTCTGCAGATTGCCCGCCCGGGCGATCCAATCATGGCCGCGCGTGTTGATGACGAAGCAATGATAACCGCGCTGCGCCAGCGCCTGGCCGAAGTTGAACAGCGGCGGCAAATAAAAATTCATCGCCACGCCATGAACGAAGATCAGGCCGAGATCCGATGTGCTCGTGCGGCGGCGTGAGCAATGCGCCGTGGAGCCGCTCGTTGTCGGCGGTTTTGAATGTGTGGATTTGGGTTTGGTAGTTCATAAATAATTTCTAACGATTCTTATGATATGGGAGGTGACGGCTGTCAAGGTGATTGGTGCTGACGGGCGGGAAGGTGATACCAAATAATTCTACTTGGTCGGTTTGACGTGAACGGAAACGGTTGTCTCCTACATTGCGCGCTCGTGGAAGAACTTTTGCATTCAGCATTTTCCGATACTATTATCAGTAAACATGGATCCGTATATTATTAGCTGCATGATCGTTATTTCTGAATCATGAAGACTGAGCTTGAAGCAATTGTGGCTGCGGTTGCCGCATCATCAGAACTACACGAATTGCCAGCGCCCGCCGAACCCGCGGCTATAGAGAAGGTGGAGTATGGTGTGCGAACCCGACTACCGCAGGAGCTGCGCACCCTCTACACCAACTGGAATGGGCCTAGTCTAGTGTGTGGCAATTTGAATTTCTTTCCGCTAGACGGAGACGGTCCGTTGACGGTGTGCGGAGCATCGGATTGGCTTCGAGAGAAGAGCTGGCCGATTCCCGAAGAACTCTTGGTAATCGGGGATTATGGAACCAGTGACTTATTTGGGATATGGCTCCCATTCGCAAGTGAGGAGGTGTGCCCGGTAATCGAGATGGGCGCCATCTTTGAGCCGGGGTGCATGGCAATCGCTGGAACGTCAATACTTAGATTCGTCCGAGGCCGCTTGGCTTACTACCTTTTGGTGGAGGAAGCTTCACGTTTTGCGCTAGATGCTCTCGATGTGCCTCTTCGGTTTCGGGTCCCCCAGATGGACAATAAGCTATTCGTAGACTTACGGAGATGGGTCGACCCTGCTCACCCCGAACCCGACAAGAGTTGCTATGATGCGAGACATGATGCCGCTGCGATCAATACCCTTTTGGGCTGCACCTAACTACCCGCTGCAGCCGACGCGCTGAAGCGCGCGGCTGAACGCGGCGTTAAACTGACTCGCACTCAGCTAAAAATTTGGGAGTCCATACGAGCCTTACCCAAGCAATTGATCCGAATTTTGATTGTGCTTCGGTTTGGATTAGAGACGGAATGGCTACTTTCGCTTACCAGGAATCCGACGTGCACCGGCGCTACGACCTCGGCCGCAACGCTTACGTCTGACGCGACTGATGCGTTGGTGGATTTACTCCGAGGTTATGTAGCGCGACCGGTCAATCTCATAGTCGATCTCGGTTCGGGCACTGGGCGATTCACGGCTGCGTTGGCGGAGGCGTTTGCAGCGCAAGTGCTCGGCGTCGAACCCGCGGCTAACATGCGTGCTCACAGCTGAAGCTAAGTCCCATCCTGCCACTATGCGTTTCGTTCAGGGTCAAGCCGAAAGCATACCGCTCGACGATGGTGTGGTCGACCTCGTCTTCATGTCACAAGTTTTGCATCACCTTGCCGGACGGTCCGAAGGCGCTCCGCGAGATTGGCAGGGTTCTGAAGTCAAATGGGAGTTTGTGCATCCGGCAAACTACGCGAGAAAATCTCGATAGCTATTTTTACCAGCGATTTTTTCCTGCGGCTCGCGCAGTCGATGAGCGGCGTCTTCCTTGCCGTGATGAACTTGGCGGGGTGGTAAGCTCTTGTGGATTTCGTACTGTCGCGATTGAAACTCTTAGTCATCAGATTGCCGCATCTGCCACCGAATACGTCGACAAGATTGCACTACGTACCTATTCCGATCTTGAATGCATTGACGATGCCGCATTTCGCGAAGGTCTCGACTCCCTTCGCGAACATAGTTCCGCGCACCCGGACTTTCCGAAGCTCGCCGAAAACGACGTGTTCATCTTCGAGAAAACATAACTTAATCTCGCGGCTCATCCCCGATAAAGTGAGTCGTCCCGAAGATTCGAAGCGATCAGAGGAGATCGCTCGCATTCGTCGGTAGACTCCAACTCAGCTTTTGAATTGCTTCAGCCAGTCGGCGAGGATGTCGATCACTTCGGCTTCATGGTCGTGGTAGAAATGATCGGAGCCGGGAACGATTTTGTAGCTTGCGCTGGCGCCGCCGGCTTGGGCGAGTTCTTGCGCATATTCCGGGAAGAACGGATGCTCGGCGCCGCCGGCGATGGCGAGGTGCGGGCAGCCTAAGCGGCCGGCGTGGGGGCGCACGTCGTTGTTTTCATGCTTGCCGTATTTATTCACGAACGTCTCGGCGCGAGAAGAGCGCCATGGCGCCGCTGGCGCGCGCCCAGAGAAATTCTTTGGCCTTGCCGCGCGGCGACCATGGATTCGGCTTGCTCCATGATCGCTTTGAACTCGGGCTGCTCGGCGGCGCGCGCCGAGTAGAACTGCTTTCGGACAGGAACAGGAGATCACGCCGATTACGTCCTGGCGCCGGCGGGTTCCTTGGTAGAGCAGCGACTTGATGCAGCCCAGGCTATGGCCGACCAGGATGAAGCGTTTGTAGCCCTGCTGGCTCAAACATTCCAAGGCGCCGTCGAAGTCTTGGGCGCTGTCCTCGAATTTTTCATAGGTCGCGCCACAGAAATCGGTGAGATCGCCGGCGCGGTTGATCCAGTCGTGGCCGCGCGTGTTGATGACGAAACAATGATGCCCTCGTTCGGCCAAAGCTTGGCCGAAGGTGGCGAGCGGCGGCAGATAAAAATTCATCGCCACGCCATGGACGAGCAGGAGCGCGACATCGGACTTGCGCTCGCGCGGCGTGAACAGCAGGCCGTGCAGAGTTTCTTTGTCGCTGGTTTTGAAGCTTAACAATCGGGTTTCGATAGTCATAGCGGCGTATCCCTTCCTGAAACATCGCCGAGAAAAATTTTATTCAGTTTGGCGATTATCGATTTTTCGAGATCGTAGAATCCCGCTTGAAATCTAATATTCCCCGCAGCTTGCTGCGGAAACAAAATTGCTGGGGTTTCCAAAGGGGGTTGAACATCCCCTTTGGTCGCGAGCGGGGTTCATACCCCGATCGCGAAATGCCCGGTTGATTAGAAAGCTACTTCCCGCCGTATTCCGCCGCCATTTTTTCAAAGAAACCGCTGTCGTCGATTCGTTTCATGATGCTGGAGTCGATCAAATTTTCCACTTTGATGCTGCCGATCTTGGGGTTCTGCGGTGCCAAGAGGCGCTGCAGGATGCGCATGCCTTCGAGGGAGACGTAGGGTTTGCGGCCTTCTTCCAGACGCACCAACGTGGCGACGTCCTGGTAGGCGCCTTCGGCGGCGGCGCTGTCGGTCATTCTGAATTGCTTCGTTAGGGTTTCCAGCACGACAGGTTTGTTGCGCGGATGGCCGATGAAGGCCATGCCTTCGATGAGCGCCATCATGACGCCTTGCAAGGTCTCGGCGTTTTGCTGCAAGTATGGCCTTTCGACGAGCACGGTCATTCCCACCGAGGGCAGTTTGGTTTGCTCGCAGCGGCCCAATACCGTGAAGCCTTTGTCCGCCAAGCGGCGGCTGAGAAATGGCGGGACGACGGTCACATCGATGAGGCCGGCTTCGAGCGATTGCGCGAGGACGGTGACGTCGCCGATGACGATCATCTGGATATTGTCGCGTTTCTCGTCCATGCCGAAATGTTCGAGCCAAACCGTCGCGGTTTTCCACACACCGCCGCCGACACTTTGCACGCCGAAACGCTTGCCGGACAGCTCTTTTGGGCTCTTGATGTTGGGCCGGGCGACGATATCGAGACTCTCGCGGCTGCTCAGGCTGGCGATGATCTTCATGTCGCGTCCGCCCACCGCTGCTGCCAATGCCGTGGTCGCGCCGCCGTAAGCGATTTGGGTGTCGCCGGAAACCAGCGTTGCGATCTGCGCCGGATTGCCGCGCACCCAGACGACTTTCGAATTGACGCCGTATTTGCCGAAAAAGTTTCGCCGCTGGGTGACCCAGAGCGGGATCGACGAAGTGCTCATGCTGGCGTGGGAGATGATCGCCTCGCCGGGGGCGGCGGCGAGATTGTTATTCGATGCCAAGATGACCGTGATGATGAGTAATGCGAATCGGGTTATTTGTCTCATGGCACCAGCCTCCGAGAGTTTGCTCTACGTCGATTGCTTGCCGCGCAGTTGGTCGGAATATAGCTGCAATCGATCGATCCAAGCAAATTAAAAACAGCCAAGCAAGAGGAGGGAATGGCCGCAAAGAATGCAAAGGGCACAAAAGAAGAAATCAGGATATTCTCCCGCAAAGGCGCAAAGACGCAAAGGTTGGGAAGTCATTTCAACCGAGATGAGAAATCGTTCGCTGAACTTTCACTCGGTGATGATGCTTCCGCACCTTTGCGTCTTTGCGCCTTTGCGGGAAATAATTCCGAGCTTCTGTTGGGGCCTCGCAGTCGGCCAAAATCACTGCCTAATTCTATTCTTGACTTTGTTAACTGAATTACTTAGTTTAACCTTTCCTGAGGACTGGAACCATGAAAGTCGGCTCAAAAGCATATTACGGCTTCCTCGCTTTGGTCGAGTTGGCGAGCAATTATAAGATCCACCGCACCACCCAGGTGAAGGAGATCGCCAAGGATCAAAACATTCCTTCGGAATATCTCGGTCAGATCATGGTCTTGCTCAATCGCGCGCGCTTAGTTCATGGCTCGCGCGGGCCCGGCGGCGGCTATATCCTGGCGCGGCCGCCGGAGACGATTACGGTCAAAGAAGTCATCGAAATCTTGGAAGGGCCGTTCGCTACCCTTGAGATGCGCGCCCGGAAAAAAGGCGGCAGCGGCGCATTGGCCACCGAGCGTTTAATCCAGACCTGGGCTAAAGGCGTGGCGGCGATGGAGTCGGTCTTGGAAGATACCACGCTCGCCGATCTGTGTAAGCCGGAGCAGGAATCCTACATGTATTACATCTGAATTCGCCGCGAAAATTTTTTGCGATAATAACTGACTAAACAGATCAACTTACTTTTCATTGCAGCTCTGAGGCGCGCAGCCGATAAAAATCGCCGGAGGCGAATCATGGAAAAGCAGCTAACCTGGAAAGAAAAACTTGCCGACAAAATCCCCGCCGAGCTTGGCCGCGAGATCGATATCTTCGAGCAGCAGATGGAGCTGCGCAAGCAGGGCAAGATCGATGAAAAAGTTTTCGCGGAAACCAGATTGCGCCGCGGCATCTACGGCCAGCGCTACGACAACGGCCAGCGCCACGACGGCAAGCGCGTGCAGAAGCTCAAACTCTCCGCCGATGTAGTCAAAGGGCCCGAGACACTCTGGGATGCGCCGGGCATGGTGCGCATCAAGATTCCCTTCGGCGGTGTGACGCCGGAGCAGTTTGAGACTTTGGCCGATCTTTCCGAGGAGTATTCCGACGGCGTCACTCATGTGACGACGCGCCAGGATTTTCAGTTTCACTATGTTCACATCGACGACACCCCGGCACTGATGCGCCGGCTGGCCGCCGTCGGCATCACGACCCAGGAAGCCTGCGGCAACGTCGTGCGCAACGTGACGGCGTGTCCGCTGGCGGGCATCTGCCATGAAGAGACCTTCGACACCACGCCCTACGCCAAGGCCTGCGCCAAGTTTCTCATGGGTCATCCCGACACCCAGGACTTCGGCCGCAAGGTGAAGATCGCCTTTTCCGGCTGCGAGCAAAATCCCTGCGGCCTGGTGACCATGCACGACATGGGCGCCATCGCGAAAACCAGAGTTGTCGACGGCAAGCAGGTGCGCGGTTTTGCTTTCTATGTCGGCGGCGGTCTGGGCTCGGTGCCGTACAAGGCGAAACTGTTCGACGAATTTTTGCCCGAGGAAGAGCTGCTGCCGACCATGCAGGCGATCTCGCGGGTGTTCGCCCGGCTCGGTGAGAAGCGTAACCGCGCCCGCGCGCGCATTAAATTTTTAATCGCGCATCTGGGCGTTGACGAATTCAAGAAACTGGTGGCGGAAGAGCGGCAGAAATTGGCGGCCGATGCGCGCTGGACCGATTTCTTAACGTCGGTCAATAAGCCGACCGAGGAAGCGCTCAAGGCCGGCATCAGTCTCAACGGCCATCAACGGCCGGAAGGCTTCGACGCCTGGTACAAGACCAATGTCTATAAGCAGCGTCAAGCCGGCTACGTCGCCGCGACGGTGTCGCTGCCGCTGGGCGATGCCAGCGCCGATCAACTGCGCGCGCTTGGCCGACATCGCCCGGCGCTTCGTCAAAGACACGCTGCGCACGACGGTGGAGCAGAATATTTTGTTCCGCTGGGTCAGCGAAGCCGATCTGCCGGAGTTTTACCAGGCGATCAAGGCCATCGGTCTGGGCGCGGCGGACGCGGCGACCATCGTCGACGTGACCTCCTGCCCCGGCACCGACACTTGCAAGCTCGGCATCGCCTCGTCGCGCGGCCTGGCGCGGGAGCTGCGCCAGCGCTTGGGCGAAAAAAGTTTGCAACTGGACGAAGCGGTGAAAAATCTCCGCATCAAAGTCAGCGGCTGCTTTAACTCCTGCGGCCAGCACCATATCGCCGATATCGGCTTTTACGGCATCAACCGCAACGTCAAGGGTTTTCAGGTGCCGCACTTTCAAGTGATCCTGGGCGGCAAGTTTCACGACAACGCCGGCGAATACGGCGTCGCCATCGGCGCCGTGCCGTCGAAGCGGATTCCCGAAGCGCTGTTGACGATCACCGAATTCTACATGCGCCAGCGGCTGAAGGACGAAAGGTTCCAAGATTTCGTCGCGCGCATCGGCAAGAAGGCGGTTAAAGACCTGCTCGAAGATCTGACCAAGATTCCCGCCCACGATGTCGATCGGAGTTTTTACAGCGACTGGGGTGATCCGCGCGAGTTTACCCTGGCGGACATGGGCGTCGGCGAGTGCGCCGGTGAAGTGGTGAGCCAGGCGGAATTCACGCTCGCCGCCAGCGAGCGCGAGCTGTTCGAAGCGCAGTTGTTGTTGGACGCCGGCTACGCACAACATGCGGTGAAGGCGGCTTACGCGTCCATGGTGCGCGCGGCGCAAGGCTTGGTGAAAGACCAAAACCCGGCGATTTCAGAAAACGACGAGCAGATCGTCATTGAGTTTACCCAGCGTTTTTACGACACGCAGCTTTTCTGGGACAAGTACGCCGGCGGCAAGTTCGCCGAGTACTTATTTAAGGCCAAGGAGTTTGTCGGCGCCGGCAAGACCGCGGACGCCGACCGCGCCGTGCAACTATTGCAAGAAGCCCAATTGTTCATCGACGCGGCCCATGACTGTCATAACAAGGTGCGCGGCGGTATTGCCGGCGCACCGGCGATCGCGACCGGCGGCGCAGCCGGGGGCGTGATGCATATTGGGCGCAAGTTGGCTAGTAAGAAAATCTCCCCTAACCCCTCTTTTCCAAAGAGGGGAACTCGCGGACTTGTTTCCCCCTTTGAAAAAGGGGGATCAAGGGGGATTTTCTTCGCATCTGCATCGGCTGCGAATTGAGTTCGCAGCGACGATCTGGAGTGAATATGGAACTGCAAAAAATAAACGTGAAGTTCTTCGTCGAGCAGCCAAATGCCATTGCGCTGACCGATTTCATCGAGATCTTTCACTCGTGGATTCAAGCCACCGATGGGGTTTACCACGACGTTGCCGATTACAGCCACATGCAGGCCGGGCCTGGGATCGTTCTCATCGCCAATCACGCCAACGTCAGCATCGACGAAAGCGGCGCTCGCCGTGGATTGCTGTTTAGCCAAAAAGCGCCCCTCGCCGGGTCCAATCAGGAGAAGCTCAGTGCGGTGATTCGCGCCGCCCTGGACAACTGCCGCAAACTCGAAGCGGAACCGGCGCTGCGCGGCAAATTGCACTTTGCCGCCAACGAAGCGGTGGTGTCGGTCAACGACCGGCTGGTGGGCGAGAATTCGCCAGCGGCGTTCGACGCGCTCAAAGGCGATGTCGAAGCAGTGGCCAAGGAATTATTCGGCGGCGCCACGGTGAGCGTGGAGCGCGACGGCGATTCGCGCCGGCAATTGAATCTGCACGTGAAGAGTTCCGTTGCCGTTGATGTGCAAAAGGCATGGGAGAATTTGCCCGCAAACTAGATCATGGATGATTATGACAACGACGAACGCCATTGAATTAGCCGCCACAGAAATAACCCCGGATCTAGAGCAAGCCCCGGCTGAAACGGTTTTGCGCTGGGCGCTCGAGACGTTTTCGCCGCACATTGCGCTGGCCTGTTCATTCCAGGCCGAGGGGTCGGTGCTGATCGATATGATACACCGGTTGCGCGGCAGCGATTTCCGTATTTTCACTCTGGACACCGGGCGGCTTAATCAGGAGACCTACGATTGCATGGACGCGATCCGGGCGCGCTACGGCGTCGGCGTCGAAGTCTACTTTCCTGACGCCCTTGAAGTGCAAGCCATGGTGCGGGCCAAAGGGTTGAACCTGTTTTACAACTCGGTGGAAGATCGCAAGCTTTGCTGTGCGGTTCGCAAAGTCGCGCCGCTCAAGCGCGCCCTCAACGGTCTCAATGCTTGGATGACCGGCCTGCGCCGGGAACAGGCGGTGACCCGCAGCGCCGTGCCTAAGGTTGAGGTGGACCGGGGGCACGACGGTATCGTTAAGATCAACCCGCTGGCGGATTGGAGTCACGACGAGGTGTGGTCTTACATTCGCGAGCAGAATGTTCCGTTTAACCGTTTGCACACGCGCGGCTATCCGAGTATCGGCTGCGCGCCTTGCACGAGAGCGGTGCAGCCGGGCGAAGATCTGCGCGCCGGGCGCTGGTGGTGGGAAAATCCTGATACGCAAAGAATGCGGGCTGCATACTGAAGGCGCCTGAAGGCTTAATAGGGAATCGATTTATGAAACCAGGCAAAGTTTATCTCGTCGGCGCGGGGCCGGGTGATCCGGGGTTGATGACCGTGCGCGGTTTGCAATTGCTCCGCAGTGCGCAAGTCGTGGTTTACGATCAACTGGTCAATCCGGTGCTGCTCGATGAGCTGTCAGTCGACGCTGAGCGAATATTTGTCGGCAAGAAGGCCGGTCACCATTGTATCGCTCAGTCGGAGATCAACGAGGTTTTGATCGCTTACGCCGGGCGCGGTCATGAAGTCGTGCGCTTGAAGGGCGGCGATCCGTTTGTCTTTGGCCGCGGCGGCGAGGAAGCCGAAGCGCTGGCCGACGCCGGTGTTCCCTTCGAAATCGTTCCCGGCGTGAGTTCGGCGGTCGCGGTTCCTGCCTACGCCGGCATTCCGCTGACGCACCGCGACTATGCTTCGTCGTTCGCCGTGGTCACCGGCCATGAAGCGATCAAGGCTAAATCTTCCGTCGACTGGGCGAAGCTGGCGACGGCGGTGGACACTTTGGTGATCTTGATGGGGTTGCACAATCTGCCGGCGATCGTCGCCAAGCTGCTGGCCCATGGCCGTTCGCCGAATACGCCGGTGGCGGTGATTCGCCAGGGAACGACGCAGCAACAAACGACCGTGACCGGCACGCTGGCGGATATCGTCGAACGTTCGTTTGCCATCAAAGCGCCGGCGCTGATCGTGGTCGGTGACGTGGTTCGCTTGAAAAGTACGCTCGATTGGTTCCTGCCAAATTCGCTCAACGATGCGGCGCCGGCGGATCTAGATCGGCTGACGGTTTCCAACGATTCGTTAACGGCGTCGCGAGGTGCGTGAATATGGCGCGTGAATTTGCAGAAGCCGGAGAGTGGGGCGGCGATCTCGAACGATTGGCGACCGAGGAACTCATGGACTGGGCCCAGGGAATGGATTATTTCGGCGACCAACCGTTTGTCTGGGATAGCCATCACGGGTTAGATTCGCAACCAGCGATACTTCTAACACCGAGTGGAAACGCCGATGAACTATTATCCCATCTATCTGAACATGAACGAACGGCGCTGTCTGGTGATCGGCGGCGGGGCGGTGGCCGAGCGCAAGATCGCCGGCCTGCTTGAGGCCGGTGCCAAACTGACTGTCGTCAGTCCGGCGATCACCGATACCATCGCGCACTGGGCGAAAGATCATGCGATCGAGCTAATCGCCCGCCGCTACCAGGCCAGCGATCTAACCGAACATGAAATCGTCTTTGTCGCCACCGATGACGGCGCAGTGAATGCGCAGGTGTTCAGCGACGGCCGGCGGTTGGGCGTGTGGGTGAACGCGGTGGACGATCCGGAACATTGTGATTTCATTTTGCCGTCGGTTTTGCGCCGCGGCGCTCTCAGTATCGCGGTGTCGAGCGGCGGCACCAGCCCGGCGCTGTCGCGCACCATCCGCGAAGAACTCGAGCTTTACTTCACCGATGAATATACATTGCTGGCAAAACTAGCCGCGGAGGCGCGCGCCGAGCTGCATGGGCGCGGCGTGAGCGTGCCCTTCGAAACCTGGCGGCGCGCCTTGAGCGGCGATGTGCGCCAACTGCTGATGCGCGGCGATGTCGCGCGCGCCAAGGCGCTGTTGCTGCGCGAATTGGGCGTAGAAGCGTAAGCTGGAATAAACTTTCTATGGAATCGCCTAGCCGCGGGAGTCTCCAGGGGCTCACAGTCGTCTGCTTCGAGAGCCGGCGCGCCAAAGAGATGGCGGAACTGATCCGCCGTTACGATGGCGCGCCGCTGGTCGCGCCGTCCATGCGCGAGGTGCCGCTCAGCGAAAACCGCGCGGCGCTCGAACTCGTGCCGCAGATCGAAGCGGGCGGGTTCGAGATGCTTATCCTCATGACCGGTGTCGGCACCAGGACGCTCAATGAGATTCTTACTCACACAGTTTGCCCAAGAAAGAATTCTCGCCGCATTGAAGAAGGTCCAATTAGTCGCGCGCGGCCCCAAGCCGGTCGCCGCGTTAAAGGAATTGGCACTGCAAGCGGCGGTAACCGTGCCGGAACCCAACACCTGGCGCGAAATTCTCTCGACCCTGGACACCGCTGTCGAGGTGCGCGGCAAGCGCATCGCGATTCAAGAATACGGCATCGCCAATCCCGAGCTTATCGCCGCATTGGAACAGCGCGGCGCCATCGTCACCGCGATTCCCATCTATCGCTGGGCATTGCCCGAGGATCTGGCGCCGCTGCGCGACGCCATTGTGAAGATTGTTCACGGCGACGCCGATGTGGCGCTATTTACCAACGGCGCCCAGGTCGATCATGTTTTTCAGATTGCCGGCTTCGATAAAGCCACCGATGCTTTGCGCCAGGGTTTTAACAAGATCGTCATTGGCTCGGTCGGCCCGGTGTGCACTCAGGTCCTGCGCCAGTTTGGCATCGAGCCCGACATCGAGCCGGTGCATCCGAAGATGGGCTCGTTGATCGCCGAGGTCGCGGTTAGGGCGCGGGACGTGCTGGCGAAAAAATCGCTGCTTAGAATCTCTCATGCCGAATTCTCATTACCCATTGCGGATGGTTGAAATTCCTTGCTTGCGACAGGAGCAGTTCCGTCATTCCCGCGCCGCGGGAATCCAGGCGATTCTGAACTAGCGCGGACGATCCGGATTCCCGCTTTCGCGGGAGTGACGAAAGTCAGACATCTTAGCGATACTTTGCAAATTCACTCGGCTGCCTCGGATGACATCACAGTTCGCCGGTTGCGAGAATGTCGAAGTTGCAATCGCCTTGACTGCCGAATCGTTTGCCAATATGTCTCAGGCTGTTCATCCGAGCGGTGCATTCAATGAAACGAATCGTTACTCGCATCCTTCTCGCGATGCTGGTTTGCGCGCCGGTTGTCATTGCGCAGCGCCTCGAAGCCGCGCAGCCAAAGAAGCTGCGCCTCGCCTTTAGCGCCTTCGCCTACGCCAATCCGCCGTTCTGGATCGCCCATGAACTAAAACTGTTCGAGAAATACGGCGGCTATGAGACCGAGCTAGTCTATGTCGGTGGTTCGCGGCCGATCCAGGCGATGCTCGGCGGCTCCATCGATGTTTCGCAGGTCGGCGGCGCGGCAGCGGTGGCGGCGTCGGCGCAAGGGGCGGAGATTTCGATACTCGGCACCGTGTTTACCCGGCTGACCTTCGCGATTCACGCCAGTCCGCAGATCAAGCAGATTGCCGATCTTAAGGGCAAAATCATTGCCGCCGGCGCCGTCGGCGGCAATAGTTATTTCGCCGCTTTGGTATTTCTCAAGCAATTCGGCTGGGTGGCCAATCGCGATGTCGGCGTGACCCCGGCGGGCGGATCGCCGGAAGTTTTGGCCGGATTGCTCCAAGGTAAATTTCAGCCGGCGTGCTGACGCCGCCGACATCGACCATGGCGGCGAAACAGGGCCATCGTGAAATCTTCGATCTCGCCAGTCTCGACTTTCCGTTCCCGGTGATATCGGTGGTCAGCACGCGCCGTTTCATCGACGCCAACCCCGAGGTGATTCTCAATATTTTGCGCGCGACGTGCGAAGCGATCTATCTGTACAAGACCCGCCCCGAGCTGACCGTGCCGGTGGTGGCCAAGTATATGCGCGTCGCCAAGGACGATCCGGCGTTGGTCGAAGCGCAGCGCACCGTCGGCCAACTGTTGAACCAAAACCTGCCGCCGTCCCTCGAAGGCGATTCGCTTCGTGCTCGACCACTACGCCGAGCGCCAGCCCAATTTAATCAACAAAAATCCCGCCGACTTCGTCGATATGCGGTTCGTTCGCAAGCTCGAAGAAGAGGGCTTCTTCAAAAAATTTGCCAGCAAATAGAAAGAACAAAATATGCGCGCTGCCGATGCACTGGTCGATATTCTCAAAACCGAAGGCGTGAAGTTCGTCTCCACATTGCCGGGGGACGACATCTTGCCGATCTTCGACGCGCTCCATGAAAATGGCCGGGTGCCGTTGATCCTGACACGCCATGAACAGGCGACGGTCTACATCGCCGACGGCTACGCGCGCAGCACCGGCGAGGTCGGCGTGGCGATGGTGACCAAGGGGCCGGGACGCTGCAATGCCTTTACCGCCATCGTCAATGCGTTCACCGACTGCGTGCCGCTGGTGGTGATCTTCGGCCATAGTTCGCGCCACCAATTGGCCAAAGGCATGCTGCAGGAAGTGCCTTACCTCGACACCTTTCAGACGATGGCGAAGTGGACGTTCAGCGTGCCGTCGGCGGAAAGAATTCCCGAAGTGTTTCGCCGCGCCTTTACGCTGGCGCGTTCCGGCAGGCCGGGACCGGTGATCATCGAAGTGCCGCAGGATATCAGCATGGCCCAGGCGGAAATGCCGCCCTATCACAAGACCCGGCGCGT
>CAWJZV010000047.1:0-20413 GCA_963847445.1 uncultured delta proteobacterium | reverse complement strand
CTCTGAGTAATGCCGAACTAACCAAGACACCTAAACCATAACTGTGCTGCGCAAAAAGAAAGGTACGAGCCGATGAAACGAATGAGTGTATTGATCATTTCGACGTTATTGTTAGTGGGACTGCTCTGGCAACCGGTTTCGGCGAAAATTGTCGTCGGCCTGTCGTCCGTGAACGTGGCTTTCTTGCCCGTCTATGTCAGCGAGGCAAAGGGCTTTTTCAAAGACGAAGGGCTAGACGTTCTGCTGGTATTATTTAACGCCGGCGCCACCAATCTTCAGGCGCTTATCGGCGGCGACGTGCAGATCATGGGCAGCGCATTCGTCGAAACCATCGGCGGCCGCGCCGCCGGAATCGACGTCAAAAACTTTTGGGGCGTCTCCAATATTATGCCGTTCCAGCTTTACTCTCAGCCGGACTTCAAGTCGATGAAGCAGGCCAAGGGTAAGCGGTTTGCGATCAGCCGCTTCGGCTCGCTCACCGACTTTCTGACGCGCTCGAGCCTGCGCCACTTCGGCGTGGACACCAAGGATGTGACCATACTCCAGATCGGCAGCACGCCGGCGCGATTCGCGGCCCTATCGGCGAAGGGTGTGGACGCTTCCCTGGTATGGTTCCCGGTGACCGAGATCGCCAAAGCGCAAGGCTATAATAAGCTTCTCGACCTCAAAGAAGTCTTTCCGGAATGGCCCTATGAAACTTTTGCCGCTAAGGAGACCTACCTCAGCAAAGAAAGGGATCAAGTCACGAAATTTCTTCGCGCCTATCAAAAGGGCGTAAAGTATACGCATGAGAACAAAGACGATGCGGTGAAGACCATGCTCAAATACGTCAAGCTAGACCCGGCCTACGCGCCGGCGGGATACGACGAATATCGTGATTCGTTCCCGCTGGACGGCAAGATCGCCGAAAAAATTATTCCGGCCGTGATCGAAGAGGAATTCCAGACCGGTAGAATAAAAAAGAAAGTGACTCTGGAGGACATGATCGACCGCTCATTTATGAAAGCGTTGGGTAAATAGAAAGAGTGCGCCAACGCGATGATATCAACTTAAGCTGGAGCGACAACTTTCGATCCGACTGGGAGCGGGCCAAGAATTTACCCGCAGGTTTCCGGCGAGCTCAAAATGACGCCGGCGGGCTACGTCAAGCACAATTGTTACGTGACCTGCGAAGCGGACGAAAGCGATATAAGCCCGTCGCTCAAGGAAATCGGCGAGGATCATATATATCTTGATGGCCTCCGACTGTCCGCGCTTCGATTCGGAGTTACCGCACACCGTAGCCAGAATCCGCGCGCGAACGGCTCTGGCGGCAAAGCAAAAAGATAATATTCTCGGCGACGACGCGGCGAAGCGGCAAATCTGCAATTCATAAACTTCCTACAGAGTATCCGACGATAAGGACGGGCGCCGTTTGAGGCATGGTGATGTCTCAAACGGCGCATTTTTTTGCGAGACGACAAAAGGTTACAAAAGACCCAGACCCATAGCCACAGTCATCGACCAAGATTTCGAAAACCGCCGGCTCAAGCGGGGCATCAGTGTCGACGTGATGATCGAGCGATGCTTCATGAAAGCGTTAGCAAGTTGATGGCGGTCTTCCTCGCGCGATAAAGCTGGTTTGCGAGAAAGTTTGTTAGTCACGGTTTTAAACCGGCGATTGAAACTGACTCACCTCACTACACCCAATTCAGCGAATTACGACTACCCGCCGGTCATATCTCCTTTGATCGCAAAATAGGCGTGTGCCTAGGGATTAGCCAGCTGCTGCAAAATAAATGGGCATGAAATACTTCGGCGGGTGCTGAAATCCCATTGTTTCAAGTACCTTAAGTTATTTCACGAGCTGCTTCTTTTCCGGCATAGGAGTTGCTCAACTCGCATAACCAGGTTTGGAAGACAACGTGGTCTCCTCTTGATCCAACGGCGGATCGACAATGCAACGAGTAGCAAAACATCAGAGGAGGATCATTTATGAGGGGAGCATGGGATCGTGTGGCCATCGCAATGGTGGCGGGGGCAGTTAGTTTGGGTTTCACTTCGGGCTGGTCGATAGCGGCGGAATCCGCGGAGGATTTAAAACTGCTGCGCCAAGAGTTGGCGAAGCAACGCGCTTATATCGAACAGCTTGAGAAGCGCGTCGAGTCGCAGGAGGCGAAAAACGAGGCGAGAGCCAAAGCCCAGGCGGAAGCAATTGCAAAATTGCCGGCCGTCGAGGCCGGTTACGACGACGGATTTTATATCCGCAGTAAGGACAAGCCGTTCTCGCTGGTGGCGAACGGCTTCGCCCAGTTCCGTTACACGTTCGACGCGCCCGAGAATGGACACACCAACCAGAATTTCGATGTCGGGCTGGCTCGGTTAGCGCTGTCAGGGACGATGTTTGACCCTAAACTAAATTATTTCATGCAGCTTCAGGGCAGTACTTTCGGCAACAATAACGATATTACGATGCTGGATTGGTGGATGAAATATAGTTTCGCTCCCGAATTTGGCCTGCAGGGTGGGCGCTTTGTGCTGCCGTACAGCCGGCAATTCTACACCCATCCGGGAAATCTCCTGTTCTCCGATTTGTCGGAAGCTGACTATGCGTTCAATCTGCCGCGCGGCATCGGCGCTCATGTTTCCGGCAAACTCGGCCCGCTTTCCTATCACGCGGCAACGCTTAACAGTGTCCGCGCCCTGGATGCGCCTGGGCAGCAGAATATCGGCAGTAACATCGGCGCGCTCGGACGCTTGGAATTGGACATTCTTAAACCCTATGGCTACTACGAGAGTTCGCCCAAGCCCGTGACCGAACCGCAACTCTCCGTCGGCGTCGCGGTGGCTTACAATCCCATCGACGGTGCTTCGTCGTTTCAAAATTTGCTAAGCAAAGATAGCACGACCAACGTCACGTTAGATCTCGGTTTTCGTTGGGAGCAGCTGACTATTCAGGGTGCCGGTTATTATCGCCGCGACAGTTATACCACGCCTGGACTGTCCGATGGCAATGACTGGGGATACTACTCTCAGCTTGGCTATTATCTTGTGCCCGGCAAGTTGGAATTGGCCGGGCGGATCTCGGGGGTTGAATTCGACAAGCTGAATGTTGCCGGAGTGAATCGCAAGACCACCGCGTACACCGGCGGCTTGAACTACTACATCCATGGCCACAACCTGAAGCTTCAGACCGACTATAGCTTTCTCGACAACGACAACTTTCGCGGCCAACCCAAGGCGCGCGATGCGCATCGCTTTAGGTTCCAAGCGCAGTTTTTATTCTAGCAAAGATTCGTGACGGGGGAATTTAGGGGAATTCATTATTAACCGTTTGCTACATGGAGGGAGTTCATGGCTACCGTATTTAAGAGAATCAATGTCGCGATTCGACAAGGCCGGTGCAATTTTTTCAAGCGCCTGAGCGCGCTCACGGGAATTGCGGCATTGCTGGCGATGCCGCTGCCGGTCAGAGCGCAGAGTAAAGATACCATCAAAATTGGCGTGCTCCATTCGTTGAGCGGAACCATGGCGATCAGTGAAACCGTGTTCAAGGACGTGACCCTGATGGCCATCGAAGAGATCAATGCCAAGGGCGGCGTGTTAGGGAGGAAACTCGAGGCCGTGGTTGTCGATCCGGCGTCGAACTGGCCGCTGTTCGCGGAGAAGGCGCGCCAGTTGATTACCCAGGACAAAGTCGCCGTGGTGTTCGGCTGCTGGACCTCGGTGTCGCGCAAGAGCGTCTTGCCGGTTTTCGAGGAATTGAACGGCTTGCTTTTCTATCCGGTGCAATATGAAGGCGAGGAGCTTTCGAAAAATGTTTTTTATACCGGCGCCGCGCCAAATCAGCAGGCGATTCCGGCCGTCGAGTATTTGATGTCGAAGGACGGCGGCGGCGCGAAGCGCTTCGTGTTGCTCGGCACGGACTATGTCTACCCGCGCACGACCAATAAAATTCTGCGCGCCTTCCTGAAATCTAAGAATATTCCCGACGCGGATATCCTGGAAGAGTACACGCCGTTCAGCCACACCGACTATCAGACGATCATTGGCAAAATCAAAAAATTCGCCGGTGAAGGCAAAAAGACCGCGGTGATTTCGACCATCAACGGCGACTCCAACGTGCCTTTTTACAAGGAACTGGGCAATCAGGGCCTAAAAGCCAAGGATGTTCCAGTGGTGGCGTTCTCAGTCGGCGAGGAGGAGCTGCGCGGCGTCGATACCAAACCGCTGGTGGGACATCTGGCGGCGTGGAATTATTTCATGTCGCTGAAAAATCCGACCAACGATGAGTTCACCAAGAAGTGGGCGGCCTACGCCAAAGCGAAAAATCTTGCCGGCCACAAGGATAAACCGTTGACCAACGACCCGATGGAAGCCGCCTACATTGGCATATACATGTGGAAGCAAGCGGTGGAAAAAGCGAAAACCACCGATGTCGACCCAGTGATCGCCGCCGTGGGCGGTCAGAGCTTCAAGGCGCCTTCGGGATTTACGATTAAGATGGACGAGAAAAATCATCACCTGCACAAGCCGGTGTTCGTCGGCGAAGTGAAGGCGGACGGACAGTTCAATATCGTGTGGAAGACGCCGGGCCCGGTGAAAGCCAAACCCTGGAGCCCCTACATCGCCGGCAACGACAAGAAAAAAGACGAACCGGAAATCATCGCGAAAAAGAAATAGAACCGACAGCAGCGCCGGGAACTCGATGCAGTTTCCGGCGCTGCTCAATCCGCGGTCGTTGAGATTCCCACAAAGGTCTGGCAAGTTGCGGTAAAATTCTCTCGGGGCCCCTCGAAGGGTCGAAGCACGTTCAGTTTATTTCATCATTATGCGAGAGCAGCTCACCCAATGATCACACCGTGCTGGTGTCGAGCCGCGGCACTTACCGTCATGCTGTTCACCAGCGCCGCCTGGGCCTATGCCATCGATGGCGCGACAGCCAAGCAGCTCGGCGCCGAAGATGGCGACGCTAAACTTGCCGCGATCCAGAAGCTGGTTGCCACCGGTGATGCCGCCGCGATCCCGATATTGAAAGCGCTCCAAGACGATATCCTTGTGCTGGTGAATGGCCGTCTGGCGATCGTCGAGGGCAGCGGGGCCAAGGACGCGCTTAGCGGCGAGCCGATTGTCGCGCCGGCGGACAAACGCGAAGCGATCATGATCAATAACCGGATTCGCGCCGCCCTCGACGGCGCCATCGCTGCGCTCAAGCTGGTTTCATCCAATCGGACGAGCGCCTGGCGGCGGCGCGGGCAGTGGCCGGCGATCCCAGCGACGAAATGCTGCCGCTGATCAAAACCGCTCTCAGCAAAGAAAGCGACGACGAAGTGAAGCGCTTGCTCAACCAGGCACGCTCACTCGTGGAAATCAAAAGCGGCGATGCCGCACTGCGCCGCGACGCCGTGAATTTACTGGGCAGCAGCGACAATCCCCAGGCGAAACAGATTATCGGCAAGCTGCTGGAAAAAAACTCGGATGGCAGTTTTATCGAGACCGATGCCGGCGTCCGGGCCGCGGCGACCGCGGCGCTGCGCGCCATCGAGCGCCGCTCGCTCTTGCCCCAGATCGCCGCCACGCTGTTTAGCGGTCTGAGCCTCGGCAGCGTGCTATTGCTGGCCGCCCTCGGTCTAGCGATCACCTTCGGGTTGATGGGCATCATCAATATGGCCCATGGCGAAATGCTCATGCTCGGCGCCTACACCACCTATGTCGCCCAGAGTTTGTTCCGAGCATATTTGCCCAACTGGCTGGACTGGTATATCGCCGCGGCGGTGCCGATGGCGTTCGCGGTGGCGGCGTTGGTCGGCATCGTGCTGGAGCGCACCGTCATTCGTTTTCTCTACGGCCGGCCGCTGGAAACCTTGCTCACCACCTGGGGCATCAGCTTGATGCTGACTCAGTCGGTGCGCTCGCTATTCGGCGCGCAAAATGTCGAGGTCGCCAATCCGGCCTGGATGTCGGGCGGTTTCAATCTCGGCGCCGATGTCGTGCTGCCTTATAACCGCGTCGTGATCATTTTGTTCGCTGCGTTCGTGGTATTTCTAGTCTGGCTTTTTCTCACCCGCACAAGACTCGGTCTTTACGTCCGCGCCGTGACGCAAAACCGCACCATGGCCGACTGCATGGGCATCCCGACGCCGCGCGTCGACTGGCTCACCTTCGGTCTTGGCTCCGGCATCGCCGGTCTGGGCGGCGTGGCGTTATCCCAGATCGGCAACGTCGGCCCCGACCTGGGCCAAAGCTATATCGTCGATTCGTTCATGGTCGTGGTTCTGGGCGGCGTCGGCCAATTGGCCGGCACCATCATCGCCGCCATCGGTCTTGGGCGAAATCAATAAATTTTTAGAACCGTTCACCGGCGCCGTGCTGGGGAAGATTTTTGTCCTGATCATCATCATCCTGTTCATCCAGAAACGGCCCCAAGGATTGTTCGCCTTGAAGGGACGCATGGCGGAGAGCTGAGATGGATTCGCAAGGTAACGCTAGCGAATTCGTTTTACAGCCGCCCGGCCTGGTTCGGCCTTGGGGTTTTTTCAGCCGTCGTGTTGCTCGTCATACCTTTGCTGCGTTTGCTGCTGCCGGCGGAAAACCCGCTGCACCTCTCCGATTACTACCTGCTCATGATCGGCAAGATCATGTGCTACGCCATTGTCGCCTTGGCGATGGATTTGATTTGGGGCTATGCCGGCATCCTCTCCCTCGGCCATGGTTTGTTCTTCGCCCTGGGCGGTTACTCGATGGGCATGTATCTCATGCGCGAGATCGGCGCCGAAGGGCAGTATCGCAGCATCTTGCCCGACTTCATGGTCTTTCTCGACTGGAAAGAGTTTCCCTGGTATTGGGCCGGCAGCGAGTATTTCTCATTGGCGCTATTGAAAATCCTGCTCGTGCCCGGTTTGCTGGCGTTTGTTTTCGGCTGGTTTGCCTTTCGCTCGCGCATCAAGGGCGTCTATTTCTCGATCATCACCCAGGCGCTGACCTTTGCGTTCATGCTGCTGTTTTTTCGTAACGACACGGGATTTGGCGGCAACAACGGCTTCACCGACTTCAAACGGATCATGGGATTCTCCCTGGCTCATCCCGGCACTCGCGTGACCCTGTTTGCGGTTACCGGGTTGGTTCTGATCCTGACCCTGCTGCTGTGCCGCTACATCGTCACTTCCAAGTTTGGCCGGGTGCTCGCGGCGATTCGCGACGCCGAGTCGCGCACGATGTTTTCCGGCTACAACACCCGCGACTACAAACTTTTTGTCTGGACACTGTCGGCGCTGTTGTGCGGTATTGCCGGCGCGCTCTACGTGCCCCAGGTGGGCATCATCAACCCGAGCGAGATGTCGCCGGCGAACTCCATCGAAATCGCCATCTGGGTGGCCGTGGGCGGCCGCGGCACTCTCGCTGGAGCGATTCTCGGCGCCGCCATCGTCAACGGCGCCAAGAGTTATTTCACCGTCGCCTGGCCGGAGTTCTGGTTGTATTTTCTCGGCGCGCTATTCGTCGTGGTCACCGTCTATTTGCCCAAAGGCGTGATGGGCTTGGCGCGGCGGGGCGACAAATGACGAGCGAGACATTGGGACTTCGACGGCGGTATCGAAAGCACCGGTATCAGCCACGTGGTCCAGGCCGAAGCGATCGATGTCTCCCATAAGGCGATTCTTTATCTCGAAGGCGTGACGGTCAGTTTCGACGGCTTTCGCGCCCTCAACGATTTGTCTTTTTCCATCGATGTCGGCGAACTGCGCTGTGTGATCGGTCCCAACGGCGCCGGCAAGACGACCATGATGGACGTCATCACCGGCAAAACGCGGCCGGACACCGGCACGGTTTTCCTCGGCCAGACCCTCGATCTCACCAAGTTGCCCGAGTACGAGATCGCGCGCCTCGGTGTCGGCCGCAAGTTTCAAAAACCGTCCGTGTTTGAAAACCACACCGTGTACGAAAATCTCGAGCTCGCGATCAAAAGCCCGAAAGGCGTGTGGGATACCCTATTTCACCGGCGCGATTCGGCGGAAGAGGATCGCATCGACGCAATGCTCAAGCAAATAAATCTCAAGAACCGCATGCGCGATCAAGCGGGGCTTTTGTCGCATGGGCAAAAGCAGTGGCTTGAAATCGGTATGTTGCTGATCCAGGAGCCGCAAGTGCTGCTGCTCGACGAGCCCGCCGCGGGCATGAGCGACGAAGAGACCGAGCGCACGGCGGAACTGTTCCTGTCGTTGGAGGGAAAGCATTCTTTAGTCGTTGTCGAGCACGACATGGCATTCGTCGCGTCGCTGGCACGCAAGGTGACGGTGCTCCACGAGGGCAGCGTACTGGTGGAAGGAACGATGGATACCGTGCAGAACGACGAGCGGGTCATCGAAGTTTATCTCGGGCGCTGATCATGCTGCAAGTTGAAGGATTAAATCACTACTATGGCGGCAGCCACACGTTGAGCGACATCTCCTTCGAAGTCGCCGCCGGGACCTGTACCGCGGTGCTCGGCCGTAACGGCGTCGGCAAAAGCACGCTGCTCAAATCGCTGATGGGCGTCGAGCGCGTGCGCTCCGGCACGATCACGCTCGACGGCCAAGATATTACCCACGCCTCACCGCACGCGCGGGCGCGCCTCGGTCTCGGCTACGTGCCGCAGGGACGGGAGATATTTCCCCGGCTCACGGTGGAAGAAAACCTGTTAACCGGATTGGCCGGGCAAAAAACCCGGGAAATCGATCCGGAGATTTACGAAATGTTTCCCGTGCTCAAGGAAATGCGCCAACGGCGCGGCGGCGATCTCTCGGGCGGCCAGCAGCAACAGCTGGCGATTGGACGGGCGCTGCTCACGAAACCCAAGCTGCTGATTCTGGACGAGCCGACGGAGGGAATTCAGCCATCGATCATTCAGCAGATCCAGAAAGTGCTGCATCGGGTCAAGGGCGCAAGACGGGAGTCGCCGGAGCTCGAAGCGATCAAAGCCGCGGTGCGGCGCATCAAAGAGGAAGGCCGCATCGCCATCCTGCTGGTCGAGCAATACTTAGACTTCGCCCGCGAGATTTGTGACTACTATTGCGTGCTCGACCGCGGTGCCATCATCATGGAAGGAGACCGCGAGCGGCTTCTTGGTGACGACGTGAAGCGCTGGTTGAGCGTGTAAGCGCTCGTCATACTCTGCACCGCAAGAAAAAAGTTTCGCTTCGAGGTGTCTCGAACCAAGTTGCCGATACTGTCGCCGGCAGCAGCAAGGGAGGCGAGGGTGGTTATGCACGATCGATTCGCCGAGACCATGACGACATTTCCATTGTTGCAGGGTTTTACTGCCCAGGGCGCCCAAAGGCTGCTGGAGCGCGGCGACATCCGCGCCTGCTCGGGGGGAGAACTTCTATTCAAGGAGGGCGATCCACCGGCGTTTGCGGTGCTCGTGCTCGGCGGAACAATACAGGTTTTCGTCGAACGCGACGGCGGCGATATGATTCTCACCGACGTCGGCCAGGGCACGATCCTCGGCGAATTGGCTGTGCTCTGCGGCATCCCTCGGGCGGCGTCCGTGCGCGCGCGGGAATCGGCGACGGTGCTGCAATGGAGTGCTGAGGTTTTTCGCAATTTACTATTGCGATATCCTTTGCTATCGGAGCGGATATTCAAGGAATCGCTGCGCACCCTGGTCGAGAAAGAACGCGTGCTGATCGATTCGATTGCCCGGCTATCGCGCCGCAGTGATTTGCCAAACGAATAAGTTTCCGGCCGCTTATTGGATAGGACCGTTGGTTTGGCCAATGAACGATGCAAACCTCGACAACGGCTGTCCCATGGGGGATTTCAATAACTCCGTGATTTTCACAAAACAGGTTGGTTCATTGCCGGGACTGATATTGAATACCGAGGCGGTCCAATCCCATGCATGGCATGCTCGACTCGCCCTCGAGTTTGAACGGCGCGCCGCGCGCACGGTCTTGTCGGCGCGGCGTCACGATGGTCCTCTGGTAATTCAAAAGCCGCTCTATCCTGAAGGCGACGAGGTTTGCCACGCGATCATCGTTCATCCACCGGGCGGCATCGCCGGCGGCGACGAGCTTGAGTTGCGCACCGACCTTGGTGCCGAGGCCAGCGCATTGCTGACTACGCCGGGTGCGGCAAAATGGTATCGCTCAGCGGGAGACTGGGCGCGCCAGCGAGTCATTTTCGACGTGGCCGGCGCGGCCAGTCTCGAATGGTTGCCGCAGGAAACCATTGTCTTCGACGGGGCCCGCGCCGACTCCCGTCTTGACGTCGAACTCAGTGGCAATGGAGCATTTATCGGTTGGGAAATTCTCTGCCTCGGCCGCACCGGTTCGGCTGAGCGCTTCAGCAGCGGCGAATGGCGTTCGCGCACGACCCTCAAACGCGACGGCAAACCATTATGGTTCGAGCGCGCGTGCCTGGCCGGTAATGACCGCGCTCTCGAAGCACCGGCAGTCTTGGCTGGGGAGCCGGTTGTCGCCACCATGCTGGCGGCCTCGGATAAATTGACTCCGCCGTTATTGGCAGCTTGCCGTGAAATCGCACCGCTGCGCGGCCAAGGTGCCATAACTCTTTTGCCTGGACTCCTAGTCGGACGGTATCTCGGCGGGTCGAGCGCAGCGGCGAAGATTTATTTTACAAAAATTTGGCAGGCGATCCGGCCGGCGGTGATTGGGCGCACGGCGGTTGAACCGAGAATCTGGAGGACGTAAGTCGGTCGAATCATGAATCCGTCATACCGGCGAATGCCGGTATCCATCTTTGTCTTTAGTTTGCCGGCAAATTTGTGGATTCCGGCTTGCGCCGGAATGACAGACTGGGAAGTGCGACGGGAAGCTTGCTACCAAGATGGAAGTCTTGACATGGAAAGAGCGGATGACAGGCACGACGGCAGCACGCCGTCATTTCGAGCGAAGCGAGAAATCTCTCCGGTTCCGTGTCCTACCCCGTCATTCCCGCGGATGCGGGAATCCAGGTTTATTCCGGCATGGAGTCGAAAGAACCTGGATTCCCGTTTTCACGGGAAGGACGGAAATAAGAGTCGACTTCCAGCGGTCATTTTGTCTGTGGTACGCCTAGTCAACCCACGGCCCAATAAGGAGATTGCAATGGAATTGACCCCGAGAGAAAAAGATAAACTGCTCATCTTCACCGCCGGATTGTTGGCCGAGCGGCGCAAAGCCCGCGGTTTGAAGCTCAACTATCCCGAAGCCGTCGCGTTCATTAGCGCGGCGATCATGGAGGGCGCGCGCGATGGCCGCAGCGTTGCGGAATTAATGGGCTGGGGCGCAACGCTGTTGACCCGCGACGATGTGATGGAAGGAATCGCTGAGATGATTCCGGATATTCAGATTGAAGCGACGTTTCCCGACGGCACCAAGTTGGTGACCGTGCATAATCCGATTGTTTAAAATAAAGATCGGCTCCGTTCCAATCGTTCCATCCGTTCAAGTCGTTCAAATCGTTTGAGGAGAGATGATGATACCAGGTGAAATGAAAGTGGCCGAAGGTGAGATCGAGATCAACAAAGGCAGACGGACGCTGACCTTGGAAGTCACCAACAGCGGCGACCGGCCGATTCAGGTCGGCTCGCACTATCATTTTTTTGAGACCAATGAAGCGCTCAAGTTCGATCGCAAGAAAAGCCGCGGCTTTCGCTTGAATATCGCCGCCGGCACGGCGGTGCGCTTCGAACCCGGCCAGAGCCGCACGGTGGAGCTGGTCGCGGTGGCAGGGGAGCGAAAGATTTATGGCTTCAACGCCAGGGTCATGGGAGCGCTTAAATGAAGATCGACCGCCATGCCTACGCGGAAATGTTCGGTCCGACGGTGGGCGACCGGGTGCGCCTTGCCGATACCGAGCTGTGGATCGAAGTCGAGAAGGATTTCACCACCTACGGCGAGGAAGTGAAGTTTGGCGGCGGCAAAGTCATTCGCGACGGCATGGGGCAAAGCCAGCTGGGCTCGGCAAAGGTGGCCGATACCGTCATCACCAATGCGCTGATTATCGACCACTGGGGAATTGTCAAAGCCGATATCGGCATCAAGAACGGCCGCATTTGGAAAATCGGCAAGGCCGGCAACCCCGACATTCAGCCCGGCGTGACGATCCCCATCGGCGCGGCAACTGAGGTAATCGCCGGCGAGGGCAAGATCGTCACCGCCGGCGCCATCGATTCGCATATTCATTTCATCTGCCCGCAGCAGATCGACGACGCCTTGATGTCGGGGGTCACCACCATGCTCGGCGGCGGCACCGGTCCGGCGACCGGGACTTACGCCACCACATGCACGCCGGGTCCCTGGCATATCCAATCGATGATCGGTGCGGCCGAGGCGTTTCCGATGAATCTCGGCTTCTTCGGCAAGGGCAACGCGAGCTTGCCGCAGCCGCTCATCGAGCAAGTCAAAGCCGGCGCCATCGGTTTGAAGCTGCACGAAGATTGGGGCACGACGCCGGCGGCCATCGATAATTGTCTGACGGTGGCCGATAAGCTCGACGTCCAAGTGGCGATTCACACCGACACATTGAACGAATCGGGCTTCGTCGAGGCGACCATCAAAGCGTTTAAAGGCCGGACGATTCACACCTTTCACACCGAGGGCGCCGGCGGCGGCCACGCGCCGGACATCATAAAAGTCTGCGGCGAGCCCAACGTCTTGCCGTCTTCGACCAATCCGACCCGGCCATACACGGTCAACACCATCGCCGAACATCTTGACATGCTGATGGTGTGCCACCATCTCGATTCGAGCATCGCCGAGGATATGGCGTTCGCCGAGTCGCGCATCCGCAAGGAAACCATCGCCGCCGAGGATATCCTGCACGATCTCGGCGCGTTTTCGATGATGTCGTCGGACTCCCAGGCGATGGGGCGGGTCGGCGAGGTGATCATCCGCACCTGGCAAACCGCGCACAAAATGAAAGTGCAGCGCGGTGCGCTCAAAGGCGATTCCGATAGAAACGACAACCAGCGGGTCAAACGCTACATCTGCCAAGTACACGATCAATCCTGCGCTCACCCACGGCATGGCGCATCTGGTCGGCTCGGTGGAAGCAGGCAAGCTCGCCGATCTGGTGCTGTGGAAGCCGGCATTTTTTGGCGTCAAGCCGGCGCTGATACTCAAAGGCGGCATGATCGCCGCGGCGGCCATGGGTGATCCCAATGCGTCAATTCCGACGCCTCAGCCGGTGCACTACCGGCCCATGTTCGGCGCCTTCGGCAAGGGGCTCAATAGTTCGGTGATTTTCGTCTCGCAAGCGGGTCGCAAAAATCCGGCACTGCAAAAACTGCAATTATCCAAACCGCTGGTGGCGGTGAAGGGCACCCGCAAACTGCGCAAGAAAGATATGATCCACAATGACTATCAGCCCAAGATCGACGTCGACCCGGAGACTTATCAGGTGCGCGCCGACGGCGAGCTGCTAGTCTGCGAAGCGGCGCGGGAGTTGCCGCTGGCGCAACGTTATTTTCTATTCTGATGATCGAGATCAGCGAAAGAAGTGAATCGAACCGCGGCGCGCCGCTGGCGGGGCAGCTTGAACTGAGTTTCGCGGCGCGCCAAAAACGCCAATTCAGCAGCAGGCTGCGATCCGGTGAGGAAGCATTGGTGCGCTTGCCGCGCGGGCCGATCTTGCGCGGCGGCGAAGTGCTGCGTGCCAGCGACGGTGCGTTGATCGAAGTCATCGCCGCGCCGGAGAGTCTTTTACAGATCGAGTCGAGCCATCCGAGCGAGTTGCCAAGGCTGGCGTATCATTTGGGCAATCGCCATGTCGCTGCCCAAGTGGGCGATGGTTTCCTCCGCATCGCCGAGGACCCGGTGCTCGAAAAAATGCTGCTCGGTCTCGGCGCGACGGTACGCCGCGTGATTGCCCCGTTCGAACCCGAGGCGGGCGCCTACGCCCATGGCCATCGTCACGGCGAAGAGACAGGCCGACCCGGCCGCATCCATGAATATGGCCCGGAGCCGGTTGCGAGCAGCAAATGAATCTTGATAACGGTCGCGAACTGGTGCGTTTGCTGCAACTGAGCAGTCCCGTTTTGCCGGTCGGCGCATTCAGCTATTCCCATGGCCTGGAAGCCGCAGTGGAAGCCGGTGTCGTGCACGATCAAAAGTCGGCGCAGGCTTGGATCATCGATCTGCTTAGCTATTCTATGGCGTCCATGGAAGCGCCAGTATTGTTGCGTTTGATCGACGCGTGGCGGTCGGAAAATTTCGCCGCGGTGCAACATTGGAACGATTTAATTCTCGCCAGCCGCGAGACTGCCGAGCTGCGCGCCGAGACGGTGCAGATGGGATTCTCACTGGCGCGGCTGTTGAACCAATTGGACGGCATCGATGCAGATGCGCTTACGTTCGTAAACGAGTTGGGTGAGGTTTCCTTTCCCAGCGCTTTCGCATTAGCCGTGGGCTCGTGGAACCTACCGCCGGCGGCGGCGCTTTCGGCCTATCTCTGGTCATGGGCGGAGAATCAGGTTATGGCTGCGCTCAAGATTGTGCCCCTGGGACAAACCGACGGACAACGGATGCTGCTCGCCATCGGCGACCGTCTCGCCGCCGTCGTTGCCCAGGCGTCGACAGTTAGCGACGACGACATCGGCACGTTCACACCGCGCTTGGCGCTACTGTCGAGCCGGCACGAGACGCAATATTCGCGGTTGTTTCGTTCCTAACAACTCATATGAAATTATCGCAACCTCTCTCCGTCGGCATTGGCGGGCCGGTCGGCTCGGGCAAGACCGCGCTGATCCTCGAGCTCTGCCGCGCCCTGCGCGAGCGCTACGATCTCGCGGTGGTCACCAACGATATTTACACCGAAGAGGACGCCCAGTTCCTGGTACGACACCAGGCGCTACCGGCCGAGCGCATCCTTGGGGTTGAAACCGGCGGCTGCCCTCATACCGCAATTCGCGAAGACGCCTCGATCAACCTCGAAGCGGTGGACCGGCTGTGCCGCCGATTCGCCAATCTGGATGTGATTTTTATCGAGTCGGGCGGCGATAACTTAGCGGCGAGCTTCAGTCCCGAACTGGCTGATGTGACGATCTACGTCATCGATGTCGCCGCCGGCGACAAGATTCCCCGTAAGGGCGGCCCCGGCATCACCAAGAGCGATCTATTGATCATCAACAAAGTCGACCTCGCACCACTGGTCGGCGCCTCGCTCGAAGTGATGGATCGCGACGCGAAAAAGATGCGCGGCGACAAACCGTTTCTGTTTACCAATCTGAAAACCGGCGAAGGGGTTGCCGGCGTGATCGCGTTTTTGGAAAAGCAGGGGCTGGCGACAGGCTGACGGATAAATTCCTGTGCAATGCGGCAGCGCCGAGCGCACCAAAGGCCGACGGTCCACCAACCCTCCTCCGTCTTCGCTATTAGTTGGCTTTAGAGGCCGTGGTGACATTGAAGTATGGTAACTTCATGCAGAGTGGCCTAACCAACGGCTTGAAACGGATGATCTGCGGCCCGTTCGCATTGCTCGCTGGCCTCGTCCGCTCAGCCTTCGCGTTAGCTTCGGAGAATCGTTGTTGATACACTACGTCTAGTCATGCCGTCTTCCGTCTACGTTGAAACCTCGGTCATTAGCTATTACACAGCTCGGTCGAGTCGAGATATCGTAACTGCTGCCCGCCAGACCCTCACGCAAGAATGGTGGCAGGACGCTCGAGACAGGTTTGATCTTTACGTCTCGGTACTCGTGGTGGAGGAGGCGAAGAGCGGCAGTACTGAAGCAGCTCAAAGGCGCTTGGCAGCCATATCCGGGCTTCCCATTTTGGAGATTAACGACGCTGCCGAACAATTAGGCAAACGCCTGTTGGAGGAAGGAGCGATACCTCTATCGAGTCCCGAAGACGCGCTGCATATTTCACTGGCAACCGTGCACGGGATGGATTTTCTCTTGACTTGGAACTTCCGCCATATCAACAACGCCGAGATGAAAGCACGAATCGGGACTATCATTGAAGCGGCAGGGTTTGAGAGCCCTGTGATTTGTTCACCCGAAGAGTTAGGAGGTGGTGAGCCATGAAATCAGATCCCATAGTGGATGAAGTTCGCAAGATAAGAGAAGCCCATGCGGCAAAATTCAACTATGACTTATCGGCGATCTGTACCGACCTGAAGAAGAAGGAAAAAGATTCCGATCACCCGGTCGTATCTCGTCCACCCAAACTGCGGCTAAAACCTACCGGAAGCTAACCACCGGGTGGAGAAGGCCGTGGCGGCCTGCGGCCTCTCACCCAAACCGTTAGACGGCTGGCATTTGCCATGGTGTTTGTTTTCCAAACATTAACCCGAACAACCACGAAGTCTAATTTGACCGCCAAACAGAAGAAGAACATCCTCGTCGAGAATGCCGTGAAGCGGCTGAGTCTGTGACGGTCGTCACGAATTAGAATTCAACGCGCCTATGCAGGTTGAATCGCTGTTAGGCGATGGTCTTTTTTTGAATCGTGAACCTGTCGGTGCAGTTAGGGCTATTTAATCAACCCAGCTTTCTTGGCAATCTGTTCCACGGCGCGATGTTCTTCGCGTATTTCAGCTATTAGTTTGTCGGGCGATTCATAATCCGCGACCATGCCGAGGTTGCCTAGGCGCGTTGCCACGTTGGGATCTTTGATGACCTTCTCCAGGGCGGCGATCAGTATTTTCGACACATCCGCTGACACTCCGGCAGGGGCGAAGAACGCCGACCAGACCCCCAAGAGATTTTGTTTGTAACCGAGCTGTGCGAGCGTCGGGATCTGCGGAAACTCGGGCATCTTGCTCGACGCGACGATGCCGCGCATGGTGCCGGCCTTGAGATGCTCGGCAACAACGCCCTGGGCCACGGCGGCACCCTCGATATGGCCGCCGAGCGCAGCAGTTACGCCGGGGCCGGCGCCTTTGAATGGGATCATCGTCATGTCGGCGGGGCTGATCGAATTGACAATCTCGACCGTGAAATGGCCGACCGAGCCGGGACCGACGGTGCCGATACGAATCCCGCCAGGGTTCTTTTTGCCATACTCGATCATCTCAGCGAAATTTTTGAATGGCGTGTCTTTATGCACCGCTAAAACAATCGGCGTGCGCGCGGCCATGCCCAGCGGTGTCAGATCTTTATAGGGATCATAGGGCACCGCCTCCGGCGTGAGTACGCGGTTGAAGACCATCGAGGCATTGTTGGTGATGAGAATGGTGTAGCCGTCTTTAGCGGCCTTCACTGCGCTGTCGGTGCCAATGGTGCCGCCGGCACCAGGACGGTTGACCGCCACGACCGGGACTTTGAGCAGTTTCGACAAACCTTCGCCGATAGTTCGCCCGGCGACATCGGTGGCGTCACCAGGGGCGAGGGGAATGATCAGGTTGATCGGCTGCTTGGGATAGCCTTGAGCGTGCGAGTTGGCTGCCCCGATGCATGCGAACCCGAGTAAGGTCGCGGCGGCGAGATAATTTTTCATGATTCGTTTCCCTTCGAAGTTGCGCATACATCCACTGGTCACTTAAAGTCAAGCTAACTTATTCCAGTTGTAATCACGCTAGGGCGCCGGGTAGTATCGTCCAGCGGTCAATGATCAAAGCAGGAGGATCATTTCTCGATGAAACGAATCCTAACCGCCGTCTTGGCGATATCTTTCGCCATCGGCTTATTACATGCTTCTGCCGACGCCCAAACTCTGAAAGTCGGCATGACTTCGAAGACGCTTTTCTATTTGCCGTTTTACGTCGGCCAAAAACGCGGCTTTTACAATCAAGAGAACGTCAAGGTTGAACTGATTCTCATCGGCCGCACCGATGTTCATCTGCAAGCGCTGCTCAGCGGCGAAATCAATTTCGGCACCCTCAATGCCGACAGCGTTATCGCCGTCGCCGAAAAAGGGGCGATTCTCAAGGTCGTCGCCGGTGTCGACAACGCCGCGCCATACTTTCTCATCGGCGGCAAGAACTATAAACGGGTCGAAGACCTCAAAGGCGCGCGCCTTGGCGTGTCGAGCTTGCGCGGCGGCGCGACCTCGATCTTGCTTGAGTTTTTGAAGAGCAAGGGGCTGTTCTTCCCACGGGATTTTATCTTGACCGTGATCTCCGGTGGCACGGTGAGCCGATTGACCGCGTTGGAAACCGGCGTCATCGCCGGCGCGGTGTTGGGTTTTCCCTATTCAGACATCGCCGTCGACCAGGGATTCACGCGCTTGGGCGACACCATGGACGTCATCTCGACCTATCAATTCAACGGCCTCACGGTGAACCCATCCTGGGCGGAGAAAAATCGCGCCAACGTCGTGCGCTTCTTGAAGGCGCATATCCGCTCGCTGCGCTGGATCCACGAACACCCGGACCAAGCCGCCGACTTATTCACCGCCGAGATGGGCATCAAGCCGCCCTATGCCCGGCGTGGCGTCGATTATTTTACTAAGAACAAAGTGTTTCCCATCGACGGCTCGGTGACAATTGAAGGATTGAAAGCCAATATCGATATCCAGTTCAAAGACGGCATCCTCAAAGAACCGCTGCCGACGCCCGATCGCTACGCGGACCACAGCTATGTGCGCCAGGCGCAGAAAGAACTGGGCCTGTGAAAGGCTTACGCCTGCGTTAACTGTCGCAAAACGCCGTGACGTTTGACGCCCCATGAGCGATTTGTTATCCGATGAGAATGATTAACCTAGCCAAACTACTGCTCTTGGTCTCATTGTTGATCGCTTCCGCGCAGGCGCCGGGTGAGGTCAACGCTCAAAGCCGGCCGCGCGTCGTCATCGGCCACGCCTCGATGAGTTCCGTCGTGCTAACCCTGTGGGCTGCCCAGGACAGAGGGTTCTTTGCCAAGAACGGAATCGATGCCCAGATGGTTTTTATCCCAGGTTCGCCGACCTTGATCGCGTCGCTCAACACCGGCGATGTCCATTTTGGCTTTACCGGAGGCACCGCGACTTTGGGTGCGGCGGTGGCGGGACTCGATGTCAGAGTGATCGCCGCCTTCGCCGACCGGGTGCAGAGTGAACTGGTGACCCGGCCAGAGATTAAGACCGCCGCGGATCTGAAGGGCAAGCGCATCGGTGTCACCAGTATCGGCGGCACCGGCTGGATGTCGGCGCTCTTGGTCCTCGAACAGATCGGCATCAACGTTGAGCGCGACAAGATGCAGCTTTCATCCTTTGGCGACCAACGAGTGATCAGCAACGCCCTCGAAACCGGAACGATCCAGGGCGGGGCGTTGGCGGGTATATTTAGTCGGACGCTAGCCAGGAAAGGTTACTGGATTCCCGGCGAGCCGGCCAAGATTGCACTCACAGGCACGGGATTGGTGCTCAAGGCCGATTATCTTCAGAATCACGCGCCGATCGCGAGAAGTGTCCTGCGCAGTTTGGTCGAAGGCCACGCCTACGTATTGAATCCGGCCAATAAGAGCAGCTCCATGGAGATTCTGTCCAAACGGCTTGGGATAAAAGACCAAAGCGCCGCCGCCGACGGCTACGAAGATTACGTCAGCGGTGTCGTGCGCAAGCCTTACGTCGGCCTCGACGGTTTGAAAAACATTCAACGTTTCATGAAGCTGCGCAATCCCAAGATCGCTGAACTCAATCTCGAAAAATTGATCGACGAGAGTTTCATGCGCGAGTTTGAGAAAAGCGGTTTCCTCGATCAGCAATTCGGCGTAAAGTCCGTAGTCAAATAATCGACGGAACGTAAAAACAGGAGGAGATCATGGCAATCGACGGCATGAAGGTGATCGATCTTGACAGCCACTTAGTCGGCGACTTGGAGAGCTGGGACCAAACCATCGAAGCGAGGTATAAAGAATACCTGCCGCGCAAGCTGCCGACCAAGGACAACGAGCGGCGCAAGACTCTGGTCGGCAATCAAATCATGGTCGGCTCCGAGCTTGGCCGGCAAAAAGCCGAAAAGAAAGAATGGGTGACACCCGCCGATCTGACGCCGCATGGGCGCGTGCGCAACATGGACTTGGACGGCATCGATGTTGCCGTGCTGTCGCCCAACTCGCCGGCACTCGACATTCTTTGGTTCGCCGACGATCCCGAGCTTGCGGCGGCCTACGCCAGGGCGCAGAACAATTACATGAATTGGTACGCGTCGCAGCAAAAAGGCCGACTCATGTGGGCCGGGGTGATCCCACTGCAAGATTCCAAGGAAGCGATTAAAGAGCTGCACCGCTCGCGCGAGTTGGGCAGCAAGGCGCTCAACGTCAAAGCGACGCCGATCCCTGGCAAAGAATGGACTGACCCGCACTTCGATCCGATCTTCGACGAGCTGGAGAAGACCAATACGCCGATCATCTTTCACGATACCAAAACCGGCTCCATGGGCCACGAACGCTTCGCCGACAATTTTTTCTTTTCCCACATGGTCGGTCGCACCATCGAGAGCATGGTCTGTTTGATGGTCTATCTGTGCGGCGGCGTCATGGAGAAGCATCCCAATCTGAAAATCATTTGTCTCGAAACCGGCGCCTCGCAAAT
>CAWJZV010000046.1:0-486563 GCA_963847445.1 uncultured delta proteobacterium | reverse complement strand
GAACCAAATCGTTTCACGAGCGAACGGCACGAGCAGCCGCTCGATGTCGTCGAGCTCGGGCGCGTCGAGATGAGTCAGGACCTGGGCGATCGTCGATTCCTTCAATCCTTCTCTCTGGAGAGTTTCACTCACCTCCGGCGCGCAGGCCTCGCAGCCGAGCCCGCGCGCGATGACGGCGATCATCAGAAGTTTGCAGCGTCGCGTGAGATGGGGAGATGCCCACATCTCAGCGAGGGTTCGCGCCAATATCGCGCCGATCGGAGTACCCGCGTAGGTTTCCACCAGCCGGCCGTAGGCATAAGGCGGCACCGGGTCGAGCACGGTGGGCTGGCCGCGATAACGATATCTTTTAACGATCAGGCCGAGCAAGGGCCGGAGCAACCGTACGAAAAGGTGATCGGGCATGCTCTCGATCGGATACGCAGGGATCGCGGGGATCGTATGGGTGCGGTTGTGGAAATCCGTCAATGCCGCCGTGAACGCGATTTCTTTCATCTCTTCGAGCCCCAAGCCCGAACGACGCAGAGTCTCACGGGCAGCCCGCGCTCCGGCGGGACCCGAGCGCGACTGGCTGCGCCCGAAGGCGACAGCCGCCATGGTCCGCGGCGGCAGATCGGCCCGGGTCAGGTCCTGTTCCATGCGTTGGATACGCTCCCAGGACATGCCCTGAGCCCACAGCAGTCCCCGGACCGCGGCGTAGCAGAAACGGCATGAGTTCTCCTGGCTGACCACCAGCACGACAAGATCCGCTACGTCCTGATCCAGGTGCATGAGCAGCCCGTACTCGGGATGCATATCGATCACGGCTCGCGCCATCCAGGGGACTGGTGTGAAGTAGGCGATCATCGGGTGGGGAATCCCTTGCCTTCGCCGCGCGTAGGACTGTAGCGCCGGGTCTGGAACGGGCTCGACCAGGGGCGACTCCCATTCAACCTGTTGCAGGACACCGTTCATGATCTGACTCGAACGCGGTGGCTGACCGACCGGAGACGAACTCGCGTCATGAGAAACTTCATAGGTCTAGTATCGCACCGTATGCGCATCTTAACGGAGCACAGACAACCGCTACTTATCCTGTCTAACGCGCTTTCTCCAACTCGGCCAGACGAGATTTCGCCTGATTCGCGTAAGGCGAGTCGGGATATTCTTCCACGATCTGCCGATAAAGTTTCGTCGCGTGCGGCCTATTGTTCTGCTTCTCTTCCAACTGCGCGGTATCGTATAGATCCTTCGCTTTATCGCCGCAGCCCATGAGCAGCAGAAACAGACAGGCGGCAAGAAATCTTCGCATGAGCATTCTCCTAAATTAATTATTGGTCTCAGCTATCGCAATAGACGGCTAGAGGCGGCAACGGATCGGCGCCGGACAGCTTTTTAAAAAGCTCGACCACGTCGCGGTCGCGCGGCAGTTCGCGGATCGCTTTGTCCTGCTCTTCCGGCAGCAACGGCGATGCGTCGAAGCCGGAAAGCTTGCCATGCGGCGTGCGACGCCCCCATTTAATTCCGTAACGGCCGGTCAGTACCCCTCCTTGCGCAGCTCGTCGATGAACGTGGAATCGAAAAAACTCTCGGCTTTGAGCTTGCCGACGGCGGGATTTCTTTTTCGTTCGACATCGAGAATAAACTCGATCGCCGCCCGGTCGGGGACGAGGGTTTGGCTCAACCTCGGCAGGATAATTTTCCTATGGTACTCGCGCAGAAATGCCGTGTCGTCGATCTTGGTATATCTTGCCAAGATTTTCAGCGTCGCGTCTTCGTTGGCAAACATGAATCTTACGGCATCGAGGTGGGCTTTGACGATGCGCTTGACGACGGCGGGGCTCTGGCGAATATAAGCCCGTGTCGTCGTCAAACTCGCCAGCGGGAACAGCAGCTCGTTGGAGTAATCCAGCAGCTGCCTGAATCCCAAGGACATGGCTCTGAGGCTGGTCGGCGCTTGCAGCAGGATCGACTCGATGACTCCGGCCTGGAGCGCGGCCAACCGTCCCGAGTCGGGAACCAGCATCTGGACGATGCGCACGTCCTTGTCGGGGATGAGGCCGTGTTTTTCCAGAACGATGCGCGAGGCGAAATCCGGCCCGCCGCCAAATTGGCCGATGCCGAGCCGCTTGCCGCGCAGCTGTTTGACGTCGGTGATGTCTTTGGTCGAGAACAGCGCGTAGTCGGTCTTGCTGCCGAAGTAAGCGACGTAGGTCAGGTCGCCGCCGACGGCGTTTGCCTGCAGCAGCGCAGCCATGCTCGACAGTCCCATCTGCAGCTCGCCGGCAAACATCGCCTGGCTGATCACCCGGCCGCCGACGATGAACAGAACCTGCGCGTCGATATCGTGCTTCTTGAAAAATCCGGCTTCTTTAGCGACCCACAGCGGCGCTTGCAGACCGCTGAGCGCGCTGTAAGCGAAATTGGCCTTGTCCGCCGCGCCGCAGGGTCGAGAACTCGCGCCGAGCAGGACCGCCAGAAGCAAACTCCATAAGTTGCGTGTCATGCTTCTAGCGGGGTTCTGGGCAAATCTTTATATGATTTCAAACTTAATTATCGCCTGAGATTTTAAGCCTTGTGCAAAGGCGATCTGAGAATAGCCATCAGCGTCCCGACATCCCCCACCTTCTCTAACTCGCGAACCAAGCCAACGCTGCGCTCTATGTTGTCCTGGCTTAACTGAGCGCGTGCACAGTCACGGTATTTCCCTAGCAGCTCGTCGTCGGTCAGCGGCAGCGAGGCATCGCCCCGCGGTATATCCACTCGCGCACTCAAGCTCCGCCCATCGGTGGTCTTGATCGTCACCGGATTGCCGACGAACTCGATGTCCGGGCCGACGTCCGCGAGGCCGGGCCAGATGGGCACGTTGGGGAAGGAAAGCTGAACCTTCTTGCGGGCCTCGACGATATTGTGATCGTTAAGCTTGTGATCTGTAAAAGTCTCGAGCGTCACCTGATGATCCACCACCGCGGCGGCGATGCAGTGCGGCATGCTGAACTTGGCTTGGTACGGCGTGGCCGGTTCGGAGAATGCCAACACGCGCAATGCGCGCTCCGAGGTGCCGACGTCGACGGCGGCGATATCTTTATCGTTAAGGTGGTGTTCGTCCAACAACTGGAAAACGCCATCGAGCGCCCGGTGCGTGTGGTAGCAGCTCGGATACATTTTTAGACTGATGCCGGGAGACTCGATGTAAAAGGGCTTGCCCAGACCGTCCGCCATGCGCTCGGCGTCGTAGTGGCCTGGGCCCACCAGCGTGTCGTAGAAACCGTTCTTCGCCTTCGATGATGTTGGGATTGGCCGTGATCCCCGCTTGGCGCCATGAGCGCGGCGATCACGCCGTTGCGGCAGGCGTTGCCCGCCGCCATCGCGCCGGCCATGCTGCCGTGATTGGCCGACAGGCCGCAGGCGGAGTTTCCCGCGATGCCCAATGCCATTCGAGTTTTCGCGACATCCAACTTGAGCAGCTTGGCGCAGGCGGCCGCCGCGCCGATGGAACCGTACCAGGTCTGGTGGTTCAGACGCGCCTGCATGAGCTTGAAGTCCGCATGCAGCGCCAGCTTGCCCTCGACTTCCAGTCCCACGATGTAGGCAGTGAGGAGATCCTGGCCCGACGCGCCCAGATGCTCGCCGAGGCTCAGCACGGCGGGCAGAACCAAGACACTGGGATGGCCGATCTTCACACCGCAGTCGTCGTAGTCGAGGGCATGGGCAATGGAGCCATTGGCCAGGGCCGCGTCTGGAACCGAAACTTTGACGCCGGCGCCGAACACCGATGCCTGAGGCGGCCCGCCGAGCTTGGTTACGTAACCTGTGATGGTTTGGCTGACCGGCTCGGCAACGCCGGCCAGCGCGGCTCCGACGCAGTCCAGCGCCGAGCGCTTGGCCTTCTCAACGACGTCGCGCGGTATGTCCGCGTAGTCGGTGTCGACTATGAACCGGGCAATTTTCTCAGTGGCGCCCATTATCTCCTCTAACTTCCGTTCCAATCGTTCAAGCCGTTCAACCGCTTCGCGGAGCTAGCCAGTCATTCAAGCCCCCTCCTCAGTCCTCCCCCGCGTCGCGGGGGAGGAAGGAATGTGGAGGTCCGAACTTTGCGCCTTAGCGCCTTTGCGAGAGATATTCCGAGTTTTTTTTTGCGCCTTTGCGTGGCTCCAGTTCCTTCGCATTCGCTCGGACAACTTTGCGGCTAATTCTTCTCCCTACGCCGCCGCCTGCAGCGCCGCGCCGTTGCCGCCGCCGAGCACGGTTCCCGGCAACGCGCCGGTGTGATTTTCCTTTTCCACCAGCACCTGGCCGTTGACGACGGTCATCTCGATGCCGACCGCTTTTTGAATATAACGCTTCTCGTTGCCCGGCAGATCCTGCACCATCTCGGCGTCGCACTCCCGGACGGTCGCCGGATCGAACAGACACAGATCCGCCGCCATGCCGCGGCGCAGTAAGCCGCGATCCGGCAGGCCGAAGATCGATGCGACCATGAAGGTCAGTTTGCGCACGGCTTCTTCCACCGTCATGATCTGTTTCTCGCGCACCCAGTAGCCCAACAGCCGCGTCGCGTAGCCGAAGCCGGCGTCGTAAATCAAATGCGCGCCGGCGTCGGACTGGCCGACCAGCACGTAGGGGCTCTTGATGATCTCCGCCACCGCCTTCTCGTCGCCGTTGGTGCTCGATGTTTGGAACTCGGTGTCCAAGCCTTCTTCCAAAGACAAATCGAGGAAAGCGTCGATGATGTCTTGATTGCGAATCTTGGCGATCTCGACGACGCTCTTTTTTTCCAGGTGCTTGTTTTCCGGTTTGACGGCGTTGATCAAGTAAACCAGATCCCAGCGCCGCGAGAAGCGCGACGACTTGGTCTCTTCGACCGCTTCGAAGCGCATCTTCTTGCGCGTCTCGGGATCCTTGATCGCCTTGATGCGCTCTTCCAACGGCAGGAACAGAATCGTCTTCCAGGTCGGCAGATCGTCGAACACTTGCGCGGTCTTCATGGTCAGCCGGTTGTTGAACAAGCGCGCGTTGCACAGCGGATAGGACTGCACGCCGCGGTCGATGGTCTCGCCGGCCAGGTCCAACAGCTCGCGCCATTCATTGGGCTTGTCCCAGCGGTGGGTGATGCTCTGCCAGATCACCGGCCGGCCGGAGCGGCTGGAAATTTCCTCGAACAACTTCACGCTCTCGCGCATCGGCACCGAGACGCCGAGGGAACCGCGGGAAATCTGCACGGCGCCCTGATTGATCTCGCCGAGGGCGCAGGCCAGTTCGATAATCTCTTCGTCGGTGGCGAAGCGGCTCTGGATCGGCGTGCCGTCGGCGTACATATGCACGGGGTTCTGATTGGTCGAGAAACCGGCGGCGCCGGCGCGCACGCTGGCTTTGAGCACTTCTTTCATCTGATGGATTTCCGCCGGCGTGGCGGCCCGTTCGAGGGACGCTTCGCCCATGACGAATTGGCGCAGCGCACAGTGGCCCACCAGCGAAGCGACATTGACGCCGAGATTGCCGCGCATGGCGTCGAGATACTGCCCGAAGGTGGTAAAGCCCCACTTCACTCCGGCTTTCAAAGCCGGCAGCGTGATCGCTTCGACGCGCTCGAAGCTTCTCAAGATCGTGTCGCGATCCGGTTCTTTACACGGCGCCAACGACAAGCCGCAGTTACCGGGGATGACCGTGGTCACGCCGTGATAGCAAGACGAAGTCGCCAGCGGGTCCCACAACAGCTGGGCATCGAGATGCGTATGAAAGTCGATGAAACCCGGCGACACCGCCAGCCCGTCGGCGTTCACCACTCGCTTAGCGCTGCCGTTGATCCGCCCCAGTCTCGACGATCTTGCCATCCTGCACCGCCACGTCGCCCAGATAAGACGGCAGCCCGCTGCCGTCATAAATCCGCCCGCCTTTGATCAAAATATCGTAAGCCATGAAAGTACCCTCCTTGGGTTGCCGGCAATTTTTCTGAGCTTACCGAGACTATGGCGTAACTGTCAACCATTTCTAACCACGCAAAATAGTTGCGTCGTTTACAGAATTCCACTAGCGCGCGGCAACTAACGGCGTCACACCTTGTGGAAAACGGCTTAGGATGCTTCGAGTGGCTCATGCTCGGCATAGCCGGCAGAACGGAAAATCATCGGACAATCAGACACCCTCCTTGTCTCGCTCCTGAGCCGTGTCGAAGGACTCCGAGAGAGTTTCAGCAACCTGCGAACGCACCGAACTAAGAAGGATTGGTAATGACCAATGCAATTTTTCACCGTAATCTTACTATTGATTTCGCTCGCCAGCGCCCCGGCGTGGAGCCAAACCGCCAAAACCGCCGCCGAGCTGGGCAGCTACAGCGGCGCCGACCGCGAGAAGATATTATTCGAAGGCGCCAAGCGCGAGGGCAAACTGGTTTGGTACACCACTTTGGCGAGCGATCAGAACAAGCAGATCGCCGCCGCCTTCGAGAAAAAATATCCCGGCGTCAGCGTCGACACGTTTCGCACCGGCTCGAGCGCGCTGGCGCAGCGGCTGCTGACGGAAGCCAAAGCGCGCCGCTATATCGCCGACGCCATCGAGACCACGCCGCCGGGATTGATGACGTTCCGCGACAGCCAGCTGCTTCTGCCCTACACCTCGCCGCATCTCGCGGCGTTTCCCGAAGACGCCAAGGAGCGGGCGTCCAAGACGCTGGTCTATTGGACCACCGTGCGCGAATCCTACGTCGGCCTGTCCTACAACAAGCGGCATGTCAACGCCGCCGATGTGCCGAAAAACTTCGACGGCCTGATGCGCCCGGCGCTGAAAGACAATATGGGCATCGCCGGCGAAGACACCGGCGCGCGCATGATCGGCGCCATGGTCAAAGTCAAAGGCGAAGCCTGGGTGCGCAAGCTGAGGGAACAAAACATGCGCATCCACATGATGGCCGGCAGCGCGCTCACCCAACTGGTCGCCGCCGGCGAGATCTACGCGTCGCCGAGCCAGTTCTACAGCGCGACCAACGTCGCCGCCAAGCGCGGCGCGCCGGTGGCTTGGGTGCCCATGGATCTGGTGGTCGCCAGCGCCGGCGGCGCCGCGGTTTCCGCCCAGGCGCCGCGGCCCCACGCCGCGCTGCTGTTCACCGATTTCCTGATGAGCCCGGACGGCCAGAAACTCTACGAAGACCTATTCTTCGGCGTTGCCCAGAAAGATTACGGCTGGAAACGCTGGTATCCGGAAAAAGGCGGCACGCTGGCGCAATACGAAGAAGCGCTCGACGGCTGGCATAGACTGATGAAAGAAATCACCCGCAAGGGCAGCGGATAAAGCGCGTTCCAGTCGTTCAAACCGTTCAAGCCGTTCAAATCGTTGTCGGAAGAAGATTCGGAACCGGAAAATTTACAAGATCGTAGCCCGGATGCAGCGGGAGCGGAATCCGGGGCTCTTGATTTAACAATTTGAACGCTTTGAACGGCTTGAACTATTTGAGCGATCCCTTCCGGATCACGACAGCAGCAGTTCCAGATCATCCCGGGTCAGGTTGCGCATCACGCTATTGTCGGCGGTGATGATGGCGTCGGCCAGGTCGCGTTTGGACTTTTGCAATTCCAATACTTTTTCTTCCACCGTGTCGCGGGCGATCAGGCGATAGGCGAATACTTTGCGCGTCTGGCCGATGCGGTGGGCGCGGTCGATGGCTTGGGCTTCGACGGCGGGATTCCACCAGGGGTCGAGCAGATAAACATACTCGGCGGCGTGCAGGTTCAAGCCCAGGCCGCCGGCTTTCAAGCTGATCAGAAACAATTTGGCGTTGGGATCGTTTTGAAACTCCTCGACCTTGGCTTGGCGGTCGCGGGTGCGGCCGTCGAGATAGACGTAGGGAATGTTTTGCTTATCCAGGCGGCTGCGCACGATCGCCAGCAGGCTGGTGAATTGCGAGAACACCAGCGCCTTGTGATTCTCCTCGAGCACCTGATCGAGCTGGGCCAACAGCGTGTCGACTTTGGCGCTGGGTTCGGCGATTTTTCTCTTATCGATCAGCCCCGGATGGCAGGCCGCTTGGCGCAGCCGCAGGAGCGCTTCGAGCACTTGGATTTTATACTGCCCCGAATTTTCGCCGGCGCCGTTCTGCAAAAGCCGCGCCCGGTAGTAATCGCGCAGCTCGTCGTAGAGCTTCTTGTCGTTGCCTTCGAGGTCGCAATAGATCGTCTGCTCGGTTTTCTCCGGCAGCTCGGGGGCGACTTGCGCTTTGGTGCGGCGCAGAATGAACGGCCGCAGCGCCTTGCCCAGCACTTGGCGGGTATTGTCGTCGGGATTCTTGCCGGCGCGGCCAAACACCGCGGCAGTGCCAAGCATGCCGGGATTGAGAAATTCGAAAAGGCTCCACAGCTCGCCCAGGTGATTTTCCACCGGCGTGCCGCTCATCGCCAAACGGTGATCGGCCTTGAGCAAGCGCACCGCTTTGGCCGCCAGCGTGCTGGCGTTCTTGATCGCTTGCGCTTCGTCGAGAATGCAATAATCGAAGCGAATATCTTTGAACCGCACGGCGTCGCTGCGCAGCGTGCCGTAGGTCGTCAAAACTACGTCGTAATTGTCGAAATGATCGCCGGGTTCAAGCCTTGCGACGCCGGTGTGGTCGAGAATGCGCAGCTTGGGCGTGAAGCGCGCCGACTCCTGTTTCCAATGAAATATCAGCGAGCGCGGCACCACCACCAAGGCCGGCGGCGGCGAGTTTTCCGGGTCGTTGCGGCGCAGTACCCGGCGCGCTTCGAGCAGCGCTAGGACCTGAATGGTTTTGCCCAAGCCCATGTCGTCGGCCAGGCAGCCGCCAAAACCGAAGCGCTGGAGAAAGTGCAGCCAGCCCAAACCTTCGAGCTGATAGTGGCGCAGCTCGCCGTGAAACTCGCCGGCGGGCGCCACCGCCGCCACGCCGGAAAAATCGCGCAGCTCTTGGCGCACCCGCTCGAACACGGCGTCGAAGGAAACCGCCGGTTCGCTCGCCAAGAGCGCATCGAGCAGGCCGGCTTGGGAGCGCTTGAAGCGCATGCCGTCGCCTTCGAAAGTACCGAGACCGGCGAGCATGCCGTATTTCTTCATCCACTCTTCGGGAATGATGCCGAGTGAACCGTCGTCCAGCCGCACCGTCTGCTCGCCCTGCTTGATCGCCCGCAACAAGCGCGGCAAGCCGACCCGGCTATCGCCGAACTCAGCGGCGCCGTCGACGCCGAACCAATCGACGCTGGAGTTCACTTGCATGGTGAGCGCGCCGGCGGTGCGGTAAAGGCTACCCTGAGCATGGATATGCCAACCTTCGGCGGACAACACCCGCACCACTCGGGAAAGCTGGTCGGGCGCAAGCTGCAGGTCGGCGCGCTCGTATTCCCAGCCTTTGCGAAAGCCCAATTGCTTGAGCCGGGCGCGCGCCCTGTCCTCGGCGCCAAGATCGCGGGTCACCAAGCGGCGCTGCTCCTTCTGATAAAAGCCGCCGCCGCGATGCTGGTGCGGCACCACCGAGCCGTCATAGTCGAAGGACAGTTCCGCGGTGAGCCGCTCGCGGCTCCAATTATTTTGTTTACCGGGTTTTAACAATAGCCGCGGCTGCGGCGCGCCGGCGACGGTTTCGAACTGCAATTCGGCCGGCAACTCCAAGCGCGGCCGATTGGGGATCGCTACCAGCTCGTCGAGAAAGACCTCGCTGTCTTCCACCGCGAAAGTCAGCGGCGACGGCGCGCGCAGGACCGCGACCCAGGCAAAAGCGCCGTGATCGTTCAAGCGCGCGATGCGGCCATCGTAAAACACCAAACCGCCGGCGAGCAGCAAGACCGGCTGCGACAAATCCAACACTTCCCCGCCACGGCGCAGCGAACCGGCGAGCCGATAGCGCGCGCTGTCGGTTTCACGCTCCACCGTCAGACAAAGCTCCCAAGCCGGGCCGTCATCCCAGCCGAGCGGCGTCGCATCGTCCAACTTCGGACTGCGCAACAGACAACGTCCAGTCTGGCACATCAGCGGCAGCGCCAGTTCCCACAAATTTTCCGGCACGGCGAACAACGACGGCGCGGAATCGTAGTAGGACGAATAGCTGTAGCCCAAGTCCTGGCGCGCGCCGAACAGCATGGCGGTGATGCGCCGATCCGCCGGATCGGTCAGGGCGTCGAGCTCGCGCGAGTAGAGCCGTTGGCTTTTGAGCTTGCCCCATTCGCCGTTGTTCTTGCGCTCGCGGCGGGCGACTTCGAGGGTCAATTTTTGCCGGCTCAGGGTGTAATCGGCATCGATCAGATAAAACAGTTGGCGCTCCGGCGCCGGCCGGTCGTTGAACGGCGACACCGCCGGCGTCAAAGCGTGACGAAGGGTTTGCAGCTGCTGCTTCCAACTCGGCGCCTGCGCTTTTGCCGGACGCGTCCGGCGCGCCGCCGTGGCCGCCGGCTGATCGCTGGAACTGCGGCCACTGCGATGGTCGTCGGAATCGAGAATTTTTTTCAGACAACCGCGCAGCTCGGCCGCCATCGCGGTCGCCCAGATATGTTTGCAGGCATTAAGATCGCCGGTGAAAAACGGGCAGGTGCAAGAGTAGTCGAGAAAGCCGTCGGCGACCGCCAAATTCACGCGATAAACCTGCGATCCCTGCACTCGGGCGCTGACACTGCTATCGCCGGCGTCGAGCAGACGCACCGCGCCATGGGCAAAATAAGTGCGCCCGCGCTTCTGCGTTATCGGCGCGGTCTCGCCTCGAGTTCGTCGGTCAGATATCCCATTTCGAACTGATAAGGTTAACGTACGCATCGAGAGAAGTCTATGATTAGCGGTGCGAAACCAAGGACTGGCAGCATATTTGGATTAAAGAGCTCTGGCTGCCAACTGAAAGAGACTGTTTCACCACGAAGACACGAAGGACACGAAGGGTTAGGATAACAATGTTCCGAACTTCGTGCTCTTCGTACTACTCCCGTGATAATTTGCGCGGCTTGCGCAAATTGTCCGAGAGCCGAGACCCCTTGGATTCGGATATTCCTCGCGCCAAGGCCGCCAAGGTCGCGAAGTGACAGGCCAGAGGCCTGTCATCCCGAGCGAATGCAAAAGATCTAAGAAGGATTTCTCTCTCCGTTCGAAATGACAACGTTCTTCCTTTGCGGCCTTTGCGTGCTTTGCGCGAGATATTGCGAAATTCGGTTGCGGCTTCGCTGCGCTAGGACCTTCGTGGTGAGATGCGCTCGTCCCTTCATGTCGTCGCAGTCGAATACCAACTTTCAATTGACAACTCATCGTAGCGCATGCGACAAAATCTCTGAACAATTTCGTGGAGGCAGCATGAAAACCAATGCAACGCGGATCATCGACGCCGACGGCCATGTGCGCGAGACCGACGAGGAAATCATCGAATATATGTCCGCCGGCTACCGCAACCGGCGCGACGCCATGCTGTATTTCCCGCTGACGCCGCATCATGGCTGGCATCGTTCGATACCCGCCAATGATTTTCGCCCGTCGGATTTCCGCGTGCCCGACTGGCGCGAGTGGGTCGACAAACTCGATGAAGGTCACTTTCGAATTGACCGTGCTCTATCCGACCCGCTTCATGCATGTCGGCCAGATCGGCAATCCGACCTACGCCGTCGAACTGTGCCGCGCCTACAACGATTATCTGCAACGATCGTTTCCTGATCCACGACCGGCGCTTCCGCGGCATGGCGCTGTTACCGATGCAGGAGCCAAAAGCCGCGGTCAAGGAACTGCGGCGGGCGGTGAAACGCTATGGCATGGTCGGCGGCATTCTCCCCGCCGACGGCTTGCAGCTGCCCCTCGGCCACAAGCAGTACTGGCCGGTCTTACGAGGAGGCCGACCGGCTCGGCTGCACGCTGTCGGTCCATTCGTGCAACTCGCTGCGCGACAACGACCGCTATCTGGTGCCCAATGAAGCGGCGACGCTGACCCATGTCATCCCGCAGATGCGCCAGTTCACCAACATCATGTTCTCCGGCGTGATGAACAAACTGAAAAAGCTGCGCCTCGGTTTTCTCGAAGCCGGCTGCGGCTGGACGCCCTACTTGATCAGCAAGATCGAAGATCGCCTCGCAACGGGTCGCGCCGGCCGAGCGGCCGGTGCTGCCGAGCGAACTGTTGGCGCGCCAGCAGCTTTATTTTCAATGCGGCGAGGAAGTCACGACCAAACGCGATGTCGAGCTGCTCGGCGACGACTGCCTGCTCTGGGCCTCCGACTTCCCCCACGAAGCGACCCGCACCGACATGAAAAAGCTGGTCAAAGAACACTTCGCGCGCAAAGACCTGAGCCCGGCGGCGAAGAAGAAAATCATCTACGACAACGCCAAGCGGTTCTACAAGCTGTAAGAACTCGTTCAAAACGTTCAAGCCGTTCAACCGCTGCGCTCCGTTCAATCCCCCACCTCATCCTCCCCCGCGACGCGGGGGCGACGAAGAAGGTGGGTTTGAACGGCTTGAACGTTTTGAACGATTTGAACGGCGCTACTGCTGTAGCGCTTTTATAAATCCGGATCTGCTCGATCTCGCGCACCAGCCGGCCATCGGCGAACTCCTCCGGCTTGGCGCCCTTGGCCTTGGGATTCAGTTTCTCCAACTCTTGGATCAAGCTCGCTACGCCGGGCATTGAAGGATGAGGCGGTATCGCGAAATTGGTCCGGATCGTCGTGTCGTAGCTTTCTTCCAAGATCTCTTTGTCGTCGGTGCGAAAATATTTGCCCATGACCTTGAAGGCGAAGTTCTTGTCCTTCTGGCGCGCGCGCCGCTCCTTCGATGTAAGCTCGGAGAAAACGCCGCACCGTGTCCTCGTTGCTGCGCAAATATCTCCGCGTCGTCAGCACGCCGTTGATGTGATACTCGGCATCGAGCTTGGTCATGTCGAAGAGCAGTTTGAATTTCAGTTTGCGCGCCTGCAAGCGTCCCCGGCGGCGTCAGCGCAGCGGCGGTGACCTTCCCCGCAGCCATTGCCGACAGACCTTCCGCCGGACCGCCGGTTTGGACCATGGTCACGTCTCGGTCCGGCTCGACACCATGGGCGCGCAGAGCGATGCGCGAGGCGAGATCCGAAAGCGTGCCGAAGCGAGTGACGCCGAAAACCTTGCCCTTGAGGTCTTCCATCCGGTTGATGCCCGGCACGGCGTAAACCCAGAAGAGAAATTTCTTGACGATGGTCGCGATGATCACCGTATCGGCGCCGGCGAGGTTGGCCTGGATCGAGGCGGCGCCGCCCAGCTGGATGATCGGCAGTTCCCCGGAGAGCATCGCCTGCAGCGCCAGCGAGCTGCCAGGGATGCTGATCGCCTCGACGTTGAGGCCATGCTTATCATAGAAGTTGCCTTCCTTGGCGAACCACAGCGACATCTGCGTCGACGACGCCGAGCCGCCGCCGATGCGCAGCCTTTCGAGCTTCTTATCTTGGGCTCCGACAGCCGCCGCCAGAAACATCCAAGCCGAGATAACCCCGCACGCGATCAACCGTCGATTCATGGCTCGCCCTCCTTACCGCCGATTTCATAGAAACCGCCATCCTTGGCGCGCTCCGCAACCGTCCGTTTGCGCCACAGCGACCATGGGAAAGGCAGCGGCAGAGTGCCGCACCAGCCCTGACTGCGCGCTTGGTTTTGCGACAACAACTTTTCATAAAGTCTGACAAACTGCTCGACTTCATACTCGGTGCGGCTCGCGACCACTTGTCCGGAAGTCTTATTGACGATCACCAGCCGCGGCAGGGTTGCGCCGGTTGCGGCATGGCCTCCGCTCACTTGAAAAACCCAACCGAAAGCGCGTTCCGCGCCGGCACACTCGACGACTGAAAGCTCGGCGGACGCAACGCCGGAACTTAGACGCGCCAGAATCAACTCCTTGGCTTGTAGCCTGGTTAGCATGGTACTTTTACTTTCACGAACTCCGCGCGGGGTCACGCCGCCTTCACCGGTCGCCGGCAAGAAATCCACTCACCAGCCGGTTGAAACGGTCGGCTTGATCCCACTGCACCCAGTGGGCGCACTGGTCGAACAAGTGAAACTCCGCGTTGGCAATCAGTTGAAACAGCAACAGGCCGCGTTCGACTGAAACACCGCGGTCTTGGTTGCCCCACAAAAGCAACGTCTTGGTTTTGAGCTTGGGCAGTTCGTCGGTGAGCGAGCGCGGCGGTTTGACGCCTTGGCGCGCTTGCGCCGCTGCTTGATTCTTGCCGATGCTCATCTCGTAACGCGCTCGCACCAACTCCTCGGTGACCAGCTCTTTGCGGTGCAGCGTGCCCAGCGTCAGCGCGCGCATGTTTTCCAGACTCGGCACATACTCGCGCAGCTCTTCGGAATGTTTCTGCCCCAAGGCTTGGGACTGCGGCCGATCCTTTCGGCGCCAAGGTGCCGCTAGTCGTGGTGACGAACCTGCCGACGCGAGAATCTTCGAGGGCCAAGCGCGCGGCGATATAACCGCCGACGGAGTTGCCGATGACGTGGTAACGATCGAGTTTCACGGCATCGACGAACGCCTTGGCATGGGTGACGCGATATTCGATGGACAGATCGGCGGGATTGTCACTGCGGCCGTACCCCGCTTGATCGTAGGCGTAGACGGTGAATCCGGCGGCGGCCAGCGGTTCAATATTCAACTGCCAATTGACCTGAGCCGATGCGCCCGGCGCCGCGCCATGAAACAACACCACGGGAAAGCCGCTGCCGGCCTTGACGTAGAATGTTTTCAGCCCGTCGGCATCGATGTAAGCTTCCACGCTATTTGCCAATGCCGGCTTCGGCATAACGCAGCACCTTGCCGCCCTTGGGCGCGCGCGTCGGCCCGTAGGGCGTGTCTTTTTCGATGTAGATGCACGAGCCGGCGGAATAGGTCGTGCCGCCGACCTCGATCTCGCCTTCGAGCACATAAAACATTTCATGATATGGATGACTGTGCACCGGAATATCGGTGTCCGGCCCCCAGTGGCGGATCATCATCTCCGGTCCGCTTCCACCCGGCGAGACATGCAGCCACTTGGTAAAGCCGCGCCCGCTCTTGACCTGCTCGACATCATTTTCATTCACTACATGTATCGCCATAACCCCTCCAGCGTAATATGAAGCTCGCTTTTCACCACGAAGACGCGAAGAGCACGAAGTTTCGGACATATCGATTTTCCGAACTTCGTGTCTTCGTGCCTTCGTGGTGAATCATCCCTATCCTAACTCTGCTGCCCGTTGCGCTTGCCGATCGCCCTGAGACTTGTCGAAGGGTGCGGCCAATCCCGCTTATCCCACCGTCGCGGTTATTCCCAGGTTGCGCTCGCTCTCCGGCACCCATTTTTCGTAAGCGGGGATGACGATCATTTTATTCTTTGCCGGGTCGCGCACGATGCATCGCGGATCCTCGCCGCGCTTTACCTTGTCGATCTCGCGCAAATACATCTGGCGCAATTTAATAATGCCGTCGTCGATGGCCGGGCCGAGATTTTCATTTTCGCGGTCGGCGATCGGCGGCATGCTGTCGACCACCATGCCGTCCTCGATGAAATGCAGCGGCGGGATCGGATAGCCGAGCTCGGGATTGTCGGAATCCATATATTCTTTGTAGGGCACGATGAACTGCTGCGGCGGCTTCCAACGCTTGCTGAACGGATCGCCTTCATACTTGCCGGGATTGTCCGACGGCTTGAAGCGCACGCGCATGAGCAACGTGTGGGTGTCGTCGATGGGCACGCTCCAACGCGCCGCCGACACCGGCGTGTTGGCGTTCTGACCGGACAAATAGCGCCCGCCGCTGCCGCCGCAACTGACCCCGGGCATGAGCAAGTGATGCTCGCGGTAGTTGAGCAGGCCCGGCTCTTTAGTATTGCGATAGGCTTTGTAAACCATGCCCCATTCGGTTTCGTGAAAGCCCAGCTCCGGCTCGCTGCTCATGATATCCGGCCAAGCGCCGCCATGGGTGAAACTCGGATGCACCGGGTCCATGCCATTCTCGACGCACTGCAGCCAATTGCAATTCTGTATGCCTTGGATCGTAATATAAACTTCGCCGTCGCCGACGAGGAAATTATAGCGCGGCACCAACGGCGCCGGCTGCGGTCCAAAGTAAGCGAAGATCAGACCGCCGAGTTCTTCGACGGGATAGGCCGGCAGGCGGATCGACTCTTTTTTCAACTCGCTGTTGGGCGGCTCGCCGGGAATCTGCCGGCAGCGGCCGTCGCGGTCGTACAACCAGCCGTGATAACGGCAGCGCACGCCGTCCTTCTCGACATCGCCGAGACATAAATTCGCCCGCCGGTGCGCGCAGTAGGCGCCGATGACGCCGGCTTTGCCGTTGCCGTCGCGAAACAGGACTAAATCTTCGCCGAACACGCGAATGAACGTCGGCTTGATTTTCAAATGCGCGGAAATCCCGACGGGCCACCAATAGCGCCGCAAAAACTCCCCCATCGGCGTGCCCTTGCCGGTGCGGGTGAGAATTTCATTTTCTTCTTTGGTGGTTTTGTACATTGAAATAATTCCTCCGGATATTTAACCGCAAAGTAGCACAGAGATCGCAAAGGTGAGAAGCCGTCTCGGATAGGGATCGCCAACTCTTCGCGCAGGTTGGACGTATTTTTGCATGCGCTCAACGACTCAGTAGGCGACGTCCGAGCGCCGTCGCATTCGAGCCAATCTACTTTTTGTGCCCTTTGTGCTCTTTGTGGTTAAATTCTTTTTCCTACTGTCCCAATATCTTTTTCATGCGCTCGATCACGTCGGCTGGCTGGGTCATGACGCGTTTGCCGATGGTTTCCAATTCCTCGCCGGTCACCGGTTCGAGTTCCCAACCGCGGGTCTTTGCTTCGGCGACTAACTCCGGCGCAGTCAGCGCCTTGTTGAAGGCGTCGCGCAAGAGCTTCACCCGGTCGGCGGGCACGCCCGGCGTCGTCGCCAGCGGCCGGCCGATGTAGTCCGGCGAAAGCAAGACCGTCGCCAATCGGCGCGTGACATCCGGCGCTTTGCGTTTGTCCATCAATTCATGAAGCGTCGCGACGTCGGCAATCCGCGCATCGCGCTTGGCGCCGCCGGTGATCAGCACCCGGGCAAAGCCGTTCTTCGCCCAGCTCTTGCTCGGCTCGCTGCCGAAGTAGCCTTCCAAACTGCCGGCGCGGCACTGCACTTCGTTCTTTTGAATCGCCAGATCGATTTCCGCCGCGCCGGGATAGCCGAGGACGAGATTGAATTTCACCCCTAACGCTTCTTCAACCAAGCGCGGGAAGTAATGTCCCACCGTGCCCAGCGCCGTGGCGCCGCAGCGCGGCCCCTCGGCGGCGCCGCGCATGTCCTCGATGGTTTTAAACGGCGAATCGCCGCGAATGTAAATAATCCGCTGGGTCTGTTCCGGCGAGCCGAGCCAAACGAACTTGGCCCAATCGAACTGCACTTCCTTGGCACCGATCAGTTGATTGAAAAACAGCCCTGGCGTGAAAAAACCCATGGTCAAACCGTCCGGTTTGGCGACGCTATAGAGATAATTCGCCGCCGTCAGGGAACCGGCGCCGGGCATGTTTTGGAGAATGATCTGCGGTTTGCCGGGAATATGCTGGCTCATCGCTCGCGACAGCGCCCGCCCCCACAGATCGCTGATGCCGCCGGCGGAAAAGCCGATGACCAGGCGAATGGTTTTGTCTTCGTAGAAGTTGCTCTGCGCCTGTGCCCCTGCGCCAAGCCAACAAATAATCCATATCGATAGCCCAAGGCGTCGCAAAAATCCTCCGACAATCCCGTTCGGTGTAGCGGCCAATTGCCATTTGCCGTAGATCAATCGTTTATAGCTCGCTAACCTTCCCGTCAAGCCGTTCAGCCGATAACCTACTCCGATACGGGCAGTGAATTTGATCCGGCCATTGAAACAATGGCTATGCCAACGCCCGCAACCGCGCGGTTATCGCCTTGACAGAAAAACAGCGCGGTGGAATGGTGGGCGCTGTCTGTGGCATCATTGCGCCGCAAGAACCAATCATCAGGAGGACAAAACTATGACCATCGGTTTGTCCCACGGCGGCACGACCATATATTCATCGCCGACACCTTCAAAGCGAATCCTCGTCGGCACTCGCGAAGGCGCGGTCAGCATCGAGCGTGACGCACCGGGCGCGCCATGGCGCATCGGCCAGCGCGCCGTCACCGACAAACATATCAGCGCGATCATGAAAGAACCGGAGAGCGGCCTGGTCTTCGCCGGGGCGTTTCAAGGCGGCGTCATGGTCAGCGCCGACGAGGGTAAAAGCTGGGAAGCGCGCAACAACGGCATGACGCAAAACAATGTCTACTCGCTGGCAGCGAAAAATATGCACGGCCATGTGCGCCTTTTCGCCGGCACCGAGCCGGCGCATCTTTTCGTCAGCGAAGACTTGGGTCTCAAATGGCGCGAACTGCCCGCTCTGCGTTCGGTGCCGAGCGTGCCCAAGTGGAGCTTCCCGGCGCCGCCCCATGTTGGCCATGTCAAACATATCAATTTCGATCCCGACAAGCCGAATACGATCTATGCATCGGTCGAAGTCGGCGGCTTGTTGCGCAGCACCGACGGCGGCGAGAGTTGGCACGAATTTCCCGGCCTCTACGAAGACGTGCATCGCTTGATGATTCATCCAACCGACACGAGCTTCCTATACGCCGTCACCGGCCGCGGCCTCTACACCGGCCCGGAGCGCGGCGCGCGCTGGGAGCAGTGGACCAAAAGAGAAGACGAAATCGGCGGCTACCCCGACGGCTTCGTCTTTCGCCCCAGCGATGCGAAACTACTTTTCATGACCGCCGCCCACGACGCGCCGGGCACCTGGCGTCACACCCACTTCGCCGGCGCGCGCATCTCGCGCAGCAAAGATGGCGGCCGCAGTTGGGAAATATTGAAGAACGGTCTCCCCGACCGGTTGCAAGCGAGCATCGAAGCGTTCTGTCTGGAAGAAGCGGGATCATCCACCGAGATCTACGCCGCGACCACCGCCGGCGAAATCCTCTGCAGCCAGGATCTCGGCGATAGCTGGAAGGTCGTCGTCAAAGGATTGGCGCCGATCTCCAAGGCTGGACATTACCGGGCGCTGGTGCAAGCGGCATAATTCACGGCTTCAATTAAGTAAGTCGGGGCGAAAGTTTTTCGCCCCGACAATAACCCGGCAGATTCTCCCAATTACCGCGATCGAAAACCAAGAGGGCGGGTTTCAAACCCGCCCCTACGCTGGAATTTTTTTGCGTTCTTTGCACTGCTATCCATAAGAATTTGCGTCGTCTGCGCAAACTTTCGGAAGACTCACCGCCGAGACGCCGAGAACGCAGAGTCAAGAATTTCTTGATAAAGACACATTCCGAACTCTGTGAACTCCGCGCCTCTGCGGTGAATTCCCGGTTTCTTCATTGATTGCGGCTCTGCCGGGCTAGGCCCTTTGCGGTTAATCATCCAATTCTTCTCACGCCAACCTTGCCCGCCCAGCCGTGCTACCGCCGTCGATGACGTAGACACCGCCGGTGATCTGCCGGGCTTTTTCCGAGGCGAGAAACAACGCCAACTCCGCCACGTCACTCGGCTCGCCGATCCGGCCGAGGGGAATCTGCTTGGGCAAGTTCTTGATCTTGTGGGTTGGAATCAACGGCGTGCGCGTCGCGCCGGGGCAGATGCAGTTCACCCGAATGCCATAGGCCGCGAATTCCAGGGCGGTGGTCTTGCTCATCATCACCAGTGCGGCTTTCGACGCGCAGTAGGCCAAGCCGCCGGCATAACCAACCAGTCCGGCGGTTGAAGCGATGTTGATAATCGTCCCCTTGCTCCACTTGAGGTGGGGCAAGCCATATTTGCTGCTGAGAAATGCCGCGCGCGCGTTGACCGCCATGACATCGTCCCACTGCGCCGCCGAAGCCTTGTCGATGGGCGCGAGTTTCTGAATGCCGGCGTTGTTGCACAGGACATCGATGCGGCCAAAGCGCTGCACGGTGCGGCGGATCAGAGCGCGGATTTGCGACTCGCTGCGCACATCCGCAAGAAAATAGACCGCGTCGCCGCCCTGGGCCCGCAGTGTCGCCACAACCCGGCTCCCTTTGCGCCGGTCCAGACCGCCGATCGCCACGCGATAATCTGCTTCGACGAACTTGCGCGCGATTCCAAGGCCGATGCCCGAATCCCCGCCGGTCACTAGGAGCACCGGCGGTCTGTTCAGATTTGATATCGGGTTATTTGCGATCATGAGCATTGCCAAGTGGTCTCGCACTCGTGGCGAAGAACGGTCACCCGGAGCATGTCGAAGGGTGCGGCCACCCCTATTTCTTTCCTGCCGCGATCGCCCGCTCGGCGATATGGTCATAAATAAAGCGAAACACGCTGATGCTTTCGCGCACCACTTCGAGCACGCGCCGGCCTTCGTCATCGGTCTTGGCATACTGGACGAGTATGCGCGCGGTCTCGTCGGCATGGCCGCCCTCTCCTGGATCGGCGGCATCCGCCGCTTCCCAATGAACGAGATATTTGGCATCGAGCCCCAGCGGCTGCCATTTTTTGCGAGCATTGAGCGCAACCTCGCCGTAGCGCGCCGCCAGCGCGCCGTGATTGGTAAGTTCCAGCGAACCCACCGCGGCAAAGCCTTCGAGCCATGGCCGGGTGCGGCTCATGTTGTCCCAGTAGTGAATGCCCATGCGCATCGGAATGCTCGGCACATGATGGAGCACCTCATCGCGCGTCATGCCCAAGCCTTCGCCGAAAGTCACCATGCTGCCATGATGGGTGTCGTGAATCGTCGGATCGTCGACTTCCTCTACATAAATGTTGCCGATCATGTAGGAGCGCGGCCCGATGTCCGGGCAGTTGGCGATGACATTTCCGAACCAGCGCGGAAAATGCGCCGCGAAATAGGTATGCTCGGGCGTAAAGATCCGCGCCCCTGCTTTGGTAAGATGATGGTTGACGAACTCGATAATCCTCGGCGTGGCTTCCCACCATGACTCGGCGACCGCTTGTAAAACATCCTCTTTGGTAATCATTTTGATTCCCTTCACCTGATCGGTAACTGACTCGCGCAAACACCGAAGAGATTTCTCGCTACGCTCGCAATGACAAATGGAGAAACACTTTCTGTCGTCTCAAGGGTGTGACAGATCCGTTGAGATTCAATCTTTCAGGCCAAACAAATGGCCCCACTGCTGCATGATCTTCGCTTTGTACTCCGGACTTGCACTGCTCACCTGGGGAAACTCATCTCTTCGCGCAAATGGCCGGCAGGCATCGATGATCTGGCACGAGCTGACCATCTCGCCTGCCGCCCGCTGCTGCGCCGTCAGCGTGGGGTTCAAATCGCTCGCCGGCACTTCGACGATCTCCGACTGTCGCTTGGGATCCCAGCGCGACGCCACCGCCCACAACACTTCGTTCAAATTGGTGATGTCGATGTCATCGTCGACGACGATGACCATACGCGTGTCGCGTCCGCCGTCGCGGGTCGCCAGCACGCCATGGGCCGCCTGGCGCGCATGGCCGGGATAGCGTTGCTTGATCGCCACGGCGACGACGAAGCGGCCTTGGCGCGGAAACCACACACCGCGAATATCGGGGATGCCACCGCGCTCCATCGCCGACCAGATGTTGGCCGAACGGATATACATGTAGATATCGGTGTTGAGATAAGTCTTGAACGGCGGATCGCCGGTGATGATCGGATCGTCGCGATGATAGACCGTCGAAACTTGCACCACCGGGCGATCCACCGTACCGGATGCGTAGTAGCCCGGCCACTCGCCGAATGGTCCCTCAGGACGGGAAACCTTCTCCGGCGGAGGGGCGAAACCTTCGAGAACTAATTCAGCATTGGCCGGCATCGGCAAGCCGGTCTGTTTGCCGATGGCGATGGGCACCGGCGCGCCCAACAGGCCGCCGAGAAAATCATACTCGCTCACACCCCAGGGAATGCCCACGGCGCTCGCCAACAGCATCGACGGCGCCACACCGCAGGCGATCAAGAACGGACAGCCCTGCCCCTTGCTCCAATATTTTTGCCCGATCAAATTGCCATGCTTGCCGGGAATGATCCACAAGCCGACGGTCTTGTCGTCATGCGCTTGCACCCGGTAGGTGCCGACATTGACATACCCGCTATCGGGATCGCGGCTGATCACGGCATCAAAAGTGCCGATATAGCGGCCGCCGTCTTTTTCATGCCAGTGCGGCGCGGGAAACTTAAGAACGTCGACCCGATCGCCGGCGATAATGTTCTGCATGACCGGCGCGCCGGCGACTTCAACCGGGGGCAGCGGTTTGAGCTCGGCCAACCGCGCCTTGACCGCCTGCACCAAGGGAATGCCGCGCAGCTCCGGCGCCATGGCCAAAGCCAGAGCCTGGCGCAGCGGAGAGTACAGCAAGTTACTCAAGACGCGCCGGCCCTTGGGATAGTCTGGAATGGCGTCGAACAGCAGCGCCGGCGTCGATGTCTGTTCGGCGAAGATCTCGGTCAACGCGCCGATTTCCAGATTCCAATGCGCCCCCGAGATCTCTTTTAGCTCTCCGGCGACTCGAACTTCGTCAATAAAACTCCGCAGGTCGAGTGCCGCTTGCAAGCGCTGTTGGTTATTCATCGTCGTGTTTGTTGCTCCGCTCTTGTTAAGATTGTGCTGCGCACGCTAGCGATACTTACTAGCACTCTCACTGACGCGGCGCGCGCAAAATTTCGGGTGATCTGGAATACCCGAAGAGGAGATTGACTCCCGCCAAGACGCCAACAAACTATCTGCCATTGGCGCCCAACCGATAAAACCGGCGCGCGTTGCCACCGAGCACCGCCGCATTGTCGGCGCTGTCGAGATCGCCGCGCGCGAGCAGCTGGTCGATCTCATGACGGCATTTCTCGGCGTTGAAAACCTCGTGGGGAAAGTCGCTGCCAAAAATAAACGCGTCCGGTCCGGCTTTTTGCACGGCGAAGCCCAAACCGTCGTCGTCGACGTCGAAGCCGACATAGATGCGCCCGTCGCGCATTTGCCGGCGCAGATAATCGCTCGCCTTCTTAGAAAATACATGTAAGGGGAGGGTCTCCACCACCGGGGTTCCGTCATACCCGCGAAAGCGGGTATCCAGGCTAATTGGGCGCAGACCAAACCTGGATTCCCGCGTGCGCGGGAATGACGCGTCAAGCAGACCGCCTATGGAGGGAATCCCAGCCATTTTCATTTTCTGTAGACGAGCGTAAGATCATGAAACACTTCGTGGTGAATCTTTTATTTGAGCCAAAGCGCATCGCTCACCGAGCGGCTGACCTGGTTGCCGGTCCGGTGATTGCTGGCGCCGGCCACTTCTCCTCGGCCCGGACGATGACCCAAGCTGTAAAACAGACTCGTTACAAGCACAAGAGCTGGCGCAGTTGCGCGCGCCAATCTCCGGCGCCGACCAGAACGCGCGACGCGCTGGCGCAACGCCGTGCAGTTTCCGTCGCGCGATTGAAGGCGCGAAAATTCCATGGTAGACGAAACGGACCATGTCCAAGTACCGCGTTACCGTCGACACCGGCGGCACTTTTTCCGACTTTGTTTTCTTCAACGAAGACAGCGGCGAGATCGCCATCACCAAAGTTCCGTCGACGCCGAAGGAGCCGTTTCAAGCGGTTTTGAACGGCGTCAAAGAACTGCTCGACCGGGGCGTGGCCGCCGGCGATATTTCATTCTTCTGCCATGGCACCACCGTCGGCACCAACGCGCTGCTCGAGGAAAAAGGCGCCAAGACCGGCTTGATGGTCACCCAGGGCTTTCGCGGCATCTACGAAGTCATGGAACAGACCCGCGGCTACGGCCCGGCGACCTACGATCTGTTTTTCGAGAAGCCGCGCTTGCTCGCGCCGCCCTATTTGACCGAAGAGATTCCCGAGCGCGTCGATTTCAAAGGTAACGTGCTGAAAGCGATCGACGTCGAAGCATCGCGCGCAGCGATCCGCCGGCTCAAGAAAAAAGGCGTGCAGTCGGTGGCGGTGTGCTGTTTGTTTTCGTTTTTGAATCCCGACCACGAGCTCAAGATCAAAGAGCTGTTCGCCCAGGAGTTTCCCGAAGCGCGGCTATCGCTGTCCTATGAAGTCCTGCCGCAGATTCGCGAGTTCTACCGCTTGAGCACGACGGTGATCAACGGCTACATCCAGCCGGTCATGGCGAGCTACCTGGGCCGCCTGGAGAACCGCATGCGCGAGATGGGCGTGACCACGCCCAAGCTCTACATCATGCAATCCAATGGCGGTGTGTCGACCTTCAAAGGCTCGGCGGAAAAACCGGTGGCGACGGTGCTCTCCGGCCCCGCCGGCGGCGTCATCGCGTCCATGGGCACTTGCGAGCGGGTCGGCATCGACAACATCATCACCTTCGACATGGGCGGCACCAGCTGCGATGTCGCGCTGATCCACGAAGGCAATCCGGTGATCACCACGCAAGGGAAAATTAACCTGCGCCCCATCGCCCTGCCGATGCTCGACATCCACACAGTCAGCGCCGGCGGCGGCACCATCGCGCGCATCGACGCGGTGGGCGGCTTGCAAGTGGGCCCCGACAGCGCCGGCGCCGATCCCGGTCCGGTGTGCTACGACCGCGGCGGCGAAAACATCACCGTCACCGATGCCAATATGGTCTGCGGCGTCCTCGATCCCAATCATTTCCTAGGCGGCCGCATGAAGCTCGACAAGCAGAAGGCGCAGCGCGTCCTCGAGGAAAAGTTAGCCAAGCCGTTGAAGCTCGATCTCCTCGAAGCCGCCGACGGCGTCTTGAAAATCATCGACGCCAAGATGGAAGAAGCGATCAAAGCGGTGTCATCGGCGCGCGGCTACGACATCCGCGACTTCACCCTGGTCGCCTTCGGCGGCGGCGGACCGATGCACGCCGGTCGCATGGCGCTGGATTTGGGCATTCCATCGGTGCTCGTGCCGCTCACCCCGGGCGTCCATTCGGCGCTGGGCTTGCTGATGTCAGACGTCAAACACGACTATGTGCGCTCCAAACTGGTGGGCCTGGAAGATTTAGATCTCACCGAGATCAACCATATGTTTTATCAGCTGATCGAGCGCGCTAAAGCCGATCTCATGAGCGAAGGTTTCACGGACGAAGAGATCAAGATCGAGCCCTATCTCGATCTGCGCTACGCCGGCCAGGGCTACGAGCTCACCGTCCCCTCGCCGATGCCGCCATACACCCAGCATGATCTGACCATCATGCGCGGCCGTTTCGACACCATTCACGAGCAGAATTCCGGCCATAAAGCCGAGAGTGAACCGGTGGAGCTGGTGAGCTTGCGCTTGATCTCCCTCGGCTTGGTGCCACAGGCCAAACTGTCTCCCGGCAAAGTCACGGGACGAAAGATTGCAGCAGCGCAACTCGGCGAACGCAAAGTTTATTTCGGCAAAGAGCATGGTGTGCTCACCACCCAGGTCTACAACCGCGACCTGTTCGAGCCCGGCCACCAGATCACCGGGCCCGCCATCGTCGAGCAATTGGACACCACGACGGTAATTCAACCCGAACAAGAAGCCGCCGTGGATGAGTATCGGAATATCATCATCAAAAAAAAATCATGATCGACTCCGGCGACTTGAACGTTTTGAACGTTTTGACCGGCTGGAACCTCAGTGCGGCGCGTCGTTCAAATCGTTCAAGTCGTTCAAGCAGTTCAAAACGTTATGAGGAATTATGTCCAACGTAGATCCGGTAACTCTGCAAGTCATCCAAGCGCGTCTCGCCGGCATCGTCCAGGAGATGCAGAACTCCTTGTTTCGCACCGGCTACTCGACGATCATTCGCGAGTCGCAAGACGCCAGCTGCGCGCTGCTCAATCGCCAAGGCGAAGTGGTCGCTCAACATGTCGTCCTGCCGCTCCACATGGGCGCCTTTCCCGCCTGCGCCGCGGGTATCTTGAAAAATTATACGCCCGACGAAGTGCACGAAGGCGACGCCTTCATCACCAACCATCCCTATCTCGGCGGCAGTCCCCATGCTCCCGACATGGCGGTGTTGTCACCGATATTTTTTCACGGCGAGTGGGTCGGCTTCGCGGCGAATCTGGCGCACAAGAGCGACATCGGCGGGCCGGTGCCGGGCAGCTGCTGGAGCCAGGCGCGGGAGATTTACCAGGAAGGGCTGCATGTCCCGCCGATCAAGTTCGTGCATAAATTGCAAATCAGCAAGGACATCGAAGCCATGCTTGGCGCCAATAGCCGCACGCCGGAATTAGTCATCGGCGACCTGCGCGGCCAGGTCGGCGCGGCGCGCTTGGGCGAGCGGCGCTTTCAAGAACTGATGGAACGTTACGGCAAGGAGACGATTTTACAATCCTTCGAAGAACTATTCGCCTTGACCGAAGCGAAAGTCCGCGCCGAGATCGCCTCCTGGCCCGATGGCGAGGGCACAGGCGAGCGCTTCGTCGACAGCGACGGCATCGACCTCGACAAACCGGTGCGTTTGCATGTGCGCATGGAGAAGAAAGGCGACCGGCTGCTGTTCGATTTCACCGGCTGCGCCGACCAGACCAAAGGACCGGCCAACATTCGCCCGACCATCGTGCGCGCCGCCTGCGCCTATCTGCTCACCTGTCTGGTCGATCCAGCGCTGCCGATCAATTACGGTCTAGCCCGTTGCATCGAAATCAAAGTGCGCGACGGCAGCGTGGTCAATCCAATCTTCCCCGCGCCGGTGAATACCTACAATCCCACGGTCCACGCCCTGGTCGAGTCGCTCCTTGAAGCGTCGAGCCGGATCACGCCGCATAAAAAAGTCGGCGACGGCTGCAGCAGCCGCTCGATTATCATCGGCGGCCGCAGCAACAAGACCGGCAAGGGTTATGTGCAATATGAAATCTTCGGCGGCGGCTCCGGCGGGCGCAGCGGCAAGGACGGCGTGTCGGGCACCAACGTCAATCAATCGAATGCGAAAATCGCGCCGATTGAAATCATCGAGTCGGAATTCGCCACCCGGTTGAAACGTTTCGAGCTCATCGCCGACTCCGGCGGTGCCGGCAAGTTCCGCGGCGGTTTGGGATTTGTCCGCGAGTATGAAGTGCTCGACAACGACGCGCGCTTTTCCCTGCGCTCGACTAAACACGACATCGCGCCCAAGGGCATCGACGGCGGCGCCGACGGCAAGACCGGCCACTGCGTGTTGAATCCCGGCGCAATCAATGAACGCGTGATCCCGTCGCGCTTCTCCGACCATGTGCTCCACCCCGGCGAAGTTTTTTGCCTCGACACCCCCGGCGGCGGCGGTTTGGGCAACCCCTTGGAACGCGATCCCGAGCGCGTCTTGAACGACGTGCGCAACGGCTACGTGACGCAGGCAGCGTGCGCGCGAAGTCTATCGCGTCGCCATCGACAGTGCCGACAGCGATTTCATCATTAACCAAACCGCGACAGCGCAGCTGCGCGCGCAGGCCAGAGAACTAGACGTTTCGGGTTTCGCGTGTCGGGTTTCGCGTTAAAAGACTATCGATCGAGTTCGGCTATCCCACACGAAACTAGTGACCCGAAACTCGAAACTTTTCCTATGACCGTCGATCCCATCACCCTGCAAGTCATCCAAGCGCGCCTGGCCGGCATCGTCCAGGAGATGCAGAACTCTTTATTTCGCACCGGCTATTCGACGATCATCCGGGAATCCCAGGACGCCAGCTGCGCGGTGTTGAACACCCGCGGCGAGGTGATCGCCCAGCATGTTGTCTTGCCGCTCCACATGGGCGCCTTTCCCGCCTGCGCCGCGGCGATTCTGAAAACATTCTCCACCGACGACATTCACGACGGCGACGCCTTCATCACCAACCATCCGTACTTGGGCGGCAGCCCCCACGCCCCCGACATGGGCGTGTTCACGCCGATCTATTTTCGCGGCGAATGGGTCGGCTTCGCCGCCAACATGGCGCACAAGAGCGACATCGGCGGCACCGTGCCCGGCAGCGGCAGCGGCACGGCGCGGGAGATTTACCAGGAAGGGTTGCACCTGCCGCCGGTCAAGTTCATGGCGCGGCTTCAGCCGGTCAAGGAGATCGACGCCGTGATCGCGGCCAACAGCCGCACACCGGCGCTGGTGTTGGGCGACCTGCGCGGCCAGGTCGGCGCGGCGCGGTTGGGCGAGCGGCGCGTCAGCGAGCTCATGGAGCGCTACGGCAAAGCGATCATTTTGGAATCCACCGAGCTGCTTTCCGCCCACACGGAGAACCGGGTGCGCCGGGCTATCGCCGCGTGGCCGGACGGCGAATCCGCGGGCGAGAGCTTCGTCGATCACGACGGCATCGATCTGACTAAACCGATTCGCATTCATGTCAAAGTAAAAAAGACCGGCGACCGGCTGCACTTCGACTTCAGCGAATCGAGCGATCAGACCCAAGGACCGGCAAACATCCGCCCGCCGCTGGTGCGCGCCGCCTGCGCCTATTGTCTAGTCGCCCTGGTGGACCGCTTCCTGCCGATCAATCATGGACTAGCCCGCTGCGTCGACGCCACCTTTCGCGCAGGCAGCGTCGTCGATCCGCGCTTTCCCGCCGCGGTGAATACCTATATGCCGACGGCGCTCAGCGCCACCGAAGCGATCCTGCGCGCCCTGGCGCACTTCGTCCCCGACAAACGCATCGCCGGCGGCTCCGGCAGCGCGGCGCTGGTCTTGGGCGGCCGCGACGCGCACAGCCAGCGCGCCTATGTCCACTATGAGATTTTCAGCGGCGGCACCGGCGCCCGCGCCGGCAAGGACGGTGTCTCGGCGACGGCGTTTCACCTGAGCAACTGCAAGACCGCGCCCATCGAGATCATCGAGTCCGAGTTCCCCACCCGGGTCGAGCGCTTCGAGATGCTCGCCGACTCCGGCGGCGCCGGCGAGTGGCGCGGCGGTTTGGGCTTTGTCCGCGAATATCGAATACTCGCCGACGAAGTGCGCTTCTCGATGCGCACCGACAAGCATGCCGTCGAGCCCTTCGGCAGCTCCGCCGGCCTACCCGGCGCTAAAGGTGCCTGCCGGATCAATCCATCGACCAAAGATGAAAAGGCGCTGCCGTCCCGCTTCGGCGACCATCGGTTAAGGCGAAACGATACCATCCGCGTCGAACGCCCCGGCGGCGGCGGCCTGGGAAATCCGCTCGAACGCCCCGTCGAAAAAGTCCTCGAAGACCTGCGCCAGGGCTATGTCTCCGTTGCCCGCGCCCAGTCCGACTACGGCGTCGCCGCCCATATCGTCGACGGCGAGCCGAGCTCTCCACGAGGGAGAAACTACGCCATTTACGAGGAAAATTCGGATAATTCGCTCGCAAAGATCGGAGTACCTCTGCTATAAGTTGACGAAATAAATTTATTTCCTGAAGGAGGAAAACAATATGGCAGCAGCGAAAAAGAAAGCGCCCGCGAAAAAGAAAGCCGCCGCGAAAAAGAAGAGAAAACCCAACGCGGCGTTCATGAAGCCGGTTCAGCCTGACGCCAAACTCGCCCTGGTCGTCGGCAGCAAGCCGATCCCACGCACCGAAGTGACCAAGAAGCTGTGGGCAGTACATCAAGAAGAACGGCCTGCAGGATCAAAAGAAACGCACCAACATCAACGCCGACGACGCGTTGAAGGACGTGTTCGGCGGCAAGAAGACCGTCACCATGTTCGAGATGACCAAGCTGGTCAGCAAGCACGTTAAATAACTTTTACTCGCTCGCGAGTGACAAAGGCCAAGCACGCCGAGGAGCCGGTGTTTCTTGGCCTTTGTGTTTTCGTCGGAGCGTTTGCGCGATCGCAATATTTTCACGCCGCATGGATGGCCGGCGCACCGTGACCGGGCCTATCTCGCTGCGGTTTCCAGTGCACGCTTAATTATTTCTGCGAACTCCTGTCCATACGCCGGTGAGCTAGTTTTCCATCAGCGGCTTCAGCCGTTGAATGGTATCCGCCGACGGCACGCCGGCTTCTTTAATCAGCGCGTCGAGTTCCTCGCCGCTCAGCGGCGTAGCATCGAGACCCTTTTTCTTCGCCTCGGCGAGCAGCTCCGGGTCGGCTATCATCTTATTGAAACCGTCACGCAACGCCTTCAAACGATCAGCCGGCATGCCCGGCGGGCCGAACAGCGGCCGGCCCATATCGTCGGGAATGAGCAGTATCTCTCGCCAAACGGCGGTAAATCTCGTTGGACTTATGCTTGTCCATCAACTCCCACAATGTCGGCACGCTCGCCATGCGCGGATCGCGCTTGGTCCCGCCCTGCACCAGCACACGGGCGAATCCGGTCTTTGACCAAGTGCGCAACGGCTCGCTGCCAAAGTACGCTTGCAACGTGCCGCTAAAGCAGTGCACCTCGCCCTTTTCGATGGCAAGATTGACATCGGCAGCTCCAGGATAACCCGGCACGATGGTGAGCTTGAGCCCAAACGTATCTTGCAACAAACGCGGGAAATAATAGGCCGCACTGCCGATGCCGGTGGACCCGCACCGCGGCGTTTCCGCCACCGTGCGCATGTCCTCTAGGGTTTTGATTCCCAAATCGGCGCGCATGTAGAAAATCCGATCGGTCTTCTCCGGCGAGCCGATAAAACTAAACTTGAACCAGTCGTACTGCACTTCCTTCTTGCCGGTCACCTGCTCGATATACATCGCCGGGCTGACCACACCGAGCGTCAAGCCATCCGGCTTGGCCACGCTATAAATATAATTCGCCGCAACCATCGACCCGCCGCCGGTCATATTCTGCACGACAAACGTCGGATTCCCCGGTACGAAGCGGCCGAGATGACTAGCGATCACCCGCGCCCAAACATCGAACGCGCCGCCCGCGGCGAAGCCGACACGGATCTGCACGGTCTTGCCCTGGTAGAAGGGCGTCTGGGCTGAGACGGGCGAAATCGCAATCAAGCTAAACAGTAAAAGTAGCAAAATTCTTTTCACGAAAATCTCCTCTGAAGTTTATTAGATAAACAAGTGATCGATCTTTACTATGTCCCGTCCGAGTTGCCAAATCACTTATTAACAGACTCTTGGTATCACTTTCCCGAATAATGAGACCCTTGGGCAGAGTCGAGCAAGTGAGTCATCCTTTGCCACGGCTAATCCATATATCATTCCCTATCACAGGCAACATAACGTCCTTTCGAACCGCAAAAGAGGACCCTCGGCCACTTGCTGCCGGGGATGAGGCGATCCGGCAGATTTTCTCCCCATTCCTTGTAGCGGCGCTGCCCTAAGTATATACTTTGAAGTGCATACTTTATTCGGAGGCAACCGTGAGAACGGCGACAGCTAAAGATTTGCGAAATAAAACCGCGCTCATTCTCGACGAAGTCCGCAAGGGCCAACCGGTGACGATCACTTATCGCAACAAACCCATCGCGGTGCTAGCGCCCATCGACGCAAAGCGACCCAAAGCGCTGAAAGCGGCCGGCTTTGGCATCTGGAAAGACCGAAAAGACAATCGCAACGTGGAACAATGGCTGAGCAAACTTCGGCAACCTCGCGTTACCCGGTAGTATTCGATACCGACATCTTAATCTGGTATTTGCGAGGCAGTGAAAAAGCGCTTCGGGCGATCGATGCCATCGCCTATTCCAGACGTGCGATCTCCGTACTGAGCATCATGGAGTTGACCCAAGGCTGCCGAAACAATGCGGAAATACGCGAAGTCAAACTGTTCGTCTCGGAAAATTTCGCTCAAGTTATATTCTTGAATGAAACAAACTGTCGAAAAGCCAGCGACCTGCTCGATCGACACGCATTGCCGAATGGACTGCGTGTCGTCGATGCGCTGATTGCCGCTTCGACGCTGGACACAAACGGATCACTGGCGACCGCCAATCTTAAACACTATCGCCCGATCGCCAACCTGCATATTATCCCATTCAAGCCCTAACCCGAGGGAGAGCAACGATTTTATTGACCTGGCACATCATGGATCTAGTAGATCGACGTCCCGCTCGCTCGAGAAATCAACTCAATCCAACTGCGCCCATTCGCTGAACTCTTCCAACCCCAATAATTTAAATGTGTCCATGTACGGCCGGTTCTTTCGTGGCGGCCGGAAAGTGGTAATATTCGCAGACCATTTCCGGAAGCCATTTGGCGATGGTGAAGCGGGGTGCTGCAGCGCTCGGATGCGCTTGATTTGTGCCCTGGCGGCACGCTCACTCCAACGCGAGGCCGAGCAGCACCGTCGGTTACGTTGGCACCAGGATCCAACCTTCAGGCAGTTTGGAATAAATCGGCTGCCTGCGCCTTGCACGCGCAGCGCTGCGCGACTTCTGTAGAAAAAGGAAATCGGTAAAACTTTTGTTTCCAGACTTTCTTTGCAGATTGTCGTGAAATAATTATCTGACTCCTATCAATCTTCGTCGGTGGGCAGCGAGCGAACTGCCCAAGCTGCCGAAGGACGCTGTTGCCAGTTTTTGTCATGCGCGCAGAACAACGGCAGGCTGCGGAACGCCGGAGGAGTCGAGGGCGTAGGCATACGCCTCTTTCATCTGCACATTGCCGCTGTCGGTATAGACCAACAGGCGTTTGCCGTTGGTCCGTGTCTTGACGATGCCGAAGGCGGTGCGGCTGAAACCAAAGAATTCGCCGCGCTCCTTTTGCGCCTTCGTCTTTGGGTCCGCTAGCTTCGACCAGCCTTCAACATTGAAGAATGCCACCAGTTCGGTGACGAAGATGAGCGGCTCGGGAACTCGCGACCATTTGCCCAAAGCGCCCACGAGGGTCGCCCTTGGATGAATGTATTCCTTCCGCGCGCTTTCGTCGCCGCTGGAAACGATGCTGACGACGGGTGAGACGGCCTGGAACAATGCGCCGGAGAAATCCGCGGACCCATGATGCGGCACCTTGAAGACTTCGGCCATGAGGTTGAGGCGTCCCGCGTTGTGCTCACGGGTGAGGAACCGGCTGGCCTCGTCATTCAGGTCACCCGTGAAGAGGTAGCTGAAGCCGCCGTAAACAAGGCGGAAGACGATGGAGTGGCCGTTGATGGTGTGCGACGCGGAGTGTCCCTTGAATCCTTCCTCGCCCAGATTCAAGGATTCGTGGCCGACGCGCGGTCCCTTCGGAGGGTCGCCGAGAAAGCGGAGTGCAGACTTGCCGCCAACCTGGGTCACCAACGGGCCCAGCACTTCAATGCGGAGGTCACCCTGGTTGAAGAATGAGAAGGCCTGATTGTCGCCGAACTCAAGCCGGCGGAATTCAATTTTGGAGCGCTTGTTGTATTCCTGGAGCGCGCCCTTCCATTCCTTGAACGGAGCATTCATCTCCGCGTCCGGCACCTTCAACAAATCGGATTCCAGGCCGGTGAGAAACGTCTGGTTCCCAACCTTGCGCGTCGCTCCGAGAAGTTCAACGTCCGGCACGCTCTTGCCGTTCTTCTTGCTCGGGCGCTTGACGATGCCGTTGTGGTAATACCGTTTCGGCTGGATGAAGAGGCGCTTTCGTTTGTTGCTGTTGGTCTCGGACTTAAAGATTTCAGGCAGGCCGGCGAAGTGGTCGGCGTCACCGTGGGTCACGAGGATGCAATCAATTTCCTTCGGATTCTCAGGCGTCGTTCCGCGGTACCGCCCCGCGAGGTAACGGGCAAACAACTGGTTGTCGCCGCCATCCACGAGAATGACCTTGCCGTCGGGTGACTCGATCACGGAGCCATCGCCTTGCTGGACGTCCACGCAATTGACCTTGAGGACGTCGTTCTGATTGCGCGGGCGCACCACATCGGCGGTTTTGATGCCGGATGATTTTCTCGGCTCGATGACGCCCGCCTCCTTCACGGACAGGATGCTGCCATCGGGCTGCTCGTTGAAATAAACCGTCTCGATTTCAATGCTGGTGGAGCTCTGCCCGGTCACGAGGACTTCATCGCCCCACCCGAGTGTGCGCAGGAATTTTTTACGACCAGCCTCACCCCACACGTCGGCCAGATCCACATTGATGACGCATTTAGTGCTCATAAAGTTGATGTGTCTTGGTTTGTGTTTCAGGCAATGTAGTCGGTTCTACGTATAGGAAATTTGAACACCCTCATTCCTCTGTCGGGAGCTATATCTCCACACCGGCGAGTCGTCAAGGTGAAAATCACGAGTTTGGTACTGATAGTTCGGGCGATGCAGCGGTCGGATGCGCTTGATTTGCTCCCTGTCGGCGCGCCCGCTCGAACGCGAAACTGAGTTGCATCGTCGGCTTGCGTTGCACCAGCTTGCGGCTCTCAACTGAGAAAAACAACTGTCGGGTATTGTTTAGTTGCTAGTAGCCGTCTGGACATGGCGCGGCTCCTTCGTAGTCTGTTTCACTACCCGAATGGTTTTTCTATCGCACAATTCGTCGTCTGAGCAAGATCAGCGGCGAAATTCGAACGGGACATGAAAAGGCCGAGCTTCTGTTGAGCACCTTAAAAGAACGCATGAAGATTTCCCCGCTTCTTGCATCGACCCACGCGCGTTCGGTCTTGACCGTTTCGAGGGTAAGTCATTGACGTAGTAAACGCCATTAGTGTACTGTAAGTGATGGTCTTCGTTGAGACGCCGATTTTCACTGCAGATGTGCAAGCGCTGCTCAGCGATAAGGACTATGCTGCCCTGCAGCGGCATCTGGTCAGCCAACCGGATGCAGGGGATGTCATTGCCGGCACCGGCGGCTTGCGAAAGGTTCGATGGACGACGGCGGGACGGGGCAAACGTGGTGGCACGCGCGTGATCTACTACCACGTGGTCGCACAAGCTCAGATTCGACTGATTCTGATCTACCGCAAGGGAATCAAAGACGACTTGACGCCCAAGGAAAAGACCGTGTTGCGCAAAATTAATGCGGGGTGGTAACGATGGACAAGAAGCTGTTTAAGCGATTAGTAGAAAGCATGAGTCAGATGGATGAAATCGTGCGCGGCGTTCGCGCGCCGTCGCGAGAGTTCTATGTCGATGCCGCAATGGTCAAGGAGATTCGAGCCATGACCGGCCTCAGTCAGCCGCAGTTCGCGAAGCTCCTGCACGTCGACGTTGGTACTTTGCGCAATTGGGAACAGGGCAGACGAGAGCCCACTGGCCCGGCAAAGGCTCTGCTGCGAGCGATCAAGACTGACCCGAAAGCCGTGCTGAAGGCGTTAGCGGCGTGAAAGCAGAAGGCGGCCATTGACCCACCGCCGTCAAGCGCCGGCTGCTACGGAGTAGCCATCTACCTTTGTCTGGATAAGAAATTTAAACAACTCACATTCTGACGGCACCCGTAGCGACGCACCGGCGAGTCGTCGAGCGCACGAGTGTTGGGTGATAATCGCCGTTTTGCTTCGGATAGTTCGGGCTATGCAGAGGTCGGAAGCGCTTGATTTGTTCCCTGTCGGTGCGCTCGCTCAAACGCGTGACCGAGCAGCATCGTCGGCCTGCGTTGAAAACAAGTGTCCGCTCTCAACAGAGGAAAACAACTGTCAGGTATTGTTTAGTTCCTAGTGATCGACGACTTACAATCGACCGAGAATGCGGCAGACAGCGTAGATTTCAATCAAGCAAAGACTCCACATTACAGCCTGTGTCCTTGAAGTTACTCTTCGGCCCAACGTCGGAAGAATGCATTAGCACAGATGGCATCGAGCACGCCGCCCACTGCTCATTAGGTCCAAATTACCGCAACTCCGTAAGCGCGAAACCATCCATCATGTGTAACCAAGGTGAGCTGGCCGGCTTGAGCCTGGGCGATTAGCATTCTGTCGAAAGGGTCATCATGGTGACGCGGCAGGGACCCAGCCATCGTGGCGTGGGCAATGGTGATTTCCAGAGGATGAAAGTTATTGAGTTCAAGAGTGTTGGCGAGATCGTCCGGTGAATCGAGCTTTCCAAGCGCTTTCTTAATACTGATTTCCCATGCCGTCGCTGCGCTCACATAGACAACATTCGCTTGGTCTCGGATGGCGTCGCGAGCTGCAGGCTGAAGAAGAGCATCGTCCGCCAGCCACCATAGGAGGACGTGGGTGTCCAGAAGTAAATTCACGGAACGTCGCCGCGAAAGGCCGCCGCCACTTCTGGTGGCAGAACATCGAAATCAGGAGCGATACGAACTTTACCCTTCCAACAACCCGGCACGCGCCGCACAGAAGGCCGATTGAAAGGCACCAATTTCGCCACCGGACTCCCCGCGCTGGTAATCACAACTTCTTCGCCCTTAGCGACCCTATCCATGACGCGAGCAAAGTCACGATGCATCTCATCGATATTTACGGTTTCCATCAGTGATCCTCAACTCACCATAACTTTAACAGAGCATCGCCGAACGGGCAAATAGACAAACGAGAGAGACGCCATTGCTGTATACGACAGTTAAACAGCCTTTTTCGCTGACGGGAGCTATAGCGCCGAACCGGCGGGCCGTCAATCGCACGTGTGTTGATTGACAATCGCGGATCTTGCTTCGGCCGATTCGGGCGATGTAGCGGTCGGATGCGCTTGATTTGTTCCCTGTCCCGACGCTCGCGCAAACTGCCCGAGCGGTACCAGCGCGCCGAGTCGCTGCATAAATTCCAGCGGCGACATGAGATATGGGTGGTGCCGTCTTTGTAGGAACTGTGCGAAGCGCGTGAGCGGAGCAAAACTCTATTTCCGGATTCAGGATCAGCAGGAAGGAAACCATGAGAAGCGGGTTTGTTGTTCAATCTTAAGCCGAAGAGGGTCGATGAATTGCTGGACGCAATTATCGACCGCGTTGGGAGCGCGAAAAAGAGCGAGCCTCCGAGCATGCTCTGAAAAGGTAGAAGCGAAGGAAAAGTCGGTTTCGACCGGCTCAAATCAGCTTGGCAATAAGTCGAAACTATTTGACCCTCGGATCCTCGTTGTCCAGCTAGTCAACAACGTCCATCGATTGCTTCACGGTTGAAAAATGATGAAGAAATGCGGCGGGATTTGAGAACCCGATGAAGAAAGTCGAGACATGAGAGTCTGACCCCTTCTCCTGACCCTGGCTATCTCGGTGCCGGCGATCAGATGATCGCAGCCGCCAGCAACGCCAAGATGAAAAACGGAGGTATACCAAAGGTCCAACCCGACGCGGCGCGTGCGTTATAGGGCTTTTATGGAAGCCGTTTTTAAAGCCGCACCGGTGAAACGAACTCTCAGCGTGAGAAAGATCGCGCTGAGCTACTGCAGAGCCGGTCCGTAATAAGATCGGTTCTGCGGGCGAGAGAGGACCCCGGTCAATAGCATGGAGGCCAAATGGACCTCGTAAAGGGACAATTTCTCGGGGCCTCTCTCACTGAACTGCTGCAACCTGGATAAGGGATGCTGGGCGACTGAAAGCAAGTACGCCGGATAATTGTAACGCTTAGGTGCAGAGTTCGAATAAAGTGAGAGACTCGCCGTTGGTGCTGGTGGACAAAAAGATTGTTCAGGCTGTAAAGCTCGACGGATAAGTTTTTTTAAAATACTACTTGACAAGAAAATTATAGGATGTCCCCTAAGTCCGTTCCGCCTGTGGCCGCAGCGGGGCACGACTTATGAAGAAAAAGAAAACGAGTAAAACTTTTGTTTCAAGACTTTCTCTTCAGATTGTTGTGAAAAAAAGTAGACCCCGATCGCCTGACTAACAACATCCCTGAAGTCGCTGCGGCTGCCGCTGCGTAGTTTCGTCAACGACACACTTCGATTTTTGCCGACATCGATAATCACCTATTCGCCGCGTTGCTTAATATCTTCAGCGCATATTGCAGAGTCACCGCTGAGTTGAGGAATCGGAAACCTCTTCTTTTTCGTCGAGATGACCAACAAATTACACTGACACAATGGCCTTGAAGCTACCGCTCACATTTATATCAGGAATAGGAAGTGGAATTGCCGACCTGAGCAAGGTGGTCTGATAAAACTTTCCAACGACTGTACCGTTTGTAAATCTACCAACAACCCGGGTGGCAACATCCATATCAATGGAAAGCGGAAGTCGCAGCTGTTTCCCTGTCGATATATCTGGAAGAAGCGATCCCGCTGGGAGTTTGATGCTACGCGTTGCAACAAATTCTGAGGGTTTGCCTGGGTCACATGAAATCGAATAGTCAGTACTTTCTAATGTTACCCGGTTCGCACTCCACGTGTCCGCGAAGTCCTGTAGCGCTTGATGCGAAGATATGAATTGCACATGCGCTTTGAGTCCGTATTTGTGTCTTTCAAAAAATCCGCTTTCTATCGTGTTTATGAGTCCTCGCATCATCGGAATATCGGGAATCACGTCTTCATACACTATTCGCCCCGACTCAATTGTCGCGCCGCCCGAAATCGTAAGTTCATTTGCTGCATGCAACTGGATTGATGAGATTAAGTCACGTAGGCCCAATTCGTAGTCGGACCGGAAATCGGCATACCGCTTATCCTGAAGTAGGCGTGGGATAACGCAGTCTTCTGCAAGAACCGGAAGGACAAAGATACCCTGAGAAATTGCTTCGTCTCCGATCCGACTCATCCATTCTTTTTGAACCCAACCAGAAGCGATGCTCTGTTTTGTCAAAAGAACAACAACAAAATCAGCCTCGTCCAAGCCCTTTCCAATGCGCTGACTTATAGAGTGACCCACGTGGATTTCCCACTCGTCAAACCACACACGTATTCGCGACATACGCAGATCAATCGCGAGTCTCCGGGCGAGTTCCTTGTCACAGCTGCTATGCGATAGAAAAACTAGAGCCATTTCTGAATTCTATCCAGATTCTAGATTTGTGCTAACCTGCAGTTCTCTGCATCAAAGCTACAACGGGCCGACCGAATACCTTCGACCGGCCCGTTTTCTTCCAGCGTATGTACTTCAACAACTCACGAACACCCGCTCACCGCGCCGCAGTTCATGCACTTATAGCAAGCGCCGCTGCGGATCATGATCGCGCCGCAGTCCGGGCAAGGCGGCGCGTCTTGTTGGTAGAGGCTGGTGACGCTGCTGATGCTTGCCACCGGCGCGCCGCCGCGCGGCGCGTGGGCCGCCAATGACACGATTTTATTACTCTGCGGCATCGGTTCCGTTGGCTCTTGCCGCTGAACAATCCCGACTTCCTGCTGCGCTTCGTCGTCGAGGAACTTGCTGGCCAGCCAGCGGAAGATATAGTCCATGATCGATTTGGCCATCGGAATATCGGGGTTCTTGGTGAATCCCGAGGGCTCGAAGCGCATGTGGCTGAACTTGTCGACCAATCCCCTGAGCGGCACGCCGTATTGCAGCGCGATGGAAATCGCCGTGGCGAAGGAGTCCATCAGACCGGAGATCGTCGAGCCTTCTTTCGACATGGTGATGAAGATCTCGCCGGGCTGGCCGTCTTCATACATGCCGGCGATGATGTAGCCCTCATGGCCGGCGATGTCGAACTTATGGGTGATCGAGCGGCGCTCGTCGGGCAACCTGTGGCGCAGCACCTGCGGCTCCCTGCTCTCCCCAGTGCCGGCCTTTTTCTCTTCTTTGTCTTTTGCAGTGTTGAGCGGCTGGGTGCGCTTGGAACCGTCGCGATAAATCGCCACCGCCTTGAGTCCCAGCTTCCACGACTCCATATAAGCGTGGACGATATCGTCGACCGCTCGCATCGGTGGGCATGTTGATGGTCTTGGAGATGGCGCCGGAGATAAACGGCTGCACCGCGCCCATCATGCGCACATGGCCCATATACTGAATCGATCCGGCTGCCGTTGGCGGGCTTGAAGGCGCAGTCGAACACCGGCAAATCGTCGTCCCGTAAATGCGGCGCCCCTTCGATGGTGTCATGTTCCTCGATGTACTCAATGATGTCTTGGATCTGTTTGACATCGTAGCCGAGCCGCTTGAGCGCCCGCGGCACGGTGTGATTGACCATCTTCAACAAGCCGCCGCCGACCAATTTTTTATATTTGACCAGCGCGATGTCGGGCTCGACGCCGGTGGTATCGCAATCCATCATGAAGGCGATGGTGCCGGTGGGCGCCAAGACCGAGATCTGCGAATTCTTGACGCCGAACTTTTCCGCTTCGGTGCAGGTTTGATCCCAAGCTTCGCGCGCCGCGGTGAGCAGATCGAGGGGCACATGGGACGGCGAGATCTTGTAAGCCTGCGAGCGGTGTTTGTTGAGCACCCGCAGCATCGGCTGGCGGTTGACATCGAAGCCCGCGAAGGTGCCGGTGGCCGCGGCGTTGCGCGCCGACTGCAAGTACCCCTGCCCCGACATTAACGCGGTCACCGCCGCGGCGTAGGCGCGCCCGCCGTCGGAATCGTAGGGCAGACCGAGGGTCATCAGCAATGCGCCCAAGTTGGCATAGCCCAAGCCGAGTTCGCGAAACGCGTGGGCGTTAGCGGTGATCTCGGCGGTTGGATAGGACGAATTGTCGATCAAGATGTCCTGGGCGAGAATCACGATATCGACCGCGCGACGGAACGATTCGGTGTCGAACACGCCGTCTTCACGCAGATACTTGAGCAGATTGAGCGACGCCAGATTACACGCCGAGTTGTCCAGATGCATATACTCGGAGCAGGGATTGGACGCGTTGATGCGCGCGGTGTTGGAGCAGGTGTGCCAGTCGTTGATCGTGGTATCGTACTGCATGCCGGGATCGCCGCAGAAATAAGTGCTCTCGGCGATCATTTTCATCAGGTCGCGGGCCTTGAAGGTCTCGCAGACTTGGCCGGTGGTGACATATTTGGTCTGCCACTCGCGGTCTTCCTGGACCGCCTGCATGAACTCGTCGGTCACCCGCACCGAGTTGTTGGCGTTTTGGAAAAACACGCTGCCATAGGCCGGACCGTCCAAGCTCGAATCGTAGCCGGCCTCGATCAGCGCCCAGGCCTTTTTCTCTTCCTCGACTTTGCATTTGACGAAATCTTCGATATCGGGGTGATCGACGTTCAAGACCACCATCTTGGCGGCGCGCCGGGTCTTGCCGCCGGACTTGATCACTCCCGCCGAGGCATCGGCGGCTTTCATGAACGACACCGGACCGGAGGCCGTGCCGCCGCCGGCGAGCTGTTCCTTGGCGGAACGGATCTTCGACAAATTGACACCGGAACCGGAGCCGCCTTTGAAAATGACCCCTTCCTTGCGGTACCAATCGAGAATCGAGTCCATGGTGTCCTCGACCGACAGGATGAAACAGGCCGAGCACTGGGGCTTTTCCTCGATGCCGCAATTGAACCACACCGGGCTGTTAAAGCAGGCCTTCTGATGCAGCAAGATATGCGTCAGCTCATCGGCGAACGCAGAGGCGTCCTCTTCGGTGGCAAAGTAGCCATCTTTTTGGCCCCAGCCGGTGATCGTGTGCACCACCCGGCCGATCATCTGGCGCACGCTGGTTTCCCGCTGCGGCGTGCCCAGCGGGCCGCGGAAATATTTCGACACCACCACCTGGGTCGCCATTAACGACCAAAACTTAGGGATCTCGACGTTACTCTGTTCAAAAACTACTTTGCCCTTCTCGTTGGCGATGGTCGCGGTACGCTGCTCCCACTCCACCTCGTCATAAGGACTAACCCCAGCCCGGCTGAAATAACGCGGAATTTTCAGCCCAGCGCGCGCCCGAACCGGCCGTTGACCGGCCGCCAAATCAGTCGCCTCAGATGTCATAATTGCCATCGGTCCATCTCTCCCTTCTCCCTGGTAACGCCCAATATATGGTGTGAAACAGTCAGATCTACACTAGATTTTGTATTTTTAGAGACTATTCCCTTGGTTGTCAATAAAAATTTTCGGCAGCGGAATTTGTTGTGACTTTTCGCCACTTTTGCGGAAATTACTAAACTTGCGGCAGCATCGCAGCGGCTAGCATGGACGGCGCCGATCTGGTAGTTACAGGGGCGAAAGTCTGATTCATGGCGCGAAAATACCCACAGATCGAACGGCTTGGGCGAGTTGCTGGACACCTCGCTCAAGCGCCTCGACTTGGACTCGCGCCTGGCAGACTACGGCGTTTGGACGATCTGGAATCAAGCGGTCGGCAGCGCCATCGCCCGTAACGCCCAACCGGAAAAGATCCGTAACGGCACCCTGATCGTCAAAGTATCCAGCCCGGTGTGGATGCAGCAACTCCAGTTCATGAAGGAAATGATCACCGCTAAGCTCAACGAGCAACTGAAAAGCAACGTCGTCAAAAATATTTTTTTCATCGTCGGCCGGATCGACCTGCCGCCCGAGGCAAGCACCGATCAGCCAGCTGCGACGCCGCCACGGCTGGTCGATGCCGGGTTCATTGAAACCATCGAAGATCCGGAAATCCGCGACGCCTTTAAAAAACTCTTAAATAGTTTCGCCCGCCGTCCAACCAAGCCCGAATGAAATTGCTACAACCGGTTCTACTCGTCATCGGGCAGCGCCGTTCTAGCGCTCGGCTTGGCGATACCGGCGACAATATTGGCGACTTCCGCTGTGTATTCCTTGCCCTTGCGATAAATCACCAGCGGCGGCTCGACTTCGATGCCGCTTCGACCGCCCTTGACCGCTTCGGCCAATACCAGCAGTGCTCCGTCCGCGGCGAAGGAATGGACCCAGCGCAGCCGTTTGGGCTCGAGACCGGCGCGGCGCAGGCTGACGAGCAACTCAACCGCCCGCTCGGCTGAGTAGATCAACGCCAGCCGCCCTTTTGGTCGAAGCAGATAAACCGCGGCAGCGAGAAAATCTGTCAATCCGCCTTTGATCTCATGGCGTGCCCACTGTTTCTCCCGATTAGGGCTGATCCGGCCGCTGCTGGCCGGACGAAAGGGCGGATTGCTGACGACGACATGGAACGACGATGGCGTGAATATTGAGCCGATCTCGCGCAGATCGCCGGTAACAATTTCCACCCGATCGTCGAGCCGGTTGAGAGCGACGCTGCGCTTGGCCCGCGCTGCCATCTCCGGTTGCACTTCCAAACCGGCGAGCGCTGCCGAGGGATGCAAATGACTCAACAACAGCGCGATCGGACCATTGCCGGTGCCAAGATCGACAGATCCGGTCGCCGCGCTTGACCGTGACAAAATGCGCGAGTAACAACGCGTCGAGAGAGAACCGGTAGCCCGTGCGGCTCTGGTAAAGCCGCAGCTTGCCGTCGATCAGCGTGTCCAACGTATCTTCGCTCATGTTGCTAATTTGCTCGAGTGACCACGCGTCTCGTGTCGTTGCCGCAGCGAATGTTCCGAATAAATTCCTCTCACGCATGCGCTGCGAACGCGGCGTAATTGTCGCTAAACCTTGCAATGATTGGCGGATTTCTATATTTACTTCGAAAATCAAATTTCATTCTGTTTTACCGTAAACACTGATGATTTCTTTCTTAGGCCACATCGGCCAACGCTCACATCGAACGCATCGCCGGCATGGGGAAAATGTTTAACTTTCTCCTGTCGGCGATCATGCTGGTGTTCCGCCGTCCGGCCAAGCTTAACCTGATCGTCTACCACATCAAAACCATCGGCGTGGATTCGCTGTCCGTGGTCGCGCTGTCGGGATTTTTCACCGGCATGGTGATGGGCTTCCAGGGTTACTATAGCCTGCGCAAATTCAGCGCCGAAAGCTATCTCGGTTCGGCCGCCGCCCTGAGTCTGTTGCGTGAATTGGGGCCGGTGCTGTCCGCCTTCATGGTCACCGGCAGAACCGGCTCCGCCATGGCCGCCGAGCTGGGCACCATGCGCGCCACCGAACAGATCGACGCGCTCGACTCCATGGCGATCAACCCGATCAAGTTCTGGTTTCGCCGCGCATCATCGCCAGTCTGATCGCCATGCCGCTGCTGACCGCCATCTTCGACGTCATCGGCATCTTCGGCTCCTACTTAGTCGGGGTCTCCATGTTGGGGGTTAGTTCCGGCAGTTTTTTTGCCGGCATCGAAAACAGCGTGGTGTTCCACGATGTCTACAGCGGCTTCGTCAAATCGATTTCCTTCGGCCTGATCATCACCTGGATCTGTTGTTACAAGGGTTTTCACGCCCCGCCCATGGCCACCGGTGTCAGCCAAGCGACCACCGAGTCGGTGGTCTTGTCGTTCGTCTTCATTCTGGTCTGGGACTACTTCCTGACTTCCATCATGCTCTGAGCGCCATGATCCAAGTCGCCAATCTACACAAGAGCTTTCGCGGCCAACAGGTCCTGCGCGGCGTGAACCTAGAGTTCGCCACCGGCAAGATCACCACCATCGTCGGCACCAGCGGCTGCGGCAAAACCGTCTTGCTGAAACATTTGAACGCCCTCTATCTGCCCGATGCCGGCGAAGTTTTCGTCGACGGCGTCGACATTACCAAACTGCGCCAGAAAGAACTCTACGAAGTGCGCGCCAAATTCGGCGTGCTGTTTCAAGGCGCCGCCCTGCTGGACTCGCTGAGTGTATTCGACAACGTCGCCTTTCCCCTGCGCGAAAAAACCAGCATGCCAGCGAAAGCGACATCAAGAAGAAGGTCGATAGCCGCTTGGAGCAGGTCGGCCTGGGCAAGATGGGCGGCAAATTTCCCGCCGAGCTGAGCGGCGGCATGAGAAAGCGCGCCGGATTGGCGCGGGCGCTGATCATGGACCCGGAAATCGTCCTGTTCGACGAACCGACCACCGGCTTGGACCCGGTGTTGGCCACCAGCATTCACCAACTGATCGCCCGCACTCAGAACGAGTTTGGTTATACCGGCATCATCGTCAGTCATACCATTCCGCAAGTCTTTGAAATCTCAGACTACATTGCTATGCTCGCCGGCGGCATCATCGAAAACATTTCGCCGCCGGCGGAGTTCTGTGCATCGGCGAATCCAGTGGTACAGCAATTCATCCATGGGAAAACCGAAGGACCGATCCAAGTCCTCTAGGAGTTGCGACAGTGAATCATACACGCACTGATATATTAGTCGGCATCTTTGTCCTGGTCGGCATTACCTGCCTGGGCTATCTCGCCATCCGTCTCGGCAAGCTTGAAGTGTTCGGCGCCCAGGGTTACGTGCTTTTCGCCGATTTTGCCTCAGTTGCCGGTCTAAAGCTCGGGGATCCCGTGGAGATCGCCGGTGTCAAAGTCGGCCGGGTCGAAGGCATGACCTTGGCCGAAGATAAGGCCCGCTTGACCCTGCGGCTTAACGACGGCGTCAAGCTCCAGGAAGATGTCATCGCCTCAGTTCGGGCGCGCGGCTTGATCGGCGATAAATTTGTCTTGGTATCGCCCGGCGCATCGGATAAAATCATCCCTGCCGGCGGGAAAATTCGCGAAACCGACTCCCCGCCGGATATTCCCGATTTGATCGGTAAAATTGTTGGCGGCGATCTGACGTCTAAAGGTGAAAAAAAAGATGAGACCCCTAAGTCTAAATAATCCAGTGAAGCTTCTAATAGCCCTATGGTTTGCAGCAGTCACCCTGACCGCCTCCCAGGCCCGCGCCGGCCTGCCCACGGACCAGATCAAGGCGACCGTCGACAAGGCCTTAGTGGTGCTCAGAGATCCCGCGCTTGAAGCCGCCGACCAAGCAGTCCGAACGACGCGAACAACTAAAACAGGTGCTATTTAGCCGGTTCAATTTTGCCGAAATGGCCAAGCGTTCTCTCGGCCCCAACTGGACCCGGCGCACGCCTCAGGAACAGGAAGAATTTGTCCGCCTGTTCACCGAGGTACTGGAACGTGCCTACGCCGATATCATCGAGTCCTATATCGACGAAAAAATCGTCTACTTGACCGAAAAAGTCGACGGCGGCTACGCCGACGTGAACAGCAAAATTGTCACCAGCAAGGGCGAAGAATACTCGATCAACTACCGCGCTCAATTGGTCGGCAACGAGTGGAAGGTTTACGATGTCGTTGCCGAGAACATCAGCCTGGTCAACAACTATCGTTCCCAGTTCAACCGCGTGATCGCCAAATCCTCCTACGAAGAGCTGGTGCGCCGCCTCAAAGACAAGAACGAATTCGCCGGCGCGCCGAAGAAATAGGCCGCTGGCTCATTTCAAGATCGTTCGCAGATAGCGCTCTCGGCACCTCATCCTGGTTGCGCTCTAGACAATCGGTCATTTCGAGCCGTGCGAGAAATCTTTTCGGCTCGGCGATCCCGGTAGAAACCCAACTACATTCATTCTCGGCAAGCACGAACTTACCAAAGCGCGCTTGACTGTGATAAGTCAGACGCAGTATTGCCAACTCAACCGACAAGTACGAAGGAGACTCGCCATGGCTACCGTAATCGACTGGCACGCCCATCACACCGCGCCGGAAGTCGCCGAGCGCATCGGCCAATTGACCGGCAAGAAGCCGCATATCGACGCCTACGACTCCCCGGATCTGGCCAAGCGCGTCAAAGAAATGGACGAGGCCGGCATCGACATGCAGCTGATTTGCCAGGGCGCCGGCATCTACGCCGATCAATTGACCGCCGCGCAGGCGCTGGAGGTGATGCACCAGTCCAACGATGTCCTGGCCCAGCGCATCGCGCCGCACCAAGACCGCCTGGGCGGCATCATTGCGCTGTCGCTGAAAAACATTGCCGAGTCGATAAACGAAATCGACCGCATGGCCCAGCAGGGGTTTCGCGCCGTGCTCATGTATCCCCATGTCGACGGCGAAATGTTGGTCGACACCCCGGCCATGGAACCGCTCTACGCCAAGATCAACGCGCTTAACTTGCCGATCTTTCTCCATGGCGCCGGCACGGCGCAGAGCCCGTCGCTGAAAAAGCTCGAAGACGGCGGCGCCGGCGTCGCCTACGCCGTCTTGTCCGACGGCGAAGTGGCCGAATGCTGCCTGCGCATGATCGCCAGCGGAGTCTTCGACCGCCATCCTAATCTGCAAATCGTCATCCGCAGCTCCGGCGGCGGCATTCCGCTGTTGATGCACCGCTTCTTTCTGGAAGCACAAAGGACCGCACGGAGAGAAGAAATATGCGGAAATCTTTCTCGAACACTTTCTCATCGACTGCGCCAGTTCGGACGCCACGACGCTGGCGTTTCTGGTGCACAAGATGGGCGAGAACAATATCGTCTTCGGCTCGGACTACTGCGGCGGCTTGGGACCGCTCAGCAAAGCCTTCAACGCGGTCAACGGGCTGGCTGATCCAGCGCATTTTAAGAGCTTTACGGAAAAAAATTCACGCCGCCTGCTGCACCTATAATCATTCAGCTCAAGGTACGGCGTAGCTGAACGATTCGGCTTCCGACCTTGAACTTTTGAACCTTGAACGTTGAACTTCACTATGGCTTCACAATACGATCTCACCATCATCGGCGGCGGCATCCTCGGCCTGGCGACGGCGCTGAAAATCACCGCGGCCCATCCCAACATCCGGCTATTGCTGCTCGAGAAAGAAGCCCAACTTGCGCGCCATCAGACCGGCAACAACAGCGGCGTGATTCATTCCGGGCTATACTACCGGCCGGGATCGTTGAAAGCCCAGAGCTGCGTCGGCGGCCGCACCGAGCTGATCGCCTTTTGCGACGCCAACAACATCCCCTATGAAATCTGCGGCAAGGTCGTCGTCGCCACCAGCGAGGCCGAACTGCCGCGCCTGGAGGAACTACACCGCCGCGGCGTCGCCAACGGCCTCAAAGGCATGGAGATCATCGGCCCGGAAAGATTGAAAGAGATCGAACCCCACGCCACCGGCATCAAAGCGCTCTACGTGCCCGAAACCGGCATCGTCGACTACCGCAAAGTCGCCGCCGCCTACGGCGAGAAGGTGCGCGACGCCAACGGCGATATTCGCCTGTCGCAAAGAGTGGTCGGCATTCTCGATCGCGGCGCAGAGATCATCCTGCAAACTTCCGGCGGCGACTACCGGACGAAAAATTTGATCAACTGCGGCGGCCTGCAATCCGACATCGTCGCGCAAATGATGGGCGGCAAGAATCACGACAGCCAAGGCGAGGAGCACCGCATCATCCCGTTTCGCGGCGAGTATTACAAAATCGCGCCCGGCGCGCGAACATCTGGTGAAAAATCTGATTTACCCGGTGCCCGACCCGACTTTTCCGTTTTTGGGCGTGCATTTCACGCGCATGGCGCGCGGCGGCGTCGAAGCCGGCCCCAACGCCGTGTTCGCCTACGCCCGCGAAGGTTACAGCCATAGCGACATCAATTTGAGCGACCTATGGCGCACCGTCTCATTCAAAGGCTTCTGGGCGATCACCGGCGAAATATTGGCAGACCGGTTTTGGCGAGCTCTACCGCTCGTTGAGTAAAAAAGCCTTCGTGCGTGCCCTGCAAAAACTGCTGCCGGAGATTGGCGCGGACGATCTCGTTCCCGGCGGCGCCGGCGTGCGCGCCCAAGCGGTCTCCGCCAGCGGCGCCTTGGTCGACGACTTCGTCATCAAAGAGAGCCAGAACGCGATTCATGTCTTGAACGCGCCATCCCCCGGCGCCACCGCGTCCCTCGCCATCGGCCAAAGCATTTGCGCCATGGCTGAGAAAAATTTTGCCTTGAAGTAGCGCGCCGGTTCTAACGCTTATTCGTGACCCACACTCAACCAGAACTGAACCGATCAGGCTCCCCTTCAATTCTTGGTGAAATCTCTGCAGTCGGAGGGGCGCAGTCCAAAATAAAAATTTCAGCTCTATGACAAGAGTCGCGCGCCTAAATTTACGGTTGCTGACGACACGTTGCTGACGACACTGGCGCCGCGCTATTCCCTGCCCTTGATCTTAGTCGAGGTAAACAAAGGGATGACGGCGAGCGCCAAAGCAAAGACGTAGGTCAAATTCATCGCCGCCACGAACAAAGAGCTATTCGCCGGGTCGGGCGTCGCGCCGGCATCGCCGGTGTAGTAGCGAAACGCCAGGGTCAAGAAGATGCCGCTCAAGGAAATGCCGAGCATATGGCCAAGACCGAAAACCCCGTTGATGATGCCGATCGCCGTGCCCCAATTTTCCTTGGGCAAGGCGCGGATCATCGCCGCCTGCGATGCCGTGTTGAAAAATGCCGAACCGATACCGGTAAGAGCTAACAAAATCGTCGGCAGCAGCCAGTGAGAATCGCTGCGCAGGTAGGCGCCGATGATAAAGCTCGCCATCAGCACCAGCACGCCGACAATCAACAGCAAGCGCGAACCGATGCGGTCGGTGAGAGCGCCGCTCACCGGCGACAACACCATGCTCAACAACGACGGCACGAGAAAAATCGCGCCCATGAACGTCGGCGATAAGTTGAGCACCTGTTGCAGGTAAAAAGGCGTGATGAAGGTGGACAGGCCCTGGTTGATGTTGCAGAACAACAGCCCCACCGAGCCATAGCCAAAAACTTTAACCGAGAAAATCGATAGATCGACTAGCGGACTGGGCGCGCGCTTTTCGTGGACAAGAAAAAGCCACAGCGCGGCGAGAAATACCGACCCCAACAACAGCTCGCTGCCGGTGCCCACCGCCTGGGCGACTTTTTGATCAAGCAACAACGTCGCGAGTACCGTCAAGGCGAAGAGCAGCAAGGCGCCGCGGTAATCGATCGCCTGCCGGCGCATTGGTGCGGCAGCCGCGGCGCGCCCCGTCATCATGCACAAAGCCGCGCCCGCCAGACTCGGGACAAACAGGAGAAAAAAAACCCCGCGCCAATGCACCAGATCGATGATCAGCCCGCCGATAGGGGGACCGATAAAGAAGCCCAATTGATGGGACATCGCCATCAACCCCTGGGCTTTTCCTTCGGACGCCGGCGGGCATCGCTTTAAAAGCCAGCGTGCGTCCCGAAGATTGAATTATCGCGCCGCCGATACCCTGGAGAAAGCGGAACAGTATCAACTGCCAGATATTTTGTGAAAAGCCGCAGAGCAGTGAAGCCAGCGCCATCACCCACATACCGATCCCGTAGGTCTTGTGGTGGCCGTGAATATCTCCCAGCCGGCCGCAGATCACGCCCAGGCCGATACCTGCCATCTGGTAAACAATCAGCGCCCAAGAGATGCCCAACATGTCGGTATCGAGCGCCGTTGCCAGCGTCGGCACCGAGATCATGAAGACCCGCGCGGAAGCTCCCGCGATGGTCACACCCAAGATGGAATTGATCAGAACCAGACGGCGAATGGTTTCGCTGTTATGAGTCGATGACGGTGAAATCACGGGTCGGTAGCGGCAAAATGCAGAGCGGCGCAATAGTTAAACCACAGCAACGAAAGGCTTTCTACCCGCGCCACGCCGTAGAAGGAATTGAGACCAGCTCAACGCCAAGAGTCACTCACGCGCTTAACTCCGACCGGCGTTGTCAATTTTGCATTCTCCAGTGTCCAGTATTTTAATTTCCCGGCTTGAAGGTATCGCGGAACAACGTCACGTATTTGTCGAAATCGTCGATCGCCTGGGGCTCGAATGGGATGAGCTTGTACGGCTTTAAGTACGGCGCCGTGACATCCGGCCGCGTCGGGATCCGCCGGCTCGCGCGGATCGTCTCCATGCCGCCGCGCGACAAGAGAAAATCAAAAAACAGCGCCGAAGTGTAAATACTGTTCCCGGTACTGGTGACCGCCGCGCCGACTTTAGAAATCGGAATCACGCCGTCGAGCACCGACCATTCGACCGGTGCGCCGGTCGCTTTGGCGCGCTCCACGGTGTGCACTTGCAGCTCGGCGGCGAGGGGAAACTCGCCCGCCGCCATCAGTTGGCCGATCAACGAATGGCCTTTGCGCCATTGCAACTGCTGCGCCGCCAGTTGCTTCATGTAGTTGGCCGCGGCCTCCTTGCCGTCGCGCTTTTCTAGATAATTGAGCGAGATCACGTACCAGTTGAAAGGCTCGTTATCCATCGCCATGTTGCCCTTCCACCTGGGGTTGAGCAGATCTTTGTAAGTCCGCGGCGCCTGATCCTTGGCCACCTGCTTGGTGTTGTAGCCCGGCACCCACGCCGAGGTGTACAGCCCGGTCCAGAAACCACGCGGATCCTTGGTCTCGGCGGGATAGAAAGAATTCTCTACCGCTTCGTAGCGCAGCAACAGTTTGCGCCGGATCATCAGCGACAGTTCCAGCTCGGGCAAGGTAACGATGTCGGCTTTGAAAGCATTGGCGCGGGATTCGGCGAGAATCCGTTCGAGCAACTTCTCACTGGACGAACGGAAGTGATTGATCTTGATCGCCGGATGCTGCTCATTGAACTTTTTGCTCAGCGCCAGCGCATCTTCCGCCGTCGTGCTCGAGTACCAAACCAGTCCGTTCTCCTTCTTCGCCCCCTCGACCAAACGCGCCTGGCGCTCCGCGGCGGGAAGTTTTCCCAGCGCCGCGAGAGTCGCCTCGCGGGTCTGCGCGAGCGCGACGTCCACTGCACCGATGAGTGGCCAAAGCGAAACCGCAAAGACAGCAAAATATCTCACAATCTAACCTCCAATAGGTATCGACCGCTCTCCTAATCTTTTCCCCTCGCCCGGGCATGCGGGAGAGGGCTAGGTTGAGGGTCTGCAAAGTTGGCAAAGCATTAACAATTTTACCAATCGAGTCAATCCACACTCGCGACATTGCACCAACAATCTTGATTTCCCCGGGCACGTCCAATATCGTGACTTATCTACGGAGGTTCGCTCTTCATGCTCATCGAATACAAAGGCAAACGGCCCCATGTTTCTCCCACGGCGTTCATCGCGCCCACCGCAGTGATCATCGGCGATGTCACCATCGGCGATGAAGCGAGCATCTGGTGGGGCGCGGTCTTGCGCTCGGATCAAAACGCCAATCCCATCGTCATCGGCGCCCGCACCAGCGTGCAAGACAACTGCGTGATTCATTCCGGCGAAGCACCGACGATCATCGAAGAAGATTGCACCATCGGCCACGGCGCAATCATGGAAGGTCCGCTGGTCAAGCGCGGCGCGATCATCGGCATGAACGTCACCCTGCTCGAACATGTCGAGATCGGCGAAGAAGCCCTGATCGGCGCCGGCAGCGTGGTAACGCCGCACACGATCATCCCGCCTCGAGTGCTCGCTGCCGGCGCGCCCGCCAAGGTCAAGAAGGAAATTACCGGCGAAGCGCTGCACTGGATCAAGATGGGCTCAACCACCTACGTCAATCTATGCCGGAGCTACAAGGGCGGCGACTTTAAAATCATCGGCTAACGAGAAATCGTGATCGTGGCTCGTCTTCGTAACGCGCTAGCTCTACAATTTCGGAGTTTCACCAAATGCGAATAATATTGATCGGACAAGCGGCGTTTGCCGAAAAGACTCTGGAAAAACTCGTCGGCAAAGGCGAGAAAGTGGTCGCGGTCTATTGCCCGCCCGATCCGCCCAACGGCAAATTCGACCCGGTAAAACAGAAAGCCATCGATCTCCACATCGAGGTGCGCCAGCCTAAATCCTTCAAAGCGCCGGAAGTGTGTGACGAATTCGTCGCGTTGAACGCCGATCTAGCGATTCTCGCGTTCGTCACCCAGATCGTCCCGCAGCAAGTTTTCAGCGTGCCAAAACTCGGCAGCATCTGCTTTCATCCGTCGCTTTTGCCCAAGTATCGCGGCGCCAGCGCCATCAACTGGGCCTTGATCAAAGGCGAATCGGTCACCGGACTTTCGCTATTTTGGGTCGACAAAGGCATCGACACCGGGCCGATCCTCTTGCAAAAGGAAGTGAAGATCGAGCCGGACGACACCACCGGATCGTTGTACTTCAACAAAATCTTTCCCCTGGGCATCGAAGCGATCGGCGAAGCGGTCGACCTCATCAAAGCCGGCAACCCGCCGCGCATCGTCCAAGACGAATCCAAAGCCAATTACGACCCCATCTGCGACGACGCCCATGCCAAGATCGACTGGTCCAAACCGGCGCAGGAAGTTTATAACCTAATCCGCGGCTGCGACCCCCAACCCGGCGCGCACACGACCTACAACGGCAAGCTGGTGCGCATCTTCGACGCGCGGCTGCAGACTGGCAATAATGCCGCGCCAGCCGGACAGGTGACCGGCATCGGTGGAGCAGAAATCACCATCGCCCTCAACGGTGGCACTCTAACCGTGAAAAAAGCCCGCGGCGCAGGCGCCAAGAGTCAGCGGCTGCGGAATTTGCCAAACAGGCGGGATTAAACGTCGGCGATCGGCTCGGTTAACCGAGGCGTTTCTCGCGCCAAGTGCGCGCACGCGAACGCCTCCCAACCCCGGCCCCAAGGAGATTTGATCTCACAACTTGGTGGTCTTTGCGAGCTTGGCGCGAGATATTCCGGTGTTTGGTTGCGGCCTTGCCGCACTGTATTATTCGTGATGAATGCTCTTCCCAACAAACTCGACAATGAACTGTGCCCGACACGCAGGTCATCCATGAAATTGTCAGTACTCGATCAATCGACGGCGGCCAAGGGCCGAGCGCAGGACAATGCGATCCGTGAGACCCTCGAGCTCGCGCGCCATTGCGACGCGCTGGGTTATCATCGCTACTGGGTCTCGGAGCATCACAACTCCGGTAATATCGTCGGCACCGCGCCCGAGATCCTCATGGCGGCGATCGCCGCCACCACGCCGCGCATCCGTATCGGCAGCGCCGGCGTCATGCTGCCGCACTATTCGGCGCTGAAAGTCGCCGAGCAGTTCCGCGTCCTGGAGGCCATCGCGCCGGGACGCATCGACCTGGGTATCGGCCGCGCCCCCGGATCGGATCAATTGACGTCCTACGCGCTCAATCCGAACCCGCAGAATGTCCATGATCAATTTCCCCGGCAAGTCCAGGAGCTGCAACACTGGGTGTCCGGGAAACCGCTGCCCGAAGGCCACCCGTTTCAGAAAATCGTTGCCCAACCGACGGGACCGACGAGTCCGGAGATGTGGATTCTCGGCAGCTCAGACTACGGCGCCCAACTCGCGGCCTATTTTGGTTTGCCCTACGCCTTCGCCTACTTCTTCAGCGACGGCTTTGGTGTCGAGCAAGCACTGGATCTTTACCGCAAGAACTATCGCCCGAGCGAAAATAATCCCAAGCCGATCTGCACGATATGCGTCTGGGCGCTGGCCGCCGATACCGAAGCAGAAGCCCTGTTCCAGTTCAAATCGCGCGAGCGCGCCATGATCGATCGCAAACTAGGCATCCGCCAGCCGCTGATGTCGCCGGAGGAAGCCACCCGCCCGTATTCGCCCGCTGAATTGGCGATTGCGGAAAAGTTACACCGGAAAGCGATTGTCGGGTCTTCAGACCAGGTCACCACGCGATTGAAAGAACTCGCGAAAGGTCTCGACCTCGACGAGCTGGTCGTGGTCACATGGACTTACGATCCCGCGCCGCGCCATCGCTCCTACGAACTGCTGGCGGAGTCGTTTGGAATGGGAAAAACCAAGCCCCAATCAGCTTAATCATTTTCGGGTTTTGCCAGCGGTAACTGATAAGGTAAAAACCGAACCCCCGTGGATTTCATTTTGAGCTTTGCACTACCGACCGGCAGGCGCGACTAGGCTTAGTTTGTCACGAAGTCTGAACCCGCCCTGAGACTTCCGACCCGAAGACTCTGACTGATTTTAACCGCTAGAGCGAACTCCGTCATATTGCAGCTCAGACCGCCGAAGCTCGATCGACTGCCGATAATGTATTCGCTTGGCGGATACGTGGATAATGTACGATAATGCCGGTGATGGACAAAAAGGAGCAAGAAGTCAGGACCGCATGCGGCCGGTCAGATTCCGCAAAAGGAAGTTAGAAGCTGGAATGATCTGCAACGGGATCGGCCGATACCTGAGTCTTTTATTATGTCAGAACCACAAGTCACCGTCGTGATAGTACCGAGGGAGCGTTTCAGCCATAGTGAGCGCACCCTCGAAAACGTTTACCAGGAAACGACACTTCCTTTCAAACTGATTTACGTCAGCGCCGGCACCCCCGAACCTATGTACCGTCGGATCGCAGCGAAGGCGGAATCAAAGGGCTTCAAACTTATCCACACGGACCAATTTTTGTCGCCTAACCAAGCGCGAAATCTCGGCGCCAGCGAGATCAGCACCGAATACATCGTCTTCGTGGACAATGATGCGCTGGTCACGCGCGGTTGGCTCGAGGCCTTAGTGCAATGCGCCGAAGAAACAGGAGCATGGATTGTCGGACCGCTTTATCTTTTTGGTGAGATCGAGCGCCAGAAGATCCACATGGCGGGGGGAATTTTAAAATTCACCGAGCAACAAGGGCAAAGAGTGCTTTACGACGAGCAATATCTTTTCGATACTCCCATGGCTAACCTAGAAGTGCCGCTCCAAAGAAGCGCTTGGGACTACGCGGAATTCCATTGCATGTTGGTTCGCACGGACGTGTTCGCGAAACTCGGCCCGCTGGATGAAAAGTTATTGAGCCACCAGGAGCACATTGACCTGTGTTTGGAAGTGCAAAAGGCCGGAGGAGCGGTATACATCGAGCCGACGGCGGTCACCAGCTACGTTCCGCCGCCTCCTTGTGAAGAGTCGGATCTACCCTATTTCATGTTGCGCTGGAGTGAAGCTTGGAACCTGAGGACAGTCCAGCATTTTAATCAAAAGTGGAACGTCGCGACCGTGCGCTTCTTTACAGACAAGACTGCACCTGAAGCGGATCACACAACTTCACGCTGGGCCCGAGGGCACCGTCGCCTGATGACCGGTCTCGACGTCCGCGAAACTGGACCGACTGATTCCCGCTCCTGCTTGGAGCAGGCGCAGCTCATCATTGCGCTATTTTTGTCTGTCGATAAGGATCGGTTTGACTTGTTGCTGACGACTGATTCCGGCGAGTTGCTTGTTTCCGAGGCTGCTTTAGATCCCGACCAACTATTCGAGAGATTGCCAGCGCATTTGCAAGCTGCAGACGATCGGAAACTTAAACGTTATGATCCGGCCTCTGACCAATGACCGGCCGGGCGAACCCTTGATGGTAATGGTCGATCAACTCGATTCTCAGGCAGCCGAAGCGGTGCGACCTCACGCGTTTTTGACTTTAACGACTAGTCCGGACCGCTACCAATGCTGGATTGCCGTTGGAGCCGCAAGCTGGCGCAGCGCGGCCGCGCTGCGCCGTATGGTCGGCCCAGATAAGCCGAGGACCGAAGATGATCCCTTTTGGGTCAACCTCGCCGGCGCTAAAAACATCGATGCTTCCGGGGGCGGGCCACAGGGCCGCTATCCGCGCGTCGCGCTCGCCGAAGCCGTTGTCGGACGCCTCGTGACGGTGCACCAGCTCGAGAGCAGTAAGGCTGCTGCACATTTATGGTCAGGTCACATCGCCTAAATCGATGGAGCAATAGACACAATGTTGAATGATGAATTGGATCCTAGGAACGCAGAGCGAACGATTGCGATCACTGCTACCTTTACGGCGGAGCCCCTCGAGCGACCGCTGACGTTCTGGCTGGAGGAACTCCAGATACCGGCGCGGATCACTTTTGCGCCGTACAACCAGGTATTTCAACAGCTCGTGGATCCGTCTAGCTTGCTCGGCACCAACCGCACGGGTGTCAATATTATTCTGGTATGCTTTGAAGACTGGCAAAAGAGTGCCGCAGGGCGGCAAGCTGCCGAACTGTCGTTTCCGGCGCTCGAACGTGACGCGCGCGACTTTGCGCGCGCCGTTACAACCGCCGCCGAGCGCTCGGCGACGCCGCAGATCGTCTGTTTGTGTCCGGCGTCACCGGCGGTTGTGATGGACCCGGACAGAAAACGATTTTTCGAAGATATAGCAGCGTCGCTGCAGGCCGAATTGCAAGAAATACCTGGAGTCCACGTCATTTCGCCAGCTGAACTATTCGCCTGCTATCCGGTAGCGGAATATCATGATCCTCACACTGACAGTTTAGCCCATATCCCGTACACGCCATTATTCTTCAGCGCCTTGGCGACAATGCTCGCGCGGAAGATTTACAGCCTTACGAGCAACCCCTATAAGGTAATCGTGTTGGATTGCGATCAGACGCTCTGGGGCGGGGTATGCGGCGAAGAAGGCGCGGCTGGCATAGCGATAACTCCGCCGTGGAAAAAAATCCAAGAGTTCCTGCTCGAACAATATCATGCCGGAATGCTTCTTTGTTTGTGCAGCAAAAACAATGAAGCGGATGTCGTCGAGGTGTTTGCAAATCGTTCCGATATGCCTTTGAAACTCGAACATTTTGTCGCCCGGCGAATCAATTGGCGGCAAAAATCGGAAAACATCAGAGCTTTAGCGCAGGAGTTGAACCTCGGCAGCGACAGTTTCATCTTTCTCGATGACGATCCTGTCGAGTGCGCGGAAGTGCAATCGCACTGCCCTGAAGTGTTAACCTTCCAAGTTCCGCGGGACCCGGAACAGGCGGGGCGGTTTTTATCACATCTGTGGATCTTTGATCATCTCAAGGTCACCGCCGAGGGGCAACAACGCAATCTAGCCTACAAACAGAGCTCAGAGCGGACGAGCTTTCACAATGCATCGCTTAGTTTCAGGGATTTTCTAGCGGGTCTCGATCTGAAAATTGAGATTTCGCCATTAGTTCCGCAGCAAATTCCCCGCGTGGCGGAATTAACCCAGAGAACCAATCAGTTTAACTTTACGACCCAGCGACGTTCCGAGAGCGACATTCAGCGCCTCTGTCAAGGACACGACGCGGAGTGTCTCATCGTAAACCTGAGAGACCGGTTTGGCGACTATGGCCTCGTTGGCGTGATAATTTTTACCGCCGTTGATGGCATTCTCGTGGACACCTTCCTGCTGAGCTGTCGCGCGCTCGGCAAAGGCGTCGAGCATCGCCTGCTGTCGAGACTAGGCGAAATTGCCATGCAGCGAGGTTTAAACCGAGTCGAAGTGCGCTATCTCCAAACCAAGAAAAATCGCCCCGCCTTGGAGTTTTTGGAGATTGTCGGCGCGGATTTGAAGGAAACAATTGACGGAGGTTTTCTTTTCAGATTTCCCGCCGTGTATGCGGCGGCCATCGAATACCGGCCGCCGGAGGCGGCGACAATCACCGCGACGAGCGCCGAGAACGAGGCTCCTTCGGTCATTTCCGCCGATTCGGGAGATGCCCGAGAAAAGGCGTCGCTGTTAAGTTCTATTGCCATTGAACTTAATGACGCCGAGCGAATCCACCAGGTGGTTTTACAAACGCGCCGTCCTCTGCCGCGGGACGTCGTGCCGTTCGTGCCTCCGCGTTCTCCGCTCGAGTACCGTCTGGCTCACATGTGGTCGGAGTTGCTGGGATTGGAGCGTATTGGCGTCGATGACAACTTTTTCGATTTGGGAGGTCACTCCCTTCTCGGTATGCAGGTTCTCTCCCGCATCCGAAAAGATTTGGGCGTTGAGCTCCCAGTGAGACTATTCTTTACGACTAAACTTACTATTGGCGGACTCTGCCGAGAGATTCTAATGGCACAAGCCGATGCAGCCAGCGTCGATGAACTTGATGCGGTTTTGAAGAAAATCGAAGGACTATCCGATGATCAGGTTGAATCCTTGCTAGCCAGAAGAGATCAGAGCCAGGACTGAGTTTGGCGATTTCGTGAAAATATTTCTGGCGCAGAAATTATCGTATTCGCCGAGCTGGACCGGGGCGGCAAAATCAAACCGCGAGCTGCTGCAATATCTTAGCCGAAGAGGCCACCTGTGCAGAGTCCTCGCGTTGGCGCACACCGCAACGCATTTCGCGTCGCGCCGCGGATCGCGCAACGAGTCATTGAATCCGACCGAAGCGGGATTCTCGCCTTGCACCGAGAGATTTGATCTCCAGGGCGTTCAGGTTCACCAACTCGCCGACACCAGTCAATTTTGCGGCCAGCTTCTGAAGCAGGTCGGAGAGTTTTCGCCGGATTGGATTTTGATATCCGAGGATCCTAGTTATCTTGCCCTGGCGGCTGCCCTGGAGAGCATGCCGGGACGTGTTGTTTATCTATCGCACAGCCAGGCGACTCTGCCTTTCGGTCCCGAGTGTTTTTCGCCGGATCCGTTGAAGGACACAAATGCTACAGCGGACGGCTGGAATCATAGCGGTCAGCAATTACCTGAAGAGTTATATTTATAAATGGGGCGGCCTGGACTCGGTCGCCATTTCCTTGCCGGCTTACGGGAGCCCACCGTGGCCCCACTCCGGATCATTGGATAACGCCTTCATTACGATGGTCAACCCGTCGGCGATCAAAGGCATTGCCATTTTTTTAGAGCTGGCGCGCGCTTTACCTGCGGAAAGGTTTGCCGCAGTGCCGACTTGGGCCACTACCGCTGCAGACCGGGTTGCCCTAAAACAATTTCCTAATGTGGAGCTGCTTCAGCCGACCGAGGATATAGATCAGATTTTCGCCCGGACCCGCATTATGCTGGTGCCATCGCTGTGGGGGGAAGCCTTTGGCAAGATCGTCGTCGAGTCGATGCTCAGAGGAATCCCGGTCTTGGCTAGCAATCTTGGCGGCCTACCCGAAGCAAAACTAGGCGTGGACTATCTCTTGCCGGTTGAGCCCATCGCGCGCTACCAGACGCGCCGAGATGACCAGATGCTTCCAGTCCCGTTCGTCCCCGATCAAGATATTCGGCCTTGGCTCGACGCGTTGAAGCGACTTCTCTCTGATCGGCAGCATTATGACGAGCTATCCACAGCCTCCCGGGAGGCCGCAGAGAATTACGTTTCGAAGCTTTCGATCGCGCCGGTTGAGGAATATCTGGAAAATCTGGCTGCTGTGCCTGCGGTGAAGCAAGAGGCGTATGCCCGCGAGAGCGATGGTTCGTCATCCGCGCTCAAGAATCTTTCTAAGGAGCGCCTCGAGCTTCTCGCCTTGTTGCTAAAAAAGACCGCGCCGCGAGATATCAAACAGTAAAATGTCACAGAGTAACCAGCCGATTCCACGTAATCGGCAACCGCAATGGCAAACGCTGAACCCTTCCTGGATTTCATCGAGCTAGCACAGAGTTCCTGACTGTGATCGCGGTCTTCTCCCTAGAATCAACAACTTCTCCCTTGACGCATGTAGCCTATAGGTTACAATGCAACTATGCGAGTGGGGATGACCGAGGTCTATCGGGACTGGATCAACTCTCTCAAAGACCGTACAGGCCGCGCGCGCATTCAGGTGCGGGTCGATCGACTCGTGCACGGAAACCCCGGGCAATATCGGCGGCTCACCGAAGGTGTCTGCGAGCTTAAGATCGATTTTGGTCCCGGGTATCGGGTCTACTACATGGAACGCGGAGACGAAATCATCATTCTGCTAGCAGGTGGGGACAAATCAACTCAACAGCGAGACATACAAAAAGCCATTTCGCTGGCGCAAAATCTGTAGGAGAACAATCATGCGCAAAAAGTTATCTAAATCCACCGGAAAAACAAAGACTGTGCCTTATGATGTAGCAGCACAGCTGCGCACACCGGATGAAAGGGCTGCGTATCTCGACGCGTGGCTGAACGAAGCGCCAGATGACCCGGCCGGTATCGCTAGAGCGCTCGGCGATATCGCTCGTGCCAAAGGAATGTCGAGTGTGGCACGCGATGCGGGCCTTAGTCGCGAAAGCTTATACAAGGCGCTGAGCAATAAAGGTAATCCAAGCTTTGCCACAGTCCTGAGAGTTGCCAAGGCCCTTGGCGTTCGTTTACACGCCGAAGCGTTATAACGATCGAGGCGGGCATGGTCCGTGTAGATCCTGCGCATGAATTGTCGTGCTGGATTGCGGCGATCTGCGCTGTATTCCGCACCGCCAATTGCCGGGGTCAGGTTGTCCGCCTCAACCATTGACAATTTGCCGATTGTGTTCTCAATCCGATCATGGATCCCACTCGGCCGTTGCATGCGAAATCACATCGCGAACATCCATCGACGATCCCACGCGCGCCTCAAAGTTTGCGAAGCTCGTCGGCAGCACGTCCGACGGGTTGAGATAGATGGTATTGGTTGGCAACCGGGAGCCGTAAAGGTTCGTCAGCAGCGGCACTACGCGGACGTTACGCGCCGGTTTGAGCCCGCGATTGAACACGCGGCCGACCATCCACAACGTCAGCCGAGCCGCGCACTTGAAGCGTATGGTTTACCACGACCACGTCGGCTTCAGGCCGGGGCTGGTCCTGAAATTGATACTGTATCTGCGCCGCCGCCGGCATTGAGAGAAACAAGGCGAACAAGATCGTTAGGTACCGGACAGTTGGCATGGAGAGCCTCCAACTTTGATGCATTCACCGGTAAAGTAGCAAAGCCTCTCGCTGATACCTAGATGGCAACCGAACCAGCAGCGCATGCTCTCATCACCTCGCTTATTTCGGCGCAAAATCTTCTTGACCTGATTGACCACCTCGGCGGGCTGCACCATCAGGCGGTCAGCTAACGATTGCAGCTCTTCACGTAAGCCGACCGAGCCAGAGCTCCGCGGACAGGCCAAGCGATCGATACAGTGAAAGAGAATACCGGGGCTTCACGACGTCATCTCTCCTATGGTTTGCGCGTGTCTTTGCCGCTCGCTTCGGGGCCATCATAGACGGTGTCGATCTCCATCATTTCATAGGACGCGACGAAGCGGTATTTATTGTCCCCCGAGTAGGCCTGGCCACAGTAGTGCGCCGGCCGCAGCTTGTCGAGAATCGCCCAGCCTTTTTCATCGATACAGTCTTCATCGACCGACGCAGCGACCACTCGGCCGACCACCATGAGCCGCGTGCCAAACCATTCCTTGGTCCATTCGACCTGGCATTCGAAATGACTTTTGTACTCGGCGATGCGCGGCGGCTTGACCACCTTCGACGGCAGCGCCGTCAGCCCGGCTTTTTCCAGCTCGTTCACACCAGGCGCGAAGGGCAATCCCAGAGTCCGGACTTTTTCCAAAATCTCCCGATCGAAAGACGGTATGTTGACGACAAACTGCTTGGTCGCGAGCACGTTTTTGTAAGTGTCCTTATGCGAGTCGACGCAGAACGCGATGCAGGTGGGCTCATGATGCACTCTCACGCAGGTCGCAAACGATGCGCCGTTGACCCGACCGGCCGTATCTACAGTGGTGATCGACACGACGCAGGCGACCGGAATAAATAATCGATCATAGTGCTCCGCCGGCACATCGACTTTTTTGACGCTGGTTTTCAAGATCGCCTCCATTTTATGTGCAAATTGTTACTCGCGCGGCACCTGTCATTTGGGATCAGGCGGCGCTCGGAGAATTAACGTCCATCCTTCTTTCGCTTTGAACACTATCACCATCAATTTTGGACCGCTGGTCCAAGCTGCGGTGAGGTGGAAGCGTCAGAACCTGGATTCCCGCGATTTGCAAATTGCTGAGTCCTGACACTTACGACATCCACGGATTGAGCGAAACATGAATCGCATTCTCGCCGGGCACTTCCTGGCCGATCAGCCGGAGCGCATAATCGGCGTCTTTCAATGGCACTTCATGAGTCGTCAGTCGCGCTGCGGCGTCGGGCCGCGCGGCGATGACGCTCAGGGCGCGCCGGATGTCGTCGGACTCATGGCCGCGCACGCCGATCATGGTTATGCCGCGGCTGGCGACTTTGTCCATTTCGAACTGCACGGATTGATTGGGTGTGCGGCCGGCCAATACGATCGTGCCGCCGCGACGAACCAGATCGACGGTTGCTTGTTGGGCCGACACACTGCCGGTGACGTCGACGACCACATCCGCCATCTCGGAACCGAGAATATTTTTTACCTGCTCGGCGAGCGGCCCACGCTCGGAATAGATCAAGTGTGTCGCTCCCAACTCTTTGGCCACGGCGAGCCGCTGCGCATCCGCTTCCAGACCGGCGACAACGATCGGTGCCGCGCCGGCCATCGCCGCGGCCAAGACACAGCCGAGACCTTGCTGGCCGGGGCCGAGAATGACGATGGAGTCGCCGGGGCTGAGCGCCGGCACGCGCTGCGCCCATTTCAAACCGTTCGACACGCAGGTGTAGAGCACCGCCGCCTGCGGCGTCACGCCGGCGGGCACCGGGTGCAGAATCGAATTGGGATGGAGATACATGTACTGCGCGTAGCCGCCCCATAGGTGCGGCGGATCGGCCATGCTGGCGCTGATGCCGTAGCTGCGCTTGTCGGCGCACAACGTCGCGTTGCCGGTGAGACAATAGCGGCAGCGCTGGCAGGTCACCGGCGCTTCGACGGCGACCAGATCGCCCTCTTTGAGTTTCCACTGCCGGCTGGCGTCGCGGCCGATGGCGCCGATGCGGCCGACTACTTCGTGGCCCATGATATGCGGCGGCTGCAGATAGGGCCAGTGATCGAGTTCCTTGTAGTAGTGATAATCGCTGCCGCAGATGCCGCAGGCTTCCACTCTCAGAACCGCGTCATCGGCGCCGGGGTCGGGCACGGCGAACTCGCGCATCTCCATGCGCCGTTTGTCGACGATGACGGCAGCGAGAGATTTCTTATCCATTGTGAACTCCTTGGTTGGGTTATGTAGCGATGGCGGTCATCCGGACTCAGTCACGCCATGGATTGATCGCGACGTGAATCGCTTCCTCGCCCGGAACTTCCTGGCCGATCAGCCGCAAGGCAAGATCGGCCTCTTTAAGCGACACTTCATGGGTGAGCAGATTGGCCAGCTGATGCCGGCGCGCGCTGATGACCGCCACCGCCTTGCGCACGTCTTCCGAGTCGTGGGCGCGCACGCCGATCATTTTGATGCCGCGGCTGGTGAGTTTGTCCATGACGAAGGGAATGGTTTTTTTCGGCGTCCGTCCGGCGAGCACTACCGTGCCGCCGCGCCGGACCAGATCGACGGCGACTTCCTGAGCGGCGGTGCTGCCGGTGACATCGACCACCACATCGGCCAGCTCTGGGCCGGTAATGTTTCGAATCTGTTCCAGCAGCGGCGCTTGGTCGGAAAAGATCGTATGCGTGGCACCCAATGTTTTGGCAATTTCCAAGCGCTTGGCGTCACGCTCCAGGCCGGCGACGATGATCGGATTGGCGCCGGTCATCGAACTCGCCAGCACGCATCCCAAACCCTGCTGGCCCGGACCGAGAATGACGATGGCATCGCCGAGGCTCAACGCCGGAATCCGCTGCGCCCACTTGACGCCGTTGGCCAGCCCACTGAACAGCACCGCCTCATGCTCAGAAACTCCGGCCGGCACGACGTGAAGAATCGCATCGGGATGAAGATACATGTACTGCGAATAGCCGCCCCATAAGTACGGCGGCTCGTTCATGCTCGCGCTCATGCCGTAGCTCCGTTTGGTCGAGCACAGCGAAGAATTGCCGGTGGTGCAATAGCGGCAGCGGTGGCAAGTGACCGCCGACTCGACAATGACCAGATCGCCTTCTTTCACCTTCCAATGTTTGGCGGCCTCGCTAGAAATATCGCTGATGCGCCCGACCACCTCATGACCGAGAATCTGCGGCGGCGGCTGGTACGGCCAATGGTGGCCCTCGACGTAGTAATGATAATCGCTGCCGCAGATACCGCACAGCTCGACCTTCAAGATGGCATCGTCCGAAGACGGCTTAGGCACCGGAAAGTAACGCATCTCGATCTTGCGTTTGTCGGTCACCACCGCGGTTAGGGTTTGTTCTGCCATGGGTGTCTCCGTTCTTTGACTTCACAACTTCGCAATAGCCCAAGTGTGCGAAAGTCACCCTGAGTATTACTCCATCAGCCGAGGCTTTGGGAAGCGTGCAGTCTGGTTAGAAATGGGCTCAGGTCAGTTAACAGACAGTTAACGGCGAGACGGCTCGACAGTGTCTTATGCTTAATTGAAATTGGCGCGTGGGATAAGCCAGCTCTGCGATTAAAGCACACCCGCGCCGCGCGCCCATTTGTACTTGGCGCCGAGCACGGCGACCGGCAGTTCCGTCGTGTACGGATAAGCGACGATGCCGCGCTCGTAGAGATAGTCGCAGGCTTGTTCGACCTCGACATCGCCGACCAGCGAAGCCACCACCGGCTTGTCGATCCCCTTGGCGCGCGCCTCCTCGACCACTTCGGCGCAGAGTTTGGCGAACACCATCGGCGGCGTGATGATCGTGTGCCAGTAGCCCAAGATCAGCGCATGAATGCGCGGCTCGGCGAGGGCGTAGCGAATCGTGTTGGCGTAAGTGGTCGGCGGTTCGCCGCCGGTGATGTCCACCGGATTGCCGGCGGCGCCGAAGGGCGGGATAAATTTGCGAAACCCGGCGTCGAGGTCCGGCGGCATCTTCATCAATGACAGGCCGTTGTCGACGCAAGCGTCCGAAAGCAAAACTCCCGAACCGCCGGCGCCGGTGATGATAATAATATTTTCGCCCTTTGGCGTCGGCAGCACCTGCAGGCCGCGGGCGAACTGCAACAAGTCATTTAAACTCTTGGCGCGAATCACGCCGCACTGGCGCAGCACGTCGTCGTAAATTTTATCGTTGCCGGCCAGCGCGCCGGTGTGCGAGGCGGCGGCACGCGCGCCGAGAGCGGTGCGGCCGGCCTTGAGCATGACCACCGGCTTCTTCTTCGACACCCGGCTCGCCACTTGGGCGAACGACCGGCCGTCTTTCAGATCTTCGCAGTGCATGGCGATCACCTGGGTGTTGTCGTCCTGCTCGAAGTAGGTCAGCAGATCGTCTTCGTCGAGATCCGATTTGTTGCCCAGTCCGACGATCGCCGACACGCCCATGCGCGTGGTGCGCGAGAAGCCGACGATCGACATGCCGACGCCGCCGGACTGCGAGCTCAAGCGCCACCTTGCCTTTGACATCGTAGGGCGTGCAGAAAGTCGCGCAAAGATTTTGCGGCGTGTAGTAGAATCCATAGATATTCGGCCCCATAATGCGCACGTTGTGGCGCTGGGCGACGGCGAGCAATTCGTCCTGCAACCCCTGCTCGCCGACCTCGGCGAAACCGGAGGGAATCATCACCGCGCCGGCGAATTTGTTTTCGCCCCACTTCCTCCATCGCGCCGGCACAAAATTTCGCCGGGATCGCGAACACCGCAACGTCGATTTCCTCCGGCACGTTGAGCACGCTCGCATACGCCTTGCGCCCGAGGATTTCATCGGCCTTCGGATGAATCGGATAAATCTTGCCGGCGTAGCCGCCGTTGATGAGATTCTTCATCACCGAGTTGCCGATCTTGCCGTCCTCCGCCGACGCGCCGATCACCGCGACCGCGCGCGGATTCATGATCCGCTGCATGGCGCTCAAGATGTCGGGCTGACTAAATCGTTGGCGTTGCGGCAACGGCTCGCCGACGACGATGCGCACGTCCACCGCCGTGCGCGCCCTTTGTCGGTGGCAAAGATCGGATTCAAATCGACTTCGAGGATTTCGGGAAAGTCGTTGACCAGCTGCGAAACTTTTTGCAAGATGTCGGCCAGCGCGCGCGATCGACGCCTTTAGCGCCGCGCACGCCGCGGAGAATTTCCGCGCCGCTGACGCCGTCGAGCATCGACAGCGCGTCTTTCTTGCTCACCGGTGCCAGTCGAAACGTGATGTCCTTCATCACTTCGACGAGGACGCCGCCTAAGCCGAAGGCGACCAACTTGCCGAACGATGGATCGGTCACCGCACCGACCATCACCTCGCGGCCGCCGCCAAGCATCTGCTGCACCTGAACCCCTTGGATCGCGGCGTTTTTCTTATAAGCCTTGGCGCTTTTGACGAGGCGATCGAAAGCGCGGCGCACTTCGCCGGCGCTCTTGAGACCGACGATCACGCCGCCGGCTTCGGTTTTATGGAGGATATCGTCCGAGACGATTTTGAGGACAACCGGGAAACGTAAACGCGCGGCGATTTTGACTGCCTCAGCCGCGCTCTTGGCCAGCGCCTGCTTCGGCGTAGGAATGCCGTAGGCATCGCACAACTGCTGGGCTTCAGGCGCGCTCAGAGCGCGCCGGCCGGACTTCCGGACTGAGTCGATGAGGGTACGCACAGCCTCTCTTGTCCATCAATCCCTCCGCTGCTTTGCGATACTGGTAGTAGTTATTCGGCCGGGTAAACTTTCGCTGAAAACCAAGAGGACGGGGTTTAAACTCGCCCCTACAATTCTCAATTTCTTTGCGCACTTTGCGTTCTCTGCCGACTAAATTGCCGACCCGAATCCCCCTACGTAATCTCTGCGTCACCCTGTGGTTAACCTCTTGCTCGTCAGACCGCGCCATCTTTGCGCGCCGCGGCGATCTCCGCGTCGCTCCAGCCGACGATGGATTTGAGAATCTCATCGGTATGCTCGCCCAACAGCGGCGACGGTGTCACATCCGTCGGCGAATCGGAAAGCTTGATCGGATTGCCGACGGTCAAAAACTTGCCGCGCTTGGGATGATCGACTTCGACCACCGTGCCGGTTTCGCGCAGCGACTGTTCTTCGGCGATCTCGCGCATGTCCAAGATCGGCCCGCAGGGAATGTCGAACTTGTTGAGCTCGCGCATGACTGCCAACTTGTCGAACGTCATCGCCCACTGTTCGACGATGTCGAAGCACTTGTCGAGCTTGGGCAAACGTTTTTCCGGCGTCGCCCACTCGGGATCGGTGATCAATTCAGGGCGGCCGCACAGCTTCATCAACGGCTCCCAGCCCGGCGGCTGAATGATCACGTAAATATAATCGTTCGGGCCCGCCGCCCTTGGTCTTCACCGCCCAACCCGGCTGCCCGCCGCCCGAAGCGTTGCCCGCGCGCGGCACGGCGTCGCCGAAGACGCCGTTGGGATACTGCGGATATTCCGTCAGCGGTCCAGCGGCCAAGCGCTGCTGATCGCGCAATTTGACGCGGCAAAGATTGAGCACGGTGTCTTGCATGGCGCAGGTGACGCGCTGGCCTTGGCCGCTTCTTCTCGCGCTGAAACAGCGCCGCGAGAATTCCCGCGACGAGATGAATGCCGGTGCCCGAATCGCCGATCTGCGCAGCCGGTGACCAGCGGCGGGCCGTCGTCGAATCCCGTGGTGCTCGCCGAGCCGCCGGTGCACTGGGCGATGTTTTCGTAGACTTTGCAATCTTCGTAGGGGCCGGGGCCGAAACCTTTGACCGAAGCGTAGATCAGGCGCGGGTTGAGCTCGTGAATCACTTCCCAGGTAAAACCTTGGCGATCGAGCGCGCCGGGCGCGAAGTTCTCGACCATCACGTCGCAGGCCTTGATCAGCTTGCGAAACACTTCCTTGCCTTTTTCATGCTTGGTGTTGATCGTGATGCTGCGCTTGTTGCTGTTGAGCATGGTGAAATAAAGGCTGTCGACATTGGGCTTGTCGCGCAGCTGGCCGCGGGTGATGTCGCCGCGCCCCGGCAGCTCGACCTTGATCACGTCGGCGCCGAACCAAGCGAGTATCTGCGTGCAAGTCGGCCCCGACTGCACATGGGTCATATCCAATATTCGAATTCCATCGAGCGCTTTTGCCATCGATCATGTTGTCTCCTTAAGAAAATTCACTCTCACCACGAAGGCACGAAGCCCACGAAGGTCGGAGAATAGAAGATCCGAAGATTCGGATCGTCTCCGAGCATTATCAATTTTCCATTCTCCATTATCTAATTCACTGTTGCTTACTTATACATCGTCTGCGCCTTGGTGCCGGGCGCGTATTCATTGATGTCGACCCAGATATTGACGATGGCGCATTGGCCGCCGGCGACGCGCTCGCGGGCTTTTTCCAGCGCCGGACGGATCTGGCTCGGCTCGCGCACGGCGATGCCCCAGCCGCCGAAGCATTCGGCGAACTTTTCGAAATCGACATCGCCCAGCTTGTTGCCGACACCGCCGCGCTCCGGTCCGTATTTGCCGATCTGGCCGCAGCGGATTTGGTTCATCGCCGAGTTGTTGCCGATCACCGCCATGTAGGGCAGCTTGAAGCGCTGCGCGGTTTCCATGTCCCAAGCGGTCATGCCGAAGGAACCGTCGCCGTAGTAGCACAGCACTTCTTTTTGCGGATGGACGAACTTGGTCGCCATCGAGAACGAAGTGCCGACGCCCAAAGTGCCGAGCGGCCCCGGGTCCATCCAATTACCGGCCTTGCGCGGCTCGACAGCGGTCGCGGTAATCGTCACCACGTCGCCGCCGTCGCCGATATAGACCGTGTTGTCGGTCAGGAATTCATTGATCTCGTAAGCGACGCGATAAGGGTTGATCGGCATCGATTCCGATTTGAACGATGGCAGCAAGTTTTTCGTAGGCCTTGGTTTCACCGGCGCGCAGTTCTTTCATCCACTCGGCGCGCTGGCTGTTACCTTTGGACACGCGGCCGCTCGCCGCTTGCTCGACCGCTTTGAGAATCGCGCCGCAATCGCCGACGAGTCCAAGCGAGATGTCGCGGTTCTTGCCGACGTTGCGGTAGTCAAGATCGATCTGCACCACGGTCGCATCGGCGCGCAGCCGCCGGCCATAACCCAAACGGAAATCGAACGGACAGCCGACGATGAGAATCACGTCGGCTTTGTCGAAAGCCGCGCGGCGCGTGCGGTTAAATCCATGCGGATCGCCCGGCGCGAAGATGCCGCGGCTCGAACCGTTCATGTAACCGGGCATGTTGAGCGCGCGGCAGAGTGATACCGCGTCGTCGTGGCCGCGCGAGGTCCACACTTGCGTGCCAAACAAAGCGCAAGGTCTTTCCGAGTTGACCAGAATGTCGGCGAGCTTTTCGATGTCGGCGGGATCGCCGACCGATTTTGTCGACGCGCGATAAGCGCCGGCTTTCGGAATGCGCGCGCGCTCCAGCGGCACCTTGGCGTCGAGCACGTCGCGGGGAATTTCCAGATAGCTCGGTCCCGGCGCGCCGTTCACCGCTTCGCGAAACGCCATCGACACCATGTCGGCGACCCGTTCGGTGTGCGGCACGCTGGCGGCGAATTTGGTGATCGGCGCCATGATGTCAACGTGGGGCAAATCTTGCAGCGAACCCATCTTGTGCTGCGACAGCGCGCCCTGGCCGCCGATCATCACCAGCGGACTCTCGGCGCGAAACGCATTGGCGATGCCGGTCATGGCGTTGGTCGTGCCCGGCCCCGCCGTCGTCACCACGCAGCCGATCTTGCCGCTCTGGCGCGAATAACCGTCCGCCGCATGGGCCGCGACCTGCTCATGGCGCACGTCGATGATTTTAATACCCTCGTCGAGACAGCCATCGTAAATGTCGATGATATGGCCGCCACACAGCGTCCAGATCACGTCGACGCCCTCGTTCTTGAGCGCTTTGGCGACCAAGTGACCGCCTGAGATCACCGGCCCAGTCGCTTCCTTTTTGTCGCTATTTGTTATCGTCGCCATGGTTTCCTCTTTCTTGAATTAGTTCAGTCGAGCGAATCGGCGCCTTGAGTTCCGCATTGTCGCACTGCAATATAGCTTGACGAAATTTGACCCAGTCAGCGCCACGCCGGCCAATGGCTAGCGGTCGATTACGCGCCGGATAATTTTTCTCAGGCGGATTGCCCTATCACGCGGCTCTTCCGGGAGGATGGAACCGTTTCTTGTTGCCTCCAAACCCGCGGTGTATTCCACCGACACTTTTTTCGACCTCCTCGATGTGGCGCAGCATTTCGCCCCGCGCGCGAGTTTTGTCGTGCATTTCGATCGCGCCGATAATCCGGCGATGAGCGTCGACGGAGGCCTTCCTACGCACATCGGTTTGCAGCGAATCCTCACGGCTTCGACTTAAAAGCTCCATCAAACCGGAAACCAGTTTTTGCAGCGCCTGGTTCCGCGTGGCTCGCCCAATCGTAAAATGAAACTCCGCATCCGCTTCGACTCCCGTCGTGCCGCTGCTTACCGCCTCGGTCTGCTTCGCAACAATCCTTTTCAACTGCGCCACATCTTTCCTTGTGGCTCGTTCCGCGGCCAACGCGGCAATCTGCGGCTCGATCAGCTTGCGCATTTCAAACACGTCCGCCAGCGCCTTCTTTTCGTCAATCAGCAAGTACGCCAGCGGCCCGACCAGTGCTTCCACCGGCAGATCCACGATAAAATTTCCCATGCCGGTTCGGCTGACGATCAGTCCTTGGCTCTCCAACGCCCGAAGCGCCTCCCGCACAGAGGTTCGACTCACTTTAAAAATCTCGGCCAGCTCGCGCTCCGACGGCAGCTGATCGCGCGCTTTGAATCTGCCTTCCTTGATCAGCTCATGAATCTGGCTAAATACTTCCTCATGAATCCTAGTCTTCTTGATCGCGCGTAGCATAGAGTGTCCAGCGGTCTGGTGGTCTGACCAGTTCTAGCGGACTTCGCGGTTTTTTGTCAAGCCGCAATTCCCGTTGCCTCATGACATTAATTTCATCGGCTTCTGGATGGGCTTCAAGCCCGGCGGAGCCACGCCGGCATCGTTCATGAGCTACGACACATCGAGGAGATCGCGTCTAGATCTCGCGGCAACTTCAATCGGTATTTATCGAGGGGAAACTGGGGAACGGTAGGCTCGCTGTTGCAAAGAACGCGCTAAATCTCCCGACGCCCTTCCAAGGCTTTGCCCAAGGTGACGGCGTCGGTGTATTCGAGATCACCGCCCATCGGCAAACCGCGGGCGATGCGGGTGACGGAAACGCCGAGGGGCTTGATCAACTTCGACAGATAAAGCGCCGTCGCTTCGCCATCCATGGTCGGGTTAGTGGCGACGATGACTTCCTTAACGACATTGTCGCGCAGCCGCTCGAGCAATTCTTTGATGCGCAGGGCGTCCGGGCCGACGCCATCGAGCGGCGAGATCGTGCCATGCAGCACATGATACTGGCCGCGGTACTCTTGAGACTTTTCCACCGCGATCATGTCCGCCGGCTCTTCGACCACGCAAATTTTGTCGTCCTCGCGATCCGAGTTACGGCAAACGTCGCACTGCGTGCCATCTTCATTGTGCGCATGGACTTCGCTGAAGCCGAAACAGCGGTCGCACAGCCCCATTTCCTGACGCAACCGGCCGATGCTGTCGGCGAGACGAAAGACGTCGTCCCGTTTGCCCTTCAACATGTGAAACGCTAAACGCGCCGCAGATTTTTCACCGACACCCGGCAACTTGGAGAGTTCTTGAATCAAGCGGGCCAAAGGCGCGGGATACATGCTCATGAGCGGGCCTCGCTTGGCGAGGCAGCGATGTTCAATATTTTCATGCTCGCTGTTGACTTATCTGTCTTGGGCACAAGTCTCTGAAAAAACTACGGCATCAGCCCGGGAATCTTAAAACCGCCGGTGAGCTTGGCCATCTCCGCCGATGCCATCTCGCGAGCTTTACGCATGCCGTCATTGACGGCGGCGAGAACTAGATCTTCGAGCATGCTCTTTTCTTCAACGCTGATCACCGACGGTTCGATCTTTACAGCGGTCAGGTTGAACTGGCCGTTCACCGTCACCTGAACCATGCCGCCGCCGGCGGAACCGTCGACGGTCTTATGCGCCAGATCCTCCTGAACCTTGGCCATGCGCGCCTGCATATCCTGCGCTTGCTTGAGCAGATTACCCATTCCCGGAATGCTCGCCATGTTTTGCCTCCTACCTTCAGCTCTGAGCCGCGCTGGCTGATCGGCTTAGGGATTTTCTCGCCGCACCGAACGCACTGAACCGCCAAAAATGCGCAACGCTTCCTTGACCATTTCGCTACGGTCCTCCACCGCTCCCTCGGTGCGGGCGGTGTCCGAACCGGCCAGTGGCGCGGCGTCGACAGCCGCAGCGACCAACTGAATCGTGACATCGACACCGAAAAACCTCTTGGCCAACTCCCGCAGCGCCGCAAGATTATCGGCGTCATTGAGAAAGCCCAATTGATGCCGCTCGGCGACACTGATTTTAAGCGGCGCCGGCGGCAACGAGAGCGCCGCACTGGCGGCCAATTGCGACGCTAAAAACTTTTTCTCCTTGCCGACAAAGGTCACAAACTCGCGCCATATCGAAGCATCGTCACCCGCCGGTGGGACGGTTTCCAGCGCCGCCGTGACACCTGGCTTCGTTACCGGCGCGGCTATCGTGACAGACTTGGGTCGCTGCGTCGCAACTTGGGACCGTACTTCGCCAGATACCCGCCCCTCTAAACCTTCGAGCCGGGTGAGAATTTCCGTGACCGGCAACGACTGCGGCAGACTCGCCATGCGGATCAGCACCGCTTCGAGGGCGAAGCGTGGCGTCGTCGAGCGCGCCACCTCGTCATCGCCGGCAGCGATAAAATCGAGGTAATCGAGCAGCGACTCAACCGACACCGGACTGCTCTGGCGGATTAAATCGGCAATCTCCTGGTCAGGGAGATCGAGTAGTTGCGCCATGTCGGCGCCACCGACGCGCGCTGCGCCCACCGGGCTGGCGGACAAGCGAGCGACTAGCAAATTCCTAAAATGCTCCACCAGATCGCGGCACAACCGGCTCAAATCCCGCCCCTGATTCATCACCTCGGCGATCAGTTCGACGCACCGGCGCGGGTCGCCGTCGAGCACCGCCTGGGACAAGTCGTAGAGACACTTACGCTCGGCCAAGCCAAGAATTTCTTGCAACAAGGTAGCGTCCACCGTCGTCTGCTGCTCGTCGCCAGCCGCCGGCATGGCGCAGGCGAGCACCTGTTCCAACAGCGACTGGGCGTCGCGCATGCTGCCGTCCGCTTCCCGTGCCAGCAACACCAGCGCTTCGTCGGTGATGCGCAGACCTTCGCTTTTACCGATGGCGGCCAACCGCTCGACGATCTCGCGCAGGCTGATGCGGCGAAAATCGTAGCGCTGGCAACGCGACAAAATCGTTTCGGGCAGACGCTGCGGCTCAGTGGTCGCAAGGATAAACTTGACCGACGGCGGCGGCTCTTCCAAGGTTTTCAGCAAGGCGTTGAAAGCATCCTTGGTAACCTGATGCACTTCGTCGATGATATAGATCTTGAAACGGCACTTGGCCGGCTGGTAGCGGACGTTTTCGATGATTTGGCGGATCTCGTCGATGCCACGGTTCGACGCGCCGTCGATCTCAAGCACGTCTATCGAGCTGCCGCTGGTGATCTCTTCACAATGGCTGCATTGGTTGCACGGCGTCGCGGTGGGCCCCTTCTCGACAATTTAACGCTTTGGCAAGGATCCGCGCCGCGGTGGTTTTACCGACACCGCGCACGCCGGTGAACAGGTAGGCATGAGCGATGCGGTTGGCCTTGATGGCATTCTTGAGTGTGCGGGTGATCGGTTCTTGGCCGGCGACATCCTCGAAATTTTGCGGCCGCCATTTCCGCGCCAAAACCAGGTAAGACATAAATTCCTTGGGTAATCTCAAACTAAAAGCCGCCGACTCTCAGCGAACTGCACAAGAGCGGCGATCGGCGATTATACAATTAGAGAGCCACGAGATGAGGATGCCCAGTGCTGACAGCCAGGTGCCCCTGTGGCACAGGGGAGAGCCGTTACCGCTGCTTCCTTCCGGACCTGACGGAGTTCACGGGGCCGCCTTGCACAGGACCTAACTATCAGCACTCGACATCCGCACGCAACGAAATATCGCCTAATCCGATGCTTCTTGAAAAACAGTACCTTGATCACTGGGCGGTTTCAAGATTTCCTGCTTGCCGCGGCCGACTTAATCGAAAGCGGCCGATGAGCCCGCCAGATTCAGGAACCATGGCGGAGAGGGAGGGATTCGAACCCTCGGTACCCTTTTGGGGTACACACGATTTCCAGTCGTGCGCCTTCAACCGCTCGGCCACCTCTCCCTATTGGCATATTGCGAACTTACGCCCCTGCTCCGCTGGTTCGACTGTCAATGTCTGCAAAATGTCTCCACGGAGCTTTTTTTGGGTCGTTTTGCTGAGCTGTTGTTTTCAGAAGTTAACACAAGCTTTCGCGGTAGCAAAGACAGAATGCGAGACACGGGATTTTAAACCATGAGATGAAAGAAGCGCTCATTGTGGCACATACTCACAGGCCCCGAGATCGGGTGAACTCCCATACCACTCTTGGCAATAGTCGCCGTTGCTTTTTCGTGGCTGATCGAGAGCCGAGCCGGGCTTTGGGCAATGAAACCCTGGGGTTAGGCTGCCACGATCCACCGTAGGGCTATTTGCTGACGGGAGATTGCCTGACATCGCGCAGAATGGATTTCCAGCCCAGGTCTGCGGTCCGTTTGTCCAAGTCATGGCAGTGCCTGCAACTGTGGGATGGGTGGGAAGGTTAAGAGGGGTACGAGGGGTAGGCGCGTTTTGGCTTGCTGCATTTTGCTTTCGACTGGATGCATCGCGCAGAATGGCTTCCAAGTGCGGGTCTGGGATATAACAGCCCACACTGACAAGAACCAACCAGAGCACCCCTATTGCCCATAGGACGGGAAGGCATTTATTCATTCGGGGCCTCCGCGCCTCACCTACCACAGAAAATTTTCAGCGGCAAAGACGAAATGCGAAATTGTTGCGAGTTACACGATTCCAGTCGTGCGCCTGCAACCGCTCGACCACCTCTCCAAACCAATCCATCTAAGGTCACCATTAGACCGACTTCGACAAAAAGTACTGAAGGCCTAAGATTGCCCGCCGCACGCTGATGGTCCGAGTTGGTCGGAGGCAAATGGCTATAAGGCCGCTGAGTCTTGCTCCCAGAACCCGGTTCAAGCGCCGAACATCTTCGATGGCTTGGGGTCACGTCAAAATTGGCGGCGTATTTGGATATGAATCAGTCAACTCAATCAAGGCCGTAAAAGTTTCGCGGATTACTTTCAAGAATTCTTCTTACGACTTCGGATGTCAGCCGATTATCGTTACGCAGCAGATTAATGGCATTGAGCTCGGATGATGGATCATGGTGACCGTAGTCGGTCCCGATCATCAGGCGATCCTCACCGGTATAACTCAAGATATAGGACAGATCATCCGTGTTCTCGCAGGCCACCCACATGTTGTTGGCGGCGAGCGCGCCTGTCGGGAGGGTCCTGCCCTGTCGCCGGAAGCGGTCGGCCAGATCGTTAAGAACATAAGGCACCCACTGCGCGCTTACCTCAACGAAACCCCAACGGACCTTGGGAAACTTTTTCGGGATCTCCTTTTCGACAAGCGTATGACACGCGCCCACGACGGCCAGCTTAAATTTGGTAAAAGTCGTATCGTCGGCAAAGAAGTCGTGATGAACGAAGCTACCGTTGGCGGAATGGACGCAGACCGGTAGATCGAGATCGCCGGACATCTCCCAAAGCGGATAGAAATAAGGCGAGCCGAGCGCTCGCTCGCATTCGAGTCCCCGCATGAAGATACCGCAGGCGCCGTTGTCCTTGGCTCGATCGAGTTCGTCTTTTACTGCTGCCCGCGTTTTTTCCAGGAGGCGCAGCGGCGGCTTCGCCACCCAACGCAAGCGCCCCTTACCCTGTCGCCAAAGGTCGGCCATCCAGCGATTATAGGATTTGCACAGAGCCTGCTCACGCTCGGCTTCCTGCACGATCGGGCGGAGAAAGAGCGTCGGATAAAGCACCTGTGTCTCGATGCCGAGCTTATCCATATGAGCGAGGCGAGCCTCGACGCTGAGCATCTCACGGGATTCCTGAGGGGTGTCGGTGCCGACGTTGCGGTCTTTGCCGTGCGCCCGGCCTTCGATCACCCAGAAGTCACGCACGACGATGCCTTCATTGCTGAGAAGTGCCGCTCCAGATGTCTGCGACATCAGTTGCGGTGTGAAACGCCGCTCATTTTCTTCCAGATAACTCCACGTCTGTACCGTCTCTATCACATGAGCGTCAGCGTCAATCGCTCCCATCGACTTGCTCCTTTGGTGTTGACTTCGCGCTGGCATCTAGTTTGGCGCGTTTGCTACTGCGGCCGCTCCGTCAAAGCCTCTGCAATTATCTTCTTCGTAGACCACGAGCAGGACCGAGATTTATAGCGCTCGCCTAGCAATCTAATTTGCAACGGTCTTTATCTTGGCTAAGCCAGCTGTACCCTCTGGGATCGAACTGATCCGTGCGAAATGGGTTGCCATATTTTTGAGCGAGTAACGCTGAATTTCTAAATCGTCGGCACCCTACGCAATGAGTAGGGTCAAACCGCTGAATATTGATCAAGAAAGGTTTGGCGGAGAGGGAGGGATTTGAACCCCCGGTACGGTTCCCCGTACACTTGATTTCGAGTCAAGCGCCTTCAACCGCTCGGCCACCTCTCCCCAATTTTGGACTCGCGCTTGCGCGCGCGCAGACGGGTAAAAAACTCCGATAAAAGCGCGCCGGCTTCGTTCGCCAGTACGCCACCAACTACTGGGAGTTGGTGATTCAGGCGCCGATCCTCACATAAACGATAAAGAGATTCAACCGCACCGGCCTTGGCATCGAGGCAACCGAACACGAGCTTGCCGACACGAGCCTGTAATATCGCTCCGACACACATGATGCAGGGTTCGAGTGTAACGTAAATCGTGCAGTCGCTTAGCCGCCAACTGCCCAATTGTTTGGCCGCCGCGTCGATGGCGGCGATCTCGGCGTGGCACAGCGGATTCTGCCGGGACTCACGTTGATTGAAGCCGCTGCCAACGACTTTCCCATTGGCCAACCATCACCGCACCGACCGGTACCTCGTCTTGGCGCGCCGCTGCGACGGCCTGAGCCAAGGCCAAGCGCATGAATTCTTCGTCGGCAGCACTCATCGATCGATAGATTCGCTCAAACCTCGTTGGCAACATGGACTTTTCACTACCGAAAGCACTGATCCGTCACGGGTGCATATACTCCATCGGCGGCGGTTCGATGTCGGTGACGACCTCAGTGACGCCGGGCACGGTCTGGGCAACCCGTACGACCTCTTTTTCCAATTCCGGATCGGCGAGGATACCCGAGATACTGACACGACCGGCCTCGCTGCGCACGTTCAGAACCACGTTGCGGGTTTTTTGCGACGTGATCAGCGCCGCCTGCACACGTGCCGTCGTGGTCAGATCGTCGAACGCCGCCTTGGAAGCGGCAGTCGATTGAAACTCGCTGCGTCGGACAATGCAACAACGATCGATGCCGCAGTCTCAGCGCTCACCCGCCCGCTATTGAGCACGAGATCGTAACCCACTGGGTCTTGCCAATCGTCGTTGAACAAGGCGCGAAAGCGCCGGCCGCGCACGCGATCGAGTTCATGAATAAACTGCCGGGCATTCTGCTCATCCATGCCCTTCTGGGCACGAACGACACCGATGCGATAGTCCATCGGCGCGACGATCAGCACGCGTAAGACATGACTGATGCCGGGTAGCAGCTGTTGTCCCGCTCGGCCGTGATAAACCAATTGGCCGCCCTTGAGCGACCTCACACATCGCCGCCTGCAAGGTGATCCGGTAGAGTCGTCAAACTCTCGCGCCAGCGTTCCCACCAGCGGCTTTCAGCCTCGAGCACTTCGACATACTTTGCCTCCGGAATCCCGTAACGCTTGCTCGCCTCGATCAACACCTCCCGATCGATGGATTTGTAACCGAGAGTCTTGGGCGACGGTAGTCGGCGATCGCATTGCCGCCGCTATAGGCCCCGTGAGCGATGGTTATGATCGACATAATCGCTACTCCTTTCGGTCGACAATTTTTCCTAGCGACCCAACCGCAAACTGACGAACTGACACAAGGCAAATCTCTTAGCGGACTAACTACCGCTTTCTAATGCCGGCGACAAGCCCTGGAATCGATCGCCTCATACTTCATTTGAAGGCTAGAGCGCCGAAAGTCCGTCTAACCCGCGAGAGCATATGAGAGGGCTTGCCGGAACGGCTCGGATAAGCGGCTAGCGCCGAAAGCAAAACTATGAGTCGCGTAATAGCACAGAATCTGCGTCGATCAGCACGTCGAACTGGAGCCGCTGCGCTCGTCGCCGACAAGCGCTGCGTGCTTGCTGGATCGATGAACTCGGCGTTCACGACTGAAGTAGCAACCAATGGTCGCGCTCGAGGTCTCCGACCGGAACACGCTCTTGCAGCGGTCACAGCGGAAACAGATTGCGGGGTTGTTGACTAGAAGATCGATCTTCGCGAGTTGAACGTCGCTGAAGAGTGCTAGAGCGTTTCATGGCAGTGTGGACCGCCGCCAGACTCAGCCTAGTGACTTCATTGGCGCGCGCGAGAGCCCATAGATAAACTGCCGGATATGGGCCATCAGTTCGATCATCTTCACCGGCTTACTAATGAAGTCGTTGCAGCCTCCCTTGAGCGCCGCGGCTTTCATTTGGCCGACGATGCTCATGGCGACGATCGGAATTTTCTGCACGCTCTCGCGTTCTCTTCAATAACGAGACAAAGCGCAGCCCATCCATGTCGGTGAGATCGAGCTCAAGCAAAATCAAATCCGGATGGTGCTCGATAGCCTTGCGAATCCCGCCCTCACCGGTCACCGCGACCACCGGCGACAGCCCGGCAAACATGACTTGCTTGACCAGCTGCTGCGTGTAGTTGGGCTGCTTTTCGACGATTAGAATCTTCTTGTCTTGACCGTTAACCATGGTTCCTAGACACCCGAAGAAATGCTTAGAAAGCAACAAGCATGCCTTGGCTGGCGGTTAGCTTCAGCACGAAGCAGGGAATCTCCGATAAAATTGACGGCGTCGCCTGGGCGCTGGATGGCGAGGAATTGCCTTAAATCACATCGCAACGCCGGAGCGAAACTTGTACAGCGCATAAATGTTTTTTGTCGATAACGACAAATTTGTGATGCTGGTTCATTTGATCGTGTAACCCTTGAAAACCACGTTGCCGGGGCCGACACAATCACAAGGCTCCCCGGCGGAACCCAAGCCGTAGGAACAGGTAAACCGGCCAACGTTACACTCGCGCTCGGAAAAAGTATCCAGAAGTCGATCGACAAAGCCAGAGGGTCGCTCTTGGCGGACCGAATGAAACGCCGGCACCTGTTCCGAAGTCGTAGTACAACCGCCGAGAGTTGTGGCTAGAACAAAAAGCCAGACAAACCGCCCGCCGAAGCGGAAACCTATAGCGTAACATCGTTTGCGCCTCATTCTTTAGTTGCGAAAAATTGATCAGTAACAGATGGCGCGCCCGGACGGAGTTGAACCGCCAACCCCCAGATTCGTAGTCTGGTGCTCTGTCCAATTGAGCTACGGGCGCCTGCTAAATTTCAAATTACAGATTGCAAATTCCAGATATTTGAGATCTGGAATCTGTAATTTGAATCCGGAATGCCGCAAGGCAAAGTGGCGGAGAGAGAGGGATTTGAACCCTCGTTACGGATTTAACCGTAAACACGCTTAGCAGGCGTGCGCCTTAGACCACTCGGCCATCTCTCCGTATCGGTCTAAGTTCAAGCTCTGGCGATCGCCGCCAGAAAATCATGCATCTCGAGATGGATCGCTTAACGGAGTTGACGCATGGAGCCAAACGCTCTAACGAGTCCGGTGAAATTACCACACCGATATCGCGTATTTCTAGAGAATGGCCCGAACACCGCGCGGCGAATTATCGATAGTATTACGACACACGGGGAAGCCGGCGGGTGCGATCATCCGCCGGCTTCCCCTTTTGCCAAGACGCGATTGACTGAACAGCGCAACTACCCTTCCCAGATCGGCTTCACGAACTTATCGAGCCAGCTCTTGGGATCTTCGAGAAACTGTTGATCGATCACCGGCAGCGGCTTCATGTTCTTGCCATAGGCCGATTCGATCGAAGTCTTGGATTTGAAATCGTTACGCGAAGTCTCGCGGCCAATCGAATCGGTGGTTTTTTGCCCCTCGTCGGAAATCAACCACTCGGCGAAAAGTTTCGCCGTATTTGGATTGGGCGCTTTGGCATAAATAGCTGCTTGGCGGGGGAACACCACGGGCGGCACCGTTTTGACGTAGCCCACAGGCGTCCCCTTGTGCATCTCTTCCATGACATCGTGAAGCAGCGCCGGCATGCAGATCGCGTATTCGCCGGAGATCACCAGGCGAAACATTGCGCTGGTGCTCTTGTGTACCGGCACGCCGAGCGCTTTTAGATTGCGGATGAAATTATTCAAGCGCGCGTCATCCTTCCATTGGGTTTTCAAGCCGGCGAGCATCGAGCTCAGCGGCCCGGCGCGCATCGGATCGTCAAGGGCGATCATGCCCTTGTACTTGGGAGTTGCCACCTCTTCCCAACTCTTCGGCAAATCCGCCGGCTTGATTTTCTTGGTGTTGTAAGCCAGCGCCTGGATCTGCAAACTCACTGTCGCCATGTTGGGATCGTGCAGATACAAGACATCGCGCTGCACCGTGTTGTAATCCATGATCGCCCCGGCGGCACGAATCACCGCCGGCGCATTGTCGGAAAGCACGACATCGAAGCTCGCCTGCCCGCCTTGGAATTCGGTTAGCGCGCGGGTGACGATTTCGGGATTTCTGCCTTGCCAAAAGGTCGCCTTGATTCCCGGATAGCGTTTCATGAACGCCTCGGTGATCACTCTGAGATGCTCGACATCCCAAACCGAGTAGACCACTAGATTTCCTTCCTGCTTGGCCTTTGGATATAGCTCGGCGCTCACTTGGGCAAACGCCTTGGCGGCTTTGGCGGTGGCCGTCGCACTCGCGGTTTCGCTCTTTACCTGTTGGCCGCCGGTCTTCTTGGCCGCAGCGGGCGCCTTCGCGGCGTCTTTCACGGTTTCTTTAGCGGGCGTTTTCTCGGCGCCGAACGCCGGGCCAAAAAACAGGCTCGCTGACAACGCGATGAGCCATAACCATCCTCGGATTCCTTTGCATGCTACCCTCCCCTGGTTTGAATTCGTTGATATGACCAACCGTCACAGACTGAACTTCATTTTGAAAGCGAATTTAGCCACAGACACGGCAACAATCAAGATAATTAAGTAGATCACACCGCCGGCGGCCGCCTCGGCCCACTGGCCGACACGAAAATACTCGAATAACGTCACCGGTCCATATTCCAGACCTGGCGCGGTCAATAGCACGGCGACGTCGACGTTGCGAATCGCCTCAATGAAAATGTAGAAGAGCGCGCCGCCGACCGCGGGTTTCAAGATCGGCAGGGTGACTTTGAAGAATACATGGCGCCACTTCGCGCCATGCACCCATGCCGCTTCGTCAAGTTCCTTATGAATATTGACGATGGCTCCCGAAGCGTTGCGAAACGCGTAGGGAAAGTAGGCAACGAACAAGCCCAATCCGAGCGCCCACAGGCTGTTATACAGCGGCGTGCCGATAAAAATGATCACCAGCCCGACGGACAGAACCAGCGGCGGAAAGGCCAGCGGCAAGGTGCCGATGAACTCAAAAATCTTGGTGCCCACCGCGCGGGTGCGATGAATCGTAAACGCCATGACGATGGCGGCGAATACCGTGACCAAGGCGATCACGACGGACAACAGCACTGAGTTGCGCAGCCCATTCAGGAAGCTCGCGTGGCGCAGCACGGTGCGGTAATTGTTCAGCCCCATGTGCGACGGAAAGCTCATGAACGTCTCGTAATCGAAGTACGGAATGATCGACACGACGATCAGCACCACGAACGGGATGGCGATGCCGGCGAGAAAATATAGACAGACCGCCGCGAAGGTAACATATTTCCACGGGCCGATGTCGATGACGCGGACGCGATAGCCTTTGCCGGTGATGGTCGCGTAGCGCTCGGAGAAGCGTGTCGCGCGCACGTAGAAATAAAGCGTTATGACCGACAAGACGACCAGCACGACACTATACGCCGTGGCCAGCCCGGTGTTGAACTCCAGAGCCATGGAGTCGTAAACCCGGCTGACAAATACTTTGATATTGCCCGGCGTCCCCTGCAACACCGGCGTCTCGAAGGAACGCAACGCGCGTAGAAAGTTCAGCACAAAGGCCGAGATAAACGCCGGCATCGCCAAGGGAAAGGTAATTTTCAGCATGGTATGCACCGGCCGGCTGCCGGCGATATAGGCGCTCTCTTCTAACGATGGATCGAAAGATAAGAACACCGGCAGCAGGAACAAATAGCCTAACGGCACGCAGGCGATGCCGAAGGTCCAAATCATCCCCGCCATACTGAATGCGTTGAAGACCGGATAGGTGATACCGAGAAACTGGTCGAGCAGGCCATTTAAGATGCCGGATTTCGGCGCCAGCAGCAGTATCCACGCGATGTTTTTCATGATCGGCGGCATCAGCAGCGGGTAGAGCGGCATCAGCTCGACCAAGCCTTTACCCGGGGTGTTGGTCCGCGCCACGATCCACGCCAAGAGTGCGCCGAGGCCCGTCCCGAGAAGCGCCGACCCGCCGGCGTAGACCAGCGAATTGCTGAGCATCGGCCAAATATCTTTGTCGGCAAACACGCGCAGATAGTTGGTGACGTTAAGGCCGACGGTGAAGCCCAACTTGCCGCTGGTGAAACTGCGCCACAAAACCACCAGGACGGGCGTGATGATCACGACACCGGCGACGGTACTGGCGCAGAGCGGGAATAAGACTTCCCTGCCGCAGGGCAAGCCGATTTGCTTTCCAAGTCACGCTGGCAATTCTCCTCGGGGTTGCTTAGACGCTACAGCGGAGGCGCGTTGGGGGATGAGGCTGATGGCCGATTTTTCGATGCAGAGAAACACTTTACCGCTCTCGCCGTTGACGCTAATCATCGGGCATAGCCGGTGTGAGGTGACGACCACTTCTTTGGCACCGATCTGCACGCGGTGATCGGTTAAACCGCCGCGGTACTCCCGGCTCATCATGGTGCCTTCGAGAACGTTGATGGCATCGGCGGCGAACTTTTCATGGCTCAAGCGCAAATCGCCGTTCTTGATCACCACGCTGCACGGCCCGCTGGCAATACCGATCTTAGGAGCGGCGCAAATCAGCGTCGCATTGTCGAACTCGGGAACCTGCACCACGCATTCGCCACCGACAGTCTTGATCACGTTGCCTTCGACCAAAGTCGAATGGCCGATAAACGACGCGACAAACGGATCGGACGGATGGCTGTAGAGCTCGTCCGGCGTGTCATACTGCAAAATTTTCCCGGCGTTCATGACAATGACCTTGTCGGAAATGACGAACGCCTCTTCCTGGTCGTGGGTCACGTAGAGCGCGCTGATGCCGACTTTCTTGATCAGCTTCTTCAGTTCGACGCGCATCTCTTCGCGCAGTTTGGCGTCGAGATTGCTGAGCGGCTCGTCGAGCAAGATCAAGCGCGGCTCAAGGACGATGCTGCGTGCCAAGGCGACCCGCTGCTGTTGGCCGCCGCTCAACTGCGACGGATAACGCTCCTCGCGCCCGCCGAGCCCGACGAGATCCAAGCAAGCCAACACGCGCCGTCTGATTTCATCCGCCGGGAACTTGCGAAGATTCAATGAAAAGGCGACGTTTTTAAACACCGTCATATGCGGCCAGAGCGCGTAGTTTTGAAAGACAAAGCCGATCTCGCGGGAATAAGGCGGAATCAGAACCCCGCCTTCGATGGAGGTCTGGACCTTGTCGGCGATCGAAATCGATCCCGCATCGGGAATTTCCAGCCCAGCGATCGAACGCAACAACGTTGTCTTGCCACAACCCGAGGGCCCGAGAAACGACAGAATCCCCTTCTCGAACTCGAAACTGACGTTGTCGAGCGCCTTTAGGTCTTTATAAAGTTTAGTGACGCCTTCGACTTTTAGAATTGCCATTGATTTATCCAAGCTGCAGCTTAATGCAAAACCAACACCGCGGCTGCACGGCGTAGCCACTATTACTCTAAACATCAGTGAAATTAAACAAGTTCGCTGGAGAAATTCGCGATCCGGCACTGGCGGACGAATCCTTGCCAATACTCAATGACGATCAGATTCATCACTTTGATGTATTCCTAAGCAATCGCTGCCGGCAAATTGGGCGGAAGATAAGTTAAGCTCAACTTATCGCAGCGCATTTGAAATCACCGACCTGACTGAAGTCATGCCGCGCTGGCGATCATGGGACTACGGATCGCACCGCTGGTCCTGCTGCGTGCGCGCAGTTCGAGCACCTGGCCGAGTAAGACCAACATGGTAATCACTGCCGCTGCTTCAAAGTAAACACCGGCTTCACCGCCGTGCCCACAGATTCTGTCCGCGCCTCCAGCGCCATGCCGCATTTCGGACAAGAGCCCGGCGCATCGCTGACGACTTCGGGATGCATCGGGCAGGTATATTCCGTTTTGGTCAGCGCCGCGCCGATGTCGAGCGGCTCCAGCGCCATGCCGCACTTGGCGCCGGCACCCTGTTGGCGCACCTCGGGGTCCATCGGACAGGTGTAGATAGCGCCGGCAATCTCCGGTTTCGATTCAAGCGGGTGCGCCTCCGGCGCCGATGGTTGCGAACTCTGGCGCACCTTAGCGGCAGCGAGATATTTGGCAGGATCGGTTTGGAATATTCTGACAATGGACGCTGCAGAAATAATAAGTCGTACCATCGAAGTCGAATTTCCCGGCAGCCTTCGCCGGATCGACAGTCATGTCACAGATCGGATCGAGCATTTTGTTTTCGCCCTTCATCGACCCTTTGCGCCAGTGCGCACCGAAGGCCGCCCGGTCCCACCTCCATTCTACGCCAGTTCACCTTTCTGCTGAAACCTGGCGATCTCGACGTTCCACTTGAGCCGTTCGCGAATCGCCTCAGCCAGTGCCGTCGCGCCGGCTTTCTCACCATGGACGACATAGGTCATCTTCGGCGGCTTGGTAAACGTGGCGAGCCAGCGGAGGATCTCGCCTTGATCCGCGTGGGCGGAAAAGCCGTCGAGGACTCTCACCTTGGCGCGCACCGGAATCACTTCACCGAGCATTTTGATTTCCTTGGCGCCGTCTTGAAGCGACGACCGCGGGTGCCCTCGGCCTGGTAGCCGGCGAGCAAGACCGTCGTATCCGGATTGGGCAATCGATGCTTCAAATGGTGCAGCACCCGGCCACCCGTCGCCATGCCGCTCGCCGAAATGATAATCAACGCGCCCTTGGCATCGTTGATCGCTTTCGATTGCTCCGGGCTCTTCGCCACGATCATATGGCGCGAGCGCAACGGGTTGCGCTCGTGACTGCTCAGCTGCGCCATTGCAAAATCATGCTCATCGGTGTGGCGCGAATAAATCTCGGTCGCTTCGATGCCCATCGGGCTATCGACGTACACCGGAATCGCCGGGATCTCCCCTTCATCCTCCATCTTGCGAATCGTATAGACCAAGTCTTGGGTCCGGCCGATGGCGAACGCAGGGATGATTAGACAACGCCGTTGTTCCGCGGTCTCCTTAATCAACGCGCGCAACGCCGCTTCGGAATCCTTTGGATGAATGCGATTGCCGTAAGTCGACTCGATCATCAGCCAATCCGCGCTGCCGCCCGGCTCGGGATCTTTCAAGATCGGCCGGTCGTAGCGACCCAGATCACCCGAGTCGACCAAGGTTTTCTTTTGGCCGTTGATCTCAAAGCTAAAGCGCGCCGAACCAGCGCCGAGAATATGACCGACCCGGCCGAAGTCGAGCACAACGCCTTTGGCTACTTCGACTTTTTCACCGACGCGCACCGGCCGCAGTAACTTCAAAGCCGCCTCGGCATCTTCCAAGTGTACAGCGGCAACGCAGGAGAATGCTTCGAGTAGCCCTTGCGATTGGCGTAGCGCGCCTCCTCTTCCTGCAAGTGCGCCGCGTCCGGCAACATCACACCCAACAGATCGCAAGTTCCCGGTGTCGCATAAACCGGTCCGCGAAAACCTTTGGCAACGATTCGCGGCAGATAGCCCGAGTGATCGATATGGGCATGGGTGAGAACGACAGAGCGCAACTGGGCGAGATCGATGGGCAACGGCGCCCAATTTCTCAGGCGCAGCTCTTTCAGTCCCTGGAACAAACCGCAATCGATTAAGACTTGGTCCGAATTGTTTGAGAATAGAAACTTCGATCCGGTGACACCGCCGGCGGCGCCCAGGAACTGTAAAGTCGGTGCAGCAGAATTAGCCATGGAATCCATCCTCTCCAAAGCTGATGCTGATAGCTATACAGAGCAATATCGGATGCGCAAGCGTCGAAGGTTTAACGATATGCGATCGGCGATTCTCCGTCCTCAACGCATCGCGATAGCTTGAAGTGATGGCGGAGGGGGCGAGATTTGAACTCGCGGCCCACGAAGTGGGCGCCGGTTTTCAAGACCGGTGGATTAAACCGCTCTCCCACCCCTCCGATGACAAGATTGATTACTTACGGCAGGCTTGGTTCGTTGTACCAGCTGACGGACCAATTTGCGAGTCCACAGCCGCGCCAAGATCGAAACTGGTCGAGACGTCTCTCCTGCAAATGGCCGCGCAAATCGACATAGGAGCTCGAGATGTTCATCATCGCCAAAAATGACTAAGTTCCCCTGAAATAGCCGTGGTGCGTAGCGCTGCGGGGCTTTTCGATGGTTCCCCAAGATATACGGCCTCGCGTAGACAAGGGTATGGGCAGACCTAACAGCGTGAATCTTTCAGCTAAACTCTCCGGTGGGATTTACGGGCCTTTTCTAGACATGCGCGTAACCGGTCGGCGACCATCGGCACATTCTCAAGCATGTAAGAAATATGGTCCCCACGAATAGCATAGGTCTCGACACCTCCGGCAGCCATTTCTGCCCAGCCAAACGTGCGATCGAACCCGTACCATTGTTCATTGATGATAACAGCAAGCCGGCCAGGATAGTCGCTCGGCCAGTTGCTCCGATACTGACTTCGAGCGCGAGCGACGTGTTGCAGAAGCTCTTCCTCACTTGCGCTGAACACCTCTTCAGATTCCTGGGACGGCTCCGAGGTGTACTTCTGCGACGCCCCTTATTTGAGTTTTTAGCCCGCCAAAAACTTTCCGACCTAAATAACGCCAACGTTCTCCATTCGGAAGCTTCCTGCTCTCCTGCCAATGGAAACTTGACGCTGCATCCAAATTCCTGCACCACATCCAGAATCGTGAACTCAGTAACCGGCTGCGTAGGAGATCCAAATCCTTTATCGAATAGGGTCCCAGGCGCCAATACCTGCCCGGCATATATGGGCCCTTGGCATCCAAGAGCACGAGCAATCCCACCTTCTCGCCTCGCATCGACAATTGCCGGGCCGTTTCATAGGCTTCTGGCGCGCCTGCGCAGTCCCCGATTAAGTAGTAAGGACCGTTGGGGTGAAAATCTTCTATCTCGCGGACATAGTTTGATGCCAATTCTTCAACCGATGCGTGCGGCGGCGTATGGCTGTCGGCGGCTTTTGCCTGGAGCCCATAGAATGAATATTCCTCCATGTACTTCGCGAGCCGCAGGAAGTGTGTGTATTCGCCCTGGACACCGCAGCGATAGGGAAAGCAGAATATCGGCTTTTGGTTCGGTCCGCTACGAAGCTCAATGAGATGGGAATAAGTAGCCTTCCCGTTTGAACTGACCACCGGCTTGGTTTGATGTTCAAGACGGGCCGCCAATTGCGCGATTGTCGGCGCTTCAAACAAAGTGCGCACAGGCAAATCCATCCTGAACTTCGTCGCAATCGTGAGATGACCTGGATGGCTAGCAGTGAGTGCCCGCCCAGATCAAAGAAGTTGTCATGGATGCCGACTTTGTCGAGTTTGAGAACTTCAGACCAGATACTTGCGAGTATCTCCTCGACAGGGGTCCGAGGCGGGGTAATGGTTTCGCTCAGTTCGGGACCTAGTTTGGTCTGGAGCTGGTAGCGCCTTACGATCAAGCTTACCATTGGCAGTCAGTGGCAATGATTCCAATGACACGAAAATCGAAGGCACCATGTACTCGGGGAGCTCCTGCAGCAGAAAGGTGCGCAGGTCGCTTGCCGAAGGGGTGAAGCCTGGAGTAGCAACAGCATAGGCCACCAGCCGTCGGTCTCCCGGAATGTCTTCTCGTGCGAGCACGACTGCTTGTTGGATTCCGGCATGTTGACCGAGCATCGCCTCGATCTCACCGAGTTCGATGCGATAACCGCGAATCTTGACCTGATCGTCGATTCGACCGAGAAACTCGATCTCACCCCCAGGTAAGTATCGCACCCGATCTCCGGTCTTGTACAACCGCTGCCTCGGATTGTTGCTAAAGGGATTCGAAATAAATTTTTCGGATACTGAGTTCCGGCCGGTTCAGATATCCTCGCGCTAAACCTGCACCCCCAATGTGGAGCTCGCCCGCAACCCCGACCGGAACGGGATTCAAATGCCCATCAAGAACATAATATTGCGTGTTGGCAATCGGCCGACCCAAAGAAATCTTGCCAATATTCTCTGGTACTCTTTGGATCGACGACCAGATAGTGGTTTCCGTGGGACCATACATGTTCCACAGCGAGGCACAGCGAGGCGCGAGCTGGCTGGCTAGATCCTCGGAAAGCGCTTCACCACCACAGAGAATCTTCAATTCTCGACTACCCTGCCAACCGCTCGCCAAGAGCATGCGCCATGTAAAGGGCGTGGCTTGCATCATCGTCGCACCACAATCTGATAATTGCGCTGCTAACCGAAATCCATCGACGGCGACATCGCGGCTCGCCAAAACAATTCGAGCGCCTACTGAGAGCGGCAAATAAATCTCTAATCCCGCAATATCGAATGACAGCGTCGTAACGGCAAGCAGCGTATCCTTACTACACAATCCGGGTTCGGCAGCCATGGAGGCCAAGAAGTTGCAGACGCTGCCATGCCGAATCATTACACCCTTGGGCGTTCCGGTCGAGCCGGAAGTGTAGATTACATAAGCGAGGCTGTCAGCCGTCGCCTCGTGAGCAAAATTCTCATCGCTTTCGCGAGCAATCCTCTCACGATCCCCGTCTAGACAAACGCATTGTCCCGGGTAATCTGGCAGGATTTGACTTATCCGCTTCTGGGTCAATAGTACCGGTGCCTGGGTGTCGCGCAGCATAAACTCGAGACGGTCTTTGGGATACTCAGGGTCCATTGGCACGTAGGCGCCACCGGCCTTGAGAATGGCAAGCAAAGCGACAACCATTTCCATGGATCGATCGACACAAAGCGCCACCAGAGTGTCCCGCCCCACGCCGAGTCCGCGCAGATAGCGCGCCAGTTGATTTGCCCGGCAGTTTAGTTTTCGGTAGCTCCAGCTCTCATTTTCAAAAACCAGCGCAACGGCTTCGGGATTTTGATTAACGCGTGCTTCGAATAATTCGTGAACGCACCGGCCATGCGGGAGAGTCTCGCTGGGTATCGTTCCAATCGATCAGCAACCGTTGCTGCTCGGCTTCGGAAAGGATCGGGTAGGTGTCGATCGATCGTTCTGGTTTGGCGACAATGCCTTCAAGCAATGTCTGAAAATGGCCCAACATACGCTCGATCCACGCCGCTGCAAATAGCTCCGTGCTGTACTCTACGCGCAAGCATCATCTCGCCTTCGCGTTCGATAAATGCCGCGAAGATATCGAACTTCGCCCCCGAAGAAGCGACCTCGACGGGAGTCGCCTGGAGTCCCGCCAATTCAAGATTCCCCCGCGGAATATTTTGCAACGCGAACATGACTTGAAAAAATGGCGTGTGATTTTGATCGCGCTCGGGCCTGAGCTCTTCGACCAACTTCTCGAAGGGCACGTCTTGGTGCTCGTACGCTTGCAACGCGGTTTCCCGTACCTGTGCCAATAGTTCTTTAAACGTCGGGTTGCCGGACAGCTTGCTTCGCAGCACCAAGGTGTTGACGAAAAATCCGATCAGTCCTTCCGTCTCCGACCGTGTCCGTCCAGCAATCGGTGAGCCCACAGCGATGTCGTCTTGTCCCGTGTAGCGATGCAGCAAGACTTGGAACGCCGTGAGTAACGTCATGAACAACGTGGCGCCCTCTTGACGGCTCAGCGCCTTTAACCGATCGGCCAATGACTTTGACAAGGTCACACTTTGTTTCGCGCCGGCGCGGTTCAGCGAACCGCCGCGCGGCCGGTCCATCGCCAACTCAAGAACCGGAATATCTTTCAGTTGCTCTTTCCAGTAGGCGAGCTGTTTTTCCAATACTTCGCCCTGGAGCCATTCTCGCTGCCACAACGAATAATCGGCGTACTGAACCGGCAATTCGCCAAGCGGGTTAGGCCGGCCTTGGCTCAACGCAGTGTAAATAGCGGCGAGCTCGCGGGAGAAAGATACCGCTCGACCAACCATCGGAAGCGATATGATGTTTCACCTCGACCAATACATGGGAATTGGCACCGAGTCTGACCAGCGCACAGCCGTAGCGGCAAATCGTTCCGCAGATCGAAAGAACGCTCTCTCAGCTCCGCGGCTATCCTTTGCACCGCATCATCGCGTTGACTCTCAGCAACTTCACTGATGTCAATGACCGGCAAATCGATGCCCACGGCTGCGCCGATTTGCTGTACCGGCTCACCGCCATTGGTTAGGCCGTAGGTCGTGCGCAGCACTTCATGGCGCTCGACTATCAGCACTCAACGCACTACGCAGCGCGCCGATGTCTAGCGGCCCGTCCAAACGGACCGCCGATCGCTCATTGTAAGCGAAACTTTCAGGTTCCAGCTGGTCGAGCACCCACAGCCGCTGCTGCGCGAACGACAGCGGCGCCAAGCTCCCGCTGGGCTCGCCGTGGAATGGTCATCTGCGCAGCCGTGCGACCGCGGCCTTGCTGCAGTTTTAACTCAAGTAAGGCCCGCTTCGCGGGAGAAAGAGTCGCAAGACGCTCGATTAACTTTTCGCTCTCCATCAAGACTCCAACTTGGGTAGTTGCCCCTTGTAGATCGAGTCAGCAATCGCGCTAAACATCGTTTCGACATCGGCCACAAATTTATCCATCCTAGACTCACTGACCAAGCTTCAATATAGACCGCACTATGACATTACCAATCAACCTAGTCTCGGAAAACGATTCATCACGGCGTGCACGACCGAAATATCAGCGGCCACAAACAGATGATAACCTGCTGCGGTCCAGCTTGTCACTAGGCTTTACCGTAGAGCGTCCATACGCACCGCCGGACGAGGCCACCACAGAATCCGCTATTTTCTCTTATGATTTCCGGTGGATTGCTCGTTGAGATAGCCGCGCCATTACGGGGCCGATACCATGGCCGTTTCGTACCCCACGACAGAAAGAATCGACCATTTCAAACTTCCGTCGGTTTTGCGCAGGTATTCATCGGCAATCTGTTTCCGCGCTTCATCCTCGGTCATCGCTTCTACCTCACGCAGCATCTGCGCTAGATCTTCGTCGCTTGCCCGCTTGGCTTGGTTCTGCACGATGATAGCCGCCATCTCGGCGACCGTCGGTGCGTCGAATAGAGCCTTGATGGGCAGCTCCAGTGCAAATGTTTGGATCACCCGAGAGACCACCCGAAACGCGGCCAGCGAATGGCCGCCTAGGTCGAAGAAACTATCGTGGACGCCAATTTGATCCAGTGACAACACCTCTGACCATATCGATATGAGCTGCGCTTGCGTCGTGGTTGACGGTGGTGCATACGAGTTACTTAGGTCGGGGCGAGTGTTTCCTGGATCAGGCAGCGCCCGGCGGTCTAATTTTCCATTCGCTGTTAACGGCAACGCATCGAGGAGCACAAAAGACGATGGAATCATATAGTCGGGTAACTTCGTCTTCAGCATAGTGCGTACTTGTCGGATGTCGGGTCTGGGCTGAACTGGCGATGTGAGATAAGCAACCAATCGAACTTCCCCCGATTCGGTCTCTTTCGCCACCACCACAGTGTCTTGAATCTCCGACTGCTCGCGCAGAGCTTGTTCAACTTCGCCAATCTCCACTCCGTAGCCACGAATCTTGATGCGGAAATCCTTGCGGCCTTTGTGAATCAGGCAGCCATCGGGAAGCATGAGGCCAAGGTCCCCAGTATGATAGATGCATTCCTCGGGGCGTGCCGGGTCGTTCTTGAACTTAGCGGAGGTTAATTCCGGGTTGCGCCAGTAACCTGGCGATAGATGCTTGCTGCGCACGACGATCTCACCGATTTCATTGTAACCGACCGATTCGCCTTGTTCGTTCAACAGTAAGATCTCCTTCTCTTGAACGGCATAACCAACCGGAACGTCTGCACCCGGAAGTTTCGTAGCGGAGTCGATATAATACTCAGTCAACATGTGCGTTTCGCTGGAAGATAAGCCGTTAGCTAAGATGCTGTATTCGGAGAAATAGCGTTTGTAGAGATCGACGTCGGACTTGCAAACCGTTTCACTTCTCAACCTGAGCAATCGCATATCGGGGAATCCGTCCGGTGCCGTCAAATCTTCGCACAGGTTCCGAAATAAGGGAGCTGCAATCAGACAGACCGTGACTTTCTCCTGCGAGAGCCAAGTGCTGAGGCGACGAATTCCCTCTTTCTTAACGTCGAACGGCAAGAGCGCGGCTCCATTCAACAATGCGAAAAAAGGGTTGGTAATGGCATTTGCCGTGCCGGATGAAAAATGTGAAATTCGATCCTGTGGACAAAATCCGTCCGCATTCGTGCGCAACATGACGTGATGCAACAACGTGTTGTGATTATAGATGACCCCCTTAGGCCGTCCCGTGGAGCCCGAAGTATGAACAACGTATGCGAGAGCGTCTGGGGCAATCTTGATGTCGGGATTCTCGCTTGGGACGTTGGGATCGATTGAGTCGAACTTAATTACCGGCTGGTCTGCCGGCATAAGTTCATCGGCCAACGAGTTGCTTTGTCCGTCGGTAACTGTCAGTTCCGGCGAGCAATCTTCTAGCATGACTTCGAGCCGTGTTTTGGGCAGGGATCCGTCAAGCAGCATAAAGGAACGCCCAGCTTTTAGGACACCCATCATCGCGGCGATTTGCTTTATGCCTTTGTCTATAAGCACAGCGATAGGCACCGCGTTGTTTCCCGCGCGCTCGGCGATGACTCGAGCCACTCGATTGGCCAAGGCGTTAAGCTCTGCATAGGTGACCACCTCGTCACCGGCTTTTATCGCGGTGTAATTCGGATACTGTCGCACGACCTTCTCGAAACGCGCTGGGATCGAGCTCTCGACGTCTGCCATCGGAAACTCGACAAATGTCCCCGATGGATGCAGGCATTTGTCGCGGATCCTTTGCTGCTCCGGTGGAAGATTGAAGCTATGTATGGGCGAATCATCCATGTCCGTCTCTCCTTCGTCGCCAATCCCGCTACTTTGCGACTATTTTCTGCGCCTCTTCCTCCGTCATCGCCTCCACTTCGCGCAATATTTGCGCTAGCTCCGGGTCGCTTGCCCGCTTCGCTTGGTTCTGCTCAATCATTGCCGCGATCTCGGCAATGGTGGGTATTTCAAATAAGCTGCGCAACGGAAACTCGATAGAAAAAGCACTACGGATTCGCGATACGATTTGCACAGCTAACAGCGAGTTGCCACCGAGATCAAAGAAGTTGTCGTGAGTGCCGACCTTGTCGACTTTCAGCACTTCTGACCAGTCGCTTGCGAGGACTTCTTCGACCGGAGTCCGAGGGGCGGTGAATGTTTTGTCGCTTTCGGCTCGATTTTGACCCGTCGCCGGCAATCCTCTGCGGTCTACCTTGCCATTCGGAGTCAACGGCAATTCATCCAATAGCACCAAGGCCGACGGAATCATGTGCTCAGGTAGTTTCTGCTTGAGATACTTTCTCACTTCTGCAGCGTCGAACGACGCTTCCGGTCTCGCTACCACATATCCCACCAGCCGGCGGTCTCCGGGAATATCTTCGCGAGCGAGTATGACGGATTCTCTCACCGACGGATGTTGACCGAGCACCGACTTCGATCTCCCCTAACTCGATCCGATAACCGCGGATCTTTACCTGGTTGTCCATGCGGCCCAGATACTCGATGCTGCCATCGGGCAAATAGCGCGCGCGATCTCCAGTCCGATAGAGCCTAGCTCCCGCTTTATCGCTGAATGGATGCGGAACAAATTTCTCCGCGGTCAGGTCTGGCCGATTGAGATATCCGCGCGCCAAACCTGCGCCGCCGATGTAAAGCTCTCCTGATACGCCTACCGGTACGGCGTTGAGGTAAGAATCGAGAATGTAGATCTGGGTGTTCGTTATCGGCCGCCCAATCGTTTGAATCCCGCCGACAGTTCTGCGTGCATAGGTCGAGTACGTCGTCGTTTCCGACGGGCCGTAGAGATCATAGACCTGCAACGCGGAAGTATGCTGGAAGATCGCCTCGACCAAGCTGGCCTTTAGCGGTTCGCCCGCCAAGTTCACCGTACGAATCGATGGTGGCAATTTTCTGAGCCGCAACAATTCCGCCATGACCGAAGGCACCGTGTTAATCAGTGTCGGCTCCACAGCGTGATCCAATTGACCCAACGCAAGGGCATTTTCAAGCAGGATTACTCGGCCACCGGATGTCAGCGGCGCAAACAATTCGAAAACGGACAGATCGAAACAGATCGATGTCGACGCCAATACACCGGCCAAATCTTCGTCCGTGAATACATCGTGCGCCCACCTAAGGAATGCGACGGCGCTACGATGTTCGATCATTACTCCCTTAGGTTTGCCGGTTGAGCCGGAGGTGTAAATCACGTAAGCAAGACTTTGGGTGCTGTATTCTGACCAAGATTCTCGCCGCTTTCCCGACTGACCGTTTCCCGATCCTGGTCGAAACAAACTCGTTGCCCCGGGTACACCGGCAGCCGGCGATACAGCCGCTCCTGGGTCAACAAGACCGCCGCTTGAGTGTCGCGCAGCATGAACTCCAGCCGGTCGCTTGGATAGTCGGGGTCCATCGGCACATAGGCGCCACCGGCTTTGAGGATCGCGAGTAGTCCGACAACCATTTCGAGGGACCGTTCGACACAGAGAGCCACAAGAGTCTCCGGGCCGACGCCGAGTTTTCGTAAAAAATGAGCGAGTTGGTTGGCGCGGCGATTCAGTTCTCGATAGGTCAACTGCCGCTCTGCAAAGACCACTGCGATGGCGTCTGGAGTTTTCTCGACCTGAGCTTCGAACAATTGATGGATGCACTTGTCTTGGGGGTAGTCGGTCTTGGTGTCGTTCCACTCGACCAAGAGTTGATGTTTTTCCGCCTCGGTGAGTAAGGGTAATTCGCTGATCGGTTGATCAGGATTCGCTACTATTCCTGCAAGCAATGTCCGAAAGTGACCCAGCATTCGGGTGATTGTCGCTGACTCAAAAAGATCCGGATTATATTCGATCTCCGCCTTTAGGCCATCCTCTTCGTCGGTCATTGCCAAAGACAAATCGAACTTAGCTATTCCTGAACGCAGTTCGAACGGCTCGACTGTTATTTCTGTTGGCTGAACGAGCTGGCGAGGATAGTTTCTTAGCTGAAAGGTGACCTGAAAAAGTGGGTTACGGCTGAGGTCACGATCCGGTTGCAGCTCGTCCACCAATTTTTCAAATGGAACATCTTGATGTTCGTAGGCCCCAAGAGCGACTTCACGTACCCGCGCCATTAGCTCGCGAAAAGTTGGATTGCCGGACAGACTGTTTCTGAAGACCAGCGTATTTGCAAAGAAACCTATCAAACCCTCGAGTTCCACATATCGACGATTCGCGATCGGGCAACCTACGGCAATGTCATTTTGACCGGTGTACCTGTAAAGCAGCGCATTGAACGCCGCGAGCAACGTGATGAACAGCGTTGCTCGTTCGGTCCGCGCTAGGTCATTGAGTTGATTGGTAAGATGCTGCGGATACTTCGCGGATTGCGCCCCGTTGCGGCAGCTTGGCAGTGCCGGTCGGCTGCGGTCAGTGGGTAAATTGAGATCGGAAATCTCCGCGAGGTGTTCGACTCCAGTAAGAGAGTTGTCTGTCCAGCAACTCGCCCTGTAACCATTCGCGTTGCCAAACTGCGTAATCGGCGTATTGGATCGGTAGATCGGGTAATGGGCAAGGCTGACCGTGTAACAAAGAATCGTAGAGAGCCATCAGTTCCTGGCATAATATGACCATGGACCAGCCGTCCGAGGTAATGTGCGGCAAGACTAAGAGCAGGACGTGATCGTGTGGGGTTACCCGCACCAAACTCGCCCGCAGCATGGCATCCGTCGACAGATTATACGGCCGCAGAACTAGTCTCATTTAATGTAGCGATCAGCGTGTCCTCGCGGCAATCTATCGGTTGATCGCTCAGATCAACGAATGTCACGGGAGACTTCACGGACGGCCTGATTATGAGTATGGGCAAGCCATCGACCTCGCGAAAGTTGCTGCGTAGAGTTTCATGCCGACTCACAATGGCGTCGAGCGCTTCTTGCAATACTTGTAAGGTTTAGTTCGCCTCGGAGCCTGAGCGCGCGTGAGACATTGTAACGCGGGCTGTTGGGCTCGAGTTGATCCAAAAACCACAGTCGCTGTTGGGCAAAAGATAGCGGCGCGGATTGGCGATCTTTTCTTTTGGGAATGAATTGCTTTTGCATGACTAATTGTTCCGCGACAGCGTCCTTAATCCTGCGGATAAGCGGCGAACGGATCGATCTTGACATTGATGCAGGCCGCTTTACCTGACGCAACAGATCGTTCCAACGCCGGTCTTAATTGCTCCGGACGGTCCACGTATTCCCCATGACCGCCGAAGGCGAGCATGATATTGTCATAGTGAATGTCGGGTTGGAACATGGTGATCCGTTCTTCAGAGTTCGGGAAAAAAGTGCTCTGGGTGATCGCGCCAGTTCCCCCGTCGTTGTTAGCCACAACGACCAGGATAGGAACTTTGTGCCGCACCGCGGTTTCCATATCCATGGCGCTCAAAGCAAAACCCATGTCACCGCAGACGGCAATAACCAGCCGGTCAGGCTGAGCGATTTTAGCGCCGACGGCGTACGGGACGCCGACGCCCATACAGCCGTTGGTTCCGGCGGTAAAACGCGAAGCCGGCAAGTAAGCGGGCAAGACGCGCTGACCGGCGGCCATGGAAATGTTGCCGTCAAGAATACAAATCGCATCGCGGGGTAGAAAGTCTTTGATCTCCTTAAACATCCGCTGAGGCGACATGGGCAGCGTGGCGCTGCGCATTTGGCTGTCCAGCTTGGAGCTCTCGAATCTCCGTTCGGCCTCCAGCATGCGCGCGCCACGGCGCCAAGCTCGCTCGCGGCGCCGTACTTACCTTGCGCGTCATACAATCGAGGATTTTTTGTAGAACCAACTTTACGTCCCCAACGATCCCCACCGTCGCCGGCGCGATTGGTGCCAATCTCTGGCTCATGAATATCGATCTGGATCAATTTCGCATCGCGGGCAAATTGTCTGCCGAAACGAAAGGTCCAATCAAGCCGGGCCCCCAACAATAAAATCACGTCCGCCCTTCTCTGCAGGGTACCGCGCGGCATGGTTCGCACATAGCGGATGATCGTCTGGCAAAAAGCCCCGCCCCATGGGCGACGTGATGAACGGGATATCAAACTCCTCAACGAGCCGTCGCATTTCGGCATAGGGCGCGGACCAACGAACTCCTTTACCGATGATCAGCGCTGGCCGCTGTGCGGACAAGTAATAGATCGGCCGCCTGCTCAATCTCGCTGTCGTCGCGAGTTGTGGCAAGATCGCCGGGGCGATTGGACGGCAGCGGACGACATTTGGGTTGCGCCATAGAACATCCTCAGGCAAATCGAGATACACAGGGCCGGGTCGTCCACTGTCGGGCGATTTGGAACGCCCGTGCCAAATAACCTGGAATCTCCGAAGTTTTTTCGACTACCGCCGACCACTTGGTGATCGACTGAAAAATCGTCACCGCGTCCAGTTCTTGAAAAGAACCCATGCCGCGCATGTTCAAATGGCCGTCTGCCGCCCAAGACCACCAATGGCCAACAGTTATCCTTGGCGACAAGAATACCGGTCACAGCGTTAGTGATCGCCGGTCCGGCGGAGAACAGCGCCACTGCCGGGAGTCCTCCGGTTACGTAGTTCTGGGCGAGCGCCATCAACACGCCGGACTGTTGGTGGCGCACACCGATGGGACGAATGCCGAGCGTAGCGCATTTGGCGAACGTTTCCCGGATCGGCGTGCCCGCGATGCAGTATACATGCGTGACGCCAAGACTTTTCAAACTCTGCGCCACCAGCGAATGGCCATCGGTTTTCGTCAGCTTGGCGTTCCGTTCGCCGTGCGCTTCGAATTTCTTCGACGGTTCTTCAATCATGATTATTCCCCGCCGAGCAAATGCTGCGGTTTGGTCTAGCCGCTGTCCGTGTCCCCCAGTGCCCGGACGATTTCATCAGCCAACTCCGCGACGGTCGATTTGGCGAAGACAGTCGCAATGGAAAGATTGACGTCGAACCTGGCTCGGATGCGGCTAATCACTTGAAATGCGCGCAACGAATCGCCGCCGAGATCGAAGAAGTCATCGGTCGCGCCCACTTGTTCCACACCGACAACTTCGGCGAAAATAGTCGCCACCGCATGTTGGAGATCAGTCTGCGGCGCCCCGCTTTCGGATTTAAGCTGGTCGGCAAGTTGCTCAGACAAACCGTTGCGGGCAATTTTACCGGTGGCACCCAGTGGGATGGCGTCGACGAAAACGATCTGTCGTGGCACTTTGAAGTCGGCCAGTGTGGTCGCGACAAATTGTCTAAGTTCATTCACACTCGCCCGCGCTTGCGGGCGCAGTACCACCGCCGCCGCGACTTCCTCGCCAAGAGTCGGATGAGGCACGCCAAACGTCACCGCTTGTGCGACGGCGAAATGCGCCAACAGCGCGTCGTCGACTTCCCGTGGCGAGATCTTTTCTCCTCCACGGTTAATGATTTCCTTGAGACGCCCGCTAATGAACAGATAACCGTCTTTGTCGAGATAGCCCTGGTCCCCCGTCCTAAACCAACCCCGTGTAAACGCTTCGGCGTTGGCTTCGCTGTTGCCATAGCCGGACATGACATTGGCACCGCGAATCACGACTTCGCCAATTTCACCGCCGGTTAATAAATTGCCGGTCTCATCCATAATCGACACTTCCGGTCCCGCCGCCGGTCCAACCGAACCGGCCTTGCGCTGACCGGGCGGCAACGGGCTGCTGGCCATCTGATGCGCCGCCTCGGTCATGCCATAGGACTCAATCACAGGAACCTGGAACGATTCCTCTAAGCCCTGCATCACCCGTGCAGGTAGCGCGGCAGACGAAGATCGGATGAATCTGAGCGAGTGATTGCTGAACGCCATCGGCTCCGCTTGCGCGTAATCGACAACAGCGTGATGAATCGTCGGCACCGCCGTGTACCAGGTCGGACGAAAAGCCTCGAGCCATGAGAAGAACTGCTCGCTCATCGAACCCCGAAGCGCAGACCACGCTGGCACCCGCCATCACCGATGAAAGCAGCGCGCCCACCAGCCCGTGGATGTGAAACAGCGGCATGACGTTGAGGCAGCGATCCGCTTCGCTCAGCCGCAAAGTGGCGGCAATGTTCCCGGCTGAGGCTATGAGATTGGCATGGGTCAACGGAACCATCTTGGGTCGGGAAGTTGTCCCTGAGGTATGGAGAATCAGCGCAATATCGTTTGCTTGGGGCAAACTAAAAGTAGAAGGCGCCCGCTGTTGATTATCGCCCAAATCGAGGACACCATCGGCTGCCCCAGGTTTTGACGATAGCTCAATGATTGCAATCGCGCGCTCTTCAGCGACGGCAACGGCCGCGGAGTTCATGCCCGATTGCACAATCAACGCTTTTGGCTTGAGATCGGAGAGATAGAACTCAAACTCGCGACGGCTGTAGGCTGGATTCAGCGGTGCACATATGGCGTTAGCGGCAACCCCAACAAAAGTCACCGCCATCTCGGGACCGTTGGGCAGTACGATGGCGACCGAGTCGCTATGTTGCACGCCTCTGCCATGCAACGCATCGCGCAACCTCGCTCGACCTGACGAGCAGTCCGAGGTAAGTAAGAGCGCTCCGACCAGGCGCGAGAATAGCTACAGCTTCAGGAGCGTGCTCAGCCCGTGCTTTGAGCAGTTCATAGATCGTGTCGGCTTTTCGGTCATTCATGCTTTTTACTTGGCTAGTACGAGCCGTAGTCGGTCGTTTGTTTCGAAGCACCCATACGACAACGATTGAGTGACATCGGCAAAAGCTTTTGCTCGCTCATCCCTTAACCGTTTCCTTGGCCACCAACTGTTGCGCTTCCTCGTCCGACATCGACTCTAATTCGCCCAACAAGCGCTCAAGCTCTTCCTTACCTAACAGGTTTCCCTGATGCTCGGTAACTACCGTCGCCATCTCGGCAACCGTGGGCGACTGGAACAATGAGAGAAGCGGCAGCACTAATTGGAATTGCTTAATGACCTGAGAAACCACCCGAGTCGCTGCCAGCGAATGACCGCCTAGATCGAAAAAGTTGTCGTTAACGCCGACTCGATCAAGTGATAACACATCCTCCCAAATCGCAGCTAGTTTACTCTCAACTTCCGTCGTCGGATCGACGCCAGTTTCTTTTCGCCCGCCTTTTCGGCTTGGTGTTGCAAAATAACTTTCGCCATCTCGGCCACCGTCGGCGCATCGAAGAGCGCTTTAACCGGCAGTTCCAGCTGAAATGTTTGAATGACCCGCAGATCACCCGTGATGCTGCCAGGGAATGGCCGCCGAGATCGAAGAAATTATCATGGAGACCGACCGTGTCAATGCCTAAAACCTCAGTCCATATCCTAGCTAGCTCTATTTCAAACTCATCCCGAGGCGGAACGTAGATTTGCTCCAAGTTAGGTCGTTGGTGATCGGCTCGAGGCAATGCGGTTCGGTCCAATTTACCTTTGGTCAGTGGCAAGTAAGCGCATGGTCGCCCACCTTGAGCGCTAGCCGATTCGGGTACATCCGCACGATCTTCTCAAAACAGGCGGGAGTCGACTGGTCGATCTGATCTTTTGCAACCTCGGCGAAGATCTCCGTCGGACGAAAAGCGCTATCTGGGACCACTGCCTGCTCCGGCTGCAGGTTCTCCAGTGGATTTGACATTTTTGTCAGTTTTCCTCGCGCTTTGGCGCAATTTCTTCAGTCGGCAGAGGCTTTGTCGCGTCGGCCGACCTCGATGCCGCTTCGGTTAACTCGGGATCGCCCATTTTAATACTCAAAAATCCGCGATCGACGCACTAATAAGCTCCACCTAGGGGTGCTTAACATCAGTGATAACAAGGATACGGGTCTACACTTGGCGCAGTCGGTCCAAAAACCGCATTTCCCATCCTAAATTGTGAATCTTAGACCCAGTGCTTGAAGCAATCACAATGCCGTTCGAGGCGATGCAAGAGTCAGATGAAATCTGATAACCGCCGATTCTGCCAACCACCCGGCTGCAATAGCGAAAATGCCACGCGCAGCCGAGTACTCATAGCCGCCACCGCCGATCGCCAAAGGAGAGAGCAGTTCAGTACCCATGCCTTCGGCTCGCTTCCGCCCGCGCGCAAAGGCTCGGCAGCGGTGATCGGTGCGAACTGCGGCGGATTCCCGTGACCTTGGCAAGGTTCCAAGCAAGAGACGACCGCAGCGGGATTGGCGCTGTGGAACAGCAAAAGGGGTAGCGTTGATTGATAGCAGCGGGGCCAGTGGGATTGACCACGCGATGCGGTGACAAGCGCAATCTGCCGTTGGTTCAACGGGCGGTTAGATTGCCAGGCCGGCCGACCTCAAGCGCCTGGCCACCGACTCCTTCGTAACCACGGGTACTCCCCGTCTCCTCCGGTTTGGCGCGATTTTTTGCTTCCGAAGGCAGCAACTGGGCATCGGATTCTTCGCGCCAAGTAGTGCCGCAACTCCTCGCCCGGTCTCAATGGACAACCCGTGATTGCGCTTGGGCCACTTCAACAGGCAACGCACCAATCTCAAGGCCATCGCTGCTTAACGTAAATTCGTAAATGCCGGCGCCCGGCACGGTCACATGCTCCAAGCGCAGATTGACATTGGCATGGCATAGGCCAGTGATGCTGCTTTTGCCGGCGATGCCATGCTTGAGATCGGCGCGAAGTACTGACGCGCCGCCAATCTGGCGAAACTCCACGGTCAGTTCATGCTCGCCCTCGGTGTCGCAACCGATTTGCACGAACAGCCAAAAGACCGGCAACGGCGCGCGGAAATCGCCGACGATAAAGCGGTCGAACAGCCCCATGAGACTGAATTTGCCGCTCTTCTCCTCGCGGACATCGTCGCATAGAGTTGCGAGAAATAATTTCGCCATCTAACTAACGCCGCCGTCTCAGCGCAGAACAACGCACAGAATTATTCTAGCGTCACCACGAATCGTATCAGTCGAGGACTTTCGCGCCAGATCAGCCCGAGAATCCACTAGATCGCAAGAACATATTTCGAATTCCAGAGCCGAAGCCGCCTGAGGAGGTCAATCAGACCGGATCAACGCGATGCCTTTTGAACCACTGTACCAGAAGGCAATTGCAGCAGCTCAGCAAATTCGCAGTTCATGAGCGAACTCGCTTCACTGACGGGCCTCGATTAAACTGGCATCGCGAAACCTAACCGATCCGCTCCATACCGCCCATGTACGGCCGTAGCGCTTCGGGAACTATCACGCTGCCGTCCTTCTGCTGGTAATTTTCCAACACCGCGACCAGCGTGCGGCCGACCGCTAATCCAGAGCCGTTCAGCGTGTGGACGAAGATCGGTTTACTTTTATTGTCCTTACGGTAGCGAATATTCGCGCGCCGCGCTTGGAAATCTTCGCAATTGGAACAAGAGCTGATTTCACGATAGGTGTTTTGCCCCGGCAGCCAGACTTCAAGATCGTAGGTTTTCGCCGCGCCAAAACCCATGTCGCCGGTACACAGCTCCATGACGCGGTACGGCAGCTTTAACCGTTGCAAAACTTCCTCGGCGTTGCGCACCAGCGCTTCCAACTCGTCGTAAGAATTCTCCGGCTCGGTGAATTTCACCATCTCAACCTTGTTGAACTGATGCTGGCGAATCAGACCGCGCACATCCTTGCCATAGGAACCGGCTTCGCTGCGGAAACAAGGTGTGTAGGCGACATACTTGATCGGCAACGCTGAGCGCTCGAGCATCTCATCGCGATGCAGGTTGGTCAGCGGCACTTCGGCGGTGGGGATAAGAAAGTAATCCCCCGGCGCGAGATGAAACAAGTCCTCTTCGAACTTCGGCAATTGGCCGGTGCCGACCAAAGACGCTCGGTTCACCAACGCCGGCGGCAGCATTTCCTGGTAACCGTTCTCACCGGTGTGCAGGTCGAGCATAAAATTAATCAGCGCGCGCTCCAGCCTGGCGCCAGCGCCGCGATAGACGGTAAAACGCGCGCCGGTGATTTTCGCCGCGCGCTCGAAGTCGAGGATCGCCAGTTCCTCACCGATATCCCAGTGGTTCTTCGCTTCGAAGTCAAACTTGGGCGGTTCGCCCCAACGGCGCACTTCACGGTTGTCATGCTCGCTCTTGCCGATTTTGACCGTCGGACTCGGCAGATTGGGCACAGTCAACATGAACGCTTCAAAGCGCGCTTCGATATCGGCCAGGGGCGCCTCACTGACGCGAATCGCTTCGCTGACCGCTTCGGTCTCGCGCATCAACGCACCGGCATCGCCGCCGGCCTTCTTAATCTTGCCGATCTCGCCGGACAGGCGGTTTTTCTTTTCTTTCAAGCGTTCGATAGTCGCCAAGGCGTCACGCCGTTCGCGGTCGATGGCGACGAAGGCATCCCAATCGACCGCGCCGCCGCGGGTCGCCATGCGCTCTTTTACTTGAGCGAGATCGTCGCGCAATAATTTTACATCCAACATGAATCGACCCCTACTTCACTTCAAAAGCGTTTTCGATATGCTCCAGCACCGGACGGTCGCCCTGCCAAGAAATGCCGACGACATCGAACCTTGCGTCGCGCTGGTGCAGTTTGCGCTCATGCAGGAAATACTGCGCCGCCTGGATCATCTTGCGCTGCTTGCGCGCCTCCACCGCCTCGAAAGGTGAGCCGAAGCTGTGATCCGAGCGGGTTTTCACCTCGACAAAGACCACCACCTTGCGGTCGAGCACGATCAAGTCCACCTCGCCGGTCTTGCAGCGGTAGTTGCGCTCGACCAGCTTGTAGCCCTTCTTGCGCAGGAAACCAGCGGCGAGATCTTCACCTTCCTGCCCCAGTCGTTTGCGAAAAAAACTCACGGCTGCTGCACCCGAAAAGCGCTCAAGTTAATCCTCCTGAGCGATTGCCAGCAAATCGCGCACCGGCTTGAAGCTGCGCCGATGGATCGGCGTCGGACCGTAACGTTGCAGCGCCGCCAGATGCGCCGCGCTACCATACCCTTTGTGGCCGGCAAAACCATAGTCGGGATACTGTTTGTCGAAATCGACCATTATCTGGTCGCGCGCCACTTTGGCGACAATCGACGCCGCGGCGATGGACAGACAAAACTGATCGCCCTTGACGATGGTCTGCTGGTACAGCGGCTGCGCCGCGATGGAACCGAACTCGGCGAAGAGCTCCAGCGGAATCTTCTGGTTGCCGTCGATGAGCACACAATCCGGCATAGACGTCAGACCTTGCAGCGCTTGCGCCATGGCGGTCAAGCTGGCGCGCAGAATATTCAAGCGGTCAATGCCATCGACGTCGATAATACCCAGCGCCCAACTCACGGCCGCCTGTTGAATGATCGGCGCCAATTTCTCGCGCTGTTTGGCGCTGAGCTGCTTCGAGTCTTTGATCTCTGGATGAGTGAAACCGTGGGGCAATATCACCGCCGCCGCGACCACCGGACCCGCGAGCGGCCCGCGGCCGACTTCATCGACGCCGGCCACCGCATTGAAGCCATGCATCAAAGCGTCAGCTTCGAATCGCCGAAACCCCAACCCATTGCTCACACCCAAGTCACACTCGGAGCTGTTCATAGGTTTCAGTTTTAGCCCGAACCCTCGGTAACTGCAAATAATTTTCGCGCACAGCCCCAACAATGACGAGCCCAGCCGAGTGGCAATGGCGAGCACCCTATGGTAAAAAATTTTCATGAAATTGACCCGCGAATCGGTGCAACGGGTGGCAATGCTGGCGCGCCTCCGCCTGACCGCGGAGGAAGAAAGCGAATTCACCGGGCAGCTCGATCATATACTGGCCTACATGGACAAGCTCAACGAGCTCGACACGGCAAACGTCGAGTTGTTTAACCATGATATCGACAATTTATCCGCCCTGCGCGAAGACCAGGTAACGAACCAGCCCAACACCGATGCGCTGCTGGCCAACGCGCCGGATCGGGATGAAACCTTCTTCAAGGTTCCGAAAATCATCGAATGAATCTTGCCGCGCTGACACTTCACGATGCCAGTGAGAAACTGCGCCGCCGCGAGATCTCGGCCGTCGAGCTCACCGGCGCGGTGTTTCAACGGATTGACGCCACCGACGACAAAGTCCACGCCTATCTCACTTTGGACCGTGAGAGCGCCGTCGAGCAGGCGCAGCAAGCCGACGCGCGTCTGCGCAGCGAGCCGCAAGCGTCGCCGCTATTGGGCATACCGATCGCGGTCAAAGATAACTTTCTCACCCGCGGGCTGCGCACCACCTGCGCGTCGAAAATTTTGCGCGACTTCATGCCGCCCTACGACGCCACGACCGATCGCAAAACTGCGCGACGCCGGCGCCGTCATCGTCGGCAAGACCAATCTTGACGAGTTTGCCATGGGCTCCTCGGCGGAGAACTCGGGATTTTTTCCGACGCGCAATCCGTGGAATCTCGAACGCATCCCCGGCGGTTCCTCCGGCGGCTCGGCCGCCGCTGTCGCCGCCGACCAGTGCATCGCCGCCGTCGGCACCGACACCGGCGGCTCGATCCGCCAACCCGCCGCTTGCTGCGGCGTGGTCGGCTTGAAACCGACCTACGGCCGGGTCAGCCGTTACGGCATCATCGCCTTCGCCTCGTCCATGGACCAAGTCGGTCCGATCACCAAAGACGTGCGCGATGCGGCGCTGCTGCTGCAAGCGCTCGCCGGCCACGATCCTGCCGATTCCACCTCGTCGAACCGCTCCGTTCCCGATTATAGCACTGCGTTGAATGGCGAGGTTAAAGGCCTGCGGCTCGGCGTGCCCAAGGAATACTTCGTCAGCGGCATGCAGCCCGAGGTTGAGCAATCAGTCCGGGCGGCAATCCGCCAACTGGAGAAGAACGGCGCCAAGATCGAAGAGATCTCGCTACCGCACACCGAATACGCCGTCGCCGTCTATTACGTCGTCGCCACCGCCGAGGCGAGTTCAAACCTGGCGCGTTACGACGGCATGCGCTTCGGCCACCGCGCCGACGCCAAGGACCTCACCGAGACCTACATGATTAGCCGCGACGAAGGCTTCGGCTCGGAAGTAAAGCGGCGCATCATGCTCGGCACCTATGTGCTTTCGGCGGGTTATTACGACGCTTATTATCTAAAGGCCCAGCGTGTGCGCACACTGATCAAGCAAGATTTCGACGCAACCTTTAAACGTTGCGATGCGATCGTCACGCCGACCGCGCCGACCACGGCATTCAAGATCGGCGAAAAGATCAATGACCCCTTGCAAATGTATCTGTCCGACATCTACACGATCTCGATCAATCTGGCGGGCCTGCCAGCGCTATCGCTGCCCTGCGGCTTTGACGGCGACGGCATGCCGATCGGATTGCAGATCGTCGGCAAACATTTCGACGAAGCCACCGTATTGCGAACCGCGTACGCCTACGAACAGGCGACCGAGTGGCACTTAAAAAAGCCGCGGATGGAGGCTAGATGATCGAGGATCGCCATCATCCATCGTCGATCTTCGATCCTCGACGGATTGAACCCATGAAATACGAGCCCGTCATCGGCCTGGAAGTCCATGCCCAGCTGCTCACCGCGTCAAAGATCTTCTGCGGCTGCTCGACCCAGTTCGGCCGCGAACCCAACGCCAACACCTGCCCAGTCTGCTGCGGCTTTCCCGGCGTGCTGCCGGTGCTCAATAAAAAAGTCGTCGAGTTCGCCATCAAAGCCGGTCTGGCGACCCATTGCCAAATAACCCGATCGAGCATTCTCGCGCGGAAAAATTATTTTTATCCGGACTTGCCCAAGGGCTACCAGATCAGCCAGTACGAGTTGCCGGTTTGCCGCGACGGTCATGTCGATTTCGAGTTGAACGGCGCAACCAAAAGGGTGCGCCTGACGCGCATTCACATGGAAGAAGACGCCGGCAAAAATATCCATGACGCCCATGGCGACTCGAGTCTGGTCGATTTGAATCGTGCCGGCGTGCCGCTGTTGGAAATCGTCAGCGAACCCGACCTGCGCACCACCGAAGAAGCCGGCGCTTATCTGCGCGCGCTGCGAGCGACGCTCCAATACCTGGGCGTCTGCGACGGCAACATGGAAGAAGGCAGTTTCCGCTGCGACGCCAATGTTTCCATCCGACCCGCCGGCACGGAAACTTTGGGCACCAAGATCGAAATCAAGAATCTGAATTCTTTCCGCGCCGTCGAACGGGCGCTGAAATATGAGATCCAACGGCAGAGCGAGACGCTGGGCGACGGCGGCACGTTAGTTCAAGAAACCCGCCTGTGGGACGAACATCGCGAGGAAACCCGCTCCATGCGTTCGAAAGAATCGGCGCACGATTATCGCTACTTCCCCGATCCCGATCTGCTGCCGTTGGTGATCCCCGAGAGTTGGATCGACGAGATCCGCGCCGAGCTGCCGGAACTGCCGGCGGCGCGCAAGAACCGTTTTGTCAGCGCCTACGGCCTGCAGCCCTACGACGCCGAGCTGCTCACCAGCCGCAAGGACGTCGCCGACTATTTCGACAGCGCGGTAAAAACTCACAGCAACGCCAAGGCGCTGAGCAACTGGATCGTCGGTGATCTGTTCCGGGTGCTCAAGGAGCGCAAGCTCGACGACCAGCTCTATATCGAGAACTGGCCAATCCCGGCGCAGCATTTAGCCGAGCTGGTGCAACTGATCGATCAGGGCAAGATCAACGGTAAGATCGCCAAGAGCGTCTTCGAAGCGCTGCTGGATGGCGGCAAAACGCCGCAGCAGATCGTCAGTGAAAAGGGTCTGGAACAAGTGTCGGACTTGGGGAGTATCGAAGCCGCCGTCGATCAAGTGCTCGCGGCCAATGCCAAGCAAGTCGAACAATACCGCGCGGGTAACGACAAAGTCTTCGGCTTTCTGGTCGGCCAGATCATGAAAGCCACCCAGGGCAAAGCCAACCCGCAAAAGGTCAATGAAATCCTGCGCGAAAAACTAGAAGCGGCAGGATAAGATTGATTGCCACAGTGTAGATTTTTATGTTCTCGAAGAGCCATCCAGCGAATTAGGATCCCTCTTGGGGATGGTTGAAATCCCTCGCCCCTTCGATGCTACGACCAAGCTTAGGGTAGAGTAAGGCGAGGAGCGGCGTCAGGCGAAAATTTGTTCCGTCATGCCGCGCACGCGGGCATCGAGGTTTTTTGCCGTGCGTGCGATTCTCCCGCACGCGGCTCTCCTTTCGGTGGTTTCCTCATCGGGATTGGCGCGCCAGTCCACAGATTGCAATCATGGTGAACCATCCGTGCGCAGCAAAACAACTCTCGTCTCTTTGGACGTCGTTAGCCAGCGCCACCAACATGCGGTCCTTCCACCTACAGACCGGCAGTTCGCCTGCGGTTGATCTCCACCTCGCCCTGGGGCGACTCAGATACCTTCGCCTTCAGAGTTGTGACTTTCCTCCGACACGGACCTGCACCGCGCTGACGCAGCGCCCTCATGGCGTACTCATGCCGGCGCAGGTCGGCGTCCGGGTGTGGGGAAGCGGTGGCAACGAAGATGGATACCGTCTTTCAACGGTATGACCGACAGGGCCGGCACACGCGTTGGAGTCTTACCCGCGATTGAAACTGCCATCACCGACTGGACATTCACTCGACCCTGACATATGAAATCGCTATTCGCAGTTAAGCGTAAGGGAGATTTGCCATGGCTTTCAACATTCTCGAAACCACCATCGACCAGGTTCACGCCGCCTACAAATCCGGCGAGCTGACCTGCCGTCAACTAGTGCAAATGTATCTCGATCGCATTGACGGCCTATGATAAAAAAGGCCCGGCGATCAATGCGATCATTTCACTCAATCCCGACGCGCTCACAGAAGCCGACCGTCTCGACGCGGCTCTACAAATCTGCCGGGCCGGTGGGACCGCTGCACGGCATACCGATCGTCATGAAGGACCAAGGCGACGCGACGCCGATGCCGACGACCTTGGGCTCCTTGCTGTTCAAAGACTACTATCCCGGCCGCGATGCCTTCGTCGTCGCCCAGCTCAAAGAAAGCCGGCGCCATCATCATCGGCAAAGCGACCCTCGGCGAACTCGGCGGCGGCGACACCCATGGTTCGTTATTCGGCTCGACGAAAAATCCCTACGATCTCGAACGCACCGCCGGCGGCTCGTCGGGCGGCTCGGGCGCCAGCGTATCGGCAAACTTTTGCACGGTCGCCGTCGGCCAGGAAGGCTTCGCGTCGATCCGCCGGCCATCGACGTGGAACTGCGTTTCCGGCATGCGCCCGACTGCCGGTCTGGTGAGCCGCGGCGGCGTCTACGCCGGCTGGCCTTCGGTCAACGGCTCGCTGGGTCCGATGGCGCGCACGGTGACCGACCTGGCCAAGCTGCTCGACAACATGGTCGGCTACGACCCCGACGATCCGGTGACCGCGCGCGGCGTCGGCCGGATGCCGGAGAGCTTTACAAAGTTTCTCGACCACAACGGCCTCAAAGGCGCGCGCATCGGCATTCTGCGCGAGTCCATGGGCTATGACGCCGAGCCTGGCTCGGAAGATTTCGCCAAGATCACCGAGGTGTTCGACAAAGCCGTGAACGATCTCAAGGCCGCCGGCGCGGTCGATCGTCGATCCGATCGTCATCCCGAATCTGAAAGCGCTCTTGGCTAAACGCGCCGGCAGCTTCGCCGACGATGAGGAATCCTTTAGAGAATACTTCGGCCGCAGCGGCAAACCGCCCTACGCGTCGCGCCAGGAAGCGATGCAGTCGCCGGACTTTCAGAAGGTCGTCAAAGGCTCGCGCGAACGCTGGTCGCGCGCGCCCTCCAACGACGCGAACTACGAATACTTGAAAGCGCGCGAAGAACTGATGACCAACCTTTTGCAAGTCATGGCCGAGCACCGCCTCGACGCCATCGTGCACAAAGCCGTGGAGCATCAGCCCACGTTGATCAAGGACGGCGTCAATCCGCCCTACGTCGATCAAAAAGGCGCGCCCCATATCAATACGTTTTTGGTCTACGTGCCGTCGGTGGTCGGTGCCGGCGGGATTCACCCGCGACAACCTGCCCGCCGGCATCACCTTTCTCGGCCGCCCCTACGACGATGGCAACATGATCAAGTTCGCCTACGCCTACGAGCAGGCGACCAAGCACCGCAAGCCGCCGTCGAGCGTGACGCCGCTGTGAGCGCGAGCGGGTACAATCCATCAGCGCGGTTGCCATGGCCACCGCTGCCTGCTACAGTAGAGCATAAGCCATGCGCAAGTCGCTGATCATTTACTCGCTGCTGCTGCCGCTGCTTTTGGCAAGCTCCTTGCGAATTGCCGCGGCCATGAGCGACGCCGGCTCAAGCTCGCCTTGGAGCAACCCTGTCGCCACCGCCAGCGAAATCGTCGACGAAGACAACGGCGTCAGTGTCGGCAATCTGTTCACCGCCGCGCCGAGGTTTGATTCGGTGGCATCCTGCATCGTACCCATCCTGAGACTGGCCCACTGGACCTCCAATAGACGCCGATCGCTGCGACTCACCGTCCATGGTCACACTCAATCAGACATTTCGGATCTAAACCGACTCTCTCCTGAGTTTCGCTTTCCGACAGCATTGATAAACCGTTCCACTGCGGCTGCCTGCTCGTTCGGCAACCAGCTGGAAACGCAACTATTCGAGGAGAGAATTTATGGCAGATTTTCCGATTTGGAATGAAACTGGCTGTTTGGGGCATTCTCGGCACTGACCGTTTTGTACAGCATCTGGGGCATCTTCCAGTCATTCACACGCGTTTGATCCGCGCGTCCTGCGGCGATAACGGCGAGCCGATCGTGCCGTTGTCGCCGCGGGACCCAGCCTTTGACATTCAATTACTCGCATTACTCGCCACCCGCTTCACTTAGGTTTGCCACTATCCGCGCTGGCGCAGCCAACGCCATTTGATGCTAGAAATGGCGCAAATTCCCCGCGGAGGCTAGCGATGCAATTCTATCGACTCTACGCCGGCGCCGACGGCCAATCTCACTTCGAACAGTTGGACAGTGCCAAGGCGACCTACTTCAATGACACCAAGCCGGCCACCAGCCATCTGTTTCGCGACGACTTCGCCCCCCATATCGTCAATTTCCATCGCGCCCCCAGACGCCGCTGGGTGGTGACGCTAACGGGCAGTGTGAAGATCGGGCTCGGTGACGGCAGCAGCATGACTTTTTATCCCGGCGATGTTTTCCTCGCCGAAGACACCACCGGCCAGGGCCACACGGCGACGCCGATCGATTGGACCAGGCTCTATGTGAATCTGGACTGAGCCTGCCGAAAAAATCTGGAGTGATGGAGTATTGGAGTAATGGAGTGTTGACAACATCCAAACCCCATTACTCCAACACTCCACTACTCCATCACTCCAATCCCACTGCCATGACCCAAGCGAATCCCCGCGGCAAAGTCTATTTCGTCGACACCACCCTGCGCGACGGCCAGTTGAGCCTTTGGGCGTCCAACATGCGCACCGGCATGATGCTGCCGATCGCCGAGCGGCTCGACCGCGCCGGCTTCGAAGCCATCGAGATCATGTCATCGGCGTTTTACAAGAAATGCGTGCGCGATTTGCACGACGATCCCTGGGAACGGATTCGCCTATTAGCGCAGCGGATCAGGAAAACCCCGCTGCGCTCGATTCGCAGCCGCTCCATGCTGGCGTTTCAGTTGACCGCGCCGGCGATCACCGATCTGTGGCTGGAGCGCTTGGCCGCCAACGGCATCCAGCGAACTGCGCACCTCCGATCCGTCGAACACGCCGAAATATTGGCGCGAAGCGGTCGACGGCGCCAAGCGCGTCGGCCTGAAGACGATCTTGAATATTATTTATTCGATCTCGCCCAAGCACACCGACGAATATTTTGTCCAACGCACCCGCGAAGCGGCCAAGCTCGATGTCGAACGGATCTGCTTCAAAGATCCCGGCGGTTTGTTGACGCCCGGAGTCGACGCGCCGTCTGGTGCCGTTGATCCTGCGCGAAGCGAACGGCAAACCGGTGGAGTTTCACACCCACTGCAACACCGGTCTGGGCGCGCTTTGTTGCCTTGAAGCGATCCAGCTCGGCATCACGTTCGATCAACACGGCGATCCCGCCGCTCGCCGACGGTTCGTCGAATCCATCGCTGTTCAACGTCGCCATGAACGCCCGCGCGCTGGGCTATCAGACCATGGTCGACGAGGAGATGCGTCAAACCCGTGCGCGACCATTTCATGATGGTGGCGAAGCAGGAGAATCTGCCGATAGGGCGACCGTTGGCATACGACGCATTGCATCCGCTTGCACCAGGTGCCCGGCGGCATGATTTCCAACTTTCGTTTTCAGCTGGCTAATTTGGCCAAGCTCGACCAGCTGCCGGCGGTGCTCGAAGAAGTCACCCGCGTCCGTGCCGAGTTCGGCTATCCGATCATGGTGACGCCCTACTCGCAGTTCTTCGGCGTCCAAGCCGCCATCAACGTCATGGTCGGCGCAACGCTACCAGGAAGTCACCGACGAGGTGCTGCTGTACGCCTTGGGCCATTGGGGCGAAGAGGAAGCGGAGTCCATCGACGCCAATCTGCAGCGATCGCTTAGTGAACAGCGCGCGCGCCAAGGAATTGGCCAAGGTCAAAGTCCCCGACATCGGCTTGGCAGAATTCAGAATGAAATTTGGCGGCGACAGCGTCAGCGACGACGACAAGCTGCTGAACTTTTTTGCCGGCGCGGAAGCCTTGGCGGCGCTGAAAGCAGCCGGCGCGCCGAAAGATTATGCCCAGCACGGCGACGCCGCTGGTCGCTCTGATCGAGCAGTTGAGCCGGCGCCCGGACTCAAAGCAAGTCTATATCAAACGTGAGGGATTTAGTTTGCGAATGGCACGACGGCGGCCGGCTGATTGAGGCACGGCGTGACGCACTGGCAGCGCAATCATGAGGTTGATTGAGCGGGCCATCCGAGGCTAGCTGTGGCCATGCTCTGGTGGCGACGACTGTTACCGTTGGGCTTGGCGGCAATACTGCTTTGCCTTGCAGATCGGCTCGCTTACCCCGAAGCCGCCTCTCAGTGGGCTTGCACGGATAGCGAACCGACTTGTAAATCCGTCTCCATCGTTCACAACTCCTGGCACGCCGCCATCGTCCTGCGCAAAAGCGACCTCGCGGAAAGAACCATGCCGGAGCTGGCGGATTTTCCCGCGGCCCAATTTATTGAATTCAGCTGGGGCGACAAAGACTATTTTCCCGATCCGCAATCGGGAATTTTCGGCGCCATCAAGGCGGCCATGTGGTCCAGTGGCAGCGTCATTCACCTAGTCGGATTCACAGATACAGTTGAGAACTTCTACCGCGGCGCAACCATCACGGAACTGCGCTTGAGCCGCGACCGCCTACGAACGCATGGTCGATTATGTCGACGAAACTTTCCTACGCCAACAATCATCTGGCCGTGCGCGCGCAGCTCCGGGATTGTTCGCCTCCAGCCGCTTTTATCCGGCAAACCGCAGTTTTAGCTTGCTGCGCACCTGCAATACTTGGGTCGCTGAAGCGCTGGAACAAGCGGGGCTGTCGATCTCCCCAGCTTTTGTCATAACCGCGGGAAATCTGCAGAGCCAATTGGCAGCCATCAAGCCGATGCCTTGAGCGCTGGTCCAAGCTGCACCGCTGCCATCGCGCCACGCGCAAACCGAAGCTTCCGAATCGTTACGAGGTTGTCACAACCGCGACTGCAGCGCCGCCTTTTTGTTTGCGGCAGCGCCGGCGAAAGCATCGCAGCCCAGCGTAGGTAATGCTAAACTCGCAACTAGCTATGAAGAGGCTCCATATATTTGTAGTCAGCATCGCCCTAGCGCTGCTCGCCAGCGCCTGCCAAACGCCGGCACCGCTGCCGAAACCCCAACCGCCACCGGAACTGGGTCAAGAAGTTCACCAGCCGCCGGCGCCCGCTGCGCCGGTGGAAACTGCCAAGCCGCAGGAAAAGCCCCAAGAAGTCGTCAGCAAAGCGCCGATCGCTCGCACTTTACCAGAGTCGCTCATCGCCGCTCCGGTCAAGGACCTGGCGTCGCGCAACATCGACTACGGCACGATGCTGTCGTCCCGCGCGGCAAACTCGAAACTCATCAATAGCTGGCAGTACCGCCGCACGCGCCAAGGTCAAATTGTCGGCTTCGAATTTTCCAATCATGGCGGCAACCCGATTCTCGCGCCGCGCCGCGATGCGACCAAGAATCAATTTTTCACCCGTGATTTCCAATTTCGCTTCGACGACCGGGCGCGCCAGGACATCCATCTGATGATTTCCGACTGGGTGGCGTCGCGCGACCGGGTGTTTCGCCTGAGCGAGTTGATGCACAGCTTGATGCATTTTTTTCCGCGCAGTTACTTGCCCGCCATCGTCAACGCCGGCGACAATAACATCGTGACTCTCCCCACCGGCGAAGAAGTTCGAGTTTAACGCCGTCACCAAGGAAATTCGCGGCGGCGTATTGACCGAGTCGCCCGTGGATCTTAGCCCGGACCGCGACGGGCCGCAAATACCCGGCGGTCGACCTACCAAGGGCAAGGCGTGCTGGTGCGCGCCGACGCGCGCGGCGCCGATCCCCGGCTCGGCACGACAGCGACGATCAGCGCTGGAATGCCGCCACCGAATTGCGACAAGCCCGAGCGGCTGTCGCCAATGTGAAGTGCCGTCCAAAGAGCTGTGGGATCAATCCGGCGCCGTGCGCTTCAAGTTTCACACCGATCAGGAATTCGATCGTTACCTCACCGCCCGTTGCGGCTTCGGCCTGCCGCGCCAGGGAAACGGAATTCGCCGTCACCGCACCGCAATCGTAATCGCGTTACTAGTGACGGAACGAAGAGCGCGCTGCCGATTCTTTCGAGTTGCAATTCAGCCGCAACCCGACTAGGTAAAGATTAAATCGCTTTATCGACAAGGAGATCTTTATGGCAGATTATTTAGTCATCGATGCCGACGGTCACTGTCACGAACCGGAAAACGAACTTCGCGAAATGGATGCCCAAAGAGTATGCCCATCTCGCGCCCAATCGCGTCACCGATAGCTCCGGCTACAATCATCTAATGATCGAAGGCCGCCTGGGCGGGCGACGGCGCTGGGGCGGCGGCCCGGATCGCGGCGAAGTCTTCGCGTCACACATCGAAAGAAGCCGTCCCGGCATGACCGACCCGATTGAAGCGGCTGCCGGACATGGACGAAGAGGGCATCGACGTCGCCGTCATCTTCGGAACCTCCATCGCACTGTCGGTCAACGGCATGGCGGACAAACCGCTGGCCGCGCTGGTCTGCCACGCGGTCAACCGCTGGCTGGTTGAAGAATATCTCGCGCCCGATCCCAAGCGCCTCAAAGGCGTCGGCCTGATTCCAGTGCAAGATCCCCAAGCCGCGGTGAAGGAATTGGAATACATCGCGCAACACCGCCAGGTCGTCAGCGCCATGCTGCCGACCAATGTCTACGGCATCAATCTCGGCCACCGCATGTTCGATCCGGTATACGCCGCGGCGCAGGAGATGAACATCCCGCTGTCGGTCCATCCGCAAACCGAACATGACGGCCAATACGGCGTCTGGGGCGTCATGGGCGCCGGCAGCGAGCGCATGGAAAAATACAGCTACGTGCACATGACCTCGTTTCCCTTCGAGCTGATGATCGCGCTCATGCACATGATCGGCGAAGGCGTCTTCGACCGCTATCCCAAACTGAAAGTCGGGTTTATGGAAGGCGCCTGCGGTTGGCTGCCCTTCTGGTCCGAACGGATGGACGAGCACTATCACAAGCTGCGGCCGCAATGGCCGCTGCTCAAGCGCAAACCCTCGGAAATTATCCGCAGCGGCCAGGTCAGTTTTACCTGCGAGCCGGAAGAAACCATCCTGCCCTACGTGCTCGACGACATCGGCATCACCCAGGTGCATGTACGCCTCGGACTACCGCCACTGGGATTCCGAATTCCCCGACTCCGTCAAAGAAGTGAAAAAAATCCCCGGCATGACCGACGACAAGCTGCGTCATGTGCTCGGTGAGAATGCGCGGAAATGGTTTAACCTAAAAGATAGCGATTTGCCCGTGAGGTAATTAAAAAGTAAAAATTAATAAGGCAAAATTAAGATCGGCAATAGGAATTCCGTGTAAAATATCATGACACCTTAACCTTGGTCTGTTTTGCACGGAGAACAATCGTAGCGAGAATACGGCAAAGTTCGTCTGCTTCTCGGCGCAATGGGTTGAGCATTTCACCGTGATAAAGTCGGCAAGCATCCAAAAGCCGCAACCAATAAGCCGTCTCTCGGCATTCTTTCAACGCGATCGAACATTTGCTAATAAAATCAGCCTTGCTTTGACCAGCTTGCGCTTCTTCGATGTTGGCTCCAACCGAGGTGCCAGAGCGAAGCAACTGCCGGCTCAACGTCCGCCTTACCCCAGGCTGCAAATCGAGCACTTGGCATATCTCAACAACGTTAATTGCAAAGCCAAACGTTCTATCGGTAATTTTGGTCGGCGTCGATATACGCGGCATTTCTTGCTCCTGTTTCAATTGTTAATTTTTACTTTTTCATTTTGAATTTCTAGTTTTTCCCCCACAGCTGGTTGAAGAATCCGCTGCTCTCCATCTCCGCCAAATAGCGCCGGTCCATCATCTCCTGGGGCTTGACCTCATTGGCGCGCGGATTGGTGCGGGCGACTTCTTCGATCATCGGCTGGAGCGCCGGCGCTTTCATTTCCAGCCGCGGTTCCATGACTTTCATTTCGATGGCGTAACTGGCTTCCAACACCGCGCGATCTTTGATCCGCAGTTTTTTCTCCATCACCCGGAAGACCAATTCTTTATCGCGGTGCATCGCTCTTGAGGCTTCGGCCATAGCGCGCATGAATCGACCGATCGCCGGGCCGCGCTTGGCCATGAGCGAGCGCCGCGTCGCGATGGTCGAAGCGGCGTAAGGAATTCCAATATCCGGGCCGAACACGACATAGCGAAAGCCCAGCGCCAGCGCTCTGCCGTCGCTCGGCGGCAACAGCGTCGCGGCATCGATCCGCCCTGACATTAGCGCGCCGACGGTTTCCGCTTCGCCGCCGGTCTGGATGAACGTGATGTCCTTATCCGTATTCATCCCCGCGCGGCGAAACGCTTGGACCGTGAAATAATGGGTGTTGCTGCCAATGCGCGTGACGCCGATGCGCTTGCCGCGCAACTGTTCGAGCCGGGTGATCTCCGGCTTGGCCAAAATGCTCTGCGTCATGATGTTCTTGATGCTGCCGATGAAAGCCAAGTCGGTCGCGCCACTGACGAAAGCATTGACGATACCGACGCCGCCCAAGAGCCCGATTTCGACATTGCCGCCGAGAATCGCCGCTGTAGCGGTTGAAGATGAAGGAATATAGACGAAGTCGAAATCGATATCCTGTTTCTTGAATAACCCGAGCTCTTCGGCAACCCAGGGCATCGAGTACGGCACCGCGTGGGCCGAGTACAGCGCCACCAGTTTATCCGCCGCCCTGGCGGCCACAGGCACAATCACGCCGGCGATTAACCAGAGAATGGTTAGAACTGCGCGAATCTTCATCTCAGGCTCCTCGATACCGGCAAGGCAGTTACAAGTTGAACAGCTGTTTGGCATTGCTGTAGAGAATCTTTTCTTTGTCGGCGTCGCTGATGCGCGGATGATTGCGCAACGCGTGTAAGATTGCCAGGGAACTCATTGTCCCAGTGGGGAATGTCCGAGGCGTAAAGAAAATGTTCGGCGCCGAGGTAATTGACCGCCTCCGGCAACAGCGACTCGCCGGATTCGAGGCTGAACCACATCTTCGACTTGCGCACGACATCACTGGGTTTTTCTTTGAGCAAGCGGCATCTCCTGCTTGGCGCGTTTTTCCCAGTGCTCATCCAATCGGTCCAAATAATACGGCAGCCAGGTGGCGCCGATCTCCAAGAAGGCCAATTTCAAATTGGGGAAACGAATCGGCACACCCTGGCAGACGACATGAGTAAACTGCAGCAACAGGCCGACCGTAAATGCGTACGAATGCACTTCGGCAAAGGTCGATAACTTGTCGGCCCCCAGTTCATGGGAGTTGCTGCGCGAACCGTGGATACCGATGACCGCGCCGAGTTTCTCCGCCTCGGCATAGACCGGATCGTAAAATGTGCTGCCGAGCGCCATCGGCAATCCCATCGGCAGAATCTCGAACCCTTTCAACCCCAGCTCGGTCACGCCGCGGCGCAGCTCCTCTGCCGCCGCTTTGCGGATCGCGCAGCGGCAGCACGCCGACGCAACTGACCCGGTTCGAGTGCGCGTTGAACTCCTTGGCGAACTGCGTGTTGGAAGCGCGCGCGATGGCCAGGGCAAAGTCCAACTCTTGGAGCTTCGAGACATTGCCCGAACCGGTGGGAAAACAGATCGCGTACTCCATGCCCTCGCGATCCATCGCCGCATGCCACTCGTCGATCTGCTGCTTGGGCGACAAGTCTTCCCAGCGCACCGCCATCTCGAAACTATCGAACAGATTGGCATCCCAGGGTTGATCGCGCGTGCGCAGCGCCGTCGAGCGCTTGTCCCAGGGCTTTTCGAGATACTTGCGGATATATTTTTCTTTCTCCAAGACATGCCCGTCGGCATCGATCACCGGACCATTGTACATAAAGACCTCCTTGTTTGATTGGCCTATATCCGGTCATTGCAGACGACTGTCAAGGAAACCAGTCGAATGTTTGGATTTTCGCAGCCGGACAGGCTGGTCGCCAGAAACAGCAACGCCGCTAACAGCAGCGCTGCTAACGGCGTTGAATTCAAAATCGAATAAAGTCTACGACGTGATCTCCCACCAGTTCTTATTGATATCGCTCAGGAGAAAATGGGCGCGGCCATTGGTTTGCAATTCGCGGACATCGTGGATGCCGAGTTCCTTGCCGTTTTTCGAGAATTCTTTGTGCGCATCTTCGACTTCTTCGGGGCTGGCGACTTGCAGGGTGAATCGGTTGGCCTCGGACAGATAGTCGCGGTGCGTCGTCGGCAGCACCACCACGTACCACGGCCCCATGTTCGGCACGCTGATATAGGTCGACGTGCGCCCGCCGCCGATGATATCGAGGCCGAGCACGTTGGCGAGAAACTGATCGCTCTTTTCCTTGTCGTCGCAGTTGAGCGTGCCATGGGTCATCGCCTGGGGCACATAGCCTCTGCCGGGAAATTTTTCTTCCGGCAGCGGCGTGGTCCAGTGCGGCGCGGCGATGCGCCGGCCCTGTTTGATCGCCGCCGGATTGTAATACTCCAGCTCCAAATCGTTGCCGCCCGGTTCTTTGAAATAGATCGAGTAGGCGAAATGCGCTTCGTGCGGCGGCGTCACGCTCTTGATCTTGTACTGCGCCTTGTGGTCGGAAATATATTGGTGCGCGATCGGGATTTCCTTCGAGCTGCCGACGCGAAAGCCGTAGTGATTGGTGTGCGGCTTATTCTTCGAGTCCGGTCCGCCTTCGTGAATCACCAGACGCCACTTGGTGTTGGGATGTTTGACCACCGCCTGCTTGTCGGTGCGCTCGATCACTTCGGCGGCCAGCAACTCGGTAAAAATCGGCAGCGTCTCATCGAGCGAGCGGCATTCATAGTGTCCTTCGGTCATTCCGATCGGTTTCAGCATGCGTGTCTCCTTAAGAAAGCAACTAATCTACGTAGGTATTATTAAGAAAGAGCCCTGACGCTTGTCAATTGGCCTTGGGCGCAACCGGCGGCATCCTCACCTGGGCTCCCGACTTGGCGCACTCCTCGTCGAAGATCTGGCGAATCAGCGGATCTTCGTCCTCGTACTCGATCTGCCAGCCGCCATAGGCCAGCGGCACGTCGGACTGGATCTTGCCGGGCTGCAGCTTGTACTTGCGGCTAAGAATCTTCAGCGCCAGGTATCGCGACGGCTCGGCGCCGGAATTGAAATGCTGGTGGAACCAGCCCTCCGGCGGCACGACGATCGATCCGGGCTTCCAGTCCACCCGGGTCATCTCTTTGCCCTCGGGCCAAAGCAGCGAATAACCCTTGCCGGTGAGGATGAAGACATGGGCGCCGGGGCCGTGGCGATGGGCTTTTTTGTAAAGACCGACGGGAAAGCGCGAGACATGGGAACCCATCATGCTCTCGGACATTTCGAAAAAGATCGTCGCGTTGCCCTTGCCGCGCTCGCTCCACTCCACCGGCTCGATATTGACGACATCGGCGACGAAGTTGGTCTCGACCACCCGGTCGCTGTAGAGCTTACCGCCGCCGGTGAAGAATCCTTCTTCGCCCTTGAACCGCTCGGTGAATGAATAGGGACAGTTGGTGACGAAGTCGGCGCTGCGGAACAAATTGAAAATCAGCGGCGCCGTGGTCACCGACAACAGCCGCGCCTCTTGATCGCCCTGGCCGTTGAAATGCTGATACCAGGCGTTGAGCGGCAGGGCGAACAAGCTGCCGGCTTGCCACTCGAAAGTCTGCTTGGCGCCATTGTCCTGCCACACCGTCGTCGCGCCGCGGCCGGCGAGCACATAGACCAGCGCCTCGTAAATATGGCGTTGCGGGTTGAGGCTCTTCCCCGGCGGGATGCCGATGACATAAGCGTCGTCCATATAGCCGGCGCCGTCGAGCATGATGCAGACGCCGTTGCCGCCGATGCGATCCCACCATTTGAGCGGGGTCGTGTATAGATCCTCGACAAAAAAGCCGCGCACGATATCGATCCCCTGAGACGCGATCCAGCGATCGTACGGCGTGTCCATGATTTCGACCTTGCTGTCGACCGATTGATAGGATGGACGGTTGACTGCTTCTGCCATCTGCCTGCCTCCTGATTGTGGTGTCTGTTGTTTAACTGTAATCGCTCGCTGCATCAACCCTGCGCGTCGCGCCCAACATTCCAATATTCCATTACTCCAACGCGGGTTGACATCGAGGTTCCATGCACAGATAACCAGTAAGACAATTATTCCCGACGGTAGGAGAAAGTCTCATGAGCCAAAATGCCCAAAATGCCATGGAAGCAATGAACAAACTGGTCGCAGCGCTGAAAACCGGTGCCGGATTGAAAGATGATTTCATCTACTACATGTCCTTCGACGACTACAGAAACTTCCCCGATCCTTTTCCCCGCACAGCCGTCAGTGTGAAAGAAGTTCAAGAAACCATCGAGCGTTATGCCAATCCGGAAGAACCCGGCGAGCTGTTTCGTTGGGATATTCATGGCCGGTTGTTTACCCCGGCCAAAGTATCGATCCCGGACACCGCCGTGGTGATGATCCACGGCGGCGCGGCCAATGAATATGAGTTTATTTTCACCCCCGACGGTCCCGAAGACCTATCCCGATCTTGAGCCAAACCGACCCGAAGAAGGCGCGCGTCGGCGTCGCCCAACATATCGCGTCGTTGGGCATTCCCGTGCTGGCGATCTCCCTGCCCGGCCACTACAGCGCCAAGCCTTGGGCGCCGATTCCCGAACGGCGGCCGGAATTTATCATTGGCCAGATTCCCAGCGATGCCGAACTGCGCAACCGCTTGGCCGTCTACACGTTTAGAATGTGCACCGAAGCGGTCAAGGCGCTGGTCGAGAAGAACCTGCAAGAATCGATCTTCATGTGGGGCCACTCCACCGGCGGCGAATATTTTTACTTGATGGAGCAGTACGGTCTCAAGAACAAACTCATCGGCGGCCTCGGCTTTGGCACCGGCATGCCGGCATGGGTGCGCAAAGAATGGGATCTCGCCTGCGCCGATAAATCGCCGGAAGAACGCGCCGCGCCGTTTCGCAATCTCACCGATCTGAGCCGGCGCTCGCCCAAAGGCTACGCCAAAAGCGGCTACGTTGGACCGAACCAACCCTGGGGCAGCGTCGAGAAATGGTTCGAGCTGGAAAATCACCGGCGGCCGCAGTTCAAGCCTTTCCTGCAAGACATCGAGCATAGCGCCCACGACGTGCTGCTTCCGGACATCAAGAAAATGTCAGGGTTGGCCGATGACGAACTGTTTATCACTTATCAGTCGCAGCTCGAACGCTTGCGCGGCAAAAAGCTGCTGCACATCGTCGGCGAATACGACAAAGGCCATTGGATCGAAGGCGGCGAGAAAGGTTTGGAGTTTCGCCGCGAAGTCTACGCCTTCAAGCGATTCAAACCCTACGCCGACGCGCTGCGCCTGATCATGGTTCCGAATCTCACCCACTACGGCCATGTGGAAAGCTACAATGAAGCACTGGCGAATCTGATGGTGACGGGATTCAAAGAATATTTTCGCGGCTAATTTGCTGTCAATGCCGACAGCGACGAAGAGCCTCCGACCGTGCGCATGTCATGGGGCACCTGTCAAAGGGAGTGAGGGCGACTGCATGGCACAACCTGCCTCACTGACAGAAATGTAAAAAGCCGCTTCCTCCGTTGCCGGCGGAGAAAGCGGCTTATGCTACTCTATCAATTTATTAGACCGCTTAATTACGGCCCCAACCCCACCAGCGGTTAAAGATTCCGCCAATTATCGAAGCGGCTGTTGATCCGGTCGCCACGGTGGTCGAACCAGCGGTCGGCGCGATCGCCACGATGGTCGTAACGGTTTTCAATCCTGTCACCGCGACGGTCCAGTTCGGCTTCGATGCGATCGCCTTTACGATCGAGATGCTCGGCCAGCCGATTTTTACCTTCCGCCCGTGCCTCTGCCGCCAAGGCGTCGAGCCGGTCGTTGATCCGCTCGCCTTTAGCATCGAGCCGCTCGTTGATCCTGTTACCCCTGGTGTCGAGCCGATTGTTGATCCGATCTCCTCTGACGCATCCAGCCGCGCGTCGATTCGATCGCCGCGTCTGTCGAAATGTCGGTAGTCATGCGCCATCGCCGGGACAGCGCTGCCGAGAACCAATATACCTAAACCAATTACGATTGCTTTTTTCATTGCTCAATTCTCCTTCTCAAAATGTCTTCGATTAAGGCGCCTTACTGAGTTGGACGGCGCGCCTGGGCAAAGGTTTACCTGGACGAGAATAATGACGAAATTATCCAGCCCTTGCCCGGACTTAGCGGTCACCCCCGGCGAGATTAATGGCACCGTAACTTGACAGACCTAGCGATCTAACCTACAGATTTCGTAAAAGAAATCTTCCATGAGCCAAATTGAAAAAACCCTCGGACAAAGTTTCGCCGCGGCGCGAACCTGGATCGCCGTGGCCCTGATAGGTTTGGCCTGCGCCGCTCCGGTGGGCGCGGAAGCGTTGCGCATCGCCTACACGTCGATCGCCGTGGTCTACGGCCCGCTCTGGCTGACCAAGGAAGCCGGCATCTTTAAGAAATACAATATCGAGCCCGAGTTCATTTACATCGCCGGCGGACCGCCGTCGTTGCAAGCGCTCATCGCCGGCGACGTGGCGATCTCGTTTACCGCCGGCGGCGCCACGGTGGCGGCCAATCTCCAAGGCTCGGATGTAGTGCTGCTCGGCGCGACCATAGACGCCTTGCCATTCGAACTGTGGTCGGTGCCGACGCATCAAAACCCCCGAACAGTTGAAAGGCAGCAAACTCGGCGTCAGCCGCATCGGCGCAACCACCGATTTCGTCGCCCGCTATTTGCTCAAGAAATGGCATTTGCAGCCGGACAAAGACGTGGCGATTTTTCAAACCGGCTCGGGGCCGCAAATCTTCGCCGCGATCAAAGGCGGCTCGGTGCAAAGCGGCGTGCTCTCCACCGGTCCCGAAACCATCAGCGCCGAAGCCTCGGGCTTCGTGCGCTTGGCCGATGTCTCCACATCCGGCCTGGTCTACCCCTTCGGCCCGTTCGCCGCCCGCCAAGCGTTTTTGAAGAGCCAGCCAGACTTGGTATCGCGCTTCATGAAAGCCTATGTCGAGGGCATTCACCGCTTTAAGTCCGACAAGGCGGCGGCCTTGGCGGTGCTGGAAAAGTATACCAAGCAAAAGACCACGCCGGCGGCGGAGAAAATCTACGAAATCTATGCCGGCAAGTATTTTAAGCGCGCCCCCGAAGCCACCGCCGCGGGCATACAAACCATTCTCGAAGAATTGTCCGCCTCGCGCGCAATCCCGGCCGGCACCACGCCGGCGCGTTTTGCCGAATCCCGCTTCATCCGCGAGCTGGTCAGCAGCGGCTTTATCGACGCGCTTTACAAGTCGCGTTAATTTCCCATCGGCAAAGGAGAAGGTTAGCGATGAACAACATCCTGCAAAACCATGTGCCGCACAACACCGGCTGGGCCGCCGAAATGAAACAAGGCCAGGTGATTCGCATCACGGCGACCACCACCGTGGATTTTGTTTTCTTCAAATTGCAAAACTTGATTGAACGCTTCGACCAGCCGCGCACCAAGGTTTACAACATGAAGCTGTTCATCAGCACCGGCGACAAGCTCATGGGGCGCAACAACCAGCATATGATGACGATCGTCTACGACGGCAACCGAGTCGGCACCCATGATTTACAGAAAGGCATGTGCAGCGGCTACCGCTTCAAGCTGGCGCAGCAGGAAAATCGCCTGGCGGAATATTACCCGCGCGATATCAAGGAAATCCCCGATCACGGCTGCTATGAGAACCTGTCGAAAGCGGTCGCATCCTACGGCATCATTCCTGAAGATATACCGAGCCCGTTCAACTTGAACCAGCATATGATCATCGACGGCAAAACCGGCAAGATGGAACATACTCAAGTGCGCCCGCCGGAAGGCAACTATATGGATCTGCGCGCCGAGATGGATTTACTGGTAGCGCTGAGCGCCTGTCCCGATCTCGCCGTCGGCGGTAAACCGGTCGACGTCATGATCTACGAGGAATAGGACGGGAGTGATGGAATAATGGAGTATTGGAGTGTTGGTCTTCCCCCATCACTCCAGTACTCCAACACTCCATTACTCCTTTTTTCGTTAGCCCGAGCGTGAAGGAGAACCCACCATTGCTATCGTGATCGTCGCCATGCCCTACGGCGTCTTGGATCCACAGCGGTTGTCGCAGGCCTCGCGGTCATGCGTGGAGCGCGCTCTCGACTGGTGGCAAAAGTCGATGCAAACCACCAAGCACAAGACCTATTTGGTCTTGGCTGGCTATGACATCGACCACGGGCAGGAAATCAAACTGCGCCGGGAACTCGTCGACCGCAAACTGCAAGATCCGGAACTCATCGGCAACATCGTCGAGGTTAGCGCCAACAACGAGATTGGTTTGACGCAAAAGATCAGCCGCATCCGCGCCCTCCTGCCGGTGGAGACCATCACCGTATTCGTCGAGTCGCGCAACGCCATCAGCGTCAAAGCTATCTTTAAACGCAAGTTCGGTAAAACCCTGCAGATCAGAAAATTCAAAGCCAATTTTGAATTCAACCACCAGTGGATCACGACTTCGACATCGATCGCCTGGTCGGCGCGCAACTGGTCTTTACGGCTCTGGTTCGAATTGAAGAAACGGATGGGACGTGGACTGCGCAAGAAAATCCGCTACTGGTTCAGAGGGTGAAAGTGGAGTATGGGGCGGAGTAATGATGCTGTTCCGCCCCTACCCAGCATTTATTCTCCAATCCCTACGCGACTTTCGAAATCTTGGCGTTCACCTCCGCCGAGAAGCCCTTCTCCAGCCACCAATGGGCGATCTCACTGCCGGTCGCAAACCACACGCCTTTATGCGACTTCATATGGCCGATGATATCGGACAAGGTCTTGGCGCGGCCGGCGCGGCTCGATATATACGGGTGGAACTGAAACGGACAAAAGGTCGGCGCCAGACTCGACTCTTCGTAGAACTGGTCGAACATCCCTTTCCAGATCGCCAAGGTATCGTTGGGGTTGCCTGAGTCGCGATGGCCGTAGGCGCGGCCGTCGCCAAAGGGCTGGCGCGGCAGCTCGACGAGCTTTTTCTTGCCGTTCTGCCAGACAAACGGCAGATCGTGAGAGAACGAATTGCTGTTCCACAGGTAGCCCTGCTCCATCAAGAGCTCGATGCTATTGGGACTCTGGGTACAGGAACGCCAGCCCACCGGCCGCTTCTGCGCCCGGTTGACAATCATGTCGGTGGTGCGCTTCATGACGTCGCGCTCTTCGTCTCTGGTGAGATCGCGCGCCACCTCGTGATGATAGCCATGGCCCGCCACTTCATGGCCGGCCGCGACAATCGCCGTCACCGCTTCCGGATAGCGTTCGGCGATCCCGCCGCAGGTGAGAAAAGTCGCCTTCACTTCGTGGGCTGCGAGTATACGCAGAATCCGATAGATGCCGGTTTGGGGACCATATTCAGCCTGGGTATACTCCTCATGGTTGATCTTGCCGTTCTTGTCGGGTCGGACATCTTCGCCGCCTTGAAAGTCAAAGCTTAACAGCACCGCGATGCGGGCATCGCCGGGCCATTGAATCTTGCCGTTGCTGTGCATTTCTTGCAGTGACATAAATCCTCCTTGGTTGGAACCGCAGTGTCGTGAAAAATCGTCGAATATTGCTTTCGCTATCCTATAGATATTCCACCGCCTTGACGCTTGCAAGTTAGAATTTTGCCTAACGCCCATCATGTCGGCTCATTGGCGCCGATTCACGTTGTAGGCGGCAACGAAAGATTGTATAGAGAGGGCCGGACATTCCAGGGAGGCATCGCATGGCAGAGGGAAAATTCAATGTCGGCGGCGTCGTGCTCGACCGGCCGTTCAAGATTCGCCGGCTCGGTCATTTCGGTTTCAATCTGGCGAACATGGAAGCAGGGCGGCGTTTCTACGTCGACCTGTTGGGCTTCAAAGTCTCCGATGTCATGGACTACTCGCGCCGCGCCAAGAGCCCGGAACAGGTCGCCGGCCTGGGCGATCCCAACGGTTATTTTACCCGCTACGGCGGCGATCATCATGCCATGGTGCTCTTTCCCAAGCGCGTGCGCGATGCCCTGGGCCGCGCCGAAGCGCCGGGCGTGACGATCAATCAGATCACCTGGCAGGTCGGCAGCATGCGCGAAGTCGGCATGGCGATCCAATGGTTCAACGAACATGGCATCAAGCAGCAGCGCTCCGGCCGCGACATGCCGGGCTCCAACTGGCACACCTACCTGCTCGATCCCGACGGCCACAGCAACGAACTTTACTACGGCATCGAACAGATCGGCTGGGACGGTTACAGCAAACCCAAGAGCATGTACGACCGCGCTTTCGACAAGCCGCCCGAGCTGCCGCAAATCTCCGAGTTCGACGAAGTCGAGCAGGCCAAAGCCAAAGGCATCGACCCGACCACCGGCTTCCGCCATGTCGATAATCTTCCGGCGAGCTTCGATGTCGACGGCATCCTCCTGCCGCGCCCCTTCAAGATCGTCCGCTTGGGTCCGGTGTATCTGTTCGCCGACGATATGGCAGCGGCTGAAAAATTTTATCGCCAACGCATGGGCTTTACGCTGACCGAGGAAGTCATCTGGCAAGGCCATCGCTGTCTGTTCTTTCGTTGCAATACCGAACATCACTCGCTGGCGCTCTTTCCCACCGCTGCGCGCGCGCCGTTGGGTCTGAGCGGCCACAGCAAAAACGCCGCCCTCGGCCTCCAGCTCGCCAATTACCGCCAACTCAAGGATGCCGTGGCATTTCTACGCGGCCAAGGCGTGAAAGTCATGGATGCGATTCCCAGCGAGCTTCACCCCGGCATCGATCTCGCCGCCCACGCCAGCGATCCCGACGGCCACACAATCCAACTTTACTGCGCCATGGAACAGATTGGCTGGGACGGCAAACCTCGCCCCAAAGAACTGCGCCAGCCGAAACCCATGAGCGACTGGCCGGCAACCTTGGAGGCGAACTCCGACGCCTACGCCGGCGAGCCGTTTCTCGGTCCGTGGGGATGAGCAAGCATAGCGTGAACTCAATCCAATCAGCGAGGTACGATTAGATGCTGCGATGGACGATTGCCGTCATCTTCGTGATTATACCGGCGCTTGCACAGCATGCCGCTACGCAGGAAAAACGGCTCGATCCGTTGATCGTTTCCTACAGCTCGGTGACGGGTAATCGCGCGCCGTTTTGGATCGCCAAGGATCTCGGCCTCTACGAGAAATACGGCTTGGATGTAAAGCTGGTCAACATCGCCGCCGGCAACGTATCGCTGACCGCCTTGCTCGCCGGCGACGTGCATCTGACCACCGACTCGAGTTCCGGCGTGGTCGCCGCCGCTGGCCGCGGCGCGCCCATCGTCACGGTGGCCACCAACGGCGCCCTGCCCTATCAATTCGTCGCGCTCGCTTCGATCAAATCGCCCGACGACCTCAAAGGCAAGATCGTCGGCAGCAGCCGCATCGGCGCCGGCACCGATTTTCTGCTGCGCCGGATTCTCGCCAAGATTGGCTTGACGCCGGGCAAAGACGTGAGCCTGATTCCAACCGGAGTCAGCGAATCGGATAAACGACTTCAGCTGATTTTCCAAGGCAAGATCGACGCCACCATTGGCGAGTCGGACAAAGTCTTTCAAGTCACGGAAAGCGGCGCGCAAAAACTCACGATCCTAGGCGAGCCCAAAGACTTTGGCGTGGCCGCGCCGGGCAGCGAAATCAACACCACCCGGCAGGTGATCAAAGAGTTGCGGCCGCGCTTGAAGGCGTTCTTCATGGCCTATAGCGAAGCGATCGCGCTGGGCCGCAAGAACCGCGACCTGGCGTACCAAGTATTCCGCAAGTACATGCGGCTGCCGAACAATCCCAAGCTCTTGGAGTTCACCTATCGAGCCCAACTGCTCGACGCGATCCCGGCCAAGCCCTGGCCGCGGGAAGATTCGGTGCAAGCGAGCATCGAAGATCTGCGCGGCACCATCGCCAAGCTCGAATCGATGAAAGTCGGCGATTTCGTCGACGCGTCATTGATCCGGGAACTCGACCAAGAGGGATTTTTCGCGCGTTTGGAGAAGCCATGAAACGGCAATTAATTTTCCTGCTGATTTCGCTTTACTGCTTGTGCGGTTACCGCGAGGTTGCCGCCCAAGAAAAAATCCGCATCGGCATTTCCGCCATCTCGCTGGGTTTTTTGCCAACCATCATCGCTGAAAAAAAAGCCTTCTATGCCAAGCACGGCATCCAATCCGAGCATGTGCTGGTGCCCTGTGCCATCGCCACCAATGCGCTGCTCTCCGGACGATCTCGACTTCGCGGTCTGCACCGGCCCGGGCATCGCCGGCGCCATCAAAGGACTGCCGATCAAATTGGTGATGACCACCCAGGACAAGCTCGGCTATCTGCTCCTGGTCAAAGCCAACGTGCAAAAGCTCACCGACCTGCGCGGCAAAACCATCGGCATCAGCACTTTCGGCAGCCAGCTCTACTTGACCTCGATAACTCTGCTGCGCCGTTACGGCATGGAACCCGGTAAAGATATCAATCTCATCCCCGGCGGCGACAACACCGCCCGCATCGCCGCCATGGATGGCGGCAAGGTCGACGCCGCCTTCGTCTCCTCGCCCGCCGATATCTTCGGCGCCAAGCGCGGCTACAAGGTGCTGCTCTGGAGCCGCGATCACGTGCCGCTATTGCAAAACGCCATGGTGACCACCGACAAGCAGCTCAAAACGGCGCCGGACAAAGTAAAGCGCACGATCAAAGCCAGCATCGAAGCGCTGCGCTTCATTCGCGAGCAGCCCGAGGAAACCATCAACATCGCCGCCAAGTGGTTGAAGCTCGACCTCGCCATCACGCGCGCGGCCTTTGAAAATTACCTGCCATGCTACAGCGCCGACGGCGCTCTGCCCGATCAGGCACTGCAGGATTTGATTCAATACGAATTGGATCGCGGCAATCTCAAGAAAGAGATTCCCTTGACCCAAGTGGCGAGCCGCGCGCTGTTGCAGCAAGCACAAAAGGAACTCAACCTTCGGTAAACTCAATGACCGATCGCAGCTCATCGAACGACGCCGCGCCGCTCGCCGGAGTGCGCGTCCTGGATTTTACCCATGTGCTGGCGGGGCCCTTCTGCACCCGGCTCTTGGCCGACCTCGGCGCGGATGTCGTGCGCGTCGAAAGCAGCAAACATCCGGATCATCCCTGGCCATCGGCTCACATCGGCAACAGACGGCCGCCACGCTTCTTATTTGAATACCAACCGCAACAAGCGCTCCATCGCCATCGATCTGAAACACCCGAGCGGCCAACAGACCGCGGTCGAACTCGCGGCGCGGGCCGATGTCGTGGTGGAGAATTTTAGCGCCGGGGTGATGGACCGGCTCGGTCTCGGCTATGAGACTCTGCGTTCGCGCAATCACGGGATCATCTCCGTGAGCATGTCAGGATACGGCCATGACGGCCCGAGACGCGGCTGGACGAGCATGAACATGAATCTCCAGGGCTACAGCGGCCTGATGACCGTCACCGGCGCCGAAGGCGATCCGCCGACGGCGATCTCGAATTCTTGGAATGATTACATCGGCGGACTGCACGCCTGCGTCGCGATTGTTCAGGCGCTCGACGAACGCGGTCTGAGCGGCATCGGCACCCGGCTCGACCTGAGCCAGTTCGAGTGCAGCGTTGCGATGATCGCGCCGTTGCTCTTGGCCAGCGCCGTTACCGGCCGGAATCCGCCGCGCATGGGCAACCGCTCGGCGCGCTTTGCGCCCCAGGGGGTTTATCGCTGCGCCGGCACCGACAACTGGTGCGCCGTCAGCGTGCGAACTGACGACCAGTGGCGCTCCCTCGGACGGATCATCGGCAAAGATAGCTGGGCAGCGCAGGAGCGCTTCGCGACAGTTTCCGGCCGCCGGCAATGGCACGACGAGATCGACGAGCAATTAAATAAGTGGACCGGACCACTTTCAAACCTTGCAGTGGAGCAAACCCTCAAGGCCGGCGCCATTCGCGCCGAACGGGTGCGGCGCATCAATGATTTGCTCGACCAACCGGATGGCGCGACGATTTTTCGCCAAATGGCGGAACCGCGTGTCGGCACCATGCTCACCACCGGGTTACCATTTCGATTTTCCACCGGCTCTTTCCCTGCGCCCTCGCCCGCCCCTGCGCTCGGCCAGCACAGCGACGAGGTTCTGCGCGACTGGCTGGGCCTCGCCCAGGACGAGATTCAAGTCGCTCGACAACCAAGGAGCGCTTACCTGATGGCCGATGGCAGCGATTTGATCACCACAGAGATGTTGAACTGGATCGGCCGCGCCACGGCGCCGACTCCGTTGATCGTCATGACGCTGTCGGATGTCCGCCGCTATGTCGATGCCACAGGCGATCGCAATCCGCTCTGGTGCGACGACGACTATGCCAAGGCCGCGGGTTACCAAGGGCGGATTCTGCCGCCAGCTTTGGTCGGCTGGGTGCCGTTCAGCATCAGGGAAAATCCCGATGGCTCGAGCGCGGAAGCGCCCGATCTACGGCGCCAGATCCCGGTGCCGGCGAACTACACCAACGTCCGCAACGCCGGCTCAGAAACCGAATGGCTCCAACCGGTCTACCCCGGCGAGCCACTTTTGACGCAGAGCTGTCTGGTCGATATTGTCGCGCGCCAGGGCCGCGCCGGGTTGGGCATCTATATTACCCAAGAGGAACAGATCCTGAACTCCGGCGGCGAAACCGTCATGCGCCGGCGCCACACGATGGCGCTTTTTCCCGCAGCCAAACTCGCCGGTGCGGCGAAAGAATAATATGGCTCGGATCATCGAAGTTACCGATCTCTCCGGCGCCTACGCCTCGCGCTTGTTCGTCGAAAGCGGCCATGAAGTGATCCGCGTCGAATGGCATAATCGAGGACTCCTTGCGCTACCGAGAACCTCTGCTCGGCGGTGGCAATAACGGCGAGAGCAGCGCCTACCACCATTTTCTCAACGCCGGCAAGAAAAGCCTGGCGCTCGATCTCGACTCCAGCGCGGGCCGGGAGATATTCTTGCGCCTGGTCGCGCAGGCCGACGTTTTGATCGCCAACACGCCGCTCGCCATCGAAGACGCAGCGCTGATTGCCGCCAATACTAAGCTCGTTTACAGCAAGATCGAAGACGAAGAACCTGACATCTGCGCCATGGCGCGCTCCGGATTGATGTCATTGACCGGCCAACCGGATCAATCTCCCATGGTCTTGGGCGGCGATATCGCGGCATTGGCAACCGGCATCTATGTCGCCGTCGCCACGGCGGCGGCGCTGCGCAGCGCCAAGAAAACCGGCAAAGGGTTGATCGTTACCGTGTCGCTGCGCGAAGCATTGGAAAGCTTCGCCGAGCAAGCGATGGTCGAATACAGCTTCTCCGGCGTTGTCACCGAGCGGCGCGGCAGCAAGGGCGCGATTACCGCCATTTCCGGCGCCCTGCCCTGTAAAGACGGCCATTGGGTCATCAGCCAGATCCATCGACCGGGACGTTGGAACAAATTCGTCGAGTGGGTGAACGATCCCGAACTCGCGGCCGATGCGTCACTGGCGGAAGAAGAAAACCAAATCAAACGACGCGACTTTATTCTCGACCGGGTGCTTTCGTGGGCCAGCCAACATGCCAAGAATGAACTGGTGCAGGAAGCGCAAAAACGCCACTTCCCCGCCTCGCCGGTATCGACGACTTTAGATTTAATCGATGATCCGCAACTTATCGCGCGCGGATTTTTGCGGCGCATCGAGCATCGGCAATTCGGCACTATCACGTTTCCCCAGGGCGCCATCGCCACCATGCGCAAAAGCGAAATGGCAGCGGCGCCGCGGCTCGGCGAACACAACCGTGAGATTCTTTCGCAGTTGGGCTACTCTTCAAGCGATCAACAATCCTTTGCCGCGGCGGGAGCGGTCCGAGGATAAAACCCATGGCACTGCACCAACCCGTCTGTTTCGAAGACGTGCATATCGGCGACACGATCCCGGAGCGCCAATATGGCCCGCTGACCATCATCGACACGGTGCGCTGGGCCGGCCTACAGGAAAATTCGCAACAACTCCATTTCGACCGCGATCACGTGCGCCAGCACAATGGGCTCAAGACCTTCATCGCCAGCGGCGCCTACCGCCAGGCGCTGCTCATGCGCATGCTGACCGACTGGATCGGCCCCCAGGGCCGGCTCAGAAAAATCGCCGTGCGTCAGACCTATTCGACCTTCGAAGGCGATCTGATGCGCTTCGGCGCTAAGATCGTCGAGAAATCCGCCGATCCAACCGATCCATGGATCGAGTGCGAACTAATTGGCATGAATCAAGACGACAAGCAGATACTTACCGGGCGTTGCCGCTTGATGCTGCCGCGACGAGAAAAGAGGAGTTAGACCAATGGAAGAAAAAGTTTCGTTTCAATCCGACGGATTGAAAATCGCCGGTCTCGTCGACACCCCGGCCGACTACAAAACCGGCGAGCGCCGGCCGGCGTTCATCACGCTGCATGGCTTTGGCGGCAACAAGGACGGCCAAGGCCAAAAAGTCGTCGCCAAGCAACTGAGCCAATGGGGCTACATCGCGCTGCGGCTCGACTTCCGCGGCTGCGGCGAGAGCGAAGGCGAACGGGGCCGGATCATCTGCCTCGATCAAGTCGCCGACACGCGCAACGCGATCTCGTACTTGGCGACCCGGCCGGAGGTCGACCCCGCGCGCATCGCGCTCATCGGCAGCAGCTTCGGCGCCGCGGTGGCGGTATTCACCGGCGGCGCCGACAAGCGCGTCGCCGCGGTGATCTCCTGCGGCGGCTGGGGCGACGGCGAAAGAAAATTCCGCGGCCAGCATCCCGGCGCCGGAGAAGTGGGCGAAGTTCACCGCCATGCTCGAAGAAGGCAAACGCCACCGCGAGCAGACCGGCAAATCCCTCATGGTGCCGCGCTACGACATCGTGCCGATCCCGGAAAAGCTGCGCAACCGCATGAGCCACGGCTCGATCATGGAGTTCCCCGCCGAGACCGCCCAGAGCATGAACGACTTCCGCGCCGACGATCAGGTCGGCAACATTTCACCGCGGCCGCTCCTGCTCATCCACAGCGCCAACGACTCGGTGACGCCGACCTACGAGTCCATCGAGATGTTCAAGAAAGCCCGGCAGCCGGCCGAGCTGCACTTGTTGTCCGACGTCGATCATTTCACCTTCAACGAAGAGAATCCGCGCCTGACCAATATCGTGCATGAATGGCTGGGGAAATATTTCCCGGTGAAGAAGAATAACCGAAGAATCGAAATCGATTATCTCATCGCAAAGGCACAAAGACGCCAAGTTCGGAAAACTCGTTTTGCTTTCCTTTGCGAACTTTGCGTCTTTCGAATCGATATTCGGAATCGCATTTTCCTTAGAAGTCAGGACACCCAGTGCCCAAAATCGATCACCAACAACTTCTCAGCTTCTGCAACCAACTTCTTTCCACCGGCGGCATGGCGAAAGACGACGCCGATCTGGTCGCTGAACTGCTGGTGCGCGGCGAGCTGCGCGGCTACGCCGGCCACGGCGTGATTCGCGTCAATCCCTATTTGAATTGGATCAAAGACGGCACCTATCAGATCAAAGACAAGCCGGCCATCGAGCGCGAAGGCAAGATCACCGCGGTGGTCGACGGCAAACATTACATCGGTCAAGTCGCCGCCCACTTCGCCATGGAGCTGGCGATCGAGAAGGCCAAATACCCATGGCGCCGGCATCGTCTGCCTGCGCCGCGCCGGCCACACCGGACGGCTCGCCGACTACATGGAGATGGCCACCGACCGCGGCATGATCGGCATCGCCGCCGCCAGCGTCGGCTCGGCGGTCACCGCGCTCTACGGCGGCATGCAGCCGATCACCGGCACCAACCCGATGGCGTTCGGCATTCCGGCGCGCGGCGGCCGTCAGATCATTCTCGATTTCGCCACCGCGTCCATGAGCATGGGCGAGATTCAGAAACGCATCCGCAACAAAGAAAAAATCCCCGAAGGCGTCATGCTCGACGGCCACGGCAACCCGACCACCGATTTCAAAACCTTCCGCGGCCCGCCGCGCGGCGTGTTCCTGGCCTTCGGCGGCTACAAAGGTTCGGGCCTGGCGCTGATCACCGAAGTCCTCGGCGGCCTGCTTTCCGGCAACGGCCTGGGCAAACAATACTGGGACAACCGCGGCCACGGCGTCAACGGACTGTTTCTCCAGGCCATCGCCGTCGAAGAATTTCAAGAATTAGAAACCTTTTACGACAAAGTCGACGAGCTCATCGCATTCATAAAATCGACGAAGTGCGCGCCGGGATTTAGCGAAATCCTTTTGCCGGGAGAGTCGGGCAAGAAACGCGAAGCGCACAATCGCCAGCATGGCGTCGAAGTCGAAGCAGGCACTTGGGCCAATCTCACTGAGCTTGCAGCAGAATTGAAAGTTGAAGTGCCAAGAACGCTGTAAATGAATTTGTGGTTCCACGCAACCGAAAAGAAGAATGGCCGCAAAGAACGCAAAGGGCGCAAAAAAGAATTGGGAGTCGTAGGGGCGGGGTTGAAACCCGCCCTCTCGGATTTGGCGCATCGAGAGGCTTTGCCCAAGCCGCGCCAAATGTATCACGGATAGTAGCAGGAAGGCTTCGCCCAATCGGCTTCGTTCCTCCCGAAATACTGCAGGATGATCTCGAAGGAAACTCCGTCTCTGGAACTTCCGCTCGCCCTTCCGGCCTGTGCCGATGACTCAGTGCCGTCGAAAGACCGTGCGAGTTCCCGTGGTGAAAACATCTTCCCAGTAATCGGAAAAATCGAATTTGTAATCACAACGCCGACTATGGCATGGTCCAATTCTGGGGTCGAAAAATTGCTCGCCCCTACACTATCGGAACACAGAGGAGGAACGCATATGGTTATCCGAGAACTCAAAGACGGCCGTTCGTATGTCAGCCTGCAAGAAGATCACGCTGAACTAGCGGCGCAGTTCGCCGCCCACTGGGGCAACACTCGTTTCTCCAAACTGCGTCCCTACGACACCATGGTGTTCGCGACCACCTATCACGACAGCGGCTACCGCGAATTCGAAGGCAACCCGCCGATGAACGTCGCCAAAGGCCGCCCCTACGCGCACCGCGAAGAGGTGCCCAACTTCGAAGCGACGGAACTCAAAGCGTATTCGAAGAACGTCGAATGGCTGCACGCGCAAGATCCCTACGCGGCTTTGATCGTCTCCATGCACCGCACCGGCTTGTGGCACAACCGCTACAATATTTTAACGGAACCAGCGGGACGCGTGCGCGAGCGCAGCGCAGCGGTCAAGGACGCCAAAATCAAGATGGAGAGCCAGCAAGCCGAGATCAAGCGCAAACTGATGGAATTGGAGCCGGGATTCGAGAACGAGCTCGCCTACAACTACATGGCGCTGCAAGTCTTCGATTTGTTGTCGCTCTACTTCTGCTGCGACGGCTACGCCAACGAAAATGAATTCAAGGAATATAAAATCGCTCCCGTGCGGGTTTCCTACGACAGCGACGAAACCGTAACGTTAACGATCAAACCCAACGGCCCCGGCTCGGTGATCTTCGATCCCTACCCCTGGGACATCAGCCCGCTAAAAGTCTCCGCCCGCGCCCGCATCGTCGCCCCGCCAGCGGAAAAAACCGAAGCCGCCTGCGCCGAAGCGTATCACAAGGCGGCGCGGCAACTGCTGACGTTCGAAATCTCGGCGTAGTATGTTGACGCGTGAATTGTAGGGAACAAGTTGTCATCGCCTAGGCCCTCTTCGCGCAGGGCAACCGACAAGGGGTGAGGTCGCGATATTGTTAGATTGTTGTTTTCAATTCGAAGTTCCTCGCCCAATGCGCAAACCCATTTAATCCACTCGACTGGATGAAGTCCGCGCAGGACTTGGTTTACCAGAACTGAGCGATAAGTACGGATTCCGGCCTTACCTTGTTTTCATGTTGTTGACGTTAAGAGAGCTAGCTTCAGCTTCTCGTCGCACTATTGCCCGACATCGACAACTGTCTGCAGCAAAATCATCGGCCTTCTTGCATTCGCAGCCGGATTCCCCACCGTCGCTGAATATTCGGTACGCCATCCTCTTTGCATGCGAAGCACAGTCACGGCACAGCCGAATCTTTGGTCCAGACACTCACATTCAGCGCCTTAAGAAGATCTGAACCCGTCAGAATTATGTATGGGTTCAGCGGACCGTGCAAATTGAGGGCGAGTCCTTGCGGCACAAGCTCTTGACTGCATCCGAAAAACGAGCCACCTGTTGCTGGTCCGCGGACTACAAGACTGCGGCAAGGTGATGAATGCCATTGCAGATACCGTATATTCACGTACTTTGACCGGTAGAACAGACCTACCTTAGCCCGCGACTTTGCAGACGAATTGATGTCAAACACGCACGCAGTATCCTACGCTGCATGGCACCACATTGAGAGCTGTGAACAGAGATGCGGGACGTGACATAGAGCGCACGCACACTATCCGACCACTTCACGTCAGTAGCACAGAATGCACGGGATACCCGTCCCACCCATCTGGTCCTAAAGGTCAGACCTCTCTTAAGCGTGGCAAGGAATGCTCCTCAAGGATCGCTTGGGAATGGATCAAGAACCGACACTCGTGCAACTTCGCGAGGTTGATACATCATGGCCTAATCTCCGAGCTGGTGTCAGCTAAGCACATTCAGACATTGGTCGAGTCAACATCTAACTCTGCTGGCCATACGACGGCCTTAGCGTTCAGGCGTTGCTAGATCAATAATCTGCCGTTGCCGGATTTAACTGGCAAGCACTCGAAGTCCAGCGCCGATCAGGAAGCCGATAGCGTCAGGCGTGAATGTACTTGAATAAACCTCGCCAATGCCGTATTCACCTTAGCTAGCACCTCAAGCGCTGCTCGCAGCATAGACTCGCGCCGCGTCGCGAACTTCCTGCATCGACACAACTTCCTCATCGGTGTGGGCAAAGCGCAGATCGCCCGGTCGGAACATAATCGTCTCAATGCCGCGCTGATTGAGATAACCCGCATCCAGCGCCGCTGGTGAATAAAAGACTTCGCCGTCTTGCCCTTTCAATGCGCGACTAGCGCGGCGCACGGCCGCTGCAACGGCACAATCGGCGCCAACCTCGGACGGGTACATAAACGCGCCGCGTGTGACTTCTACCGACCACGGCGACCATATTTGCGGCCTCGCTTGCAGATTTTAATATGGAAAAAAGCTAATCCGTCTACTGGTAGTCGGGCTCCTAGTAGACGCGGTACACGTATATTGCTACGGTGCAATACATGCCAGCGGTCCTCCTCGCCCACGCTAAGGAATTCCGCGACGACGGTTCGATTATTGAGATCGTCATCTGGGAACTACCCGAACCGCTGCCGCCGAGTACTCACCGGTACAAGTACCGCTTGTTCTACGGCGCAGCCGGATCCAGCCGGATTCGGTACGACAACGAACACGGCAAGGGGGACCACCGGCATATTGGAGAGCGAGAGGAAGACTACGTCTTCACCACAGTAGAGCAACTGCTCGAAGACTTTAGGTTCGATGTCGAGGGCTGGAGGTAACTTATGAAGGCGATAATCGAGATAGCCCGCAAGGGTTCAATTTTTCGGTCTGTTGCACAGCAGATTGCCGGTGCCGGGCAAGGTCGCTCGCCCGATTTACATTTGAGTTTTGAGTCAGCGCGTTCGCTTTTTGCTGAACTCACTCCCGCGCGGCTTGACCTGCTAGATGTGCTGCGTCGCGTCGGCCCTTGCACTGTCTACGCACTCGCCAAGGCGGCGGAGCGCAACTATTCCAATGTGCACACCGACGTGTCGCGCTTGCTGGAGCTCGGTCTGGTGGAGCGTTCCGAAGAAAATCGGTACGGTCTGCTGTGCCGTTTGAATCAATCGAGATCCTCGTTGCACTCGCCCAGGTCGCTTAGGCTGTTGTGACCGAACCAGCGCTTGAAAGCGGACGACCGTGAGCGAGCTTGCGGCACCTTGTCGCGCCGCTCCACCGCCACCACTCAAGCGCATCGTTGGGCGTTATGATCGATCTCAATGCCTAAAAGTTTCCCTTAATTGCAGTCCCCCTGCTCGGATATCACATTAGCTACGCTAGCAACTCCAACGCCGTCGCTGCATAAATCCGTGCCGCGTCGCGCACTTCCTGCAACGACACAACTTCCTCATCGGTGTGGGCAAAGCGCAGATCGCCCGGCCCGAACATGATCGTCTCGATGCCGCGCTGATTGAGATAACCAGCATCCAATGCCGCTGGTGAATAAAAGACTTCGCCGTCTTGTCCTTTCAATGCGCGACTAGCGCGGCGCACGGCTGCTGCAACGGCACAATCGGCGCCAACCTCGGACGGATACATAAACGCGCCGCGTGTGACTTCGACCGACCACGGCGGCAAATCCGCCACGGCATCTTGAATGTCACGCAATGCGACGTCCGGATCGTCACCCGGCAGCAGCCGCCGGTCGAGTGTGATCCGGCAAGTGTCCGGAACCGTGTGGCTGATATCCGGCGCGCTCTTGATCTGCGTCACCGTCAACGTCGCTTTGCCCAGACCTGGATGCTCAGCGACCGAGATTCAGTCGATCGAGACGCTCCAACACTTTGCGCGCGCCGTCGACGGCGTTGATGCCGTCCCAGGGCATGCTGCTATGCGCTGACTTCCCGCGCACGGTGATCTCGACATCGATCCGGCCTTTGTTGCCGAGGCAGATGCGATTGGCCGTTCCCAAACCGACGATGCCGGCTTTAGCGGTAATCCGATTATTTTCAAGAATAAATTTAGCCGCATCATGACGGCCAGTCTCGCCGGCTAAACTGACGGCGAGATACAACGGCGCGCGCAGCTTTCACCTGCGGATCGCGCGACGATCGCCGCCGCATACATCATCGCCGCCAACGCGCCCTTCTGCTCGCAGGCGCCGCGGCCCATCGCACAGTTGCCGGCAATGCCGAACGGCGCGCCGTCGACGATCGCGCCCGAGAACGGCTCTTTCATGCCGCCCGCCGGAAACGTCATGGCGTAACCCATGAGCAGCAAGCCCGGCTCGCCGGTATTCGCACCAGACTGCCACAACAAATTGCCCATGCCGTCGAGCGCCGCTGCGCTTCCGGTCAGCATTTCCAACCGCGGCGCAACGAAGCCAGCGACGAACTTTTTCAGATTGGGATCGGCTTCCTGAAGTTCCGTCTGCGGCGACGGCGCGCGGAGCAGGTCGACGAGCAGACTGTCGATCTCGTCATCGTTGGCGAACTGATTGACGATCTTGATCGCTTCTTGAGGAGTCATGTGGAGGTGCATACCCAGAACATTCAGATTAGCTGGCATCGCGGAGCTCTCTTCGTCTTACCGGCTAGAGCATCGCCCCGGTACCTGATCCGGGCGAGGGCAGGTATGCAGGATTTTCCGCCGCTAATTCGCAACGAAGACGGAGCCGGTTTTCACCGGCGTGACGTACCATCGGTACTGCGCCTTTGCGAGAGATAAAAACAAATCCATTCACCTCACCACGCCGCTTCCAGCACCTCGAGCACCTGTTCCGCGTTGCGCACCGGTTTGGGATTGGTGTGAATGCTGTAATCGCCCAGCGTATCCACCGACAACTGCTTCAAGCCATCGCGCGGCACGCCGAGATCGCGCAGCTTGAGCGGCAGGCCCATTTTTTGATTCATGCCGTAGACGTATTCCGGCACGGCGGCGGCCAATTCCTTTTCGTTCGCGGCTTCGATGCCGATCTCCCGCGCCATCCGCAGGTAATGGCGCTGCGACCACATCCAAATTCCAGCGCATGCCGTAGGGCAACATCAAGGCGTGAATTTCCGCGTGCGGCGCTTTGTAGCGCCCGCCGATGACATGGACGATGGCGTGATGGATGCCGGTCCAGGCGCTGTAAACACCCATGCCGGACAAACACGCCGCCACCTGGACATGGCTGAGCGCTTCGAGATCAGCGATGAATCCGCCACCGCCCGCGGCAGGTAACGCGCGAGCAAACCGATACCGGTAAGACAATACGCCTCCGTCAGCGGCTGGGTCTCAGTGGAATAAACCGCTTCGACGCAGTGCGCCAGCGAATTCATGCCCGACGCCGCCAGCAAACGGCCGGGCGCGGTCGCCGCCGCTTCGGGATCGAGCAGCACCGTCTTCGGTGCCAGCTTGGGATCGGCGACGATGAATTTCTTGCCGCCCTCGGTGATGCCGGCGGAGTAACTGTACTCGCCGCCGGAGAGAGTCGTCGGAATCGCGATGTGAGGGATTTTCGGCGCCGGCATGGGCGGCACTTCTTTTTTGTTCGGCGGCGTGAAGCGCACACCGAAACGCGGCAGCGCACCGCCCTCGGCCAACAGCGCCGCCACGCCCTTGCCGGTGTCGATGGCGCTGCCACCGCCGACGCTGACCAGAATGTCGATCTTCGCACCCCGCGCCAGCTCCACCGCCTTTTCGATCGACTCCGTCGGCGAATGCGGCTTCACCTGATCGAACACCGCCACGCATTTACCGCCGAGCCCGGCTTTAACCTTGTCCAAGAGAAAGGTCTTCGCCACCGACGGCGAGATCAACACCAGCGCCCGCGTGCCGCCCAGCCGCTCGACTTCCTCGCGCCAACTTGCCCAACGAGCCCTGCCCCGAGATCACCCGCTCGACATGGGGATTGTTAAAAGTAAAAGTTGTTCCTGCCATATTGCCTTTCACCAGATTGCTCTGATCACGCAAATTCCTCGTCACCGCGAAGGCACGACGGACACGAAGTTCGGAATCAATTAGTCCTCACCTTCGTGATCTTCGTGCACTTCGTGGTGACTTGCGAACTTTGCGTTCTTTGCGGCCAAATCTCCGATTACTCGTCGTAAATCTCCACCCGGATCGCCTGCCCGCGGCCCGACTCCGGACAAGCGCTGGCGGCCACCAGCAAATCCATCTCGGCGCGAAAATCCACATGGGCCTCATCCTTGGGCCGGATCATGGTGTCGTACATCACGCCGGTGTCGGGGTCGATGCGCATGCACTGAAAGATATTGAACGGACTCGGCACATCGTCCGGCGTAATATTCCACGGCTGCACCGCCCCGCTCAAATTCTCCCAACAACCATGGGTCGGAATCTCCTCCGCCGTCTTGGGATTGATATCGACGCCTTCGGCGAACACCCGTTTCGACTGCCCCTGGGCCACCATCTCGAATCGCTTGCGGCTGCACATGCCCTTCTGCAAGTCATGGCGCCCTTCGGCAAACGTATCGGCAACGATGGTCATCATCGGATTGTTTCTTTTCGAATAGAGAACGTCGCCGGTGCTGATAAAGATCTTCACCTGATTGGTCTTGGTCCGCGCCTGATCGAAACGCTCGGTCAAATCGCGCAGATTGAACGCCACGAAGTCGACAATACTCCGCCCCGCGATCCGTATCCGCTGCCCTTTCAACACTTCAAACGCCGCGCCCGAGTTTTTCGCCACGACCTGACTCTTCAAAATAGACATCGATGATCCTTTTGCTTACTCGAAAGTATGCGCAATTAGACTGCGACATGGTCATGGAGCAAATTGGAGTACTGGAGTGTTGGAGTAATGGAAAAGACCGCGACCCGACCGCCACTACCATCATCCATCCTCGATCCTCGGCCCACCCAACACTCCACTACTCCACTACTCCATCACTCCATTCTTCCCCTCTCACTTCACCTTCATATTCCAGCCGAAGATCCGCTCGCTCGGCAGCGGCCGGTAGTCGACGTTTTTCGCCATGCCGAAGAGCAACTGATGGCGCCAGAGGAAATGCGCCGGTGCTTCGTCGGTGATGACGCTCATCGCCTCGGCCAAGGCTTTCTTGCGTTTGGCCGGGTCGAAGGTTTGCCGTTCCTGCTTCAACAACTCGTCGACCTTGGGATTCGAGTAGCCGATGCGCGGCGAGCCGCCGGTTTCGAAGTACTGCGCCAACGCCGCGCTGGGGTCGACGACACCGCCCCGGCCCATGTAGTAAAACGGCACCTTGCCCACTTGCACATTGGCCCACAAGGTCGCCCACTCGGGCGTCGCCAGCTTGGCGCGGAAACCTGCGGCGTTGAGCATGGGGATCATCGCTTCGCTCAATTGCTTGTCCAGCGTGTAGCGACCCACCGGAGTTTGCAGCTCGACGTCGACGCCGTTGGGATAGCCGGCTTGTTTCAACAACTCTTTGGCCTTCTCCGGATTGTAAGTGTACTTCGGCTTGAGATTAGGATCGTAGCCATATTGGCCTTCGCCAATCGGGCCCGTCGAGGCGCGACGCTTCGCCGCGCAAAATCGTCTTGATGATCGTATCCCGGTCGATGGCGTAGGCCACCGCTTGGCGCACTAGCTTGTTATCCCAAGGCTTGACCTTCGGCATCATCGCCAGGAACATCAGCTCAGCGGTGTGAAATTTAACGATCTTGTGATTGGCGCTGCGCTCGACCCGCTCGCGCAGATGCGGCGGCACGAACTGGGCGATCTGGATTTCGTTGTTCAGCAGCGCCGTCACCCGCTGCTCCGGTTCGCGCATGATGCGAAAAACGATTTCATCGGGCGCCTGCGGATACTGTTTCCACATCGGATGGGATTTGTCTTTGCCGATCACCAGACGCTGTCCGGGGATCAACTCGCGAAATTTGTACGGTCCGGCGCCGAAGGGATACTGCTTGTCGGCCACTTCCGCGCCATGCTTGTCGTAGAGATCCTTGCTGGTGACGATGATCCGGTCGAAGAGATAATCGAGCAACGGCGCCGTCGGAATTTTCGTCGTGACTTGAACGGTGTAGTCGTTGAGCGCCTTCTCGCTCGCCACCGCCGCAATGTTCTGGGTCTGCTTGCTCTGCGGGTCCTTGCGCGTCCGGCCCATGGAGTGGACGATGTCATGGGCGGTCACCGGCGTGCCGTTATGAAACTTGAGCCCCTTGCGCACATGGAACAACCAGTTGTTGGGATCCTTGACTTCCCAGCGCTCCAGCACCAAGCCGACATGCTGCCCCTTGTCGAAATCATAGGTACCGAGACAGCCCAGCACCTGGCACCAGACGCTATACATCAAAGAAACGCTGTCGGCGTAAGGATTGAAAGTGTCCATGGTCTCGGTCACGCCGATGGAGATGCGCGTCTCCGCCGCGCCGGAATGGCGCAGCGTGGCCACCAGTACAAACGGTCAGAAGCAGCAATCCCAATAACAGCCGTTTCATAATCTATCCTCCATGGCGATTATCGACGTTCGCGCCGCCAATTTCGCAAATCCATCCTCGATCCTCAATCCTCCATTACTCCAACACTCCATCGCTCCAGTTCATTTCCACAGTTGTTTATAAAACCCTTGACTATCCAACTCGCGGACATACTTGTCGTCGTAGAAACTTTCCGGCTTGGCTTCCTTCGCCTTGGGATTGCGCACCGCCGCTTGATTCAAAACTTCCTGCACCGCCTCGCGCGAGTTGTAAGGAATCTTTTCGATGTAATCGATGGCGTATTGATAGACCGCATCGACGATTTTCGCATCGCTGGTGCGCGCGTACTTCCGTACCGCGCGCTTCCCCGCGGCCGGATCGGTGAACAAGCGATGCACCCCTTCCGAATAGGCCCGGGTCGCCCGGCGGACGAAATCTTCATTGCCATTGATAAACGCCCGGCGGGCCATCAAAGCATCGTGCGGGAAATAGACGCCGGCGGTGCCCATGTTGAGCAGCGAGCGGGCACCGGCCTCCTGCGCCCGTAGATTGGCCGGGCTTGAGAACGGCGCCGCATAGATCGCCTTGGTCTTGAGCATCGCCGCCGCCGCGTTCAAATCGCCCGCCTGGATCATCGTCACATCGCGGTCGGGATTCAGGCCATGCTTGCGCAGAAGATAGCGCATGGTGAAGTCGGTGGACGAACCGAAGCGCGTCACCCCCACCGGCTTGCCGCGCAAGTCTTCGATAGTTTTAATCTCCGGCAGCGCCATGATGTAAAACGCCGGGACTTTGGCCAGTACGCCGAGCATGACCATATCCGCGCCGGCGAGATTGGCATCGACAGCCGCATTGCCGCCCGCCGCCGCGAACGGCACATCGCCGCCGAGCATGGCTTGCACCATTTTCGATGCCGAAGTGACCAACAGCAGCTCAGCCTGAATATTATGCTTGTCGAAAATCCCCGCGTCTTCCGCGACCCAAAGCCCGGCTTTGATACCGGTGATCGCCGTGTAACCGATAACCAGCCGATCCTTGGCAAAACACCGCTCAGTCAACGTCCCAACGCCCAGCAATAGCAAAACAATAACGAACGACCTAGTTTTCATGTCATCTCCTTATTCGGTCACGAATTTAGCTATACTTTATGATGCGCTACTGTCAATCGGGGGCGAGTCGCGCAACCAGAAGAGAATCACAAGCGGAGGGTTACCGCGATGAATGCAACGAATCTTGAGGGCAGTCCGACGTAGGGGCGTATTGCTATACGCCCTGGGGTGGCGGAGAAGCGGGTATGACAGGTCGAGAAATAAACTCAAGGCGGCCGATTGGATATCACCCCATCGCGAGCGTACGATCTTTCACGGGCACCGACTTGATAGGACTGCTTGATTCGATTTCCCCGCTTTGCAGATCGATCCATTTTTCACATAGTTTGAGCGCGTGCGCTTCGGCTTTGCTTCTTGTCTTAAAAGTTAATTCGGCGCAGTCCAATTTTTTGAGCTCCGTCACCTTATCTTCGGAGCTAAATATCAAACCCCGGCAATGCCATTCTTTCCCCGCGCCACGGACTCCAATCCCGTAAATGGGATGACCTTTGTATTGGGACATGCAACAGCCTTTCGCTAACCGTCAACAATTGCCGCGATTAGTAACTTTTCCCTCGCGAACCCGCCGTTTCGGACTACATAAAAATTATACGCTGACTCGGTAAGGCAGTCTGTCCAATATTGGACGACTTCGAGATAATCGGCAGCAGGTGGGATTGGTAACGAAGGGAAACGACCGGTAAAAATGAATTGAGATGGGAGCTGCACTTCTCGCTGTTTCACTCCTCCACGCTTTCGGCTTGCAATTATTCGCTTATAAGCTAAAATTGCTCAAGTGGAAATACGTCACTATCTCACTGCCTCGGGTAACGACCCGTATCAACAGTGGCTTGACGATCTCAAAGATATGAAAGGGAGAGTTGTCGTTCAGCGACGAATTGACCGGTTAGAAGCCGGGAATTTTGGCGATCACAGATTCTGTCAGGCAGGGGTCTGGGAATTGAAAATCGACTTGGGTCCTGGCTACCGAGTGTATTACGCCCGGGAGGGAACGGCCGTCGTACTTTTGCTTTGTGGCGGCTCAAAACGCACGCAGGAGGCGGACATAAAACAAGCCGTTTCGCATTGGCGCGACTACCAGCGGAGGAAGCCATGAGCCGAAAATCAAAATCAGCAATATCCCGCAGCCATGAAGAGGCAACGATAGAAAGTTTTCGCAAAGACCCGGTTTTCGCAGCTGAGTATTTGAACTCCATACTCAAAGATGGCGACCAAGCAGAATTAATGCTCGCGCTGCGCCGTATGTCCAAAGCTTTTGGCGGCGTACAGAAACTCGCCCAAGATGCCGAGTTGAACGTCAATAGCCTTTACCGCACGCTTTCGTCGAAAGGCAATCCGGAACTGAAAAGCCTGAGGGCTGTGCTCCGCGCCATGGGAATGCAGCTTACCGTCCAACCCCTCCGCAAACGCGTAGCGTGAAGCACTAAGTATACAGAAGGACAAAAATAAAATACTTGACGCTAATTTTCTTGACCACCAATATGGAAACGGCGGAATTTAACAGAATCGAGTAGAAGCGTAGGATTGACCATGGCGCTTGCCCCGGTCAAACAAACTATCACACCGGTCTACGCCCATCTGGGGCGACAAGAGCTAAGAGCCTTTTCCTGTGGAAAGGCCATAAAATAAACAATGTTAAACTTGGGGTGTAAATCTCACTATCTTCGGATTCGCCGGCGCAATATCAATCAACGTAATCATGTTGATCAAATTTCTAAGCCGTGCAAATAAAGCAGGTCCTGCCATCGCCGAGATTTTTCACACACTTTTTATGGGACGCCTAGGAAAGTCATACCTGACATTGCTTTCCAATGATGGGATCGAAGCAACTCCTATCGATGAGCTACTTTATCGCGTTGAGATTATCTTGAAGTTGACGTTTCTTGTAGGTACGGCTTTCGTAGCGCTCGGTTTATTTACGACCGGTTCGCGAAGAGAAAGGGTCTGCAAAGCGCAGGGTCGCAGACTTTTACAACAAGACGATTTGCGCCAATAACGATTTCTGGAAAGCGAACTTCGTATTTGCCAACACCTCTACTTCGTCGGCGGCCGAAGGAACAAACTCAGCACCGCTGAAACGATCAGCAGGCCGACGAAGATAGTGAACGACAGCATATAACTTTGCGTGGCGTCGAAGAGAAAACCGAAAAACGGCGGGCCGCCGGCGCTGAAGCCGTGGGTGACCAAGGAGCCTAAACCGCGAATCTTGCCGAGGGAAACGCGGCCAAAGTAGTTGGCCCAGATCAATTCGGCCAGTATCGACGTTCCACCCATGCCGATGCCATATAGAAAAAACCCGGCATAGAGGGAAACCAACCCAGGGTCAGACAGAGCCAAGGAAATCCCGGCGGCTTGAATCACGAACTTGGCCATGATGACCCGGCCGATGCTGATGCGCTCGGCGCACAACCCCCAGACGATCGGCGTGCTGAACTGCATGATCGCGATGGTGCTCATGACTAGGGCAGCGACCGTCGCCGGATGGCCTTGATCGCTGACGAAGGAGAAGACGTGCAGATTGAGCCCGCTGACGCCGATATGGGCGACGCCGAAAGTCGTGACGATGAGCCAGAAAGCCGGCGTGCGCAGCGCTTCGCCGCGCGTCCACTCGACGTCGTCGGTTGCAGCTCGATTGGATTTCTTATTCTTGCCATCCGCTTTCACCCCGCCGCTGTCATTGTCGGCGGCCAATTTTCCGTCTGGAAGCAAACCCAGGTCCTCAGGACTTCGCCGCATGAACAGCAGCGACGGTCCGACCACCAACGTCAAGGTTAACAGGCCGAATACCACCCAGGTGCCGCGCCAGCCAGCGTAGGCGATCAGCGACGCGGCGCACAGCGGCATCAATACTTTGGCCAGGCCGTGGCCCATGCCCGCGAACGCCAGGGCGCGGCCGCGCATGCGGATGAACCAGCGCGAGATCGTCACGTTCACAACCATGTTCCCCATGAGCGTGTCGCCAGGACTGAGAATCAGCCAGCGGACCAAGAGAAACTGCCAAAAATCCCGCACCTGGCCGAGCAGCAGCAAGCCCAGCCCCGCGATAACCCCGCCTGCGGCCATGAGTCCACGACAACCGTGACGATCCAGCAGCGTGCCGACGAGCGGCGCGGCCACGGCGCCGATCAGAACTTCGCCCGAGCGAACCAGGGAAAAGACACCGCGCGAGACGCCAAGATCGCTCGACAACGGTTTGAGAAAGACACTGAGCGTGCTCGAAATCGTAAAAGCGGAGGCGATATGCGCGAGAAAACCGACGGCGACAATGGTCCAGCCGTAGAAAAACTTCGCAGGTTTGATGGGCGGTTCAGAGTCGGACAAAGCTTGCACGCCGTCGTTTGTATCAAGCTTCGCAACAAAACGACAGCGCAGCACGGCCCGCGTCGCAACCGAACCTCGGAATATCTCCCGCAAAGTCGCCAAGGCCGCAAAGGTGACGGGCGATGCCCGTCATCCCGAGGGGACACGAGGGATCGAGAAAGTTCCCAAGGGTCGAAATGACAACGATTCCGAAATTGGCGTACTTTGCGCCTTGGCGGGAGTCAATCCCCGTGTTCGAGCATTTTAGATCACCGGGAAATTTGCCCAAGCAGAGCAAAAGCACGTAGACAAGAGCATCATGTCATTTCGACCGAAGGGAGAAATCTCTCTTAATCCCTCCGTTGCCGTTCGGATGACGGGCCTTGCCCCGTCACTTAGCGCCTTTGCGCCTTTGCGGGAGAAATATCCGAGCCATCGAATGATCCATCCCGCAACCGGCTTATCCCTGACAACTCGGATCAGCGGCGGAGTCAGTATTTCGCCAGCGCATCCAACAGTTTCTGCGCACTCGCCGGCGGCGTAATCTTACCCTCAAGAATATCGGCCGGATAGACCGGCTTGCCGTAAAACTCCTCATTCGCTTCATAGCGGGTGGCAACCGCCGTGCCCTCCAGGGACACTCCGGCAAAAATTCCTTGGCTGCGGCTGTAAGTGTATATCGCGGCCTTTGGCGCGACACCGGCCTCGGCTGAACGACCGACCGGACCCACCGCGACGCTTAGATTGGCCCCGAGTGTAAAATTGGTGCCTTGTGTGAAAGCCTTGATCGCCTCCGGAGTGTTGAGAATCATCACGTGCTCGGTGACCTGCACCCCCGCTTGGAAGCCGACTCCGACGCCTCCTGTACCGATCGCCGAGGGACCGCTCCAACCCGTCGGCGTGCGCGCCAGGACAACTCCCGTTCCGCCCCTGCCGCTGACCACGAAACCGGCTTTGGTCATGGCGAAGATCGCCACACCCTTGGCGTCGCGCATGACCGCCGGCGGAATCGCCGTCTCCGGGATCTCGCCAAAACGCTCGATAATCGATAACGCCTGGTCGACATCGTCCTGCATGGTGGCATGCACGGTAGTCGCCACAGAGAACAGCGCAAATACCGCAATCAGCAAACAAAATTAGTCGAGTTTTCATCGTATACCCTCCCGCTGGCGACAACTGCACAAGAACCGCAGGCGAAGAATCTCTTACTTTTAGACTAAACTATGGCAGGCGGTGCCACAAGAATGCGCCGCAATTGAAGTCAACTTTTTCTTTTTCGTCATTCACGGGCACGCGGTAATCCACGTGAACTATTGAAATTTCATGCCGATTTGTTGATTACTATTTCAAAGACGCCACAAGAGAGACATGGTATAAGCCACGGAGGCCGTTTGTGATATCCAGACAGCTAGGTTCGAAAAGCCAATTTCTGGCCAATTCCCGCGCTTTGGTCGCGCGTTCGCTCGGGCTGTCGCTGTTGCTGGCGAATCTTCAACCGGCTCTCGCTCAAGATTTCTACAAAGACAAAACCATTCGCTTCATCGTCGGCCAGGCGGCCGGCGGCGGCTACGATACTTACACGCGCACCATCGCGCGCTACATCGGCAAACATATACCCGGCGGGCCGACCACCGTGGCCGACAACATGACCGGCGCCGGCAGCTTGGTGGCGGCCAATTATATTTTCAATAACGCCAAGCCGGACGGCTTGACCGTCGGCATGTGGAACAGCGCGCTGGTTTTCAATCAGGCGATGGGCGATCGCAACGTCAAGTTCGACGCGCGCAAGTTCGGCTGGCTCGGCGCGCCGAGCAAGAGCGTGCCGGTATGCCTGGTGATGGGTTTCGCCGGGCCGAAGACCATGGACGAGATCGTCAAATCGGCCAAACCGCTGCGCATGGGCGGCACTGGACCGGGCTCGCACAGCATCGACATGCCGCTCTTGCTAAATAAAACCCTCGGCAGCAAGTTCGCCGTGGTATCGGGCTACCAGGGCACGGCGCAAATCAAGATCGCCTTGCAGCGCCGCGAGGTCGACGGCCACTGCACCAACTGGGACTCGATCTTGGCGACGCAAAAGGACTTGCTCGACGGCAAAGGCGACGACCGTTTGATTCCGTTCATCCTGCACGCCCGCGTGCCCGAAGCTGAAGCGAAAGGCGTGACCCTCGTCAGCGAGGCGATCAAAGACGAGAATCACCTGCGCGCCTATCGCGCCTACATGGCGCAGATGGAATACTCGCGCCCGTTCACTATTGCGCCCAACACGCCGAAAGAGCGCTTGGAAATCCTCCGGCGCGCCTTCAAGGCGACCTTGGCCGACGGCGATTTCCTCGCCCAAGCCGCTAAGTTGAAACTCGACATCAACTACGTCTCCGGCGAAGAATGCGAAAAGTGGGTTGACGAAGTGCTGTCGCTGCCGCCCAAGATGAAGGAAGAGCTGAAGTATTTATCGCCGGTGCAATAATCGTACTCCCAGGTTTACTGTGAAGAACTTCTCACCACGAAGGCGCGAAGGACGCGAAGGTTTGGGAAATATTATTCCGACCTTCGTGCTCTTCGTGCCTTCGTGGTGAACCAAACACGCGTACCTAACACACTGTCCAAACAAACCTGAATCACCATCTAACTTAAGGAGAAACAGAATGGCCAAGAACGGTTTTAAAGCGATGGATTCCGACATGCATGTCTTCGAGCCCGCCGATCTATGGCAGCGCTACATCGATAAAAAATACCTCGACCGCGCGCCCAAGGGATTGAACCGCGCCTTCCGCGATCTCGGCATCGAGGTCGACGGCAAAGTCCTGCCGATCCCGCGCCAGCCGGAAAACCCCGCCCTGGCGAAATACCGTCAAGACTTTTTCGATGAGAAATATGGCGAAGCCGGCAAACGCAACTTCGACGGCGTGTCGCAACTCCAAGCCATGGATAAAGAAGGTCTGGATATCGCCTTTCTGTTTCCAACCCGGGCGCTCACCGCACTCGGCATCGACGGTCTCGACCCCGACTTCGCCACCGCCATCGCCCGCGCTTACAACGACTGGCTGCACGACTTCGCCCAGGCTGACCCCAAGCGCATGTTCGGCGTCGCCATGGTCGCTCCGCACGATATCAGCGGATCGATCGAAGAGATTCGCCGCACCGTGAAAGAATACGGTTTCCGCGGCATCTTTATCCGGCCCAATCATGTCAACAACAAGAAATGGAGCGACCCCTACTACGATCCGCTTTGGGCCGAGTGCGAGAAGTTGAATTTACCGGTGGGCTTCCACGAAGCCGGCCGGGTCTATCTGCCCCAGCCGGCGTTCTTCCACATCTGCTCGACCTTCTCGATGTTCAACACCTTCGGCTTTCCATTTGCGAATATGCTCGCCTGCGGCGACATGATCTTCGGCGGCGTCATGGAACGCTTCCCCAAACTGAAAGTGGCGTTCTTGGAAGGCAACTGTTCCTGGGTGCCCTGGCTCCTGTGGCGCATGGGCGAATACGCCGAGACCACCGGCGTGGCGGAATATCCGGATTTGACGATGACGCCGCTGGAATACTTCCAGCGCAATTGTTACGGCGCCGTGGAGTGCGACGAGGTCACCGCCAAACACATCCCCGAGTACGGCCTCGAAGACAACATGGTCTTCTCCACCGACTACCCGCACCTAGACGTAAAATATCCCCACGCCATCGACACCTTCCTGGAGCAACCCTTCACCGAACAGATGAAACGCAAATGGCTCTGGGACAACTGCGCGCGAATGTATAACTTCGAATGAAGAAAAGGATTGTTAACCGCAAAGAACGCAAAGAACGCAAAAATGTGGCAGATCTGAAAGTCAGCGACACTCGACTAACGTAGCTTTTCTAGTAATGAGTTGATGTCATCGGCGAGCTTTGACCAGTGCAAACTTTCGGATTTCGAACTTTGGCGAACCAAAATTGATAAGTAAAGCCGTGTTCAAGTTTAGCTCCGACGTAAATACGCCAGAACTTGACGCTTCGTGTTCAGCGGCCAGTGACTCGCGCCCTTTCAGCTCGACGATCAAAACATCTTCGACCAACAAATCCGCAAAATACTCACCCAAGAAGTCCCATCTTCATCGACAACCGCTGAGGGGATGTTGTTGATTCACATTAATTCTAGCCTTCCGAAGTCGATGGACAAGAGCGTTCTCATAAACTTTCTCCAGGTGACCATGTGCCAAGATATATGTGAATGTCGTACGCGGTTTGCCGCACAACTCGATCACATAAGTGCTTTGATTTCTAGTTCCGTCATTTTACTTTGTGTTCTTTGCGTCCTTTGCGGTTAAAATTCCGAATCCTAAATCTCCACGATCACCGGCGCGTGGTCGGAAGGGCGCTCTTTGGCGCGGAAATCAATGTCGATGCTGCAGCTCTTGCACGTCTTCGCCAGTTCCGCTGAGAGCAGGATATGATCGATGCGCAGGCCTAGGTTGCGCTTGAAGCCGTTCATGCGGTAGTCCCACCAGCTGTAGGACTTGTCGGCTTGATCGAACATGCGGAAACTATCGGTCAGCCCCAGGGTGATCATATCTTTGAACGCGGCTTTTTCCGGGTCGCTAAACAACACCTTGCCGGCCCAAGCCTTGGGATCGTAAACATCGCGGTCCTCCGGTGCGACATTGTAATCGCCCAACAGCGCAAGCTTGGGATAGGCCGCCAATTCCTGTTTCAACCACAGTGATCAGCGCCTGCAGCCAGCCGAGTTTGTATTTGTATTTGTCAGATTCGACCGCCTCGCCGTTGGGGATGTACACGCAGACAACGCGCACGCCGTTCACCGTCGCTGCGAGCACGCGCTTTTGCGGATCGTCCAGGCCCGGGATACCCGCGCTCACGTCAGCCGCAGCCGTCGGTGACAGTATCGCCACGCCGTTGTAGGTCTTCTGGCCGGAGTACACCGCCTGATAACCCGCCGCGTTGATAACCGCCAGCGGAAAATTTGCATCTTCGAGCTTGAGTTCCTGCAAGCACAGCGCATCGGGTTTGTGCCGATCGAGAAACTCCAAGACATGGGGCAGACGCACTTTAAGGGAATTGACGTTCCAGGTTGCCAGTTTCATATTTCTCCTCTAGAGCTATTTTTTCCCGCCGCCGCCAAGGCGTCGTCGACGACTTTGAGCACGGCTTCTTCGCCAGCCATTGATCGGTGTCGAGATAATTGACGCCGTCGCGGCGCCGGCTCTTGGGATCGACCTCGTCCTTCGCTATATCGATGCGCAGTGAATCCGGTGATAAGCCCATCCCTATGCAGCCGCATGTTAAAGCGACTCAACAATCGCATATCGACGGCGAACAGCACAAGAATCAGTCCCAGGGACAAGGCGCGCCTCGCCCCTTGCACGGGACCCCACGTATGTACTATCCGTGATAATTCGTCTGGTTTGGGCAAATTTCTCGATGCGCCAAAGCCAAGAGTGCGGGTTTCACACCCGCCCCGATACTTTTTTGCGCCCTTTGCGTTCTTTGCGGCCATTCTTCTTTTCAGTTCCGGCTCTGCCGCGCCAGCAGCGCGAGAAACGACGCTAGCGATAGCCTTCCGCCTGCAGGCTGAACAAATGGGCGTAGGTGCCTTTGCGATCGACCAGCTCTTGATGGCTGCCGATCTCGCTGATCGCGCCGCCTTCGATGACCGCGATGCGATCGGCCATGCGCACCGTCGAAAAGCGATGGGAGATCAGGATCGCCATCTTCCCCGCCGTCAACTCCTGAAAGTGGCGAAAGATCTCGTACTCGGATTGGGCGTCCACCGATGCCGTCGGTTCGTCGAGCACGAGAATCTCGGCGTCGCGCATGAACGCCCGCGCCAAAGCGATCTTCTGCCACTGGCCGAAGGAAAGCTCGTGGCCGCCGTGAAACCAGCGGCCGAGCATGGTGTCATAACTTTCCGGCAAGCCGTCGATGATCGTATCGGCGCCGCTCTTGCGCGCCGACTCGATGATCCGGTCCAGATCCGCCACCGCGTCGATCTGGCCGAAGCCGATGTTTTCCTTCACCGGCACGTGATAGCGCACGAAGTCCTGGAAGATCACGCCGATTTTCTGGCGCAAGGCGAGCGGATCGACTTCGCGCAGATCGATGCCGTCGATCAAGATCGAGCCCTCGGTGGGATCGTAGAGCCGGCTCAAGAGCTTGATCAGGGTCGTCTTGCCGGCGCCGTTGTGGCCGACCAGCGCGATCTTCTCGCCTGGCCGGATGATCAGATTGACGCCGCGCAGCGCCCATTGCGTCATTGTCCGGATAACGAAAACCGACATCGCGAAACTCGATGCCGCCGCGCAGCGTCGCCGGCAATACTTTGGGCTGGGCGGCGATCGCCAATTGCGGCGTCATGCCGAGAAACTCGAAGAAATTCGACATGAACAGATTGTTCTCGTAAATACTGCTGACAGCGTAGAGAATCGATTGAAAGGTCGTCTGGCCCTGGCGAAAGATCGCCAGATAGAGCGTCATATCGCCGAGCGAGATCCTGCTCTGCACCGTGTGCCAGACGATCCAGGCGTAGGAGCCGTAGAAGCCCAGCGTCGCAATCAAGCCGAGGCTGAATCCGGCGATGGCGCGCCGGCAAGCGAGCGCCTTATCCTCGCGAAAAAACTTCTCGAACAGGGTCATGTAGCGGGTCAGCAACGTGCCGCCCAAATTGAAAAGCTTGATCTCCTTGGCCGAGGAGTCTTCGGTCAACAGCCGGGACAGATAGTTGATCTGCCGGCTCTCGGGTGCGCGCCGGGTCAACAGGCGAAAGCCTTGCCCCGAGAAGCGCGTCTCGGCGATGAACGCCGGGATGCTGGTCACAACCAGAATCGCCACCAGCCACGGACTGAAACGCAAGAGCAACACCGCGAAGGACGCCAGCGTGATGGCATTTTGGACGATCTGAAAGGTATCGTTGATCAGCTCCACCGGTTTGTAACCGCCCTCGCGCCGGGCGTTTTGCAGCTTGTCGTAATACTCCGGGTGCTCGAAAAACGCCAAGTCCAGGGTCAGCGCCTTGCCGATGATTTCACCGCGAATCTGGTTGGCGAGCTTGAGTTGGGTGAGCTGCTGAATCAGCCGGCGCGCCTGGATCACCCCAGTGCTGAACAGGATCAGTACGCAGTTCAACGACCAGATAGTAAAAAACCGACTTCGCCTGTTCATGCTCCTGGCCATGCTGGATCGCCGCCACCACGCCGTCGACGATCAGCTTGCCGACCCAAGCCTGCGCCGCCGGCAACAACGCGCCGGCCAGCGTCAGCACAGCCAGACCGAGGATGCCCCAATGATTGCTGCGCCAAACAAAGCGAATCGCTTGCGGCGTGTGCACGAACGAATAGCGCAGCTCGTTGAACTGCTGTGCGAGACTTTTCATCGAGCCGGCCTAGGAAGGATCGAATGGCGCAGTGAGTTCACAAATTCCAGAATAGCATGGCCGGCGGAGATTGCTAAAATCGCCGGTCGAAATAGTTTGACTTAACGTGACTGAGCTGGATAACTTGTCACGTTGGTGGGAATCCTTGGAAGTTTGGTGAGGATAATTATTCACCACGAGTTCCCAGCGCGGCAGAGCCGCAGCACACGAAGTTGGGATTTCATCGCAGGGCCTGAGTTCACAGAGTTCGAAAATATCTTCATCAGAAACTCTTTACGCTGCGGCCTCGGTGTCTCTGCGGTGAGTCGTCAGCGAACTTCGGACCTTCGTGGTGAAACCTTTACGGAGATTTTATGCGTATCGCTTTAGGACTACCCAGCCGAGTCACCTCGGCGTCGGGCGAGATGATGTTGGAATGGATCCGCCGCGCCGACGCCGGGCCATTCTCCAGTGTGGCGGTGACCGATCGCGTCGTCTCACAGGCGCTGGAGCCGCTCGCCGTGCTGGCCATGGCGGCCGGCGCGACCAAACGCATCGGCCTGATGACCAGCGTGGTCATCGGTCCGACGCGCGAGACAACTTTGTTAGCGCGCCAAGCCGCGACCATCGACACCCTCTCCGGCGGTCGATTGATACTTGGCGTCGGCATCGGCGTGCGCAAAAACGATTATCTCGCCAGCGCCACGGACTTTCACCGGCGCGGCCGCAGCTCAGAGAGACAATACGAACTGCTGCGCAAACTTTGGTCCGGCGCGGAGTTATCCGCCGACACCGGCGCCATCGGTCCGCCGGCGGTACGCACTGGCGGACCGGAGCTGCTCATCGGCGGCTATGTGCCGGCGATCGTCCAACGCATCGCCAAATGGGGCGACGGCTACATGGCCCCCGGCGGCGGCGAGCCGGAAGCGCTGCTCAAGACTTGGCAAAATATTTTACAAGCGTGGCAAGAGCATAAGCGCCAAGGCCGGCCGCGCTGGGTCGGCGCCAGCTATTTCGCCCTCGGCCCCGAACGCCCAGGATCACGCGAATCACTACATAAATCACAATTACGGCTACAACCCCGAGCTCGCCGCCAAACGACTGCGCACTCTGCCAGCCTCCGATGAAGCCGTGCGCACGGCGATCAAGCGCCAAGCCGACATGGGCGTCGACGAATTCATCCTGCGCCCCTGCGCCGAAGATTTAGACCAGATGGATCGGCTCGCCGAGATCGCCGCGAAGATCAAGTAAACAACCGTTGGCTCGAAGCCATCTGGTTCTGCGTTTACCGAACGTAATGAGATTGCTATTTCCGTCATTCTCGCGCACGCGGGAATCCAGGTGACGGACAGCGTCCGTCATACCGTTGAAAAACGGTATCCAGGTGGATGATGGGTCTGGATGCCGGCCTGCGCCGGCATGACGAACATTGACATTGTCCGAACGAGAGAGGTTTCTACGATCCCCTGGCGAGACATCAAGCGCACGGAAACCGAAAGCCGCTCAACCGATCTGTTGCATATGCTGCTGAAAGAGCCGCAGCCCCACCGACGGATACTCCTGGGCAAGCAAACCCACGGCATAGAGCAGATAAGACCTGTCCAAATAAATTCTTGGTTGGCGCGGCCGCAGCGCCTGCACGCGGTCATCCGATTGCTCGCGCTGGGCGAGAATGAAGGCCGCGCTCGGGTTATGGACAAACACGCCGCCGGTGCCGATCAGCGTGTGCGTGTCGCGCATGTCTTTGCCGTAATGCAGCCACGCCTCGCCTTCGCGGGCGACGATCCGTTCGCGCCGGCCGACATGGCGCGCAATCGCGATATCCACCGCGGCGCGGGCCAGCACTGCATCCGCGGCGCCATGCCAGTCGGCTTGCGGCAGAGTGCTGGTGTCATGGCCGATTTGTTCGACGTAGCCGCGCAGCATCGCGCCGGTCACCGCGATGTGGCCGAAGTCGCGCTGTAAATCCTCCAGTAACGTTGCTGCACCGACTCGTTCGAAAATCGTGCCGGCGTTATATCGGATGCCCAAGTCGCCTTCGACGGTGCGCTTGGCATAAGCTTCGGCCATGCTTTGAACGATCACGTTCTCGCCGCCGGCATGACCGTAGCCGATGGAGTGAACATCGGTGGTCGCCCCGCCAACATCCACCACCAGCATATCGCCCCAACCAGCTTCAGCCGCCGCGCCTTCGGCGCCGAGGCGCACTCCTTCCAGCACCGCCATCGGCGTCGGCAACACCACCGGCACGATCCCCGCCAAGCCGTCGAGCCCCTTGGCTTGGGTGATACGCGCCATGAAGATTTGCCGGATCGCCTCGCGCGCCGGCTCGACGTCGAGCTTGCCGGCGTGGGGCATGACGTTGGCGACACAGAGCCACTTCCTTGCCGCCGCGCCGCAATAAATCCGCGACGACCTCCGCCGCCAGGCGATTGCCGGCGACCACGATCGGCACCGCCAGCGACGACTGCGCTAGCAGAGCCGCATTGTGGAGAATCGTCGCCGCGTCGCCGCCGTCGACGCCGCCGGTCAGCAAAATCATGTCGGGGCGCAGCAGTTCGAGATCGGCAAGCTTGGCTCGGGTTCAACTTGAACGCCGTCGCGCCCACGACTTTGGCGCCGGCACCGAGCGCCGCCTGGTTCGCCGCTTCGACGGTCAAACCGGGAACGTTGCCGACGACGACGATGCGCAAGCCGCCGGCGGCGCTGCTCGACGCCAAAACGAATTTATCGTTGAGAATCGATAAATCTTGCGGCGTTTCATCGAAAAGACGATGGCGCTCGTGCAGGGAAACCAACGCGCGCAACAATCCCTCGCGCACATCGGTGAGCACCGTCGACGGCGATTGGCTGCGCCCGAGCAGCTGGGCGCTGGCCAGATCCACCGCGCTGACTTTGGTAAACGTGCTGCCGAAATCGATGAGAATGGCGAGAGAAGTCAAATCAATTCAAAAGGTAAAAGTAAAAAGGCAAAATTCGATCGATCTATCAGTTTTTACTTCTTACTTTTTCCTTTTGCCTTTCTTTATTTCGCCGAGGAGATCATGCGATAGAGATCCATCAAGCGCTTATCGCGCAGCGTGGCTTCGATGTCGCGATTCATCTCTTCGCCGCGGATCAATTCGACTTCGAGGCCGAGTTTCTCAGCCTCTTTGTTGAAGGCCTCGTCTTTGGTCATGGCGGCGAAGGCATCGCGCCAGATTTTCACCCGGTCCGCCGGCACGCCCGGCGGCAAGACCACCGAACGGGCGAGATTTTGTCCGGCGTATAGCGCGTTGAGCAGCCCTTTGCTGCCCGCCGGCGCGATCTCTTCCATGGAGGCGACCTCCGGGATGCGCGGGTCGCGGCGTCTTTTCGAGGTCGCCAAAATTTTAATGTAGCCGTTTTTGATCCACTCGCGCCGGGTCGACATCAAGGAGCCGATGCCCTGGGCGCGGCCATCGAGAGCGCCGCGCTCGATGTCGAGAAGAATCTGCGGCGTGCCGGGATAACCGGGAATCACCGTGAAGTCCAAGCCGAAAATCTGCTCGGCGATCTTGACCACGACATTGCTGGTGTGATCGAGAGCCTGAGCGCCCATCTTGGGCTGCTTGCCTTCGCGGTTAGCCTTTTTGATCAAATCGAAGCTGGTGTAGGGCGTCGAAGTCTTGAGATACAGCACCTGAGCGTCGTCGAACGCCTGGCCGACCCAGAGAAACTTTTGCAGATCGAACTTGATCGCTTCGTTAGCGGTGGCCGTCGCGAACAGCGCGCCGGTGTTGAGCGTGCTGATGCTCAGACCGTCGGGCTTCTTCAAATTGTAGAGCTCATTGGCCGCGATCATGCCGCCCGCCCCCGGTTTGTTGGCGACATCGATGCGCGGCTTGCCCGGCAAGTGGCGTTCGATATGGCGCGCGATCAACCGCGCCGTCACATCCGTGCCGCCGCCGGCCGACGAGCCGACCAGGAACGTGATGTTTTACCGTCGAAGAAAGTCTTCGCGTTCTGCGCGTGAACGGTTGAACTCGCCAGCAGTCCACCGCACAGAAATAAAACCGATAGATTTGAAAGTATCGATGATTTCGTTGTTCTCATTAGACTCTCACTCTCGTCTACCAGTCGCGGCACGAAGACCATCCAAAACGATTTGAACGTTTTGAACGGCTTGAACGATTTGAACTGGCGCGCAAGCCGCTAATACCCCCAGCGTTTTTCAATCACCTTTAAGCGCTGGAACTCTTCATCCAAATCCTTGCGCGCCCGCAGCTCGCGAAACGCCTCGTCGCATAAGTCCTGGGCGACCACATCGCTGATCGCCGGGACATCGTAGTTCAGCTCACCGAGCCGCTCCTCTTCCTTGAGCATATCTTCAAAGCCGGTGGCGCGACCGTCCAACGGGAACGGCATCGCTTCCAAGTCCTGCGCCGAGCGCAAATGTTTGACGATACGTTCTTCGGGATCGGGGCTGCGCAAGCGCAAGCGCTTTTCCAGGTTGGAAATATACTCGTAGTTCTTCGGCATGTCGCGCACGAACCAGTAGGAACGGATCATCGCCTTGAGAAACCCCTTCACCAAGTCGGGGCGCTCTTCGAGAATCCGTCCGGTGGCGGCGATGATGCGCTCCGGCCGTCCGTCGGGATACTGATCCGCCGGCGACACCAGCGCGTTACACCCCTCGGCCTGCAACTCCTTGGCGTACCAGGGCGGCACCGGGGCGCACTCGACCTTGCCGCTGCGGATCGCGTCCAGATGCAGCCGCGAGTTGACGCCGATGCGCACCCACTCGATGTCCTTCTCCAAATCGAGACCGGCCTTTTTGAGTTGAATCTGAATCGCCCAGTGGCGAATGCTGTTGAAATCGCTGATGCCGACCCGCTTGCCCTTCAATTCTTTGAGGGACTTAATATGCGGCGGCGCGACCCAGACGTTGGTGTGCTGATTACGCCAGCCGGAGATAACATAGAGATCCGCCCCCCGGGCGCGCTGATAAAATACCGTGCGCGACTGGACGTCGAGGGCGATATCCACCGACTTTTCCTTCATCGCCTGGGAGATGCCGAGCTTTTCCAAGCCGAACGGCACCATCGAGTCGGTGAGAATTTCGTAGCCGAGAGAACCGTCGGCGGTCTTGAGCCCCTCGTCGTAGAAAAAGTTCAATTCATGGGCGGTCATCACCGGCACTTGATGCAGCACATGATAACAGGTCGGAGCGATACGCAGTTTGCCATCGAGCATTTAGTTTCTCATTTCTAAATAATTTTAATCCAGAAAAAATCCTATCGCCAATAAAGTCGCCAAGGCAAGAATTGACGCCCGCTTCCAGAGCCGTGCGCCACCATCCGTCGGCCTGCACCTGACGCTTGGCGCCCACACGGAACGAGCGATTCTCCGGCGCAGGCGCGGTCGGCATGCTGTTCGCGCAACAGCTCGATGGCCCGTTTGGCGTCGCTGCGGTCGACCTGCACTTTGATGCCGCCGGGGCGGTACCGGCCGCCGCTGGCTGGAACCGTCAGCCGTTCTTCGACGATGGCCCACTCGATACCCGCCGCTTCCAGCCGCGTCGCTACCTGGCGCGCTTCCTCGCGCCGGCGCACCGTGGCGATCGTCACACTACCGGTTTTCGCTCTATCCGTTGCCTTTGCCATTGTCCACCCGCTCGGTTACTTGCCGAAATATGTTCTATACTCTTCCAAATATTTTCGAAAGTTCGCCTGCACCTCTTCGATCGATAGAGGCAGGATTTTTTCGGCGTTGATCTCCTTGAACGCCGGATCGAGCCCGGCGGCGTTGCTGCGCCCCGGCAAGCGCTGCTCTTTGGCCAATAGTTCGGCAACTTGCTCGGACAACATGAAGTCGATCAACAGCTTGGCCGAGTTCGGATGGGGCGCATGCTTGGCGATCTGCACCGTCGCCGGCTGGACGACCAACGGATCGGGATTCTTGATCCAGTCCACCGGCGCGCCCTTTTTTTTGAACATCTCCGCGACATGGCCGCGGCCGATGTAAGCGGCAAACTCACCGGCGGCAAGCAGCGCATTACCGCGCGACGACTGCTCGGGACGCGGATCATGCTTGGCCAAGCCCTGCATGAATTGTTTGCCCTTTTCCACGCCGTAGCGCTTCAACATGCCGGCGTACCAAGTGACCTGCTCCTGCTCGATGGCCAAGCGGCCCTTGAAGCGCGGATGCAAAAGATCGAACCAGTCTTTGGGCCGTTCGTTGGGCGCCAGCAGCTTTGGTGTTGTAGACGATCGTCAACGGGTTGTAATAGAGCGTCGTCCACAGACCGCTCTTCTCTTTGAACGCCGGCGCAAAGTATTTCGTCTCCGGCGACAGGTACGCGCCGGCGATGCCGTGCTCGATCAACACTTGAGTATGAAAGCCGCCGCCAAAGTTGAGCACATCGACGAGATACTTCTTGGCGCGATACTCCGTGGCCAAGCGTTGGAGCATCTTGTCGCTGTCGGCCTTGTACTGCTTCACTTTCACGAAACGGATATTTGGCCTCGAACATCTTCCAAATATATTGCGCCGTATCGGTGCGCAGCGTGACGTAAGCCTCGATCTCGCCGCCTTCCTTCTTCGCCGCCTCGACGATCTTCGGGTCGGTCGCCTGCGCCCCGCAGTCATGTCACAAACGAGATGAGCGACAGCAGTAACGGCCAGCAGGCAACGAAACTTCGAGTATCCCATCACGTCTCTCCTTTCCCAATCCGAAACGATTTGAACGTTTTGAACTATTTGAACGGCTTGAACGAATCCTGAATCTTATTTCTTTTCGATCGCTGTAAACGGCGCATCCCGCAGTTGCAAAGAACGCCTTCCACCCGCCCTGCTCGCGCGCCGCTTCCAACGGTTGATAAAATTCTTCCCGGCGCGACAACTGCGCCAGCGCCGACAGTTCGGCATTGAGCGACCAGGCCTTGCCGAGACCCATCATCTCGTAACCGGAAGTCGCCTTTTGCAAATTGATCTTCACGGTGTCCGGCGGCACCAGAGCGATGCGCTCGACCAGCCGGAAGCATTCGTCGAGCAGCCGATCTTTCGCCACGACTTTGTTGACCAGGCGCAGGCGCAGCGCTTCCTTGGCGTCGACACTATCGCCGGTGAGGCCGTAGCGCAAAGCGTTCTTGAACTTTCCCAGCACCGTCCAGATAAAGTCCGTGCCATCGCTATGGCGCACCTGGGGTTGGCCGAAGACGGCATCATCCGCGGCGATCGTCAGATGAGACGACAACGCCAGCCAAGACGCCGAACCGAGACACCAACCGCTCACCGCGGCGATGATCGGCTTGGGAAACTGCCAGCGATAGAGCTGCTCGTCGATCTTTTCCTGCCGCGCCCGGTCGCGCAGCCGATTATAAACATCCACCAACGCGCTGCCTTCGGCAATACCATAGGGCCACGCCGGCTTACCCGACTAGCGACTCGTTCATATCGTCGCCGCTGGAAAACAGCCCACCGGCGCCGGTGAGCACCACGGCACGAATCGCTTCATCGTCGCGCGCCAACTCCAACGCCGCCCGCAACTCGTCTTTCATCTGCTCGGTTAAGCGCATTGCGCAGCGCCGGCCGGTTGAGCGTGATCAACACGCCGCGGCGCTGTTTCTCGAATAGAATCGTTTCGAAGTTGGTCACAATTCTTTCTTTCAATCTCCCCGGAGTTCAAGCCGTTCAAAAAGTTCAAATCGTTCAAGTCGTCTCGGAGGTTATCGGAGCCTGCTCCTCCGACATTTTGAACGATTTGAACGAATTGAACGTTTTGAACCAGCGGCGCGCTTAATCGCGCCGCTTGGCGCGCGGCCCAAACGGTTCCGGTTGAAACGGCCCATCGCGCATCTGCAAATAAGCTTTGGTTCCTTCGGCCTTTCTTTTTTCATCGAGCGGCCGGCGCAGCTCCTCGCGTAGCAGCGTATGCGCCGCCGCCGACAGTTGCCCATCCATCGTCCAGGCGTCTTTGAAGCCCATCATCTGCATGCCCATGGTCGCCAGTTGCAGATTGAGCTTGACGGTCTCCGGCGGCACCAGGGCGATGCGCTCGACGATGGCGAAGCACTCGTCGAGCAGCCGGTCGGCGGGCACCACTTGATTGACCAAGCCGATGCGCAGCGCTTCCTGGGCGTCGATGTGGTCGCCGGTGAGCGAGTAGCGCAGACCGTCTTTGAAGCCGGCGAGCAAGGTCCAGATGAATCCCGTATTGGAGCCATGGCGCACTTCCGGCTGGGCGAACACCGCCTGTTCGGACGCGATGGTGATGTGGGTGAACAGCGACATCCACGAGCCCACGCCCATGGCCCAGCCGTTGATCGCGCCGATGACCGGTTTTGGGCACTCGAAGATGCGCATGAAGATCGCTTCATGGCCGCGGTAGTTGTCGATGAAGTCCGCCGCGCTCTCGCCGGCGCGCACACCGTAGGGCCAGTCCATGTCGCGCCGGTGCGCCGCGCCGCCGCCCTGGTCCATGCCGGTGGAAAATCCCCGGCCCGAGCCGGTGAGGACGATGGCGCGCACTTGCGCATCGGCGACGGCATCGTCGAGCGCCGCGCCGAGCTTGTGCAACATCGGCCGGGTCGCCGCGTTCATCGCCGCCGGCCGGTTGAGCGTGATCAGCACGCCCTGGCGCTGCTTGTGATAGAGAATCTCGTCGCTGTCGGCCATGGCGTTTACTTCTTTTGCAGCGCCCGGATGAAGCCGCTGTCTTCGATCTTCTTCATAAACAGTGGTTCGACGATGGGATTCGGGTCGGTCTGCTTGGCTTGCGGATATTGCAACGCCAACATTTCCAGCGCCACTTTCACCGACTGGAGGGTCGGATGGGGCGCATCTTCCAAAGTCGCGCGGCTATGCTGGTAGGTTGCTTCGAGGATCTCATCGTCGGCGCCCTTCATGTGGCGCTTAAAGGCCGCCATGGTTTTCGCCTTGTTGGTTTTGAAGACATGAATGCCCTCGACGATGGTCTTTAGGAAGCGCTCGATCAAGTCCGGGCTCTTCACCACCGTTTGACGCAGCACCACCACGCTGGTGTAAGGATATTCGACGCCCAACTTGTCGAAGCTGGCCAACTCCCTGAATCCCGCTTTGCGCGCGACAAACATATGCGGGCTCGACATCGCCGCCGCTTCGACCACTCCCCGCTCCAGGGCCTGCAAACCGAGGGATGGCTCGCCGGTGGGCAACAGTTTGACATCGCGGTCCGGCATCAGATTGAATTTGCTCCGCAGCACGTAGCGCACGGTCGCGTCCAAGAACGCCCCGGGCCGGCCGGTGGCGATGGTCTTGCCTTTGAGATCTTCGACGCTTTTGATATCGCCGCGGGCGAATATCGACGTGCCGACTTTGTTGGTGATCGTCGCCACCAACACATGATCTTTCACGCCGAGAATATGCGAGGTAATCGTCCCGGTCGCGGTGGCCAGCACGATCGGCACTTCGCCGGTGGCGAGCAACTGCTGCGGCCGAATCCGCCCGGCGTAGATCGCTTTCAAATCCAAACCATATTTAGCGCCGAGGTTCTCGTCGACGGCCACCCAGAGCGGCGCATAGGTGCCGGTAAAATTGGAGTAAGCGACGGTCAATGGTTCGAGGCGCGCGGCCGCGCGAACCTCAGGGATCAGAAACAACGAGATGACTATGAGAGAGTTGCCGACAAAGTTTTTGGCTTTAAACATGTGCCTTCCAAACTACAAGCAATTATCCTTGCCGGTTATCACTGTGGCCGGATTTAGTCAATGTAAAGCGCGGCGAAAAATCGCCTGTATGCGTTACACCTTACTCTTATCAGCAAACATTTTTCAGCAAACACTTTAAAAAATCCGCGCGCAGCAATCTGCAGCATCGGAACTCGGCCGGCTCGCTGACTCCAATCGCACTCGCGCAATGGCGTTTACTTCAGACCGTACGACGCGTACATTTTGTCGATGAAGCCAGTCTCGTCGAGCTTACGAACGAACCGGTCGTCGATCGCATCTTCCACTTTGAGTTGCGCCAGCTTGGGATTTTGACCTTTCAGCAAGCGCTGAATATTATTCAGCCCATCGAGGGAAGGATACGGTTTGCGTTCGAACTCTTGAACGATTTCTTTAAAGTCTTGTTCGACCAGGTCGAGATTGGCGACTTTGATGCGCCGCTTGATGGTGTCTAAGACCGTGGCTTTGTGGCGCGGGCTGAGCGTGAACGCAAGGCCCTCGATTTGTGCCTTGAGCAAATTTTCGACCACCCCCGGTTGCTGCTGGACCAAGGATTTTCTCACAACGACTGTCATGCCGGCAATCACCAATTTAAGCTCGCTGAGAGTGGGAAAGCCCTTTTCCTTCAAAGCGCGGCTAAAGACCGAAGTGCTGAGAACCAAGGCGTCGATGGTTCCGGTTTCCAGCGCGCGATTGAGAACGTTCTGATCGCCAACCACCAACAGACGGATATTGTCGCGCGCCGGGTCCAAGCCTAGCTGATCCAACGCCAACATGGTGTAAAGCCAAGTGGTGCCGCCGAAACTTTGCAAGCCGAAGCGCTTACCGCGCAAATCGTTGACGCTCTTCGTCCCCGGTCGCACCATCACTTCGACGTTAACGCGATTGGCAACGTTGGCGACGATCGTGAGATCAGCGCCCGCCGCCGCACCTCCGAGCGCCGGAGTTCCGCCGGTCACTCCGATCGGCACGTCTCCCGAAGCCAGCGCAGCCATGAGCGTGGACGCGCCGCGCACGAATACGAGCTCGGCCGGGACGCCGTACTTTTTGAAGAATCCCTGTTCCTCGGCAATCCAGAAAGGAACCAGCCGCGCACTCAGAGTTCCGTAGGCAAAGAAAATCTTCGAAGGCGCGGAAGCCGCATTAGCGGGCCCACCAAGGAGCAGATAAAAAGCGAGGGCGAAAGTTGAATAGATTGCGCTGTAGCGAAGTCGAAGCATTTTATCGGTTACATCGATCGTAGGCGTTGTGGCACACGCTTATCGAAGTCTAGCACCACTCCAAGCTTTCATTTTCTATACAAGGCTTTGATAAAGCCGCTCTGCTCGATGCGTTTCATGATCGTGGTGTCAATGATCAGGTTGGCATCGGTGTCTTTCGCTTTGGGGTATTCATAGGAGAGAATTTCCAGCGCCGCCTTGATGATTTCTAACGACGGCGTCGGCACCTCTTCGCTTACGCTCTTAGTGTAGCGATAGGTTTCTTCCAAGATATCGTCGCTGGTTCCGCGCATGTATTTCTTCATCACCGCCAAACTTTTCTCCCGCTCGGTCTTGGCGATATGACTTCCATCGATGAGCGTTTTTAGAACGCGCTCGGTTAGATCGGGATTTTTCACCACCGTCTGGCGCAGCACGGTGACTGTGTTGTACGGATAAACGACCCCTGCTTGGTCGTAGTCGATCAACTCCCGGTAGCCCATTTTCTTGGCGATCAAGGTAAACGGCATGGTCAACGACGCCGCCTGGACGACGCCGCGTTCCAGCGCAGGGAAAGCCAACTGCGCTTCGCCCATCGGCAGCATCTTCACGTCGCGATCCGGCACGAGCCCAAGCTTGGCCCGCAAAACATAGCGCACCATGGTATCGCCGAAGGCGCCGGGGCGGCCGGTGGCGATGGTTTTACCGCGCAGATCCTCGGCCCGCTTGATCTCCGGTCTGCTGAAAATCGCCGAATTGACCTTGTTGATCGTCACCAAGATGATCGCTTGGTCCTTGACGCCGAGAATATGCGAAGTGAGAGCGCCGGTGCCTGAAGCCATGACAAACGGCACTTCATTGCTTGCCAGGAGCTGTTGCGGTCTGATTCGGCCGGCATAGATCGCCCGCATATCGAGACCGTATTTAGCGCCCAATCGTTCTTCAATAGCAATCCATAGCGGCAGGTAGGCGCCGGAAAAAGTCGAGTAGCCGATGGTGACCGGCTCGAGGAGCGCGGCGGCAGACGCGATCGACGCCAGCGCAAACCAGCCCAAGCAAATTAGCCATTTAACAATTGCTTTCATTCGATCGATATTTCCTTAGATTGGGTTATCCCAGCAACTCACCGCTAGTCAACAGCTGTGAGGCAATGTCCGGCATTTCCTGCGTGCACCGGACTCGCATCTCCGGAAAACTGGCGCCGCTGCCGTCCTCACTGACCAAATCTTGGGCCGGAACGGTCTGCTGAGAATCTCGCTGCCGATCTCGATCTGCAGCAAGTCCGATCCGACGATCAACGGTCCGTCATATTTTTTTCGCGTCGCCGGGATCAAATCTTCGGGCTGTGCGCTGCCGAACAGCAACAGATGATTGTAAACCGCCAGCTTCGGCCGCACCCGCGCGAATACCTCACCGGCCTGCTCCGGCGTCGTGTGGTTGGCGCCGATCCGTTTTAGTTGCTGCGGATTCTCCGCCGCGCTGCCGGCCGCCGCGGTCACCTCGTGCACCAACAAGTCGACACCCTGAGCGTGGTGAATTAAGTTTTCGTTGAACGTGGTGTCGCCCGACAGCACCGCCGAGCGCCCTTGGTAATCGATGCGGTAACCATAGGCCGGCAACTCTTCGCCGCCATGATCGACCTCGAACGCACTGACCTTGACGCCGTCATGGTCGAACACCACGCCTTGGCGGATCTCGCGGGCGTCCAGTTTAACGCCGTCCGGCGGATAGCTCCGGCTGCGCACGCGAATATCGACATGAAACGCCAGCGGCAGGTGCTCCATCATCTGCCGCGTTCCTTCGGGACCGTAAACCGGTAACGGCTGCGCCCGCTGCCCCCAGGGCCGGCCGATCCAGCCGGTGAGCCAGAGATCGGGAAAGCCGACGACATGATCCGAGTGATGATGGGTGAGAAAAAGCCCGGTGATATCGCTAAACGGAATGGCCAATTGATGGAGCCGCTGCATCGCCCCGCGACCGGCGTCGAAAATAAAGTTCTGCTTGCCGACTTCGACCAATGTGCTCGGCCCAAAACGATCCAAGCGCGGCGGCGGCGCGCCGGTGCCGAGTAGCGTCACGCGAAATTTATCGTCAGTGGATAGCGCCATCGACTGCTCCTACAGAGGATTTGAATTCACTACGAACGGTTACCCGGGCCCCGCGGCAACCGAGATTCGGAATATCTCGCGCCAAGCACGCTAAGGGCGCAAAGGAAAATAAGGGCTATGTCATTTCGACCGATAGGGAGAAATCCATCTTAGATCCCTCGCATTCGCTCGGGATGACAGGCCTCTAACCTGTCACTTAGCCTTTGCGGGATGATTTTCCCAATGCTCGGCCTCACTTCGCCGCCAGCAGCGACTTCACGAAGCCGCTCTGATCCATTTCGCGCACCAAGCGATTGTCGATAAACTCCTCAGGCTTGGCGGTTTTGGCTTTGGGCATAGTTCGTTCCAAATCTTGCAAGAGACCGGGAATGCCCGCCGGGTACGGCGGCACGGTGAACCCGTTCTTGATGCTGAGCTCGTAGGTTTCGTCGAGCACCTCTTTGTCGTCGGTGCGAAAATACTTGCCCATGGTCTTGATCGCGAAGGCCTTGTCTTTCATGCCGCGCACCGCGCCTTCGGTATAGGCGCGCAGAAAACGCCGGGCGATATCTTCGTTGGCCTTCAAGTAGCGCCGCGTCGTCACCACGCCATTGACGTGATATTCGACATCGAGGGTGGTCAGATCCATCAAATCCTTGAGCTTCAATCGCTTCGCTTGCAGCGTCGCCGGCGGGCTGATCGCCGCCGCGTTGACCCGGCCCGCAGCCATGGCGGTTACGGTTTCCGCCGGCCCGCCGGTTTGAATCATCGTCACATCCCGCTCCGGCTCGAGCCCGGCCTTGCGTAGAGCAATGCGCGACGCCAGATCGGACTGGGTGCCGAAGCGGGTCACGCCAAAAATCTTGCCCTTCAAGTCCTCCACTCGCGCGATATTCGGTTGGCCGAAAATCCACCAGTTAAATTTTTTCACGATGGTCGCAAGAATCACCGTGTCGGTTCCCGAAAGCGCGGCTTGAATCGGGCCGGCGCCGCCGGCTTGAATGATCGGCAACTCCCCCGACAACATCGCTTGTATCGCCAGCGAACTACCCGGAATGCTAATCACCTCGACATTGAGCCCATGCTTCTCATAGAAACCGGCTTCTTTAGCGAACCAGATCGTCATCTGCGCCGCCGACGCCGAACCGCCGCCGACACGCAGAACGGTCGAGTTTTTTCTCCTGTGACTCGGCGCGGGCACTCAACAACAACATCATTGACAGACAAAAACATGCGCAGATCTTGTGAATCATCATAAGTCGAACTCCGGGTTTCCTTTCAAAATTAATAATACGCATTCCATATAACAAGAAGCGATGGGATGTCGAGCACGGCTGCGAACTTTGTAATCGGCGCTCTCTGCTCATTCTGAGTTGACGACAAACAATATTGTCCGTTGCCGCGTTCGATCAGGCGCCGCTGCGCTGCGCGCCAAGACAAATTTTTTCCCAGTTTATACGACCGCGCGTCAATTTCTACGCTTTTAGCGCATCGATAGTTTTAGTCCGTTGCGGAATAAACAACCGCGCCAATGGCCGACTAATTGCTGCTCTTTCGCTCGAACTCCGCAAACAATCAATATCCGGGCAGTGCGAACGTACAACGAACTCGATCCCGCCGACGATGGGCCGCGTCGGAGCCGTAGAAGTTTGACTACACAAGAAGAGGAGAGAAATTTATGAACAAACAAAAACTAAAACACGTCGCGAGGGTCGATCTCGGCCGCCGGCAGTTCCTGAAAAAAGTCGGCACGGGAGCGGCAAGTGCCTGGGCTCTTACTGCCCTAGGAGTACCATCAGGAAGGGCAGCTGAAGACGAAGAACGGGGACGGCGACCAGAACATTCGGAAGGCGACAACTTCGGTAGAATGTTTCGGCTCGCGCCATTCGCCGCAGCCACGGACACAGTGCGCGCCGCGCTGACCGAACTCGGCAAGCCTGGCGGCATCCTCGACGCCAAGGACGACCTTGCCAAGGGACCGATCCTGCTGATCACCGATTTAACTCTGAGTAACGGCAACCGTAACAACCCGGAGCATACCGCCGGCACGACCTTCATGGGGCAATTTCTCGACCATGACATGACCTTTGACCAGACGACTCGTTTGGGAATTCCAGCCATCCCTAGAAGATCCCCAAACGCGCGTATTCCGATCTTCGACCTCGACTCGGTCTATGGCGGCGGGCCGGCCGACTCGCCGAGATTGTATCGTACCGACGACCGGATCAAGTTTCTGGTCGAGAACAGCGGGCTATTCGAGGACCTGCCGCGCAATCCCACGACCAACGCGGCGATCATTGCCGATCCCCGCAACGACGAGAATATGATAATTTCAGGCCTCCAGGCGGCATTGTTAAAATTTCACAACAACGCCGTCGATCTGGTGCGCGCACAGCATCCGAGAATCAATAACTACAACGCTTTTCACCGGGCGCGCCGCCTCGCCATTTGGCATTACCAGTGGATGATACTTGCACGAGTTTTTACCCGTCGTTCGTCGGTCAACCCATGGTCGACACGGTGTTGAAAGGCGGTCGAAAGTATTACCGCCCGCGCGAAGAGGCGTTCATTCCAGTGGAGTTTCAGATCGGTTATCGTTTCGGTCACAGCATGATCCGGCCGTCCTACCGCGCCAATCTAGCGGGCGACAACGGTAAGCCGTTCTTCGGCATGGTCTTCGAGCCCGCGGGTCAAGGCCAGGCCGATCCCATCGATCTACGCGGCGGCGCGCGCGCACCGCGGCGGTTCATCGGCTGGCAAACATTTTTTAATTTTCCTGGATTCGAAGCCGATGTCCGTCCGAATAAACGGATCGACACCAAGATCTCGACGCCGCTGTTCAACCTACCGCTGCAAACGATTTTCAGCGGCACACCACCCACATCGCTGATGACGCGCAATCTCCTGCGCACCTTGACCTGGGAGGTGCCGTCGGGCCAGGCGATCGCCAAAGCCATGGGAGTGCCGCAGTTGAGCAACAGCGATCTGGGCGAGTTGAAGGCGATCTTGCCGAGCTTCGTCGAGTCGACGCCGCTCTTCTACTACATCCTGAAAGAAGCGGAACTGATGGAAGACGGCCTGCGCCTGGGTCCGGTCGGCGGACGCATTGTCGCCGAGGTATTCATCGGCTTGCTCCAACTCGATGACGATTCCTATCTCAACTCGCAGCGCAATTGGCTGCCCACGCTGCCAACCTTTGGCGGCACGCCGGAGAGTTTTCGCATGATCGACTTTTTGAAATTCGCCGGCGTCGATCCGGCGACGCGCGGCCAGTAATTCTGCTCGATCATCACCGCATTAGCACGATAGCCCAAACGCGGGGGCACGAGGACGCCAACCTCGCGCCCCCGCGTCATTCTGGGGCAGCTAAACGGAACGGGCGCCTGTCGAGATCTGATCGCCAAGCTGCGTTACGATAATACCTGGAAGCAAAGCCCGATCTTGTTATCTGTTCTGATCAAACCCCGTCGTTAAGCGCGTGTGAGTAGTTCGAGCAAGTGGCCGTCGGAACCATGAAAGTAAATTCCGCGCCCGCCCTTGCGAGTATTCAATTGGCGATTCGTCGGACTCCGCGGCTCGCTGCCCCAGGTAATACCGGCTTTCTGAATACGCTGAAAGATCGCGTCAAATTCCTCATCGCTGACGTGAAATGCATAATGGTGCGGCTCGAACGACTCGGCGTTATCGAAGTCCAGCGTCAACTCCTCGTTAACCCTTACCGGCGCAAAATGACCCATCGGCCCATCGTACTTGAGGCCAAAAATCTGCGCGAAGAAACTCGCCGCCGCCTCTTTATCCTTTGCCGGCACAATCGTGTGATTCAGCTTGATCGACATATTCCCTCCTTTTGATCCGTTTGCGTGACACCGCCAATGCCGCCGAGAATCTAATTAGAAGTCCACAATCGCTGGGCAGTCCTTGAAACCTTCGCGCGAGTATTTCCGTGCTTCAGGCGACTTCCACAGTTTTGATTACCACGATTGCAAATCGTTGTCTGCCAGGACAATTGTCCAGCCGACAATGTTGCTGGTAAAATTAATATGGTTCTTCCCTATCTTGTGATAGATGGTAATTTAAAGAGTAGATTCGAAAGGAGGGACAAAAGAGGGTTGTGCTCATTAAGCTACTGACCAGGTAATTCGCCGCACAATCTTCCAGCAAGTAAGTGTCTTGGCTTTGATTTATTGACAAGGAGGTCATTATGTCGATTGTCAGAATGATTTTCGTTACCGTAAAGCCGGATCAGGTTTCGCAAGCGATCAGCCTGTGGAAAAACCACTGCGCCCCTCTCATGATCAAGCAACCGGGATGTCTGTCCGAAAAACTATTGGAATGCGCCGATGAGCGCGGCGAATTCATCTCCTATTCCGAGTGGGACAGTCAGGCGAGCATCGACAAGTATCGAAAAAGCGAAGCCCACACGGAGATTCAGAAACACTCCCGCGGCCTGCAAGGCGGGCGCGCCACCGTCAAGCGTTACGAAGTGAAGTAGAATTCGCCTCACGAGTGAGATCGATTGTCAGGCCGGAGCATGCGGTCGCGCCCTGAAAAACGCGACCGCATGCCCGGCTTACAGTTTACTTCGCAGAGATATTCAAATGGGATTCATGCGCTGTTATTGGCGCAGGGATTTTCGTAGAGTTCTAGTCCAAACCCCTACAGGCATGCTTAATTTCCAGATCTGGGCCCGATGGGATTTCTGCCCCTCGTGTCATTACCTTTTATCATTCGGCCTTACTCAGCCTCTTCCGCATATTCATCAAGTACGCTATCCGAAAGATGTGCGAGGTGCTTGTCGGCTGCAAGCTCGCGAAGACTATCGTACGACAGATACGTGCAACTGTCCGCAAGCGGGCCTCTTTCAAGTAATGAAAAAACTGGGCGTCGAATCTCCGAGAAGACTTTATCGCGTTTGGAGACCGGCGCCACAATGTGAAGTCTAATGTCCATATTTGGTTGCAGCGCCAGGAGATCAGCCATGCGTAGTATGCCGCGAGTAGACTGCATGTCGTATGTTCCACTTCGAAAGCTCTGACAATCGAGCGTCCGCGCAACCAAATTACGTCGATCTGCTCAATCGTGCGAAGAGTTGTGTCGTCATAATTTAACGGAAGGCGAGCAAGCAGGTTGTGCGATTCGCTTTTCCACTCTCTCAACACAGCACCACGATCCGCTCGCGGCAGCCAAATGGCTAAACCCATTTGAGCGCCGATGCTCGCAATTAGAGCTTGGATTCTGGTCGACTCCCGAGTTGTGATTTCCTCTTGAGGTTCGAAATCCTCCGCGGAACCATAATCTTCCGGTACTGACACAGTTACGACTTTGTCTGGACGGTTAACTGTGTGCGTAGCCAGCTTTCGCGCATCATCCTCGGTGACCGCGTACGTCTTCCCTTGCACGGTTTGAGCTTGAAGTTTTTCGCGTTAGGAACTGTCCATCACGATCTTCGAGGCGGACTAAACTACCTCGAACTTTCCCAGTCCAAGCAGTGGAACCATGTTCCAGACCTCGTGTGAACGAGAGACCATTCCAGATTTCGTCATCATGAATCGGAATAGCCCTGTCTACGTCTAGCCATACCAATGTGAGCACCCGGAATCGCACGACGAATGGATCGTTTTCTGGAACAAAGATCGGCTTATCGTCTATAAATGGACCCTCAGTAACTTCGAGCGCGCCAAACCATCGCGAGAGCCGAGTCATATAACAAACCAATAGGTCCCCCGACTTAATTCGTTCGGCCATCCCCTTGTGGCGTATTCGAAAACCCGAGATATCGCGTGGCGAGCGCTTGAACGCTTCGTAAGTCTCGGGTGAGAAAAGATCTATGTAGTATGCCATAGCAAATCTCTTCGTTGGCAAGAGCTATCTTACGAGGCCGACACTTTGCTGAATCTCCGTTTCACCGCGCAAAGATCTTCTTGAAAAACCCTTCCTTCTCTAACTCCTTCACCACACTGTCGTCGAAAAACTGCTCGGGTTTAAATTTCTTGGCTTCCGGGCGGGTTTGCGCGCGCTCTTCGAGGACGAGCTTGAACATTTCGGGATCGAGATTGGGGATGCGTTCGATGACGTCGACGCCGAACTGCCAACTCGCTTCGAGGACCTCGGGGTCGGTGGTCTGGAGAAACTTTGCGATCGCTTTCTTGCTCCCCTCCTTGTCTTTTTGCAGCATGGCGACGCCCTCGGAATAGCCGGAAATGAAATTCTTCACGACCTGACGGTGCGCGGTGAGATAAGTTTTGCGCACGACGATGCCGACGTGAGGAAAACTGAGACCGATAGTTTTCGGTGGAATCTGGATCCTCGCTCCCGCCTTGAGCGTCTTTTGCAGCGCCGGCGGCGTCATCGGCGCGGCAAATATCCGCCGCGCTTCCATTCCCACCGCGAGTTCCGGCTGGCCGCCCATTTGTAGCAACGGCACATCTTTGTCGGGCTCGAGACCGGCCTTCTTCAGAATATAGCGCATGGTGAAATCGGTGGACGAGCCGAAGCGGGTGACGCCCACCGGTTTGCCGCGCAAATCTTGAATCGATTTAATCTCAGGTTGAACGACGATATAGAAGGCGGGCATGTTCACCATGCCCGCCACCGCGACCAGATCCGCGCCGGCGAAATCGGCGTCGACCACGCCGCTGCCGCCAGCCGTCGCGATCTGATTCTCGCCGGCCATCATGGTCTGAATCACCTGCGCCGCTCCCGCGGTGTAGCTGAGATTGACATCCAGACCGTACTTGCGGAACAAGCCCATCTCTTGGGCCACGTAAAGCGCGGCATGATCGCCGGCAAGTGATGCATAGATCGCGTTGATTCGTTCAAGCGCCGGCTGCGCATGGAGTTGCGCGCGTGAAAACAATAAAACCATAGCTGTCAACAAACAGACCCTGATGAATTTGTTGGATTGCATAACCTGCTCCATCATTTCACGCATATCGATGCGCTAACGAACGTTGTAATAGCGTCGCCTCATGCAGCGAACTGGCGCGGTCGAAGAAGCTAGAGTGCAAAGCTAGGTCACACTTTCCACCCCGGCGACAAATCCACCCGCGTCCCCACCGGATCGAGCACGAAGGTTTCGGCGAAGCGTCCATCCTTGGGGAGATTCGCCGTGCCGCCGGTGGCGCCGGCGGCAAGCGCGGTTTGCGTCGCGCCCTTGACGTCTTCCACTTGCATGCCGAAGTGATAGATCCCCTCGCGCCGGTTGCGCGCCGGAAGGATCGCCAAATTGATATGGCCGTCGGAGAGATAGATCGCTCTGCCATGTTCGCTGGCTTCGCCGCTGCGGGCGACCTCGTTGAGACCGAAGGAAGTCTTGTAGAACGCCGCGAGTTTCTCGGTGTCCTTGGTCAGTAATGCGATATGTCCTATGCGTGCCATGGTTTTCTCCTTTCGTGTTTTGGAGGCCGGGTTAATATTCCATCGTCAACTTCGAAACAGCATTGCAATTGCGAGCATTCCAAGAGGGCAGGTTTCAAACCTGCCCCTACATCCGGATTTCCCGTGAGCTGGCTTCTCTGAAGTCATTCCCTTTGCGTCCTTGGCGCCCTTTGCGCGAGACACTCTTCTTGATGCGCATGCTCGCCGCACGAACATCGCTAACCCACTACTTCCGGTACAACTGCTCGATCAAGCCGCTCTTTTCAATATCTCTAAAAAAGCTCGCGTCGATGAAATCCGCCGGCGACATGGTTTTCAACTTTGCATCGTTCTCGCGCCCGAGCACGGCCTGGAGCGCCTTCTCATTGGGCGCCGGCAATCGTTCTAACAAATCGGCCTGCTCGTCGTAAAGATAAGCCGCCTCCACGGCGCTCAGCCCGCCCAGGTACTTTTGCAGCAAAGCGATGGAACCGTTCCGGTTGGTTTTCAGATAATGAATCGCTTCGACGAACGAGCGCATCAGCCGCTCGACGACGCTTCTCTTGCGCTGAATATAACCGCGCGTGGTCGCGAAGGTGCCGGCGGGCGAAAGAATCTTCAGCTCGGCGGCGCTGCTGAGAAGCCGCGCCCCGGCGCGCTCCGCGGTGAGCGCCGCGAGTCCGCCCAAACCGCCGGCTTCCAATTTTCCCGCCGCCATGGCGGCAGCAACCTGCTGATGGCCGCCGAGCTGAAGAATCGTCACATCTCGGTCCGGCCGGAGTCCCACCGTCGCCAGCGCATTGCGCGTGAAGGTGTCGGCTTCGGAACCGAACTGCGACACGCCGATGGTCGCGCCTTTCAAGTCTTCGAGACGGCGAACCTTCGAGCTGCGAATGACCATCAACTTCTGGCTCGAAAGGTTGGCCGAAGCGCCGAGTATCGCCACCTCCGCGCCGCGCAGACGCGCGCGCGTGAGCGCCGTGACGCCGGCGAACACGACATCGACATCGCCAGAGATCAGCGTTTGGACCAAGCGCGGGCTGCCGGTAATCAGCAGAATCTCGGCGACTAAATCATACTTGGCCAAAATCCCCAGCTCTTTAGCCACCCACGGCAGCGACAAGGCGACGCTCGGACTGACGAAGGCGACGCGCAGTTTGTCGGCGGCACGAACCGGTCCGGGAGACTACCGTGAATAGAATTGCCGTGATAGCCACTGCACAAGCAAGCGCGTTGTGCACGCGGCGAAGCCGCGACCGAAAAAAAGCATGGCCGCAAAGAACGCAGAGGGCGCAAAAAAAGAATCGGGAGTCGTAGGGGCGGGTTTGAAACCCGCCCTCTTGGCTTTGGCGCATCGAGAAATTTGCCCAAGCCGCGCAAATTATCCCCGATAGTAGTCAAAAAGTGTTGTCGCATCGTTACTACTTGGCCAGCAAATCCTTCAGCCGCTCGACCACCTCGCGGGGCTGAGCCATCACTTCCTTGGCCAGGCTTTCAAGCTCCTCGCCCCGAATGGTTTCGACCTCCAGTTGTTTCTTCGCGGCTTCCGCCAGCAAGGCCGGATCGCTCAGCGCTTTGACGAAACCGTCGCGAAACATTTTAACGCGCTCGCCAGGAACCCCCGGCGGAGCGGCGATGGGCCAGGAACCGAAACGTCCGGCGTCGAGAAACACCGCGGTCAAACGGCGGCTCGCCTCCGGCGTCTTGTACTGATCCATGAGCTCGTAAATCGTCGGCACGTCGGCGAGCCGGGGATCGCGTTTGTTGCCGGTCTGAATCAGCACGCGCACGAAGTTCTTCTTGCGCCAGGTGTGAAACGGTTCGCGGCCGAAATAAACCGAGAGCGAAGTGGAGTTGCATTGCACTTCGCCCTTCTCGATCGCTAGATCGACTTCGCCGCCGCCCGGATAACCGGTCACGATCGCCAGCTTGAGGCCGAGGGCTTCCTCGAACAATTTGGGCAAAATATAGCCGCTGCCGCCGCGCCCCGCAGAGCCGCACTTCGGCGGATCGGTCGCGCGGCGCAGGTCGGCAATTGTCGAGAAGGGATGATCGGCGCGGATGTAGAAGAGCCGCGTCGCCGGCGTCGAACTGCCGATCCAGCCAAGCTTGGGCCAGTCGAACTGTACTTCCTTGCGGCCGATCAACTGCTCGAAATAGAGCGCCGCGTTAAACGTCGCCAGCGTCAGGCCGTCCGGCTTGGCGACGCCGTTGATGTAATTGACCGCCACCATGGAGCCCGCGCCGGCCATCGACTGAACGATGAAATCGGGATTGCCGGGGAGATATTTTTTCAAGTAAGGCGTCACCATCCTGGCCCAGATGTCATGGGTGGTGCCGGCGGGATAACCGACGATCAATCTGATCGTCTTGCCGTCGAAGAACGACGATTGCGCGGCGACACCGGCAATGTCGCAGCAAACCGACCAAAACCGCGGCGACAATCGCCTTCGAGAACTCTCCATCTGGATAACAACATGACAACTCCCGCGCTCAGTAAGGCTTCATGATTTTGCGCCACTCGTCTTGATAGTGCTGCAGCTTTTCCAAATACACCGGCCAGTCGATCTCGCCGTAGCGCAACTTGCGCAGCCGCTCGTTGGCCAAAACCACATCGGCGCGGCCGACGCTGACGCCGACTTCGTTGGCGTAATAATCCTGGACTTCTTTGGACAGAATGTAATCGATCCACAGCTTGCCGGCGTTGGGATGGGGCGCCCGGCGCGCCAGCGCCAGAGCGTTGGGCGGATTGGGAAACAGCGGCTCCATGGCGACCCAATCTACCGGCGCGCCTTTCCGGCGAATCTCTTCGCCGGCGGCGATGCGCATGGTCGGCGCCATCGCCCACTCGCCGGCGGCGAGCAGTTCCGCCGCCAGTTGCCGGCCGCGGCGAAATTCGACATTTTGCCTGGCCAGAGCGCGGATGAACTCCGACGCTTTCTTCTCGCCCATCACATGCACCAGCACCATGTACCAGTCGTCGTCGGTTTGATCCAAACCGATATGACCTTTCCATTTCGGCAGCAGCATGTCGTCATAACTCTTCGGCACGTCGGCCGGCGCCACCAGCTTGCGGTTGTAACCGATCACCGCGATGGTCGAGTACTGCGCCGTCCACAAACCTTGCTTGTCTTTATAGCTTGGGCGAATCGCCTTTCTTTCCGGCGAATCGTAAACCGCGAAGTTGCCTTTCTTGGCCGTCCAATACATCTCCGAGCCGCTCAAGTTGACGACATCGACCACATGGCGCCCGGCGGCAGCCTCGGTGTCGAAACGCTGGGCGATCTTTTCCGCGCCGGCGCGGTAATACTCGACTTTGATAAACGGATATTTTTTATTGAACCCCTGCACCAAGCGATTCATCACCGGCGCCTGAGTGGTCGCGTAGGTCAACAGCTCCTTCTCCGCCTTGGCCCCTTCGACGATCTGCGCCATGGTCTGGGCCGAGGCCGGCGATGGAATTGTAATCAACAACACGAACGAGATGGCAAGCTTGATCATGGTTTCACTCCTGTCGGTCACGATACTAACCAAGCGATCAGCAGTTTGTAAATCCAAAAAACATTCTCATCGCGAAGACGCAACCTTTGCGAACTCCGAGCCTCGGCGGTGAAGTCCTTCCCGTAACTTCAGAACCGAACCCAAACCCGAAACTTCCCGGTCACCGCCTTGACACCCCACTTTCATCCAAGTAAGAATCGCGACGAATCAATTTACATTTCGCTCTGAGGAATTTCATGGCAACACCAACAGGACCATTGACCGGCTACCGCGTGCTCGACTTGGGCGGGCCGCTCAGTCTGCACTGCACCAAGCTCTTGGCCGACATGGGCGCCGACGTGATCAAGATCGAAGCGCCTAGCCGGCGACGAATCGCGCCGCGTGCCGCCGTTCAAAGACGACAGCCGCACCCGGAAAAGAGTCTGTACTTTCTTCACTTCAACACCAACAAGCGCGGCATCACGCTCGACGTCGAGAAGCCCGACGGCCGGGCGATCCTGCTCGAACTATGCAAAAAAGCCGATGTCGTCATCGAAACCTATCGGCCATCGCGCGCCAAGGAATTGGGACTGACCTACCAGACCTCAGCGCGGTCAATCCGACATTGATCGTCGCTTCGATCACACCCTTCGGCCAGAACGGTCCCTGGAAAGACTACAAAGCCAACGACATGGCCGGCATCGCGCTGGGCAACCTGCTCTATCTCGCCGGCGAACCGGGCGAACCGCCGCTGCAGCCGCCGGGAGAGATCGCCTACGGCATGGCGTCGACCTACGGCGCCTTCGGCATCGCCGTGGCGCTCTATCATCGGCTCGACAGCGGCAAGGGCCAGCATATCGACGTGTCGATGCATGAATGCGGCGGCCACATCGCCGGCTATTTCATTCCCAACTATGGTTACACCGGCGACAAACCGGCGCGCGCCTCGCGCAAAGGCGAAGAGACCGACCTCTACGATCCGTACAAGACCAAGAACGGCTACGCGCGCATTTTCATCATTCCAGTCGAACAATGGCGCCGCCTAGTCGAGTGGATGGGCAGCCCGCCGTCGATCTCCGGTCCGGAGTTCGAAAAGATGGCCTACCGGCGCAAACATCCCGACATCGTCGTCGGCGCCGTCGCCGAATTCTGTGCAAAGCACACCAAAGAAGAACTTTACGAAGAAGGTCAGAAGCGCCGCATCGCCGTCACGCCGATCAACACCGCCGGCGAATTCGTCGAGATGGAACAAACCAAGGCGCGCGGCCTATTCGTCGACATGGAGCATCCGATGGTCGGCAAATACAAGCAATTCGGCCCAGTGCCGCGCTTGATGGAAACTCCAGGCGGCATCTTCCGCCCCGCGCCGCTGTTGGGCGAGCACAACCAGGAAATCTACGTCGGCGATCTCGGCATGAACAGCGACGACCTCGTCGCCCTGCAAGCCGAGGGAGTGATCTGAAGGCAAGAGATTGGAGTGATTGGAGTACTGGAGTGTTGGAGTGATGGGTTCCGGACCCAATCAACGCTCCACCATTCCAATACTCCAACCTTCCAGCCATTGTTTGAAAGGAATTTTCCATGAGCCAACTACCCCTTGAAGGCATTCGCGTCATCGAGCTAACCACCGGCGCCGCCGGTCCCACCGTCGCGCGCGTGCTCTGTGAATTCGGCGCGGAAGTGATCCGCTGCGAGACCCGTCTGCGCGGCGACGGCCATCGCGGCGAAGATCCCAAGCTGTGGAACAAGAAGCCCGACTTCATGAAGCTCCAACGCGGCAAGAAATCTTTCACCGTCAACATGCAGACCCCGAAGGGCCGCGAGCTGGTCAAAGAGCTGGTGAAAAAGTCCGACGTGCTGGTGGAAAACTTCGGCCTGGGCATTTTAGAAAAGTGGGGCCTCAATTGGCCGGATCTGCAGATGATCAATCCGCGCATGATCTTGATCCGCGTCAAAGGCATGGGTTGCTCCGGCCCCCACGCCGCCGACCTCACCTACGGTCCCAACGTCGGCAACACCATGGCGACGACCTATTTGTGGAACTACCCCGGCGCGACCACGGCCACCGCCGAGCCGCGCACGCAGCATCCCGACTTCATGGGCGGCGTCACCGGCGCCTTCGGCGTTGTCCTCGCGTTGATTGAAAGAAAAAAGACCGGCCGCGGTCAGTGGATCGACAACGCCCAGCAAGAGATCGGCGCCGCCCTGCTCGGACCGCGGTATCTCGAATACACCGTCAACAAGCGCGAGCCCCAGCCCGAAGGCAACCGCAGTCTGGTCGCCTCGCCCTACGGCCCCTATCAATGCAAAGGCAACGACCGCTGGTGCGTGATCGCCGTCTACACGCAAGACGAGTGGGAACGCTTCGCCGGCCTGTTGGAAAAATCAGGGCTCAAGCGCAGCGCCAATTTCGCCACCCACTGGCAACGCGTGCGCCACAAAGACGAACTCGACAAGTGGGTGACCAGCTGGACCATGCAGCATGATCCCTACGAAGTGATGGAGCTGGTCCAAAGCGTCGATGTCTGCGCCGCCGTCGGTGCAAGACGTCGAAGATCAGTTCAAGAACGACAAGCAGTACGCCGCCACCGGTTTTCTCGTCAACCTCACCGAGCCTGAAGCCGGCGATGTCGTAACTGAAAACGTGCCCGATGCGCATGTCGCTGACACCGGGCAAAGTCCGCGGCGTCGCGCCGCTCATGGGCGAGCACACCCACGAGATCGCCCGCAACCTGCTGGGTCTCAGCGACGATGAAATCAAGAAATTGGACGAAGAGAAGGTGCTTTATTAACAATTCGACAACCAGGATAAAGTAAAAATTGACAATGAAGCGCGAATGACTTCTGAACCGTTCTGAAATTATCTAATTTCTACATTTTGCCTTATCATAACAACAGGAGGAACACATGGCCGAACCAGGACCCCTATGTATTTACGAGAAGCGCGATCCCCATATCGCGATCATCAAGCTCAATCGCCCGGAGAAAAAAGAATGCCATCAGCCGCGACCTTTATTGGGCGCTCGATGAATGCTGGCAAAAAGCCAAAGCCGACGATGATGTCTGGTCGATTATCCTGACCGGCAGCGCGGACGCTTTTTGCGTCGGCGGCGACTTGAAGGAAAACATCGCCTTCGCCCGAGGTGAAATGACCGGACCGCGCTCCGGCCCGCGCGGCTACTCCAGCCTGCGCCCGCTGCAAATGCACAAGCCGATCATCGCCGCCATCAACGGCTACGCGGTCGGCGGCGGCTTCAGCCTGGCACTGTCATGCCATATTCGCTACTGCGTGCCGGCGTCGAAATTCGGCTGCTCCGAAGTGCGCTGGTCGCATCTGGCCGCGTGGCCGAGTTACGTCTGCCAGCTGCCCACCGGATGGGCCTACTGGTTTGCGCTCAGCGGCCAGATGGTCGATGCCGACACCGCTTTTCGTCTAGGCCTGGTGCAGAAGGTCTGCGAACCGGCCAAACTATTGGACGACTGCATCGAACTGGCCACGACCATCAACCGCAACGGCCGGCTGATCGCCCAGCACACCGTCGAGTTCATCGAAGACAAACTGCTCTACGAGATCCAGGGATGGGAAAAAGGCTTCGAAGTGCACCGGGAATTCTACGCCCACCTGCGCAACAGCAAAGACTACGACGAAGGCTCAGCCGCCTTTTCCGAACGGCGCAAACCGGAATTTTCGCAAGAATACTACAACGAGAAAACCAAGCTGCCCGGTGTGCCCGAGCCGGTCAAGAAGTAGTCGGCATAACCGCCAAATGCAAACGGCTTGAACGATTCGAGTTCAAACGTTCGAATCGTTCAAGCCGTTTCCAAATTTCGTGCAGGATAGCCAACCCGAACGCAATGAAATCTCAAACCGTCTTGTCCGAATTGCCACCTTGAACCTTTGAACTACTTGAACGTTTTGAACCCAACAGCTGATTACCCGTTGGCGACTTCGTCAAGGATGGCTCCGGCATTCCCGCCTTCCAAGTCGGATCGCGCAGCTCCAAACGGTTGCCGCTGGGATCGAAGAAGTAAAGCTCACGCCCGGGAAAATAGCCGCCCTTGCGATAGTACAGCTCGTCGATCTTCACGTTCTTTCCTTGAAAACCTTGCACGCCTGGGCTATCGTCTCCGGCGCCACCGTGAACGAATGATGCACGTTGCGCTCCTCGACATGGGTTTGTCCACGTCCTTCGAGCGCTCGCAGAGCAAAATGTTGTGATCGCCGACGTTAAAACAAGACATCCCGGAAGTTGCCGAGCCGGCCAAGATGCTTGAGCCCAAGCAGATCGCCGTAAAACTTCTCCGACTCGTCCAAGTTGTTCACCGGAATCGACCAATGCGTCACGCCTTCGATTTTTAATAGTCCCATAAAGACCTCCTTGTGTTATGCGCCCTATTTGCTCCAAGCGGTTCGACAATGTCAACCCCTCTAAGTTCGACCGAGCCGTCCACTTAGTGTACATTTCGAGTCTCCACAAGGAGACCGTCATGATGAAAGAAAAAACCCTGACTTTCGTCAAGCTCGATCGAAACTCGGCGAGATAATCGACCGGGTCGCCAAGCATGGCGAAGCCTATGTCGTCACAAAGCGCAAAAGCCACGCGCCGTTATCATCGGGGTCGACCAATACCTGCAGCTCTCCGGCACGTCAAAGTATTTCAAGACCGTCCGCGGGAAAAGGATCATGAAGATCGGCGGGATCGCGACGCCGTTGGCGACATCGATGAAGCTATTCGCGAGCTGCGGAAGTCACGGATCGAAGCAGTCATTCGGAAATTTTCATGACCTTTGATTAACTAAATCCACATTGACAACGATTGCACCGCTGCGCGATATTACGCCTAGGCGAACCTTAAATCGATGCAAGGAGACGCTAAATGCTCCCAACGAATTCTAAACCCGTCGGCGATCACTCACGCTGACACTGTTGCTAAACCTGTGGTCGGTGCATCCCGCGCTGTCTCAGGCGCAGTTCTACCAGGGAAAAACTCTCACGATCCTGCAATCCTCCGACCCCGGCGACACGTCCGATACTATGGTGCGAGCGACGATTCCGGTGTTGAGAAAGCATATACCCGGCGAGCCAACCATCGCCTACCAATATATGCCCGGCGGCGGCGGCACCAAGGCCGCCAACCATATTTTTCACAACACCAAGCCTGACGGGCTCACCATCGGCCGCATCGGCGGCGGCCTGGTCGCCAATGCCGCGTTGAAAGAGGCCGGGGTCCTCTACGATCTCGACAAACTGATCTATCTGGGTTCCGCCCACAGCACCTACCACTGGGTTTTTATCACCCGGCGCGATGCCGGCTTTGCCAGCTTGGAAGCACTGCGCCAAGCGCCCGGAATACGCATCGGCGCCCAGGCGGTCGGCCATTCCAATTATTTCGTCGGCCGCCTGTTTGCCTGGATGATCGGCCTGAGAGAACCGAAAATGCTCGTTGGCTACTCTGGAAATGAGCAGGACATCGCGCTCGCCAGAGGTGAAATCGACGGTCGCGTAAACAATCCCGACACTTTGGTGCGGCGCAACGCCGATATGCTCGCCAAAGGCATGATCGACATCCACGCGATCATGGAAGTTCCGCGCGGACTAAAAAAATCCGGCTTCGACCGCTTGCCCGAGATCGAGGAGTTTACCAAGACCGCCCGCGAGCGCCGGTTAACCTCAATGGTTCGCGCCTTCAGACAAGTCGGCTCGCCCTATATCCTGCCGCCGGGAACTCCGTCGAGCAATTAAAAGTTCTGCGCCATGCGGCTGTGTTGAGTAATATTGATGGTAAAAAAGGCTCCGTGTGTCTCCCGCGCCACCCGAACGATTTGAACGGCTTGAACGTTTTGAACGATTGGAGCTCCGGATCCCTATCCGACCAGATGCCTGGCAAAAAACTCCATCGCCTTGGGCCACGACAACGCCGCAGCGTGGGGACGGTAGTTTGTCGATCCTGAGTTGACGAAGGCATGGGCCGCGCCGGCATAGCTGTGAAACTCGTGCGGTTTACCAAACTTGGTCAGTTCAGCATCGAGCTTGCGCATGTCGTCCGGCGAGGGATTTTGATCGTCGGCGCCGAAGTGGCCTTGGATCGGGCAACTGATTTCACGGGTGCGATCGAACGGCGTGGGCCCGGCTCCGCCGTAAGGCTCCATGGTGCTGCTGCCGTAAAACATCACGCCGGCTTTCAAGTCCTTGCTCGCCGCCGACATCAGGTAGACCAGCCGCCCGCCCATGCAGAAGCCGACGATGCCGAGCTTGCCGCCGTTGACCTGCTTGTGATTCTTGAGAAACCCGATGGCGCCTTCGATGTCGCGAATGATCGACGGATCGCGCAGGCGCGCCTTGCGCACGTCGTTGCCGTCTTTGCAGTCCGGGCCGTCGCGATGATACAGATCCGGCGCCACTGCCGCATAGCCCAGCTGGGCGAACATTTTGGTGGTATCCTTGATGAAGTCTTCCAAACCCGACCGTCCATGCACGACAACGATACCCGGCACGGTTCGCTCGCTCGCCGGCAGATTCACGTAAAGCGGCATATCGCTGTTATCGACCCGAACTTTGTCCCAACTGCTAGCCATAGCTACCCCCGTTCATCTCACGTCACTTTTCTATTCGACGATTGACGTACCGCCTCTGCCAACCTGTTCCGCGACAATGCAAGGCGCGACCGCCAGACGCCTGTGCATAAGACGGCAGACCAACAGTGATTGCCACCAATGCGGGAATGGTGATAAAACCCCTGCTACGATCGAAAAACGGCTCGTATGTTAAAATCGGAAATGACCAGATGCTTTCCCAGGAAGACAACAACCTAATCACTCACACCGGTCCGGGCACGCCGGGAGGAAATTTATTGCGGCGTCATTGGCACCCGGTAGCCCTCGTCGCAGAGCTGCCGAGCGACGGCGCGCCGCTGCCGGTCAAGGTCATGAGCGAAGATCTGGTTCTGTTCCGCGGCAACGACGGCAAGCTCGGCTTGATCGGCCAATACTGCTCGCACCGGCGCGCCGACTTGAGCTATGGCCGAGTGGAAGATGGCGGCCTGCGCTGCCTGTACCACGGCTGGTTGTTCGACCGTAAAGGCCGCTGCATCGAGCAACCCTGCGAGCCGCCGGACCGGCGCTTTTGCGAGAAAGTGCGCCATCCGGCCTACCCCTGCCAAGAGCGCGCTGGAGCTATCTTCGCCTACATGGGACCGGGCGAGCCGCCGCTATTGCCCAACTACGAACCGCTAGTCGCGCCGGCCGGTCATGTGCTGGTCTCCAAGTTTTATCATGAATGCAATTTCTTTCAGGCTAACGAAGGCAATCTCGATCCGAGCCACGTTTCCTATCTACACCGCCAAGCCAACGTGCCGGATAATTTGAAACGCACCGTGACCGGCACGACGGCAAGCTGCCGCTGGCGCTCTACGACGCCGACATGGCGCCGCGCATCGACGCCGAAGAGACCGATTATGGCGTGCGCATCTTCTCCCTGCGCGATGTCGACGGCCGGACGTTTTTTCGCGTGACCAACTACGTGTTTCCCAACAAGGCGACGATCCCGGGACCGATGTCGGGCGACGGCTACAATCTTTACTGGCATGTCCCCATCGACGACACGCACCATTGGCGCTACGACTTCGTGTTTCGCCGCAGCGCGCCCATGGAACAAGCGCGACATCGAGCGCGATCGAGAAATATTAGACGAGCTCGGCCCCGGCTACCGGCCTAAACGCAACAAGAGTAATCGCTACCTGCAGGACCGCGAGGCAATGAAGACTTGGAGCTTCTCCGGCATGGGACGGATCTTCAACGTCCACGATGTCGCCATCGTCGAAGGGTGCGGCGAGATCGTCGACCGCAGCAAGGAATTCCTTGGCCCCAGCGACAAAGCCATCATCGTCGCGCGCCGCCAGCTCTTGCGTGCGATTCGCGACGTCGATGCCGGCCGCGAAGGCCCGCATGTGATTCGCGCGCCCGACGCCAACCGCTTCCCGCAACTCACAGTTGAATCCGAAGTTCTCGCCGCCGGCGCCGACTGGCAGGAGCACTGGAAGAAAAAGCTAACTGACTCTAGTCTAGGAGGACCAGCAGTAGATCAAAGCACCGTTTTCCTGGTCATGAATTGAACATCTGGAACTATTGGAACCTTTGAAACCAATCTCTAAGGCTTCTCCGGCCTTTAACTCCGCATTGATCTTCCGCGCTAACGCGAAAGTCGAAAAATCGCCCGATTGAAACATCCTTACGCCCGACGCGCTCCAAGAGCGGACTCATGACCCGCCGTTGCAAATCGTCATTGAGAATCCCGTCAGGAGTCAGCGCCGGTTTGACCAGATCATAAACTTTGCCCGCCAGATCTTCCGACGACCTGGCGTTGCGCGCCAGAATCGACACCGCGCCGCTGCGATTGGTCGAATAGTAAATCAGTCCCCGGATCGTCGCCCGGAGAAACTTCTCCACCAAGCTCGGATCGGATTTTAGCAAGCCATCGTGGGTGACGATGGCGCCTTGCAGTTGAATGATGTCCGAGCCGATGAACGACATCAGCTCGCGAAAACCCTGCTCTCCGGCGGTGATGTTATGTGGGAAGGTCATCATCGCGGCATCGACGACGCCGGTGGCCAGCGAGCCAAGCCGCGTCGCGGTAGTACCGATGGCGAGGATCGCCACTTCGCGGTTTTCATCCATGCCGTTTTTCTTGAGCCACTCGCGCAACGCCGAATCTCCCGCCGCGCCCAAACTCGACACCGCGACTTTCTTACCGCTCAGATCCTTGGGAGTTCGAATCGTCTGGCGTGAGTAAAGCCAGAACATCGGCTTGTGGAAAGTGCTGAGCAACACCTTCACCGGCGCCCCTTGCAGACCCGCTTGCAGCGCCGCCGTCGGCACCGTCGTGAAATCAACGTTGCCGGTAATCAGCGCTTGATTGGCCACCCCGCCACGCATCAAAACAAGCTCGACCTCGAGCCCTTCTTTTTGGAAATAGCCGCGGTCGCGCGCGACATAGAGCGCGCTCTGCGACACGTCGACGACTGGTATACCCACCGACACCTTGCGCGCTTGGCAAGGCACCGCTGTGGCGAGCAAGAGCAACACGACAACAAGAAAATTCATCCGGTTTCTATCCTTATAAACTAAACATAACCAAACATCGCCGGATGATACACGCAGCTTTACGTCGGCTCAAGGCGATTCACTACACATGCTTGCGGACACAGACGGCGAGAACTATGATCGCCGGTACTATTGAACAACCTTTAGGTTAAACGCTGAGGAATTTTATAAGTGTCGACTCGCAGCCGGACTTTCACACTATCGTCATTCCCCCGAACGCGGGACGGTGGCGGGCTATGTCCGTCATACCGTTGAAGAACGGTATCCAGGTCGAGGGCGGGCCTGGATGCCCGCGTACGCGGGCATGACGGAACTTTACTTCGCCTGAAACGGAAACAACCATGCTCATCGACGCCCATGTTCATTTAGACAAATACGGCGCTCTACTCGATCGCGCTCTGCAGCAGATCGCCGAGCAGCAAATCTTTACCGTCGCCACGGCGATGGATTTGCCATCGTACCTGGAGCTGCAAAAGATCGGCGAGCGCTCTGAACTGGTTCTGCCCACCTTCGGTATCCATCCCCGGCGCGCCGCTGAGTACGCCGATCGTTTGCCGGAACTCAGCCGCTATATCGAGAGTAGCCCCGCCATCGGCGAGATCGGCCTGGATCTCCACTGGGTGAAGGACACGACAACCTATCCCGCGCAGAGAAAAGTCTTGGAATACTTCATCGCCGCGGCCGGCGAGCAGAACAAGTTCGTCAATCTGCACACCAAAGCCGGCGAAAAAGAAATCCTCGACTTGCTTGTAAAATATGACGTCCGCCGCGCGATCATCCATTGGTACTCCGGACCGATGGATGTTCTAGCAGCGATGATCGACTTCGGCTGTTACTTTACCATCGGCGTCGAAGTGCTTTATTCCGACTACATCAAAGACATCGCCAAGGCGGTGCCGGATCATCTATTGCTCACCGAAACGGACAATCCCGGCGCGCTCAAGTGGTTGAAGAAAAACGACGAGATCGGTATGCCAGAGGCGATTATCGATGTTGTGAAAACGGTGGCCGAATTGCGGCAATCGACGCCGGAGAGAGTCGAAAAATTAGTGCTTTCAAACTTTTCGCGTCTAATTGAGAACGATCCTTGGCTTTACGAAATCACACATCGGTTATTACCTTCAAACTCATAGCGACAAAATGTAAATCTTGCGAAACACTGGACGCGTGGCGTGTGCCGGTGTAGCGGTTAGGTTTAGTGTTCGAAAAAGAATTTCAGAGAGAAATTTGAAGAAATGAAGGACTGGCCCCAATTACGAACGACAAAGAGCGCGATCATCCGCAATTTTTTTTTCGAACTGATTCTTTAGTCGTAACTCCCAAAATCTCAAAGTTCTCAGCGACCAAAAGGAACGGTCGCGGCGTTCACCGCGTAGATTTTTAAGTAACAATGCCTCCGCGGTTTCTTTTTCCGTCCTCCTGAACAAGCGAACAACTCGCGCAGCTGAACCTCCGTTCGGATAATGAATTACCGCTTATTTCTGACATTACTCCGGAGCCGGGAGTCGGGTTCGTCCGGAAAACACATTCAGGAGCTGTTTGGCCTGTTTGAGATCTGCCGTGTCAAAACCCTCAGTGAACCAACCGTAAATATCCTGAAGCATTTGCCGGGCTTCTTCTTTTTTCCCCTGTTTTTGCCATAGATCACTCAGGCTCATTATTGCCCGGAGCTCCAATGACTTGGTCCCTTGGTCGTGGGACAAATCGATAGCCGTGTGAAAGCACGTCTCTGCCTCATTTCGAGACGAAGCTGAGCGCCGTAACAGCACCTCTCCTTTTATTCGATGTAATTCAGCCTCGTAGTAACGAACCCCAGTATCGCGAACTCTTTCTAGCTCTTTGGTCAGAACACTATGAGCCTGTTCGGTTTGCCCACCTTTGAGGCAGGCCTGCGCCACCAGCGTCGCGTAGTAAGTCTGCTGTCTCGCCTCTATAACCAGTTCACTCTCGCCCTGGCGCATTTGCGCTATCCCCCGCTCCCATTGACCCCGCTCGACCATCAGCCACCCTTGCAAGAAAGTTGCTGTCCTTATCCAGCGTCGATGCGCCTGTTCCGTCGCTAGCACCCGCAAGTTTTCCACTCGGTCCTGAGCAGCCTGCCTGTCCCCGCGTTGATGATGTATCCAAATAGCTGCCATCAGGGCCAACCATAAACTGTACGGATGGGACAGCTCCGTTGCCATGATCAGCGCGCCCTCGATTATCTGCAAAGCTTGATCCGGGTAGCCAAAGTAACCATACGGCCTTCGCCGCATGGATTCGCGAGCACACCCCTGCGTCATGCCCGCCGGTATACGGAACCGAGCTGCCCGTGGCGCACGCGATCGTACAGCATAAAGCCTTGCTCTGCGTTGTCCTTGGTCGAGGCCAACTCACCTATGTCCAGCAAGATCGCCCATAGCGTGTGATGGGCCTCCAATAGCCGAAGCGAGTCCTGTTCGCGCCGGGCAAGCGAAAGCAGTTGTTCCGCTAGCTGCCTTGCTGCCGGCAATTGACCCCGCCAGTTACGGATTCGTGATAGCGTCCATAAGACCGGGAAAAGTTGAGTGGTCTCTCCCAATTGCTCGCACAGTTTTCCCGCCTGGGTGTAGTTTTCTTCCACCCCTGGGGCCAAATAACCTCCAAGGGCGATAAGCGCAGGGCCACGGTCAATCCGAATAGCGATGGCTTGCTCCAACTTGTGTCGACCCTCGGGCAGATGTTCGAGCGCCCCAAGAGCTTGCTCAAAGTACAGCAGCGCGTCCCGGTAGGCGAAATGTGACGCTGCTTTTACACCCGCTCGATGAGAATAGATAGCAGCATTTTCTAAGCTGTTGCCCTCTCGGAAATGGTAGGCCAGACTCTCATACCTGTTTTCCAGTCGCGAAGCATAGAGCTTTTCGATGACTTGCGCTATTCGCAGATGGTAACGCCGTCGTCTCGCGGGGCCGATACTCTCATAGAGAGCCTCCTGCAATAAGTCGTGTGTGAAGGCGTACTTTTCTTCTCCCACTCCCGATATTGAGTGGACTAGCCCGTACCCTTCGCAGCGGTCCATCACGCCAATGAGTTCCTCTTCCTGCTCGCCTGCGAACTCTTCAAGCACGCGCAATGGGAACTCCCGTCCAATGACCGAGGCCATTCGAAGCAACTCCACTGCATTCTTCCCAAGCCTCTCAACGCGTTCGTTAATCACTGTTTTCACAGACTCGGGCATCTCTAACGATGCCGATTCTCTCAAATCCAAGCCTGCCTCGGTATCGACTATGACTTTTCGCTCATGGAGGAGTCGTACAATTTCCTCCACAAAAAACGGGTTCCCCCTGGTCCTCTGATAGATGACGTCAACGAGGTTGGGAGCAATGGTCTTTTCGACCTTCTGCGATATTAACTGCGCCACCTCTTTTTGATCGAGAGGATCCAAAGAAAGCGGATGAAAAAGCCGCTCCCGGTTCATCGCGAGAACCGTCTTCCACGGGCTCGGATTCATCTTTAGTTCCTCATCCCGATAAGCAACCAGCGCGAGAACCCGTTGGTTTCCTATGTTGCTCGCCAGATGATGCAGTAGCTCCAGAGAGCCTGCCCATTGCACATCATCGAGAAAAAGCACAAGCGGTGCCTCCCGGGAAATTTGGACCAGAAAATGAGTCCATGCCTCAAGTAGGGCGGCTTCTGTTCAATTCCCGAGTCTTGTGGCGCGACCTTTGAGGTGCCATTCTCTCGCGGCATCACTTCAGGGACGATGCCTGCCAGCTCCGTTACGTATGGGCCCATGAGCATGCGCAGCGATGCGGCGTCCCGTTGCTGGAGATATCCCTTCAGCATGTCTACCCAGACCGAATAGGGATGGTTTCCAGCTTTTTCGTACTTGCCTCCGAACCATTGGAAGCCACAGCGCACTGCGTGATGTCGGAACTCTCGTACCAGCCGGGTCTTTCCGATGCCTGCCGGACCGGTGGTGAACACAACGCTTCCCGTCCCGTGCAGCACCGCTTCCAATTTTTCCAGCAAAAAGGATAGATCTTTTTCACGGCCGATGATCGGCTCAGCGCCGATGACCGTAGCCGCTTCACACATGATCGGTCTTATCAATGCCTCGCTGCCGGCCGTACTCTGACTTGCCTCTGGCCGATGGGAAATAGTGACGGGGGCAATGAAGCGATAGCCCCTACGGTGCAGTGTCTCGATAAACGTGGGCTTCTTTGGGTCCTCACCGAGAGCTTTCCGAATTTCCGCAACATAGACCGACAAGACCGCTTCGGTGACGTTGACCGCCGACCAGAGCGTCTCCAACAGAGACTCTTTCGTCACCATTTGACCGCGGCGATCCACGAGATAGCGTAGCAACACAAAGGCTTTCGGATGTAGCCGAATCTCTTTGTTTCCACGCCAAAGGCATTCGTTAGTTGGATCCAGCCGAAACGGACCAAAAAACGATTGTTGTTCTTCCTGCATGTCCGGACCTGAACGAAACTTCTGGAAACATTTTGGAATTTCTTTGGACTTTTTTTGGGACTTTCCGCAGCTCTCTGATTAGGCTCATTGCATACCGAACGCCGAGGTACAAGAGGTGGCAATTTTTACCAAATGATAGGGAGGAGCAAACATGTATGCGGGAGACGATTAAGTAGTGAGAGAGAGCAAAATGAGTGGCTGTTAAACTCAATTCACGAAAAGGAATCTAAGACCATGAAAACGACGCTTTTCCAAATAATATTTTTGCTCGCACTGGGCGCAGTCGTGACTTGCGCCAACGCCGAGTCGCCGGCGACCGTCTACGAGACCACTTTGATGGAGTCCGGTCAAAAGGCCCCTGAGGTGTCAACCAGCGATCTCCGTAAGATCCTTGCGGAGAAGAGCGCTACGGTGTTCGACGCCCGGCCACTTATGGAGTATTCCATGAGCCATATTCCCGGCGCGGTCAATGTTTCTGAAAAGCCGGGGGTCCCGATCTCGCTGTACGTGTCTGATGTCACGGAGGTCGGGCGCGTCGTATGGAAACAATAAGTCTGCGCCCATTGTGTTATATTGCAACGGACCTTTCTGCGGTAAAAGCAAACGACTTTCAGAGGAACTGATCGCTGCTGGATACACCAACGTGCGGCGCTATCAGCTAGGCATTCCCGTGTGGCGTGCGCTGGTCGGTGTTACCGAAATAGAGCTTGCGGGCGTGATCTACGTCCTTGAGAAGGACAAGACAGCCGTGTTTCTTGACGCTCGCGGCCCCGAAGAGTTCAAGGCCGGGAGCGTTCCGGGAGCGCGCAACGTCACAATTGCAGATGTAAAGAAGGCAAAGGGACGATGGTCGATTACCGATGGAGGACCACAACACGCGCATCATCGTTTTTGGCAAGGACGGCGCTCAAGCCCGCGCCGCGACTGAGGCTATTGCCAAGGAAGCATTTCACAACGTCTCCTACTTCGGCGGCAGCTTCGATGACCTGAAACCTAAAATCGCTAGCAAATAGCGGTCGCAAAAGTAACCACAGGGGAACCGCTAAACGTCTGCCGCTCGAGCAGAGGTATAATGGATCACCTGCTTATGCTTTGAAAATAGACGGGACCTGCTCTCCCGCTGAGGACGATACCGCTCCATGGCGAACGAATGTCGTCTAGCCCGCCCGTTGATAGACTAAACTCGCGCTGCCATCCATGGGCGTCGCTCGGAAGCGGTTCGCTCCCTGAAATTGGATGCGAGCCGTAGTGCCTGGAGGGCGCAGGATCTTGGTGCAGCCGAGAGGCCCGCACCACTCTTTGGGCTGCCAGTCATCGATGTCGAAGCGGACGATCCCACCATCCATCACCCGCCACCGACCGGTGTAGGTATTCAAGATGTTCCGACCGCGCCACTGTTGGCTATAGGTCCCGTTGGCTTGAATCACGATTTCCACCTGCTGCTCGCCGGCCTGAGTGACCGCGGAAGACCGCCAGGTGCCGACCAGCGGATGATGTTGCGCTTGCGACGATGGAGCACTCGAAGCGATGAGAACGAAGGCCAGAGTTAGGGCACGCCAGTTCACTTCCATTGATGTCGAAACATCTATAGGAAACTCAGATTCATACAGCCTGTCAAGTCCCACCGTCCTCTCTTGTTAGAAAGCAGCAAGGATCTCTTTAATCGGCTGTGGATACTTATTCTCCTTATACCAGAAGACGGACTCCGAATTTGGCGATCTCCCCAGAATCGGCTCTTTGACAAACTCCGAAAACTGCTTTGTCGAGAATCCAGCTATGAAATTAAACGCCGCCACTACCAGCACGAGGAAAGCGCCCTCTTTTGTTCCGCTGGCTCCCGCGTCGATCGCTGTACCGGATGTTAAGGTCAAAGGGGAATAAGCTAAAGCTTGAAGCTCAACGTCGCTGATGTAAACGTTCCTGGTTTTGTGAATCTCGATTATGCTCACAGCCGTACGCAATATCGCAGTAATGAGTGTCGGAACGCTTGCCGCCGCAATTCCTGTCCCTGGTCCAAAAACCGCGGAAATAGCGCCAAAGAATGCTCCTGTTCCAAACGCAACCAGGACCCCGCCAACTGTTGGAGTTTCACCCCTCCCTAAAGTGAATGAAAGTGAGACAGCAACACCCGAAAGCCCACCATATAACGCTCCGCGCAACGCAATCGCCAATAGTTGCTCAGCCAAAATAGATCGTCCGGACGGGTCCCAATTGGTGACGGGATTGGAATTGGCATAGAGATATCGATGCAAGGAGACCGGATCGAAAATATTGCCCTCTTCTGGATCGGTTGAGATGAACCGCCCCGTCGCCTGGTTGTAGTAGCGAGCACGCAGGTAGTAGAACCCAACATTCGGATCAAGTTGCTCGCCGGTGTATAGGTAAAGATTTGGTGTTGATCCAGTTGAGCTCAGCAGCACTCCAAACGCATCATAGCTGTAGGTATCGGTTACGCCGCCAGTTGTGTTGGTCAGCTGCCTGGTCGAAAGTTGTCCATCGTATTGATAGAAGCGTGCGCCTGTCCCTGGTCGTGTCTGGCTGATGAGACCGTGGCCGTAGCTGTAAGTGACCGTAGCGCTAGCCGTGCTTTCCACCAGCACCTGGGCATACTGCCGATTCTTGTCCAGCAGGAACGCAGTGGCGATGCCACCGGCAGTCTTGCTAGTGCGCATACCGTCGGCATCGTAGGTATAACTCACCGAGCCAGGATTGGCCCCGGTCTGGACATTCGCACTCACGAGTCGGTTCTCAGCGTCGTAAGTGTAGGAATCCGTGCTCGTCCCGTTGCCACGAGTCTTGAGGTTGCCGTTGGCATCGAAAGTCGACGTGAAAGTTCCTGCAGGACTCGCCTCGGTGAGCAGGCGATCGTTGGCGTCATAAGTGTAGGCGGTGCTGACACCGCTACGATTCATCAGCGTGCGATTACCTACCGCGTCGTAGGTGTAGGCAATGGTCTGGTCATTGGCCGCGCCCGGTTCGTCGATAACCTCCTGTGTCAAGCGGTAGACGCTATCGTAGCTATAGAACACCGTGCGCCCTGTCGTCGCCGGCCCCGCTTCGACAACTTGCAGACGATTTCCCGCTGCGCCAAGCGTATAGCTGTACGATGAAATCAAGCCGCTTGGGCCACTATTAATCATCTGGTTGAGGCGATTGAGATTATCGTAGGCGTAGGTAGTCGTCACCCCATTCGGATACGTGGTCGATGCCAGATTGCCCACAGCATCGTACCCGTAGCTGGTCGTGCCGGTTGTAGTATCCACGACGGTTGCTAAGCGATTGAGCGCATCATAGGTGCTCGTCGTCGTTCCTTGCGGCGTCGTAACCGAGCTGCGATTACCCGCAGGATCGTAGGTGTAGGTAAGGATATCGCCATTTGCTTTGGTCTCTCGGACCAACCGGGCCATTGCGTCATAGACGTATGTATCTCCACCAGCCGCTGTCCGAAGTCCCGTTGGCGTGTATGCAAAGGAAACGACGGTCCCTCCCGGTAGTATTTTGGCGACCTGCCGGTTGTTTGCGTCATAGGTGTATGAAATCGCCTGGCCGTTGAAGTCGGTATGAGAGAGTTGGTTGCCGTTCGCGTCGTAGGTAAACGTCTCGAATTGGCCGAGTGGCCGCGTGCGTTTAATCACGCGACCCAGCAAATCGTAAGTCAACTGGGTAGTATGGTTATTGGCATCTGTTTGGCTGATCCGATTCCCAAGCGCATCGTATGTGTAGGCAATGATACTTCCTGCGGCGTCCGTGACGCGGACTAAACGCGCGACTGCATCGTATGCGAACTGGGTTACCCGCCCCGCTTGATCCGTTTCTGCTATCTTGCGCTTCGCAGCGTCGTAAGACGTGATCTTGGCCGTACCGTCGGGAAAAGTGGTTGTCAAAAGGTTGCCAACGCTGTCGTAGACGAACCGTACCACATTCCCGAGCGCGTCGGTTGCCTTGATCCGCCGCCGCTTGCTATCGAACTCATGCGCCGTCGCGTTGCCGATCGCATCCGTCACCGTTTGTTTGTTAGGCGCATAAGTGTACGTTGTGACACTTCCTCGTTCGTTCATTTGCGTGACCGCCCGCCCAACCGCATCGTACGTCTTAGTGCTCGACGTCCCATCCGGATTGATGTTCTTGGTCTGGCGCCCGAGCGCGTCGTACTCGAATGAGGTCGACCGGCCGTCTCGGTCAGTTTTGCTTACGACGCGATTCTCGGCGTCGTAAGCGGTGGTGTCCGCGGATCCGTCAGAATACGCCGTGCGAATAAGATTTCCGCGCGCGTCGTAATCCAAGGCCCTGACCTGTCCCCTGGCGTCGGTGACCGATGCGGGTTTTTTACCATCACCCGCTAGGCTGTAAGTTGTGATGACTTGTTGACCGAGTGCGTCGATGAGCTTGATCAGGCGCGCCGCGGCGTCATACTGGAACTGCGTGGTATGCGTGCCGGCCTTGGTGCTCGACAGAACGTTGCCACTTGTATCGTAGGTAAGAGTGGTCAGCGTCCCGACGGGATCGATCTCTGATGTCTTGTTGCCAAAAGCGTTGTACGTGCTTCGGGTCACGTTTCCCAACGGGTCGGTTGTCGTGAGGCGATTGCCTGCGGCGTCGTAGGTATGCCGCGTAACCCCGCCCTCCGGATCAGTAATCTGCGTGAGGTTACCCTTCGCGTCGTAGATATTGGTTATCGTCCGCCCTTCAGGGTCTGTGGTTACTAGCACCTGATTCAGGGCATTGTAGGTGTTGGTCGTCGAATTACCGTCAAAGTCCCTGCGGGTGAGCACGTTGCGTCGAGCGTCGTACGTATTACTGGCAGTCCGCCCGAGCGGATCGGTCTCGGTAAGTTGGTTACCCTGACTGTCGTGGGTGTATGTCGTGCGATTACCCAGCGCGTCCGTCTTGGACGCGACGTTACCCGCAGCGTCGTACTCGAACACCGTCACATTACCGAGGCGATCTCGTACAATTTCCTGCGAGCTGTTCAAATTGTGGGTGAATTCAACGCGATTGCCATTGGCATCGATAGTCGCGATCAACCGTCCGTTAGCATCGTACTCATTTCGCGCGGCATGATTGCCCGCCGGGTCCATAATGTCGATCAATCCATGACTGCGGTTGTATTTATATCGGGCGACATTCCCTACTTGATCGGTAGCGCTGATCAAGTCGCCATTAACATCGTAAGCATAGGTGCGGATGTTGCCCGCAGGATCGGTAATCTGCGTGATCCGCCCCTCTGGATCACGGGTAAAGGTTATGCCCTTGCCTGACGAATGCGTGATGCCATTGGGACCGAAGGTCAGAGTATTGCCGTTGAGATCAGTGACCTTCTTCACGCCCTCGTTCGGTGAATCTCGATCTGCGTTCCCATCTACCGTCGTATAGCGGAAAAGCTGCGGGTTGTAGGTATTGAGAGTGTCGTCATCGACCAGTTCATCGCGCGCTCCCGCGTTCAAGATCACAAGACCATTGTTAGCCGAGAGCTTCCAGCTTGCCGACGGTCCCAGCGCGCGGCGTGAAGCCGACGACATTGGTGAAATCAAGGGCGCCCAGCCCTGAAGTCGGCGACACTTGCATGTCGAACTCTTCGACTCTGCCGTCGGGCAAGGTGACACTGACTTTATGAGCGTCAGTCGGTGTGAGATTGATGACCGCGCCTGCTTGGTTGCGCACCCATCCCGTGCCCAACACTCGATTGGTGCGAATCCGCATCGTTTGTAAATTCAAGCGCCAGCCAAAGCCGAAATCTCCGCTACGCTTGTCACGGCTGTCGTAAGTCCGGTTAACCGTGATCGGCAGGCCAGACACTGCGACATTGAGATCCTGGAAAGTAATTGTAAACAGTCCGATCTTCATATCCCGCGCCACTTGCACGTTCACGCTGGCCTGCTGCGTATTGCCGCCGCGATCGTAAGACCGTCAGCCGCAATGTGTACTGATCGTTGATCAGCATGGTCGGGTCGAACTTACCCAGGACGCCGTTGGTCACCGGCACGGCGCTTTCGGTCAGAACCGTGAAGTTGGTTTCTCCGGCCACTGCGTAGTCCAATACGTATTTTAGAAAATTGGCATCGGTGGCGTTGCCGACGACGTCAACCGGACTGGTGACCTCGGCATTGTTTGCCGGCTCGACAATTACCGCGTTGGGCAGCGTGCCATCGGCGATGCGCGCGCGCACGTTGAGCGTGGCACTGCCGGTGATCGCGTTTGCGCTGGCCTGAATCGTCGTGTTGCCGTCGCTAAGGCCTTTGGCGATGCCGACCGGCGATATCGTCGCGACTGCGGCCGCGCTGCTGGACCAGCCGACGATGCCGGTCAAGTTTTGGCTCGTGCCGTCGCTGAACACACCCGTGGCGCTGTACGCCTGTTCTTCGCCGACGAGGATGATCGCCGTCGCCGGCTCGACGACAATGGAGCTCAAGCCGGTGAGATTGATGGTGCCGATGGAAACGATCAAATTAACACCGGAGCCGAGAGGGACCGGCGTGCCGCCGACGGGATCTTGGCTGATGATATTTCCCGCCGCTACGCTCGTGCTTGGCGCCGTGGTTACCAGGCCGATGTTCAAACCGGCGCCGTTGATCGCGCTTTGCGCGGCTGCCTGGGTTTGTCCGACTACGTTCGGTACGGTGGCTGTCTGCGCTCCCGAGGAGATCACCAGGCTGACCGCCGAGCCTGCCGGCACTTGAGTACCCGCAGCGATCCCCTGGCTGATCACTTGGCCCGCCGGCACCGTGCTACTGGCCGCAGTAACGATCGTGCCAGCCGTAAGCCCGGCACCGGTCAGTGCGCTTTGCGCCGCTGCTTGAGTTTGTCCAATCACAGCCGGGACGATCACTGCTCCGACTACTTCGATGGCGAATCCCTGATAAGCAAATTCTCCCTGTGAATCGGTAACTTTCAACGCTACCGTATGGCGGCCGATCTGTCCTGCGCTCGGCGTCCAGCGCACTAAACCGGTGGCAGGATCGATGGTCATGCCGGTGGGCGCCTGAGGCAATGTGAATGTAAGAACTTCACCCACATCGGCATCGAACGCACGCACGGCGTACAAATACTCGATGGTCGGCGACGCCACCGTAGGCGGCTGCGACAAAATGTTGGGCGCGTGATTGGGCGGCAGGATGTCGATCCGCGCCGTCGCGGTGTTGGAGTCCAGCGCGCCATCGTTGGCTTTGTAGGTAAACAGATCCTTGTCTGCGGTCCGTTCCTCCGGCAGCGGCATGTTGACCAGGAAGTTGTTCAACCCAGGCGTCAGCCAGTTGGGTGCCGGGTGCGCCGGAATCGTCCCGTCACTGTTAACGTTGGTAACGTTATAACTGTATTGGTTGTAGATCGGCCGCGCTTTGGCCCAGGGCCCATTTTTGCCCTCGAAGACATGGAGCAACGGCGAGCCGTTCCAGCCGCCCGTAACGATTTCCGCGCTGCCGTCGCCGTTCACGTCCGCGACCACAGGGCCGCTATCGCCGCTTCCCCGCACGGCTCTGATGGAATGCAAGAGAGCACCGGTCGCGCCGTCAAAGATGAATAAACCCCCGGTCTGAGAAGCGGTGTCGAACGAACTGCGCAAGCCCTGGTGGATAAGTTCCGGTTTGCCGTCGCCGTTCAAGTCGAAGATCGTCGTATTACGGCTGCCGTCAAATATGGTGGCGAGCGGCACGGGGATCGAGCGGGTCGAAGAGCCGTCGCCGGCGATGACCACAATGTTAGTGCCGGACGTGACGACGATCTCGGCCTTGCCGTCGCCATCAACATCGCCGACGGTCAGCGCGCTGTCCGCGGTTCCCACGTCGAGTGGCCCCCATTTTAGGGCGCCGGTGTGCTCGTATACGTAGACCTGCCCGAAGCCATCGAAGTAAACGACTTCGGCGAAAGGATCGTCGTCGAGATTGGCGACGACGACGTCTTTCACCCGGGGGCTGCAAGTAGGACAAGTCGCTGCGCTCCAGAGCCGATTGCCCTGATTGTCATAAACGTCGTCGCTGTACAGGACTTCCGGTCTGCCGTCGAGATCGATGTCCTGGACGATCACCGTGCCGGTGGCGGGACTTAGACCCTCGTTCGACCCGCTGCCACGGACGATCCAGAGAATCCGACCTTGATTGTCGAAAGCAGTGACAAAATCCTCGGCGGCCACCCCTGGCGAGGTCGCCACCCGCGCGCTATATCCGACCAATATCTCAGGTGTACCGTCGCCATCGAGGTCGGCGATAAGGGGTTTACGAAACCCGCCTGTGCTGATGATACGGCCAAGGCCGCCGGACACGTCTTTGCTGAGAATATCTTCACTGGTCCACTTGTGCGTTCCATCGTGATTGAGCGCGATCAGTTGGCGGCGGAAGATGTCACGATTGGGTGCAGGCACGTTGATTCCATCATCACCATCGACGGCGATGATCTCGGGGAAGCCGTCGCCGTCGATATCGCCGGCTGCTAGCTCGGTAAAAGAATCGCAAAGCACGATCGGCGGCGACGCGGCCGGCTGATACGCATTGAGCGAGAATGCCACTGAGCCGTCGTTACCGTGGAGGGCGATCAGTTTACAGGTGCCGAACGGTCCTTGGCTAATGAACACGATCTCCGGCACGCCATCCTTATCCAGGTCGATGACGATCGGTTGAGTGCGCGTGATGCTAATCGCGGGATTGACATCGGAGTAGCTGAATTTTAGCTGCGGCTCGGTGGAATTCGCCAACGGCGGCGCCGGCGTGTAGTTGAACGAGCCATCGGCGGCAAAATTGAATGCGCCCTTTGTCGGTCCAGCGACCAGCTCGGATGTGAGAGTTCTGCCCATCTGGATCGCCATCATTCTGCAAAACCCCCGGCGCTGGGACAGTCAGCGTGTCGCCTCGGCGCACGGCGTACAAGTCGTCCTGAGCGGTAGGCGCACGATTCCCTTGGGCCGCGCTTACGTTGATCGAGAAAGTCTGCGCGGCGCTGCCGCCCCGACCGTCGCTCGCGATCGCCGTTACATTCTGTGCGCCGGTTTGGGTGATAACCGGCGTCCATGCAATCGCGCCCGTCGTACTATTGATCGTCATGCCCAAGGGCGCGCCATTGAGCGAATAGGTGACCGTGTCGCCAGCGTCGGGGTCGGTGGCGATCACATTGTAACCGTAAGGTTTGCCGACGGCGGCCGCGGCCACCGGTGTCGAGGTAATGATCGGCGGGAGCGTCGGCGTTGCGTTGACCTGCACGACAAAGGCCTGGTTGGCAAACCGCCCGCCGACATCGCGCACCCGCACGACAACGCTGTTGCCGTCAAGTTGGTTTTGCCCCGGCGTCCATTGAATCAAGCCCGTGTTCGGATCGATCGTCATGCCCGTCGGAGCTTGGTCCAAGGAAAAAGTCAACGCCTCGCCCTCAGGATCGCTGGCATCGGCATCGTAACTATAAAGCTGGCTGACGATCGCGGTCGTTGGCGGCGCCGATGTGAAAAACGGCGTACCATTGGCGGCCGGGGCGACCTGCACGGTGAAGCTTTGAGTAGCGAACAGTCCGGTGAGGTCGCGCACGCGCACCGTGACATTGTTAACGCCAAGTTGAGTACCGCTCGGAGTCCACTCGATGACTCCTGTGGATGAATTGATCGTCATACCCGACGGGAAAGTATCCAACGAGAAAGTCAGCACGTCACCCGTGTCGGGATCGCTGGCATCGACATCGTAGCCATACAGCTGGCCAACGGTGGCCGTTGTCGCCGCCGTGGTGGTTATCGTCGGCGGACGGTTAACCGGTCCAGCCGAATTTACCGTCAGCGTGAAAATCTGGCTGGCGTTGGGCGACACCCCGTTGCTTGCTGTAAACGTAAGCGCATAGCTGCCGTTGGTGCCGGCCGCGGCCGTGCCGCTTAGCGTGCCCGTGCCGTTGCCGTTGTTCACAAATGTCACGCCGTTGGGCAGCGCCACACCGCTGCGCGTGATCGTCGGCACCGGGAAACCGGTGGTCGTCACCGCGAATGTCCCGGCGGTCCCAACGATAAACGTCACCGCGTTGGCGCTGGTGATCGCCGGCGCTTGATTGACGCTGATGTTAACGGTTGCGGTCGCCGTGTGATTCTGGCCGTCCGCTATCGTGTAAGTAAAAGAGTCGAGGCCGAGATATCCCGTCGCCGGCGTGTAGGTGGCGACGGTATTAGTGTTGGTTACCGTGCCATGGGCGGGCTGCGTCACCGCCGTGATCGTCAGCGGGTCGTTGTCCGGGTCGCTGTCGTTGGCCAGCACTTGAATCGGCAGCGTCGTGTTGAGCAATGTCGTCGCCGCATCGTTAACCGCCACTGGCGCGCGGTTTCCTGGCGACTGGCGCATCAGTGCGATGTCGTTAATGTCATCCAGTTCGTCATCGTCATCGTCGTGATCCCGATCCTTATCGTGATCCCCGCGCTTGCTCAGTATACGCAGCAAGATCCTGCCATCGGCTGCCAGGTGAACGATCGATTCCTCGCCGGCGACCCAAACCGACTGATCGAGCGCGTCACCCGCTAGGGCGACAATGTCATCGTCATCGTCGATGTTCACAGTGAGCAAAGGTTGCAGCGTCGGGCTGTAACGATGGAGCGTGTCCTGCTTCGCTGCCCACACCCCATGGGCGCCGTCCTCAGCCAGATGCGCGATGCCATTGACGCTGCGCTGGTAGAGCTGGGCGCCGTTGGATGAAAACAGCCGCAAACTATTCGATAGCCCGACCCAAACCGCGCCATTGCCGCGGTCAACGGCGAGCGCTTTAACTTGCGGATTGTTTCCCAACGCCAACGCCGCGCCGGCAACCGATTGGTTATCATAGGGCCGAACCGCGCTTTTGGTCGCGACCCACAACTTTCCCGTGACGGGATCGAACGATAGGCCGACCACGTCGTTACTCAGTTGCACCGTCTTGATCCGCTGGCCTTGGAGGCTGAAGTGATGCAGGCTTTTCTTGATCGCTAACCAGACCGTGCCATCGCTGGAGTTGACCGCCAGCGCCGCATCGTTGAGCGAACTGCTATTGGGCGCGGGCACGCTCGCGCTCAGCAGCTGTTGTCCCTCCTCGTTGTAGGCGAACAATTTGCTTGAGCCATAAGCCCAAAGGGTTGTCCGCGAGGGATCGACAGCCAGCCGCACGCGATTCTTTGTGTTTGCCGGCTGGGCCAACTTGCGGCCGTCGTCGGTGGCAAATTTGCTGAGGGTGTCCTCGCTTGCCACCCACAGGCCGTCGCCCACCGGCGGCGTTATCTGGGCAAACAGCGCAGGAACCATGTACGGGGGGAAAGCCAGGCTTGCGCTCAGGAAAGTCACAAGCGCGAATCTAAATGCTTTCATGCAGTCCTCTTACCGCGCCTGTGCCGCACTCGGAACAAACCGCCATTATATCCGTACGAATGCTCGTCCTCTCTTAGTGGCGCGTAACGTTGAGTCAAATTCCAGTTATAAAAGCTTCGTACACTTTCTCGGCGGAGGTTTTGCACAATTACGCCGACGCGGCTTGTATCAAAAATACGCAATCTGTCAAGGGAGCCAGCATACAAGAATGTCGGTATTCATAGTCGTAGGCACGTACAAAAACGCCGCTTGAGACATCAGCATGCCTCAAACGGCGCCTTTTCGTATCGTCGGATGCTCTCAGGTAGTTTGTGAATTACAGCTTCGCATCTTCACCGCGTTACCGCCGACAATGTCACTATTTTCTATTCCAGCCAACTTTCGTCAATCTATTTCAGTTTTAGCTCCTTTTGCGCCTTCTCTAAAAACGAAAAATCCACCACCTGGTTGACCGTGACCGGGCGCGCGACCTTGGCGTTTTCCCGCACCAAATCGATGAGCACTTGGATCGACTCGGATTTGACCGAACCATCCTTGGTAATGACGCGCATCACCTGCCCGAGAGATTCATTGGCGAGTGATGCGCCGATCGGTTTCATCTCGCGCATGACGATGTCGATCACTTGATCGTGATTCCGTTTGTCCCAGCTGAACGCTAGGCCGCGCAGCGTTGCGCGCACCATGCGGAAAACCTCGTCGGGATTTTCCTTCAACTTCTTCTCGGAGGTGCCGAAGCCGTTTTGCGGGAACTCCACCTGGTCGCCGAAGAAAATCAGTTCGCGAAAACCCTTGCGCTGGGCGAGAAAGTTATCCGGGCTCTCCAAGATCACCGCGTCGACCACGCCGGACTCCAGCGCCGCTAGGCGGCTCGCTCCCGTCCCACCCATGGGATTGAGAAAGACATCGCGCTCGGAATCCAATCCGACATTTCTCAACACAAGTTTGGTCAGGAACGTCACCGTGCCGCCGGGAGAGCTGCCGGCGATTTTTTTGCCTTTAAGCTCGCGCGCGTCTTTGATGTCGTTCCTGCTCATCAAATACTGCAACGGGCGAGCGACCGTAAACAACACTGCTTTCATCGGCCGGCCCGCCACCGCCGCGCCGATCACGCCGGTAACCGCGCCGTTGTAGTCCAAGTCGCCGGTAAGCACCGCCGTGCTCGCTAGCGACGGTTGCATGACAATCGGCTCGAACTCGATGCCCTCGTCTCTGTAAAAGCCCCGGCGATGAGCGATATAAAACGCCAAGAAGGAAACCGCCTTGGTCGGAAGGGCCAAGCGGACTTTCTACAGGCACCGATTGCCCATGTGCAGCAAAAGGAATTGAAAACAACACCGCCAGCGCGAGTGCCAACAGTGTTGCCCCATAGCTGCCGGGAGTTTCGCTACGCATGATGATATGAACGTCCTTCCGCCAAATTGACGATTCGCACAACCTATCCCAGCCTGAATCCAAGTCAAGAAATTTTTCACCGGTCGATTTGCCGCTCGGCCTGGTATCTGCGCTGATTTCTTGCGACAAAAGTTCAAGAACTATCGCTCAAGGGGGAATCCAACATGTCGCCAATCGCCTGGGAATCTTTCGTCACAAGGATCATGGCCGTCGCGGTCAACGCGCTCCAAGGGATCATCCGGATCGCCGTCATCGTGGCCGTCGCCTATGTCTTCGTCAAACTACTGCGCGCCGCCTTAAGCCAATTCGAAGCATTGCTGATCCGCACCACGGGTTACGGCGAGACCTATCCGGGCGCCGCCGCCAAACGCATCAAGACTTTGTCGAGCGTGCTCTGGACCATCAGCAGCGGGCTGCTTTGGTTTGTCGTGGTGTTGATCACGCTCAGCCAGATCGGCGTCAACATCGGTCCGATCCTCGCCGGCGCCGGAGTCGTCGGCCTCGCCGTCGGCTTCGGCGCGCAGCATTTGGTGCGCGATCTGGTCAGCGGATTTTTTCTGTTGTTGGAGAATCAGATCCGCGTCGGCGATATGGCGATCGTCAACGGTACCGGCGGCGTGGTTGAATCGGTCACCTTCCGCACCGTGGCGCTGCGCGATCAAGCGGGACTCGTCCATGTCTTTCCCAACGGCTCGATCACGACCCTGGCCAACGCCACCATGGACTGGTCGGCTTATGTCATCGACGTCACCGTGTCCTACAACGAAGATACCGACCGAGTCGTCGATATCATGCGGCGGGTCGCCGACGACATGCGCAAAGAATCCGAATTTGGCCGGGCGATGATCGAACCCATCGAAGTTTACGGCGTCGACAACTTCACCGAGGTCGCAGTAACGATCAAAGGCGAGATTCAAAACCCAACCCGCGCAGCAAAATACCATCGGCCGCGAATATCGCCGCCGTCTGAAGAAAGCCTTCGACAGCGAAGGTGTCGAACTAGCCAACGCGCCGCGCCGCGCCGCCACCAGAGGCGCGGTTCCGGTAGCGCCGGCGTAACGGCCTCGACTGCATTCAACCCAAGGGCATAGCGCGGCCGCCGCAACCGAAGAAGATCTGGAAAAGGACAGCTCACCACGAAGGCCACGAAGATCACGAAGGATGAGACTCAAATTCGGAACCTTCGTGTCCTTCGCGCCTCCTTCGAAAATACATGTGAGGGGATGATATGCACAACGAAGAGCCTCCGGGGCTCCGTCATACTCGCGAAAGCGGGTATCCAGGCTAATTCGGCGCAGACTAAACCTGGATTCCCGCGTGCGCGAAAATGACGAGTCGAGCAGATAGCATAGAAAGGGAATTCCATCCATTTTCATTGTCTGTCGACGAGCGTAAGATCATGAAACACTTCGTGGTGAAAAAATCTCCTCAGCTTACGGGGCCGCCATGCAGCACCGCCCTCTTCCTATTTCCGGCAAAGCATGTAATTTAACGGTCTATTCCAACGGCATCGGAGACCACGCTTCACTTTGGCTGACAGTGCTCACTCCTTCACCCGCGAAGAGATCGCGCCGGTTATTACCGTCAGCTTGATCTCGGCGCTGCGCTTGCTCGGGATCTTTCTCATGCTGCCGATCTTCAGTGCCTATGCGGTGCGCTACCCCGGCGCATCGGCCGCCCTCGCCGGCGTCGCCTTCGGCATTTACGCGCTGATTCAGTGTGTCTTCCAGATTCCGCTAGGTTGGGCGAGCGACCGTTGGGGACGCAAACCCGTGCTCCTCGTCGGTCTGCTGCTTTTTAGCCTCGGCAGTATCGGCTGCGCCTTGGCAACCGATATATACAGTCTCATTCTGGCGCGCGCTCTCCAGGGCACCGGCGCGGTCGGCGCCGTCGCCTTCGCAGTGCTCGCCGATCTCACCCGACCAAGCGTGCGCGCTCAAGCTTACACCATCACCGGCATCGCCATCGGCGCGTCGTTCATGATCGGCCTGCTCGCCGGGCCGCTGCTCGCCGCGCAGATCGGCCTTAACGGTTTGTTCTACCTATTGGCGGGGCTGGGATTTCTCGCCATGATTCTGACCGCCACGTCATTTCCCCCCGACCGGCGCGTCATCAGCGCCGAAGCGCCGATGACGTTCAAAGCGATTCTCGCCCAAGAAAAACTACGGCCGATATTCACAGCCACCTTCGTGCTTTCCTTTACGTTGAATCTGTTTTTTTTCACCTACCCGTTGAGCTGGACCGAAATCGGTTTCGACAAAGCCAAACTTTGGCAGGTCTATTCGATTATCTTCCTGCCCAGCGTCTTGCTGGTCTTCCCCTACATGCGCCGCGCCGAAAAAGCCGGCCACTTTCGCCGGCCGATCATGATCGGCTGGTTCACGGCGACGGTGGGCTACGCGATCTATCTGGTCGGCGCCAATGCCCAGTACGAACTGCTTCTATATGTCAGCGGCGCGGCGTATTTCTTCGGTTACAGCATCTACCAACCGATGCTGCCGGCGTTTCTCACTCAGCAGGTGCCCGCCGGTGGCCGCGGCACGGCGAGCGGGGTTTATAATTCCTTCGGCTTCATCGGCTCGTCCCTCGGCGGCATGCTCGGCGGCGCCCTGAGCCATATCTCGCCGGCGCTGCCGGAATTTGTCGGCGTTGCTTTGCTGATCCTGTGGTTTTTTGTCGGCCTGCCGGTGGCGCCGGAGGCCAATTCGTGAGCTGCCGGTATGCCGGTGTTTTAATTTAACTGGAGGTTCAAATGCGCTGGAGATTGAATCCCGTAAATTGCCGTTTTTCACTGCCCGTCCTCTTGCTGTTCATACTCGCCAGCTCCTGCGCCGGCTCACGCGACGAAACCGTCGGCGGCGTGACCGTTCCCGTGCCGGGCGCCATGAAGAAGGGCGCGGAAAAGCCGGTGGAAGTCTCGTTCCTAGGATTTGGCGCGGGTCAGGCGAGCTTTCATGGCAACATGGAAAGCGCCAAGCTCGTCGAGTTTTACAAGAAGGAACTGCCGGCGCGAGGCTGGCAGGAAAACATGAAACTACTCAGCGGCGGCGCCATGCTCGCCTACAGCAAGGACGGCAAGACCCTGCTCATCGGCATCAGTAAGGAAGAGAAGGACACGGTCCTGTCTTTGACCGTCGGCGGTGTCGGGAAATAAATCGACGATGGATGATTGAGGATCGAGGATCGTGGTCCGAGTCTTGCGATCATCCATCCTCCATACTCAATCTTCGACCCATCTGCATCGCGCTAATCCTTGCCGAACGACACCGCAAAAATCCCGGCGACCACCAAAGCGGCGCCGGCCAATTTGTGCGGCGTTAGACGCTCGATCTGGCGCGCCATGAACGGCGTCAAGACGGCAACGAAGACCGTATAGCTGTTCACCAGCGGCGCGACGATCGACACCCGCTCCAGGCTGAAGGCGATATACATGAATAAAAAAGCGCCGCCGGTAAAAATCCCCGACCAGACAAACCAGCGCAACACCGGCAAGCGCGGCAACGCGAACTTTTCGCCCTGGGCGTAACGGGTTATCAGGAAAATCTCCACGGTAGAAGTCAGCGCGGCGATGGCCGCGGCGAGGATCGGTTGGCCGCCGCCACCACCCAAGCCCCAGCGCACCGAAATATCTTTCATCGAGAACAACAACGCGCAGAGAAACGGAAACACCAATTCGATCTTCGAGTAGGAAACCTTCTCGCCGCCCCAGGACACGGTGATCAGCCCGCCGACCGTCAGCAGCACGCCGCCAAGGACCAACGCGCTCGGCCGCTCGCCAAGGATGAGAATCGCCAACACAGTGGAAAACATCGGCGTGGTATTGACGATGGTGGAGGTAATCGAGCTGCCCATGGTGCGGATGCCGCGAAAGCTCAGCACCCGGGTTACTCCGGGAACGAACAGGCCGACGGCAACGAAGATCAAATTGTCAGCAATGAACATTCGAGTGTCGCCCTCGATCAGCCAATGGCCGGCCAGGAGAAACGCGGCGTTGGCGGCGATGGTGATCCACGCGCCCCAGGGCGCCGGCCCGATATGGTAGCCGCGTTGCGCCAGCAGACTGGCCACCGCGAAGCAAAATGAAGTTAACAGCCCGAATATGATTGGCAGCACGGCGCGCAGCGAGTTCCCTTCGAAGCTGATTTCATTTACAGTGCCTTATAACTGAGGCGCTTCTGGCTTTCCTGTGAAGCACGGTTCGGATTTGCACCGCCGAGGCGCGGAGGACGCGGAGAAAAGAATTTTGATCAAGAACTTCTCCGAACTCTGCGTGCTCTGTTCCTCTGCGGTGAATCCTCTTAACTGGAAACCCGGAATAACCATAACTGAAAACCCGCCCGACTGCATTCATGGCTGAAGTAAATCTTTCTCTGCTGCGGCGCCGGCTGCTCAACTGGTATCGAAGCAACCAGCGCGATTTACCCTGGCGCCGCTCGCGCGATCCCTACACCATCTGGATCTCGGAGACCATGCTGCAGCAAACCCAAGTCAAGACCGTGTTGCCCTACTACGCGCGTTTTGTTGCAGCGTTTCCGACCCTGCAAACGCTTGCCGGCGCGCCGCTGCCGCGGGTGCTGCGCCTGTGGTCAGGGCTGGGCTACTACCGGCGCGCCGAGAATTTACACAAAGCCGCGCGCCAGATCGTCGCCCAACATGGCGGCACTCTGCCGCGGGATTATGAACTGCTGCGCGCCCTCCCCGGTATCGGCGCCTACACCGCCGGAGCGCTGCTCAGCATCGCCTTCGACGAAAAATATCCCGCCGTCGACGGCAACGTGCGCCGCGTGTTTAACCGGCTATTTCGCACAAACGGCGAAGCGGCAGTGCGCACGATCGCCGGCAAACTGGCACAAACCTCGCAACCGGGAAATCTCAACCAAGCCTTGATGGAACTCGGCGCCACGCTCTGTACGCCGAAAGAGCCGCGCTGCGGCGACTGTCCGGTGACTTCCGACTGCCGGAGCCGAGATCGGCTGGGACAGCGCCAATCTGCACAGCAGCGGCCAAGAGTAAACTTTCGCGACGTCACCTGGCCGCTGGCCATCGTCAATTATCACGGCAAGATACTCCTGCGGCGCCGTCAAGCCGATGGCTTGCTGGCTAAACTGTGGGAACTCCCCGGCGTCGAGATCGCGCCAACGGCAAAACCGGAGGCGGCGATTCGCAAAGAACTCAAACCGCTTGCCGTCGCCGGCCCGCGGCCGCAGCGCTTGGGCGAGCTGCGCCATAGCATAACCAACCGGCGCATTCATGCGCCCGTCTTACTCTATCGTTGGCCGCTGACGAAACGCCTGCCAGCCCGGATGGCGTTGGATCCTGCCGTCCCAGCTGCACCGCTATGCCACCTCATCGATGACCAGCAAAGCCGTCAAGTTATTTATTGAACATGAAAAGAGTCCTACTTAGCACCTTGGTCGCGACCCTCCTGGTCAGCGCCGGTTACTATTTTTACTTCTCGTTGCCCGACGTTTCGCGGCTCAAGCAGAAGAATCCTAATAGCACTGCGCTCATGGACTTGCGCGACCAAGAGTACAAAAAGCAAAACTCACGCGGGCGGCGCCAACAAATCTGGGTGTCCTACGGTGCGATCTCAGAGCATATTAAAAAAGCCGTCCTGATCAGTGAGGACGCCGGATTCTACAGCCATAAGGGCGTTGACATGACAGAGCTCAAGGCCGCGTTCAAGAAGGATCTTGAGACCTTGAGCTTTAGCCGAGGCGGCAGCACCATCACCATGCAGCTTGCCAAGAACCTTTATCTCAGCCCGTCGAAAAATCCGCTGCGCAAGTTGAAAGAAATCATCATCGCCCATCAGCTGGAAAACGCCCTGTCGAAGCGGCGCATTTTCGAGGTTTACTTGAACGTCGTCGAATTGGGCCGCAATATTTACGGCGTCGAAGCGGCGGCGCGACACTACTTCGGCAAATCCGCCGGTTCCGTCGACCTGGTCGAAGCCGCGACCTTGGCCGCCCTGCTGCCGAGCCCGCGCAACTCCAAGGAGCGCGGCCTAGCCGCCCGGCGCAACATCATATTGAACCGCCTCGCCAGTGTCGGCTACCTGAGCCAGAGTGAAAATCGCAACGCCCAACAGCTCGCGCCAGCCAAGAAGGTTGAAGAAGCTGAGATCGATCCGCCGCCTGAACAGTAAGTTGCCACGCCCGCCGGAAGCATTCATTGGTCGAAATAAGCAACCGTCGACGCTTTTCCGAGCGGTGCTGAGATTGTCGACCGGCAGCCGACTGCCCTTCCGTCATTCCGGCGCAGAGCCTGCCCCGGACTCGATCCGGGGCCGGAATCCAGGTGACGGACAGAGTCCGTCATACCGTTGAAAAACGGTATCCAGGTGGATGATGGGTCTGGATGATTTTCACCGGCATGACGAACTTTCAATGCGCATGAAGACGAGCGATTTCTACCATTTCGCAGGTCAGTGAAGTTGACAACGCACTACATCCTTTTTTCTCCGCAATCGTCTAACCAAGCAAGGGAGAAAGGACCCGCGAGACCATGGAAAAACCCAATAGCCGCAGGATCGACACCACCTTGGGAGATTTGATCGCCGCCGCCAGCGAAGTCGCTTTCGAATACTCCGACAACGATAAAGACGCTTACAACCTGGCTCGATTCGCGGTGATGGAAATGATCAAGAAAACTGCCCAACCGGTTGACTTAGATAAAGAATTAGAAAATTTTGCGCCCCTCTCCCAACTCCTCCACTAACCGCCCACCCACCGCGCCGGGGCTCTCACGAGCCCCCGGCTGGGTTTTTTGAAATTCACTTTGTCAGTCACCGCTGGGGAACTTTGCCCGGCAAACCGACGTTTAATAGAAAATTTGCCCAACCTCGCAACCACTCCGGTGCGGATGGCATCTAATTGATGCGCTGACATGCCGCTAGGGTCGAGGAGAAATGGTAAAAGTACATGGTGCGTTTGACAGCTTATTCAGTCGCTTTGGTTCTCGCGCTAGCGATTTGGCTGGCATGGCCGCGCGCCGGCGCGGCGCTCACCAGCGGCACGACGGCGCCGGATATCGCCGGCGATAATTGGATCAACAGCAAACCGCTGACCATCGCGAGCCTTAAAGGCCGAGTCGTCCTTGTGGAATTCTGGACCTATGGCTGAATCAATTGCAAAAACATCATCCCGCAGTTGCGGAGTTGGCATGATAAGTACGAGCAAGCCGGATTAACCATCGTCGGCGTCCACTCGCCGGAGTTTCCTTGGGAGAAACCAATCGACAAAGTGAAAGATGCGACGGCGAAACTCGGCATCAAGTTCCCGGTGGTGCAAGACAACAACTTCGATATTTGGAAACGCTACGGCGTCTGGGCTTGGCCGACCATCGTGCTGGTCGACAAAAAGGGCTCAATCCGCTACAGCCATATAGGCGAAGGCGCCTACGGCAAAACCGAGTCGACGATCAAACAACTGCTCGCCGAATAGCGGCGCGCGAGGTTCGCAGAGGAGAATCAATGCTGATCAAAAAGCCCGCCGATATCAAAGCAGCGGAGATCACGCCCAAGGAGCACTACCTTAACCGCCGCCAATTCATGCTTTCGGCATCGGCCATGGCGCTCGGCACCGGCGCGATACTCGGCGGCTTGGAGCTGGGCACAGAATCGGGCATCGCCTATGGCGCCGAGAAACTCGCCAACGTCAAGAAAAGTAATTTCAGCACCAACGAAAAGCTCAACACGCTGAAGGAGATCACCAGCTATAATAATTTCTACGAACTCGGCCCCGACAAAGAAGATCCGGCGGAGAATGCCAAGTATCTGATTACCCGTCCTTGGTCGGTCGCGGTGGAAGGCGAAGTCAAAAAGGCCAAGACCTACGACATCGAGGAGCTGATCAAGCTGGCGCCGTTGGAAGAGCGGATTTATCGGCTGCGCTGTGTTGAAGCGTGGTCGATGGTGATTCCATGGGTCGGCTTTCCATTGAGCGCCCTGATCAAACTCGCCGAGCCCACCAGCAACGCCAAGTTCATCCAATTCGTCACCCTCAACGATCCCAAGCGGCTTCCTGGCCAAAGGCTGCCGACCATGGAATGGCCCTATGTCGAAGGGTTGCGCATGGATGAAGCGATGCATCCGCTGACGATTCTCTCGGTGGGTCTCTACGGCGAGGTCTTGCCGGCACAGAACGGCGCGCCGATCCGTCTCGTCGTGCCGTGGAAGTACGGCTTCAAGAGCATCAAGTCCATCGTCAAAGTTCGCTTCGTCGAAAAGCAGCCGGCAGCATCGTGGAACATGATGCAGCCGCAAGAGTATGGCTTTTATTCCAACGTGAATCCCGAAGTCGACCATCCGCGCTGGACCCAGGCGACCGAACGGCGCATCGGCGAATTCCGCCGGCGCAAGACCTTGATGTTCAACGGTTACGGCGATCAAGTAGCGAGCTTGTATAAAGGAATGGATCTTAAGAAAAATTACTGAAATAATGGAAAATGTGAAAATTGAAAATGCCAGACAGATCAACCCAGTCGTCTGATCCTATTTTTTTGAATTTTCCATTCTCAATTTATTAATTCCTATGCTTGCCTATCTAAAGCCCGCGCTCTTCATCGTCTGCCTCATTCCGCTCGGCCAACTCGGCTACGGCTATTACAGCGATAATTTGACCGCCAACCCGATCGAGTACATCACCCGCTTCACCGGTTCCTGGTCGTTGATTATTTTGCTTGCCAGTCTAGCCGTCACGCCGCTGCGCCGGCTCACCGGCTGGAACGAACTGATCAAATTGCGCCGCATGCTCGGCCTGTTCGCGTTTTTCTACGCCGCGCTGCATTTCTCCACCTACATGGTGCTCGATCTGTTCTTCGATTTCGCCGCCATCGCCAAAGACATTTTCAAGCGGCCCTACATCACCGTCGGCTTCAGCGCTCTGGTGCTAATGATCCCGCTGGCGGTTACATCGAGCGCCGCCATGATCCGCCGCCTCGGCAAGCGCTGGCAACAACTGCACTATCTGGTTTATGGCATCGCAATTCTCGGCGTGCTGCACTTTTACTGGCTGGTCAAAGCCGACATCCGCCGCCCGGTGCAATATGGCGCGGTACTCGCGCTGCTTTTGGGTTTTCGCTTGGCCTTCAAGCTGGCGCCGGTTATAAAATGCTTCGCGCGTTCAAGTCGTTCAAACGCTCCAGTCGTTCAAAACGTTCAAGCCGTTCAATCGCTACGATCCGTTCGAATCGTTGAGCGATCAGCGATTTGAACGGCTTGAACGATTTGAACGATTTGAACCTCAAGCTAGGTTACGCCTGCTTCTTGATCCCTAGTTTCTCCATGCGCGAGCGCAAGCGTGCTCGGGTTGATGCCGAGCAGCTCCGCCGCGCCCTTCTTGCCATGAATCACCCAGTTGGTTTCGGCTAGCGCGCGTTGAATATGCGCCCGCTCGTTGTTCTCCAGAGTCGCAGGCGCGGTTCCTCCTGGCCGGCGTTTTCGCCGCAAGGCCGCATCGCTTCTCCACTTGCACCACCGGGCCAGTGGCCAGCACCACCGCGCGTTCGATGACGTTTTGCAGCTCGCGAATGTTGCCCGGCCAGCTGTAGCGAACCAGACTCTCCATCGAGCGCCGCGTCACGCCGCGCACTTCTTTGCCGAGCTTCTTGCCGAACCGGCTCAAGAAAAAGTTGACCAACAACGGGATATCGTCCTTGCGCTCGCGCAGCGGCGGCACTTCCAGCGGAAAAACATTCAAGACGATAAAATAAATCGGCGCGAAAACTGCCGTTGCCGACGACCTGCTTCGAGATCGCGATTGGTCGCGGCGATCACGCGCACGTCGACCTTGATCGTCTGGCTGCTGCCGACTCGTTCGAACTCGCCTTCTTGCAGCACGCGCAACAGTTTGACCTGGGTATCGAGCGGCAACTCGGTCACCTCATCGAGAAAGATCGTCCCGCCATGGGCGAGTTCGAAGCGGCCGATGCGCCGCTGGGTGGCGCCGGTAAACGCGCCCTTTTCATGGCCGAACAGCTCGCTTTCCACCAGACCCGACGGGATCGAGCCGCAATTGACTTTGACCAACGGCGCGATCCTTGCGCTTGCTGCGGTCGTGCACCGCGCGCGCCAACAATTCCTTGCCGGTGCCGGTCTCGCCGCAAATCAACACCGTGGCGTCGGTGGGCGCCACCTGCTCGACCTTGCGCAAGAGCTCGCGCACCGGCGCGCTCTGGCCGATGATCTCTTCGAAGTTATGCTCGGTCTTGATTTCTTCCTGCAAGATAAACCGTCTCGGCCTCGAAGCGCGCTTTCAGCGCTGGCGGTCTCTTCGTGCAGCTGCATATTCTCGACGGCGATGGCGATCTGGTTGGCCACCTCCATGAGAAACTCCGCGTCGGCTGCGGAATACTGCGAACGGGTCAGGCTGCCGACCGTAATGGCGCCGATGGATCGGCCATGCACCACCAGAGGCAACAGCACACATCGAGCGAAAGCCATGGCCGTAAGCGCGTTCCTCGGAAGCGGTGCAGTCGCTCGATTTCAAGATCGCTGCACAGGACCGGTTTTTGGCTGGCAAAACGCCTGCCCCGCCGGGCTGTCGTCGAGTTTCAGCACGCGGCCGATCGGCGTGTAATCCGCCCGCTGATAGGCGCCGGCGTAGGTGACGATCCGCAAGGCTTTGAGCTCCGGATCGTAAAGCGAAAGCGCCAGCCGGTCGAAACAGATCGCCTTGCTGCCAGTGAGTCAGCAGATCACCGCGAAAAGCTCATCCCGGGTCAGTTTGGTGACGATCGCATTGTTGACTTCGAGCAGATTGCCACGCGTTTCGCCGCGATCTGTTTATTGCGCGCGTCAATTCGGCGTTAGAGGTACCTGCGTCGGCGCGCTCCGTTCGAGTTCGATGCCGGCGCGGGTGGCGAAGATACGCAATATGCGCAGCTCATTTTCGCCGGGCCAAACTCGCGCGCGCGGTTGTCCATCACCACCAGATGGCCGAGCACCCGGCCCTGTCGAGTTCGGCCAGCGGCACGCCGGCGTAGCTTTCAGCGCCGAGGGTGACCAGATCCTTGTCCTCGGGAAACAGCTGATTGCAGCCGATCGGGGTAGGAGCAAATATTGCCTTCGATGACTTTTTCACAGGGCGTGCCGCGCAGCGGATATTCGACGTTTTGCGCAAACCCATGGCCGTCCCAAAACGCCAGCGCGCGCAGCCGGGTCTGCGAATCGTCGGTGCATTCGGTGACGAAGCAGTAGCGGACACGCAGCGCCTCGGCGAGATGGCGCGCCAGTTGGCGAAAAAAATCGTCGCCGACGATCTGCACCGTGCCTTCGGTGATATGGTGCAGCGTTGCTTCGTTGCGCCGGCGCTCGGCCACCGCGCCGGCAACGGTTTCCATGCGGCGCAAGAAGATCTCGGTCGGCACATAATGCGGGTTGGCTTGCGCGTGGCCGTTGCTGACGATATGCGGATGAGTGCCGATCCCGCCATGGTGGACGATCGATCCTGGCAAACCGGCGACGTCGTACATGCAGACCACGACGCAAGGAAACTGTTTCGCCGCTTCGGTCACCTGCGCTTCGAACGCCAGCAACGATTTTTCGTCCGGCCAGTTGGCTCTGCCCCAACCGATGTTGCCTAAAAGTCGAATCAGCGACGCGCCGGCGGCCAATGATTTTTCAAACACCGCGCCGATCTTGGCGAGAATCTCCGACGCTTCCGTGGCCGCCGCCGAGGATAGTGATGCGCCCGGATGCCAGCAAACCATCGACGTCATAGCCGCGTCCCTTAAGCACGTCGCAAACCATTTGATTGGCTTCATCGTGGCCAAAAATCACACAGTGATCGCTGGCCGATAGTCCGGACTCGAGAAACTTCACGCCATCGGCAAACTCCTTTTCATCGTTCCAAAAGTAAGCGACATGGCTGGACGGAGAAATATCGCTCACCTGGGCACCGAAGCAGACGCTTACTGAAGGATCTGCGGGCGTCATTCGAACACCAAGGTTTTGCGGATCAGACATACACCATGCCTTTGTTGACTGCCGAATGCCGTGCAGTCGCGATCGTTAGGAGCATGAAAACTCTACCAGCTGCTTGCGGCATTTCGCAACCATCGCGAAATACCACAACGAAATGCCACAGCACCCCATCGGCTATTTTTGCGAAACTTTAATTTATTTCAAAGCTTACGATGTGGCATGACATCTGCTAAATAGCTTGGGCAAGCAAGTCAGGCGAAGAAAAACATGCTGAGAATCACCGAACAAAACGTCAACGAAACCACCAAACGAATACGGCTGGATGGCAATATTGACTCACAATCTTACGCCGAACTGGAAAAAATCTGGTCGCTTCACGACCGGGCTGATTCGGTAAATTTAATTCTCGATATGACCGGCGTGGTGTACATGAGCGACGAAGTCGCACGCAGATTAACCAAGCTGCGCGGCGGGTCTTTCCACATCGTCAACTGCTCGCCATTTATTGAAATGCTCCTAGGAAGCTCCGACAGCGAAACAGGCGCTTAGTCGGGCAACGCGCAAAAACTATTAACTTCACAATGATGTCATTCGATGGGGAGGGGATCATGATTATTTTGGACAACGAATCGGTTGAACGATCGCGCGGCCGCAGTTTGACACCGCCGCTGGCTCGCGAGATCGCCCGGCGCAACGCTAACCCCTCGCTGGCGCCCAAACCCCGCGGTCGGGCCCAGGACGAAGTCAATCTCGTGACCCGGCTTCAAGGCCGGCGACCACGCCGCCCTGGAGCAGGCTTTCAACCTTTATTCCGGCAAACTCTACAACGTCGCGTTGCGCATTCTGAAGGCGATGCCCCGCGACGCCGAAGAAGTGATCCAGGATGTTTTTCTCACCGCCTTCCGCAAAGCCCATTGTTCCAGGGCCATTCGCAATTCTCCACCTGGCTCTATCGGCTGACTGTCAACGCCGCGCTTGGGTCGCATTCGCCGCAGCAAGAAAAATAAGGAAATCGCCTACGAGGAATTCCTGCCCAAGTTTCAAGCCGACGGCCACCATCAGCGCGGCCGGTGGTCGACTGGTCGGATACCCTCGACGAACACTACGCCAAGAGTGAAACTCAAGCGCTGATCGCGAGAGCCCTCGAACAATTGAAACCGGTCGATAAAACGTCATCGTCCTGAGCGATCTCGAAGGCTTGGCCGATAAGGAAATCGCCGCCGCCACCGGCTTGACGGTCTCGGCGGTCAAAACTCGGCTGCATCGCGCGCGCCTGTTCCTGCGCGGCAAGCTGGCGGTCCAACTCGGCTATCTCCGCAGCGTAAGGAAAGAGTCATCGATGCCCAAAGTCAAAACGACGCGCCGCCCGTTAGCCGCAAAAACCTGTAAACAGATCGCCGATCTGCTGCTGGATTACTTAACCGACAAACTGCGCCCAACGGTGAAACAAGCGTTTACTCAACATCTGAGCAGCTGTCCGGACTGCGTCAATTTTGTGAAAACCTACAAGAAGACGGTCCAAACCACCGCGACATTAGGCGCCGATGAGATTCCGCCCAAGGTGCGCGACAACGTGCTTGGCTTTCTGCGCAGCAAACTGCGCCGAGTCACCGCGATAGTTTTTTGCCTCTTGACTCAGCTGGCGGCGTAACATCTGCCTCGCCTGCCCCTTGTCACCTCTGAACCAGCCCATCCTACTTCACTCGGCAGGCCCGCCTCTTAGCGAAGCCCCGCCAATGGCCTGCAACCAAAAGTTCGCCGCACACGTCTAATCGACAAAAGTTCTCGGCCAATCCATTGGTCGAGCTCAGACGTAGAAGATGCAGACGAGGAGAAATGACGATGAACAGCTGGGAAGCCGTTTTCCCCTGCGTAATAACTGACTCCGACGATGACGTTGCTGTAACATTTATTGCTCCGGGCGCATCTAAGTCTTGAGCTTATAGAAAGGGCAACAGACATGAGAACTGAGCGAGCCAACGGTAATGCACTCAGCGAATCGAAAAAGCTGACTATCAAGACCAGTTTGCTGGAGATCCTGCAGGCACTCACCAGCCAGACCAATGACGATGCCCGGTGATGGAAAGCCTGGCGCATATTTTTTTCTCTCACACCGGGTTCGATTCGGGCGCGCGTTGGCACCGGTTCGTCTAACCAGCGGCAAACCGACTCGCTCCTTGCGGCGCGGTAATCTCGGCCGTCGCAGCGCGGCTTGGGCCTAGTGATGGCCTTTGCTGCACCAGAGTATTTCCCAATCCGAAGCGACGCATTCCTGGCTCGCCAGGAACAGAAGCGCGCTCGCCGCGCAGGATGCAACCATGATTGCCAAACCAGCCAGGAAAAATCGCCGCGCTAACCGCGCCATTTCTACCTGTCGCGACGAAGTCGATCTGCTCAGCGACTATCTGACGAACGATCTGAGCCAAGCCGAGCGCCGTGCCTTCGAAGCACACCTCGGCGCTTGCCGAGACTGCGGCGCGTTTTTGGCAACCTACAAAAAAACCCTTGAGATGACCCGGAGCTTTCTCCGCGGGCGGCTGAACAAACCGCCGCAGCCGTATTTGCAGTTACGCCGCTCTCTGTAAACACTTCCTGGCTGTGGCGCTGAAGGCGCAACCTTTTGCGCGCCCCACTCATCTAACGAAGCGAAGGTCAAACCGTCGGATCGCGACGGCTTTGCACCCAACCATTTCGGTTAACTGAATAACCGCTAAACTTTCCGGTCATTCGCCAACAGAGGAGAATAACATGCGCGCCATCGCCGTCACGCCGTCAATCAAACAGGTTTCGCTGATCGACATCGCCGAACCCAAGCTGTCCTCCCCCACCGATGTCAAACTGCGCATGCTCGAAGTCGGCGTCTGCGGCACCGACCGGGAGATCTGCGCCTTCGAGTACGGCACGCCGCCCGCCGGCATGGCCGATCTGGTGATCGGCCACGAGTCGCTCGGCGAAGTCGTCGAGGTCGGCGCCGAGGTCACGCGGGTGAACGTCGGCGATCTGGTGGTGCCGATGGTGCGCCGGCCCTGCCCCCACGATCATTGCATGGCCTGCCGCGCGAGCCGCCAGGACTTTTGCTTCACCGGCGACTTCACCGAGCGCGGCATCAAAGAGCAGCATGGCTTCATGACGCAGTTCGTCGTCGACGACGAAGTTTACATGAACCTCGTTCCGCGCGCTCTGCGCGACGTCGCCGTGCTGGTCGAGCCGCTGACCATCGCCGAAAAAGCGCTGGCCCAGGTCTGGCACGTCCAGCAACGGCTGCCCTGGGGCTGCCCGGTGGTTCCGGGCAAAGCCCGCGCTCATTGTCGCAAGGCCGTGGTGCTCGGCGCCGGCCCGGTCGGCCTGCTCGGCGCGATGGCGCTGGTGAATGCCGACTTCGACACCTACGTTTACGCCCGCGAACCGGCGCCCAACGACAAATCCGCGCGTGCTCGAAATGATCGGCGCCCAGTACCGCTCGGCGCAGACTCATTCGCTCGAGCAGCTCGCCGCGCGAGATCGGCAACGTCGACCTGGTTTACGAAGCCACCGGCGCGTCGCGCCTGGCCTTCGACATGATGCAATAGCTCGGCACCAACGGCATCTTTATCTTCACCGGTGTGCCCGGCCGCAAAGGGCCGGTGGAAATCGACACCGATCTGATGATGCGCAATCTCGTGCTCAAGAACCAGGTGGTGTTCGGCACCGTCAACGCCGGCCGCGACATTTTCGAAACCGCGATCCGCGACCTGCAGACCTTCAACGACGCCTGGCCCGAGGCGGTGCGATCGTTGATCACCGGCCGTTTTGGCATGACCGACCATCGCGAGCTGTTGCTCGGCAAAGCCACGGGGATCAAGAACGTCATCCAACTCAATTGATCAAGTTACGTGGTTCGTACGTGTTCGTGAATCCGCGACGAGCACGAGCCACGAACCGCCTGCACCCTTGCGCTCCGCCGCCGTCATCCAATGAGAGATGACGCTGGCTCTCAAACACCACTGGCCCGAATACCTGATCGAAGCCGCCTGCCTGGGGCTATTCATGATCTCGGCATTCAGCTTCGCCACCCTGCTCGAGCATCCAGCCGTCCCCCGTGCACCAAGCGGTCGTCAACTCTACGCTTACGCCGCTTCATGATGGGCTTGGCGATGGGCGGCACGGCCATCGCGATCATCTATTCACCCTGGGGCAAACAATCCGGCGCGCATTCAACCCGTCGACCACCCTAACCTTCTTCCGGCTCGGCAAGGTCGCCAAGTGGGACGCCATCCTGTACATCGCCGCGCAATTTGTCGGCGGCCACACCGGCGCCATCATCGCGGCTTTCTACTCCTCCCAGGGCGGCGCACGCGTCCGTCAATTACGTCGTCACTGTGCCCGGTACTTTGGGTAGTCTTGGAGCGTTCGCAGCAGAAATCGCCATTACCTTCGTTCTCATGACCGTGATCTTGCATGTTTCGAACCACCCCAAGCTGCATAAATTTACCGGCCTGTGCGCCGGCGCTTGGTAGCTGCGTACATTACATTCGAAGCGCCGATCTCCGGCATGAGCATGAATCCGGCGCGCTACTTTGGCTTCGGCAATTGTCGCGAACTCATGGACGGTCTCTGGGTTTACTTCACAGCACCGCTGATCGGCATGCTGGCGGCTGCGGAGGTCTACATACGGAGCCGCGGCTCTCACGATGTGGCCTGCGCCAAACTCCATCACGACAACTGCCAAACGCTGCATCTTCTGCGGCAAACCGGCAGTCTTAAGGATTAAGAAGGTGAAGCCCAAGAACCTAGGAGGGTCTCACATGAAGACTCGTACGTTACTCGTTCCGAGCTGTTTATCCGCGCTAATCTACTTTTCGAGCGTGCCAGCGTGCCAGTCGCCGGCGATGTACACCGCCGGCCGCAATGCCCTGCAAACCGGCCGCCCCAACGACGCGGTCGGCTATCTGATGCGCGCCGCCGATCAGACCCGAAGTATCGCACCCCTACATGGGTCCCGGCACGTGTCCTGACCTATCTAGGCCGAGCCTACTACGAAACCGGTAATGATAAGGCTGCACGGACGACCCTGGAAAAAGCCGTCAGCATCCATCACGACGATGCCCTGGCCCATCTCTATCTTGGTTTGACTTTACTACGCAGCGGCGACCGCGATCGCGGCAGAAAAGAGATCGAAGCCGGCCTCAAGAGCATCCATGAAACCATCGAGTATATCGCGGCAGACCCGGTCTTTGGGTTGTCTTGGGATAGCGGCGTGACAATACGTCGCGACGTCCGAAAGAGCTCTGGCCAACATACTCGATAACAACCAGCTTGGCATAGCAGCCCAACGCATCGGAAAAGACTTCGACGAAGAAATCGACCGCGCGCGGCGCGACGAATCGGCGCGGCGCGGCGGCGGTGACAGTGGCGGCAGCTGAGCAGCAACTATCACCGCGCCGCATCCTTCCGAAAGTAGCGCACAGCAACTTAAACACAAAAAAGACGGACGATTGCACGGGCCTGCGAAACTAAAAAGATCGAGGACGCGAAATGAAACAGCACGAGCAAAAACATTCGAGCAACGCGCGGACCACGAATGGGCGGTCATCTTGGCCGGCGGCGACGGCACCCGGCTTAAATCTCTTACCCGCCATATCGCCGGCGACGAGCGGCCCAAACAGTTCTGCTCGGTGCTCGGCCGCGGCACGCTGCTCGAAGAGACCCAAGACCGTGCCGCCTTTGGAGCTCGCGCCGGCAGCGCACGCTCTATGTCGTCAATCGCGCCCATGAAAATTTCTACCGAGCCAATCTTGCACGACAAACCGACTGCCAACTTGGTCGTGCAGCCGAGCAATCGCGGCACCGCGCCGGCGATCCTATATAGCCTGCTGCGCATCGCGGCGCGGGATCCCAACGCCATTGTCGCGTTCTTCCCTTCCGATCATTACATCTCCGATGACGCCAAGTTCATGGCGCAGATCCGCACCGCGCTCGATACCGCCGCCGCGCGGCGCGATCTGATCATGCTGCTCGGCCTCGAACCCGAAAGCCCGGAAGTCGAATACGGCTGGATCGAACCGAGCCAGGCCATTCGCGGTCACGCGCAAAGTCTTCGGCGTGCGCCGTTTCTGGGAAAAACCCAACCGCATGCTCGCGCAAGTGCTGCAACTGCGCGGCTGCCTGTGGAACAGCTTTGTCATGGTCGCCTCGGTGCAAGCGTTGCTCGACATCATCGAGAGCGCGATCCCCGAACTCTATCGCTCCTTCGCCGCGTTGACGCCGCTTTTCGGCACTGCCGCGGAAGCGAAAGCGATCGAGCTGCTCTACAACTCGCCTGACACGAAGTCAACTTTTCCCACCAAGTGCTGGCGCTCAAAGCCCGAGCGGCTGGCGGTGCTGAAAGTCACCGGCGTGCGCTGGAACGACCTCGGCGAACCCAAACGCGTGATGGCGTCCCTCGACATGGCCGGCGTCCGACCGCGCTGGGCCGAGACCGCCCTGCCGCAATTCACGTAGCAAGAAGCCAGAATCACAAGTCGGAAGGCAGAAGGCTGCACCCACGGTCATCGTAAGGGTACAGCCATTTTGCGTTAGCCATTTTCCATTCTGCATTCCAGTCCCCGCACCGCGCATCTCTTTTCACCATCGCTGCATCTAACTGGCGAATCGGCCATGAAGCCACAACACAAAGGAGAAAGTACGATGAAAGATAAAACTAAACGACACGGCAAAACCTTAGCGGTAGCCTTGGGGGCAGGTCTGCTGTGTAGCAGCCAGCTCTACGCCGCTGAGATGATGATGAAGAGCGGCGCATTCAAGGGAGCGAAGGCGAATACCGGCTTTGTTACGTCGAGCAAAGAAGGTGGCAAGCTTGTACTGTCCTTGTCTGACGATTTCAAGAACCCCGATACGCCCGATCCGCACTGGCAGGTGGTCGACTCCAAGGGCACGGTCTTCATGCTGCAGAGAATCGCCATTAAAGACAACAAGATGAATCGCAAGATCACTCTGCCCGACTACATCAAGGAAGTCGCCAAGGTCGTGATCTGGTGTGCTTGGGCCGAGAGTAATCTCGGCGAAGCCGCCTTCGACAAGCCCGTCATGTAGAGCCGTCCTCCATGCGACGCTGGCCGGGTTCGCCCTTCAGAGCCCGGCCAGCAATTTTTGCCAATATAACCGACAGGAGACGCCATGAAGTTTTTAGTCCTGCCTGTAACCTTGTTTTCCGTCCTAATGATTTCTGACGCACAAGCGCAGACCACGGCAAAACCAGGCCTGAATTTAGCAGGCGCCAAGAAAGTCATCGGCGCTGCTGTCGCCGAAGCGAACAAACTAAACGCTCCGGCGCCGCCATCGCGGTGGTCGACGATGGTGGCAACTTGATGGCGGCCGAGCGTTTGGATAACACCTTCGCCGCCGGCGCAAACATCTCCATCGGCAAGGCGCGTACCGCGGCGATCTTCAAACGGCCGACCAAAGCTTTCGAGGACATTATCAACAAAGGACGCACCGCCATGACTTCGCTGCATGACTTCACGCCGCTGCAAGGCGGCGTGCCGATCATGTTCGACGGCCAGATCGTCGGCGCCATCGGCGTCAGCGGCGCCTCCAGCGCCCAGCAAGATGAAGATCTCGCTATGGCTGGCGCGGCGGCGCTGCGCTAAGCAACGAACCGTTCAAAGGTTCAAGAGCCTGGTCTGAGTCAATCGAAGGGTTCAAACGCACAACGGTTCGGATCAAGGAGAATAGGATGCAACTCAAAGCATTTATCTTGATTGTGTTATTCGCGCTGATCGCGCCGTCAATGAGTTCGGCGCAGCTTTCGGAGAAAAAGATTCTCACACTCGCGGCGGCGGAAAAGATCGTCCCTCGCCGCCGAAATCGAAGCCAAGAAACGCAATGCCACGGTAGTCATCGTCGTGGTCGACGAGGGCGGATACCCGCTGATCGTCAAACGTCTCGACGACACCCAGGTCGCCAGTGTCGATGTCGGCATCGGCAAGGCGCGCACGGCGGCGATCTTCCGCCGGCCGAGCCGCGACTTCGAAGAGCAGATAAAGAATGGCCGAATCGCGTCTCTGGCGCTACCCGGCGCAACGCCACTGCAAGGCGGCTTGCCGCTGAACGTCGACGGCAAAACCATCGGCGCCATCGGCGTCAGCGGCAACACGCCGAAGGAAGACGAAGACATCGCTAAGGCCGACGTGCTGGCGTTCACCGCAGACACTGAGATGGCGAAAGCAGCGGCGCCCAAGGTCGAACTACTTCTCCGCGGGTCAGGTGAACAAGGCGTTTGAGAAGGGCATGCCGCTACTCGAAATCGCCAACTATAAAGTCCACGCCAGCCACCGTGACGAGCCCGGCGTGGTCGAAGTCCACGCCAAAGACACCGACATCATCTACATGCTCGACGGCAAGTGCCACCTCGGTCACCGGCGGCACCATTGTCGGCGGTAAAAACATCGAGACCGAAGAGATCCGCGGCAGCGAACGTCAAAGGCGGCGAAAAGACGCACGTCACCAAAGGCGACGTGATCATCGTGCCGCACAACACGCCGCACTGGTTCAAGGAAGTCAAAGGCCCGCTCAACTACTACGTCGTCAAAGTCCGCGCCGCTAACTGAGGTTCAATGAAACTAACTCAAGTATAATTCCCGCAACCCTTGTGGTTGCACTTGGGCGCCGAATCAATCGTCTCACGCCATCCCCTCAACGAAACAGCCCACCAAACGCGCGCCGAAGGCGCAAAGTCGACCTCGGAACAAAGGCGGCGTCCAACTCGTCAAAGGCCAATGGCGCTACAGCGACACGAAAATTATCGAAGTCGATTTCAAAGCCGTCGGCGCCGACGGACAACCATCGACGACGCCGAACAAGACCTACGACATCACACCGCAAGCCGGCCGTGCCGAATTCGACGATTCGAAATGGGAAGTAATCGAACCGACCAGCCTGGATAAGCGACGCACCAACGGCAAGCTCGCTTTCAATTGGTATCGAATCAAGATCACCGTCCCCGAGCGCATCGGCAACTTCAATCCGACCGGCTCGACGGTCGTTTTCGACTTCGCTCGACGACTACGCCGAAGTCTGGGTCGACGGCGAACTGCCGCGCGCCGCCGGCCAGAGCGGCGGCTCGGTGATCAAAGGCTGGAACGCAGAGAATCGTCTGGTCATCGGCCGCGGCGTCAAGCCGGGGCAGACCATTCAGCTCGCCATCTTCGGCGCCAACGGCCCGATATCGCAGCCGCCGACCAACTATATCTGGATGCGCTATGCGCCGGTTGGAATTCCACAAGTCCCGGCTGGACCGGTCGCCGTCGCGCCGCACGAAGTCAACGTCAATGTCGAGCGCGTCGATCCGGCCATCGATGCCATCGTGCCGCTCAACCCGAAGATTTTTAAGCTCGCCGAAGGTTTTCAATTCACCGAAGGACCGATCTGGACCCAGAGCGGCGATTTTCTCTTCAGCGATCCCAATGCCAATACGATCTACAAATACGGCGGCGACGGCAAGCTGTCGGTTTTCAAAACCAACAGCGGCTACTCCGGCAAAGACATCGGCGAATATTTTCAGCCCGGCTCCAACGGCCTAACCCTCGACCCGCAAGGAAGGCTGACGATCAACGAGCATGGCAACCACCGTGTCGCGCGCATCGAGAAAGACGGACGCGTGACCGTTCTCGCCGACAGTACGAAGGCAAGCGGCTCAACAGGCCCAACGATCTCGTCTACCGCTCCGACGGCGCGCTGTTCTTCACCGATCCGCCGTTTGGATCTGCCGAAATTCTACGACGATCCCGCGCAAACAGTTGCCCTACAGCGGCGTCTTCAGCCTGAAAGACGGCAAGCTCAAACTGGATCAGCACCGATCTGAAAGGCCCCAACGGTATCGCCTTCTCGCCGGACGAGAAATATCTCTACGTCGGCAACTGGGATCCGGAAAAGAAAGTCGTCATGCGCTACCGAGTCGACGCCGATGGCACGCTGTCCAACGGCAAAGTCTTCTTCGACATGACGAGGCGCCCGGCGAAGACGCCATCGACGGCATCAAAGTCGATCACAAGGCAATCTTTACGTCTGCGGCCCCGGCGGTATCTGGGTGATCTCGCGCCGAAAACACCTCGGCACGATCAAGACGCCGAAGAACCCGCACAACCTCGCCTGGGGCGGCGCCGACGGCAAGACGCTCTACATCACCGCGCAGAACACACTCTATCGCATGGCGTTGAATGTTCCGGGTATTCGGCCTGATGCGGCAGTTGACCATCTCTCCCAAGCACAGCGAAGGAGCGTAAGATGATCAACACCCGGCCGTTGAGCATACCGGTAATTCTCGGAACAACCCGCAAAGGACGCATAAGCGCCCACGCGGCGCGCTTCATGACGGAGCAGATCGCAAATCGGCAGGGAGTTACCACGGAGTTGATCGATATTTCGCAGATACCATTGCCGATGGATGATGCCGGAGATGGTATCAAGGACCCGGTCTTCGCGGAAAAAATGGCCATGGCCGACGCTCTGGTGATCGTCACACCGGAATACAATCATAGCTTTCCCGGCCTGCTCAAACATGTGCTCGACAGCTGCCTGAAGGAGTATATCCACAAAGCGGCCGGAATCGTCGGGGTATCCGCGGGGCCTTTCGGCGGCGTGCGCGCGATTCAGAATCTGCTGCCGGTGATTCGCGAGCTCGGCCTGGTCAATATTTTTTGGGATGTCAACTTCGGCAACGTCGCCAACGTATTCGACGAATCGGGCAAGCTCCTCGATCAGGCGTTTATCAAGCGCGCCGACAAATTTTTAGACGAACTCGTCTGGATGGCCAAGGCTCTACGCTACGGCCGCGACCACATCGCCCTGGAAAGCTAACCGGGAGAAATGGCAAAGAATAAGATGGTCTGCCCTAAGTGCGGCGATGAAATAAATCACCACGCCGATAAACTGATCTACGCTGCCGAACTGCCCGAGGCCGCGAAGGTCGACATCTCGCTCGGCGGTTTGATTGAAGAACATCACAACTGCCCTGGTTGCGGCGCCATGGTCTCGCGAATCGCCGATTAGCTAAACTACCGCCCGCAACCTATGCTCACACCGGTGCATCTAACTCCTAAACCCAACACCATGGAACCGAAAAAGAGAACTCCGATGCAAAACTTCGCCGACAAACGCGAGATCCCGATCGACGATCTAACTAACGCCCACTGCGACAACCGCGAACACCGACGGTCCGACCGATGACTGCCGCTTTTCGGCCACGAAACCTGCGAACTTCGTGGCAAGCCTGCCGCGCTTCTTGGAAAATCTCCGGCCCGAGTAATGTCGAGCTCGTATGCGGCGCCTGCGGCGAGTATCTCCGAACAATCTTTAACGACTGAGATCACGATGATCACACTACGCGACAGCAGCCATGAAGCTCATTCACGATTAATTACATTGGACCCTGGCCACCGCCGCCATAACGATCGCATCGAGCGCCCTCGCGCAACCGCAGCCGGCCAAACCGATCCAGCAAATCGACATCATTCGTATCGACCCAAGGTTCGACAAGCTCGTGCCGCTCAACGTCGATTGAAACGCATCGTCAGCGGTCGCCACTGGGTCGAAGGTCCGGTGTGGAACCGCAAGGAAGGCTATCTGCTCTTCTCCGACATCCCGACCAACTCGATAATCAAATGGCAGGAGGGCAAAGGCACCAGCGTATTTCTCAAGCCGAGCGGCTACACCGGCACCGCGACCATTCGACGGGCCGGAGCCGGGATCCAACGGCCTCGCCTTCGATCCCGAAGGCCGCCTGGTGTCGGCGGAACATGGCGACCGGCGCATCGGCCGCTTGGAAAAGACCGGCAAGAAAACCACGCTGGTCGACCGCTACGAAGGCAAACGGATCAACAGCCCCAACGATGTCGTGTTCAAATCCAACGGCGATCTGTACTTCACCGATCCGCCCTTCGGTCTGCCGCAAATCCTACGACGACCCGCGCAAAGAGACTCCGTTCCAAGGCGTCTACAACTCTTCCAAAGACGGCAAGCTCACGCTGCTCGACCAAGGACCTCAAAGCGCCCAACGGCATCGCCTTCTCGCCGGATGAAAAGACGCTCTACATCAGCAACGCCGATCCCGGCCAACGCGGTCTGGATGGTTTTCGATGTTAAAGCGGACGGAAACATTGAGAACGGCAAAGTGCTGTTCAACGGCACGGCATGGGCAAAGAACAAATCTGGCGTACCCGACGGCATGAAAGTCGACCGCGAAGGCAACATCTTCGGCGCCGGCCCCGGCGGCATCCACCTCATCTCCGCCGACGGCAAACATCTCGGCAGCATTGAAACCGGCGTCCCCACTGGCAACCTCGCCTGGGGCGAAGATGGCTCGTCGCTGTTCATCACCTCGAACACCAATATCTATCGCATGAAACTGACCACCAAAGGCGCCGGATTCTAAAGAAAAACATCCACGCGCCCACCACTCCGGTAACGGCTTGGCGGATAGCGTCGCCGCGTCTCGGCCGCGAGACCCAGCGCGGGGACTTGCTATTCTCCTGAATTGGTATCTACTCGCCGCTGTAATGACTCAACGCGTGCGCGACTTCTTTTTCATTTTGCCGACTGACGAATTCAGGCTTTTGAAGGAGTGCCTTCCCAGGCACTCGATCGGCTATGACGCCCTCGACCTCGCGCTACCGGTGGCCGACGGCAAACGTGCCTTTACTTGTAGCGAAAAGCAGTTGCAAGACGTTATCCAATCCGTCACACAAAAGTTTCCCCTCGCTAAGGTCCTGGCAAGTTTGCTCCAGCAACAATGGCAGCCGATATCTAAATCCAAGAACAAGAAGCCGAAGAATTCGAAGAAACCGAAGAAGCGCTAACTTCATATCCCCCGCGCCCTATAACCGTACTGTGCGCACCGCGGAGCGAGTGCGCAGCCGCATTCGCCGCCGGACAGCCGAAACGCTTTCCTAACCATTGGTCTTGTGCCGGTCACCCGATCGCCCGGATGAATACCACAGGGGCGCATCTACACCGACACCTGCCACGTCCGATCGCGGGTTTGGCGGACAAATGCGATCGCCTCGTCAGTACATTCCACACACGATGTCTCGAGTTGTTCGTGCCTATCAGCACGGCATGCCGAGTTGCCTTTGCCGCCAGGATCAGCCCCCACCCAGTTTGCCGCGCCTCCGGTCATACCCTGAACACCTTCATCACCTCGTCGCCGAGGTGGTTGATCACCTTCACGGCGATGCGGCCGCTCTTCGGTTTGTCGAACGGCCGCGAGGTGTCGCTGTTGAGCGTCGCCCAGGCTTCCGCGTCGATCTCGGCTTTGAGCGTGGTCTTGAGCGCGCTGTAGGGGTCGTTGGCGCCGAGGAAGTAGGCGTGGCGGACGAAGAAGCTCTCTTCGTTGTAGTCGGTGTCGATGAACCAGCAGGCGATGCCGTCGGCGCCGTCGCTGACGACTTCGCCGGTCTGCGGCTTGAACACGTCCACGCCGTTGACCTTCACGCGGAGCTTGCCGTCCTTCTCGGTGAGGAGTGTGATGTCCGGCTCGCCGAAGATGACGAAGAGGTTGCCCTTGCCGGTGTTCTTGAGGTCCTCGGCCATGTGCAGGTCGGCGTTCATGCGGGCCTTGAGCACGGGGATGCGGCCGAGCTTGCTGAACTCGGTGGTGTGCGCCTCGTAGTTGAAGGCGCAGGCGATCAGCACGTCGAAGCCGGCATCGCCCGCCTCGCGGGCGGCGGCCACCAGGTCGGCGCGCTGGACGGTGCCGAACTCGGGGCCGATGAAGATGGCGGCGCGCTTCTCGACGTCTCGCCCTTCCAGGTAGCGGCCCTCGGCGCAGACCAGATCGCCGGGCCAGGGCGTGAGCGCGGTGAAGGTGATCCGGTCCTCCTTGTGCGCCTGCTGCACGCCGGCGGTCTTGAGGTTCTCCAGGATCATCTGCGGGAAGGACTGCTTGGCGCCGTACTCGGCGCTCGGCTTCCTTCAGCGGGTCGATCAACTCGTCGTTCTCATCCACGCCCAGCACGCGGTGCGGGCTGAGGCTCTCGACGGTGAAGGGGCCGGCCACGCGGACCTTCTTCTTGTCCGTCGTAGGGCTTGTCGTAGAGGTATTCGAACTCGGCCTTGGCGGCGATGGAGGTGTCGATCTCCTTCTGGCGGGCGATGCGGGCCTGCCACCAGTCGGCGTGCAGCTTCTGTCGCCGCGTCCGGCCACTTGGCATCGGCCTCGCGCGGAATCTCCCACTCCTGCCAGCTCTTCTTGAGCGCGGCGTTCAGCTTCTCGCGCAGCGGCTCCAGCTTCGCCTGCCACTTGTCCCAGATGACATCGATCTCGGCGTTGTTGGCGATGGACTTGAGCGTGATGTGCGGCACGCGCTCGTAGACGAAGCCGTGGCGGATGTTGCCGTGCACGGGCTGGGAACTCGGCGCGGTGCGGGTGACTTCGGCTTCCTTGATCTGGCCCTCGCGGGAATCGGCCAGCAGGTAATACGGATATCGCGCGCCCATGATGCGGGCACGGGCCAGCGCCAGCGCCACGCGCGAGGTGTCAATGGTGATCCAGCGGCGGCCCCATTGCTCGGCGACAGTAGGCGGTGGTGCCGGAACCGCAGGTTGGGTCGAGCACGAGGTCGCCGGGGTCGGTGGTCATGAGAATGCAGCGTTCGAATCACCTTCGGTGCTGTCTGAACAACGTAAATCTTCGGTCGCCGTCGAAGCTGCCAGCGATCGGTGTCAGCCCAGATGTTGTCAATGGGTCGACTGGAAAGTCATCAAGATATCGACGATATCGAAGCGTGTCTGCTCGGAACTGAATGCGATCGGCCTTGCGCAAGTCGGTCCAATCCCTGTCGCGTCAGTCTGTCCAATGCGCACTTGCCGGGACGTAAGATCTGCCTTCCATTGAAACTGAATCGCGACGTGCGTCTGTCGATACCTGCTGACGCTGACGTCAGATTGCTGAACGAAAATGCTTGCTCCGTCTGGGAGTATGCTGGATCGTCCAGCTCATCCTTCGACGTCAGTCGCGCGAGTCGCCGTCGGCAGCTCGACAGCGCATTGGTATCGCGTCGTCACCTTCGCCGCCAGAGCTCTTTCGTGAAAGAGCGGACGATACTTTACGGCTCTGCTCGATCTTTGGCATACCAGAGTAATGTAGTCAGTATACTGACGGCAAGATAGTCGCCGTCTGAGCCCTGTCGTCTTTGCGAACAGCGATCTGCGCTGACGAAGTTGTCGTCCCCAAACACCTCATCCATCACCGCCCGGACGCGATGGACATTTTCATCGCCGATCTGCACGAAGATGGAGCCGGAATCGGTGAGCAGATCGCGGGCGACGGTGAGGCGGTCGCGCAGGTAGGTGAGGTAGCTGTGGATGCCGTCGCGCCAGGTGTCGCGGAAGGCTTTGACCTGCTCCGGCTCGCGGGTGATGTGGTCGGCGTTGCCGTCCTTCACGTCGCGGCTGGTGGTGGTCCACTGGAAGTTGCTGTTGAACTTGATGCCGTAGGGCGGGTCGAGGTAGATGCACTGCACCTTGCCGCGCAGGCCCTCGCGCTCGGCCAGGCTGGCCATCACCTGCAAGCGAGTCGCCGAGGATCATGCGGTTCGACCAGTTCTGGTCGTGCTGGTAGAACTCGGTCTTGTCCGCGCCCTTGGGGATGCCGTTGAAGTCGGCGAAGAGATCGGGCTGGCAGCGCCGGCCTCGTGCCTCGCTGCTCGCTGGGTCTGGCGCAGCAGATCGTCGATCAGCACCTTGGGATGGACCTTCTCCTGGATGTAGAGCGGCGGCGCGTGGACGACCAGGTCGCTCCAGTCCTGCTCATCCTTGCCGCGCCAGACGAGCTGCGGGATCGAGGTCGCGGTTGCGGCGGTCATAGGCCATCGTGCATCGGGCTCTGCTTCCTCCTTCTGCATCACCGACTGGTATTCGGCGGTGGGGATGTTCTTGCGCTTGGCCTCGTCGTGCGTGAGGGTCTCGACGGTCTTGGCGGTGCTTGCTGATGGATTTCTTGGCCATGATTATTTCTCGGGCGGAAGGACTTCGCGCACCGCGTCGGCAAGCTGCTTGGCCGTGGGCAGGCGGCCCTTGAACTCGGCGGGCAGCTTGGCCTGGAGCTGGTATTCGGCGACGCCGATGGGATTGGTCTTGGTCTTGAGGGCGAACTCGACCTCGATGTCGTCCTTCTCCGCGCAGAGGATGATGCCGATGGACGGGCTGGTCGTCCGGGGCGCGTTCCTTTTCGTTCAGCAGATTCAGGTAGAAATCCATCTTGCCCGCGTGCTCCGGCTCGAAGGAGCCGATCTTGAGATCGAAGGCCACCAGCGCCTTGAGGAAGCGGTGGTAGAACAGCAGGTCCACGAAGTATTCCTTGCTGCCCGAGGGCGAGCCGGTATTGCCGGCCGACGAAGCAGAAGCCGTAGCCGAGTTCGAGGATGAACTGCTGCAGGCGCGTCGATCAGCCGGTCTTCCAGTTCGCGCTCCTTGATCGGCGCGGCCGATGCCGAGGAACTCCAGGTTGTAGCGGCTCTTCAGCATCTCGTCCGCCTGCTCGGCGAAATGCTCCGGCAGGGCGAGTGGCGAAGTTGTGCGTCTTCTTCTCCTTGACCGCGCGCTCGTAGGCGCCGGCCTTGATCTGGTTGAGCAGGACGTTGCGGCGCCAGCCGAAGCTGGGCGGTGGCACGGAGGTAATAGAGACGGGCGGCGGGGTCGGTGAGCTTGTTCAACATATCGAGCAGTGATGGCCCCACGGAACTTGTGCGACAAGTTGTCGCAGAAAGTCGGTCGTGTGATCTCTCGTCTAATTTGGCCACAGCTTGTGGCCAAATTGGGCTTTCCGCTGAGCGGCTCTTGACCAGATTTGGCAACAGGCTGTCGCCAAATTGATTCGGCGGAGTAGGCGAGATAGAACTGCTTCATGTCCCGCATGTTGCGCGGCGGAAAACCCACGCATGTCGGGAAACGCGTCCGCAAGATCGGCGGCAAGACGCTCGATCACCGAGTCGCCCCATCCGAGCAGTCTGCTGCTTTTCCACGATGGCCTGCCCAATGTCCCAATAGAACAAAACCAATTCGCGATTGACCGCGCGGGCGGCGGTGGTGCGGGCATGAAGGATGCGTTCTTTCAGCGCGGCGAGAAAGGCAGGATAATCCGGGTGGGAAACTGCCTTCGTCATGGCTGGCGCGGCTTTCGCAATCATCTTGTTGAACTCGCTTTCGACCTTGGCCTTGAAGTCGGCCTCGATCTGATAAACCTCGGTGAACTCGGCGAAGGCCCAGCGGCCATAAGTCTTCAGATTGTTCACGCCGGGCACCCAGTAGGTGTCCATGGTGGACTTCTTTTCCTTGGCGTCCTCGCGCCGGTAGCCTTTGATCTCGACGATCAGGTGCAAGAGATCATCGTCGCCGTGGCCGTCATCCACCAGCACGATGAAGTCGGGCAGATACTTGCGCATCTCCGAGCCATAGCGGTACGGCACTTCGAGGCCGAGGTTGTGGTTCTTGACGTAGGCGCTGACGCGCGGATGCGATTCGGCCACGCGGCAGAACTCGGCTTCCCAATCGCTGTCGAGGATGACCCAGTTGATGTGGCAGCGCCGTGAGTCGGTCTTCCCAGCGGTCGGTTCTCGAGGTGTTGAAGCGGACGTGCGCGGTGGAGCCGGTCGGGTTGTAGGGATCGAGCACGGCCTTGATGGGCCGCTGGCCGATGAATGCGCGGGTGATGCCGGCGGTGATGCGTTCGCAGGCCATATCGGCCAGCATCTTGTACTTGAGCTGCGCCGGATAGGTGCCGCCCTTGCAGACGAGATAGTCATCAAGCCACTGCTTGCGCGATGCGCTTGAGCTGCCCAAACAGGTGAAGTTTGGGTTCTTCGCCGGCGTCGCGCCATTTGGTGCAGAACCAAGTGCGAGGTCAGTTCGTAAACCACCTGCGAGGGCCGCACGTCGCCAGTGTGGATCAAGATTCAGATCCACGCGCTTCGCCGATGATGCCCGAGTTGCGGGTCTCGGTGGCGCCGACCAGGTCGGGCGTCAGCTCCAGCATGGAGTCATCGTTGAACTCGGCCGTCAACCGCTCCTCCGGCAATTCGACGCGATAGCCTTCTACGCGAGGGAAACGGATTTCGAGCGCGTCACGCTCGGGCCGGACGGCCTTGACCTGGATGGTCTCACGCGGCGGCTGCGGCGGCGCAATCACCGGCTTGGCGGTGAAGTCGAAGGGAATGCCGAGCACGTCGGCGTATTCCACATTGAAAAGATTGTCCTCGTTGAGGTCGTACGACTGGCGGCGCAAGGCGCGACCAATCACCTGCTCGCACAAAAGCTGAGTGCCGAAGGCGCGCACGCCGAGCACGTGCGTCACGGTGTTGGCATCCCAACCCTCGGTGAGCATCGAGACGGAGACCACACAGCGAATGTCGGCCGCCGAGCTGACCGGGCTTTGCCGACGGTGTTCATCACCTCGCGCAACAGTTCCTGGTCAGTGAGATCTTCGGCCTGGCGGGCGTCGCCGGTACGTTCGACAATCTCACGGCGGAAACGCTCGATCTCGTCGGCGGCCATGGCGCGAAAGTTGTCATCCAGCGCATTCGCCGGATTCCAGCTGCTCGCTGTCGATCAGCAGCGTTCGAGGACGCGGCAGCGGATTGCCGTGCTCGTCGTGGTTCTGAAATAGTGGGAATTTACCGATCTCCAATTGGCTGGTGCCGTCGTCGTTCTGGCGCTGGAAGCCGGAGATGTAGTCGTAAACCAGCTTGGACGTCGAGGTGTTGTTACAGACGACGATGAAGCAGGGCGGAACGGATATCTTGTTCTTGGCCCACAGCTCAAAGGTCTGCTTGTAGTGGCCGTACAGGGCGTCGAGCGCCGTTTGCAGTTGCGGCGGCAGATCGCGCGGATCGAGAGCACCGGCCTTGCCGCGGCCCTTCTTGGGCATCTTGGCGCGAATATGCTCCCAGAGATTGCGAAACATCGGCATCTCGTTGCCGGGGATATTGTCGGCAACCGGCACCCGCGGCAGTTTGACGATACCGCACTCAATGGCGTCCATCAGCGAGAAGTCGCTCATCGTCCACGGGAACAGAGTGCCTTCGGCGTAGCCCGAACCGCTCAGAAAAAACGGCGTGGCGGACAGATCGACGACGCGGGCAATGCCGAGCTTGCGGTTCACGGCTTCAAGGCCAGATATCCAGACGCGCGCGGCCTCGTTGTTTTTCTCCGCTTCTTTCCGATCCTCGCCTTTCAGATCTTCGTCTTCTTTATCGTCGGGCTTTTCGCGATAGCAGTGGTGCGCCTCGTCGTTGAGAATGAGGATATTTTTCATCCCCATAAGTTCGGGCATCACGCGTTGGATCATCTGACCTTCGGTCTCGGTGGTCTCGATCTCTGTACCCGTGCGGCCCTGCAGCAGCGCGCGGCCGCCTTTGGAGATTTCCACCCGCTCGCGGAGCATGAACGCATGGTAGTTGGTAATGACGATCTTGGCTCGGCTGACATCCTCAAGCAGATCTTGGGGAACTATTTCGCGATCCTTGTAGTAACTGTCCGGGTCGTTTGGCTGCAAAACCCGCAGGCGATCCTTGATCGTAAGACCGGGCGCGACCACGAGAAATCCGCGCGTGAAGTTTTTACTGCCAGCCCGGCGAACCGCGTTAATGGTCTGCCATGCAATGAGCATGGCCATGACCGTAGTCTTGCCCGCGCCAGTGGCGAGCTTCAGCGCGAGCCGCTGGAGTTCGGGGTTGGCGTCGCGGTTCACTGAAGCAAGGTTCTCCAGTATGTTTTTGCCTGCGGCAAAATGCGCTGCAACCTCCGTTAGCCAGATAACTGTCTCAACCGCCTCGACCTGACAAAAAAACGGGCGAATATCGTTAAACTTGTGATGGCGCCAATGCTCCAATAGTCGCGCGGTTTCTGGAGTGACCTGCGCCGGCGTCGGTAAGCTTCTCCATTGGCCAACCTCTTGGCGGACACGATTAATGATCGCGTTGATATCGTATTGCTGTTTCTGAGTAGAGAGTCCTTTGCCTTCATCGAAGATAATCTGTTGCTGACTCGCCAAACCTTTGCGCTTTTTCGGTTTAGGAATCGGGGTGATGAACTGTGCGCGGCGGCGATGTTCGATGATTTGTTGCGTCGGCTGACCTTGATCGTCGAGTTCCCAATGACGCCGCGGAGACTCGTAGGGTGAGTTTAAGATCGGATGGTCGAAAAATGGAATATCCATCTTAACTTCGTTTCAATGCCGTTGTTTCAGACGCACGCCAATTTTGCGTAGCCCACCTGAAATGAAACTGCTCAAAACCCGTCCGGTCTTTGTCGCACCTACGCTGGTAAAACCAGCAGAGCCAAAGTTGTCACATCCCGGCTCGGAGCGTTTGGACAATAACAAAGGATAACGGATAAGCCAAAAGGATAAAGTTTGAGGCATACGAGTTCTTGAACTGACGCTCTTGTCCAGTGGTTAAACTGGCTCGTTTCCGATCGTCCTCAGTCGCACCCAAGACGAACGAATGAAGCACCCCGCCGCAAGCAGCGGGATATCGAAAAACATGCACTTCGAACGAAGCTGTCGGGTGGGCGGAGGCGCAATGCGTAGATACCCACCGTTCGCAATCATGGGTATCGCTAACGCTCCACCCATCCTACGTCGGAAGCACGGCGCAGCTGGCTGTGGCGAATAAACCAGTAGCGATTAGAGTCTTACAATGATTACAAAGGTTCCAGTCATGCGGCGTTTAACCCGCCTTAGCGAAGTCGAAGGGTCGATGCAGGAATTCGCTTTTTCAGCACCCCGTTCCATGCCATCAGTGCCGACGGTTGTGATTCAGTCTGATTTCAACGTCGCATCTCAATGTAGGGGCCGACCTGCGTGTCGGTCCTCCGAACGGGCGGACACATAGGTCCGCCCCGACAAATTTTTGCGAAACTGAACCACCATCATTGCCGACTCCATGGTTGACAACTCGAGCGGTTATCCGATACTTCGACCCTATGGCAACACAATTCTTTTCGGTCAAACAAGCATACAAGTTATCCGTCGGCACGGAGTTAACCCTGCGTGGTTGGGCGCGCTCGCGGCGCGACTCCAAAGGCGTCACTTTTATCGAACTCAACGACGGCTCGCGCTTCAAAAGCATGCAGCTGGTCGTCGACGCTGGAACGATTCCCGAAGATACGTTGAAACAGATCACCACTGGCAGCAGTTTGGCGGCGACGGGAACACTGGTCGAGTCGCCGGCCAAGGGACAGGCGGTGGAGTTGAAAGTTGCATCGATTCATCTCTACGGCGGCGCCGATCCGCAAACTTATCCGCTGCAGAAAAAGGGCCACACCCTCGAGTTTCTCCGCGAGATTTCCCACCTTAGAGTTCGCAGCAATACCTTCGGAGCGGCATTTCGGCTGCGCAACGCTTTAACCCACGCGATCCATCTGTTCTTCCAGGAGCGCGAGTTTATCTACGTGCACACGCCGATCGTCACGACTTCGGATTGCGAAGGCGCCGGCCAGATGTTTGGCGTGTCGACGTTGAACATGCAACAGCCGCCGCGCACCGAAGACGGCAAAATAGATTGGCAGAAGGACTTCTTTGGCAAGCCGGCGTTCCTCACGGTCAGCGGCCAGCTCGAAGGGGAAATTTTCGCTGCGGCATTTTCCAAGGTCTACACCTTCGGCCCAACCTTCCGCGCCGAGAACAGCAACACGCCGCGCCACCTGGCCGAGTTCTGGATGGTCGAGCCGGAGATGGCCTTTTACGAGCTCGAACGACAACATGCGGCTGGCCGAGGAGTTCTTGAAATACACGATTCGCTATGTGCTGGAGCATTGCCGCGAGGATCTGGAATTCTTCAACCAGTTCATCGAGAAATCGGTCCTGGCGACGCTCGAGCATGTCGCGGAATCGGATTTCGGTCACATAACTTACACCGACGCCGTCACAGAATTGCAAAAGTCCGGCAAGACTTGGGAGTTTCCCGTCGAGTGGGGCTGCGACTTGCAAACCGAGCATGAAAGATTCCTCTCAGAAGAGATTTTCAAGAAACCGCTGATCGTCACCGACTATCCGAAAGCCATCAAAGCCTTTTACATGCGCGTCAACGACGACGACAAAACCGTCCGCGCCATGGACGTGCTCGTGCCGCGGGTCGGCGAGATCATTGGCGGCAGCCAGCGCGAAGAACGTCATGACATCTTGCTGCAGCGTCTGCGCGACAGCGGCTTGGACGACAAACCCTACTGGTGGTACTTAGACCTGCGCCGTTATGGCTCGGTGCCCCACGCCGGCTTCGGTCTCGGCCTAGAACGCATGATGATGTATCTCACCGGCCTGAAAAACATTCGCGACGTCATCCCCTTCCCGCGCACCCCGGGCAACGCGGAATTTTAATTCCGCGGCTTCAAAGTTAAAAAGTTCAAGGCAAGAGTCGGATTTCCAACGGTGAACCTTGTAAGGTTCTTTCCTTTGCAGACAACCTCGTGCTAAGTCAGATGTGATTCGTGAAGTGCCAATTCGCCAGACAGGACAATTTTCTTGCTCGCTAAACTCTCCGGGCTGTACTACGGCTGGCGCATGGTCGGCGTCGCCTCGGCGCTGCGCGTGCTCGGCGCCGGGCTGCATAGTTTCGGCTTCACGGTATTCTTTTTGCCGCTAAGCCAAGACTTGAACATCAATCGCACAGCGACGTCTCTGGCTTTTTCCCTGGCGCGCGCCGAGGGCGCCATCGAAGGCCCCATCGTCGGCCACCTGCTCGACCGTTACGGTCCCAAGCCGATCATGCTAACGGCCGCGTTGCTCATGGGAATAGGTTACTTGATCCTCTCCCAGGTCGACAGCTACGCGAGTTTTTTAGTCGTCTACCTCGGCATCATTTCACTGGTCCATGCCGGCGGCTTCATGCATGCGCCGATGGTGCTGATCAACACCTGGTTCATCCGCCAACGCGCCCGCGCGATCACATTGAACAGCGCCGCCTTCGGCCTCGGCGGCGTGCTGATCGCGCCGCTCTTGAGCCTGGTCGTTCAAGCCTGGGGTTGGCGTTGGGGCGCGGTGGTGGCCGGCATGACCTTTCTAGTCGTCGGTCTACCGATATGTCTCGACCATACGCCGCTCACCGGAGAGCATGGGACTGTTGCCCGACGGCGACGCGCCGCCGGACGCGCTGGCAAGCGACGACCGCGCCGGCCAAGCGCCGCGCGCCGAGTCGGAAGTCACCCTCGCTCAAGCATTGCGCTCGTTCGCCTTCTGGGGCTCGGTACTGGCCAGCGGCGTGCGCAACGCGTCTTACCACGCGGTGTCCGTCCATTTCATTCCGCTGATGATCTGGAAAGGACTGAGCCAGCAGGAAGCGCGCTTGGTTGCTGAGCGCGTTTGCCTTTCTCGGCATGGCGTCGACTCTGATTTTTGGTTGGTACGCCGACCGCGCCCATAAGCCGCGGTCTATGCGCGCTGATATTATTCAGCGCCGCCCTCGCCATGCTGTTGCCGATCTACACCAGCTCGTTCTGGCTCATGGCGCTTTTCACCATGCTGTTCGCCGCCGTCGAAGCCACCTACACCGTCGGCTGGGCCATCGCCGGCGATTTATTCGGCCGCAAACACTTCGCCAAGATTCGCGGCTACATGGGACTGTTTTACACCTGGGGCGGCGTCTTGGGACCGGTGTTGGCCGGCGCCGTGTTCGATCGCTGGCAAACCTACCAGCCGCTGCTCTGGGCGCTGATCGGCGTCTTCGCCGGCGCCGGGATTTTCTTCGCCAGTCTGTCCAATTCCTGGTCCCGCGCCACCGGCCGCCTGCGATGAAAATTGCGATGGTGTCACAGTTGTATTACAGTCACCGGATTGTTTCACCACGAAGGCACGAAGCACACGAAGTTCGGCATATAATTCATTCGAAACCTTCGTGCTCTTGGTGCGTTCGTGGTGTAAATCGATGTTTATCCAAGCACCTCAATTGGGCATAAAGCAGTCACCCTCGCACGACACCCATGCCGCTCACATCGACGACTCGCAGCCTGATCACACTTTACACCAGCACACTCATGGCCGGCATGTGGGCGATGGTGGTGCCGACGATTCCGGTGTTGGCCAAACATTTTGCCATCACACCCGGCACGGCGGCGCAGTTGATCACCGCGCTTTCCGTCGGTCGCTTTGCCGGCATGCCGATCAGCGGCCTTGTCCTCGATCGCTTCGGCGCGCGCGCGGCGTTGATCGCCGGGCCATTGATGGCTTGCCTGTCGGCGATCCTCGCGTCGTTCATGCCATGGTTCACGCTTAATTCTAGTGCCGGTATTTTTCATCGGCATCGCCGACAGTATTTGGGTGATCGCCCGCGAGATCGCCGGCGTCGACCTGGTGCGCGCCGATCAACGCGGCCGAGTGTTGAGCGGCTTTCACGGCATCAACTATTTGGGCCTCGCCTTCGGCCCGCTGATCGGCGGTTTGCTCACCGAGCATATCGGTTTTCGCTCGGTGTTTCTCGCCTACGCGCGCGTGCGCCGGGGTATCGACCCTGATCGGTTGGCAGCTTGAAGCCAGTCACCATCCCGTCCCGCCAGTCCCCAGCGAGACCGGCAACAATGGGCTGGAGCTATCAAAGCTCTCGGCCGAACGGCTGCGCGGCATCAGAGATCTGTTCTACGAGATTCGTCCCGAGCTGCGCGCCACCTACATCGTGCTCGTGCTCGCCACCTTCACCAGTTTCGCCCACCGGGTGACGACCCAAAGCATCGTGCCCGTGTTCGCCAGCGAGATGCTTCACTTAACGCCCAAGGACATCGGCCTGCTGTTTACCATCTCCGGTTTATCGGTCTTCGTGATGATCTTGCCCGCCGGTTTCGTCATCGACAAAGTCGGCCGCAAGTGGGCCACGGTGCCGAGCACGGGGATACCTGCTATCGCGTTTTTGTTGATCCCCTTCGCCGACACTTTTTTCCAGCTCGCCGTCCTGCTGTCGTTTCTCGGCATCGCCAACGGGCTATCGCTCGGCTCGCTAGCCACTTCGACCTTCGACGTCGTGCCGGTCCATGCCCGCGGCCGCTTACAAGCGCTGCGACGGACTCTGGCCGAGATCGGCGGCGTCAGCGCGCCGCTGATCGGCGGCTATCCTGGTCGACAAGTTCAATCCGGGCGTGCCCTTCCTCGCCTACGCGCCGCTATTGATTCTGGCCGCCGTCCTGCTCGCCGTCATGGCGCGCGAAACCCTCGAAAAGTAACCCGGCGCCGCGGGACTAGTGATGGTTCGATTTGGTCTGACGATTCTCTCTAATCGTTGCGGGCATGACACGCGTGTCTTAGTCTGTCGTTGATCGAGCGCCAGCTGAGAAGTCTCTCTTGCTCGAGTCACCGGGATCGCCAACGTATCATAGCCGCCGTTTCCTCCGATAGATTTCCGGGGAATTTTGTCTATAATACCTCGATCGAATCCTGAAACGAATGATCATGAAATATCAAACCGACGACCTAAGAATTAAAGAGATCAAAGAGTTACTACCGCCAGGCCGCCTGCTGGCTGACATTCCCATCGGCGACAAAGCGGCGCAGACGGTGTTCGAAGCCCGCCGCGACATCCATCGGATTCTGCATGGCGCCGACGACCGCTTGTTGGTCATCATGGGCCCGTGCTCGATCCATGATGTCAAAGCGGCGAAGGAATACGCCGCGCGCTTGAAGGAAGTCAAAGAACGCTGCGCCGCCGATTTGTTGATCGTCATGCGCGTCTACTTTGAAAAGCCGCGTACCACGGTGGGCTGGAAAGGCTTGATCAACGATCCTAATCTCGACGGCAGTTTTCAAATCAACGATGGACTGCGCGTCGGCCGGCAACTGCTGCGCGAGCTCAACGACTCCGGCATGCCCGCCGGCTGCGAATTCCTCGACATGATCTCGCCGCAGTACACCGCGGACCTGGTCTCCTGGGGCGCCATCGGCGCCAGAACCACGGAAAGCCAGGTGCACCGCGAACTCGCCTCCGGCCTGTCTTGTCCGGTCGGCTTCAAGAACGGCACCGACGGCAACGTGCGCATCGCCATGGACGCCATCCGCGCCGCCCAGGCGCCGCATCATTTTTTGTCGGTGACCAAAGACGGCCATTCCGCCATCGTCTCGACCCTCGGCAATGAAGACTGCCATATCATCCTACGCGGCGGTAAGCAGCCCAACTACGACGCCGCCAACGTCGATGCCGCAGGCTAAGAGTCTTGCCGAATCCGGCATCGCCGCGCGCATCATGATCGACTGTAGCCACGGCAACAGCGGCAAAGAGCCGGCCAAGCAGGTCGGCGTCGGCCAAGACGTCGCCGGCCAAGTCGCCGCCGGCGACGCGCGCATCTTCGGCGTCATGATCGAAAGCCACCTCAAAGCCGGCCGCCAAGATCTCATCCCGGGCAAAACCCTGATCTACGGCCAAAGCATCACCGACGCCTGCGTCGGTTGGGAAGACAGCCGCGCCTTGATCGATACCTTCGCCGACGCCGTGCGCCAACGCCGGCTGAAAGCCGCGGAAAACGGCGAAGCGGAATAGGAAATCAATGGTAAAATTGAAAAGTTGAAAGGCAAGAATTGGATCGCATTGAATAGCTTCGCCGCTTGCGCAAATCTTAGTCCCCTATCATCCAGTTTCAGATTTTACCTTTCTCATTTTCACTATTTGCCTTTCGTTTCATCGCGCCGCCTAGGTTCATCGTAACATTCGAATGTTCAAAAAACTCTCCGGCCTTTTTTACGGCTGGCATATGGTCGGCGCTTCCGCCGCGGTGCGGTTGCTCGGCGCCGGACTGCATAGTTACGGCTTCACGGTGTTCTTTCTGCCGCTCAGCCAAGAATTGAATCTCAGCCGCACGGCAACTTCCTTCGCGTTTTCATTGGCGCGCGCCGAGGGCGCCATCGAAGGGCCCATCGTCGGCCATCTGCTCGACCGCTACGGACCGCGGCCGGTGATGATCGCCACGGTCACGCTCATGGGCATCGGTTATCTGCTGCTGTCGCAAGTCGAGAGCTACTGGAGCTTCGTGCTGGTTTATACGGTGCTGATCTCGCTCACCCATTCGGGCGGCTTCATGCACGCGCCGATGACGCTGATCAACACTTGGTTCATCCGTTGGCGCGCCCGCGCCATGACGATCAACAGCGCCGCCTACGGCCTCGGCGGCGTGCTGATCGCGCCGATCCTGAGCATGATCGTGCACAGCTGGGGTTGGCGTTGGGGCGCGGCCTTCGCCGGAGTATCGTTTCTAGTTTTTGGCATCCCGCTCTGTCTCACCATCCGGCGCTCGCCCGAGAGCATGGGACTGCTGCCGGACGGCGAAAGCCAACAAGCGTTTCACGATCGCACCAACGCAGCGCAGTCCGCCGGCGAGGTCGAGATCACGCCGCGCCAAGCGATGCGCTCGTTTGCCTTCTGGGCCTTGGTCTTCGGCGCCGCAGTGCGCAACGCGTCCTATCATGCCATCTCCACCCACTTCATCCCGATGATGATCTGGAAAGGCATGAGCCCGCAACAAGCGACATTTCTCTTGAGCGCGTTTGCCTTTCTCGGCTTTACGTCGACGGTGTTGTTGGGCTGGCTCGCCGACTCGATGAACAAACCGCGGATGATCTCGGTGATTCTTTTCGTCGCCGGCGGCTCCATACTGCTGCCGATATTCGGCTCGTCGATGGCGCCGCTGTTACTCTTCACGCTGCTGTTCACCACCGTCGAGTCGACCTATCCCGTTGCTTGGGCCATGGTCGGCGATATTTTTGGCCGCAAACACTTCGCCAAAATTCGCGGTTACATGAGCGTGTTCTACGTCTGGGGCAGTGTCACCGGCCCGGTGGTCGCCGGCGCCATCTGGGACCGCTGGCAGACCTATGAGCCTTTGCTTTGGGGCCTGGTCGTAATGTTTTTTCTTGCGGGGATTTTTTACAGCCTGTTGGAAAAACCGTGGGTCAGGCCGGCGCCGCAATAAGCACCGTTAAAAAGTTCAAGGTTCAACGGTTCAAGGTTTCGGACTGGGATCGCGATCTGCGTGATCTGACGTTGAACTTTTGAACGTTTGAACATTGAACGGCGGTTCATCTTAGATGAACCGCCAGCCAGACCGTCTCTTCACTCGTGCGCGCGACGCGATGCTGCACATGGCGCGGAATCGTTAAGTAGTCGCCCTCTTGCAAATCCACTTGCTCGCCGCTGGCGAATTCTAAAGTCGCCGTGCCGCGTAAGACCGCGACCCACTCGTCTTCTTCCTGATCGTACCAGAAGCCCGCCGGGCTCGCGTGGCCATGAGAAACGATGCGCTCGATCTTGACGTTGGCGTTGTCGAATAGGGTCAGAAATTCTTCGCCGCTCTGGGGGCTCGTAAGATTGGCCAATAGATTCTTTGTTTCCACGGCGTAGATCCTGATCAAGGACTTAGTTTGGAATGATGGATCGAAACATCCCTTTCCTGTCATCCCGAGCACAGCGAGGGATCTCGACTTGTCTGCCCCTTGCGAAGACGAGATTCCTCGGCGTCGCCTCGGAATGACAGATACGACCTAGTCTCTTGAGAACACCGGGCCAACCAAACCAATTCTTAGACAGGAAATTCATAACCTTTACAACTTCGCCCGGCGAATCGCCGGCACGTCGTAAATGCGCCGCTGGCCAATCTCCGGCGGATTTTCCACAGCGTACACCATCGCGGTCACCATCTGTTCGATATTTAGAAGCCCCAAGCGCTCGACCATCGGCCGCAGCGACGGTATCAAGTCGGCGAGCTTGTACAGCGGCCGGATCAGTTTGGGCCACCAGTGGCCGGGACCCAGTACATACCAAGGCCGGACGATGCTCGCCGTCAGGCCGGCTTCGCGAATCATCGTTTCTCCTAACATGCGCACCCAGAGATAAGCCTGCATGATCGGCGCCGGCTGAGCGACACTGACATAAATCAGATGGGCAATGCCGACCTTTTGCGCCGCCCTAACCGTCGAACGGATCGATACCAGATCGACTTTCTCGAACTGATCCGCTTTGCTCGGACTCGGATGGGGCGTGCCGACAAGATGGATCACGGTATCGCCCGGAAGAAGCGCGCTGGCAACGGATTCGGCGCTTAGCGCATCACCCTTCACTCCTGCCGCGCCGCTGGGCACGCGGCTCATCGACTGATCGCGCGCCAGCACGCGCACCCGATGGCCGCGCGCAATGAGCAGTGGAATAAGATGCTGACCGATGTAGCCGGTGCCGCCGGTGACGAGAATATCGAGTGGCGTTGTCATTGGGTCGATTCTAGGCGGAAACGCGATGAGTATATCGGGACTCGGCAGCCGACGCGAACGGTCGAGCGCGGCGACGGCACACATGTTCGCAAGCGCCTTTATCGTCATGCCGGCCTTTCGTCTACGCACAAGATATACTCCAGCCGGCATCTAGTGCCAATGCGTCCGTCACACCGTTGGAGAACGGTAGGGGAATCCAGGTGACGGATTATGTCCGTCATACCGTTGAAAAACGGTATCCAGGTTGAGGGATGGGGATGGACCCCGGTTTTCACCGGGGTGACGATAAGGTATGGATTCCGGTCTATGCCGGAATAATGGATGAAGAGAAATCGCGTTCCAGGCGCGACACTAGTTGGGCTTGTCGGAGCGCAGCGTCAGCACCGACACTTCCGGCGGGACTAAAAACCGCACGGGGAAAATACTTGTGCCGAGTCCCGGACTGACGAACAGATGGCGGCCGTTCTCAACCACATGGCCGATGGCATAACGCTCGCCATAGTCCGACGGCACCACCAACCGCCCCAACAGCGGCAAGCGAACCTGGCCGCCATGAGTGTGCCCGGCAATGGTCAGACTGACTGGTTTCGGCAGTACCGGAAAGCTGTCCGGATTGTGCGTGAAAGCTATGACGGGCGCGCCCTGTGGGATGGGCGCCAACGCCGCTTGATATGCGCGCGCACCGGTCCAGAAATCGCTCAAGCCGGCCAGCCAAATCCGGCATTCTGCCAATTTCAACGGGATCGAAGCGTCGTCGAGAACTTTAATGCCGTTGGACTCCATCGCCGCACGAATCCCCTCGCCGCCCGGCCAACGATCATGATTGCCGAGCACGGCAAACACACCGAGCGGCGCAGCCAAGCGTTGCAGTCCCTTGGCGATGGTTTCCGGCTCGACAAACTTCCCGCCGACCACGCCATGAATGATGTAGTCGCCGGCGAGCAAAATCAGATCGGGCTTGGCCTTAAGCGTTAAATCGACAATTTGCTCCAGCTTATCGATGCCGTTGAACGGCGAGCCTACATGCAGATCGGCCAAGACTGCGACACGCAAGCCATCGCAGCTGCTTGGCCATCCCGGCAGTGTCAGTTCATGGTCCTCGTTATTAAGACTCGCCGGCTCGAGCCAAAACGCCCACAAGCCCAAGCCGAGCGCACATAGCGAAACGCAAACAAAAAGCTTCCGTACCCCAATAACCATCCTCAGAGTGTATCACACCAGCTTCGGCAACTCATCGTTTTGCGGCTCATAGTCGCGGTCCTCCTTTCGACGCTGCTGCACCGACGGGTCGACCACTTCATTGCCGAACTTGGACGCGCCGATGGCACGGTAGTGGCGCGCGTTGCGCTTGGCGTAGACGCCTTTGAGAAACTTGGCGTAGGAGTCGGTGGATTCGCCGAGATAACTCTTGGCGTCAATGGCGACGGCGTCGAGCGCCAAGCCCAGCGCGCTGGCTTTGTCCTGCATCCAGCGCAGCGCCATGTCGGACAAGCGCCGGTCCGGGTAGCCGCCGCCGACATCGCAGTGCGCACCGATGAACCAGCGCTGCTCAAGATTCTGCTGCGGCTTTTCCACCGGGCTCCACCGGCAGACGTCATAGTCTTGGCGATGCTCGTCGACTGCCATGGCATGATAGGCGTTTTCGACGATGCCGCTGAGATTGGTGTCATGGAACTCGTAGAACTTCATGTTCACAGTCTTTGAGAATGTCGAGCGGCACGCCGAGGGCGCCGACGGTATCCCAAACGCCGATGAATTTGATCTTAACCTCGCGGCAAAACGAAGAACGGAAGAGCTTGGCCGTGAACGAATCGGCATTATCGTCCCGCGTGCGGTAAATGCCGTAGGCCATCGCGACGCGCAGTGCGAGATGCTTGGGATGGATCAGACCGCAGTTGCGCAGCATGCCCACGAGGCTGCGCGCCGTGTAGGCGCCACGGCTGAAACCGAGCACGTAAATCTCGTCACCGTCTTCGTACGCCTTGGCCAAGAACTCATAGCCCTGGACAATATTCAGTCTCCAACCCAGCGCCGATGCCGCCGCCGATCACCCGGTCGTACCATTGAGTGCCGACCCCTTCGTCGTACCATTTCACTTGTTTCACGCCATCGGCCGACTGTTGGCGAATCGACTCGTAAAACCGCCGCACGTTGGTTTCCACCTGCTGATCGCTCGGCAGCGACTCCTCCGCCGGCCTGTTCCAAGTGCCATCGAAACAAATAACGATGCGTTTCATAAAACCTCCCGCTGAGATTGGACGAACGGAGTGATGGAGTACTGGAGTGTTGGGTGCGAAAACCCATTACTCCACCACTCCAATACTCCATTTCTCCAGTTCATTACTCCATCACTCCAATTTTTTCTTCTATTCTACTTGAACCAATCCTTCTGCTGCAAAATAAACTCCGAGGTCCGATAACTCAACGCCGCCACGGTCGCAGTCGGCGGATAACCGGCCATAGTTGGAAACACCGAGGCGCCGACCACGAAGAGATTGGCAATATCGTGGGTCTGACAGTTGTGATTGACGACGGAATTTTTCGGGCTGGCGCCCATGCGCGTGCCGCCGGCCCAGCGGTTGGGCCGGCCCTTCTCCTCCGTCCATACTTTGCTCGCCCCGGTGGCGCGCATGATTCGATCACCCACGCCGGCCATGTACTTTTGCAGCCGATGCTCGTTCTGGTGGAAATCGAAGGTCACCCGCGGCAGCGGCAGCCCCCAGCGGTCGCGCGCGCGCGGATCGAGATCGATGCGATTGGCTTTGTGCGGCAAAGTCTCCGGCTGCATATTCAAATCCATGATCCGGTTGTAATAGCGTTGATAGAACTCCTTGAACTCCCTGCCCCAGGTCGGCACATCCGGCGGCAAGACATCGACCCGCGTCACCGGCGTGCCGTCGCCGCTGGTGCCGATGGTGCCGCCGCGGATAAAACCCAGGCCGGTATGGTCAAAATTGTTGCCATTGAAATCGTCGATGCGCATGGCCGCCGAGCCGGGACCGATGTAACCGTTGATGATAAAATCGTCGAAGGCGCCCATGGCGCGGACATCGCCATGAGCAAGAATATTGCGGCCAACGTAACCGCTGGAGTTGGCCAAGCCTTTGGCGAATTTCCCCGAATCGGTCTTCGACAATAGCAGCAAACGCGCATGCTCGAAGATAAACGCGCTCAAGATCACCACTCGCGCGCGCTGCTCGTGCGCGCGGCCGTCGGCATCGAAGTAATTCACGCCGGTGACCTGGCCGCTGGCGTCGCTGTTGATGCGGCAGACTTTGGCATTGGTCTTGAGCTCGAAGTTGCCGGTCTTCACTGCCACCGGAATCGTGATGTAGAGCGACGCCGACTTGGCGTGCACATGGCAGCCATAGAAGTTGCAGTGGCGCGCAGTAAACGCAGGCCGGCCGCTCATCGATGCGCGTGTCGAAAGGCGCCGCCGGCTTGTAAGGCTGCGACGCGATGCCGGCGGCCGTGTCGTAGGGATGATAGCCGAGTTTTTTGCAGGCCTCGGCGAACAATTGCATCTTACCGCTATGGCGCAGCGGCGGCAGCGGAAAGCCGCGCTGGCGCGGCCCGGCGAAGGGATTGAGCCCCGCCTGCCCCGAGATGCCGAACTCCCACTCGAACTTTTCGTAATACGGTTCGAGATCGTCGTAACTGAGCGGCCAGTCGATGATATCGTAGCCGGTGAGATCCGCCTTGGCGCGCTCGGCGTTGCCGCTGGCGATTTCATTGCTGTAAATCTTGAAGTCGCCGGGCATGTAGCGCGACGACTGTCCGGTCCAATGCAGCAAAGCGCCGCCCAACACGTTCAAGGGACTCGTGCGATATTGCAAGTTGGTTTTCTGTCCGGCCTGTTTCCGCGTCGTCGTCGGCTCATGGCGCACCCACTCGAGCTGCTCGGGACGGATGAGAAACCGGATCGAGTCGCGCGGCGCGTAGTCTTCTTTCTTCGGCGCCGGGCCGCGCTCAAAGCCCACCACTTTCAACCCGGCGGAGGCCAGCTCCTTGGCCATGATGCCGCCCATGCCGCCGACGCCGACAATACAAACATCCGCGATGGAATCCGCCATGCTATTTCATCTCCGCCTTGGTGTAATCCACCGCCACCGGCTCGATGTCGACGGGCTTATTGATATAGGGGTCTGGGTAACCCCACTGTTGGCCGGGAAATCCCACTAGCCGCCAACCGGCCATGTTTTTGTTGCCGCCATATTGCGGCTCGCAGAACAGTCCCTCGAAAACATGATACTTGACCATGTCGAAAAACTCCGCGGCCTTTTTGAATCCCGCCATCGCGCCGGATTCGAAGTCTTTGAGAACCTCATCCTGCCGTTTCCCGTCGAGGCGGGCGAACTGTCCACCGCACTTCGTCTTGGCGTGGCGGTTGAGCGCTCTCACACCGGCGCGATAGAGCGGCAACAACGCCGCATAGTCGCCTGCCAAGGCGATCTCGATATAATCCACCGCGCCGATTTCGATCGCGCCCGGGCTCTCGGTCTTGGGAAAAATCCGCTCGGCGAACGCTTCTAGAGTTCGGCGTTCAAGATTGGTTAGAGTTCTTGCATTCGAGTCCATGCCGCTAGGCCGCCCCTTCTCCATGATTATCTAATCTGAATAGCAGAAATCGCCGGTGAAAAGGTAGCGCTTACGCAGGAAATAGCCGCGAAATTTCGCAGTATCTCTCGCAAAGCATGTCCTGAGCAACGTCGAAGGGGCGCCAAGGTGACGGGCCGCTGCCCGTCATCCCGAGCGAACGCGAGGGACCTAAGAAAGATTTCTCCCAAAGGTCGAAATGACAACTATTCCGAACTTAGCGTCTTTGCGCCTTTGCGAGAGAAATTTTCGAATCCGAGCTATGCGGACTAGCGAGAATAAAACTCGCGGAACTCGCTGGCGTGGCGATTCACATCCTCGGCGATCTGCGGATCGATGGCGGCCAGTTTCAGTCTGCTATGATGCATCTCGGGCACCAACGGCTCGATGTCGGCGCGTCCGGAAATGCAGCGGCCGGGAGTCGTTGATGTTGAGCGGGGTGTAGAAGACCACCCTGCCTTCTTTCTTAGCGCCCTCGATCAAGGCGGCGGACGACGCCGCGGATTGCCCACGCGCATTGCTAGGAAAAAGCCAATCACCGCTAAAGCCGAACAAAAATGCCAGACAAAGGAAGAGTTGCATCATTCTTCCGATTTTTTGTTACCGCCTCGTCGTTTAGTTCGTCGACTCGAAGCCGACTCCTCTTTTCGTCATTCCGGCGAAGGCCGGAATCCATTCTTTTGAACTCGAAGCGAACCTGGATGCCGGCCTGCGCCGGCATGACAAACTATCTATTCGCTTAAAGCTGACGGACTACACTCATCATCGAAAAATTCTTAACCTACGTCACCTTGGCATCAAATGTTTTCGCCGGATGAACGGCAATCAATTTGGCGAATCGATCAAGCAACGCGCCAGGATCGCTTTCCACAATCAACAACGCGCGATGCTTCGCCTTAATAAAATCCTGCTCGACACCTTGATCGAGAAACTGAATGAGCGGATCGTAATATCCCGCAACATTCAACAACGCGCAGGGCTTCTCATGCAACCCCAACTGCGCCCAACTGAGAACCTCGAACAACTCTTCCATGGTGCCGATACCGCCCGGCATGGCGATAAAACCGTCGGACAACTCGGCCATCTGCGCCTTGCGCTCATGCATCGAATCGACCACGCGCAAATCCGATAAGCCCAAGTGCGCAACTTCTTTGCTGACCAGTGAACTGGGAATCACACCGGTGACATGGCCGTTCAATTCCAGAACCGTGTCGGCGATCACCGTCATCAACCCGACTTTGCCGCCGCCATAGACAAGGCCGTAGCCGCGCTCGACCAGTTCGCGGCCGAGCTGCTTGGCAGCGGCGGCATACTCCGGACGAAGCCCAGGGCGAGAGCCGGTAAAGATGCAGATTTTTCTATTTGGCATGTTCATTTGCACCGAGCATTGGGAATTGAACTTACGTTGCAACACTCAATCGCTGAACCCACAAGTTACGGCCCAACCGCCGCCTGGGCGAAGCCGGCGAGCGCTTTTTGTAGATTCCCGACCACAGGGCAGCTCGCCACGCCGTGGCGCTGAGCCAAGAACGCCGGATCGTTGTAACCTAGCCATACCTGACCCGCCGCATCCTGCCAGACCAACGCTTTGAGCGGCAGATCGATGCCAGAGGTCTGTTCGCATTCCATCAGCGGCGTACCACCGGAGGGATTACCGAAAATCAAAAGCTCCGTAGTGCGCAGAGTCTTGCCGATCTTAGCGGCGCCGGCGGCATGATCGATGCGGTTAAAGACAATCAGTCCGCGTTCCTTAACGATGTTTTCCAGCCGATCCATCGTCGCCTTCGCGCCGTGCGGACTTTTCAATAGCAATAAGTCCGTCGGCGCCCCAGACTGCGTTTGGACTACAAAAAATTAGCAGTATGACCACGACACTTGCGTATTTCATCACTTTCGTCTCCTTCGAGCGTTATCGATCACTTCCACAGTTTTTGAATAAACCCTTCTTTCTCCAGTTCCGCGAAAAACCGTCCGTCGATGAATTGTTCCGGTTTCAGATTGGCGACACGCGGGTCGGTTTCGGCCATTTGGTCGATGACGGTCTTCAGTGATTCCGGCGACGGCCGCGGGATGCGCGGAATATTTTGCAGGATATACATGTCGTAGAGCTCGTTGAACATCGCCGCGTCGCTGCTGCGCAGGTATTTCATCATGATTTTGATCGTCGGCGCGCGCTGGGTCTTGCCGTAGTGCACGCCCTCGACGAAGCCGCGGATGAACTTGCGAACCGTGTTTTCGTTGCGCTTGATATACGAACGGGTGGTGATCACCGAGGACGTGGGGAAATTAATGCCCATCTTGGCGATGTCGGCGAGTTCGCGAAAACCTTCGCGGCGGCCGAGAATCGCCAGCTCGGCATTAATCACCGCGGCGTCGAGCACGCCGGCGCGCAGTGCGTTGTAAACATCGGTGACGCCGCCCATCTGGAGCACGGCAAAATCGCGTTGGCGCTTGATCGGCCACTGCTCTTCGACGTAACGCAGACCGAAATCGGTGGCTGAGCCGAAGCGCGACACACCGATCTTTTTACCCTTGAGATCCTCGACGCGGCGAATCTCCGGGCGCGCCATGACAACGAACGTCATGACGTTCATCGAACTGGCGATGACGACGAGATCGCCGCCGGCGAGGTTGGAATTGATCACCGCGCCGCCGGTAAAAACACCGATGGGCACCTCGCCCGACTGCACCACTTGCGCCGCGCGCCCGCCGCCAGCGACATAGAGCAGTTCGACGTCGAGGCCGTGCTTGCGGAAGATGCCGGCTTCGTAGGGAACCCAGAAGGACGCTTGCGATCCGCCGATGGCGCTGTAGACCAAGCGCAGTTTCTCCAAAGACTGCGCCGCCACGGGAGCAATGAGCCAAACAAAACCGATAAGAATCGCGACAATGAAGCTGAACAGGTGGAGCATGACATTTCCTTTTCTATGACTTGGCAAATCGTCCCTGGACATAACCGGCGACGACCAGATCGAAGCCGGCGCAACTCCAACGGTACCCATAAGGCATGAAGTTGCCGGCCAAAGTAACATGCGCCAAATTTCGCCGTTCACGATGTAATTTTCGCAAGCGCCCGCATCAGGACTTGTTCGAGCGCTTCATCGGCGAGCGAAGCCAAGCGATGATCGGCATGATCGAGCGGCAAGCGACAGGTCACCGGATTGGGCACGGCGACGCAAAAGATGCCAGCCGCCCGCGCTGCGGTCACGCCGTTGGGCGAATCCTCGAACGCCACTGCTTCATGAGGAGCGACGCCGAGCTCGTCGAGCACCGCCCGATAGGGCGCCGGCTCGGGCTTATGCGCTTCGGTGTCCTCGAAACATTTGGTCGTGTGAAAGTATTGCAGGAGCTCGAGCCTTTGCAAGTGTCCGCGCACATGGTTCGCCGAAGAACTGGACGCCATGCCAATTTTCAAACCGAGATCGAAAGCGCCGCGCAAGTAATCCTCCACTCCCGGCAATACCGGTTGCGCCTCCGTCAACGCGATGACCCGAGCGCGCCGCTCGATGCGCAACGCATCGATGTCGGCGACGGGATCGATATGCTCTTGAAAATATCTGTAGAGATCGAAGTGATTGCGCGGCCGGCCAACCAGATCGGCCCAGACGTCCAAATCGAGCTCCCGCCCACGGGCAGCAAAGACTTCCTGCCAAGCCAATAGTTCCGGACTTTCGCTATCAATTATGATGCCGTCGAAATCGAAGATCAGCGCCTTGATCATGGTTAAATAGTGCTCAGGAGTCGATGATCAGTATGGCATCGCACGCGTCGCCGGCAAGTGATCACTGCCAACCGTCAGATTCTCCGTTCGTAGCCTCAGGCACAGACAAAGTTTGCCCAACAGTCCATTACACCGCCGTCTTACCGCCATCCGTCGGCTTTCTTCTCGGCAACCTTCTCGACCAAGGCGCGAAAGGTGGTGTTCGAATCGCATCGGACGTTAAAGGCGACGACGAACAGCGTGATCAGATCCTTGGCGTAGATCCGGTCATCGGCCCAATCGGCGATTTGGGCGAGATTATGGTCCGGCGTCAACTGCTTGATCTTCATGCCGACGACTTCAGCGAGGCCGGCGGCGAGTTGCTGCGCCACGGCTCTATGTTCAGGCGGGAAGTCGAGACGGATAAACGCGGTTTCGAGCGCCCAGTCCGTTCCTCTGGCGCCGCCGCGGACGACCACCCGGCCCAAGGTGACAAGTAATAGGATTCCGCCAAGGAGTAAGTAAACCGCCGAGAGCATCGAAGTTGTAACCTGGTTGCCAGGACTTTACCGCGCTACCATCGGCGCTGCAAAGCCTCGCATGGTTTGTCAGAGGTTACGACGACTTGAAACGTTCTTTAATCATTTGCGCGATGGCCAAACTGTCGGCGCTCGGCGGTTTCACTCAAGGCTTCGACGACACCGGCGCGATCCAGCGCCGGGCGATTTTGGCTGACCTTCCATTTGCCGGCTAATTTTGTAATCGCGATCTCGATGCCAACGATGGCGCCCAACTGTTTGTCGATAAAATCCTCCGGCGCATCGCTCACTTGCCAGGGCGCCGAGCTGGCGCTTTCGAAGCGCTCGGTCAAGCGCGTCACCAAGCCGCGCAGCCACGCGCGGTCGTCAATTATTCGCAGCGCGCCATAGGCGTGGACGACGGCATAGTTATAGGTCGGCACGACTTCGCCGCTCTGTTTCTTGGTCTCATACCAAGACGGCGAAATGTAAACCTGCGGCCCATGAAAAATCACCAACGCTTCGGTGTCGCGGGAATAGTCGCGCCATACCGGATTGGCCCGGGCGACATGACAGCGTAGCGTACCGTTGGGCAGCGGCTCGCTGTCGAGTTCGAAGGGCAGATGATTGGCGTTGAGTCCCGCGGCCGCCAATGTCACCAGCGTCGCCAGCGGCCGCTCGTGCATCAACTGGTGCAAGACTTCTGTGCGAGTCTCTTCAAAGTGACTGGGTAAGTACATTCAAATCTTTCATACTGGCTTGGCTTGAGTAAATTGCGGCGCTAAGATCGAGCGTGATCTGAATATCGCCCGGCGATCAATCCGCTGTCAAGCAGAGCTGCAATTCATGGTTGCATTGCACGCCCGACGCTTTATATTTGCAGCGCGAGAGATCTTGTCAAAAACGCGGAGGAGAAATGATGATACAACGCGACAAAATGATCTGGGCCGGCCTGATGCTCATGATGGCCGCGGCATGGCCGTCACAAGCCCTGCACGCCCAGGAGTCGTTCTTCAAAGGCAAACAGATCCGCATCGTCGTCGGCCTCAGCACCGGTGGCGGCTACGATCGCGCCGCCCGTTTAGTTTCCCGCTACATGGGCAGGTACATCCCCGGCAATCCCGATTTCGCCGTGCAAAACATGCCCGGCGCCGGTTCGGTAACCGCCGCCAATTATGTCTGGGGAGTGGCCAAACCGGATGGACTGACTTTGTTGGCGCCGCACAATAATTTTTATCTGGCCCAGCTCTCCGGCCAGAAGGAAGTAAAGTTCGACCTGACCAAATTTCAGTGGATCGGCTCCTTGGAGAACGACGACATGATCATGTTTGCCCGCGCCGACGCGCCGTTCAGATCCGTCGCCGACATCATTCGCTCGAAAGAGCCGCCCAAATGCGGCTCTACCGGCGTCGGCAGTTCGGATTACGTCATGTCGAAGATCCTCGAAGAAACCGTCGGCATGAAGGTCGGCCATGTCACCGGCTATCCCGGCAGCAGCGAGATCGCCCTGGCCATGGAGCGCGGCGAGGTCGCCTGCATGGGATTGACGATCGCCACGTACTACGGCCGCGAGCCATTTTTAAGCTGGCTCAAGACCAAGTTCGTCCGTTTCCTCGCCCAGAGCGGCCACAAGCGTTCGCCGCGCATCCCCGATGCGCCGACGATCTACGAATTGATGGACGAATACAAAACCGCCGCGACCAAGCGGCGCGTCGCCGAGGCGATGCTCCAAGGCGGCGAATGGGCAAGGCCGCTGATCGCCCCGCCGGCGACCCCGGCCGACCGCGTCAAAATCCTGCGCGACGGCTACGAAAGAGCTTCGAAAGACCCGGAATTACTCGCTGAAGCGAAAAAGCTTTCCATCGAAATCGCGCCCCTGCGCGGCGAGCAATTGCAGAAAACCGCCGTCGACATCATCAAGCAACCGGCGGAAGTGACCGAACAGATCAAGAAATTGTTCGTTCAATAATGCGGCGGTTGGGAATTGTTAAGCCTAAACACGCTTAGCTGCAAGAACCGAGGGATTTTGAATATATTGACTGGAAGTTCGCTCTGATTTCCGTCATTCCGGCGCAGGCCGGAATCCAGACCCAACATCCACCTGGATACCGTTCTTCAACGGTATGACGGATGCTGCCGGTCGCCTGAATGCCGGTTTTCACCGGCATGCAGACTACTTCGTCAACAGTAATTTAAAACTCACAACCAACAAGCGCCACTCAGTGACGCGAGTCGTGGATCGGATGGGAAGAGCTACCAGCGGCCTCGGCCCGGCCCGTAGGCACGTTTGGCGCCGGCGCGGGCGCCGAAGGTCGGTTTGGGATTGGGATCGAGCAGACGGGTGAATGCGTAGTTGAAATTTTCTATTTTTAACCGAGGAATCTTTTGGCCGATGAAATGCTCGATGGCGGCGACTTCCTGGAGATCCTCGGCGGTCATCAGGGTGAAGGCATCGCCGACGCTTTGCGCCCGGCCGGTGCGGCCGATGCGATGGACGTAATCTTCCGGATGATGCGGCACATCGTAATTGATCACATGGCTGATCTGCTCGACGTCGATGCCGCGGGCGGCGATGTCGGTGGCGACCATGACTTCGTAGCGGCCGTTGCGGAATCCATTGAGCGCCTGCTCGCGCTCGCGCTGGGTGCGATTGGAATGCAGCACCGCGACCAAGTGACCCTTCTCCGTGAGCCGGCGCGCCACCCGGTCGGCGCCGTTCTTGGTGCGGCAGAAGATCAACACTTGATCGTATTCGGTGCGCTCCAACAGCTCCGCCAGCAGCTCTTGTTTCTGCCCGACATCGACGGGATAAAGCGCGTGGGTGATGGTTTCGGCGGGCGAACGGCGCTGGCCGATCTGAATCGTTTCGGGATTCTTCATCGCCCAGCGCACCAGCGCATCGATCTCCGGGGGAATCGTTGCCGAAAATAGCATGGTCTGCCGGGTCTTGGGCACGCGGTCGACGATCTTGCGCACGTCGGGCATGAAGCCCATATCGAGCATGCGGTCGGCTTCGTCGAGAACCAGGAATTCGATATCGTTCAGGCGCAGCATCTGGCGCTGCAATTGATCGAGCAACCGGCCCGGCGTCGCGACGACAACATCAGTACCGCGGCGCAAGGCTTGATCTTGCTTGCCGTAGCCCGTGCCGCCGAACAACACGACCGTGCGCAGGTCGGTAAAGCGCGAATAATCATGAAACGCGGTTTCAACCTGCGCCGCCAACTCGCGTGTCGGCTCGAGTATCAGGGCACGGGTTTTACCATGCGGGCCGAGACGAGAAATGATCGGCAAAGCGAACGCGGCGGTTTTACCCGTGCCGGTCTGTGCCGAGCCGATGAGATCGCGGCCTTCAAGCGCTAACGGAATCGCGCGCAGCTGAATCGGTGTTGGGTCGGTGTAACCGGCCGCCTTAACCCCTTCGAGAACCTTGTCGGACAAACCGAGCTTAGCAAATAGCATACCGTCACTATAGGCACGAGCAGGTGCGATTCTCAATGGCAGGCTTATCGGGCGGTAACTATCTGCGACGCCGGCGAGCAGGCAATCGATCCAGTGCGAGAAGATGCAACTGGCTTGGTTCCATGAGCCGCGCCGAGCACACCGCGGATGAATTCACTCTTTGCCTTCGAATACTCCGTGCTAACAGTGATGCCGCTGGCGAGAATCGACAATTTCTCCACTTGGTAGGCTTGCACTAGCTCGGCATCGGCACGCAAGCGATCACGAAACCGATGAGGTCCTGTCCCTCGCGGTCGCCGCTGCGGATCACATGAGCATGAATTAGATACGCCTTGCCGCGATAGGTCGCGGCCCCGACACGCATCGGCCGCGATTCGGGAAATGGCTCAGGGCCGCCCTGCGGTTGAAAGCCCACCTGATCGAGTGCATCCCTGGCAACGAAAAACGCGCCCGCGGGATAAGATACCAACAAATCGATGATCCCCTTGCCGCCGCAACCAGGCACCGCCGTGCTGCCAATATGATCGACATATAGAGTCGATCGACAATCGAGAATCGCGTCGATGACCCGCGCGGCGACCTGCGGCGCTTCGGGATCGTAGGGAAAGTAGCGCGCCGGTCTGGCCGCATAGCGCTCAACTCTTATGGCAGGAGTGTCGCATCGTTGTCTTGCTGCTAGCAATTGACCACCCTCGCTTTCAAGACTTTGCCCAAGCCTAGGAGCAAGCTGAGTGCCAGCAGCGGAAACCGATGTAAGTAAAGGATATTACGGGGATTACGAAAAATGCTCACTGCGAAAGTGAGCGGCACACAGCAACCGCAGGTTACAATTAGAGGCAACCGCGGTTGCAGCCGTCCGAGTCTATTTTCCGAACGTCGAGGCCGGCGGCGAGAACGGCTCACCATCGACGTGCCAGCCCGGGGCAAATTTTGCGAAATGGAATTAGGAAATAGCGGGCTAGCGAATGCCAACAGCTAGGAGGCGATGAAAGTGCAGCAATAATCGGTCAACGTTTTGACCACCATGCGGAATTTAGAATTCGCCGGCACCTCGAAAGACTCTCCCGCTTTCACCGGCCTGGCGCTGGCGGCGCCGGGGAGAGCGACATCCAACTCACCACTGATGATTTCCATGAGCTCTTTGTCGCCGGTGCCGAACTCGTACTCACCTGGCTGCATGATCCCCAGCGTTTTCTTAGAGCCATCGGCAAAGACCACCGTGCGACTGACGACTTTGCCGTCGAAGTAAACATTGGCTTTTTTGATGACCGTGACATTGGTAAATTCAGACATTGTAAAAATCCTTCCCGATCGAATTAAATCTATGCCGGCACCGCGGCGGGTTCGACTCGCGGTTCGCGGATCGGTAGATTCAATAGCGCCGCGACCGCCGCGAACAAGGCATCGGCATACCACATCGACAAATAATTGCCGTAATGCGCGAACGCAAGCCCGCCCAGCCACGCACCGAAGAACGCGCCGGTCTGATGCGACAACATGGTCAGGCCATAGAGCGTCGCCAGGTAACGCGTGCCGAATAAGTTTGCCGACCACGCCGGCGGTCGGCGGCGCCGTTCCCAGCCATGAAAAGCCGAGTCCGACAGCCATCAGATAAAACGTCCACTCGGTTTTGGGCGCGGCGAGATAAAGCAAAATCAACAACGTGCGCGAGCCGTACATGCCAGAACAAAATATACTTGCCGCGAAAGTGATTGAGCATCCACCCGGCGGCGAAGCTGCCGGCAATATTGGACAAGCCGATGATCGCCAGCGACCAGCTCGCCACCGATGCCGGCAAACCACAGAGATCGACTTCACCCGGCAGATGAGTGACCAGAAAAGCGATATGAAAGCCGCAGGTGAGAAAGCTGCCGTGCAGCAACAGATAACTGGAGTTGCCAAAAGCTTTGCGCAGCGTTCGCGCATCATGCCGCCATCGCGACTGGCACGCCAACCGCGCCGCTATGGCGTCGCCGGGCCGATGATCGGTTGCACCAGCGGCAACGCCAACAAGGCGATGCGCTCCAAGCGACCACATCGCACCCATCCAACCCCAGAGTCGAAATCAATGTCTGGGTAATCGGCGCAAAGACGAATTGGCCGAACGAACCGCCGCCGGTGATCATCCCGACGCCGTCGCCGCGCTGTCCGGCGGTAAACGGTGCGCCACCGTGCCGATCATCACCGAAAAGCTGCCCGCGCCGGATCCGACCGCTGTGAGAACACCGATGGTAAACACCAAGCCCCACGCTACTGGTGAAAAACGGCGTCAATGCCGTGCCGACAGCAAGCAGCAGCACGCCGCCAATCAACACGCGGGGTGAGCCAAAGCGATCCGCCGGCCCCCGCGACCGGCTGCGCCACGCCCCACATGAACTGCCCCACCGCCATGGCGAAACTGATCGCGACGATACCACCCCCGGTCGATCCGCTAATGGGAAAGACAAACAACCCCTGCGCCTGGCGCGCCCCCATGGTGATCATCAGCATCGCCGCGGCGGCGAGGGTGACGTAGCGCCAGGATTTGTCTTTGTCAGAAGGTATCATTGCTAACGACCCAATGTAGTCACTGCGCTAATTATACGATGCAGGATCCGCAGATCGACCGCGCCCGTCATTGATCGCCCGTCCATTTCAAGCCTCAGGGTTCGTCGAATTTGTCTACTGGAAGTTGACAATCTATTCCGTCATAGCCGGCCTCATCGCCGACTCCAGTGAAGACCGGGGTCTATTCCTCATCGCCATAACCTGGATACCGCTCCCCACGATGACGGACTCTGCCTGCAGCCTGGAGACGATATTTCCAGCAATGACTGCACTCAGAAACCATTAAACCTCTGCCACGACTCTGCCGATCACCGTACCCCGCCTTCAACTCATCCAACGTTCGACTCACTTCCGACAGTCGGCCGCGTCTCAATCGGGATCGGTTTAATTTTTCCTTCCCGCGCCAGCGCAACAACGGTCTTCAATTCCTCCACGCTGCCGAGGTGGGAACCTTGAACCGTAGTCGCCCGCAGGATGGTGCTGGCGATCGATAGTTTGATCTCGCCGCCGAATAAGCCGACGAGAATCAAGCTTGCCGCCTTTGCGCAATCCGCCGAGCACCAACTCAGCCGTTTCCGTGCTGCCGACGAAATCGACTGCGCCGTAGAGAGCGCCTTGGGTAATATCTTTTAGACTCTGCGGCGCATCGCTCTTCCGGCTATTGAGCGTCGCAGCTGCTCCCGCCGCCTGAGCGGCATTCAGTTTAGTCAGCGTCGATGTCGACTGAAACGATTCGCTCATGTCCGAGCGCGCGTAACATGCCGATGGCCGACAAACCTAATCCGCCGGCGCCGATGACAGCGACCCATTCGTCTGACGGTATCGGCTTTAGCTTCGACACCGCCGCATAAGTCGACAACCCCGAGCATGACAACGTCGCCGCCCACACCGGATCGATGCCGCTGGCGTCGATCGAGATAGCGCGGATGCGGCACGATTAGGTGATCGGCATAACCACCGGGTCGCTGGATGCCGATCATGTTCGGCGCCATGCAGTAGTTATCCATCCCTCGCGGCAACGCACACACGTCGCCGCAACCGATCCACGGAAAAATCAAGCGATCTTCGCCGATCGGCAACGCCGCCGGCATCCGGTCCAGCAGCGATAACCGTTCCGTACGGTTCATGCCCCAAGGTCACCGGCGGCGCCATGCCGCGCTCGCTCATGTGCAACCGCTTGCCGCCGCCGAGATCGAAATAGCCGTCGCGGATATGCACGTCGCTGTGACACACACCGCAGTACTTGAGCTTGACGAGCACCTCCGTGCCCTTCGGCACCGGCGTCGTCGCGCTCGATCTTTTCGAGCGGCTTGCCCCATTCGACAACGTCGTAGCTCAGCATGTCAGGACTCAAATTGGATAGCCTTAAGCTCGCGCCGCAACTGATCGATCTTTACGTTTCCATCGCGTCTCGACGTCAACGACCAGCCTTGCTTGATCAGCAGCGAGCGAAGTTCTCCACCCGCTTGCGATTGACGCCGAAGTCGCTGTGACCGAGGCGCGACGGCCGAACGCACCGCGATCAGCTTCTCCGCCGGCCGCAAGTGCAATTCGAGATCGTCGACGAAGCCAAACACCGCGCTGCTGCACTCGGCGTGGAGATAATCGTCCGTCGAACTGATCGATCTTCGTGCGCGGTAGTCCGTCGATAGCCGTTCGAACCGCGCGCCAACCATCGTCCGGCGGCACAATCAAGCTGAAACGGCGGCACACCGATGAGCAGTCATCGGCGCGCATCGCTCGACACGCAATTGGGCGACGCCGGACAGGCGGACAACTGGCCGTCTTTGACCCCCAAATTCGCCGGCCTGGTTCCGGAGCATGAAAATAACGGCATAGTAATAACGCGCGCGGCGAGTAAGCGGAGAACTGCTGCTTCAAGTTACGCACCCCACACGACGGCCTATTCCTTCTTCTGCTCCGCCTGCTTGTCGAAAAACTTGAGCGCCATGGTGCCGTGGGTTGCTGCCGCGCCGGCGCGCAGCGCCGCAGCGATAAAAGACGCTTCGACAACTTCTTCCCGCGTCGCGCCAGCGGCGTGGGCCGCCTTGGCGTGGGCTTCCATGCAGTACGGACACTGGGTCGTCGCCGACACGGCGATGGCGATCAACTCGCGGTACTTACGCGGGAATCGCGCCGTTATCGCGCCCGACAGTTTTCTCGAGGCCGAGCCAGGCGTTGAAATCGTCCGGCGCCAGCTTGCGCATCTCGCGCATCAACTTCAAATCGTTCTCGTCATGATAAGTGATCCGACATGTAAATAAATCCTCCTGAGAGTCGCCGCATTATTCCCGTAAACGGCACGCGAAGCAATCACATTGACAGCGTTGCTAACCCTACGTTACTTCTTCTCCTATGCATGTTCATTCGCGCCCGCAACTGGCGGCACAATGCAGCGTCTGCGGCACCATGCTGTCCGGTGCGCTGAGCGCCGTCTACCGCACCTTCGGCATCAAACGGAGCCCGCGCAATCCAAACATCTGCACCCGCTGCAGCACCCATGTCGAAGAAGGGAGAATGGTGGAAATCACCGTGCTGTTCGCCGACCTGTCGTCGTTCACCGAGATGACCCAAGATTTGGGCGCGGAGAAGACCCACGAAGTCGTCGATGCGTTTCTGCGCATGGCCACCGAAGTGTTGGTCAAGCATGGCGCGTTCATCGACAAATATGTCGGCGACGCGGTCATGGCGCTGTTCAACGTGCCGATCCGCCACGACGACCATGCTCTGCGCGCGGTCACCGCGGCGACCGAATTGAGCATGGCGCTAAAAACTCTCGGAGCGAATTTTGGCTTAAACCTGAAGGCCTCCATCGGCATCGCCACCGGTTTTGCTCGCGTCGGCCGCTTGGGTTCCGACGACTCGAAGGACTACACGGCGATCGGCGACGTGGTCAATCTGGCGGCGCGCCTGCAAAGCAAAGCCAGCGCCGGCGAAGTGCTCATCAGCGAGGAAAGTTATCGAAAGCACGCCGCGAACTTCGCCGCGGCAACTTCCGAACAAGTCATGCTCAAGGGTTTTCGCGATCCGGTTTCCGCCTATCGTCTGCTCGGCGATAACGCGACGCGCTTGATCGGCGATCCACCCGAGCATTCGCCAGCCAGAGGCGACCAGCATCGGCGCGATCATCTTCGGCATCCTCGGCGCGCCCTGCGCCGTGGTCACACTGATCGGACCATTGGCAGTTGCGTTAGGAGCCGGCAGCGTGTTCGGCCTAGCCGGCCTGCTGACATTCCTCGACCAAAGCCTGCTGCGCGTGCCGGTGCTCGCGCTCACGACACTCGCCGCTATCGCCAATCTCTACACATTGTCCCATGCCAGAAAGCTGAGGATTGACGCCAAAGTTCCAGCCCAGCTAAAAACCATGACGACCTTGGAAAAGCGGCGCACGACCTTCGTGCTCGCCGCCTCGGTCGTCACCCTCGGAATCGTCGCCTTCGAAGTCGTTGCGCATATGCTGCTGCATTGAGTTCTCATCCCGCGAAGGGCAGCAAAATCAAAGGCCCACAGATGCGGGCCTTTGACGTGGTTCTACGGTTGCCGGCGAATGATTATTTTTTGTAACTATCGGGATCGAACGCCTCGCCGTTGAAAGTGAACTGGCGTGTCACCGGCGTCGGATTCAGAATCGTCTGCATGATGTAGCAACCCGCTTCGGCGTTGCGGATCAGCGCCGCAACGCGATCCGCCGGCGCACTGGATGAAATCTCACTGCGCATCTCGACGCCGACACCGCCCGACTTGATGGTCTCGCGCAGCACCGAGCCTTCGGCGCGGAAACGCGTGGTCACATAGATCTTCATCTTGTCGACTTTCACCTTCATCATTTCCCCGTACCGGGAAACTTGGGTGAGCAGTCAAAACGCCACCGAAAGTGCGAAATAGCCCATCGGCGACGGCGCCGAGTTGTCGCCGCCGGTGCGTTGTTGCTCGTCGCAGAAAACCGTGAAGCCGCGCACATGCCCTTCCTTGCGCATGCGCTCGATGGACTCCGCGTCGGCCTCGATAACGATATCGCGATTCACCTGCATTTCGTCAGCCATTTTTACTCCTTGCGCTAAATTTAAAGCTTCGATTGTTCAATCTTGAGCCGCCGGTCGATGACAAACGGCCCGAACGGCAATAGCGCCGCGACAAAAACCAATGCGGTCCAGCGCATCGGCCACCGGCGTTCGCCATGGGCCACCAGCAAGCACACGCCGAAAGCGATGAAAAGCAATCCATGAATCCAGCCGGCGATCTTCACCGCCAGCGGCAGGCCGGCGAAATACTTGAGCGGCATCGCCACGCCCAGCAGCAGAAGAAAGGAAACCGCTTCGACCATCCCCACCGCGCGCAGCCGCCCTACCGCCGTCGTCAACATGCTAATTTTCGCACGGCAAATCCGACTCGTTGTTCGCGACGAAACTGACCCGGCTGCTCCAGTGCCCGTGCACCGAAGGTTTGCCCGGCGGGACATCGTCGAGCGTGCCGGCAGGAACGAGAGCCCGCGTGCCGTCACGCGACGCGTGCGGGATCGGACAATTGCAGTTACTGCAAATTTGCCGGGCGAAACTTTTCGCTTCGGGCAGGTCGAATCGCTTAATCAAGCTTTCACCCTGAGTCCAGCGAAACTGCGCGATCGGCACGGCAATATTAGTCGAGCGCACCCCGCCCGTCGCCTTGCGGCAGCGCGAGCAATAGCAGTGGCCGAAGCGCATGAACGGCGTGGTCACTTCGTAGCGCACTGATTTGCACAAACAACTTCCCTGCAAAGTTTGTTCAGCCATAACACCCTCCAACGGTTGGTATATTCAATGGCCGAGACTCTATTTTGAAAACAATTTCTTCGCAAGATGAAAGGGTCGCGTATTGGCAAATCATCAGCGATGTAAACACTTGGAACGTTTGGAACCCATGGAACGACTGGAACGCGCAGCGCAGTTGAAGCCGTTGACAGCTGCGCCACGCCTCCCCTAAAGTGAGCCGACCAAACATTGGAGGAAGAACCATGGCTGATCCCGTACTCGTAACCAAAGAAAATGACATCACGACCATCATGTTGAATCGACCGGAAGTCGGCAACCGCCAGAGCGACGCCACCTGGGCGCAGGTGACCCAGATGTTCGACGACGCGGCCAAGTCCTCGCGGCTGATTATTTTCAAAGGCGCCGGCGATGATTTCTGCTTGGGCCGCGACTCCATGGGTGTGGCGCCGCCGACTCCCGGTCCGGAAGCCTACGCCGTGCGCGAGCGCAGCGAGACGATCTTCAATCTCTACGGCGCCTTTCGCAACGCCAAAGTGCCGATCGTCGGCGTCGTCCAGGGCCGAGCCGTTGGACTCGGCTGCGCCCTCGCGGCGCTGTGCGACATCACCATCGCCAGCGATAAGGCGCGTTTCTCGTTTCCGGAAACCGCGCATAAAATCATGCCGACCATCGCCTTCTCCGCTCTCGTCGACCGCATGCCGCGCAAGGCGGCCACCTTCATGATCTACTCGGCGCAAGAAATCGACGCCGACAAAGCGCTCACCTACGCGCTGGTCAGCGATGTCGTCGCCCATAGCGAATTGGACGCCGGCGTCAATCGTCTGGTCGACCATTTCAAATCCATGCCGCTCGCAGCCGTCCTCGCTGTCAAAGAATATGCCCGCACGGCGTTCAGCCTCAGCACCCAGGCCGCCACCGACTTCGCCCGCAATTTGCACGCGACGGTGAACAGCTACTCGGGAATGCGCTAACTAGAATTGCGAAACAATTGGGATCTAGCGATTTCAAACCACCAGGCGATGATCTGAGAGTTTCGCGCAAGGCCGAATATAGCAGCTGCAACGCCGGCACGGTTAGCGTCGCTTTCAGGGCCACGCGAAAACTCCGCGCTGGTTAGCGGTTGAACAAAAGCGTGCCGGCATAGCTGCCGATGAAGCAAAAGGTGACCAGCCCAATCAAATGCGCGATGTAGGGACCGAAGGCGATCCCAAAAGCGTGAAGGTGACGATCTTGAGGCCATGCTGGATCGTCATCACGACAGAATGCGTGCTGACGAACTGATGGCGCTGCGGACAAGCCGGCGCGACAAAGGAGGTCACCAACACGCCGGTAGCCGCTTGTGAAGAAGTTAACAATCAATGGAGTGAGAACCTAGCGCCGAATCTACTTGGTCAAATAAGCCCGCCAAGGCGTCCAGTAATACTTCTCCCAACCCTGGCTGACGCCGGCGAAGTCTTCATCGTCAACGTTGACGTGGACCAACTCAATCCGCGCACCGTCTTCCGCCGGCCAGAATGACAACGTCAGCACCGAGTCCATCGCCGTCAGCGGCCAACTCGCCGAGCGCCAGGTCTGCACGATCAACGACTGCGGCAGAACGTGCAGGATAGTGCCTGAAATCATGCCGTCGAAGGCACGAAACACGCCGCCCGGGCTGTGGCTCCAAAGTCACTGGCATCCCAGTAAACGCCGCGTGCGCCTCGGCATCGAGATACATGTCGAAAAGTTTATCTGGAGTCGCCGGCAGCGAAGCGGCCATGATGATGTTTCGTGGCATAGCTAAAGGCTCCTTTCCCTACGTTGATGGCAGAATCCTTAAATACAACCTAACGCCCTGAGTTCGCCAGCGCATTGGGCTGAACTCTCGAACCGGATCGTCCGAATGCCGAATTGGCGTGCGGCGGCTAGATTGACTTCGATATCGTCGACAAAAACAGTTTCCGCCGGCTCCAGTTGGAAAGTCTCCAGCAAGTGCGCGTAGATTTTCGCTTCGGGCTTACATAGGCGGACGCGGCAGGAAATCACCTTGCCGCTGAAGACCTCCCAAAACGCATACGACCGTTCGAGATACTCGATGGATGCAAAATGCATGTTCGACAGGCAGTAGAGCGAGTGGCCCTGGGCTTTCAATCGGTAGAGTAGTTCCACCGTGCCGGCAATGGGAACCAATGCCGGGGGCACGCTGGTTAGAAAGCGACGCACCTCCGGCTCGGAGAGTCCGGTGCGCCGCGCGGCTCGCATGATCGCTTCCGCCGGCGGCATCGTGCCACGGTCAAGTTCAAGCCAGTCGGCATGGCCGATGAACTCGGAATGAACAACTCTGCATACGGCAGGGTCGTCGAAGGTCTGCGCCAGCAGCGCCTCCGGCTCCCAGCGCACGACGACTCCGCCAAGATCGAAGATGATGTTCATAGTGCTCGCGCTAACCAATACCCAAGCGAATGATCAAATTCTATGGTGACCACTCATCCGGCGCAAGGACACATGAGACTCTACGACACATGCACCCGGCTCGCTCGACTGTCTGGGCGGCTTGTAACGCGTTGAACCGTTCGGGCCGTTAGCGCATCCTTTCCGCTTCATCCCACATCTAACAAGCCAAATCGTATCGAGACCGCGGCTGAGACACGATCCGTTATATGACGCAGACTTTAAAATTGCTGAAGGTTTATTGCAGGAGGAACTCATGAATAAGCGCAATATCGTCATCGGCGCCGGCATCGCCGCATTGGCCATCGCCTGGTACGCCTTCCGCCCCGAGCTGCTATTCGTCAACAAACACGTCAATGAACAATTTCCCGCTGGAGGCCAGTTCGCTTCGGGGCCCATGTCTCTGGCAAGGGGCAACTTCAAGAGCCTGGCCCATGAAACCAAAGGTTTGGCGACCATCTACAAGCTCGCCGACGGCAAACAGACGCTGCGGCTGACCGAGTTCGAAACCTCCAACGGTCCCGACGTTCATGTCTATTTAACCGCTGCCGAGGTCGGAAAAGGCAGTGACGCCATCAAAGCCGTCGGCTTCGTCGACCTGGGCTCGATGAAAGGCAACAAAGGCGACCAGAACTACGACATCCCAGCCGACGTGGACTTGGCCAAGTTTAAGAGCGTCACGATCTGGTGCGCTCGCTTCGGCGTCAATTTCGGCCTGGCGCCGTTGTCTTGAAAAGAAATGCTCTGGGTTCTCGGTGTTCTCTGTGGTGCATCTTCCAATTAAGTGAGGCAAATTTATTTCAAATTGTACCCATCGAATCGAACCACCCCAGCATTTAGCAATGACCAAGCCAAAACATCGCATCCGTCCGGCGCTTTTATATTACGGAGCTAAACATGCCAGATCAAAACCATTACGACGTGATCATCATCGGCAGCGGCGCTGGCGGCGGCACGCTAGCGCACAAGCTGGCGCCGTCGGGGAAACGCATATTGATCGTCGAACGGGGCGATTACGTGCCGCGGGAAAAGGACAACTGGAGTCCCAAGGCGGTCAATCTCGACGGCAAGTATCAAACCAAAGAAAAATGGTTCGACAAGGACGGCAAAGAACTTCATCCGCATATCAATTATTACGTCGGCGGCAATACCAAGTTTTTCGGTGCGGCGCTATTTCGCCTGCGCAAGGAGGACTTTGGCGAGATCAAGCACCACGGTGGCATTTCGCCGGCGTGGCCGATTTCTTACGATGACATGGAGCCCTATTACAGCGAGGCTGAAGCGCTATATCACGTTCACGGCCAACGCAACGAAGATCCCACGGAACCGCCGGCATCCCGCCCCTACCCCCAACCCCCGGTCAGCCATGAGCCGCGCATTCAGCAGTTGTCCGATGACTTGGCGCGGCTCGGGCTGCGTCCTTTTCACACACCGTTGGGTGTGATGTTGGATGAAAAGAATCCGTGCGCCAGTAAGTGCATCCGCTGCGAGACCTGTGACGGCTTCCCCTGCTTGGTCTATGCAAAAGCGGACGCACAAGTTTGCGCCGTCGATCCGGCACTCGAACATGAAAATGTCTCGCTCATGACCAATGCCTACGTTGATAAATTGGCAACCGACGCCTCGGGCCGGCGCGTGTCGAAAGTCATCGTCAATCACAACGGCAGCAACGAAGAACTGTCCGCCGACATCGTCGTCTCGGCCTGCGGCGCGATCAACTCGGCGGCGTTGCTACTGCGCTCGAGAAACGACCAGACACCCGCGCGGCTTGGCCAACGGCTCGGATACCGTCGGCCGCCACTACATGGGCCATATCAATTCAGTAATAATGGCGCTGTCGAAATGTCCCAACCCGACGATCTTTCAGAAATCGCTTTCGATCAACGACTTTTACTTTGGCGCCGCCGGTTGGAATTATCCGATGGGCCACATCTCGTTTGTCGGCAAGCTCGACGGCGCGACGCTCAGGGCCGGCGCCCCGGCGATTGCGCCAGGTTGGAGTTTAGACTTAATGGCAAAGCACTCCCTCGACTTCTGGCTGACTTCCGAAGATCTCCCCGACCCCAATAACCGAGTGACCCTCGATAGCCAAGGCCGCATTGTCCTGAGTTACACGCCGAATAACCAGGAAGGCCACAAACGGCTGATCGCTAAACTCAAAGATCTGATGCAGCAGCAAACCAAGTGCGGCGTGCACGGCCACGACTGCCACGAAGGTTTGTTTTCGCGTAACCTGTTCGCCGGCCAGCGCATCCCCCTCGCCGGCGTCGCCCATCAAGTCGGTACTGTGCGATTCGGCAACGATCCCAAGACGAGCGCACTCGACGCCAACTGCAAGGCCCACGAATTGGACAATCTCTACGTCGTCGACGGCAGCTTCTTCGTCTCCAGCGGCGCGGTCAATCCGGCGCTGACGATCATGGCGAACGCGCTGCGAGTCGGCGAGCACCTGATCGAACGACTTAAGTAAAAAGGCAAAAGGTAAAATGCAAAAGGCAAAATTAAGAATTCCGAACAGACAAAGCAGATCGCCACAGTTTGTCTGCCTATTTTTATTTTTACCTTTTTACTTTTTCCTTTTTACTGCCGATTCGCTAGCGCAGCTAGCGAAGTCGGTCGACGCTGTCGGCATGACTGTATCAGATATCGATCGTTCACTAGAATTCTTCTCCAAAGTTTTGAACTTCGAAAAGATCAGCGACGTTGAAGTCCATGGCAGCGAGTATGAGAAATTGCAGGGAGTATTCGGTCTGCGCATGCGCGTGGCACGCATGAAGCTCGGCGCTGAAATGATTGAGCTGACTCAGTATTTAGCGCCGGAAGGGCGGCCGATTCCAGCCGACTGGCGCAGCCACGATCATTGGTTTCAGCATATCGCGATTGTCGTCAAGGATATGGACAAGGCTTACCAGCAGCTGCGCAATCACAAAGTCCGCCATGCGTCAACTGGACCTCAGACAATTCCAATGACGAATAAAGCCGCCGCCGGCATTCGCGCTTTCTATTTCAAAGATCCCGACGGGCACAATCTGGAGATCATTTATTTTCCCGCCGGCAAGGGCGATCCGCGCTGGCAAAACAGCGGCGACAAACTATTTCTCGGCATCGACCACACCGCCATCGTCGTGTCGAGCACGCAAAACAGTTTGAAATACTATCGCGACCTGCTCGGCCTGAAGCTCGCCGGCGAAAGCACGAACTACGGCACCGAACAGGAGCATTTGAACAACGTCGCCGGTGCCCGTTTACATATCAGCGGGCTCAAGGCGGCCGTCGGCCCCGGCATAGAATTCTTGGAATATTTGACCCCGCGCGACGGGCGTCCCGCACCGAAAGACACCCGGGCCAACGATCTTTGGCACTGGCAGACCACTCTGACGACTGACAACGCGGCCAACGCCGCAGAAAAATTGCGCTTAGCGAAGCGCCGCTTGGTTTCGCCGAGCGTTGCGCAGTTGCCGGAGAAAAGCCTAGGCTTCGCAAAGGGCTTTCTGACGCGCGACCCCGACGGCCACGGATTACAAGTAATCGAGAGGTGATGGAATAGGGTTCCCTCGCTATCATGAGTGCGTGGACGCCTCTTGGTCTGCGCTCGCTAGCACCGCTGTCCGTTTCAGCCATGGTCGCTCGCCGAATTGTTACGCTTCGATCCTGTCGTGCTGGCGAACGAAAGACCTTAAACTTCGCACCCAATCGCGAGACCGCGGCATCTAAACGGAGTGCCGATGACAATTCTATCCGTCCATGTTGCACTACCGCGAGAAATTTTTCACGAGAGACGATAGCGAAGCGCCGGCGTCTTAAAAATCCCAAGGGAGAGTGACGACTGCCGACATCGGCTGGCTCTAGTTTTCATACATGAGATTTGCGCGGCTATTTCCGCGCTCTGTCGAAAAATTGACAGAAGCACTTCGCACTTAGCGGTGCTCCGGGTCATGCCCGAATCGACCGGCTTGAACGATTTGAACATTTTGAACGGCTTGAACTCTCAATCCGCAACTCCGATTCACACAGGATGTGCTAAAATGGCTTTGAAGAATGCCACTCGATCTAGGAAAAACCCGGTGACCCAGGAAGAACTTCGCCTGCATCAGGACCTCACCCGTAAAGCCAACTGGAAACGCTGGGGACCCTACTTGTCCGAGCGCCAGTGGGGCACGGTGCGCGAAGACTACAGTGCCGACGGCACCGCGTGGGATTCGTTCCCGCACGATCACGCGCGCAGCCGCGCTTACCGCTGGGGCGAAGACGGGCTCGGCGGCATCTGCGACCGCCATCAGTATATTTGTTTTGCCCTGGCCCTGTGGAACGGCAAGGATGCAATTCTGAAAGAACGCCTCTTCGGTCTCACCGGTAACGAGGGCAACCACGGCGAAGACGTTAAAGAGTATTATTTTTATCTCGACTCGACGCCGACCCACTCCTACATGAAATTCCTCTACAAGTACCCGCAAGCAGAATTTCCCTACGGGCGGTTGGTCGAAGAAAACCGCCGGCGCGGCAAAGGCGATCTGGAGTTCGAACTGATCGACACCGGCATCTTCGACGACAACCGCTATTTCGACGTAGTCATCGAATACGCCAAGGCCGGCACTGACGATATCTTGATCCGCATCGAGGCCACCAATCGCGGCACGGAGGCCGCGCCGTTGCACCTCCTGCCGACTGTCTGGTTCCGCAACACGTGGTCCTGGGGCTTGGACGCGCGCAAGCCCAGACTCAACCGCGAGGAAGCCGCCGAAGTCACGGCGATCAAGCTCAATCAAAACTACTATGGCAACCGTTGGCTCTACTGCGAAGGCAGGCCCGAGTTGCTGTTCACCGAGAACGAAACCAATGCGCAGCGCATCTATGGTTTGGAAAACGACGCGGCCTACGTAAAAGACGGCATCAACGAATATGTCGTTCACGGCGCCAAACAGGCGGTCAATCCGGCAGCGACCGGCACCAAGGCCGCGGCGCATTATCAGATGACCGTCGCGCCTGGCCAGACGATCGCGGTGCGACTGCGCCTGAGCGACGGCGGCCCCGCGCAAACTTAACGCATTCGACGGCAAGTTCGAAGAATTATTCACGCAACGGCGAGATGAAGCGGATGAGTTTTACGCCACGGTGATTCCCGATGGCGCGCCCGCGGACCGCAAGAACGTCATGCGCCAAGCCTTGGGCGGACTGCTGTGGAGCAAACAGTTTTACTACTACGACGTCAATCGTTGGATCAAAGGCGACCCTGGCGCCGCCGATCCGCCCAAGGAGCGCGCCGCCGGCCGCAATCACGAGTGGCGCCACCTCTACAACGCGGATGTCATCTCGATGCCCGACAAGTGGGAGTATCCCTGGTACGCCGCTTGGGATCTGGCCTTTCACTGCGTCGCCCTGGCGATCGTCGACTCGGCCTTCGCCAAGGAGCAGTTACTGCTCATGACCCGCGAGTGGTACATGCATCCCAACGGCCAGCTGCCGGCCTACGAGTGGGCCTTTGGCGATGTCAATCCGCCGGTCCACGCCTGGGCCGCCTGGCGTGTCTACAAAGTCGAGATGAAACGGCGCGGCGAAGGCGACCGCAAGTTTCTTGAGCGGATTTTTCAGAAGCTGATGCTCAATTTCACCTGGTGGGTCAACCGCAAGGACGCCGACGGCAGAAACGTTTTCCAGGGTGGCTTTCTCGGGCCTCGACAACATCGGCGTCTTCGACCGCAGCGCGCCGCTGCCCACCGGCGGCCACATCGAGCAGTCCGACGGCACCAGCTGGATGGGCATGTATTGTCTCAACATGCTGGCAATCGCATTGGAATTGGCCAAGGACAACCCCGCCTACGAAGATGTCGCGAGCAAGTTCTTCGAGCATTTTGTCTACATCTGCGAGCGCCATGAACAACCTCGGCGGCGAGAACATCGAGCTGTGGGACGCCAAAGACGGATTTTTCTACGATGTGCTTGTCCCTGCCGAACGGAGAACGGTCGCCCTTGAAAGTCCGCTCCCTGGTCGGGCCTGATTCCGCTATTCGCCGTGGAAACTCTGGACCCAGACCGTTGATCGACAAGTTGCCCGGCTTCAAACGGCGCATGCAATGGTTCATCGAGAACCGCCCGGAGCTGAGCGACCATATCGAAACCCAAGCGACGGATGACGGGCCGCGCCGCTTTCTCTCGCTGGTCAACCGGCATCGTCTGAAGCGCGTGCTCGCATTACATGTTGGATGAAAATGAATTCCTGTCGCCCTACGGCATCCGCGCCGCTCTCGCGCTACCATCGCGACCATCCATACACGCTCAAAGTCAACGGCATGGACTACCGCGTCGACTACGAGCCGGCGGAATCGAGCACCGGTCTGTTCGGCGGCAACTCCAACTGGCGCGGCCCGATCTGGTTTCCGGTCAATTATTCTACTCATCGAGTCGCTGCAGAAATTTCATTACTTTCTCGGCGACAACTTCAAAGTCGAATGTCCCACCGGCTCCGGGCAACAAGATGAATCTCTGGGAGGTCGCCGGTGAGTTATCCCAACGCCTGACGCGTATTTTCACTGAAGATCAAAACGGCCACCGGCCGGTCTTCGGCGGCACGGAAAAATTCCAGAACGACCCCCACTGGCGCGACCTGATCCCGTTCCACGAATACTTCCACGGCGACAACGGCGCCGGCATCGGCGCCAGCCACCAAACCGGCTGGACCGCGCTGGTGGCGAAGCTGATTCAGCAGTATGGCGAATGATTCGATCGGTTTCGCGTTTCAGGTTCCGCGTTGAGATCAGTGCGCATCGACGACTAAATCAATCATCCCGCCTTGCGTGGCCAAGGTGTTTCAACCGGAAGCCATAAATTCCCAGTGATGGCAGGAACTTTAGCGCCTTAAGGTCGTTATCCGCCATGGCAGGAATTTACAATCATCGAGAACTAGACTGCCCCCTCGTGATCCTGACTCCTGACTTCAACTCCCCCAACGCACCATGATTGACCCCGAACGACATCGCACTCTCTACCCCGCCCTCTGCCTCGGCATCCTGACTGCGGCTTTTATCGTCGCCAAGACCGGCCGCGACGCGTTGTTCTTTCAGGGCAACGGCATATTTCAACTGCCGGTGGCGACCATGATGATCACCGCCGCCTCGCTGCCCCTCGCGATGTTATTCGTCAAAGCGATGAAGAGTTGGGGCGCGCGGCCGGCGCGGGTCGAGCCTGATGATAATCGCCGCCGGCGTGCTGGGTATGGCAGCGCCATTTCTTCGGCCCGGTGAATCGCCGCTGCTTTTGAATATTTTTGTTTTCATCCCCGGCGTATTCGGCATCATGTTCGCGAGCCTATGGTTGCTCGCCAGCGATATTTTCGAGACCACGCCCAAGCCGCAAGCGGCGCGCGCTTTTGGCAAGATCGGTGCTAGCTCCCTCGCCGGCGGGATGGCGGGCGGCTTCATCGCCAAATGGGTCGGCCCGCTGGTCGAACCCAAGTGGCTGATCTTCATCGGCGCGCTGATGATCCTCGCGGTGGTCGCGTTGGTCCTGCAAACGCACCGACAATTTCCGAGCAATCTCGCGCCAAATGAAAGACACCGAGAAGCAGCGTAGTTTTTTCGCGCCGCTGGCGAAGCCCTACGCCGTCGGACTGCTTTTTCATCGCCATGGCCGGCGCCCTGGCCGGAGTGCTCATCGACGTGCAATTTTACCTCACGGCCACCAGCGCAAGCATGGGTTCCAAGGGCAACGCCAACTTCTTCGCCAACTTCTACATCATGCTCAATTTTAGTTCGTTGCTCTTGCAGCTCTTCGCCGCGCCCAAGATCCAAGACAAGATCGGCGTCGGCGGCGGCTTGATGATCCTGCCCTTTGCCTTGATCGGCGGCGCCGGGTTTGCCGGCGCGGCGGCCACCGCCTTCAGCCTATCGGTACTGCGCGTCACCGAAGGCGGCCTGCGCTCGTCGATTCACCGGTCGATCTGGGAACAAGCGTTTATCCCGATCGAATCCAGCGAGCGCTCGCTGGTTAAGATCGCCGTCGATGGCGTCGGCGCACGCATCGCCGAGGGCATCGCCGCCGTCGGATTATATTTTTGGGTTCAACGGGTCGCTCCCGGCGGCAACGTCACTGGGCCACTGGACACCCGTTGGATGGCTTGGCTGACGTTGACGACAGTGATTGTCTGGCTCTTTGCCACCCAGCGGCTGCGCGCCCAATTGCGCCAGAAGGCGCCGGCCGGCGTTAAGGCTGAAGCGGAACTCGCCTGCGCACGCTTTCCCGATCAATGCCCGTGTACGACGGAACTGGGTAAGGGTATCGCGTAAGACATTGCGTATCGCGATCGCGGTTCTGCAAGCATTGCCGGCTCTCCGGCATCTAACGATTAAACTTCATCGACTGTTTCGCGGCACCGATCTGACTTCTGACTACTCACAACTGACTATCTTGGGGTGGAAATTTTTTCGCCGGCAGCTTCGCTGCCACTGCGGCAACAACCACGAAGCTCAACAAGCCGCCGGTCAGCGAGACCACCACCACCGGCAAGCGCCCAAGACGCCGGTGAGCCCCAACGGCAAAGGCGCACTGGTCAGCGCGTAGATCTGCCAACCGATGGCCACATGGGAAAGCTGCTTGCCGATCGACGAGACCGGCAAGCTCGCCCAAAACAAACCAAAATTCTTCTCCGCCAAGACTGTCCACACTCGAAATTGCTCAGACATGAAGCCTTTTCGGTAGCATAAAGCCGGCTCATACGCTATGCATCGGCCATGCGCATTTGCTCCCTGCTGCCAGGCGCGACTGAAATTGCTTTTGCTCTCGGTCTTGGCGATCAAATTGTCGGCGTCACCCATGAATGCGACCACCCCGCGGAGGCGCAAGACAAACCCATCGTCGTCAAAAGCCTGTCTCGACCCAAACGCATGAGCGGTGCTGAGATCGATCGCAAAGTCGCCGAGTTGTTACAAGCTGGTAAAGGTCTGTACTTCATCGATGAAGCGGCTTTCGCCGATGCCGCGCCGGATGTCATCCTCACCCAAGGCCTGTGCGAGGTCTGCGCCCTGGACTACGGCGAAGTCGTCAAAGCCGCCGGCAAATTGTTGCGCCCACCGGCGATCGTTTCTTTGAACCCCCATAGCATGCAGGAGATCCTTGACGATATTCGCCGCGTCGGCGCGGCCACCGGACGGAGCAACGCCGCCATGGCGCTGGTCGACAATCTGCGCCAACGCATCGAGCAGGTCGGCGGCCGTGAACCGGACCGCCGCCCGCGGGTGGTTTGTTTGGAGTGGTTCGAGCCGCTCTACAGCGCCGGTCACTGGGTGCCGGAGATGGTCGCCCTCGCCGGCGGTCATGACGTCCTCGGTCGTGCCGGCGAGCCTTCGGCGAAAATCGACTGGCGCCAGGTTGTCGACGCCCAGCCGGAAGTGATTCTGCTTATGCCCTGCGGTTTCGACGTCCGCCGCACGGTGAAAGAGTCGACGCCGCTGCGCGCTCTGCCCGGCTGGAACGACCTGCCGGCCGTGCGCGCGGAACGGGTATTCGCGCTCAACGGCAACGCCTACTTCAGCCGGCCCGGCCCGCGGCTCGTCAACGGACTGGAAATTCTCGCGCGGATCATTCATCCGGACACCGTAGAATGGTCGCTCGGGCCGGCGGACGCGGCGCGAATCAATTGATTTGCGTGGCTTGCGCAAACGATCCCGAAATTGAAAACACTCGGATTCGAACATTCCTCCCGCCAAGGAGACTGTGTCACAATGCGCAAAAATCCCAGACCTGTCATCCTGAGCAGAGCGAAGGATCTCGCCTCGTCTGCCACTTGCGAAAGCGAGATTCTTCGCCTTCGCCTCGGCATGACAATAACGACACAGTTCCAAGGCGCAAAGGCACCACATTCAGAGTTATTGTCATTTCGACCACAGGGAGAAATCTTTCTCAGATCCCTCGCATCCGCTCGGGAGGACGAGCATAGGCCCGTCACCTTTGCGAGCTTAGCGCCTTTGCGGGAGATATTCCGAGTTTCGGTTCCGGCTCTGCCGCGCAATGCTCTTCGTGGCGAGCTTGAATTTTCCATCGAGTGACCCTACGTCGCTCTCCGACGTATCGAACCCACCTTGACTGATTCGCGACAACCCTCACACCGCTCCGACCTGCGCGAAATCCTCGTCCTGGCGATTCCGGCGATGCTCGCGCAAGCGAGTCTGCCGTTGTTGAATATCGGCGAGACCGCCATGATCGGCAGATTGAGTGCCGAGGCATTGGCCGCCCGTGCCGTTGGCGCGGCGCTTATCGGCACGGTCTATTGGCTTTTCGCTTTCCTCACCTTCGGCACTACCAGTCTCATCGGGCATCATTATGGCGCCGGGGATAGCAAGGCCTGCGGCGAAACTTATCTTCACGCGCTGTTTGTCGCGCTCACCGGCGGCCTATTCATCGCATGCGCCGGCGCCCTGTTTGCCGAGCCGCTCTACCAGTTGATGGGCGCAGAGGCCGCCGTGGCCGCGCAGGGCGCGAATTATTTTCGCATTTACATTGCTAGTGCGCCGTTCACATTGACGATCTACTGCTCGGTCGGGTTTTATCGCGGCATTCAAAACACCACAGTGCCGATGGTGACGGCGTTTGCCATTACCGCCATACAACTCACTCTCGACTACGGACTGATCTACGGTCGATTGGGCCTGCCGGCCCTGGGGCTGACCGGAGCCGCGGTGGCCGCCTGGTGTGCGCAACTTATCGGCGCGATGCTTACTTCGGACTATTCTTTTACTCACCACGGACCGCCGTCTACCGCGCGATCCCGTGGCGCATCACCAGCGCCGGCCTGCGGCCGCTGTTCCGCATTGGCCAAGATCTCGCCATTCGCACCGGCGCACTGCGCCTCTCGCTGATCTTCGCCACCAGCACTGCCGCGCGCATGGGCACGGCGACCCTATCCGCCTATGAAATCGTCTTTCAGCTCTTTATGCTTTGCTCCGATGTCATCGACGGCCTGGCCATCGCCGGCCAAGCGCTGGTCGCCAAATACTTGGGATCGGCAGAAAAGGCGCGCGCATACCGCATGGGCGTGACCCTGACGCTCTGTGGCATTATCGCGGGTCTGCTATTCGCAGTAAGCTTCGCCTTTGCGTGGGAGACTATCGTTAAGTTTTTTACCACCAGCGTCGAAGTCATCGCGCTGCTAACGCCAGGCGCGACGATCCTGGTTTGTCTCATCCAACCGCTCAACGGCGCCGTCTTTGTCCTCGACGGGCTACTGATCGGCGCCCGCGACACCCGCTACCTCATGTGGGCCATGGTCGGCGGCGCCATGATCATGATACCGCTCGCCTGGTCGGCGCGGCAATTTGACTTGGGACTACCGGGAATATTGCTCGCCATCGCCGCGCTCATGGCCTGGCGCGCCGCGACCAATGTGAGCCGCTTCGTGAATCAAGCCTGGATGCGCGGCCGCTAACAAAAGTTGACGCGGACAAACCGCGGTGATAGCTTCGCCAAACTTATCAATAGACAAAAGGGAGACGAGTCATGGCAAAAACAATTCTAGTCACCGGCGGCGCCGGCGGTATCTGTTCGGAAATTTCCCGCGGCCTGGCAGCCGATGGGCTAAACGTCGTCGTCGCGGACTACGCCAAAGAGGGGGCGGAGAAAGTCGCCGCTGAGATTCGCGATGCCAAAGGCAGCGCCATCGCCGTGCAGGTCGATGTCGGCGATCCCAAAAGCGTCGCGTCCATGATGGAGCAAGCGGTCGCGAAGTACGGTCAGGTCGACAACATCTTTTGCGGCGCCGGCGTCATGGATCGGGTGCCGGTCATCGACATGCCGGAAGAGATGTGGGACCGGCTGATGCGGATTAACTTGAAGGGCGTGTTCCTCTGCGCCCAGGCTGCCGCCAGGCACATGATTCCGCGCAACGAAGGACGCATTCTCAGTATCGCATCGGGCCGCGGCGTCGCCGGCCAACCGCGCTCGGCCCATTACGCGGCATCCAAGGCCGGCGTGATCGCCTTCACCAAATCCCTCGCCGTCGAGCTGGCGCCGAACAACATCACGGTCAACTGCGTCTGTCCCGGTGCAACGGATACACCGATGTCGCGCATCGGCTTCAGCGAAGAGCAGTTCAAGAAACGCGAAGAGGTTCCGCCGTTGCTGGACGGTCTGACGCACAAGTTTGAGATTGTCGGTCTGGTGCGCTACCTGCTTTCGGACGCGGCAAGATATATTACCGGGCAAACCTATTTCCTGCGCACACCAAAGTAACCATCAAGACCACGCGCGCGGCTCGGTCATGGCCGTGCGGCTAAACCCAAATTCTTCAATCGAGAACGAAGTACTCCAACCGGCAAGGGGTGAGCCCGGAGCAGTGAAGCCAGCCAACTACGCAGTCGCAAAGTCTTGGTTCAGCCGCGGCTCCAACCTCTGGTTTACCAGCCGAGCGATTCGGACGCACCATAATCCAAGGAGAGCTTAGAGGCAGAGGCTCCATGGCTTCACTGCGGAGAGCTTGCCCCTTGCTCCGCTGCCAAATTTCAACAGCGGAATTCGAACAATATTTCAGACTTTGGCAATGCTCGCGGCGCGAGCGAAACGATGAGTCGGCGTTGCTAATCGGATGCGAGCAAATGAGTAGGTGTGCGAAGAAAGTCGTCGACGTAGAGGGTCACACCCATCAGTTAATCAACCCGGTGGTGCTGTCGAAGCTGAAGCTTGGCTTGCTCCCGGAGGGACGTGTCGCTGTCAATGTATAGGTCGACGGAGTCGTCACTGCGATCGTCAGCGTGACCAGATTGGTCTTACGATAACCAATCAATAAAAGCGCGGTATCGGTGCTGGGATACGTGAGAAACTCACCAAAATAGCTCTCCATCGCCATGGCCGCGTTGCGCAGGTCGGAGCGCATCGAAGCGTCGACGGCGCGCGCCCGATGAGTGGCTAAATTCTGGATCGCAATGGCCGCTAGAATTCCCAACACGGCGATGACAACCAGCAGTTCCAATAGAGTGAAACCGGCGTTGCCGGCACGGGCCGATTGGGCGGAAGATTTATGCATCGACATCGGTGGCGACTAAATTGAACTTGACTGGATTTTACTACACAGGCTTGACCTTGTCGAGAAAATATCACCAATGCCAAAGCGTGCGCCGCTTTACGAATCCTTCGATTGCCCTTAGCTAACTTCTCGCTCCGAAAATTCACTAGCCGAACATCGGCATACGGGGCTCGGCGCCGGACTTTTTACACTCGGCGAGAAACACTTGATGGATCTCGGGGTTCTGATCTTGGTATTCGATCTGAGCACCGCCGTTTTTCACGTCCTCGCCGGTATCCTTCAATTCTTCGACTTTGAATTTGAAGCCCCAGGGTTTTAGCGCCAGATAGCGCGCCGGTTCGCCGCCAGCATTGAAGTGCTGGTGCCACCACTGCATCGGCGGCGTGAACATGCTCATTCTCCCCCACTCGACGCGCCGTTTGGTGCCGTATTCCCCGTCCGGCCAGAGGAACGAGTAGCCCGAGCCGGTGAGCATGACGATATGCGCGCCGGCGCCATGGCGATGCGCCTTTTTGTATTTGCCGATGGGAAATTCCGATACATGGGCGCTCATCGTGTTATCGACGAACTCAAACAGCGTCGTGCGATTGTCGCCGCCGCGCTCTTTGTAATCCTTGGGCTCGAAGGCCCATAGATCGGAGATAAAGTTCGACTCCCACACCCGACCGCGCTTGATCTCCGGCCCCAGGTAGCGTCCGCCGGCGCCGCTCCAAGCATCGGCGCCGCCCTCGTAACGATCGCTAAAGGTGAAGCTGTTATTAAATATGTAATCTAGATTGCGGTAACGGTTGATCACCACCGGCGCATCGGTCAGGGAAATCAGCCGCACCGGCTCGTTGCCCTGGGCGTTGAAATGCTGGTGCCAGGTGTTGAGCGGCGTCGAGAACAGGCTGCCCTTCTGCCATTCGAGGGTATGTTTCTTGCCGCCCTCGTTCCAGATCGTCGTCGCGCCCTGCCCTTGCAGGATAAAAACCGCCTTCTCGTACATATGACGCTGCGGTTTGAGTTGCCCGCCAGCGGAAATCTCTTCGACCACCGTGTCGCACATGCCGCCGGCGCCGTCTTGATTGACGAATGCGGCCTTGCCGCCGCTGCGCTGCCAGTCGCCCAACTGCAGCGCCAACAAATCCGGCACGATGAAACCTTTGTGAACCGGAATCCCTTCCCACTCTTGATAAATCTCGTAGGGACTCTTCACCGCGTATGCCGAAGCTTCGTTCAAATTCAGGTTTTTCATCGTTGGTTCTCCTTAACAGTGCGCCGACCGAAAATTAATTGATCCGCTCCATGTAGAAACCCAGAGCACCGCGGTAAGCCCGGTCGATGGCCATGGACTCGCGCGCGCCCTCCAGCACTCGCTCGCAATCCTCCGGCGTCTTGGCGTATTTCTCGAACATTTCCGAAATATTCTCGGAGTGCTCCATGTCGGCGACGACATGGACATCCAAGGAGATCATTCGCTTTAGATTGATGCCCAACTCGTTCTCGAACTTCTTGCCAACACGATACGACATACCGCCGCCCTTGACGATCTTGCCGTTGTTGCGGCGCTCGAGCATATGCGACGCGGTATACGCCGTCAGCCAGTGGCCGCGCATGGCGATATGATGCCAGGCATGAAAGCACGCCTGCACCATCGCCGGCACCTGTGCGTTGTCAAAATCCTCGCGCTTGAGGCCGATGACCTCGCCTTGCTTCACGGTCAGGTTGTAGTGGTCCATGCCGGCGCGCGGATCGTTGATCAATTCATCGCTTTCATGCTCCCAGATCACCCGTTTCACATCCAAAGGCGCAGCGCCTTGAACGTAACCCCAGCAGTCGCGCCGGTTGCTCGTGTATAAAGCGTTCTGGACGACGTAAAAACGCGCCCGCTCCATGGTCAACGGCAGGTCGAGTAACGCCTTGAACTCGACACTGTCGAACTGGTCGTTGACCATTTGGTCGAGCTCAGCACAAAGATCCTTCACGAGATTCATCGTTCCTCCATCGGTATGCCGCTGCACAATTGTTAGTCCAGACTTTCCAACATGTCGGCCAAGTGGCCGCGATAGACGCGGTCGATCATCAGACTTTCACGCGCGCCGCGCAGGATCGCGTCTTGCGCCGACGGCGTAGTCGCGTACAGCTTGGCCACCTGCATCAACAGATGGGCATGCTCGACGTCCATCACCACATGCTCGGCATTATTGATTTGTCTTTTCATCGGAATGCCGAGATCGCGCTCAAAGATTGCCGCGATGCGGTGCGACAACGAACCTCCTTCGACAAGCTCGCCGGAATTGCGCATTTCCAGGATCGCCGAGGCCGCGATCGCTTCGAGCCAAGATTTCTGCGCCAGGCGAATCCAGGCGCTGAAACAGACTTCGCCGCCATCCAAGCGCGCGGTCTTCTCGAAGGCCTCGGCGCTCAAGCCGAACACTTCGCCTTCTTTGATCGCCAGGGTGATGTGATCCACTTTGCCCTGGGCCTTCTGACCGACCAACTCGTCTTCTTCGTGGCGCCAGACAATTTGTTTGACCGGCAAGGGCGCCGAACCCTGCACATAGCCCCAGCAGTCACGCCGATTCTGCACATAGTATGCCATCTGGATCGAATAATGCTGCGCTTGCCGTTTGCTAAATTTACTATTCAGCAAACGCTTGAACGGCTGGGATTCGAACTGCTCGTTGCACAGCCGCACCAACTCCCGCCACATTTTATCTAAGCCATTCGATGCCGCGGACATTTATCACTCCCGATTCTTCTTTGCGTTATTTGTGACATATTTTCGATTTCGAGCCGGGCCGGTCGCGACCGGCCCTACTCTGTGATCTAGGCGCTTTGTGGTTAAGTTCCTTTTCGCCTTCAGTTCTTAACACATGCAAGTTTGCACTGTCCAACCAGCTCCAGGGTTGAACTGTCACACACCGAACGCCAAGCTCTTGATCACCACCGGAACGAAACCCTCTTCCGGCACCACCGCGCCGACATCGATGAAATCCAACTCGGACAGTGTCACTTCGTCGATGCAGGGCATGTTCCATTTGGCCGACAGCATGCCGCCGATCACCTGGCCGACGTTTTGGCCGAAGACCAAGGCGACCGGACGGTCGTCAGCGGCCAACCGTGCAAATGCCGCATCGATGCCCCTGGCCATATCTTGCGCCGCGCCATAGCCGACAAACGGCGGCGTCGAAAATGCCAGAGCGAAAGGCGAGCCGCGCACTTCCGGGTCACGCTCGCCAAGCAGTTGCGCAACCGCTTTTTCAATCCGCTCCGTAACCGGCGCCGACCAATCGCAGTGCACGACAAATACGCGTAGGTTACGCACCGGCAGTTGGAGGCTGTCAGGAACGAAGATCGTCTCGCCGCTCAACTGTACCGTGTATTGCGAGGCGCCGATAACCGTGGCGCGAATGCCTTCACCGGCATCGAGAATATCGAACCCGCGCGCTTCCGCTTCGCAGCGAATGGCGCGCCCGAGAAACGGCCCAAGATCGCCGAAGGAAGCGCTTTCACGGGAATAAATATACTCGGACACGCCGCCGGAGAAGAGAATTCCTGTCAATTTTCGGCAGCACGCCCAATCCCGCGGTAACGTAAAAGTCATCCCAAGGCTGCATGCCGCTGGCGATTGCATCGAACAAGGCCCGCGCCATCCGGTTGGCCAAACGCATTCGCAATTCGCCCGGCATGCGAGCGCCGTAGTCGAGATTTTCACCGAGGTCAGCAAGAAAGCGCCGCCCGCCCTTCTCCAAACGCACGATCTCGTCGGCGCCGTTATACGCCACCAAGCGCGCGCCGATGTTAACCGCCGCAGTACTGCGAATCCGACCCGCTTCGATGACGCTGATCTTGGTCGTGCCGCCGCCGACATCGATATTAAGCAGCGTGAGCCCCTGCTCGCGGCTTTGCCGCACCGCTCCCGAGCCATGGGCCGCCATGATGGTTTCCAAGGTCGGCCCCGCGGTGGCGCAAACAAATTTGCCGGTCTCATCGGCGAACAACTCGGCGATCTTCGCCGCGTTGTCGCGGCGCGCGGCCTCGCCGGTGATAATCACCGCGCCGGTATCGATATCGTTCCGACCGAGTCCCGCGGCCGCGAATGTCGCCTCGATCAATTCTCGTAAGCGGACCCGCCTCGATATTCCAGTCACCGGAAAATGGCGTCAGCAGGATCGGCGAGCGCGCGATCACCTTGCGCTCCAGCACCAACGGTTTGCGCTGCAACACCGACGGGTAACCGATCAGCAACTGAGAAAACATCAGGTGCGAGGTCGACGAGCCGATATCGATGCCGACGCTGGTCAAGTGGGTATGCGGCCCCACCGCGCCCTCATGATCATGCCCATGATCGCCGTGGCCGCCATGCTCATGTGTCGTGATCGCCATGATGAGATTTGAACTTCTAGAAGAGAACTTTAGCTAGTTGCCGAACGTTCGCAACGCTTCTTGTCCCTTCTCCCCTTGCGGGAGAAGGCTAGGATGAGGGGGTATTCAACACCCCACCCTTCCCGCAAGCGAGCGAGGATTAGAATACTTTCAATTGGCTTCATCGATCCGAATGAACAGATCATCGAACGTCACCGGTCTTCGCCAACAACCCTTGTTCCCCGGCGTAGCGCACCATGGTGTTCAACACCTTCTCGTTATGCTTGATACCAAACTTCCAAGGATCGGCCCCCATTACCGCGCGCTGCTCTTCCCACACCTGGCGATTCCAGACGAAGTTCGAATAGGTCGCATCGGCGTCGTCGCGCAGCGCCAGATTCTTGGCCGCGACACAAGCCTCGAACATTTCTTGCGCCGCGCCGGGGTGTTTCTCCAGATAGGCCGCGTGAAAAGTGATCGCATGGCTGGTCGGAAAGATGGCCGTACGGCGAAAGAAATCCTGTTCGACGGCTTTGGAATCGGCGAGCAAACGACGCCAGCCTCGCTCCTCGGGAAAGTCGGGCACGATGATCGCGTCGAATTCGCCTTTGAGCATGCGCGCCGCCAAGGATTCGTCGCTGGCCACAACATCGAGCCGCGTCCCCGCCGGCAACGTCACATCAACTTTGTTTTTGCGTGGCATTACCCAGTGAATATCCGCCGGCTTGACGCCGTACTCATCGCTCAAGATGCCACGCGCCCATAAGTCCGGCAGTGTTGAGCCAACTGGGAATGCCAACCTTCTTGCCCTCGAGCTGCTTCGCCCCGGTCAGCGGCGAACCCTCGGGCACGAAAATATAGGACTGGCGAAATTTGCGATTAGGGAAAACCGGGATCGCCATATACGGCGCGTCACGGCTCTTGAGCGCCAGATACATTGCCAGGGAGAACTCGCCGGCGTCGAACTTGCCGGCCATGAACTCGTCGTGGCCCAAGCCATCGTTTTCGTAAGCGATGGCGCGCAGCTCGAAGCTCTTGAGCCCGCACCCGGCCATCGCACAACGCCTTGGCGCGCAGGTGATAACCGGCGGCGAGAGAAAGAATCGGTTGGTCAGACATGTGTTTATCCTTTTGGCAGAATTCATCGAAAACCTATTTCAAGCTGCGCAACAGCGAGAAATCGAACATTTCATTAACCGTCAGCCGCTTGGCGATTTCGCCGCGGGCGAGTGAGTTGTCGAGATACTTTTGGATCTGCTCGTCGCGCAGGGTCAAGTTATCCATGGTCACGCCCATGATGTCCTCGTAGGATTCAGTGGCGTTGGCGGTGCTTACTTTGAAATCCTTCTCGATATGAGCGATCACACCGGCGCGGTCACGGCGCATCGCCGCCACGACATCGCGCATGGAGCGCAGCATATTGCGCACCTGCTCCGGCTGCTTCTCGATCTTCTGGCGGTTGGCGACCAGACCGAGCCATGGCGCTTCCGCCAGCGACCGGCTGCGCGCGAGAATTTTATAACCTTTCTCCGCCATCATGCCGGTAAACGGCGGACTCAACACCGCCGCGTTGACGGTTCCCTGCTGGATCGCCGCCAGACTGATCGACGTGCTGCCGGTTTGAATGAACGTCACCTTCTTGGGATCGGCGCCGGCGCTTTCGATCATCAGCGAGCCGTAGCGATGGCTCTCCGAACCGATGCGCGACACCGCGACTTTCTTGCCTTCCAACTCTTTCATGTTGGCGATGCCCGCCGGGCTGACGAGAGAAAACAGTGGCGCGCGGTATAGAATCGCCAAGCGCTTTTATCGGCAACGAGTTGGCGATCGCCGTGCCCGCCGGTCCCACCGATGGCGTGTAATCGATCTCGCCTGAAACCAGACCGGCCAACTGCAAGTCGCTGCGCATCTGAATCAGCTCGACATTGAGGCCATATTTATCGTAGATTCGCAGCGCTTTGGCGTAATAGAATGGCAGGAAGACCACGTTGCGCACCGACAACGCGACCCGCACACGCTCCTCAGCGCGGGCGGCGGAGCCGGCAAGCGAAGCCAAAACTGAAAATTGTGACGATCCCAAGCAGTACGCTGTCATCTTCATGCCGTCCTACGCACTCCTCACTTGACCGGCCACGGCGATAATTTTCAGTTCGGTGAACAAGTCGCGCAGCTCGTCGTAGGCGTCGCGGCTGAGCGGCTTGGACGGCCAACGCGGATACATTTTCACGTCGAAACCGCGCAGCCGCATCGCTTCGCGATAGATAGTCCGGCCGAATGGACCGGCCAAGCGCAGAAAAATATCGTGAATCCGGATCACATCTTTCTGCAACGCCAGAGCGCGCCCGGCGTCGCCGGCATCGATGGCGCGGACCAACTCGACGCCGATTTCCGGCGTCACCGCCAAAGGCGGACTGATGGTTCCGGCGACACCCACCGACATCGCTGAAACCAAGTTGCTCGCCAATGCGTAGGGCGCGAAAGGCGCCTTGACCAGCCTTCATATAAGCCATCGCTTCGTCGACGCTGCCCATCGCCAGCTTGGCGCCGAAGATATTTGGCACCGCTTCGACCAGACGCGCCATGAAGTTGGGCTGAATGTTATAGCCGGAATAGCGCGGGTTGTTGTAGATCAGCATGGGCATGCCAACGGCGCGATCGACCATTTTCAATATGCTCGATAATCTCGTACTCCGAGCGGTCAGCGTAATAGTACGGCCCGACATGGCCGATCGCCTCGGCGCCGATCGCCTTGGCATGCTGGCCGAGATCGATGGCGGTATAAGGATCGACCGCGCCGACATGCACCACCACCGGCACCCGATGCTTCACTTGTTGGACCACGATCTCGGCGACGTTTCTTGCGCTCCTCCGGATGCATCGCTGCCCCCTGGCCGTAAGAGCCAAGAATAAAAAACGCCTGCACGCCGCTGGCGACAAACCAATCGGTCAGCTCGCGCATGAGCGGCTCATCGATCCTGCCATCCTCGCGAAACACCGTCGGACTCGGTAACACGATCCCTCTAATTTGTTCGGTCATAAGCAACCTCCGACATGGTTTGGAAAGATTATTTTACCACGAAGGCACGAAGAGCACGAAGTTCGGAATAATAATTATCCGACCCCTTCGTGTCCTTCGTGCCTTCGTGGTGAATCATCCGCTTCACGTCACGCCAAAATTCCAACACTCCATTACTCCGATCATACCTACCCCCGCTCCGCTTCTTCCATCGCCGCCCGCAGCATCGCGCCGTGCAGGTCCACCGAAGTCATGGCGCAGTATTCCAAACCATAGGTCGGCCGCTCTTCCGCCATGCCGGTTTCGAGCAGCCGCTGCAACGCCATGCGGTTGAAGCTCGCGTGGCCCATGACGCCTTCTTCATGTTCTTCCAAGTCGGCTTCGACATGGGTGGCGAAGTAAGTGGCTTTGGCGCGGTCAAAACCATAGTGAGTGGTCAGCGCCTTGGTAACAGGCCGCCGACCAGTGGCCGATCTGCTCCTCGGTCGTCACCGCGGAGTACCACTCCGCCGCCGAACCCTCGTAGACGATGCTGCGCATGAAATCGATCTTGCCGCGAAACTCCGACAGCATCGAGGAGGTGAAAACTTCGTCTTCGCTGAGACCCAAGGCTTTCGCCGTTTCCATCATGACGAGAAAATGGCCCGGCGGCTTGGGATGAATAAACTCGTCGGCGATCTTCTCGCCGATCGGCCCCATCAGATCGCGGTTCACTTTGAGAAAGGTAATATTGCGATGGTAGGTGCAAGCGGTCAGCGTGTTGATCTCGATGGTGTACGCGCCCCAGTTGCGAAAAAACAGCTGCAAGGTTTTGATGCGGCAGCTTGCCGGCCATCAACTGCTGCATGAACGGCTTTTGATTGACCCGCGTCTCCCAGCGCTCGCGCACTTTGGCATAGAGTCCATCGACGATCGCCTTGGCTTCCTGCGTCGAATACTTCTTGCCTCGTTCGATATTGATAGTCATGGCTCACCTCGTCGCTAGTTAACGCCTCGGGACAATCGCATTGGAAATAATCGCGTCAGGTTGCTTAATGATTCGTCCCCTGGCTTCCCGCGTGCGCTCGAATCGACGGCCCAACGCTTGGCGTATCCGTCAACGAATCTTCAATTCCTTCTGCACTTCGCGCAGCAGCGTGAAGTCGCGCACCTCATCCGCCGTCTTCTTTTTCTCGGTCAGCACTTCCCACTCATGATCGGTGATCTCGCCGTTGCGGCTGAGCGAGTTGACGATGAGATCGTAGGACCGTTCGGCCACCTCAGGGCTCTGCTCCAGATAACGGATCATCTGCGGCACCACTTCTTTGCGATTGTCGAAAACGAAACGGTGCGCCTTCATCAACGCCCGCACCACTCGTTTGACATGCTGGGGATTCTGTTGCAGCAAGCGGGTGGCGACCGCGATGCCGGAAGTCGGCAAGGCGATTTCGATATCCTTGGGCCCGGCCAAGGCGCGAAAGCCCTCGGTTTGCAGGCTCAAATCGAAGGGCGAGGAAACCGAGATCGCATCGACCAACCCCGAGCGCAGCGCCTGCGCCCGCACCGGCGCTTCGCCGAGCGTGATCGGCTTGATCATGTTCGGGGAAAAACCTTTGGCGCGGATCATTTCTTCGGCGGCTTTTTGATCCGAACCGAACAGCGTCGCCACGCCGAGTTTCTTGCCGTTGAGATCGCGAATTTCTTTGATCTCCGGCCTGACGATCAAAAAGTGTTCGGACTTTTTCACCGACACGGCGACAAACTTGATCGGAAAGCCGCCGACAATGCCGCGCAACGTGCTGCCGAAGGTTGCGGTAAAATCGATATCGCCATTTAGCAACGCGGTGGCGCCAAGCCGCGGATTGACTTGGATCATCTCCACGTCCATCCCCTCCTCGGCAAAGAAGCCCTTGCGATAGGCGATGACAAACGGCGTGTTCGAGTTACTCCGGCTCGAGTAGGACATGCGCACTTTGGTCGGTTGCGCCGCCTCGCCCAGCGAAACGGCGGCAAGCAGCGCCACCAGGACAATGACCGACTGACTTGATCTTCTCCAGTACTCCATTACTGCACCACTCCATTACGCCAATTCTTCATCGAATCGCTCCGGCGCAAACGGCGCCGAACGCTGGCCCGGCCCGCCAACCAGCAACGTCGCCGCCAACTCACCCACCGCCGCGCTGGTCGTCATGCCATGACCGCCGAGGCCGGCGACCCAGAACAGACCATCGACTTGCGCGTCCCAGCCAATAACGAAGCGGCCATCCGGAGTCAGCGTGCGCAATCCGGCCCAGCCCCGGCTGATGGAGACTTCGGACAGGCCCGGCATATGGCGCTGGATTTTCTCGGCGAGCATTTCTTTAACGCTTTCATCCACCGGCGGATCGCCCGGCGCTAATTCGGTCTGGTCGCAAGCACAGAGCAGCAAGCCGTCACCCTCCGGGCGAAAATAGATATCATGGGTGACGTCCCAGACAAACGGCCAACTGCGATCGACCCACGCCAGCGGCGGCGAGACAAACAAATGGCGCCGGCAGGCGCGCAACGGCAGTGGCCGCGCGCCGGCCAACTGCAGCGACGACGTTCGCCCAGGCGCCGCTGGCATTGACTAAGACCTTGCAACTGACGACGCCCTCGGCGGTTTCCAACTCGATATCCGCGCCCTGACGCGCGCGCACCGCCCGTACCGCGGCATTGTAGCGAATCTGCGCGCCCCGGCTGGCGGCGAACTTTAGATAACCAGACAAGAGCGCATGAATGTCGACGACGCCGTCGCTGGCGCACCACAGGGCGCCGTCGAACTCAGCCTCTTTGAGCACCGGCACATGGCCGATCGCTTGTTCCGGCGACCACTCGGCGATGCCGGGAACGCCGACACTCCGGCCAATCTCGCCGTCTCGTTTGAGCTTCTCCCAGCCGGCGCCGCTGCCGAGTAATAACGAGCCGTTGTTCTTGAATAGCACCGGCTCCGGCCAATCCGCCGGCAGGTTGCGGATAAATGCCGCGCCATCGAGCGCCAACTTGGTCAGGTCGGGCTCGGCGATACACTGGCGCAGCATCGCCGCATTGCGTCCTGAAGCGTGAAATCCCGGGATGCTTTCCTGTTCCAAAACCAGGACATCGGCAACCCCCTGGCGAGCCAAATGATAAGCGGTGGCGGCGCCGGCGAAACCGGCGCCGACAATGACGTAAGCAAAATGTTTCATGGTAATTGGCCGCCCTCTAATTTCTATACGAAGTTCGCGCCATTTCCAAAGGGTTAGCGTCGGAGTTTTCGCGGCCTCCTCGGGGTCCAGGGCGACGGCAATATTTTGGGTTTGAAACGAGCAGGAACTGCGCTATAGTCCAACGCAAATGAGAATCCATCGTTACACCCAGTGGGATGGCACGCAGGAAATTCTCTTTCCCACGACCGACGACATCATCAACCAGCTCTCCGACCATCTGTTGGAGGAAGAGGGCGTGCGCCGCGCCTTGCGCGACATGATGCGGCGGGGCTTTACCTCCGAAGACGGCCAGCGCTCGGTCAAAGGCATGCGCGATTTCCTGCGCCAGGCCGATGAGAAGCGCCGCGAGCTGCTCAACAAGTACTCCCCCGACTCTTTCAAACTGACCCCTGAAGAACAGCAAAAGCTCAGTGAAAAGCTCAGCAACCTGGCCGAGAAGATGGAAGCCTACAACGAGCAGATGCGCAACTTCATGGAGCGCATGTCCGGCAAGTTCGCCGACCGCATGGACGAACTCGGCGAAAAAATGCAGCAGGCTTACCAGCGCTACCAGGAGCTGCAGCAACGCTTGAAGCAGCAGATCCAAGAACGCGGCATGCAAGGCAAGCCGAACATGAGCGGCGAGCAGAATCCGCAGTCGCTGATGGACATGCTCGACCGCATGAGCGAGCTGTTGAACAACGAGGACTTTCTCAAAAACTTGCCGAGCATGATGGACAACGCCATCAACAACCTCGAAAGCATGTTGGAAAACATGAGCAACATGACCGAGGAACAGCTGCAGCAGATGAGCGACATGATGAATCAGATGCAGCAGTTGGAACAGTTGATGAACCAGTTCCCGTTCCAGGGCTCCCAGCGCATGGGCATGGGCGAGGCCGGGCAGGTGTTGAGCCAGTTGCGCGGCCTGGAACGCTTTCTGCGCTGGGGCCAGCGCGGCATGGGCGATCCATCGGATTTGAATCTCGACGAGCTGCGCGAGATCCTCGGCGAAGAAGCTTACGAGAATCTAAAATATTTGCAAAATGTCGAGCAGATGCTCGAAGAGGAAGGCTTTATCGTTCGCGGCAGCCACGGCCTAAAGCTGACCGCCAAGGGCATGCGCAAGATCGGCGATAAGGCGCTTCGCGAAATCTTTCAGATGCTCAACAAAAGCCGCTGGGGCAATCATGACACTGCCGCGCGCGGCTCCCAGGGCGAGCACATGGAAGAAACCAAGCTCTACGAGTATGGCGATCCGATGAACATCAATATCAGCGAGACGGTGCTCAACGCGTTAGAGAGACGCAAGCCAGGCGATCCGCTGAGAATTCACCCGGAAGATTTCTCCGTGCACCGGGTCGAGTATTCGACTGTCGCCGAGACCGCCTTGTTGATCGACGTGAGCTACTCGATGCTGATGAACGACGCGCTCCACGCTGGCAAGAAAGTCGCCCTGGCGCTGCATCGCCTGATCCAGACGAAATATCCCCAGGACACGCTCCACCTGGTGGCATTTCGTTCCAATGCCAAGTTGATTCAAGCCGAAGATCTGCCGTCCATCGTTTCGCTCACCTATTTCATGGAGCATGGCACGGACATCAAAGAAGCCCTGCGCTACGCGCGCCAGCTGTTGGGCTCGAATCGCAGTGCCAATCGGCAGATTATATTGATCACCGACGGCGAGCCGACAGCGGCAACCCTCGACCGCGGTGGCCGGTTGCACAGCGGCTGGGGCTCGGCGATGCTGCATGGCCGGATCGTGCACGAGACCTTGAAAGAAGTGAAACGCTGCACCCAGAGCGGCATCAAGATCAACACCTTCATGCTCGGCGCCGATTACTACCGCCAGGGCTTCGTCGACCAACTATCGCGCTTGAACATCGGCCGGGTCTTCTACACCACCCCGGATCAGATGGGCAACTACATCATGGTCGACTATCTCAACAACAAGAAAAAACGCGTCGGCCGCTAACCGCAGCCCCACACCACCGCCGATTTTGGATTTTGGATTTCGGAGCGTTTCAAATTCGGGCAAGACCGCCTGATCGGAGACTTAGCGTCCTATTCCGATCAATCCAAAATCGAAAATCTAAAATTGGATTGCAGCGCCGAAGGTTATTCCGTAACCAAAACGAGCACCCCAGTGTAAGCGAACAGATGATTGGCCCGCCCGAGCGGCGCGAGCTCATAACCGCCGAACATGCCGATCAACGGGAAGTCGCCGAGCACCTGTTTGATGTAAGCGGCGTCGATGCCGGGGATGCCGTACAGCGAGCTGCCGCGGGCACAGCAGTTGAAGTAGCAACCGAAGGCGGGCTTTTTGCCGTTCAAGCGCGCTAATTGGCGCTGTAACATCTCTTGCAAGTCGTCACGGGCGCGCTGGCCGTCGCGCATGGTGAAAATCATCGACTGCCCTTCGCTCACCTGGTCGGCCACCGCGACGATGCCTGCGTCCGGATCCAAGCCGATAATATTTCGCACCAGATATTTTCCCGCGGCGACGCTGTTTTCGCTGCGATCCGCCGGCAGGCCGACGAACAGGACCGTCAACGCGCGCCGCAGGTCTTCGGCCAACGGCCCCTTGAGCAGCTTGGCGAACACGGCCAACGCCGGCTGGTTGTCGATCTCATGGATCAAATTGTTTTCCGCCTTGGTGATCGTCATCGGCTGGGTGATCGGCTGGCAGCCTTGCGTGATGTCGATGTGGGTCTCGAGAGCGCCGGAGATATACATACCGGCGAGCGAGTTGCTGGCCAGCTTGTCGCCGCACAACTGATAGGTCGCCCCGGCCGCGCCATTCTCCGACGAGCCGGCGCCGGCGATCGGATGAAAACCGGCGCGCGCTGCGATCGCCTGCAAGAGATTTTGCGCGTTGCCGTTGTAGGTGTCGGGAAACAGCAGCATCAGCGATTTCTCATCCTGCGCCTTGGCGAGAAAGCCGCCAAAGGTTTCGCCTAGCTTCGCTTCATTGCCGCGCAGCGGTTCGAAGATAAATGGCCGGGCAAAAAATCGATCGGTGGCAAACACCATCACGGCAACGCCATGGTCGCCTTCGATCTCGCCGGCGCCGGTCAAGACTCCGGCGCCGCTCGATCCGGTGACGCAGTCGGTGCCGATGACCCGCGCAAGGGTGGCGACAAGTTCTTGGCCATGAGCCGCGTGATCGGCGGTGAAAAATATTATTCCACCGTCGGCCCGGCTGATGCCCGCCTGCGCCATCGCTTGCTGGGCCGCTTCGCTGACCGCTTGTGCAGTAGAAGGGTTACTCGATTGTCCGACTCCGGCGCGTATCATAATGCCGGCACTATAGAGAACCTGAGAGCGCAGGGTCAAGTGGATTTATCGCTGTTGTTGTAGCAAAGTGATTCTGACAGGGTCTAACAGCAACAATATGTCAGGGTGGAAGGATGCTTGCCGACAATCAAATACGAGAACCGGCTGGACAAAATTCTGCTTGTGCCGCCCCGAAGCCGTCGTCGGATAGATAAGCCTCCCGGGTTTGAAAAAATCGCACTTCCAACTAGTATCTGTAGTCAGTTCACCCCACATACGTCCTTTGGAAACATTAATGAAGATACATCAAATCCCGCTCTTGCGTGATAACTACGGCTATCTGCTTGTCTGCGAAAAGACCAACCAAGCCGCCATCGTCGACCCGTCGGAAGCCGATCCGGTGCTGCGCCGCCTCGAACAGGAAAACGTCGAGCCGGTGGCGATCTTGAATACGCACCACCATCGCGATCACACCGGCGGCAATCAAGGCCTGCTGGCGATCCACAAGCTGAAAGTATACGCGCCACAAAAGCGATCAGGAGCGAATCTATGGCATGACCGACGGCGTCGACGACGGCGCCACGGTCCAAATCGGTGAGCTCAAGGGAAGCGTGTTCTTCATTCCTGGCCACACCACCGGCCATGTCGCCTACCTGTTCGAGAACAATCTATTTTGCGGCGACACGCTGTTCACCGCCGGTTGCGGCCGGCTCTTCGAAGGCACACCGGAACAAATGCACGGCTCGCTGAAAAAACTCATGGCCCTACCCGATAACACCAAAGTCTATTGCGGCCATGAATATACCGAAAGCAATCTGCGCTTCGCCATGACGGTGGAAGGGAAAAATCCCAAGCTGGCGGCGCGCTTCGAACGCGTCCAAGGTCTGCGCGCGCGCGGCACCTCGACGGTGCCGTCAACCATGGAAGAGGAAAAGCTGACCAATCCATTTTTGCGCTGGGACAGCAAGGAAATCCAAGCCAGCGTCAAAGCCGTTGCCCCCGCCAGCCGTGGCGATCCGGTGTCGGTTTTCGCCGCGGTGCGAAAAATGAAAGATGCGTTCTAATCTCGGCGATTTCCCCATCGCCGCGGTATTTTTCATGTCGGTGCGGATCGTTGGCGATTCGAGGGGTGCGATGAATCTCAAAGAACGAACTTACCTCTGGTATCTTGCCGTCCTGCGCATCTACGTCGGTTACTATCTGTTCTTTCAGGGGATCGGCAAATTTCAGCGCAACTTTCCCAAGGGCGATTGGATCGGCCGGCAGATCGGCGACATCGCCAGTCTCGATCTCTATCCCTGGTACAAAGGGTTTCTGCAAAGATATGTCGTGCCGCATAGTGAGCTATTCGGCTATCTGATCATGATCGGTGAGATCGCCGTGGGTGTCTGGTCTGCTCTTGGGTTTGTTCACGCGCTTGAGCGCGCTGGTCGGCCTGTTTATGCTGGCAAACTATTATCTCGGCCCCGGCACGGCGCGCGGCGGCGCCATGCTGGCTCAGCAACAGATCTTCATCATCGCGTTGGCGATTTTCGTCCTCGCCGGTCCCGGCCGCACGCTCGGCCTCGACGGTCTGCTATTTAGCGGCGCCGGCGCTAAAGGAATGAAGGCAAAATGAACTTACCGGGACACGCGACTCTCGACGGCACCGAACGCTACCGCAAGCGCTTTAGCGAGCAAACTTCCGGAAAGCCATTTTCGCCAGGCGCAAACTCTCTGGCTATCGTCCATCGGCCTGGGAACCTATTTGGGCAACTACGACGACGCCACCGATCAGCAATATCACCAAGCGGTGGTCACGGCGGTCGGCGCCGGATGCAACGTCGTCGACAGCGCCATCAATTACCGGCTCCAGCGCAGCGAACGGTCCATTGGCACGGCGCTAAAAGAGTTGTCCAGCCGCGGTTACAACCGCGACGAAATCGTCGTCGCCAGCAAAGGCGGCTTCATCCCCTACGACGGCACGCCACCCAAGAATCCGCGCGAATACATCGAGAAGACTTTCATCAGTACCGGCCTCGCTAGTTCCGCCGAGATCGTCAGCGGCTGCCACTGCATGACGCCAAAATATTTGCTCAATCAACTGGAATGCAGCTTGCGCAATCTCGACGTCGAAACCATCGATATCTACTATCTGCATAACCCGGAAACTCAGCTCGGCAAAGTGAGCGCCGAGGAATTCGAAAGTCGCGTCGTCAATGCATTCGAAGCATTGGAAGGCGCCGTGGATGCCGGCAAGATTCAGATGTACGGCATGGCGACCTGGAACTGCTTTCGCAATGATACCGACGCCAAAGATTATCTATCCCTGACGCATGTCAGTCGAGTTGGCCGAAAAAGCCGGCGGCAAGAATCATCATTTCAAAGTCATTCAACTGCCGCTCAATCTCGGCATGAGCGAAGCGTTGTCCAATGCCAATCAGCCAGCCCATGGCCATCGCCATACCGTGCTCGAAGTCGCCCAGGATCTCGGCATCACGGTGATGTGCAGCGCTTCGGTGCTGCAAGGCCAGCTCAGCCACGATCTGCCACCGATTATAGCTGAGACTTTCACCGGTCTCGCCACCGACGCCCAGCGCGCGCTGCAATTCGTCCGCTCGACCCCAGGCGTGACCACGGCGCTCGTCGGCATGAAACAGCAGAAACATGTCGAGGAAAATTTGCAGACGGCGCGCATCGCCCCGGCACCCTGGGAACAGTATTCGAAGTTGTTCCAGACAAACTAACCTCGTGCGTCCATCTCAATTCGGAACCTTGCTTTCAGGTTCCCTCGCCCGCAACGGTGAGAGAGGGCGAGGGCAAGCACCGATCACTCAACGCGGATTGCGATAACTAATTGCCGGTTAGAGAAGCCAAACCACCGAACAACTTCTCGAGTTTATCGAGCGACGCTTGCGGCAGCGGCGGTTTCAAGATTGCGGCGATGTTCTCCTGCAAATGGTCGGGGTTGCCGGTGCCGGTGAGGACGACGTCGACACCGCGTTCATGGCGACAGAAACGATACGCCGCTTCCGGCAAGGTCGCCGCGTCGGTTTCTTTGAGCAGGAAACCAAGCGGAGCGTCGAGATCCAGCGCGTCCTTTCGCGATGGCGCGCTTCTCGACCAACTCGGCACACATTTCTTTCAGCCGCTGGGGCTGACTGAGCGCGCGCCGCACCGCGAACATATCGAGCACGCCGACGCCGTTTTTCAGGGTCAGCGGCAAAACGTTCTTGCGCGCCGACGGATTGAGCAAACTGAAGCCGACCATCACCACGTCCCAGAGATTTTTATTGAGACTGTCCGCCAACATCGTATGCGTGGTGTCGACGACAAACCCTTCAGTGACACCGATGAAGCGAATCTTGCCCTGCTCTTTCAACCGCCGCATCGGCGCGATCAGGCGGCTTTGCGCGAACTCGTAGTCCTTGGGCTCGACGCCGTGCAGATGATAGATGTCGATGTAGTCGGTGCCGAGTAGCCTTAAACTCTTCTCCACCCCTTCGAAGATTGCCGCTTCCGGATTTGCCTCGTCGGGCGTTGGCAAAGTTTTTTTCGTCGATATCACCACGCGGTCGCGCGGCGTGCCGGCGATCGCTTTGCCGACAACCCCCTCGGTGCCGTAATTCTGCGCCGTATCGAGAAAATTGACACCGAGATCGAGCGCCTGCTTGATCAGGCGAACCGCGTGATCTTCCGCACCGGCATCGCCGCGCATGCCGAGTCGGCTCGGCCCGCCGCAGCCGAGTCCGGCGACGCTCACTTTCAATCCGGTTTTACCAAGTGTCGTGTATTCCATTTTCTTCCTAAAGGTTCAAATCGTTCAAATCGTTAAAGCCGTTCAAATCGACAGATAACCTCCGAGACGGTTTGAACGATTTGAACTTTTTGAACGGCTTGAACTCATTTAATTTAGTTCCACTCCACCCTGACGCCGAGCACTTCTCCGGTGGCGCAAATGACACCCGCGGCGCTCAACGTGCAATCGACCCAGGCCTTGCGTCCTTCAAGCCGGCGAATCCACGCGCGCAGCTCGATGGGTTCTTGCAGCGGCGTCGGCTTGCGGTATGAAACATTCAAATTCGCCGTCACATAGCCGATACGCGGTGCGCTACCGATGGCGCGCCCCTCGGCGCGGTAAGCATGGGCAATGGCGAGGTTCAAACTGTGGCAATCGATCAATGACGCGATGATGCCGCCGTTTAAATTTTCCCGCGTGCCGCCGCAATGATGCGGCTGGGCGCGCCAAGTGGCAATCGCTTCTTCGCCGTTCCAGAAACTCTTGAGCTGCAAGCCCCTTTTCATTTGCCGAACCGCAGCCGTGGCAGTAATGCACCGAACCTTGGTCCTGAAAGGCAGTCGCGCTCACGCTACTTATCTTTTTCGAACTTCAGCGACGCCGAATTGATGCAATAACGCAGATTCGTCGGCTTGGGCCCATCGTCGAAGACATGGCCCAAATGGGCGTCGCACTTGCTGCACAGGGCTTCGACCCGGCGCATGCCGTAGCTGTTATCAGTCTCGGTTTCGACGTTGTCGGCCGCCACTGGGGCATAGAAGCTCGGCCAACCAGTGCCGGAGTCGAACTTGGTGTCTGAACTGAATAGCTCGTTGCCGCAGCAAATGCACCGGTAAGTGCCCTTTTCATGGTTGTCCCAGTAGGCGCCGGTGAAGGCGCGCTCGGTGCCCTTCTTGCGCGCGACCTCGAATTGCTCGTCGCTCAACTGTTTTTTCCACTCATCATCGTTTTTCTTGATCTTTTCCATGTCCGGCTCCTGTCAATTTAATATTTCTCAGCGGCTCTGCATATTGACAAACTGCAATGGGATGGGAATATCCGAACCGCGCAGCATCTGCATCACTTCCTGGAGATCGTCGATTTTTTTCCCGGTCACGCGCACCTGGTTATCCTGCATCGCGGCTTGGACCTTGAGTTTCTTGTCCTTGATCAGTTTCACGATGGCGCGGGCGTTGTCCGAATCGACGCCGTCCTTGATCGCGATTTCACGTTTGATCATGCCGTAGGCCGCTGGCTCGGTAGTTTTGGGGTCCAGACAGCGGCGGTCAACTTTGCGCTTGACCAGGTTCTCGATCAAGGTGTCCTGGATCGCCCGCATTTTCATGTCGTCTTCCGTGGTGACGAGGAGTTTCTTTTCCTTCTTGTCGAGGGAAATTTCGGTTTTTGAACCGCGAAAATCGTAGCGGGTTAAAATCGTTTTACTGGTAATGTTGACCGCATTGTCGACCTCCTGCATGTCGATGCGGCTGACGATATCGAATGACGGCATATCCCTCTCCCCTGAATAACTTCAGCAACGCGAAAATCGCAATTATTTACGCTTTTTCTTGGCTTTGGCGGCTGGAGTTTTGCCTAACAACCGCTTGCGCTTTGGCCCGCCGTCGAGGACGAAATCGAGAATATCACTGCGCGTGATGATGCCGACAAGACTCTTGTTTTGCACCACTGGCAAAGAGCCGATGCGGTGTTTCCGCAACAAGGCCACCGCCGTCGCCAGCGGCATTTCGGGGCGGACGATCAGGATATCGTGGGTCATGACTTCTTCGACGGTAACCTTTTCGGCAAAGCTGTCGATCGCTTTGGTCTGATCGATCATCATGCTCGTCGGATAGGCATCGCGAAGATCCCGGTCAGTGACGATGCCGACTAAATTATCGTTGTCGAGCACCGGCAGTTGATTGACCCGGTGTTTGGCCATGACCTGCCGGGCGATGGCGATGCTATCGTAAGTCTCCACGGCCAGCACGTTCTCGGTCATCCAGTCCGCGACCCGGATCGATTTGAGCTCAAGTTTTTGTCCCGCCATTTACATTTGCTCCAATTTGTAGCCGCGAATCTTTGAGTAACTCGATGACGCCGGACTTGCCGACCAAATGCGCCGTGCCGACCACCACGAGGACATCCTGGTTTTGCTTCAAGAGCTGTTCGATCTGCGGTATCCAGCGGCGGTTGCGCGCATCGAGAACTTTGTCTTTCAGCTCAGGATAGCCGCGCATGCTTGCCAAAAATAGCCGCTCGCCGCGAGCGACATCGCCGCTGTTCCACGCGCCGACCATGTCGTCCACCGCTTTCTCCAATTGGTCCATTTCCAGCAACGACTGGCGCAGGAACATATCCTGCTGCGGCGCCGTCAATTCGTTGAAAAGATCCATTTGGAACTCGGCGGTTTCCAAACCGGACACCGGCTTGTTCTCTTGCTTGGCGCGCTGCGCCAGTTGGTGATCGATGCCCAGACTCGGATCATAGCCGAGCTTCTGCAGCTGCATCACCACCATCGTCAGCGCGACCACCCAAGGTTTGAGTGGCGCTAAAAGCTTGATATCGATGCCCAGCTCGCCGGCCTTTTGCGCGGCCAATTCGTAAGTCTCCGGCGACAACTGCTGCGGCAACATCTTACCGTCGAGATTGACGCCTTTCTGCATCAACAGTTGTTGAAATTTATCCGGCCCCTCCTTGAGCAGATCGATTTCCAACACCAAACGTTTGCTTTTGTCGAAAACCTCATGAACGATCGGTTTCAAAGTTGCGCTTTCCCGTTTAAGCAGATGAATCGACCCGAGAATGTAAACCGTGTTTGCGCTGCCCGGAGCCTTCCAGAGAAAGCTTTTCTCCTGGGCCGAAAGCTGCCCGAAGTAAGCGCTCATGCCAGTCATAACCAGCGTGAGCGCCAGGACAAGAGTGGCGAGCCGCAATTTAATTTTTGACATCGATAGCGTTACCCGACGGTGGCACGATCCGAAAGCACCGGCACAGCTTGACGCTGGCAGACTTTCCCAGTTGCCCGACACGTCGTGTCGACAAAGAATGATCGCGAATTCACCACTCGAGGCGAATGCAAACTTCTTCGCCGCGTTCTTCGGTAGGCAGCACGGTCAGAGGCGCGCCGCCTTTGGGCAGCGTGCAGTCGCCGGTTTTGAGATCGAAACAATAGCTATGATTGTTGCAGCGGATCTGCGGGCCATTGACGTTGAACAGCTGCCCGGCCTCTTTCAAATCCGCTTCTTCATGAGGACACTGGCGCGCGAACGCATAATACTTGCCCTCGGCGAACGCCAAGAGCACTTGGCGTCCGCCGAGGTCGACCTCTTTCATGGCACCGGGAGTGAGCTCACCGATGCGGGCAACTGGAATATAACTCACTCCCATATTACGCGGCCGCCTTATGTTGACGGTAGAGCGGCCCGCGCATCACCTGGCCGGGCAGATCTCCGGTCATGCGCCCGTGATCATTGATCACAGTGCCGTTGACGATGGTGTAGTGCATGCCGACCGATTGCTGCACCATGCGTTTGGTGTTGGCCGGGAAATCATTGGCCCACGTAGGCTCCTCGGCGTTGACCGTCTCGGGATCGAAGATCGTGATATCGGCGGCGTAGCCCGGGCGCAACAAACCGCGCCCCTGCAAGCCGAAGATCGACGCCGGATGGAAGGTCAATTTATGAATCGCCTGCTCCAACGACATCACTTGGCGCTCGCGCACCCACAGGCCCAAAAGAATCGTGCCGTAACCGAAGTCCGCGCCGAACAGCACATGGGCGCCGGCGTCCGAAGTGCCGATCAGCACATAGGGGCTGCGCAGAATTTCACCCATGGCGTTCCAGTCGCCGCCGTTGTTGGCGTTCCAAAAAATCGTCTCCAAATCTTCGTCGAGAGCGAGATCGAGGAAAGCGTCAATTGGCTTTTGATTGCGCATGGCCGCCATCTCGGCGATGGTCTTGCCGACATATTTTTGATTCTCAGGTTTGAAGCATTTTTCAACTTTCGGGATATCCCAACGTTTGTGGTAGTTGGTCAAGCGCAGGTTATCGATCTCATGCTGCAACTTTACCCGCGTGTCGGCATCGGCAAACGCCTGCTTGCGCACTTCCACCGGCAGAAACATCAAATTTTTCCAGGTCGGGAATTCGTCGAAAATCTGGCAGTCTTTCAACGTGAAGTGGCGCACCAGCGGCACCGTGTGGGTCAACCCGTAGGCCTGGTAGCCCGCTTTGAAGATCGGCTCGACGGCTTCGAGCTGTTCGCGCCAGAGATTGGGTTCGGACCAGCGATGTTGCAGGCTCTGCCACAGAATTGGCCGCTGCGTACGCTTGGCCAATTCATGGTACCACTCGAAATGCTCGACCTTGTTGCGGCCCAAGATAGTTTCGATCACCCCGGCATTGCGCTCGCCCAAGACATCGCAGAGCGCGAAAAATTCGTCATCGTCGGCCAAGCGGCTCGACACCGGTTTGCCGTCCTCGCGCATATGGCGGTCGTTGCGGTTGGTCGACATGCCCAAGGCGCCGCCTTCCATGGCGTCGAGCACCAAGCCCTTCATCTTTTGTACTTCCGTGCCGGTGGCTTTCCGTTCGACCGCCTCCTCGCCCATGGCATGATGGCGCACGGCGATGTGACCGACGAGGCCGCCGACATTGATGCCGACCTTACCTTCGAAGTTGTCGAGATATTCGCCGTAGCTATGCCAGTTCCATTTCACGCCCTGCTCCAGCGCAATGCGTGGAATCGCCTCGACACGGACGAAGCTTTTGACGATGGCGTCTTCGATGCCCTGCCGAACCGGCGCTAGGGACAAGCCGCAGTTGCCCATGACCACGGAGGTCACGCCATGCTGCGGTTCGCAGGTGCCGTAGGGATCCCAAAGCATCTGCGCGTCGAGATGGGTATGATGATCGATGAAACCGGGCGACACGGCCAAGACCGCCGGCGTCGATGGTTTTCGCCGCGCCGTCTTTAAGCTTGCCGACTTCGACGACCTTGCCGTCCTTGACGCCGACATCGGCCACGTAGGACGGCAAGCCGGAACCGTCAACCACCCGTCCACCGCGTATCACGAGATCATAAGCCATGAGAAACCTCCTCTTAAGTTGGAAAGTTAAGGGTTCTTGTCAATTCGCTGCTTGCCAGTAATAGCATGTCACTCCGCGTAACATACGAAATGACAAGGAGGCGGTCAACCGCTTGAGCTCACTCTTGAGCGGTTATGCTATGGCGACCGGCGATCACCCGTTGGCGACATTCTGATGTTTCTCGGAGGGATAAGGAAACCCGGGAGCGCCATTCACAATTGCGCTTTCCAAACGTCTGAGGCAGTGCTGCTTGACGCATTCAGCGGTGTCCGTCAAACCCGGTGCTAACTCAGGTAAACGCCAGTCTCCCCTCAAGTGCTTACTTGATCACCTATGCGCCTGCGCCTGCGTATCTGCGGATCGTCAGAGTGATCTGACTGGCGGTCTTTCAGTCAGTAGTTTAAGCCTAATTTACATTGAGCCGGCCGGAGATGGTCGGACAATCCGGCCCTCAAGCCGGCAGCCAGAATCCAGGGAGTAGCGAATTTACCCTGGCGGTAGCCCCAATGGACAGCGCCCGGATCCACTCACCTTTATGGTGAGTGGCCGGGCGCTGGTTTAGCGTGAGACTTTCGCTTGTCAGCTCATCGACTGGAAGTTGAGGATTTGGGTCAAAATGGTTTCCAAGATCGACGGGTTTCCATCAGCGAAGCGACCATAGCGATATCGACTGTTGTAACCGTCTTCATAACCGCGTCGGAAACCCTCGCGGAAGTAATAATTGTAGTCGTCGCGGTTTACGTAATAGCCACTGTAGCCGTAGTTTGCGTCCCGATAGGCATAAGAGTCTTCGTAGTTGGAACCCCAACGGTCGTCCCGGTCCGCCCTGCCGGCGCGAAAGCCTTCCTCATAGCCATAGTTCACCGCCTGCCGTAGCGTCTTCGCACCGTATTCGTTGATTTCGTAGTAGCTGCCGCCACGGTTATACCGATAGATCGGCGCCGTGTAGAAGTACGGGTCACGATCGTAATCGAAGCGATGGTCCCGGAGATAGATTTGCTGCTGACGGACACGCTCTAAATACTCTTGCTGGAACCGATACTGCGCCATGCGCTTTTGTCGCTCCAGCAGCGCTGCACGCTCCCGTGCGAGGCGCTCCTGCTGTTCCAGGTGTCGACGGTACTGGTCCACACGTTGTTGCTGTTGCCGAATGCAGCTCTTGTTGCCGCTGCTGCGACAAACGCTGCTGTTGTCTCTGCTCCTGAATTTGCTCTTGCCGCTGCGCTTGCTGCGCCCGCCGTTGTTTTTCCATCAGCTCCGATTGACGCTCAACCCGCTCTTGCTGCTGCTGTTGCCACGCGCGCCGTTCTTGCTGCTCCTGAACCGATTTTTGCTCGGCGCGCTCGCGCTGCTGCTGGTCTTGTTTCTGTTCTTGCTGAGCGCTTAGAGCTTTTTGCTGCTGTCGCGGTTTTTCTTCCTGTTGCGCCACACGCTGGTCGCGCCGTTGTTCTTCCCGCGGTCCGCGATCGCCATCCGCGGCGATGCTTACTCCCGCCGATGCCAGAGTAGCGATAACAATCGCCATCACGATCCGATCTAAGATATTAGTTTTCATGGTACTCCTCCTGGTTACTCGGGCCGTTAAATTTGCCACAAAGCCTAATCATGACAATTTATACGACCCACCAGACGCTTAGTATTCGGTGGTCAATAAAATGCCTGTACAAATCCCCGGCTCTGGGAGCGTAACTTAGCGAAATCCCTCTAAGTCTCGCACAGAAGGTATGGCATTCTTATGGCGTCAGGTTAGTACCGTGTTACAATCCCGCCAAACTCTAATCTGCGCATGAGCGGCTGAGATCCCAAACCTTCAACTGAAAACCATCGGAATTCTGCCGTAATCCACCGGCTTCATTCGGGTTCACCGCCCACTTCCGTGTGGATCTCAGGAAACCACCGAATCAATTCATCCAGTTGTTTGCGGTGATGTCGCGGGACCGGAGATCCAGCTTCCCGGGTTCGGCAGCTGTAAGTGAGCGCGAGTGAGGTGGGTGGTATCCAAGCACAGTCACCGCGGCGAGGGCAAAAAAATCGGTTATCTCGGCGCGAGTGACACGCCGCCGAGATAACCGAACTAAAGAGAAACCGGTCTAAACCGGGAATCGTCAATCGGAACTAAGCTGCATCTTCCATTTTCTTGGTGTAGCTGCCAGTGCGCGCGGCACTATTCATCTTGGCGCGATGGTAAAAAATCTTCTGCGCCGCGGCGACGTTGCCCGCCTCGCCTTTCCACGCTTTAAGCGCCGGATCTTGCAGCGCCCTGGCGTAGGAAAAACTCACCTGCCAAGGATGGGGGCCCAGCTGGTTCATTTTGTTCAAGTGTTCGGTGGCGCTCACGGCGCTTTGCCCGCCGGAGAGGAATGCGATGCCCGGCACGGCGCCGGGAACGGTCCGTTTTAAACAACGAATCGTCCGCTCGGCGACTTCGTCGACGCCGGCTTGGCGCGCATTGTCCTTGCCGGAAACCACCATGCTCGGTTTAAGAATCATGCCTTCGAGATGCACCCGCTGTTCCAACAGCGCCGAGAAGGTGATGCGCAAAGTCTCCTGGGTCACTTCCTCGCAGCGCTCGATGGTATGGCCGCCGTCGAGCAACACTTCCGGCTCGACGATCGGCACGATGCCGCCTTCCTGGCACAGTGCCGCATAACGCGCCAGCGCGTGTGCATTGGCCTGCAAGCAAGTGTAGGTGGGAATACCGTCGCCGATGGTAATCACGGCGCGCCACTTGGCGAACTTGGCGCCCAACTCACGATACTCTTTCACCCGGGCGCGCAGGCCGTCGAGCCCCTCGGTGACGGTCTCGCCGGGAAAACCGGGAATGTCCACCGGCCCTTTGTCGACCTTGATGCCCGGCATGATGCCCTTCTTCGACAGAACTCTGGGAAAACTGCGTGCCGTCGCTGGCCGCGGTGCGCAGAGTTTCGTCGAATAGGATTACGCCGCTGACCGCTTCCTCAAGACCCTTGGTGGTGAAAAGCATCTCACGGTAAGCCCGGCGGTTGTTCTCGTTGGAGTCGATCTTGATGCTATCGAACCGTCTCTTGATCGTGCCCATGCTCTCGTCGGCGGCGAGGATGCCCTTGCCTTTTGCGACCATCGCTTGAGCGACGCTTTCGAGTTCCTGCTTTGACATGGCTTTCATGCCTCCTTATGCAACTTTAGAGTACGACCATTTTACATTGTCGAGGGTCGCCCGCAAGAGCGAATCGCAAACCCTTCATTGAGAAATAACCTGCGCTTTGCTATGCCTTCTCACATGGAGACACTATGTGGAACTTACTAGTGCATTGGGCGATCAGCGCCATCAGCTTATTCGTCGTAGCGTATCTGATCCCGGGAATCCACATCGACGGCCTCGGCCCGGCGTTGATCGCGCCGCTGGTCATCGGCCTGGTCAACGCCACCGTCGGCTTTATCCTTAAGATCTTAACCTTGCCGATAACGATCCTGTCACTAGGAGTTTTTCTGTTGGTCATCAATGCTCTCATGCTCATGTTCGCCGCCTACCTGGTCCCAGGCTTTGCCGTCGCCGGCTTTTGGTCGGCGTTCTTCGGCGCCATCGTCATGAGCATCGTCGGCATGATTCTGCGCTCGCTGTTGACCTAGATGCGTTATCGGCAGGCGCGATAAATTCTCGCATCCGGATATTCCTCTCGCGAAGGTCGCAAAGACGCCAAGGTTCGGAGGGAAGCCAATTTCTTATGAATGATTTTCACGTTGTTTTCCGAACTTTGCGGCCTTGGCGCCTTCGCGGGAGATATTTCGAACTTCGGCTGCGACTGCCCGCGTTAGCTTCGCGCCGCTAACGCGTTCCCGTCGCCTCACGCCAATAGCTATCGTCGTAAAAGCGCGCCGGCGGATCGAACGGCGGCTTGTAGACGCCCATCTCTTTGCGCAGCTCGATAACAGTTTGGATCGCCGCCGGATTGATCCGCGCCCTGGGGACGATTTTGGAATAGGCGATTTCGGCGGCTGCCCGATTGAGCTTTTCGTGGTCCATCGACAACTGCAAGGTTTCTTCGCGATGTTCGGGTTGCAACAACCAATCCGTCGCCGCCGCCCAGGCGCGAATGAAGCGCACGACTAGCGCGCGATGCTCCAACAACCACGGCCGCAGCGTCCAGCCGCAGGTAAGCGGCCATCCTGGAACATAATCGTCACCGCTGGCGAGTAGAACCCCACCGGCGGCCAACGCTTTATCGGAAGCCGGCGGCGTCAGCATAGCCGCAACCACCCGGCGTTGAAGAAACGCCTCCAAGCGCACCGGCGAGCTGCCGATGATTTCGATATCGTACTCGGTGTCGTCGATGCCATGCTTGCGGAGAATTTTCTTACGGATCAGATCGAGATTCGAGTCGCCCGGATCGCCGGCGAGCAGCTTGCCGCGCAGTTTATCGAGAGAATCGTAGCCTGGCTGGCCGATGAGATAGGCGCTCAGTCCTTCTTCGGCTTGCATGAACAGCATGTAGTCGACACCGTCGGTGGTCGTGCGCGCGATCATCGTGTCGGCGCTGCTGAGGGTAAAATCCCACTTCCCTTCCGCCATGCCTTGGTTGTGGTCCGGCGCGTAGGTGGTCTCGTGGAAGCGCACTTCGAGCTTCTCCTTGGCAAAAAATCCTTTGTACTCCGCCACCAATTGCGGCGGCCTGCGGTTGTAACCGGTGATACTGAGAACGTCCATGATTCGCACCTCCCTACGCGGCTCTCTTCCTATCGCCTCCCGGCCAATTGCTCAAGCGTAAAATGGTTGGCTTCCATATTTTTTCAATGTAGATTCTGATTTTCCATTGCTCCGAGGCTCCGCAATGAAACTCAAAGACAAAGTCGCGCTGATCACCGGCGGCGGCCGCGGCATCGGCAAAGCCATCGCCATGCACTACGGCCGCGAGGGCGCCAAACTCGCGCTGTGCGCGCGCACCGGCGCCGAGCTCGATCAAACCGTCAAAGAATTACGCGCCATGAACGTCGACGCCGAAGGCTGGAGCTGCGATGTCTCGCTGGAAGAGCCGGTCAAAGATTTCGTCGCCAAGGCGCACAAGAAGTTCGGCCGCATCGACGTGCTGGTCAATAACGCCGGGGTCATGACCCGGCCGGCGCCGATGATCGAGCTCGACGTAAAAAAATGGGACTACACCATCGCGGTCAATCTGCGCGGGCCGTTTCTGATCACCCAAGCGGTGCTGCCGATCATGATGCAACAAAAGAGCGGCTCGATCATCAACGTCTCGTCGATGATCGGCCGCGGCGCCTACGCCAACTTTCTCGCCTACGCGACCTCGAAATGGGGACTGGAAGGCTTCTCGCAAACCCTGGCCGCCGAAGTGCGCGTCGTCGAATATTCGGGTCAATTCCGTGGAGCCCGGCTACGTGGCGACCAAACTCACCGGTTTCAACGGCAGCAAACCGGAATCGGTAACCGATGTATTCGTCTACTTGGCGTCAGACGAAGCGAAGACATGTCACCGGCAAAATGCTCAGCTCTTCCGGCTGGAAGTCGCAGGTAAAATAGAATTTCGACATTTTCGCTGGAATGCTAACTATTCACACGGCATCGACATGTCGCGACTAACCCGGCCAAATTCGCGCGGCCATCCGATTGGACTGAGTAATTACAATCCGAGCAGCTCCATGATCTTCAATTGATCAAAGCCGACCACCGACTGGCCGTCGATAATCGTCACCGGCGTGCTTTGAAATCCTTGATCGATCAGTTCCTTCATCGCTGCCTTGTCGGCGCGAACATTTTTCTCGACGAATTGAACGCCCTTTTGAGATAGAAACTCTACCTCTTTGTGACAGGGGCCTCAGCCAGGCTGGGTATAAACAACTACGGAAGTCGCCATCTTCAATCTCCTCTACACAATAGATAGATACTTTTATAACACTTCAGATTTGCCGCCGCAAAAGTCTTAATTCGAGACCAGACTGGCGACAAGCGCGCCGCAAACATGCTAGCTTGAATTGGCTTATGCGTCTCCTTCGCCAGTCCCGATCCCACCGCCGCGCGGTCAACATCGCCATCGCCGCAGTCTTTTCAGCGCTTGTCAGCCTCGCCACCGCGCCCCTGGCTGCTGTCAGGCGCAGGAACCAACGGCGGCGGACGAGTTGTCGGCACATGCCAAGTTTTTGGCGGCACCGGAACGTAGCGGCCGCGGCGTTGGCACACCGGGCATCGCGGCAGCGCGGGATTACATCGCGGCGGAATTTGCCAAATACGGTCTGCTTCCCGGTGGCGACAACAACAGTTATCTGCAAAGCTTCGAGGTCGCGGTTGGCGTGCAGGTGAAAGAGCCTAGCAGCTTGGTTCTTGGCCGAGAGCCAGTGCGGTTGCACGAGGATTGGCTGCCCCTCGGCCTTTCGTCATCAGGTAAGATCGAAGGCGAAGCGGTCTTCGCCGGCTACGGCATTACCGCACAAGACTACGGCTACGATGATTACGCCGGCATCGATGTAAAGGGCAAGATCGTCGTCGTGCTGCGCTACGAGCCGCCGCCCAAAAATAATCAAAGCCCATTTAGAAAATCTCCCGACTTCTCGACCCACGCCGCGCTCCGCACCAAGGCCAACAACGCCCGCGAACATGGCGCCGTCGGCATGATCCTCATTGATATGGACAACCGGGCCGACGCGAAAACCGAGCTAATGTCGATGCGCAGCAGCCTGTGGCGCAGCGGCAACAGCCTGGTGGCGGCACAAATCAAACGGCAAGTCGCTGAGAAGTGGTTCGCGGCTCAGGGAGTATCGGTCAAAGATCTGAAAGAAAAAATCGACCGTGAAGAGCGGCCGGCTTCGCTGGTCATGCCGGGAACTAAACTCTCGGTGCAGGTAAGCCTCGAAGAGGAGCGCCAGCGCGCCGAAAATGTCGTCGCGATACTTCCCGGCAAAGACCCGAAAGTTCACAACGAATATATCGTCATCGGCGCCCATTACGATCACTTGGGCCTCGGCCACTATGGCGCGCGCGATCAGAGTGCCTCCGGCATGATCCATCATGGCGCCGACGATAACGCTTCCGGCACAGCGGTGCTGCTCCAGTTGGCGCGCCGGCTAAGCCAGATCGAGCCCAAGCCGGCGCGCGCCGTCGTCTTCGTGGCTTTTTCCGCCGAGGAATTGGGGCTGCACGGCTCGCGCCACTTTGTTGGCAAGTGGCCGCAGATCGGTGCAATCAAATCCATGATCAACTTGGACATGGTCGGCCGGCTGCGCGAAGACCGCGTCACCGTATTCGGCACGCGCTCGTCGCCGCCATTTGACGCCATCGTCGGCGCCGGCGCCAAGCAGCTGGGATTACAAACCAACCAGCCTGACGGCGTCGGCCCCAGCGATCACCTGTCGTTTTACAACAAGCAGATTCCCGTGCTGCATTTCTTTACCGGCAGCCATACCGACTATCACCGCCCTGGCGACACCTGGGATAAACTCAACTACGCGGGCATGGCGCAAATTGGCGACCTCGTGCTCGGCTCGGCGCTGGCCATCGCGGCATTGCCGGAATCCCCCGCCTTCGCCAGCCTACCGGGGCGACCGCCATCTTCCGAGACGGGCAAGCTGCGGGTTGGCAGCGTTTATCTGGGAATCATTCCCGAATACAGCCGCAGTATCGATGGCGTGCTGCTCGCAGGCGTCGCGACTGGCAGCCCAGCCGCGGCGGCAGGTCTACGCGAAGGTGATATAATCATTCAACTAGCCGATAAAAAAATCAGCAATATTGAGGATCTCACCGACATACTCGGAGCCTATAAACCCGCCGATCAAGTCACCATCATGGTGCAGAGAAATAATCGCACCAGCGCTCTCGAGACGACACTAGGCGCCCGTCGCTAACGTCGTCTGTGCAAAGCACGATGCCGATTAGCGCGAAAATAAGTTGTAATTTTTGCACGAGAAATGAAAAAAATGCTCCACTTATTACAACGTTGTGCTAATATACCGCTTGTTGTGAAGGGTTAAGGAGGTTGCCGTCAATGATCAAGCTCTATACGTTTCCGCCATCGACCAACTCGCGCAAGGTTCGAATTGCACTGCTAGAGAAGGGCCTCGAGTTCGAGCGGATCAACGTCGACCTCAGCAAAAGGGAACAAAAGAATCCAGACTACCTCAAAGTTCATCCTTTCGGTCAAATCCCAGCCCTAGATGACGAAGGTTTCGTAGTTTACGATTCGACCATCATCAACGAATATCTCGAAGACGAATATCCCTACCCAACGCTGATGCCGAGGGATTCGGAAGGTCGGGCGCGAGCGCGCATGATGGAAGACTTTCGCGACTCCCATTTCAATCCGCATTTCGTTCATATCATCCAGGAAAGCCGAAAGCCCGAAGCCGAGCGCGATGCGCAGCGCGTCGACAATGCCAAAGCCGAGATCACCAAAGCCTTCGATCGCACCGAAGCCGAGCTTAAAGGCAAGGACTATCTCGCCGGCGCGTTCAGCTTGGCGGACGTAGCTTTCATGGCTAACCTCGAACTGCTCGACCGCTTCGGCATTCCGGTGGATCCGGTCAAGTATAAGAACACCGTCGCCTGGATCGCCCGTCTTGAAGGCCCGTCCAAGTTTTGCCGCTTCGGCGCAATAGCTCGCGAGCCGAGATTCAACCATGGAGCATTGAAGATGGCCGCACACCATCTTCGATACCGCAGTCTTTCCCAAGTCCTAGAGTTGCCATGGCGAACCTGATCTTCGCCTGGCTGGTTCACCTTTATACCGCCCTGGGCGCGGTTGTCGGTCTTTACACAATTCTCGCCATCGACGAGTCGAACTTTCGTTTGGCCTTTTTCCTGATGGCCGGTCACCGTCATCATCGACGCCACCGACGGCGCCCTGGCGCGGGCGGCACGGGTAAAAGAAGTCATACCCTGGTTCGACGGCGCCCTGCTCGACAACCTCGTCGACTATCTGAACTATGTAATCGTGCCCTGCCTGTTGTTGCTGCGCGCCAACCTGCTGCCGTCGCAAGACGCGCTTTGGCTCGCCGCGCTGCCGGTGCTGTCGAGCGCCTATGGCTTCTGCCAACGGGATGCCAAGACCGCCGATCATTTCTTTCTCGGCTTCCCGTCTTACTGGAACATCAGTGTTTTTTTATTTTTATACGCTCAAGACCGCACTCTGGATCAACGCCTTTTTGATTATCATCTTGTCGATCTTGGTCTTCGTGCCAATGCGCTTTATCTATCCCAGCCGCGCGCCGCGCTTTCGCTACTCGACAAATATCTTAGGCGCGCTCTGGGGCGCCGCGGTTCTTTATCTCATCTACCGATTGCCAGCCCCGCCGCGGTGGCTTTTACTTGCCTCGTTAATATTTCCCGCCTACTATACGATGCTGTCGCTGTGGCTTGAGCTGCGCCGTATCCTGGCCCAAGATGGCTCGTCAATTTAGCACTGAAGCAGATCGGAGAGTACCTCGTGAGAAAACTGCTCTTAAGCCTCATAGCCATCACCTTCACTCTAGTTAGTTTCCTCGACCGCACTGAGCCAAACCAGCCGCATCGCCAACGGCGCGCCGAAATACGTTTTTTTGTTCCTCGCCGACGGCGGCGGCGCTGACGCACCTGGAAATCGCCCGCCAATACCGCCAGTACATCCACAACGAAGGCATGGTCATCGTCGACAAGATCATGAAGGAAGGTATCGTCGGCGTGATGACCACCCACGCCGCTAACTCGCTGTCGACCGATTCGGCGGCAGCTGCGACCGCCATGGCCAACGGCTGCAAAGCCAAGATCGGCGCACTTGGAGTCTGCGCCGACGGCACGATCGCGGTGAGCGCCATGGAGATCGCGCGCCGGCGTGGCATGAAGCTTGGGCTTGGCCACCAATTCGACGATCTACGACGCCAGCCCGGCGGCGTTTGTCTGCCATGTGCCGAACCGCAAAGACTACCCGGCGATATTGCGGCGCTACTTGGAAATGGCGCCGGACGTTCTACTGGGCGGTGGTACTGGATCAATTTCTGCCCAAGGGCCAACCCGGCAGCCAACGCACCGATGACACCGACATGATCGCCGAATTCACCAAGCTCGGTTATCAGTCGGTGACCAATTTAGCCGCAACTGCAACGCGCCGGCAGCGGCAAGGTGTTGGGACTGTTCGATCTTCTCGAAATGAGCTTCGAGATCGATCGCGACAAAGGCAAATGAACCTTCAATCTACGATCTGACTCAGGCGACAATTCGCCTGCTCCATAACCAAAACCCACGCGGCTTTTTCGCCTTCATCGAATCGGAGAATATCGACCGCGCCTCCCATGCCAACGACATCGCCGCGGTGATTCACGATTACCGAGAATTCGACCGTGCGGTGGGCTTGGCCTATGAATTTTATCGCAAATATCCGCGTGAGACTCTGATCATCGTCGCCTCCGACCATGAATCCGGCGGCCTCGGCATGACTCTGGCCTTGAAAGATATGTCGAGCAGCAAAGGCAGCAACCAAGTCGCGGGAAGCTCGACGACTTCAAGAAAACTGCAAGGGATAAGACATCTCGTTACAAAAGGCCACCAAACTGCTCGGCACCAACCCCAAGGCGAAGCCGTCGACAAACTCATGGCCGAACACTTCCCAGGGTTTACCCTGGCGCCGGAATTTAGAGAAAAGATCGTCAACAGCCAATTCATGTCGCGAACGATTTTTGCCGAACCGGTCGCCAACGCCCTGGGCATGATGGTCGCGAACAACACACAGATCTATTGGCAGAACACCGCCCATTCCAATCATCCGGTTTTAGTCGCGGCGCTTGGAGTCGGCGCCGAGCGCTTTAAAGGCTATTACGACAACGCCGACTTTGGCAAGAAATTAAAAGCCTTGATGGAAGGCAAGAAACACGGTAGCGGTTAAAACGCGCGCCGCTAACCGGCTACCGACACGCCAAGTAGCCAACCCACGCCATAAGTAATCGCCGAAGCGCACAAGCCGATGGCGAGCATGCGGGCGCCGCTAAACAGCGCGCCGCGGGCGGAAAAGATCGACAACAGCGCGCCGACAGCGAATAGCGCTAGACAACTCAAGATCGCGCTGGTCAAGAACGCCGTCCCGCCGCGGGTCACAATGTAGGGAATCACCGGCACGATCGCACCGAGAATAAACGCCACAAACGAACTGCCAGCGGCCACCCACGGCGAACCCAGCTGCGACGGATCGAGCCCCAACTCCTCGCGCGCCAGGGTGTCGATGGCGGTGCGCGGGTTCTCGACGATACGGCGCGCCATCATGCGCGCGTCCACTTCGGCAATCCCTTTGGCTTGGTAAATCAGCGCCAGTTCCTCTTCTTCTTCCTTGGGCGACATTTCCAGTTCTTGTTGCTCCATGGCGATCTGCTGCTCGAAGAGCTCGCGCTGCGCCCGCACCGAGACATATTCGCCGGCGGCCATGGAGAACGAGCCGGCCAACAATCCAGCACAGCCGGCGAGGAGAATATATTCCGGTTTCGCCTCGGCGCCGGCAAAGCCCATCACCAAACTGAAATTCGATACCAGCCCGTCATTGATGCCGAACACCGCAGCGCGCAAACTACCGGCGCGCGATGCCATATGCCAGGCCTCGCGTCCGACGATATCGCCCTGCGACGCCGGCCCTTCGTCCATTTCACGCAGCACCCGGCTATGCGCGCGCTCCTCGGCTGGCAACCCTTCGGCTTCGCTTTGATTCATGTACCCCGGTTCATCGCGCGCTTCGAGCGCGCTGACGATCGGCACCACGCGATTGGTGCCGAAGCGCCGCGCCAGCCAACCGAGGAGACGGACGCGCAGGCTGCGACGGTAAGTCGGCAGCACGCCACCGCTGGTTTGAATCAACCGCACCCAGCGCTGCGCATGGCGTTCTTCGGCACGCAGTATTTTGCGAAAAATCTCCGCGCGCTTGTCGTCCTTCTCCGCCGCCGCTAGAGCGCGATAGAGTTCGATGCCGTCCATCTCGATCAAATAATTCTGCCCGTAACGGGCGACATCCGCGGCAGTCGGATCTGTGTGGGATTCAGCCATAGGACGAAACGTTTTTGCCATTAAATTTTTTGAATTTTACCTTTCCCTTTCTACCCCATCGACCTTGCATGCGCCAGTCTTTTCATTCTAACGTTGCGCCATCATGATCACCTTCGTCGATGTCGAAGAAGCGCGCGAGCGCATCAAAGAACAAATCTATCTGTCGCCGTTTCCCTACTCGGAGACCATCAGCCGGATGACCGGCAACCGGGTCTTTTTTAAGTTGGAAAACTTGCAAATGACCGGTTCCTTCAAAGAGCGCGGCGCGCTCAACCGCTTGCTCACGCTCTCCGTTGACGAAGCGCAACGCGGCGTGATCGCCGCCAGCGCCGGCAATCACGGCATGGCTCTGGCGTTTCACAGCCACAGGTTAAACATCGCCGCCACCATCGTCATGCCGCTATTCGCGCCGCTGATTAAAGTCTCACGGGTGCGCCAATACGGCGCGCAAAGCGTGCTCCATGGCAACGACTATGACAGCGCGCTCGCCGAAGCCCAGCGGCTGAGCCAAGAACGAGGCATGACCTTCGTCTCGGCGTTCAACGATCCTTGGATCGTCGCCGGTCAAGGCACCATCGGCCTCGAACTGTACGAGCAAAATCCCGATCTCGATGCGGTGGTCGTGCCGGTAGGCGGCGGCGGATTGATCGCCGGCATCGCCATGGTGCTGAAAACATTGAATCCGAAAATCACAATCATCGGCGTCCAGGCCGAGGCCGTGCCATCGATGAAAACCGCCTTAGCCGGCGGCGCGCCGGTTCGGCTGCCGCCCGCCACCACCATCGCCGACGGCATCGCCGTGCGTCGAGTCGGTGAGACCCCGTTCGCCCTGGTCAAAGAATTCGTCGATGAAATCGTCACCGTCAGCGAAGGCGAAATCGCCAACGCGGTGCTGCTGCTCCTGGAAATCGAAAAGACCGTTGCCGAAGGCGCCGCCGCCGTGCCCTTGGCGGCATTGATGAACAAAAAAATCTCGCTCGCCGGCAAAAACATCGGACTCATCGTCTCAGGCGGCAATATCGATATGAATCTGATCTCTCGCATCATCGAAACCGGCATGATCCAGGATGGACGCCAGTGCCGGTTGAATGTGATCGTCACCGACCGCCCTGGCAATCTCGCCCGCCTCAGCCAACGCATCGCCGAGCTGGGCGCCAATATTTTACAGATCGGCCAAAGCCGCGGTTTCGGCCGCATCGCCATCGGCGAGACCGAAGTCGAACTCGTGCTGGAAACCGCCGGCGCCGAACATATTCAGCGACTGCGCGATGGCTTAAGCCGCGACGGCTTTCGCTTGCAGGCTGAAAACTGACCGTCTGTAACTTGCTCCCGATCGCGGCGTTCCTGGTTGACTTCGGCGGCGCCGGTGCGTTAGCTTGCCAAGCGACTTCACAGCCAAGTTTGTCAAAAGAGATTTTTGAGCGAGTGCGCACCGCGATATGGCCGACCGTCTGACCAGCGAGCAAATCGAACGCTACAGCCGCCAAATCATGGTTCCCGATCTTGGCGGCAAAGCGCAGATGCGCCTGTGCCAATCGCGCGTGCTGGTCATCGGCGCCGGCGGCTTGGGCTCGCCGGCGGCGCTTTATTTAGCCGCGGCCGGCATCGGCACGCTGGGAATCGTCGATGCGGACAAAGTGGAACTGTCGAATTTACAACGCCAGATCCTTCATGCCACCGCCGATATCGGCCGGCCCAAGGTCGAGTCGGCGAAAACAAGCTTGACCGCACTCAATCCCGATGTCGAAGTGATCATCCATCCAGTCCGCTTCGATGAGAGCAATGCCGAACAAATCGCCAAGGGCTTCGACTTCATCGTCGACGGCAGCGATAACTTCGACACGAAATTTCTCGTCAACGACCTGGCGGTGAAGTGGGGCATCGCTTTCTCCCACGCCGGCATCGTCCGCTTGCAGGGCCAAGTCATGACCGTGGTGCCGCGGCAAAAGCGCTTGCTACCGCTGCCTGTTCAAAGCCCCACCGCCGCCAGAAGAGATCTTAAACTGCCAAGCCTCCGGCATCCTCGGCGCCGTGGCCGGCACCATCGGCACCATTCAGGCCACCGAGGCGGTGAAATATTTGGCCGGCTTCGAGGACGGCCTGCTCACCGACCGCTTATTGGTCTACGACGCCAAGAACATGCGCTTCCGCGAGGTCGAAGTCAGACGCGATCCGCAATGCGCCGCCTGCGGCGACGGCACCGGCACAACCGCGACGACACAACTTTAGTGCCAGCGATAAAATCATCGCCATGAGTTTCGTCCAAGGCCTTGAGTGCCGCGAGTGTAAGCAACAATATGCCAACCAGCCGACACATGTGTGCGACGACTGTTTCGGTCCACTCGACATTCGCTACGACTACGACGGGATCAAACGAGCCATCAGCCGCGACAAAATCGCCGCGCGGCCGCACAACCTGTGGCGCTATCGCGAACTCCTGCCGATCGAAGTTGCAGCTCCCTCACCTTGCAAGGCGCAGGGTGAAGGATTATTCTCAATTCACTCAGCCAATTTTACTGGAAATTTTTAGGAGGTTCGTTATGGCCGTGCGAGTTCGTGTCCCCACCCCGCTTCGTAAGTATACGCAGGGGGCCGACGAAGTGAGTGCCGCAGGCGGCAATGTCAAGTCTCTCGTCGACGATCTGGAAAAAAACTATCCCGGCATCAAAGAGCGCATCTGCGACGAAACCGGCAAGGTGCGCCGCTTCGTCAACGTCTATGTGAACGGCGACGACATTCGCTTTCTGCAGAATCTCGACACGGCGGTCAAGGAAGGCGACAACATTTCCATCGTGCCCGCCATCGCCGGCGGGCGTTAGTCGATCGAACTTTGATCGCGACGATGACCCAGACCTCGCCCAACTTGCGCCTGGTTCCAGCGAATCTCGGACGCGCCAATTAAGGTCGAATCGACCCTCGATCTGATCGGCAACACTCCGCTCTTGGAAATTCAGCGGATCGGCGCGGGCTTACCGAAGGGCGTCAGAATTTTCGCCAAACTGGAAGGCTTCAATCCGGGCGGCTCAGTCAAAGACCGTCCGGCATGGCGCATGATTCAGGAAGGGTTGCATACGCAGAAGCTCCGACCCGGGAAAACCATCCTCGACTCGACCTCGGGAAATACCGGCATCGCCTTGGCGATGATCGGCGCCGTCCTTGGCTATCCGGTGGAGCTGGCTATCCCCGCCAACGTCAGCGTCGAACGCAAACAAATCATCAACGCCTATGGCGCCAAAATGATTTTTAGCGATCCGATGGAGGGCTCCGATGGCGCCATCCGTTTGTGCCGCAAGCTTCTCGAAGCCGATCCGGAGAAATATTTTAAACCGGACCAATACTTCAATCCGATGAATCCCCAGGCCCATTACGAAAACACCGGACCGGAGATTTACCGCCAAACCAATCAAGCCATCAGCCATTTCGTCGCCGGCATCGGCACCGGCGGCACGATCATGGGCACCGGCCGCTATTTGAAAGAAGTTAATCGATCGATCCAAGTGATCGCGGTGGAGCCGGACGATGCATTGCACGGCCTCGAAGGGCTGAAACACATGGCCAGTTCCATCGTGCCGGGCATCTATCACGAAGAAGAACTCGACGGCAAAATCCCGGTATCCACCGAGGACGCCTATGCGATGGTCTATCGCTTGAGCCAGGAAGAAGGCGTGCTGGTAGGCCAATCCTCCGGCGCTGCACTGTTCGCCGCGCTCCAAGTCGCGCGCAAACTTCGCTCTGGAACCGTGGTCACGATCTTCCCCGACTTTGGCGACAAATACCTGACGACTAATCTATGGGTCGGCTGGCGCGACCGCGCCGCGGTCGGCAACCTTAAATTTTCGATTTGACCCGATGGCAACAAAAGCAAAACCCGATTCCTGCGCGAACGCGTCTATCTCACCTTTCCCAAAGGCCTGATCAAAGAACCGGTTTTGAGCCTGTTAGCGAAACAGTTCGACGTGATTTTCAACATCCGCAGCTCCACGGTCACCGCGGATCTGGCGCTGTTGGCGTTGGAGATAGATGGCAAAGAGATCGAAGTCGCGAAGGCGATCAGCTGGCTCAAAAGCAAAGGTGTTGCCGTCGAGCCAATTGAGAAAAACGTAATCGATTGAGCGTATCGTTACTGCGCCGCGGCTGAGATCGACAAAATCAACGAACCGCCTTCATGGGCCGGTCCGCCGAGAATAATATTCCCCTTATTGGCAATCTTGACCGTGGTGTCGATCAGTGGTTTGTCGCCCTGGGTCAAACGAATCTTTAAACCGATCCGATCATTCTGAAACTCCTGGGTGCGCGATCGTCAGCGAGCGGCCGCCGGGGATTTCGAACGCCTTGCTGCCCTGCCAAGGGATAGTTCTGGCGTCTCATCCTTGAGCGCCCGGTAGGAACGGTGTTTCAATGGTTTGAGTTGCTGCTCCATGCCTTTGAGCTTAGGATCGAACTCATCGCTTTTACTGCCAGCCAAAATCGATCGGACCGTCACTTGTACGGACTGTGGAGTGCTTATCCGCAGCATGCAGCCAGCCGGCGAGCCGCTAGAAATGCCAGGCTAAAAAGCAGGACCGGATTTCGCAGTTTCTTCGACATTCTCGTCTTCACCTTCGGGATCTTGATAAAGCCAAATAATCGTCGTCTTGGTTTTGTCCTCGCGTAAGAGCGCGACGTTGCGGCCATGGGCGTCGATCGACTCCACCGATGCGTAGTTGTTAGTCTCGACCGCCAGCCGGCCATTTGGTTAGCGATAAGTAAACCCAGTACCAGACATGATCGCCGCCGGCACCGCCCAGGCGAGACGCGGTACGATAAACTAACGACTGAACCGCCTCGATCAGCTCTTCGTGCCACGACCGTTTCGCTTCGATACGGTGCTGCACCTCGCGCCAGAATGGCGCAAATTCGAGCCGCGCCGCTTCTGCCGTAAGTATGGTGCCGAGGGTGAGCTGGATTTTTTCCAAACGCTGGCGCGCCGCGCCGCAGTCGGCGCAATTGGCCACATGGCTACGCACCGCTTCGCTGTCCGCCGGTGGCAACTCGCCGTCCAGCCAACGACCGATCGATTCTTGAAAGGATTCACATTGGCTCATAAAAAGGCTTTCAACTTATCCTGCAATTTTTTTCTTGCGTAATGCAACCGGCTCATCACCGTGCCCTCGGAACAACCAAGAATCTCGCCAATATCCTTGTAGGACATGCCTTCAATCGTTCGCAAGACGATGACGGCTTTGTGCTCCGGTGTCAATTCGTTGATCGCCTTGCTCATGTTTTCACGTAGCTCGCGGTCATGAACATCGGCGAACGGATCCTTGGCTACCTCGTTGCGCGCTTCGAACACCCCATCCATGGTCTCGTGAAAGTCCAACGGATTGCGTTTCTGCTTGCGTTGGGCGTCGATCGCGTTGTTCACCGCGATCCGATAAATCCATGTATAAAACGACGAGCCGCCCTGAAAACTTTTGATTTTGCGAAACGCTCGAAAAAAAGTTTCCTGGGCCACTTCCAGGGCATCCTCGCGGTTGCGCATCAGCCCGAGGATGACCATGAAAACCTTTTGATGATAGCGCGAAACGAGTTCCTGGAACGCATTCGCATCGCCCGCTTGACACTTCTCAACCAGTTGCCAATCGCTCAACTCCACAACGATCCTGCCCTTTTAGACGCCGCCAGAAAACGATTATTCAGCTATTAAAACGACTCACTAACATAAATCCTTGCACTTTTCGTCAATTACCCTAGAATTGCACCAGTTCCCTTCGTTTCTGATTCGATAGGTGCCGTATTCGCTAAAGGATTTTTCATGTTAGTTCAATGTCCGAGTTGCCGTACCACCTATAGGGTCGCTAATGAAATCGTCAAAGGCGCCGCACCGGCATTTCGTTGCTCACGCTGCAAGCATAGCTTCGAACTCGAAGACGCCGAAATCGCCCCAGCCACGCCGGAGAAACCTGTACCGAGCGACGCCGCGGTAGCCCCAGAGTCTCAGGACCGAGAATTGACCTTCAGCTTTTCCCCGCCGCCGGCTGCCAAAACCGACAAGCCTCGCCAACCCGCGGCTGGGGCAGCGAATCCATCCACGGAAACACCGAATCGTTCGGCGCCGGATCAATGGTCGTTGAATTCTGAACCGTCCAACCCCTTACCCGAATCACCGTTCACAATGCTGGCGGCTGCGGCGAACCGCAAGCAGGAAAAGATTGTCGACATACCCGAACAACTTTGAAGAGAACGAACGCGCATTCGCCGCGCCACAGCTAAAAGAAGAACAGGACAATCCCGCCAATATCCTGGCGATGTCCTCTTATGTCGATCAACGCGCCTCGATCCGTCCGTATTTGAGCTTGTTTGGACTTTTACTAATCGGTTTTTCACTGCTGTCGGCGATGACCCATGCCAAGCCGGCGGCGATGGAGAACCTGGTCAAAAAGATTCCCTACGTCGGCGCCACGGTGCTGAAAAATAATCACTTGAAAGATGGGGTCCTGCTGCGATCCCTGCGCACGGGCTACCAGAATATTCACGGGGACCGCGAGGTGTTGGTGCTCACCGGCGTCGCCTTCAATCAGAATCCGGTCGTGATTCGGGAAGTAAAGGTCACCGGCACGGTCTTCAATCTCGAAGGCAAAGAGATCGAGAAGCAAACCATCTGGATCGGCAATACGCTCTCACCGAAGATCATCCGCGGTATGACCGCGGAAGACATTCCGCACTTGCAGGATCTTGAAACCGCTCAAGAGTTTCGAGCTCCCGCCGGGGGATTCGATAGCTTTTACCATGGTATTCTTGAAACCGGCCAAGCAGGTCAAAGACTTCAGCTTGGAAGTCGTGCTCGCCGACGGCGAAGTTTGATTGGGGCCGACTATCACGGCGATTCGTCTGAATCCTTTTTTTTCGGAGTAATATCGACCTCATCGGCTTGGTTGACCGCTTTGCGAAACTTGCGAATGCTCCTGCCGATGCCCTCACCGAGGTCCGGCAGCCGGTTGCTGAACAGCACCAGAACGATAACCAGCACCACTAGTAATTCGCCTATGCCAAACCCAAACATCGGTCCTCCAGACGCCTAGCGGCAACTGCGCCATGGCAAGAATTAATTATCGACGCAAACTTCCTTGCCGATATCGACCTAGATTATACCATCGTGGCACGATTGAACATCACCCTGACGCGCTTCTTTGGGCTTTCACTGGCGATCCATGCCGCGGTATTTTGCTACTTCATCCTAAAGCAAAAATTGGCGTGGAAGCACACGCGCCGAGCCACCGGCGATCCCGGTTTCGCTACTGCCGCCCGGCGAGAGAGTTTTGGCTCGCGGCCGCGCCGCCCGCGGCGACCAAGATCGTCAAACCCCGGCAATCGTCGCCAAAAAGGACTCACCGATCGCCAGAAGGAAAGAATTGCGGCGCCCAAGCCAACCAAGCCCGAGAGCGCACCCGCAGTACTACCGCGGAGAAAACTGCCGTCGCCATTGAAAAGTCCTCGCTAGCCGAACGCAACCGCGACGAACAGGTCGCCGGACTGCCAGTCCCGACATCGGCTGACCAACCAACGCGAGCTGCCGATCGAAAAGAGCGTGGTTGCCGAGCGCCGGCTGCCGACGGTCAAAGAGCTCTTACCGCCGCTTACCTATTCAAGCGAGCGGCGGACGAAGCAGCGCACCGGTCAGTTTGAACACCAATGATCCTGCCTACATGAATTATTTCAATCGAATCAAGCAAGCGATCAACCAGAAATGGGAATATCCTGAACTCGCGAAACGTTACGGTCTGCAAGGAACGCTGTTTTTGGAGTTCGCCATCGGCGCCAACGGTCAACTTGAACATTTGCGACTGGTGCGATCTTCCGGCTCCCAGTTGCTCGACGACGAAGCGCTGCGTGCGATCAAAGCGGCTGCGCCATTTCGCGCCGATTCCGTCGTGGATCAAGAACGATCCGCTGCCGATTTCGGCCACGATGGAGTACCACGACAATCGACTTAATTACCCCTCCACCCGCTGAGCCAAGCTGGCGCTCGGTTGTCGATAGACTATTGCGTCGGCCGATCCGTTCTTCGCCTGACCGCGTCTCCCAGCGCAGCACCGGCTTTCGCGCCGCGCGCGCCTCGTCGAGCCGGCGCACGGGAGTGGAATGGGGCGCGCTCTTGACCAGCTCGGGGTCGTCTTTCGCTTCCTGGGCGATGGCCAACATCGCGTCGCAAAATCCATCCAAGGTTTCCGGCGATTCGGTTTCGGTCGGCTCGATCATCAAGGCGCCGGAAACCACCAGCGGAAAATAAATCGTCGGCGGATGATAGCCGTAGTCGAGCAGCCGCTTGGCGATATCGAGAGTGCTCACGCCATTTTTGTGCTGCATACGATCGGTCAGAATGCACTCATGCATGCACGGCTCGTTGTAGGCCAGTTGGTAGCTCTTTTCGAGTTTCTTGCGAATGTAGTTGGCGTTGAGCAACGCCATGCGGCTCGCCTCCGCAAGGCCGTCGCCGCCGAGTGAAAGAATATAGGTGTAAGCGCGCAAGAGCACGCCGAAGTTGCCGAGAAACGAGCGCACCCGGCCCACCGACTTGGGCTCGTTCTCGTCCAAGACAAATTTGTCGCCCGCCTGGACGATCCGTGGCACCGGCAGATAGTCGCGCAATTGCGCCTTGACGCCCACCGGCCCCGCCCCCGGACCGCCGCCGCCATGGGGCGTGGAGAAGGTCTTGTGCAAATTCATGTGCAAAACGTCGACGCCCATATGGCCCGGCTTGGCCACGCCCATGAGCGCGTTTAAGTTCGCTCCGTCCAAGTAAACCATGCCGCCTTTGGCGTGGACTATTTGGCCGATCGCTTCGATATTGCTCTCGAACAGGCCGAGGGTATTGGGATTGGTAATCATGATCGCCGCGACGTCTCGATCCATGACTTTTTCCACCGCGGCGGCGTCGATAACGCCTTTGTCGTTGGAGGAAATCTGGATCACGTCGTAGCCGCATAAAGTTGAACTCGCCGGGTTGGTGCCATGGGCAGTGTCGGGCACGATGATATTTTTGCGCGGATCGCCGCGCTCACTCAGACAGGCGCGAATCAGCATCAAACCGGTGAGCTCGCCCTGCGCGCCCGCGGAAGGCTGCAAACTCACATGCTCCATGCCGCTCACTTCGGCGAGCATCTGCTCGAGCTCGAAGAGCAGCGCCAGCGCGCCTTGCAGATGCTCGGGCGGCGCCATTGGATGGAGCTGCGCGAAGCCGGGAAAACGCGCCACGACTTCGTTGATCTTGGGATTGTACTTCATCGTGCAAGAGCCCAACGGGTAGAACTGGCTCTCGATGGAGAAGTTGCGTTGCGACAGCCCGGTGAAATGACGCAGCACTTCAAGCTCGCCAAGCTCTGGGAAGCCGTCGATGTCCCGGCGCAGTAAATGTGACGGAATCGACTCTTCGACCTTACCGCCCTCTGACGGCCCACTCGATGGCACTGCGCCCCGGCGAGCCGCTCTCGAATAACAGTTTCGGCGGCGCCGCCTGGGAACGCTTCTTATCCTGCGCTGGTTCGGACAAGGCGATCGATCTCCTCTCGCTCGTTCATTTCGGTCACGCACATGAGGAAAGCTGTCTTTCAGCTCGGGATACCATTGCGCCAAGGGATACCCGGCACGATTCTCTGCGCCGCGCAGTCGGCGAAAAGCTGCGACAGATTCTCCGACTGCAAAACGAATTCGTTGAAGAAGGGTCCGGAGAACATCGGCTTAAATCCGGGCTGCCGCAATAACTGCGCTTTGGCGTCATGGGCGCGGGCGACGTTGATCTCGGCGATGCGGCGCAATCCCGATTTGCCCAGCAGTGCCATGTACACGGTGGCGGCAAGGGCGCACAAAGTCTGACTGGTGCAAATATTCGAGGTCGCCTTCTCGCGCCGGATATGCTGCTCGCGGGTGGCGAGAGTCAAGACAAAACCGCGCCGTCCTTCACTGTCGACAGTCTCACCGACCAATCGCCCTGGGATATTTCTGACGAACTTTTTCTGGCAGGCGAAAAATCCGAAAGCCGGCCCGCCGAGACTCATCGGCACGCCCAAGCTCTGTCCCTCGCCCACCGCGATATCGGCGCCGAACTCGCCCGGCGGCTTTAACAGCGCCAGCGACAAGGGCTCGCTAGTGACCGTGACCAGGTGGGCGCCGACGCTGTCGCATGCCGCCCGGATCGGCGCCGGATCTTCGATCACGCCGAAAAAATTCGGATAGCCCAAGAGCACGCACATGGTTTGGTCATCGAGCAGGCGCTTGAGTTGGTCAAAGTCCGTCGCGCCGCGGCCAGCGTCGAAAGGAACCTCTTCGAGGCGAACGTCGTCAAGATTTTTCAGATAGGTCGCCACCACGGCACGGTACTGCGGGTGCAGCGCCCGCGACATCAGCACGCGGCGCTTTTTGGCCGGTTGAATGCGCCGCGACATCAGAACCGCCTCGGCGACCGCGGAAGCGCCATCGTAGACCGCCGCATTCGAGACTTCCATGCCGGTGAGTTGGCAAATCAGCGTCTGGTACTCGAACAGCGCCTGCAGCGTGCCCTGGCTGACCTCGGGCTGATACGGCGTGTACGAAGTCGAAAATTCCGCACGCGAGATGGTCGCATCCACCGCGCTGGGAATGAAATGATGGTAGATGCCGCCGCCGAGGAAAAAATCTCCAGTCAGCCGCCGAGTCATTGCGTGCCGCCAGAGCGGCCATGCGCCGGCGCACCTGCCAGCTCGGTCAATCCGGCGGGAAGGCCGATCGCCGCGCTGATCGCGCAACGACTGCGGCACATGACGATAGAGATCTTCGACTGCGGCGCAGCCAATTTCCCGCAGCATGCGCTCTTTGTCAGCGCCCGTATGGGGGGTGTAACGCATCAGCGTACGCTACTTGTCTTTGTCTTCGTCCTCGTTCTCTGCTTCGTCATCGTCCTCATCCTCGTCGTCGTCTTCCTCGTCGTCGTCCTCTTTTTGCTGCGCGACATACTCGGCGTATTCGTCGGCGTCCATCAGATCCTTGAGATCGTCGATATCGGATAACTCGACGCGCACCATCCAGCCATCGCCGTAGGGATCGTCGTTAATGGTCTCGGGATTGTCCGGCAAGATTTCGTTGGTCTCCACCACCTCGCCGCTCACCGGCGCGTAGATATCCGACACCGCCTTGACCGACTCCACCGCGCCGAAGGGATCGTCCTTGACGATCTTCTCGCCCACTTCCGGCAGCTCGACAAAAACAATATCGCCCAGCTCTTCTTGGGCGTACTCGGTGATACCGATGGTCGCACTGGTGCCTTCGACCAGCACCCATTCATGTTCTTTGGAATATTTTAGCCCTTCGGGAAACTCCATCGCATGACCTCCTTCATGATCCTATATGGCTGCGCCGCTAACGGCGATAAAATGGCAATGAAACTATTTTTACCGGAATCTTCCGGCCACGAATTTCGACATCGAGGCGATTATCGATCCGCGCCTCAGCGCTGGCAACATAGGCCAACGCAATCGCCTTGCCCAAGGACGGCGACTTCGTCCCGCTGGTAATCGCGCCGATCTTTGACGCCGTCTTTGAAGACGCTATAACCGCCGCGCGGAATGCCCGGCTCCAGCGCTTCGATCCCAACCAACTTGCGCGCCACCCCTTGCTGTTGTTGTTGGAGCAAGCGATCGCGGCCGAAAAACGCCGGTTTGGTCAAGCTTCAACACCCACTCCAAACCCGCTTCCAACGGCGTCGTACGTGTCATCCAGCTCATGGCCGTAAAGCGGATAGGCCTTTTCCAGCCGCAGCGTATCGCGCGCGCCCAATCCCACCGCCACCAAACCGTGCGACTCACCTGCTTCCATCAACGCATTCCACAATCGCTCGGCGCGGCATCGCTGTGGCAATAAAGCTCAAATCCCGGCTTCGCCGGTGTAGCCGGTGCGCGCCACCATGCAGCGAATCGCCGCGACATCGGCGAACGCGAAAGTGAAACGACTTGATCTCGTGCCAGCGGCTGCGCCAGTCAACGGCTGGAGAATCGCCTCCGCCGCCGGCCCCTGCAGCGCCAACTGGGCGTACATGGCGCTTTGATTGTCCACCTCGACATCGGCGCCGGCGTGGCGCGACAGCCAGGCGAAATCCTTGTCGATGTTCGAAGCATTGACGCAGATGAAATAAGCCTCGGGCTTGACCCGGTAAATAATCACATCGTCGACCACGCCGCCCTGCTCGTTGAGCAAGAAACTGTACTGCGCCTGAAAGACTTGCAAGCGCGCCACATCGTTGGCGGTGAGCCGCTGGCAAAACTCCAGCGCGCCGGCGCCGCGCACTTCGATCTCGCCCATATGGCTGACATCGAACAGGCCGGCTTTGCTGCGCACCGCCAGATGCTCTTCGATGACGCCGCGGTACTGCACCGGCATTTCCCAGCCGGCGAACTCGACCATCTTGGCGCCGGCGCGCCGATGCGCGGCGTAGAGCGGGGTTCTTTTTAGCGCCACGGCCACCGCCGGGAATCGCCAATGAATGGTTTTAGCGTTCACGCTGGAGAGAGTCTTTCGCGGCCTTCAAAGTATTGAAGAGCAACATGCAAATCGTCATCGGGCCGACACCGCCCGGCACCGGAGTGATCGCCGAGGCGCGCTCCTTGGCGGCTTTCGAACTCGACATCGCCGCACAGCTTGCCGCTCGGCAAGCGGTTGATGCCGACGTCGATCACCACCGCGCCGGGCTTGATCCACTCGCCGCGCACGATGCCGGCCTTGCCGATGGCGACGACGACAATATCGCCGCGGGCCGACTTCGTCGCGCAAACTCGCGGTGCGCGAATGACAGATCGTCACGGTGGCATGTTTCTCGAGCAACATGAGCGCCACCGGCTTGCCAACGATATTGCTGCGGCCGACGACCACGGCGTTTTTTCCTTTGGGATCGCAGTCCACCGATTCGAGAAGTTTCATCACACCGAGCGGCGTGCAGGGCCGGTAGCCGTCCGCGCCGACGAGCAAATTACCTTGATTGACCGGATGAAAGCCGTCGACATCTTTGTAAGGCGAAACCGCATTGAGAATTTTTTCCGAACGAATATGCGGCGGCAGCGGCAATTGCACCAGGATGCCATGCACATGTTTGTCTTTGTTCAGTTGGTGCACCAGCGCCAGCAGTTCCTTCTCGGAAACCGTCGCCGGGAGGAAATGCTCGAAGGATTTGATGCCGACTTCCTTGCAGGCCTTTTCCTTGTTGCGCACATAAATATGCGACGCCGGATCGTCGCCGACCAACACCACCGCCAACCCGGGCGCCATGCTCCAGCGCCGCTCCAAGCCTTCAACGTCTTCCTTGATTTGCTTTTGAACTTCTTTGGCGACGGCTTTGCCGTCGATGATAGTCGCCATGAATGGACCCCGCGATTTCTGCGGAAACTATATCGAAATGAAAAACCCAGTAAATGACTAACTGAACATTTGGATGACATGGAGAATTGGAAAGGTCAACAGCAAGAGCGGCGATTTTACCGGGAGATACTCAAACAAAGTTATGGCTTGGATAGGAGACTGCGCAGCGCGGGATCGACCTAGGCGATTGACCTGAACCGCGTTTGCGCATTAGATAGAGTCAAAGGAAGTTTTTATGAGCGCACCGAGAACGATTGAAGAAGTAAAAAACGATATCCGCGAACGGGTCGGCCACCGCGCGCCGTTTCTCCACGCCGACAAAGCCGAGTCGGAACAGGCGCTGGCCAGGATGGCCGACTTCGAAGGCGAGACTTGGGCGGCGGCGTGGAACGAGCTTGGGGCAAAATGGGAAGACCAAGCCAAGACCGCCGAGAAAGCCGGCAATGCTGCCGAGGCCAAGTCGGCCTATTTGAAATCCTACGGCTACTACGGCATCGCCCGCCATCCCTTTCCGAGCACGCCGGGGAAACATCACGGCTATTTGAAGACCCGCGAGATGTTTCTCGCCGCGTCGAAATATTTCGACATCCCGGTGGAAAAAGTTTCGATCCCGTTCCAGGGCAAAGCCATCGTCGGCCATCTGCGCCTGCCGAAGACAACTGCCGGCGCCGATGATCATGCACTGGGGCGGCATCGACAACTGGAAAGAAGAGCGCCACTCCTTCGGCGAGAATTTCGTCAAGGAAGGTTGGGGCTGTTTCATCATCGACAGCCCCGGCACCGGCGAATGTCCGATGCTCGCCGGACCGGACGCCCATCAAGTGCACTTGGCCGTGCTGGAGTATCTGCTCAAACGGCCCGAAGTCGACGCCGACAAGATCGCCGTCGTCGGCGCCAGCTTCGGCGGCCACTGGTCGACCAAGCTTGCCCATCTGGCGCCGGACAAACTGCGCGCCGCGGTCAACTGGGGCGGCGGCATTCATTATTTCTTTCAACCCGAGTGGCAGGAGCGCTCGCGCCATGCCGACTCCTATCTTTTCGATCTGATCGAAGCGCGCGCCAATCTTTTCGGCAAAAAAACTTTCGACGAGCTGTGCGCGGTGATGCCGGCGCTTGTCGCTCAAAGATCCCGGGCTGCTCGACCAGCCCTGCGCGCCGCTGCTGATCGTCAACGGCAAGGAAGACAAGCAGGTACCGCTGGAGGATTTTTATTTGTTGCTCGAACATGGTAGCCCGAAGACAATTCGTCTTGTTCCCCGGCGGCCACATGGGCGCGATTCCCAATATCTTGAAAACCGTCGTCGACTGGCTGCACCTGAAACTGGACTAAACCCTATGAGCCTCTACCAAGTGCAAAAACTGATCTATCATGTGAATCGCGATGCCGAGCGGCGCGAGCATTATCGCCAAGACGCCGGTGCGTTCAGTCAAGAAATACGATCTGACCGCGGCAGAAAGCGCGGCGGTTCTCAACGTCGACGTGCGCGCCCTGTACACCATGGGCGTCCACTCGCTGCTGCTGCGGCCGTTTACCTTGCTCAACAAAGTCTCCAACGAAGACTATGCCAAAGCGCTGAAAGGATTGGTCTGACCTATGCCGATCGTATTTGCCTGCGCCGCCAGCCACGCTCCAGGCATGACCGCTTGGACCGAAGCCGCGCCCAAGCAACAAGCGGATAAATTTCTCGGCAGCTACCGCAGACTGGGCGAACGGCTGGCGGCAGCGAAGCCGGATACCATCGTCGCCCTCACCGTCGAGCATTGGGCCAATTTTTTTCTCAACTGCATGCCGACCTTTTGCATCGGCCGCGCCGACCACTACGACGGACCGATTGAAGAATGGCTGCGCATCCCCAAAGCCCGCGTCCCCGGCGATGCCGAACTATCGGCGGAACTGATCGACGCCTGCCTCGACAGCGGCTTCGATCCGCTGTTTTCCGACGAGCTCTTGTTCGACCACGCGACGTTTTTGCCGCTGCACTTTTTGAATCCCCACATGGCGCTGCCGGTGGTGCCGGTGATCATCAACGCCCTGACACCGCCGATGCCAACGGCAAAACGCTGCTTCGCCTTCGGCGAGTTCCTCGGCAAGGTTTTACAACGGAGCGAAAAAAGAATCGCGCTGATCGCCACCGGCGGCCTATCCCATTGGCCCGGCGAAGCGCAGCATGGCCGGATCAATATACCGTTCGACAAAAAGTTTCTGGAGAATCTTAATCACCGGCGATCATCATCAATTGACCGCCTACAGCCACGACGAGATCAACAGCGAAGCCGGCTCCGGCGGCCACGAAATCAGAACCTGGATCGCCCTCGCCGGTGCGGTGCAAAGCTGGAAAGCCGAAGTGATCGCCTACGAGCCGGTTGCACCCTGGGCAACGGGATGCGCTCTGGTAGCAATTCTCCCAATGAATGAGGCGAACCCGAGCAAAGCAGGCTGCGCTTTTTTCACGCCCTTTTGCGGCTCCGCCATGTTGGGCAGTTTGTGATTAAAGCTCCGGAGCGACCGACATGAAATTCAGCATTCACAGCCTGCACGGCGGCGTTAAGAATATCGACGAAATCCATAAGCGCGCCGTGCGCGCCGAAGAGCTCGGTTGGGACGGCATCTTTCTCGGCGAGAGCCATCTGAGTTCCATCGACTCTTTTCAGACCCTGGCGAGCTGCGCCATGCTCACTAAGCGTGTGCTACTCGGCATCGCTGTCACCAACATCGTGTTCCGCCACCCCACCGTGATCGCCGGCGCGGCCGCGTCATTGAATGAGATTTCCAAAGGCCGCGCCATCATGGGTCTCGGCACCGGCGATGGCCCGGTCTACACGCAAGGCTTGAAAGCCATGCCGATGAAGGATTTTGAAGTCGGCATCAAGACCATTCGGAATTTGGTGCGCGGCGGTGCCGAAACCTTTTCCACCGGCAAGGTCGGTATCGGCTTCAAGATCAACCAGCCGGCGCCGATTTATGTTTCCGCCGAAGGCCCCAAGGGCTTGCAGCTCGCCGGCCGCAGCGCCGACGGTGTGATCCTCGGCACCGGCTTCGATCTGCGCGTCTATCATTGGGCGCAACAGAAGATCCGCGAAGGCGCCAAAGAAGCGGGACGGCAAGAGGGAGAAATCAAAGTCATCGCCGCCGGCATGCTCTGCGTCGACGAAGACGGCAACAAAGCGCGCAAGATCGTCCGCAACCGCCTGGCCAACCGCGCCCACCATAATTTTCGTTTCACCTACGAAACCGTACCACCGGATGAACTCGACGGCATCAAGCAGTTTATGGCCGGCTTCGATGTCATGAAGCCGATGGAAGACCGAGTCGACCCAGATCTAGTGAACGACTATCTGATTCAGCGCTTCTCCATCGCGGGAAGCCCAAAGGAATGCATCGAGCGCATCGAAGAACTAAAAGCCGCCGGTGTCGAACATTTGATGCTCACCCCGGCGCGCACCGTCTACACTGAAACGGTTGACGCTTTCGCCAAAAGCGTCATCCCGCATTTCCGCGATTGATCGCGGCTCGCCGGTCCGATGATGAGTTGAAATCTCATCTGAACCCAACCGGTATCGTACGGAAGGGCCGACAACCCTGAGTCGATGATGATATCTCAAGAATTCAGTCTCTCGACGCTCCCACTGTTGCACGAGCGCCTCCTGGCGCTTATCCCGGCGTATAATTATCCTGCGAGTCGTAGAAGTTGCGGATTTCCTTCCATGTGCGCCGAACTTCTTCGTCGATATCGAAGGCGCGCGCGTACTGCAAGACGTCTGGCATCGAAACCAGGCCGGCCAGTTGATCCGATGCACCGATGATCGGCATGTTGCGAATATCCCGGCGGTACATTTCTCCCAGGACTTGTCCGACGAGGGCGGTGACCGGCATGGCGATCAAGGGTGAGCTCATGACTTGCTTAAGCAGCGTCTTTGTCCCGTCAAGCTGCTTGGCGACAACCCGATTCAAAACATCGCGTTCGGTAAAGAGGCCGACTGGTTTCAGCGCCGAGGTCACGACGACGGCGCCCGCGGCTCGTCGATTCATGAGCTCGACGGCGTCCCAGACCGATTCGGATTCGTCCATCGACAACGGCGCTGGTGTGATGATGTTGCCGATGGTTTGGGTTTCGCCCAGATCATGACCGAGCTCCACGGCGATTTCGAGAATTCGCCGCATGGAAACAATCCCGATAATGTTATCCCTCGTGCCAAGCACCTGAAGGTGGCGAATTTTCCCTTTGATCATCTCGCCCAATGCATCGACGATGCGAGTGTCTTGAGCCACCGCGCGAAACGGCGAGGTCATGACCTTGTCAACCGAGGTGCGCTGCGGATCGAGTTTGTCATTCGCGACATGTTTGAGCACATGCCGTTCGGTAAAAATCCCCACGGGGAGATCGTCGCGAATAATGATGATCCGTCCGACATCGCGGGCAACCATCTGCTCGATGACCTCATGTACCGTGCTTGAGGCGGAAGCCGATACCAGATCGGTCGCCATAATCTCACTGACTTTGTTCGATAGCATGGAACACCTCCGAGAAACTTGGCTCGCAGTGGCTCGTTTACACTCCCGGCTAGACGTCGAATCCGAGGTTAGGCGGGAGATTGGTCAGATCCGCGCGGACATTTTTTACTCCGGGAATATTGCCAATCTGGTCAGCGCTGTGATCCTTCGAGACCCAATGGAGTATCGTTCCCGCGCTAGAATCTCTCCTTGATGGGCTTTTATATCGACCTTCGCATGGGATAATTTTTTAGTCAAAGCTCAGTGTCGCATGAACACGAGCCACCCGAGCGAAGTCGTCAAAGGCCTGCTTGGAGGCGGCGGTCATTCGATAGCGCAAAACTAATCGACCACCAAATCACGTTCGAGAACGATCTCTTTGACTCATCGACAGACGCCGTCCGTGCGCCGGGGCGGCAAAAATTCGCATCATTCTATTATTACGGTGGTTGGTTGAAATTCGCGAGACCAGCAGCCTCGATGGGTCACGAGCTTGGCTCCTTGTCGGCTCATCCTGGCCATGTTGAGAATCAGGTCCTAACTAACGTGTGGGATCGCGCCAGTCCGCGCCGAACATCGCCATCAGCCGGCGCCTGCGCAAATCGCACCACCGACTTACCGCGCCAATGTCATGGCGGCGACCGCGATCGATCATTGCTATCGGTCACTGCTATCCCGCGACCTCAGAGGTTTTTTCGGGAATTAATTCTGCACGGACCTAGATTTGACGTAGCAGGATTGACGTTAGGCGCGATTTAACCGATGCGGTCATCGAGCGCGCAACAGCGGCCGCAGGCTGCGCACGTCGGACAGTTTCTCCAGCTGCCAGATCGCGTCGCACAGTTTGCGCGCTTTTAACTTGCCGATCACCGGCTCGATTAGATCGTAGCTTTTCTCGTCCACTTCGGCGCGTGTCATCGGATTGTTGGCGGCGCCGCGGACGGCTTTGGTGTGATGGCCGAACTTGCGGCCATCGCGCAGCGCAATCTCGACGATGCCTTCTCGGCTCGGCATCGCTGCCGTCAGCGCGTCGTCGCCGCGAAGCTCGATCCGGCTCCGCAGCGCTAGAACCGCGCGATCGCGCATGCGCTTCTCATCGTGCGACGATCGGAACGTGACCTTGCCGTCGACCAACATGACGGCGCACATATGCTGCATGCAAATGTCGGGCATGTCGCGGTTGTCGACGGTATTGGCGCCTTGATGGGAAACTCGCACGACCACCCTGTCAATATCGGCGGCAGTAATTCTGTGCTCGCGAATCAGTTCGTGCAGCGCGTCGAGCGGCGCCTGGATCGGCGAGCCCACCGACCAGCGCTTGATGTTGGTATTCATGATTTCAAACTCGACGCCGAGGCCGCTCACCAGCCGCGCCGGCTCCGGCTTGCGGCCGTAGGCGACAAAAAAATTGCCCTCGCCGGCGAATACATCATCGACGCCGGTAAAACCATGAGCGACCATCGTCGCCGCGGCGACGCCATTGCGCGCCGGCATGCCGCCGAAGTCGAAAGACTTTTCGATATGGTCGCCGTCGCGCATCCAACACGATATGCCCGACGCCTGCTGCGCCGTGAATGAAAGCAGATGGCGAACTTGACGCTCGCGTAATCCCGCCAGCGCGCCGGCCGCCGCGGCGGCACCGAACATCGGCCCAAAACTATGCGTTGAATGGCCGTCCTCGCGGAACTGGTGGGCGTTCAGAGACTGCGTCAACCGGCAGCCCACGTCATAGCCGAGCGCGACGGCGCGGAGCAGCGCCGCGCCATGACGCTGCTCCCGCTCGGCCATGGCCAGCGCCGCCGGCACAATGCCACATCCCGGATGAGTCAGCGAAGGCGCGTGGGAGTCGTCAGTCTCGTCGGCGTGGGCGAGCATGCCGTTGGCCAGTGCGGCGTTTACTGCCGTGGTCACAACGCCGCTTCCAATGACGCTAGCTTCTTTGGCGCCGCCGAGATTCTTTACATACGAGATCGCTTTCATCCCCGGCGCGAGCCGCGAACCGGAAATCATCGCGGCGATGGTATCGAGGATGTGATGTTTTGTTTTTTCGTTAACCGGTGGCGGCAACGGCCGCCGCAGCGCAGCTGCGACGTAAGCGCTCAGCCCACGCATGACCGGTGAGATTTGTGGTTGCGTGTTCATGACGCAATCGTACAAAAGCACGGGGAAAAGGGTCCGCCCATTAGTTTATGGCGTGCGCGCGCCGCCTTCTTCTGCCGGCGCGCCGCGAAGCACTAACCCGAGACTTTGATGTCTTGGCTTTCATACTCTACCGCTCCATCTCCCGACGAACCCCTTCGTCCTACGCCATTCGCCCTGCTACCCATCGCCACGCTTGATTCGATAATCGCGCACATGCGGAAAACCGGCAATCAGAATCCCGACAATCAATAGAATAATAACCGCGCCGGCGCCAGCGGCCATTTCGGCGCCGATGACGGCGGCTAACGCGCCGGCTTGGAATTGGCCGAGTTGCGGGCCGCTGTTGGTGAAGATGCTGTTGATCGACGACATGCGGCCGCGCAATTCGTCCGGTGTGCTCAGCTGGTTGATGGTCGAGCGTAGGATCGCGCTGATGGTGTCACCGATGCCGGAGCCTAGCAAGAGCACCGCCGACAACCAGAACCAGCGGGAATACGCAAAGCCCAGGAGACACAGTCCGTAGACCGTCACGCCGAAGAGAATCCAGCGGCCGGCCTGGCGAATCTGGCCGAACAGGCTGAGACCGAGAGCGCCGATCAGCGCCCCGGCAGCGCTGGCGGCGTAGAGCACACCCAAACCTTGTGGTCCGACGGCGAGAATATCGCGGGCGTAGATCGGATAGAGCGCGCGCACCGTGCCAAAAACATTAACGCCCAGATCCATCATCAAGAACGGAAAAATCACCGCGTGGCCCCAGACGAAACGGAAACCGACGCCGAGAGCGCTGAACGAAACCGTGCGCCAGCCGCCGCGCTGCGGCAGTTCGGCACGGATCAATAGCAGAACCGCGAACATGACGAGCCAGGAGATCGCATCGATGGCGTAACAGAGTGCGGGGCCGGCGAAAGCCAGGATCAGACCGGCGATCGATGGACCGGCGATGGTGGCGATCTGGCGTTGCGTGCTGGAGATTGCCATGGCGCGCGGCAAATCTTCGGCGGGCACAAGATTAGTCACGATGGCGTGGCGCGACGGCGCTTCGAGTGAGCTAAATAACGCGAGAAACACCGTAACCCCGTAGAGCGTCAGCGAGGTAACGCTCCCCGTCATGGTGAGATACGCGAGAGTTCCGGAAACCACAAACAAACTAGCTTGCGTCGCCATCATCAATCTGCGCCGGTCCATGGCGTCGGCGAGCAAGCCGCCGAACAGCAGCATCGCCACCTGCGGCAGCGCCCGCACCAGGCCGATCAAGCCGATCTGCAACGGCGAGTTGGTGAGTTCGTAGATCTGCCAAGCCATCGCCACGGTGGTAAACTGACTGCCAACGCTGGAGAGCAACAGGCCGATCCAAAATAATCGGAAATCGCGATGGCGCAGTGGCGATAGGAGTTTGAGTGAAGTTGTCGGGGAGTTACTCATGCAACATTGTGCGAACTCGGAATTTACAGAACGCTTTAAACGCTCCGTCACTGTGCCGAAAGCCGGAACCCAGGTGGCGGACAGCGATCGTCATACCGTTGCAAAACGGTATCCAGGTTGATGATGCGTCTGGATACCGGCTGGAGTTTACCCTGAGCGCCGTCGAAGGGCCGGTATGACGAATTTGCTTGGCAACGGATGCGCGGGGGATTTCGCCCACCCCAAGCGTGGATCATGAACAAATCTTTCATTTCTGACATGTCGGACAATAAAAAGCACTGCGGTTGCCGATGGCGACTCGTTTGATCGTGCCGGGGCAAATCCGGCAGGGTTCACCCTGGCGATCGTAGACACGCAGATGATTCTGAAATTCGCCGGACTTATCGTCGGCGTCGCGATAGTCCGAGAACGACGTGCCGCACCATTGAATCGCGTCATAGAGTAGTTCCGGAATCGCCGCGGCGATCATCCCCACCTGCTTGCGCGTCAGCCGCCAGGCGCGCGTCGTCGGCTTGACCCGCACCATCGCCAGCACTTCGTTAGCGTAAATATTGCCGAGCCCGGCGACGATCTGCTGATCGAGCAAGAGATCGCGAATGCGCCGCTCGGAGGCGCGCGTGAAACTGAACAGATACTCGCCGGTGAGCGTCTCAGCGAAGGGATCCACACCGAGACGGCGCAACTGGGACAATTCGCCAAGCTCATCCGCGTGACTCACGATGGCAAGTCCGAATCGGCGCGGGTCATGGTAACGCAGCTGCGCGCCGTCATCTAAATCGACGACGATATGATCGTGCTTCTGGCGTGGGGTGTTCTTGGCCGCGCAGATCAGTTTACCCGACATGCCCAGATGAAACAGCCACACGGATGCGCCGGTCAGACGCAGCAAAATATATTTGGCTACTCGGTCAACCGACTCGATCCGTTTACCGGCCAAGCGCTCGACTCGTAGAATATCCACCGGCACACGCAGCCGGCGCTCGCGCACGTCGACTGCCTCGATCCTGCGGCCGAGCAGATGGGGCCGCAAACTGCGGCAGACGGTTTCGACTTCGGGGAGTTCGGGCATGGCAGTGAGTCGCTAGGATTTGGTTATGATTATTCCGGCTTTACTGTGAACGAATTTTCACCACGAAGGACACGAAGATCACGAAGTTCGGAACGCTAATCACCCGAACCCTTCGTGTCCTTCGTGCCTTCGCGGTGAATAATACAAAATGGCACGGAAACTATCAATGCATACTAACAACCGGTACAAACTTCAATTACTAGCCGGCAGCAATCCGCTGACGCGAATCGCTTCGCGCCAGTTTGATAAATTCATCGACGCTGAGGGTTTCACCGCGCCGTCTGGGATCGACATCGTGGGCCGCCAGGAGGCCGTCGACTGCATCGCGTTCGCGCGCTGAGCCAAGCGCCGACGGCATTGCTCAGGGTCTTGCGGCGTTGGCCGAAGGCGGCGCGCACCAAACCTTTGAGCACCGGGAGATTCTCATCGGTCACTCGCGGCTCGGGCAACAGCTCGATTTTTAGTATCGTCGAGCGCACCTTGGGACGTGGATAAAAGGCCTCCGGCGAGACGTTTATTTTCTCGCTGACACGGCCATGCACCTGGCACCACACCGACAGCGTGCCGTAGGATTTCGAACCTGGAGCGCTGGCGATGCGGTCGGCGACTTCCTTTTGCACCATCAACACGAGGGAACTGAAATGCTCATGCCAATCGAAGATCCGAAACAACACCTCGGTGGCTATGTTGTAAGGCAGATTGCCGGCGAGTTTCATTTTTACATTCGGCAACAATGTCCGGCAATGCCACATTGAGAATATCGCCATAAATCAGATGAAACCTGGAGCTTGCGCCGAGCTCGCCGGCGCGCAAGCGTTGCGCCAAGAGCTCGTCGATCTCCACCGCCCACACGGCTTGCGCGCGCTCGACCAGGCGCCGCGTGAGAAATCCCAACCCCGGGCCGACCTCGACGACTTCGTCATCCGGCTGCAAATCGAGCAAGCGCAGGATCGCTTCGACGACATGTTCATGAATCAGAAAGTTCTGCCCGCGGCTCTTGCGCGGACGAAACTCGCTATCGCGCAGCAGGGCGCGCACTTCTTCATAGAGGGTCGGCATCCTCGGCAACTTTCAGAACTCAATGCTAGGAGGAATTACAGCGTCAGATCGGCGTCGGCGTTTAGATCGTAGCCGTCGCGCCGGCCACGCTGAAGCCAGTGATAGCCGGCGAGCGCGATCATCGCGCCGTTGTCGGTGCAAAACTTCGGCGCGGGACAGAAGACTTGCATGCCTTCGCTAGCGGCTATTTCGGTCATCTTGGCGCGCAGCCGGCTATTGGCGGCAACCCCGCCTGACAGAACGATGCGCGCCGCGCCGTTGGCGGTCGCCGCTCTGATAGTCGGATTGACCAACATATCGACAACCGCCTCCTGGAAACTGGCAGCGATATCGGCCTGGCGCGCTTGCCACTGCGCCGCCCCCTGCTCTTTGAGATAATGCCACGCCGCGGTTTTGATGCCGCTGAAACTAAACGCATAGGGGCAGTTCTTGAGTCGCGCCCGCGGAAATCGCACCGCCTTGGGATTGCCTGTCTTTGCCAAGTTGTCGATGATCCGGCCGCCGGGATAACCCAGCCCCATCATTTTCGCCACCTTGTCGAAGGCCTCGCCGGCGGCGTCGTCGCGGGTGCCGCCAAGATGAGTATACCTGCCGACAGCTCTGACATGGTACAGCAGCGTGTGGCCGCCGGAGGCGAGCAGCGCGATGTAAGGGAATGCCACGTCATGTTCTAAGTGGATCGCCAGCAGGTGGGCTTCGAGATGATTGACGCCGACGAACGGAATTCCGCTGCGAAACGACATGCCCTTGACCAGCGACATGCCGACCAGCAAAGATCCCACCAGCCCAGGTCCGTAGGTCACCGCGAAGCCATCGACATCGGCCAAGGTCGCGCCGGCGTTTTTCAAGGCGCCGTCGACGATCGGCAAGATATTCTGGCATATGCTGGCGCGAAGCCAGTTCCGGCACCACGCCGCCATAGGGCCCATGGACGCCATCCTGCGACGAGACAATATTGGCGAGGATCGTCTTACCATCCTGCAAGAGCGCGGCGGCGGTGTCGTCGCAAGAAGTTTCCACTCCTAGAACCAACATAAATGATTGTCCCTACTTCGCAGCGGCCGGAGTCTCGCCGGTCATGCGGGCGAGCCCATCGCTGGCGGTTCGATTACCGGAATTGAGTCGCAAAGACTGATGGTAGCTCGCTTCCGCTCTCGGCGCTTGGCCGAGGGCGCGATAATTCTCACCGCGCAGGGCGTGGACTTCGGCGAGCCAAAACAGCTCGCCACTGAGACGCGACTGGGCCACTTCGAGGAGGTTAAGCGATTCCTGATAATGGCCCAGGCGATACTGCGCCTTGGCTAAATAAAAGTAGCCGTAACCGTTGGTCGAATCGATCACGATGGTCCGCTCCAAACGGCTCATCGCCTTCGCCGGCTCGCCGGCATCGAGTAGTTTGCGCCCCTCATCGGTGACCCGCAAAGAGGCGGCCCGTTGCGGCGATACCCCTGGGGTGATTTTCGCCAGCAAAGAACTATCGTCGGCGAGCGGCGGCGCGGTTGGCGCGGACGTAGCTTCGCTCGACTGCGCGGCTCGCTGACGCTCGCCTGCTTGCCGGATCCTTCACGTCCTTAGACGCCGGCGCCGGCGTAGGGGATTTAGCGCGAATATCTTGCTCGCGGATTTTTCCCTCCTGTGGCACCGGTTTGCGCACGGGTTCCATGGGCGGCGCCGGCGGCGCGACCGGAGCCGGCGGCGCTGGCGGAACCCGCGCACTCGATGGCGGAGCGCCACTTGGCGGTATCGGCACACGATAAGTTCGCTGCGGCGCGCAGCTCGCCGCCACGACAATCACCAGCGCAAGCATGCAATATTTAAGCAGCTGCATGAAAGTTTTCGGCGCCAATAGCTCTTATGCCGGCTCCGCGGGCTTTGCTGGCGTGGGACAGGGCTCGCCCGGCGGCTCGCCTTCGCGGGTCAACGGGCCGCATTTTTCCGTGGGCGTCTCAGGGGTCTCGCTCCGCGACGCACGGCGGTGGCACGAAATCGGTCACCGGCATACTGGCGGTGGCGGCCTTCATGAATTCCGTCCAAATCGGCAGCGCCGCCTCGGCGCCAGAGAGACCGATCTTCGCCGGACCATCGTAACCGACCCAGACCACCGCGAGCAGCTCCGGCGTGTAGCCGACGAACCAGGCATCTTTGTAGTCATTGGTTGTACCTGTTTTACCCGCCGCCGGCCGGGTGAATCCCCAGCGGCGCGCCTGTGCGCCGGTACCGCGGTCCATCACACCCATTAGAAGTTGATTCATCGTATAGGCCAAACTCGGGCTAATTACCTGTTCCAATTTGACGTCGCGCTTTTCCAAAGCTTTGGTGTTCTGATCCATGACATGTTTCACCGCCACGGAGCGCGCCCGCACGCCACCGTTGGCTAAAGTCGAAAACGCCACGGCGACTTCGAGGGGCGTCACTTCGGCCGAACCGAGGGAAAGCGACGGCACTGCCGGCAACGAACTCTCGATGCCCAAACGCCGCGCGACATCGCGCACGCGCCGGATACCGACATCTTGAGCGACCCGTGCAGTGGCGGAATTGAGCGAACTCTCCAATGCCCGGCGCACCGTGACGGCGCCATAATAGTCGTTATTATAATTATTCGGCTGCCACGACTGTCCCGCCATCATAGGACCAGGTAAACTGGCTGTCATTCACCACCGTATCGGAAAAGTACTGCATGCCGCTTTGCCCGCCGTGCATAAACGCGGCGAGAAAAACGAACGGTTTGAACACCGAGCCGGCCTGACGCTTGGCTTGAAAGACTCGGTTGAACTGCGATTTCTGATAGTTTCGCCCGCCGACCATCGCTTTGATTTCGCCCGTCTGCGGCCGAATCACGACGATGGCGCCTTCCAAACCTTCTTCGGCGCTTTTCTTCTTCAGCGCCGGATGGGACGATTCCAGCTTGGTCAAACCTTCGCTTAAAGCCTTCTCGGCGATCTTCTGCAGGCGCAAATCGAGACCGGTGAAAATCCGCAGTCCATCCTTTTCCAAGACGTCTTTCGGATAATTCTGGTCGAGTTCCCGGCGCAGATAATCGACGTAGAACGGCGCTTCGTTAGTCACCTTCACCAAAGCTCGCTGCGGCAATTTCTCTTTATGCGCCGCGTCGTACTGTTTCTTGGTGATGACATTATCGTCGAGCAGTTTAGCCAAAACCACATTGCGCCGCTTGGTCGCGGCCTCGGCGTTACGATAGGGCGACAAACGATTGGGCGCGCGAATCAGACCGGCGAGCAAGGCGGTTTCGCCCACGGAAAGTTCCGCCAGCGGCTTGGAATAATAAAATTGCGCCGCTTCCCAGACCCCGAATACCCCCTGCGAGCCGCGCTGGCCCAAGTAGATCTCGTTTAAGTAATTCTCCAAAATGGTTTCTTTGGAGTACTTGCGCTCGGCGATGAGCGCCATCACCGCTTCGGGGAACTTACGGCTCAATGTACGCTCGTCGCTGAGCAGAAAATTTTTCATCAACTGTTGGGTCAAGGTGCTGCCGCCCTGTTGCAGGCTCAAATAGCGCACATTGACCAACATCGCGCGCAGGATGCCGACGGGATCGACGCCCATATGGCTAAAAAACCGTTCGTCTTCTATGGCGAGGATCGATTTGATCAGCAGCGGTGGGACTTCAGTCAACTTGACAACCCGGCGTTCTTGCCAAATCCGCTGATACAAGCCGGTAACCACTTCCGGTTCGAGTTCGAGATCGAACTTCTCGGTGTTATCGGAGAGCTTTTCGATGCGGGTTAAAACGTTGCCCTGGAACCACAGACGGACAGGATAACCTTTGACCTTTTCTGTCGGGAATTCGAAATCATGGAGGAAAAGCTCGACGGAACCGTCGGCTGAGTTAACCCGGTAGGCGCCTTGCGTCCTGGGCGGAACCGCGGTTTCATAGTAACCCAAACGGCGCAACTTTTCGGTGAAATCGCGCAGCGGCAAATTGAAGCCGACGTAAAGATGGTAACTATCGGAATAGATTTTCGAGGCGAAATCCCATTTACGCCCTTCGAATTTCTTGGTGACCTTGTCTTCCCAGTCCTTGAGAAACCACGCGCCCGCGACTAGACCCGTGGTGGTGATGACCAAAAGAACGATAAGACCGATGCTGAAGATTCGAAGCGTAAACTTCTTCAAATCCAATGCTCCCAATTCACCCTTGAATCTTGGCGCAGACGAATCGGCAAAAGCAATAAAATGACGGCTGGCGACAAGCCACGCCCTCGGAAAGTTATCCAACGCTGACAATTTTGCTCAGCGCTGCGGTTTCAAGGCCAAGAATAAGGTGCTTTCGCCGCGCCGCACCAGGAACAACACCCCTCGGCCCTTTTTGATCTCGGCGACCATTTTACGATATTCATCGAGAGTGCGGACCGGCCGGCGGTCGATTTCCATGAGCACATCGCCACGCCGAATCCCGGCGTCATCGGCGGCACTACCCGGCTCCACCGCCGAAACCACCACGCCTTCGGATTTTTCCAAACCTAAGCTTTCCGCCATTTGCGGCGTCAACCGCTGCACGGTGAGGCCGAGCTCACCCTTCTCCGGCGCCGCGGCGACCACTTCTTCATCCTTGAGTTCGCCGACGGCGACGCCGAGCACCATTTCCTTTTTGTCGCGTACCACTTTCATGCGCACTTTTTTGTCCACCTGTGTGCGCGCGACGATGATCGGCAAATCGCCCGAGTCTTTCACTTCCTTGCCGTCGAACTCGATGATCACATCACCGACTTTGACGCCAGCCTTATCGGCCGGCCCATCCTTCGAGACATTGGCGACCAACGCGCCCTGAGCTTTCTCCAAGGCAAGACTTTCGGCGATCTCCGGAGTGACCTTTTGGATCAACACGCCCAAGAAGCCGCGGGTGACTTTGCCTTTGCCACGCAGTTGCGGCAGTAGCTCTTTGACCAAATTGATCGGGATGGCGAAGCCGATGCCCATGTTGCCGCCGGTGCGGCTGAAAATCGCGGTATTGATACCGACAATCTCGCCGCGCAAGTTGATCAAGGGTCCGCCTGAGTTTCCCGGATTGATCGAAGCATCGGTCTGAATAAAATTGTCGTAAGGCCCTTGGCCGATATGCCGGCCTTTGGCGCTGACAATGCCTGACGTCACCGTGCTGTCCAAGCCGAATGGGTTGCCGATGGCAACCACCCACTCGCCGACTTCGAGCATATCGGAATCGCCAAAATTCGCCGCCGGCAATGACGACTTGGCGTTGATCTTGATCACGGCGATGTCGGTCTTGGCGTCTCTCCCGATGACTTTGGCTTCGTATTCTTGATCGTCGGAAAGTTTCACGACGATCTTTGAAGCATTCTCGACCACATGATTGTTGGTCAATATCGAACCGTCGCCATCGATGATGAATCCCGAGCCGAGGCTGCGTTGGCGCTGCGGCCCGCGCGGCTGCGGCCCGCCGAAAAAACGTTTCCAGAAATCGTTGAACTGATCGTCTTCTCCGCCAAATGGGCTACCAAACTCCTGGCCGCCACCGCGGCCTTCGCTGACTTGCGTCGTGGAAATATTGACCACCAGGGGCTTCATCATTTTCGCGAGTGAGACGAAGTCCGGCAGGCCACCCGATAGGCGCGACTCAGGAGAACCCGCGTCGCCTAAAAAATTAACCGCACGGCCGGGCGACAACCAGTCGAGGCTGCCGCTTATGCCGAGTCCTATCACCAGCGAAACCAGGGCGACTAAAATCGCGCCCTTGAAACTAATGTTGCCGCCCCGCTTACTTTCCGGTTCCATCCCCACTCCTATCGATTTTTCACCGCTTCGACATACTTCATGCGCAAATCAAAAAGAATACCTTCCATCAACTGTGCCTCGTTAGCGTTCAAGTTGCCGCGGGTTTTATCAGACAACATGGCCAAGATATCGATCACCTGCTTGGCCACGCTAATGTCGGCTTCAACCTTGCCGCTGGCCGGGTTGGCGATTTCGCCCAAGTGCATCAACACCTGAGTGCTCAAGCTAATGACAAAGGTAGAAAAATCGATTTCAGGTAGAGCATTGGCCTGAGACGGCACCATCCACACGCTCCTGTGCGGCAGTGCTCTGCTGCGATGCTTGATTCGCCGCCTCCTGCGCTTCTGCCGTGTCCTCTCGCGCTTCGCCGGTCTCCGGCGAGAAGCGCCGGCGATCCTGTACCGTGAATCCTTTGCTTTCTTGCTTTTCTTCTTCTGGAGCCATTTCTCTACTCCCCCGACCCTTAGAGAAAAAAGCCTGGAAACCAACCCCGCGTATATATAAACGCGGATTTCCAGGCGAACTGCTGAAATACTCGGGCTATTTAAGTTTTGGCACGGTAAAATCGATCATCAAACTGGCTTGCAAAACAGTTACGATTTAGAAGTAAAACTCGCATTAAACTGTAATACCCACCCCTAGCCTTGTCAAGTTAAGGTCTGGCCGTCCAACATTCGCGGTTGGATTATTGACAGAGCGTTATCGACAGACTTAAGTCCCAATGTCATCCCAAGCCAGTCTTGAACACGATCGGCGCGAAGTTGAATTGTAAACACCGGCTTTAAGAGCATCGATTCCGACATGGATATCATGAAATCGCCTTCGCCGGGCTGAAAGACGATCGCTTGGTCTCTCATATTCGCCTGCCAATTCGCCCGGTGTCGATGGAACCCGCAGTCAAATCCCCCTCACCACGCCGCCATCCACGGTCACACAAGTGCCGGTCATGTAACTCGAACATTCCGAAGCGAGAAACACCACTAAATTGGCCACTTCCTCAGGGCGGCCGAGGCGGCGTAGCGGAATGTCTTTCACCCGCGCCGCTGCGCAACTCCTCGACGCTTTTGCCGGTTACTTCCGCTTCGCGCTGGCGATTGTTCACTTGCCTCGGCGTGTCGATGGATCCCGGCGCCACTGTCGTCACCAAAATCCCCTCAGCGCCATATTGCAGCGACATCGATTTTGTCCAGTTCATCACCGCGGCATTGTTAATACCCACTGCCATCGCCGTATTGCTCGGCTCCCACCCGGCCGTGCCGGCGACGTTGACGATGCGCCCCCAGCCGGCTTTCTGCATGTGCGGCACCACCTCGCGCGTCATGCGCAGATAGCCCAGCAGTTTTCTCTCCAACATTTCATACCACTGGGCGTCGTTGACATCGGTGAACTTGATCGCCGGCACGCTGCCGGCATTGTTCACTAAAATATCGATGGCGCCGAAGCGCTCCATCGTCGTGTCAACCAAGCGCTTGACGTCGTCCAACTCGCTGCACATCGCAGGTCAATGCCAACACGTCCGCGCCGAGTCTCCTCAACGATGACATCGCGCGCCTGATTGAGCAGCGCTTCTCGCCTGGCGCACACTACGACCCGCGCGCCCTCGCGCGCGAGCAGTCGAGCGGTGGCGAAACCAATCCCGTCGCTCGAACCGGTGACCATGGCAACTTTACCGCGCAGACCTAAATCCATCGCTTCTCCTCAATCTATTCATTTCAGTGCCGCGACATTTGGCAACTGCATAAGAAAATTCGATCCTTGCGGCACAACCATGATTTGGATTTTCTCAGACAACTTGTCGATCATCTCGTGCTGGACGAGCAACGGCGTCAGCGACGCCGACAATCTTTGGTTGGCCAGCGCTTCCTTCTCAGCCCGTGCTAGCTTAGCCTCGCCTTCGCCCTTTTCGGTCTCGACGCGTTGTTGCGCGGAAAACTTAGCCGCAGAGACCAACTGCTCTTGCTCAAGCGCCTTCTGCGTGGCGATTTGTTTGTTCTCAATGGATTGTTTGAAGGCGGCGCTAAAATCCACGTTATCGAGCAGCAAGTCGATAATATGGATCGAGTACGGTGAAAGTTCGGCCTCGAGTCGTTGCCGCACCGCCTGCCGGATCTTTTCCCGGTTTGGCGCGATGTCGACGCTCTTATACTTAACCGTTTCGTCCTTGAAATTTTGCGCCACGCGCGGCTCGATCAGCACATGAAAATAATCCGGCCCAACGGTGCGGAACAAAGTCTGAACCGCCTTCGGGGACACCTGATAGTTCAGGCTGGCTCTGACGAAGACATCTTGAGTCTCCGCGCTAAAGGACGGCAATTTATCCAACACCGCTCTCTGCACTTTGATATCCGTGTGGGTGATGAACCACCACGGCCAGATGAGGTGAAAGCCCTCGTCCACCTGGCCGACGATGGAACCAAAGCTGTAAACCACTCCGACCGTGCCCGCGCGCACGATTACGAATGGCTTGGCGACCGCCAACAATAAGAAAAACCCGACCACGGCTACTAATCGAATCAAGTTATTCGAGATCATGCTAATTCCTTTCGTCGATTCCTGCGCACGGTAGTTGTCACTGCCAAGCTCAAACGCCGCTATTTGCTATCTGGCCGCCGACTCCCGCTGAGTGTCCCGGAAAATCGACAGGTCGGCGACCTCGCTGTAAGGGACATCGCGGCTGAGCTTCATGGTTTTCTTGGTCTCGTCGATCACCACGCGTAGCCCTTTGTCGCAGACGTTGACGTCTTCGTTATAAACCCGAACGACGCTATCGTAGGTCGCCGCGGCAGATTCTCGATTAAGCTTGAGCCACTCCGTCAAGAACTGAACCGTGCCATCGCGATTGGCGCGAATGTAACGATTGGCTTTGATGCCGGCGCGAATAACGCGCTTGATCTCATCGGGCTTGTCATTGAATTTTCTTGACGCCGGTGACCAAGCCGGTCTCTGGGAGAACCATCACTTCGTCGGCCCGCGACGAGAATATTGTAACCCTGCTTGCGCGCCTCGAAGTCGAGCGGCGGCCCGAGTATCGCCGCCTCGACCAAACCCTGAGTCAACGCGGCGTAACGGGCATCAGGCGGCCCGACGGCGAGATACTTCATTTCCTTTTCCGGATCGAGACCGACATGTCTGACCATCGCCCGCGCGGCAAAATGCGCGACACCGCCAGGGATCAGAATTGCGATCGTCTTGCCTTTGAGCGCCTGCACGGTTTTGAATTCGGGCCGCGCCACCAAGCCGAGCACCGGCGCGGGAACAAAGCAGGCAACGACTCTAATCGGAATGCCGCTGAGCGCGCCATTGATTGCCGTCCCGCCTATCCCCGTCGAATAATCTATATCACCGTTGGTCAACGCCGCCCGGCCGGCGGCCGCCGAGATGCGAACGATCTCAGCCTCGACGCCTTCTTCTTTGAGAAAGCCGCGCTTCTGCGCCAGCGGAAAGGTCATGAACTGGCCGGCGAAGCCGGTCATGGAGATTCTGATCTTATCCGCCGCCTGAACCGGCGCGCTGAGAGTGAGAAACACCAGCATAATGAGAAAAAGTCTTCCCCTAATGTGACATCCGTGAATCGTCGCTCAAGGCGTCGTTCGACTCGACAATTCATGATCCAAACCGCAGTCCTGACCGACAATCCAAAGCTATCGAAAATCCAAAATCACTTCGCCCCCAACTCCCGCTGCGCTTCGCGCAGCATCGAAAAATCCGCAACCTCGCTGAAGGCCACCTCGCGGGTCATATTCGCGGCCTTGCGCGATTCGTCGAGGGCGATGCGCAGACCGGCGTCAGAAACACTGCCATCGTCATTAAACGACTTCAGCGAGCCGTCGTAGGTTGCCGTCGCCGTGTCCCGGTCGACTCTCATCCACTGCATCATGACCTGAATCGTGCCCTCGCGATTTTGCAGTATGTAACGATTGGCCTTGATGCCGGCTCTGATCACGCGCTTGAGCCGATCGGGATTTTCCTTGATGCTTTTCACGCTGGCGACCAGCCCGGTATTCGGATAACTGAACAGATCGTAAGCCCGGGCCAGCACCACGTAGCCGAATTTCTTGCCCAGATAGTCGGCCGGCGTGGAGCCCGCCGTCGCCACGGTCAATCCCTGCCTTAAGGCGGCAAAACGCGTCTCGATCCCTCCCGTGGCGAGAAACTTCACATCCTTGTCGGGATCGAGTCCGTAGTGCTTCAACATCAAGCCGCACCGTGCTTTCCAGTCCGCCGCCGATGCTGTTGAGCCCGATGATCTTGCCTTTGAGATCTTGAACCGTCTTGATCTCGGGACGAGCGATGATCGCCGTCGTCAGTCCCGGCGTGAAACAAGCGACAACCCGGACGGGAATGCCGCGCAACGCCGCAGTGACGGCGGGGGCGACCACGGTGTGGTAGTCGATCTCGCCGCTGGTCAGCGCCGGCAAGGCCACGGCGGAGCGAATCCGGATCAGCTCCGCTTGCAGCCCTTCTTCGTGAAAGAAGCCTTTAATCTGCGCCATTGGCAGCGTAAAGGTCGAAGAGTTGAATTCCGGAAAGCCGATGCGAATCTTTTCGGCGGCGTGAACAGATGAATGAAGCAGATACAGAGTCGTCATCACCAAGAAAGTTTTTTTCATGGAATTAGCCTTTCGATTTACCGTATTGTGAGACCCAAGGTCTCAAGGGCACCGGTCATCCTTGCCATCACTGCAAATCTAGCCCCCTCAATTACGGACAACGCATCGTGTCACATCGTCGGCTTCTTTGCGCAAGCGAATAAAGCGCGACTCAGTTTGTGAAATCCATCTGGCTGTCTAAAGGTTTGAAATTTTCGCATGACTTCGCTCTTGGCCTGTGCCAGTAAATCCGCGGTCATCTTTTCAAGTGGGCGCCGTAAACCGGACGACCAGAGCGAAGACCAATACTGTTCCTCGCTGCGATAAACAAACTCCATCTCTTCGACTGTGATTTGAATATCTGTGAAGCCCGACTGTCGCAGCACCGTTTCTAACTGCAACGGCGTGTCGAATCTCACGTCTTTCGTCGCCAACAGTTTGGACGCGGGTGCCGGCACAAAGGGTCGAAGCACTTCATGACACCAAGTTTGGGCCGGGTTATCCGCCGCCCAAGTGCTGAGAGCTACCTGTCCGCCTGGCCGCAGCACGCGACGAAATTCCTGGAGAACCCGCGCCGGCTCGGCGAACATCCAGACCGCAAAACCGCAGGTGACGCAATCGAATGCCGCGTCGTCAAACTCCATCTGCTCGGCGTCCATCTGGCGAATTTCAGCGTTAGCGATCTTTCGGCTCGCAATATCCTTGGCGGTCTCGCTGACCATGGCCGCAGTAAAATCTATGCCCATAACGCGCCCGCTTGAGCCAACTTTCGCGGCCGCCGGGAACAACACAGCGCCACGACCCGCCGCAATGTCGAGAACATTCGCGCCGAGTGATATCTCCGAGACATCAACAAGCCGCTGACCAAAGTGAGAAAAAATTGGCGGACCAATTCGATCGTAGATGGAAGCAGCTTCGCTAAAAACCCGCCGGCTCTCGTCGCGCTTGCGGTTGCCTTCCTCGTTCATGGAGTACTCCCTTTTCCGTCGTTGGAAGACCGGATTGCCGCTGTACGTTTCGACTCAACCGGTTCGTTGTTTGGCAAACTGCTTCACGGATTGCAGATCATTGACCCAGTCGCGCGCGGATCGGCACCATCCTTGTGTTTTTGGCCTCAGCTCGGCGCGCTGGCGCGCCGTGCCGACGCGGATGTTGAACACTTGCGGGTCGTTCACCGCCGCCGAATAGATCGGCGTGCCACACTCAGGACAGAAAGCCTGGGCGCGCTTAGCGCCGCTTTCGGCGGTCTTTACATAAATCTTCGGTTGTCCGCCATTCAAGTGAAATGCTTCCTTTAGCCGCAGAAACACTAACGCGAAACGCGCGTCCCGGACAGGGTCTGACAATCCGTGCAATGGCATATGCCGACCTTGTCGGGATCGACTTCCGCAGTGTAGGTAATATTGCCGCAATGGCAGCCGCCGTCGATTTTCATATCGGTCTCCTGGTTAACTTCTTGCCGGTTCAGATCTGGATCGTCTGCGTAGACTCCGCCAAGTTCAATTCGTCACGAAGACCGCCTAGCCGATCTCGGCCACCAACAGCGCAACGCTCCACTGCACCGTTTTATATGCTGCGTCGGCTTCGTCGCTACCCATTTGAGCCGAGTGGGATTTCCCAGAACGCGACCTTGCCACTCTCCTTCAAGTAACCTGGCCAGCGTTATTTCTCCGCAATGACGACGGCAAGGCCGGCTGTGGATCGAGCGCCCGGTCGTGGGAAAATATTTTCCATGAGTTGCCCTTGCTTTCCCCGCAATCGTTCAAGGCACCACTCCCCGCACCGCCCAGGCCTTGGCCTGAAGCGAGAAAGATCCATCGGGCCGGTTGCCAAAAATTTCCTGGTGAAGTTTCTGCCAAAGGACTTCACGCCGCTCTTCCGCCAGCGCCATCACGTACGCGCCCGCCGGCCCCTGGCCTTCGAGAAAGCGCTGCCAATAGTCGGCAAAGGACGCGTATTCAAAGCGCATGACCAGGCTAGTCACGTCGACTTCAATCAGACCGGCGTCGCGCCAAAGCGTCGTCAGCTCGGCGGGCGAACTATAAGTGCCGGCTCGCTTAGAAGCTGGCGTTACGTTTGCGTCGATCGTCACCGCGACATTCCACATGCGATCGTTAAACTCATTGCCGCCGGTGCCATCCCACATGGCGGTGGCGACCACGCCGCCCGGCTTGGTCACCCGGCAGATCTCATTCAAAGCTTTAGGAGTGTCGGGGATGTGATTGACGACCAAGAGCGACAAGCAACGATCGAACGACGCCTCCGGGTAAGAAAGATTTTGTGCATCGCCCAATTCGAATCTGACTCGCGGGTCGGAATTTTGCGCGCGGGCATATTCGATGAAGCCTTTAGAAGCGTCGATGCCGACGATCGACCCAGCTGCCGTCAATCGCGCGATCGCCATGGACAGCGAGCCGGTGCCGCAACCAGCGTCGAGAACGCGCTCGCCGGCGTCAACTCCGGCAAACTCGATCAACAACGGCGCCAATTGCCGGCTCCATCGGCCCATCTGCCGCTCGTAGGCTTCGGCGACTTCGAACATAACTCCTCCATTTTTTTGTCCTTCGTTCTCTGCGATAAATCTTCCTGCTTACAGACGCAGTAGGATCTCCCCGGCTAAAAATTTCTGAATGTTGCATGACGTTGAACGTCGGGTAGACGATGAATCACTTTGCGTCGGTCTTGCATAAAATCGCCTTCGATGAACGTCCCCTATTGTTTTGGTTCCCCCGCGGCGTTGATCACTTCGCTAAATACACCGCATCCTCTGCCGGACCCGCTTCGAGCGTGAAGTGCGTCTTTCGTTTATATAGCCATTTGAGCCCAAGAAAAGAAGGAGAAAATATACCGGGACTCTTTTGCGCCTTCTGAGTGGGTATCGTTCGACTAATTTTCTCGATATCTGAGTTAACACAGCGGTGAGCCGACACCTTGCAACCAGGATCCACCGGCCCGCGAAACGTGATCTGGGCGAGCGGGCCGATCGGCCTGTCGACTATCTGCGCCGTGCTCGGGACCAGTAGCGCGAAAAGACCCGGCCGCCGCCCGCACCCGGTCAGCTGCGCTCCCCCGCCCACTTCTTCAGTACCAGGCAATACAGGCGGGCGCGGCCTTCATCGGTCATGCGCGGGGATTCGACGCCTGCGAAATGCCGGTTGAACGCACCGATCGCGGCATCGAGGCTGGAGACGTCGTAGCCGAAGGCGCCGAGCAACGCTCCAGTGTCGAGGCCCGGCGGCGCCGGCTCGAAGGGCGGCTCGCACCAAAGGCCGAAGCCGTGCTCTGCCAGCCGCCGCCACGGGAACTCGACGCTGGGGTCGACCTTGCGCCCGGGCGCGATGTCGCCGTGGCCGATGAAATTCTTTGCGGGGATGCCGTAGCGCTGCTCGAGGTCGGCCAGCAAGGCGAGCAGCGCCGCGATCTGCGATTCGGCGTAGGGTTCGCTGCCGTCGTTGTCGAGTTCGATGCCGATCGAGGCTGAATTCATGTCGATGGGCCCGCCCCACCAGGAATCACCCGCGTGCCAGGCGCGCTTCATTTCGTCCACGAGGTAGTAGATCATTCCGTCGCGCGCAACGAGGTAATGCGCGCTGACCTCTAAAACCGGGTTGGACAGAGTGTCCAGGGCGCGCTTCGCTTCCGGATTGCCGGTGTGGTGCAGGATCACGAAACTCGGCCGGCGCTCGTTGAAATTTACCGATGGATGCTGCACGACCCGAAGCCGGGTGTACTCGGGCAGTTGTGCGCAGGCGCCGAGCAGGAGCGCGAGCAGCGCGGCACCAACTACGGCTCCAGCGCCCCATCTGTCGCTCGTAGGCTTCGGCGACCTCGAACATAGCTTTTCCTTTCCCATCGATAAAATATTTTCGCTTTCCACTGAACAGCCGTGACACGGCGTATCATCACGCGATCATACTTTTCTCAAAACGCGGCACATCTTCTGAGCATGACATCCAGCTCTGTGCTGAACGCATCCAGATATGCCGTTCTATCTTACTTAAACCAGTTGGAGTCGTCGAATGTGCCAATCTTCACTCTATTCATTTGCTCAACTCAGTTCCAAACCATTCAGTGGGCAAATCCCTGCCGAGACCGCGCTTTTTGCAAGCCTCGTATATCGACGCGCCGGCAGCTGCGAACTGAATACCGACGCCGGTATTGCTCTTGTAATAAATAATCTGTTGATCACTCGTGCGCCCGGGATGCTCCCCGGTGATCACTTGACCCATTTCGCAGACCTTATCCCAGCCGAAGGAACCGCCCTCGATTAGGTCAAGCAGCTCGCGCTGCTGGTTCATTTTCGCCGCCTCCCTGCTGTTTAGCACGATGAAATCGCAGCGGAGCATCGTGGTGGCATCCGCCTCGGTCCGGCGGTGCACGCCGTCGGTATTGACGAGAGTGGTGACAAGCTGCCCCGGCTCAAGCCAGTTGCCGTCGAATACGGGCTGGCTGGAATTGGTAGCGCACATGACGATATCCGATCCCTTGACGATTTCCTCAGGGCTGCTGACAGGACGGACTTTAACCTTTAACAGCTCCGTCATTTCCTCCGCAAAGCGATCCCGGTTTGCCTCAGTGCTGCTGTAAACTTTCACCGACTCGATATCGCGAACCGTGGTAATGGCTTGCAGATTGGCGCGCGCCTGGTGGCCAGAGCCGAATATCCCGACGACTTTCGCATTCTTCTTCGCTAACGCGCGGTGCACCACTCCCGTCGTCGCACCCACCCGGATCGCCGAGAGGCTATAGTCGGCAATCAGCGCGAGGGGTTCGCCCGTCTGCAGACTGAAGAGCATGACAAAGTCCCAATTGCGATTGCTCGGCGACAGGAAATTCATCCGCTTCACCCCGCCCACGACACGCTCCTGCACAATCGTCGACGCGTAGCGCATCGACGCCACCTCGCAGCTCGGCACGGCGCCGGGTATGATCGTCGCCATGTAGCCGGCCTGGTCGAGATCCGCCTGGACCTTGTAGCGCGTGCGCGGTGCGCTCACCGCGACTCCCTTCGTCTCCTCGGCAATGGCGCGTTGCATCGCCTCGATGCAATCATCCATGGCAAGAACCTGCCGAACCTCGGCATCGTTGATCAGGAGCATGTTCAATCCTCCATTCCCGAAGGTTAATTTACCGGAGTTTTAACATTCCCACGCAGAGGGATACCTGATTCTCATGGCACCACACCGCGCACCGCCCAAACTTTCGCTTGGATTGTAAACGATCCCTCGGATCGACTTCCTAACACTTCATGGCGAAACCGTTGCTTCAGCGCTTCGCGCCGCTCTTCTGATAACTTGACAATGTAAGCCGCCGCGCCGCCTTGGCCTTGTAGATACTGGTATCGCCAGAATTGTTCGAACGACTCGGACTCATAGGGAAATGCCAGCCCTTCAACTTCACACGTTGGTCAGACCGGCAGAACTCCACAAGGATGAAAGGGCTTCCGACGAAGCGTAAGCCATGGCGGGCCGTTTCACCGACGGGTCGAGCGCTACGATCGCATCCCAAATACGTTGGTGGAATTCGTTGTCGCGACCGCCGTCCCACCAGCACGCCGCGACAATGCCACCGGGCTTGGTCACGCGCCGCATCTCGCGCGCCGCACTGGCGGCATCGGAGAAAAAGCCGATGACGAGAAGCGCCATGGTTTTGTCGAAAGACGCTTCCGCAAACGGCAGATTCTGTGCGTCAGCCGACTTGGAATTCTAACCGTCCATCCGCACTCTGAGAACGCGCGTAGTCGATAAAGCCGGCGGAGGGATCGATACCGACGATTCTTGAAGCCCGCTGATTCTCCGCGATGCTGAGAGCAAGCGATCCGGTGCCGCAACCCACGTCGAGCACATGATCGCCGTTCTCGACGCCGACGAAATCCGTGAACAACACCGCCAACTGCCTGCTCAAGCGTCCGGTGCCGTGGTTGTAATTCTCCGCGTTTGTAGAACATCACGCCTCCAATTGCTCCGGCGCATTTGCGCGAGTCATTTCTCGACCGATTCAGTTCATGGAACAATCCCTTTCACCGCCCACGCTTTCGCCTGAAGTGTAAATGGCCCATCGGCGCGGTTGCCCAATAGATTCTGCCGCAGCCGCTCACGCAACGCCGCTCGGTGATCGTCCGAAAGTCGCGCCAGATAAGCTCCAGAAGGCCCTACCCCTTCGGTAAGCGGCAACCAGTAATCGTTAAACGTGGAGAACTGGCACGGCATCGTCAAGTCTGTAACTTCGATGTCGGTCAGGCCGACACCCTTCAAGAGATCTGAAAGCGCTGCCGCGGAACCGTATGATCCTCGTCTCTCAGCAGGCCGCTTCGCTGTAGGATCGATCGCTACCGCGGCATCCCAGAAGCGGCCAGTGAGCTCATGAGCGCGACTGCCCTCCCACATGGTGGTTGCGACGACACCACCGGACTTTGTTACTCGGCGCATCTCTCTCGCCGCCGTCGGAGCATCAGGGACGAAGTTAACAATGAGTAACGCCATGCATCGGTCAAACGATCCGTCCGAGTAAGGCAGTTCTTGCGCGTCCCCCAACTCGAAAGTCACACGCGGATCGGCGACTTGGGTTCGAGCATACTCAATAAATCCCTTCGAAGGATCAATGCCGACAATCTTCGACGCTCTCGTTACTCTGGCTAGCGTCGCTGACAGCGAGCCCGTGCCGCATCCAACATCGAGAACCTTCTCTCCATCCCGAACGCCGACAAACTCCACAAACAAAGGCGCCAACTGCCGGCTCCACCGTCCCATCATAACTTCATACGCTTCCGCGACTTCAAACATAGGTCCTCCGTTTCGCTGCTGATACGAAGTTACACGCTTTCACTACACCGGCCATGCAACCCTTTTCACTCTCCCGTGAGTCACTCATTTCTGGGCGGGGGAATTTCCCGGCGGTGCTACGTGCACGCCCCGCCAGCCCGAATTTATGATTGCACTCTGTAGCAACCCCGAGGCCTTGGCGTCTTCGATGAAGTCGCTGATGTAGGCGAGCCGCTCGGGCTGCCCCTTCGGGACCGTCATCGCAGTGAAGTTAGCGCCAAAGAAGTCATCAAGTACCTGCGAGCCGGACACTTTGCTGGAAAACTCTAGAAGCGCCGGACGGGTTGATGCCCACGCGTCCGCCTGTCCGGTACGCAGCAGATCGAACGCTACGTCTGGCGTCTCGGCGCTCACCATTTCGGCGTGCTGCCTCACCCGTTTCAAACATAAGGTCGACGCGTGGTTGCGCACGACCGCGATACCGAATCCCGGGGTGGTCCGCATCGGCAACGCTGCGGATGGACGAGCCAGCCGGCACCAGATAAGTAAAGTCGAAACGAAGCACCGGGGGTGAGAAATCTACGTCGGTTGACCGAGATTCGTCCATCGCTCCGAACCCCACGTCGCACGCGCCTCCCTTCAGACCTTCCATGGCCTTAGGAGGAGTCGGGTATTCGATGGGCAAGAACTCAACCCCAATCCGCACTGCAAGTGCGCGCGCGAGATCGATCGTCCAGCCGCGCAACTCGCCGGATGCTGTATCCTTCGCGTACTGCGGTGGATACAGCGCGACCCGGACTCTGCCGGTCCGCACGAGATCCGCGATCCGCGGGTCGGGCGCCTGTTGGGTATCGGTCATAACACTCTCCTTTTCTTTAGTGCTATTCCTCCACAGCGTCTAACCCTTAGCACGACCGACATACTCTCCGCGTTCGCTTCCATCTTTTTGTTTGTTAGGCCAGGGCGTGGCTCCCGGATAGAGCATTGATTTGCGTCTACCACGGTTTTTACGCTGGCCGCATATGTGGCAAAACCTCCCGGCAAATCGCCCCAGTTGGCCAGCCTGATCCGGACTGCCGAAGCGAACCACGATAGTCTGTGCCCCGGCAGCGATAAACGCCTTGAGCCATGCAATGCACTATTCCGGCGAGCCGGCGCAGAGGCCGTTCCGAGTCGCTTGCACCTCGTACGGTATCCCGTAATAGTTTTCGATGAACGCGCGCAGCTCGCGTTCTGCTTGGGCGACATCGGCGTTGACGTTGAGCGTAGTATACAAACAGCGATGCAGGTCGTGGGCGTCTCGCCCCATCTCTTGCCCCAACGTTCGGAGGCGATCCCAATCCGCCTTGAAGGCTTCGGGCGACGACGAAATCGGCAACCAACCGTCGCCGAGACGCAGGATCCGCCGGAGCGCATTATCCACTCTCCCGGCCACCCAGAGCGGGACGCCTGACTTTTGCAGCGGACGCAACCCTAACCGCACGGCCTGCAGCTGAAAATAGCGCCCCTGAAATGTCACCTCGGGTTCAGTCCACAACCGACGCAGAAGCGCGAGGCTTTCTTCGAACAAGCCGACGCGGCGGGAGATCAACACCCCGCAGGCGGCAAATTCCCGGGCAACCGCGGGAGCATTGCCGCCAATTCCTACCCCGAGAATCAGCCGCCCATTGGCAACATGGTCCAGACTGGCAACCTCATTGGCCAAGAGCACCGGATGACGCAGCATGGGGAGAAGCACGCCGGTCCCCAACCGTACTCGCTGCGTGCGCGCAGCGACGGCTGCCAGTGTCGTTAAAGCCTCGAATCGCGGACGTGCCAGCACACTGTCACCAACCCAAACGGAGTCGAATCCCAACGCTTCTGCGTGCTCTGCCAGGTCAAGGATCTCACTAAAGTTGGGGACCTCTTGGTTCATGACGATTTCCCGCGTTGGGAGTAAGAATCCAAAAGCGATCATGTGTTTGTCTCCTTACATGTCTGGCAGTGGCCTAAACTTTTTGACTGAGCGACCCCTGACGTCAGATTCAGCTGGCTCGCCAGCGATGTTGTAATTACGCTATATTGCTAAGTCGCCGCTACTTCTTCCCCGTAAACACAAATCGGTCCAAACAAAAAAACCATTCACCGTCCGCTGTGCGAGAGCGGAGATCTTGTTCCCAGGCGGCGACAGCTTCGGCGGGCATACCATGCTTGAGCGCCGAGTCGCGAGTGATGCCGATCACGCTGGCGCCGTACGACTCCGGATCATAATTCGTTTCGACGATGGAGAACGCTTGTACATCGGCAAGTGTCAACCCGCAGCGCGCAAATACTTATGCAAATCACGCGGGAGATAGGCATGGGCGAATTGCGTCTCGGCCCGCGCTGAAATCATACGACGAGTGAAAGCGGGATCTTTGACTTCCATATGCACTTGTCCCAGTCCGATTCGAGCACCAGCAACCGGCCGCCTTTGCGCAGCACACGCGCTGCTTCCTCGATCGCCCGCGCGACATTTGGAACGAAGGAATAGACCTGAACAGCCACGATGAAATCGAACGTCTCGTCAGGGAACTCTAGGCGGTTGCGTCACCGACTCGCATGTCAACCGTGTCGGCGAGTTCTTCCCTCGCGACGCGAGCCTTAGACGCGTCAACCGACTTACGACTCTTGTCGATCGCAACGATCCGGCCCCTCGGCGTTACTTCTCTGGCCAGTTCGCACGCGAGATGGCCGGCGCCGCAGCCCACATCTAACCCGATTTCGCCTGGACGAGCCGCAACGGCTGCGCGGAACTTCCGTCTTTGGTCGACGATCTGCGGAGTTGAATAGGCTCGATCTAGACGAGCAACGTCTGCTGCTTCGAAGTTCTGCATCGATCGCCTCCCGTTTCGTGCGTTGCCAGAGAAATAACTTCGTCAGGGCACTCTCCCACGCACCGCCCACGCTTTCGCCTGAAGTGTAAACGGCCCATCGGGGCCATCGCCCAGGACGTTCTGCTGCATCGCGCTTCTTAACGCTTCACGACGATCGGCAGAAAGACCCGCCATATACGCACCCGGAGGGCCTTCGCCCGTCAGATAACGTTGCCACAGCTCATCAAACGAAGAGAACTGGCATGATATTGTCAGGTCTGTAACTTCGATGTCGGTCAAACCAGCACCGTTCCAGAGATCTGAAAGCGCTTCGGCAGAACCATACGATCCCCGTCTCCCGGCAGGCCGTCAGATTGGATTCCTTGTTGGTCATAATCTCCTCCAAACATTGACCTACAGACGTGGGCTACGGATTCACCCGGCCTCATTTGATGAACGTGCCGGCTACCTCCAGACCGAAATGTGCGCGCAGCAATTCCAGGTATTCTTCATGCGTTTTCGCCGTTATCGTTTGTGTGCCCTGGCGGCCGTGAATCTTAAACTCCATATCGACCGCCACTATACGTCCCTCTTTTGTGGGAATCGTACAGAGCTTCTGTTGCGTAAAACGCACATGGGGAGATGTCGAGTTCCAGTAATTGAACGGCTCGTAATCGACGAGATCGAATGGTTCCAGGGTAAACTCGTAGAGGTCTTGCCAACGCCCGGCTAGCAACGCTTCCAAAACATAAGTGTGGCCTGCATCTGTTTTGAGTCGAAAGCTGTCCGGGCCTTGCTCGCTCACCACACCGGGCGTCAGACGCATTGGCTCGCGCAGGCAGCAACTGCCAAAACCGACATCGGCGATCCATGGCTCTTTGTCCACCGTAACCAAAAGCAGCTGATGGCTGCGCGGCCGCAAGCCCGAGATTGCTAAACAGAACGCGGGCCAACAGGCCGTGCACTTGAAAGCCAAAAGCCCGCAAGATCATGGCAAAGAAACTGTTAACCTCGTAGCAATACCCGCCACGCTTGCGGGTGACGATCTTGGTGAACAGATCGGCCGGTTGCAAAGAAATTGCTTGACCCAAGTGAATGTCGAGATTCTCGAAAGGCACGTTGTGCGCATGCGCGAAGTGCAGGCCCCTTAAAGTGGCCAAAGTTGGATCGCGGGACCCCGTGTAGTTAATCCGATCACAATATGCGTCGAGGTCGAAGGCCATGGGTGGAGGCGTTGTCCCTTGCCGATTCAGAGAGTTAGGCAGTGATGATTCCACAACAAAACCTCCAGCCGTTTGCTTTCTCATGAACGGCCAATTTTGACTTAGATCAACCGAAGCCTAGTCACAGCGTTTTACGCCTAAAGAGCGACGGCTGGCAAGGCGCATCCGTACTTCGGACGAGACTCCATTCATGCCAGGCGCAAACTTGTTACCGAGCGCGCATGCTATTAAAGTTACACTTTCCGATTTCACTATTGACAACCTTGGCTGCGTTCATTATCAATTAGGGTCGCTTCCCGACAGCAAACCCAACAGCCGCCAGGATCAGTATCGCACGGAGCGCCAAAACAAATGCCACGAACCAAGAAGAAAACCGCGGGACGGCCAGCCAAAGCTAAGGATCGGTCGCACGACTATATTGACGACGGCACCCATGACGAGTCCGATGATGAAGATCTTCCAAGTGACGAAGCCGGACGGCGCAAGATAAAGAAAAACTACGAAGAACTGCTCGGCATTCGCATCGACAAGCTGCGCGGTCGCGTGCTCAACCGCGAGAAGATCAATAAAAGCATCGACGGTCTGTATTTCATCTGTTTCGAATGCAAGAAAATCAGCCACAACCTCGACGACGGCTGGATGGAAGAAGCGGTGACGCTCAACAACTTCTGCGGCCCCTGCGCCAAAGCCAAAGGCATCAAAACCAGCGCCGCCTAGACCGCCATTTCGATTCGCTGTAAAACCTCACGAAGCTCAACCGGTAGCTGCGCATCGACACACAGAAGCTGACCACTCGCCGGGTGGCGCAAGGTCAGACTGCTGGCGTGCAAACAATGGCGGGCCAAGCCGAAACGCTCCGGATAGTCCGCACCATATAAAGTATCGCCGACGATCGGATAGCCGTTCGACGGACAAGTGCACGCGAATCTGGTGCGTCACGCCGGTCTCCATTTCGACCTCGAGCAAGCTCATGCCGCTGGCAGTGGCAATGACACGATAATGCGTGATCGCCCGCCAAACCCGTCGGTCGGCGCTCCGCTCGCGATGCTGCACCGCAACCATGCGGCGCCGGTCGCCACGATCATGGGCCAAAGCCAGCTCGATGGTGCCGCGCTCGATCGGTTGCCCCCACACCAGGGCAAGATAGGTTTTCTTGATCTCCCGGCGGCGAAACTGTTCGCGCAGCCGATCGAAGACGGCTTGAGTCTTGGCGACGAGCACTACGCCTGAAGTCTCGATGTCGAGCCGATGCACGAGTCCAGGCTCCCACCGGCTCTTGCCGATGTTTAGTAGTCCGGGCCGTTGGGCGGCAAGAAAATTCGCCAGGGTGGCGCGATCTCGTCCGGAAAAGCCATGGGTCGCCACACCCGCCGGCTTGTCGACGACGAGCAGCGAATCGTCCTCGTAAATTATCGGGATTTCCAATTGCCGCGCCGGCGGCGGCGCGTCGGACAGCAAATCCGCCGGCCCGACGAAGCAAAGCCGATCGCCGCCATTCAGGCGATCGCCCTTTCGCGCGACTCTGCCGTTGAGTAGAAAAAACTTCTCGGCGATGGCTCGATGAACTTCCTGGCGCGACAAATGCGGCAAGCATTGGCGTAAGAAGCCGTCTAACCGGACCGCTTGCAGATCATCGGGCACAAGCCAAATCTGGTTTTCATCTTGGCCATTCACTTGATCGCCCATCACGGCTACCGTACACTAACCGGCGCACTCATCAACTCGCAGACAAATGGAAAAACACTGCTTCAACATCATCATCGCCGGCGGCAAAGGCACGCGCTTCTGGCCCCTGAGCCGCGCTCAACGACCCAAACAGTTGTTAAAAATCTTGAGCCGCAAAAGCTTGATCGACGAAACCGCCGAGCGCGTCTACGGCCTCGGCGGCCGCGCGCGGACCTTGGTGGTCACCGTCGCCGAGCAAGTCACCGCACTCAAAAGAGAACTGCCGGCCCTGCCCAAGAACAATTTTATTGCCGAACCGCTAGGAAAAAACACCGCGCCTTGCATCGGTTTGGCCGCGTTGGAAGTAATGCGCCGCGATCCCAACGGCGTGATGGTCGTGCTTCCTGCCGACCATTGGGTCGCCGATGTGAAAGGCTTCCAACGCACTCTGAAGTCGGCTGTCGCGCTGGCGAAAAAACACGACCAGCTGGTCACCATCGGCATCCGCCCAGATTACCCGGAAACCGGCTATGGCTACATCATGAAAAGCGGCAAACTTGCCGCTGCCGGCGGCGCGTTCCAAGTCAAAAAATTTACCGAGAAGCCTAGCGAAGCGGCGGCCAAAAACATTAATTCGCCAAGGCTCGTTGTGGAACAGCGGCATCTTTGTCTGGAAAGCATCCTTGCTGCTGGATCTGTTGAATCGCTATCAGCCGGCAATCGGCGCAGCGCTTAGCCGCATCGCCAAAGCCGCCGCGGGAAAATCGCTCGCTAGTCCCAGCACCGCCTCGCGGCGAACCATCGCCCGCGAGTATGGCCAGATGCCGAGCATCTCCATCGACTTTGCGGTTTTGGAAAAAGCCGGCGCCGAAGGCAAAGTCATCACCGTCGAAGCCGACTTCGGCTGGAGCGATGTCGGCAGCTGGGCCGCGGTGCATCGCATGATGGGCAAAGACGCTCACGGCAACGCCGGCAACGGCCGCTGGGTGCAGATCGGCTCGAAAAACTGCCTGATCCACTCCCCCGATCGCCTCGTCGTGCTCTTGGGTATAGACGACGCCGTCGTCGTCGACACCCCCGACGCCATCCTGGTCGGCGATCTCAATCGCTCCCAGGAAGTACGCGACATCGTCGCCGAACTCCAGCGCCAGGGCATGGGCAGCTACACTGTTAAGTAAATCGGATTCGGAATTGCCTCTCGCAAAGGCGCAAAGACGCCAAGGTGGAGGGGAAAGTAAATATCTTACGAACGAATTTCATCCTAACTCTCCGACCTTTGCGAGCTTAGCGTCTTTGCGAGAGATATTCCGAGTCTCGGTTACGGCGACGCCGTGCAGTGGTTTTTTTGGTGAAACACCTGTTCGCAATTAGCCAATAAGAAAAATATGGACAGCAACTATCGCAGAGGGCCATTGGCCGCCGACGAACCGGTAATCTTGCTCGACCGCAAAGACCGGGAATATCTCTCGCGCCTCGATCAGCGCCGGCCGATCGCGATCCGCGGCGGCAAGATCGCCGTCGAGGATATCATCGGCCACGACGAAGGCATCGTCGTGCGCTCCTCGGTGAACGAACCTTTTCTGGTCTTTCGACCGAGCTTGCCGCAGCTGATTCCCAACCTGCCGCGCACGGCGCAAGTCATCTATCCGAAGGACATCGGACCAATCTTGATCTGGGCCGATCTTTTCCCCGGCGCGCGGGTCATCGAGGCCGGCGTCGGCGCCGGCGCGCTGAGCATGGCGCTGCTACGCGCCATCGGCGCCGACGGGCGACTGATTTCCTACGAGCTGCGTGAAGATTTTTCCGCGATGGCGCAGCAAAACGTTTCGCGCTACTTCGGTCCGTCGCCCAACTGGACGATCAAGCTCGGCGATGTCGCCACCGAATTGGCGGAAACCGACATCGATCGTGTCGTCCTGGACCTGCCCGAGCCTTGGCATGTCATCGAGCGAGCCTGGCGGGTGCTCCGGCCCGGCGGCATCTTGCTCTGCTACCTGCCAACGGTGCTGCAAGTTAAAAATTTGGTCGACGCTCTGCGCGACGACAAACGTTTCGCCTGCATCGAAACTAGCGAAAGCTTGATGCGCTTCTGGCACTTCAAAGGCATGAGCGCCCGGCCGCAGCACCGCATGGTCGCCCACACCGGTTTTCTCACCTCGGCCAAACGACTTGCTGACGGCCAAAAAGACATTCCCCGAGCCCCCTGAAGAATTCTCCAGGAAACTCGGGGAATGCCAAAAAAGCGTTTCGAGTTTCGAGTCTTGGGTTTCAGGTTAACTCGGAACGCGAAACCCGTAACCCGAAACTATACCCGCGTTACGGCCTCGACCAGAGCTGAATGTAATTCTGTTCGGTATCGTAGAAGTAAATCGCCTTGCCCGTGGGCCGGACCACCGGCTTATCGATGGACACTTTCACGCCGGCTTTCTGGAGCTCATCATTGGCCTTGTCAAAGTCTTCAGAGCTGACTTCCAACGCTAGATGGGACGTGCCCTCGTCGAAATCGCCCCGCTCCACCTCTTCGGGCCGTTGGAACAACACCAAGCACATGCCATCTTCCATAAATAGCCGGGCGATGTTGGGGAACATGCCGTATTTTTCTTTGTACGGGCCGCCGCTCTCGGTGTCGTAACCGATCTTGGTGCATTTCATGCCCAAGACTTCGGTGTAAAACTTCACACCGCGCTCCAAATCATTGCAAGGTAAACCGATATGATAGATTTGCTTCACTTTCATAAAAATCATCCTCCTTATTTACCCCTGTATACTGTAATTTCCGGCGCGGTTTCAAGAGAGGGTTGCGTCACGCCCGAGAATCGGTTGACATCCATGACATTTCCACTAAATATCGAGGGCCAAATGAAACTTACATTCGTTATTCTCGCCTGGTTCGCCTTCATCTGCAGCGGCGCGACCGCCCACGCCCAAACGCCGCTCGATCGCATCGTCATCACCTACCCGAGCCGTAGCATCGCCTCCGTCGATCTCTATATCGCCCAGGAACGCGGCTTTTTCCGCCAGGAAGGGCTCAACGCCGATGTCGTCCAGGTGCGCGGCAATATCGGCGTCACCGCGCTACTCAGCGGCGACGCCCATGCGATCAACAACGTCGGCACGATCATTCGCGCCATGGAGCGCAGTGATCTGCCGGCCAAAGTCATGTCGCAGAGCCTCAAGAAAAATCTATTCTGGCTGGTGACCAAACCGGAAATCAAATCCCTGGCGGAACTCAAAGGCAAAACCTTCGGCACCACCACCTTCGGCGGATCGCAGCATTTGGCTGGCCTACGTCTGCTGCAAAAGGCCGGGCTCGATACCGACAAAGACATCACAATGGTAATCGGCGGCGACGTCCCGGCTCAGCTCCAGAGCCTCATGAGCGGGGCGATTCACTTGGCAGCGCTGTCGCCACCGACCGTCATCCTGGCGCGCGACAAGTTCAAGCTGCGCATCCACGGCAGCACGCTGGACGATCTGCCTAATCTGCAGAACGGCTTGGCCTTCTCCGAAAAACTGCTGCGGGAAAAACGCGACCTGGTGAAACGCATCCTGCGCGCCCGCTCCCGGGCACACCGCTATCTATTCGAGAACGAACGCGGCAGCGCCGAAGTCCTGGCGAAGCTATTGAATGTCGACCTGAATGTCGCGCTTGAATCCTATCGCTTGGCTCGCCCGGCGTTTACCACCAACGGACTGCCCACCGACAAGGAAGTCGAGGAATTTCTCCGCGCCGACGCCGAAGTGCTGAAGCTCAAAGAACCGGTGCCAGCAGCGAAGATTTTTGACTTCAGCCTGCAACGGGAAGTGAACCAGGAGCTGGGTATCAAATAATCTGCATCGTCATCGAAGAGAAATTAAGTAGGAGGCAACATGAACATTCTTATCACCGGCGCCGGACTGATCGGCGCTCACGCGGCGCGCCAAATGGTCGACGCCGGCCACAAGGTCGTGCTTTTCGACCTTTCGCCCAACCGCGATTACATCGGCAAAATCGTCGGAAAAGACAAGGCCGACGTCGTCGCCGCCAACATGCTCGACTTGCCGGCGCTGCTCACGGCGCTGGAAAAATTCAACGTCGACACCCTGGTCCACACCGCGGGTTTGATCGGCGGGCGGGTGCAAGAAAACTCTTACACCGGCGCGACCAACAATATTTTAGGTACGATCAATATTCTCGAAGCGGCCCGGCTAAGAAAACTGCGCCGGGTGGTCTACGTCAGCACCTTTGGCGTCTACGAGCGTGGCAAGATCAATGACAGCGTGGTCAAAGAGGTTCACCCCATCGGCGGCCACAACCTTTACGCCACCACCAAAGTTTGCTCCGAACATTTGCTCCACGCCTACACCAGCATGTACAACTTGGACAGCATCATCATCCGTCCCGGCGGCGTGTTCGGCCGCGGCTTCTACGTCGGCGGCTCCACCGTCGGCATGGTCATGCGCGACTTGGCGCTGGCGATGATCAAAGGCGATCCGATCACCATCGACGCCAAGACTTACGGTCCCAACGAATATGTCTACGGTAAAGATGTCGGTCTCGCGTTGCTACTCGCCTGCCAAGCGCAGCATCCCCAGCAGCGCATTTACAACGCCGGCACCGGCGCGGTCCACGGCGCCGAGCAATTAGCTCAGGTGGTGCGCGAAGTCGCACCCAAGCTGGAAATCAAAGTCAGCGGCAGCAGCAGCGCCGACAAGAGCCGCAGCATGCCAATGGATATCAGCGTCAGCCAAGCGGAGCTCGGCTACACGCCCAAGTTCCCACTCAAGGAAGCGCTCAAGGATTACATGGATGAATTGTGGAACGAGGGAGCGAGAGGATAGCAACCGAAAGAATACGGAACGACCTGTTGGGGCGCAGCATGCTGCGCCGGCAGTTTTTCCCCAACCACTCAATCGGAGAACCGGAATCGCAGCATGTAATACAGCGCCGCGACGCCGTCTTTCCAGGTGATCTTCTTACCCTCTTCGTAGGTGCGGCCATGGTAGGAGATCGGCACTTCGTAGAATCGGCAGCGTTTCTTGGCGAGCTTCATGGTGATTTCGGGTTCGAAGCCGAAACGGCGCGATTTTAGTTCGATGCCTTCCAGTACTTGCGCGCGAAATACTTTGTAACCGACTTCCATATCAGAGAGATTTAGATTGGAAAGCATGTTGGACAGCAATGTCAGAACTCGATTGCCCATCGAGTGCCAAAAAAAGAACACCCGGTGCGCACCGCCACCCGCGAAACGCGTGCCGTAGACCACATCGGCCAGCCCTTTTTCAATCGGCTCGATCAGTGCCGGATAGTCCGCCGGATCATATTCGAGGTCGGCATCCTGAACTAGGACGATTTCACCGGTCACGTGACCGAGCGCGGTTTTGAGCGCCGCACCCTTGCCCTGGTTCCGCTCGCTGAAAAAAAATCCTAATGTGATTGAGTGGATCCTTCGCCCGCTGATTCGCTTCCTGCAAACGCGTGAGAATCTCACGACTCCGATCCTTCGAACCATCGTCGACAAGAATGATCTCCTTCGCCTTCGGAAAGGCGCACACTCGGCGCACCACCTCTTCCAGCGTGCGCTCTTCGTTGTAGACCGGGACGAGGACGGAGAGCTTCACTGCTCGAATTCGCGTTTCTTCAATTCACGCACGTACGCGGAAAGTTTTGGGTCGGCGTTGACGGCTTCGTTGATCTTGGCCTGAAAATCGGCGGCGGCGCGTTCCATCGGCGTCGTGTCGACGCGCAAGCCGAGCCATTGGTTCATCCGCAAGAGCAGCGCCAAGCTGCCGCGCGGGTTGGGTGAAACATTGAGATAGTGCGGCAGCGACGCCCAGATGCTCAGATTCGCCACGCCGCTCTGGCGGCAGGCGTCGGTCAACACCCCGACGATGCCGGTCGGCCCTTGGTAGCGCGACGGCGCGAGGTCCAACTGCTCCATCAATTTAGCATCGGTGGAAAATCCAGTGAGCGGCACCGGCCGGGTGTAGAGCACTTCGTCGAGATAGGCGCCCAGAGTCACCACCATCTCCGCCTCGCACTCGCGGGCGAAACGCAGCATGGTTTCAGTGAAGGTCCGCCAGCGCAGATGCGGCTCGGCGCCGATGCCGAAAATAAAATCCTTCTCAAGGCCGAGTGCCGGCGCCATGATAGAAATCGAAGGACGGCCAATGGATCTCGCGAACCTTGGCGTCATTCAACCGGACCACCGGCCGCTGGCGGTAAAAATCGTAAAACTCCTCCGGATCGATGCTGGCGAACTTCCTGCCCATCAGGTTGTCGACCAGATAGCGCAACGCCGTCGTCGCCGATGCCCCGGCATCGCTCCAGCCGGCAAATGCCAGCACCAGGGTTGGGCTGCGCAGCGTCGGGCGGCTATCAAAACTGAGCGGGTCCATAACTGTTGTTAATTTACCATATCCCACGCCAAATCCTCCAGGGAAAAGCGGGATTCGACGAATAATTTATATGGCGCGAGCGCGACCCGCCCGGCACAGCGGCTAGGCGAACCCCGAGCAGTTTGCTATAGTCGGCGCTGAGCTTATGCAAGCACACCGGCAACAACTACTCCCGCTATTTCAAAAAAACGAAGTCCTGTTTGGCCATGACGCCACGGCGGCAGCGATCGCATTCGAAGTCGACGGCGACGCCAGTGTCAAGATCTTTTTTCGCGACGGCGAAACGGTGCGCAGCGAAGCAGCGACATTACAGCCGTTGATGCTGCTCGAAGGCGACGACCCACTCAGCGGCTGGAGCGGCGAAGCGCAAATCGAAAAGCTCGCCGGCAGCGGCGCCTTCAACCGTTTGGCGCTGTTCGCCGGCTTGAAACAGCTCGACGACGCCAAGGCCTATTTGCAGAAAAAGACCGGCAAGACACCCTCCGCCGGCGACGCGCCTTATTGGTATTTCAGCGACCCGCTGCAACAATTTCTGTTACTTTCCGGCAGGACGCATTTTCTCGGCATGACCTTTCGCGAGTTGAAGCGCTTACAGCTCGACATCGAAACCTATTGCCAGAGCGGTTTTAATTTTCCCAGTGCAGCGCGGGAGAGCGACCGTATCACGGCCATCGCTCTGTCCGACTCTACCGGTTGGGAGCGGCTGATCTCGGGCAAGGAGTACAGCGAAGCCGAGATGCTGCGGGAGCTGGTGCAAGAGATCCAGCGGCGCGACCCGGACGTGATCGAGGGGCATAATATTTTCCGCTTCGATTTGGAGTACATCGAAGCCCGCGCCAAGCGACACAAAGTCGCGCTCAACTTCGGCCGCGACGGCTCGCGCTTGAGCGGCCATGCGTCGCGCATGCAGATGGCCGAGCGGACGATCACCTATCGGAAATATGAAATCTTCGGCCGCCATATCATCGACACCTGGATTCTCGCGCAACATTACGATGTCGCCACCCGCGAGCTCGAGAGCTTCGGCTTGAAAGACATCGCGCGCCATTTTGGCGTCGCCGGCGCCGAGCGCACCTATGTGCCGGGCGACAAGACCAGCTGGTACTTCGATCATGATCCCGACACCTTGTTTCGCTACGCCCTCGACGACGTGCGCGAGACCCGGGCGATCTCCGAGATCCTTTCGCCCAGCTACTTCGTCGAGGCGCAGATTTTTCCGTTCAGCTATCAGAACATGCCGCTGCGCGGCAATGCCACCAAAATCGACGCCCTGTTCCTGCGCGAGTATCTGCATCAGCGCCATTCCGTGCCCTACCCCGACGAGGTCGGCGCCGTCATCGGCGGCTTCACCGACATGGAGTATCAGGGCACGGCCAATCATGTGCTGCACTGCGACGTCACCTCGCTCTACCCGTCGATCATGCTGGTTTATAAATACCTGCCGAAGAAAGACGAGCTCGGCGTCTTCCCCGGCCTGTTAAGCGATCTGCGCGCCTTCCGCGTCAAAGCCAAGGAGCTCGCCCGCGACGCCGACGACGAGGAAGGTCGAGTCTATTTCAACGCCCTGCAATCGACGTTTAAAATTCTCATCAATTCCTTTTACGGCTACCTGGGTTTTCAGATGGCGCCACTTCAACGATTTCAGCGCGGCCAATCAGGTTACGGCCAAGGGCCGGGAGCTGATCCAGTCCGCCGTCGCCTGGCTGAAAGGCAAAGACGCCAAGATCATCGAAGTCGACACCGATGGCATCTATTTCGTGCCGCCGGAAAGTGTCAAGACCGCCAATGACGAAGAGAAGCTGATCGACGATCTCGGCGAGATTCTGCCCAAAGGCATCGAGCTCGAACTCGACGGCCGCTACCCGGCCATGTTCAGCTATAAGATGAAAAACTACGCCCTGCTCGACGAGCAGGGCCGGCTGCGCATCAAAGGCTCCGGGCTGCGCTCGCGCGGCTTGGAATTGTTCCAGCGCGAATGGCTGGAAGAAATGCTGACGCTGCTGCTCAAAGGTGAAAAGGAAAAAATTCCCGAGCTTTACAACCGGTATGCCGACGACGTCGCCAATCATCGCAAAGACATTTCTTGGCTGGCGAAAACCGAGACGCTGCAAGACTCACTGGAGAATTACCAAGCGAAAGTCAAAGCCAAGAAACGCAACGCCGCCGCGCCCTATGAACTGGCGCTCAAAGCCGATCGCCCCTATCAGGCGGGCGACCAGATTTCCTATTACGTCACCGGTGGCAAAGCCAAAGTCAAGATCAGCGACAACTGCAAACCAGCGTCAGATTGGGACGCAAAGAACCCCGACGAAAACGTCGAACACTACAAAGCGAAGCTCAGCGAACTTTACGAAAAATTCAAACCTTGGGTCGAAGGCGACGGCGCTGCGAACCCGGAGCCGGAACTAGCCATCGACGATTGAAATTGATCAGCGCCGTATCGTAAATCTCTCGACTGAGCTACTCAATGGACAACAAAGTTGCACTGATCACCGGCGGCGCCAAAGGCATCGGCCGCGCCGTCGCATTGGACCTGGCAGCGCGAGGCTGGACGGTGGCGATTTGCTATCGCACCAGTGCCGACGAAGCGGCCGAAGTCATCGCCGGCGTCAAACAAAACGGTAGCGGCGGATTGGCGCTGCAATGCGATGTCTCCAATGCCTGAGGCCGCGGTGAAATTGGTAGAGCGCGTGCACCAGGAATTCGGCCGCATCGACGCTCTGATCAACGGCGCCGGCCCCTATCACCGGGTGTCGCTGTTGCAGGAAACCAACGCCGGCTGGCACGACATGTTCGACAACAACCTCCATCCAGTTTTTTACTTGACCCACGCGGTACTGCCGATCATGAAAGCGCAGCAGATGGGGGCGCATCGTCTCCTTCACCATGGCCAATGCCGAGCAACTCATCGCCCAGCCCCAGTTGACCGCCCATTACATCGCCAAAGTCGGCTTGCTGGCGCTGTCACGCTCGTTCGCGAAACTGGTCGCCGCCGACGGCATCACCATGAACTGCGTTGCCCCCGGATTTATCGATTCCGGCAGCGCGCCCAAGGAAGAACTCGACCGCATGGTGAAGTTGATTCCCGCCGGCTATGTCGGCAGCGTCGACGACGCGGTAGCCGCAGTGCGCTATCTGCTCTCCGACGAAGCGCGTTACGTCAATGGCGCGAATATTCAGTTGAGCGGCGCCTGGGGAGTTTGAAATGAATCGAGACATCAGAGTAAGCTAGCGGCACGAATATGGCCACCAGCAAAGATCAAGAGCGCGCCATCGAGCTCATCGGCGAAGCGATGAAACTGCAGATGGCCGAGGAGTTCGACGACGCCATCCGGCTCTATAGAGAGTCCATCGCGCTCTACCCCACCGCCGATGCTCATACCTATCTGGGCTGGGCCTATAGCTTTAAGGGCCGCTTGAACGAAGCCATCGCCCAATGCGAGATCGCCATCGAAATCGACCCTGAATTTGGCAACCCCTACAACGACATCGGCGTCTACTTGATGCAGCAGCAAAAACTCGACGACGCCATCCCCTGGCTCGAGCGGGCGAAGAACGCCAAGCGCTATGAGCCGCGCCATTTTCCGTACATCAATCTCGGCCGCGTTTATCTCACCAAAGGCATGATCCAAAAAGCGCTGCAAGAATTCGGCAGCGCCCTGCAAATCAATCCAGGCGACACCGAACTCGCTCAGCTCACCGAAGAATTACAAAGAAAATTGCAGTAGCGGATTACCGGCACTTGGCAACGCCGCGGCGATTTTCCATCCGCAGATCTCATGGCTTTGGCGGAATGGTGAATTTTTCGGTTTTGCCGTCCGGTCCGATGAACGCCGAGATACAAGAGTTGCGGATACGCCACAATCTTCTTGCCCGACCGCCAAGCGTTTTACCCAGAGCACAGCTTTAAATTCCGTGCCCAGCATTTCGACAATGTCGTCTAGGTTATCGCCCCAACAGGATATCCACCGACAACGCCCCGGCGCCGCCGACTACGATGGTCAGGGCCATGAGCATCAACGCCATCGTGTACTCGATGCCGCTCCCTTTTCCCGCTGCCGAGGAAAGAAAAAAGCCATGTTCCCAGTGGCTGAGAAACGTCGCGAAAGCCATAAAAACTGCCAGACCCAAAGCGACCGGCCGGACAAAGAATCCCAGCGCCATGCATACCACCGTCGACAGCTCGATGACCAATGCTAAGACGCCCATCGGCACCGGAATGCCGTACTTATCGCGCCAGTTGGTCACCTGCGCCTTCGCGCCCCTTGCCGCCATGCCAACCGAACGCATGCTGCGTCCCATGCATAAAAAACGTCACCGCCAAGCCGAACCGAAGAAAAAGAAACGCGTACGTATCATGTGTTTGAAAAATCCAGTCCACTATCTGCTCCCCCTTCTATTCTTGACAAGCAACTCAACTCCCCTGCTCAATTGGCTCCAGGCATCCTCGCCAATTCCGCGACCATAGCAGAAGCCGGGAAAAGATTGCAAAGTATCGGGCAACCGACATAGATTTCACGTTAAGCAGCAACCACCAAGGAGTTCAGCCAATGCAAATCATCGATGCCGACGGCCATATCAACGACCATATCTGCGGCGACGAAATCGCCCAGTATATGCCCAAGGGCAATCAGATGGCGAAACTGTTTCCCGAGTTCGATCATCTGCACTTTCGCTACTTGAAACAAAATCGCCGCGCCACCGGCAACCCCGACGCCGCGGCATGGACTGAGTTTCTCGAAAAGACCGGCATCAGCTGGACCGTGCTCTACCCCACCGCGGGCCTCGCCGTCGGCCGCATCATGGCGCCCGACTGGGCGGTGATCGCTTGCCAAGCCTACAATACATGGCTCCATGAAAAGTTTTTGACCAAGAACCCGCGCCTCAAAGGCGTCGCGCTGATTCCGTTCCAGGATGTCGACGCGGCGATTGTCGAATTGCGCCGCGCAGTCAAAGCAGCTGGGCATGTTGGGCGGCATGCTGCCAAGTCCAACGGCGAGGCGATTCAAGGCCACTTCGGCAATAAGATTTACTGGCCGCTCTATGAAGAAGCGGAAAAATTAGGCTGCTGTCTCGCCGTCCACGTCGGCGCGCTGCATCACATGGGCATGGATGCGTTCACGACTTACTATCCGGTGCATGCCCTGGGCCATCCGTTTAGCTTGATGATCCAAGCCTCGGCGATGATCGGTCATGGAGTTTTCGATCGCTTTCCCAAACTGCGCGTCGGCTTTCTCGAAGGCGGCGCCACCTGGGTGCCGTTCATGATGGACCGCCTCGACCGCTCCTATCACGACGGCCATGTGCAAATGGACATCCATGGCAACCGCCTTGGCGGTCCGGCGCCAGGCGAAAAAGCCAGCGACTATTTCAAGACCCAACTGCGCGAGGGGCGCATCTTTGTCGGCTTCGACTGCGACGACGACGGCTTGAACACGGCGGTCGCCAAAGGCGGACGCCAGTCATTTCTCTTCGGCAGCGACTTCCCCCACGAAGTCTTCGACGCCACCAAATGCCGCCACGAGATCGACGAACTGCTCGCCCGCGACGACCTAACCCAAGAAGACAAAGAAGCGGTGCTCGGCGGCAACGCCATGAGATTTTATCGGCCAGGGCTGTGAATAGATAGCGTCATCCGCTATTCGTGTCTGGAGCGATCCAATCGAAGAGGTAATTCACCACGGAGGCGCTTAGAGAACACAGCGAGACTTAAGACGAACTTTTCTCTGTGACATCTGTGTACTCTGAGGTAATTCGCCTTTTCCGTTTCGAGATAGCTCGCAGGATGGGGGAAGCCCCGACGATGCCCATCGTCCGTGGAAGGCAAGCCACTTTGCGCAGGCACTTTTGCCGCCATTTCACAAATCGACAATCACCACGCCGTATTCGACCCATGCGCCTCGTGGGATACCGGCGCGAGCACGCGATAGGGATCGCCGAACTCCGCCGCGACTTCGAGCACTTCGGGATGGTGCAACAGCGAGCGGTCGAGCATGCCGTGTTTATCGACCACCAACCGGTCGTCGATATACAGTTGGCCGTTGAACACCGAACCGTCCATATGGCGAAACTTTGGGTGCTTACGCGGTGTGCCCAAACCAGCCCAGGGCATCTTGCTGATCAGCTCCCAATGCATCGGATCGGCGATGCCATGGGCCGCCGAGGCTTTGGGATGATAACCGAACATGATCTCGATCAATCGATTCGACTCGGGGACTTCGTTGAAAAGGCGTTTGCACTCCTCGCCCACTTCGCCGCCGCCGTCGACTTCGGTGATGATGTTGTCTTTCACTTTCCAGCGCATCGGCTCCGCGAGCCGTCCGGCGACACCTTGGACGCAGCTTAAGTATACTTCGCCATTGGAATTGCCCTCGCCGTTGAACACGCCACAGCGTCCCCAGGGGAAATGACACCGCCCCGGCGGATCGCCGGCACGAAATTGCATGCCGTATAAACGATTGCCGTCGTAGCTGGCGGTCAAATCGCTACCCCGATCATCGACAATATGCACGACCTTGCCAGGGGCGACGACTTCGCGGACTTTTTCCGCTAGCTTCCATAAAACTTTGTTGGGGAACCTGGCGTAGTCGCGCGCCAGCAAGCCGCCATTGCCCTCGAAATAAATGTGATAGGGCTTCATGCGCGCTTCGTGCAGTTGGGTGCCGCTCTCTTCACGCTTGCGTCCCAAGCCGCGATGGGTCGGGGTGAAAGTAATGAAAACCGGCCAGACCCAAATCGCCACATCCGATGCGTGCATCGCCTCCATCACCGCCGCCGGCACCTCACCGTAGCGCGCAATCGGCTCAGTCACCATCGTCATCGGTTCCGCGCCGAAAAAGCGCAACCCCGCGGTCAACGCCTCCAGCGTCGTCTTGTCGCTGCGCGTATCGGCGAGCAATAAAACTTGGTCGCCGCGCCGCAGATCCGCGGCCTCGATCATGTTGCGCACGCCGATCATCATATCGGCGACTTCATAGGTTGTGCTCATGTGGGTTCTCCTGTGTAGTATGAAAAAATCATTTTTCACCACGAAGGACACGAAGATACACGAAGTTCGGAAATTTATTTCTCCGAAACCTTCGTGTCCTTCGTGCCTTCGTGGTGAAGCGTCCGTCTTTGTCTTTACTTCACGGAGCCGGCTTCCAGCCGGATGCTTTCAGCTCACGGTAAATTTTTTTGACCAGGCTGTAGTCGAAAAACTTATTGTAGTCGTTGGGTGCCGGCACGTTGACCAATTCGGCGCGCATGGCGACGTCTTCCTTGATGATGTCGTCGCCGACCCAGCCTTCGGAAGTTAACACCGGCAAGGTGGAATCGTAGTCGACCTCGTTGAATTCGCGTTTGCGCTGGGTGTATTTGCCGAGGATCGTAATCGTCTGCTCGCGGTAACGGCGCGCATATTCCCGGCCCTTGATCACGCTGCGGAGAAATTTCTCGACCAACTCCGGCTGGCGCGCGATCAGCTTACTCGCCACCGCCAAGCCGACGTAGGCGAAGCGAATCTCTTTTTCAGTGTCGCCGAGCATATGGCCCTTGGGCTGTTTCAACTGGGCGAAGTCCCCCGCGCCCAGCGGCACGGCGTCGACGCTGCCCGCTTGCAGAGCGGCCAACCGCTGGGCGCCGAAGCCCACCGGCATATAGGAGACCGAATTGGCGTCGATGCCATACTTGCGCAACAGCAAACGCACCGACAGCTCCTGGGTATCACCGCGGCTGGTGACGCCGACCCGTTTGCCTCGTAGATCTTTCAACTGCTTGATATCGCCATGGCCCGACCAGAGCTGATAGCCCGGCCGGTCGATATTGGTGTAGATGACTTTAATCTCGGCGCCGCGCAACATGGCGCTCAACGCCGAACCGGCCGAAGTGCTGAAATGGAGATCCCCCGACATCAACGCCTGAGTCGCGATACCGCCGCCGGCTCGGATCATCTCCACCGTGAGGCCTTCTTCTCGATGATAGCCTTTTTCGATGGCGACAAACTCGTCCATATAACTGCCGGTGACGGCGGCGACGGAAAAGCGGACCTTGTCGTCCGCCGCGTGGACGAGTTCGCGCTGCCAGCAAGGGATCGCGAATACCGCGCCAAGCGTGAATAGGATTCTTGATGAGAACATTGCAATTCGAGGAATTACTCCCGCCAAGGCGCCAAGGTCGCAAAGTCAGGCCAGACTGTCATGCCGAGCGAATGCGAGAACTATAAATTTCTCTCTCCGTTCGAAATGACAACGTCCGACCTTTGCGCCTTCGCGCCTTTGCGGGAGAAAATCCGATTCCTATTTTGCGTTCTTTGCGGCTAAATTTCTTAGGTCCGAAAGCGCGCCACATCCCCGTGATGCATCGGCCGCTGGGCGATGATGCCGATCTGGATGCGATTGCCGAACGGATCGTAGCCGTAGGCGGTATTGGTGTCGGGCTCATGCCAGGGGATCAAGTTTGGATCGGGACCCCAGTAGGTCTCTTTGCGATTGAAGCGCTTGAGCATTTCCGGGTAAGACGCTTCATCCGAGCGCAGATCGATATGCGGGCCTTTGTAACACTGCGTGCTGCGGTCGGCGACCTTGTCGACATCGCGCAGTATGATCAACTGATTCGACTTGGCAACTGTCATTGTCAATTGGTTCTCTCCAGGCACTTGCTCGCCAACGACGAGGCCGAAGGTGTTGGCGTACCAGTCGCGCGCTTGTTCGAGGTCGGTCACCTCGACGCGCACATGGCTGATGCGCCGGAGCGGCACCGGACCCGCTTGCGGCGCTTGATCCGAGGGCTGTTTGCGGATGCACAACTCGATAGTATTGCCGTCGGGATCGAGGACGAAAAGCGATTCTTTGATCGGACTCGACGCCGGATAATCGGCGACGCGCTCGCAACGCAGCTTCTGCTTTTCCGCTTCCGCACTGGCGGCGTCGAGATTGTTATCGGCGACTTCGAAGCCCCAGACCACGCCGTCCAAGCGGCGCGCCGGATTGGGCGAGATGCGAAAATCCTGCAACGCCAGGCCAAAACCGCGATGATTGGCCACCGTCATAAAAATAATCATCGGCACTTCGCGATTAAGACCGCGCACGGTCAAATTGGTGTGATGGCCGATCTGTCCGCCCATGAATGACGACCAGAAGCGAAACGACCGGCCGAGATCGTTGGACGGCAAGACGCCGTGATCGATGCGTTCCAAAGTGATCGGGTTTGCATTTGCCATAGGATTAACTCCTCAAAGTGCGTGTATATCGCAGCCGTGCAAGTGAGACAAGCAGCACCAGCGACCTTGCGTTTGAGTGCGTTTAACAGTTATGTAAATCTTACTGCATGAAGTCGAAATATTTTTTGCTGAGCCTTGCATCCGTTCTCGTTTTTGCGGTTGCGCCCGCTTCTTTGTCGGCTCAACTACCCAGCCTCGAAACTCTGCGCGTGTCATTCGCCAGTTTCGGCGTGATCTATTACCCGCACTTCGTCGCCAAGGAGCTGGGCTACTACCGCGACGAAGGGTTGGACGTCGAAGTCATCGCCATGCCAGGCGGATTGGCGACCCAAGCCTTGGTCGCCGGCGATCTCCACTTCAGCACGTCTTCGGGTTCGTCATTGAATGCCAGCCTGCGCGGCATCAGGCTCAAAGTCGTCTACGTCAATCTCGACCGGCCGCTCTATAAAATCCTCAGTTGGCGCGACGATATTCGCAAAGTGCCGGACCTGCGCGGCAAAGGCATCGGCATCGCCTCACGCGGCGACACCATGGAAGGCGCGGCCAATTTAATGCTGCGCAAGTACAACTTGGACCCGGTGCGCGATGTCATCTGGGTCGCGCTCGGCACCGGCGGCCGGGTGACCTCGCTGGCGGCCAAGGCGGTAGATTCCGCGGTCTTGGGCTTCGCCGACTCGCTGCGCATGCAGACTCGTGGCTTTCCCGTGCATGAAGTGGTCAACATCGGCAAGGAAATCAAAATGCTCTACACCGGCTTGGCCGCGGCGGAAGAAACCGTGGTCAAGCGGCCGGACCTGGTGCGGCGTTTTTTGCGCGCTACGGTGAAGGGGCGCGAGTTCGTCAAACGCAACAAAGCTCAAGCGCTGGCGCTCGGCAAAAAATACGACAAAGCCCCGGACGACGTGCGCAACGCCGACTACGATGCGACGATGGAAATGATGACCGCCGACGGCACAGAAGACGCCGAGACACAAAAGTCGGACATCGAGATCGCCAAGCGCATGCTCAACGTGCAGAAAGACGTGCCCGTCGAACAGATCTTCGACTTCCGCTTCACCAGGGAAGTTTACAAAGAACTGCGCGAACTCGGCTGGGAACGAGCGCTGAAGGCGACGGGGAAGTAAAGGCGAAATGACAGTAAGGCGTGAAGGGTAAGGGCCAGGAGTTCTCCGGATCTGCCTAATCCTTCCTACCCATAACCCCTTACCGATTAACTCTCGGGAGAATAGTTCACAATGGACATTGGCTTACTATTGCACACCCGCCAACTGATTCGCGCCGAAGACGCCAGCAAAAGCTTCGAGCACCTTTGGTCCGATGCGGCGCAAGCCGAGGAACTCGGTTTCGACCACATCTGGCTCGGCGATAGCGTCACGGTCTTGGACAAGGCGCGCGGCGATTGCTTGACCACCATGGCGGCGTTGGCGGCGCGTACGAATAAAATTCGTCTGGGCATCGTGCCGATGCTGCCGGCGTTGCGCAATCCGGTGCTGCTCGCCCACGCGCTGGCGACCATCGATGTGATTTCCAACGGCAGAATTATTTTAGGCGTCAGCGTCGGTCCGGTGCGCGATTACATTCAGCGCCAGTTCGCCGCCTGCGGCGTGCCGCCCCAGGAAAAGGCGGGAAGACTTGAGCGAAACCATCGAGATCATGCGCCGGCTGTGGAGCGAGACCAAAATCGATTATGAAGGCCGCTACTTCAAACTGCACGATGTCGGCATCCTGCCCCACCCGGCGCAGCAGCCGGCATTCCCGATCTGGATCGTCGCCGACCGCAACGACACCGGTTTCAAACGCGTCGCCCGTTTGGGCGACGGCTGGGTAACGCTGGCGCCGACACTCGAACGATTCACCGGCGCCCGCGCAAAGATCGCCGAGCACGCCGAAAGCTATGGCCGAGTGGGTAAACTGCGCGAATCCGCGCTCTACGTGACTTTCAATATTTCTGACGACGCAGAAAAGGCGAAAGAAGAAGGCTGGCAATGGATGGAGAAATTTCTTCGGCACGCCGCGCACCAAGCTTGGCCACTTCTTCACCATCTTCACCACGCCTGAAGAATGCGTGGGTTTGCTGAAAGGCTACATCGACGCCGGCCTGACGACGATCATCGCGCGCATCGCGTCGGATAATGTGCCCGGCCAGGCGCGGATGCTGTTGCATGAAATCAAACCGCAATTGGACTTTTAATGGAACCGCTGCGCCTCACCTTATCGTGCAACGAATACGATCGAACGCGCTTTTTGGTCGATGGGACCGTTAAGGCCGAAGGTATCGATTTAAACGTTGTCTCGCTGCCGTCCGAAGAGCGCCACAGACGGTTCTCCCGCGATCTGGAATTCGACGTATGCGAGCTCCAGATGGGTGTGTTTCTCGGCTGGATGGCCCGTGGCGCGCCGTTCACGGCGATCCCGGTGTTTCCGCACCGCAAGTTTTGCCACGGCAACGTGCTCGTCCATGCTGCAAGTGGTATTGAGAAACCCGCAGACCTCGCTGGAAAAATTATCGGCATGCGCGCCCACTTCAATCCGGTATCGCTCTGGATGCGCGGCGTGCTGCAGGAAGAATACGGCGTGCCGGCGCGATCACTGAGAATTCGCACCAATCAGCAGGAACAAGTTCCCGGCTGGCAACCGCCGGATTGGATGGAAATCGAGCGCATTCCGAACGGGCAAAAAGTCGAGGAACTTTTGCTGCGAGGTGAAATTGACGCCTGCATGCTGCCTGAAATTAGCTTCAAACTCGCCCGCAACACGACCGGAGTGGGCCGCTTGTGGCCCAATTTCCGCGACGTGGAAAAGAAATATTATCTGCGCACGAAGATCTTCCCGATACGCCATGTCGTGGTGGTAAAGAATGCGATACTCGAACGCCACCCGTGGGTAGCGCGCAGTCTCGTCGAAGCTTTTGCCAAGGCCAAGGAGATCGGCATCAAACATGTCAGCGACACCCGGCGATCTTTTCTCGCTTGGTACGGCGCCGAATTGGAAGAAGAGAGAGAGCTCTTCGGCGATGACGCATGGCCCTACAATATCAAAGACAACCGGGTCGTGTTGGAGACGATGACGCGTTATGCCGAGTGGGCAGGCGTGACGGACAGAAAACTTGAAATCAAAGATTTGTTTGCCGAGAGCGCGTCGGCCGGCGAATCCGTGTGATGCGCTGAATTATTCCTTTTCCTCGGCGCCGGCGCGTGCCCACTCAGGACGATAACGGTCATCGGTGACGCCGGCGACCGTATAACCGCCATCGACGTAAAGAATTGTCCCGGTCACGTAACTGGCGCCGTCGGAAGCTAGAAAGACACAGGGCTCGACCATGTCCTGAGCGGTTTCCGTCCTTCCCAGAGGCAACCTGCGGACTCGCTCGAGAACGCCGGCGCTGTAAGGCTTGCGCGCCGTGTTGCCGCGCGCCACCGCATTCACATTGATGCCGTAAAATCCCAGCGCATGCGCCGCCGCGCGGGTCAACCCGTTGACCGCGCCGCGGTCCGCGGTCCATGACGCCGCCTGGCCGGGACCGAGCACGCCGACGATGGAGCTCAGATTGATGATTTTGCCGTAGCGCTGCTGCACCATCTGCCGGGCGGCAGCTTGGCAGGTTAGAAAATAACTCTTCACGCCGCGGCTGAGCGAATCGTCAAAGTCTTCTTCCTTAAAATTCAAAAACTCCTGGTTGTGCGAGGCCATGGTTGTGTTGACAAGAATATCGACGCGCCCGAACTGATCGACAACTTGCTTGACCATCGCGTCAATTTCGCTGCGCTTTCTTAGATCGATGGCGATCGCCAACGCGCGCCGGCCTTTTTGCCGGACTTTTTCGGCGGCGGCATCGGCGTCACTCTGCTTGAAATCCACGCATGCGACATCACAACCCTCAACGGCAAATCCGGGCACGATGGCCGAACCGAATTCGCCGTTGCAGCCCGTGACGATGGCTATTTTTCCTGCGAGCTTCATTGTTTCACCGAACCGGCTGCCAGCCGGCTGCTTTCAGCTGGGCGTAGTTTTTTCTCGTAATCGTGTAATCGAACGCGGTCGATATGTTCGGTGGAGTGGCGACTTTAGTCAGTTCGGCCCGCGTCGCAATTTCCTGTATTAGAACATCGTCGGGCAACGATCCGTCTTCGGTCATGCTCGCTTTGGTCACTTCGTAATCGACCTTGATGGCTTCCAAAGGAGAAGGATCGCGCTTGCTAATGAGCGAAATAGTCTCGTCGCGGAAGCGCCGGGCGAACTCACGGCCCTTTGCCAAGCTACGCAGGAATCGCTCTACCAGTTGGGGGTTTTCGGCCAGCTGCTTGGTGGAGACGGCAACGCCGTTCCACACTAACTGGATCTCTTTACCCAAATCGGCGAGGACGACGTGTTTTTGATCCTTTATAACTACCATGTCACGCGGCACCAGCGGAGCCGCGTCGATGGCACCCATACGAAGAGCGGGAAAACGCACTTCGTTTCTGCCGACCGCGATGAAAAGCACCGACGCGGGATTAACGCCCATCTTCTTCAGATAGAGAATCGTCGATAGATGGCCGGTATCGCCGAAGCTATTGATGGCGATTTTTTTTCCGACCAACTCTTTCGCGGAGGTGATCTCCGGTTTTATCGAAACCAGGGTGTAGCTAGGCCTGGAGAGATTGGTATAGACAATTTTTACCGGGCCGCCGCGCACGGCGGCGCTCAACGACGAGCTCGCCGAACTGCTGAAATGAAACTGTCCCGACAAAAGACCCGGAGTCGCCACACCACCCGGGGCGCGAATTACCTCGACATTCAACCCCTCCTCGCGCAGGTAGCCTTTGTCCATCGCGATAATATGATCCATGTAAGCGGCGCTGAGCGTGGCGTAAGAGACTCGGATGCTCTCAGCGGCGCGAGCACTCGATGGGCATAACGCGCTGGCCAGCCATAGAACGAGGCAACAGCAGGTTTTTCTATTCATTAGACGTCACAATGTCCGATCATCGGATCGTGTGGCAACCCTTCGGAGGGCAGGCAGGTAGGCCTGCCCCGACGTCGATGCGGCGTTGAAATCAAACCGAACCACAACCGATCGGCTGTCCCGCCCGTTTGGAGCGCTCGACAAATTCGTCCGCCAAGCGCAACGGCTTTCTGGTGTAAAGAATGATCCGGATCGTCGTCATGTCGCCGATATTGCGGTGCGAGGTTCCCGGCGGAATCAGCAAAAAGTCGCCGGTCTCCAACATATATTCTCCCTGGCTGGTCAGTGTCGCGCGCCGGCCGGACAGTTGGAACGCAACTTCATCTTGGCCGAAACCCCGGTGATAGATTCTCTGTGCATCCGAGCGGTGCGTGGTTTCGATCATGATGTCGGCGTTCTCCACCAGCTCGAAATGCTTGCCGCCGGAGCCGCCTTCTTCGACTTTGTCGAGCACCGTCGTTGGTTTTAACAATGTGCACCGTTTGTTCGGCACAACGCTCTCTTTGACGGGATAGGTTTGGGCGATCTGAACCGGTTTTCGTGTATACACGACCAACCGCGTGGTTGGGCCGTCGCCGTTATTTTCATGGCTTATTTCCGGCGGCACCACGAGGACGTCGCCTTCGGTAAGCTCGAAGTCGCCTTCGGATGTCCTGGTCACGCGTTTGTTCTGCACTTGAATCTGCGTTTCGCAAAATCCCGCCGGCCTGTGTCCATCGGTCCCCTTCGACGAGCGGCAATGCATCAATTCGATGCGCACATCGTCGTTGACAAAGATCGGCATCTGTTTGGTATCGCCGTCGCCGGGAAGATCCTTTGCCAGTAAATTCAGAGGCGCGATCAGTTGGCAACGCCGGTCGAATTTTTCTTTGCAACCGATAATGTCGATTTCCTCATCCACTTCCTTCCACACGCGCTCGGTCTTGGGGCCGATATTGCCGATGAACGACAGCGTGTTCACTTCCTTGAATTTAATTCCCATAAAGTTGATCCCCCTGAAAACACTTCGGTCACTTGTTCTGAGATGGAACCTCGAATTTTCCCCAGGTGCGTCCCCATGCGGGCCGAAAACTGTCTTCGGTTACGGCGGCATTGGAATAGCCGGCGTCGACGTAGAGAGTCTCGCCGGCGACAAAATTCGAATCATCCGTGGCCAAAAAGATCGCCGCGCCGACAAGATCTTCAGGTTTGCCTAATCGGCCCATGGGAATGCGCCGCAGGCGCTCTGCGGCTTCGTCGGCAGCCGCGGCAGAATAATCCATCGGTCCGCAGACCAGCGAGTTCACGTTAACGCCATAAAATCCCAGCGCCTGTGCGATCGCGCGCGTCATCGAATCGATACTGGAGTAGGCCGCGCTATTGCCCGTCGACTCGCCCGATCCTACGCGCGCGTCGGTGGTCGAAAGATTGATAATCTTGCCGGAGCGCTGCCCGGCCATCTGCTTGCCGACGGCCTGCGCACCAAGAAAGTAGGCTTTGGGCCCACGATCGATGCAGCGATTGAATGCTTCTTCGGTGAAAGTTAAGAAATCACTTTGATGGTTCACGCCCGAACAGTTGAGCAGTATATCGATGCGGCCAAACTCAACAACCGCGCGCCTGACACCTTCCTCGACCTGAGGTTTCTTGGTGACATCGAACTGGAGGGGCAGTGCGCGCCGGCCGAGGGCGCGAACTTCGGCGGCGAGCTGTTCCGCGCGACTCGCGTCTTCATCGACGACGACGCAATCTGCGCCTTCTCGGGCAAATCCCAAGGCGATGGCGCGAGCGCAAGAGTGTTGCGCGCTGGTGACCAAGGCGATTTTATCTCGCAGTCTCATTTCAAAGCTTCCCAGACCGAACTATGACTGGTCTCTAACAGCAAGCGGCCCGCGCTGTCAAACATACAGCAGCGGACTGGCGTTTATTCCTTAAACGCTTCTTTCCGGGTCTTACTGAACGACGGCAGCAGGACAGAGAGCATCGCCAACGCGGCGAGCGCGAGCAAGGTCGCGCTGATCGGACGGCGCAAAAAAACCATCGGGTCGCCGCGGGAGAGCAGCATGGCGCGGCGCAGATACTCTTCCATCAATGGCCCAAGGATGAATGCCAGCAACATCGGCGCCGGTTCGGCGCCGAGTTTGGAGAAAACATAGCCGACGATGCCGAACAGGGCCATCAAATATATATCGAAGGTCGCATTTTTAAGACTGAACACACCGATGGCGCAGAAGACCAGAATTCCCGGAAATAGTAGGTGGTAGGGAATCATGATCATGCGCACCCACATGCCGATCAGCGGGCAGTTAAGAACCACCAGAAATAGGTTGCCGATCCACATCGACACGATCATGCCCCAAAAAAGCGCCGGTTGTTCGTTGATCACCGACGGTCCGGGCTGAATGCCGTGGACAATCATGGCTCCGACCATCAGGGCCACTGACCGGATTGGACGGAATCCCTAAAGTCAGCAGTGGAATAAAAGAGGTTTGCGCGCCGGCGTTATTAGCTGCCTCCGGTGCGGCGACGCCTTCGATCGCGCCTTTGCCGAACTCGGCGCGATGCTTGGAGATTTTCTTTTCGATGGAATAAGCCGCGAAGGAACCCAAGATCGAGCCGCTGCCGGGAAGAATGCCCAACGCCGAGCCGATCACCGTGCCGCGTAGAATCGGTGCAACCATGCGCTTGAGCTCCTCACGCGTGGGCCAGAGTCCGGTGATTTTAGTGAGCATCACGGAGCGGCCTGCTTCGTTTTCGAGATTGCGAATAATTTCGCCCAGGCCGAACATTCCCATTGCCACGGTGACGAAACCGATGCCGTCGGCAAGCTCATACATACCAAATGTAAAGCGCTGAGTGCCGGAATTGACATCGGCGCCGATGAGACCCAAGAGCAGGCCGAGCACGACGATGCCGATGGCATGGAGCAACGAGCCTTGCGCCAGCACCACGGAAGCCACCAGGCCGAGGACCATCAGCGAGAAAAATTCCGCCGGCCCGAATTGCAACGCGACAGCGGCCAGCGGCGGGCCGAAGGCGGCAATCAGAAATGTCGCGACAGTTCCGGCGAAAAACGACCCGAGCGCTGACGCCGCAAGCGCCGCTCCCGCCCTGCCTTGCTTCGCCATCTGGTAACCGTCCAGCGTCGTAACTACCGACGCGGCTTCGCCGGGAAGATTGACGAGAATCGAAGTCGTCGAGCCGCCGTACTGCGAACCGTAATAGATGCCCGCCAGCATGATGAGCGCGGTCACCGGCGGCAATACGAAAGTAACCGGCAGCAGCATGGCGATGGTGGCTGTAGGGCCGAGGCCAGGTAGCACACCAATCGCTGTGCCGAGAAAAACGCCGATGAAGCAGTAAAACAAATTGCTGAGTGTCCCGGCGGTCTGAAACCCCAGCAGCAGATGATCGAGTAATTCCATTCGTTGTCCGCCCCGTTTCTGACGATCGCCGTCAACTGCCCAACCAGGGACCGATGATCGGCAGCGGTATACCCAAGCCTTTGACAAAGACCAAGGCGCAAAAGATCGTCAGACCCGCCGCCATGATAAGCGCCGAGCGCCATCGGAAACGCGTGCTCGCGTACGCGCTGATGATCACGAGCAGCGGCAGGGCGACCACCAATCCCGCGCCGCGCACAAGGAAGCCAAAGGCGACGACCGACAGCGTGACCAGCACCAGCCCCTTGAACGAAACCGCACCGATCGGCGTGCCAGGCGTGATAAAGGATCGAATCACTGCAATCGCGCCGATGACGGCGAGCACCGCGCCGAGAATAGTGGGGAAAAAAGCTGGGCCCATTCTGAGGGCCGTTCCCATGTTGTAATCGCGACCTATGATAATCGCGCTCACGCCAAAGAAGATATAGAGCAAGCCGGTCCAGAAATCTTTGGGATTGCGCGTCATAAGAGTTTTCAAACTGCTACCAATGGTTCTCTAGTGGACAAAGTCGATAATGCGCCTTGTACAACAGACCGACGATGAAAAGAAGCAAAAAAAAGGCCGGGACGAAGCCCGGCCTTTAAAATTGCAATTTTATCAACGCCAGAATTAGTCGGCATAAACTCCAGCCTTCTTGATAATTGGCCCCCATCTGTCGATCTCTGCTTTGAGATGCGCGCTCAACGCCGCGGGGGTGGCTCGGTTTAGCGCCACGGGTTCGGTGCCCAGGTCGGCGAAACGCTGCTTCACCGTCGAATCTTTCATGGCATCCTGCAGCGCATTGGTAAGCTTATCGATAACCGGCTTCGGCGTACCCTTCGGCGCGTAGAGAGCATGCCAGATTGAAACCTCGAAGCCTTTCAACCCCGCTTCGTCCATGGTCGGGACATTGGGCAACGAAGCCACACGTTTCTTAGTCGTCACGCCATAGACGTTGATCTTTCCCGCTTTGATTTGACTGGTCGTGTTCGTAGTCTGATCGCACATGAAGTCCACCTGGCCGCCGAGCAGATCATTCATGGCTGGGGCCGTTCCGCTATAAGGAACGGTAGTGACGTCTGTCTGGATCGCGCTCATGAAGATCATCCCGCACAGATGCGAGGCGGCGCCGAGGCCGGCGTTGGCGTAATTGACCTTCTCCTTGTTGGCTTTAACATAAGCGATCAGCTCCTTCAGATCCTTGGCCGGAAAGTCCTTTTTCGCCACCAGCGTCATCGGCACTTCGTTGATCAAGCCGATGGGCTCGAAGTCGGTCATTGGGTTATAAGGCAGCTTGCGATAAAGGGCGGGCGCGGTGGACATGCCGATATGGTGTATAAGAATCGTGTAGCCATCGGGTGGTGCTTTCGCGACTCGGTTCGCGGCGATTGTTCCGCCGGCGCCGCCGACATTCTCTACAATGACCTGTTGCTTAAGGGTCTTGGTCATCGGCACGCCGATCAGCCGCGCCACAGTATCCGTCGGGCCACCTGCGGCGAACGGTACCACCATGCTAATAACCTTGTTCGGGTATTCCTGGGCGTTCAGCGGAGCTATACCCAGCAGCGCAATCCCTGCAACGATACTAAACAGCTTGGTTCTCATAATCTCTCCTCCTTAGAATTGCCGCGGTCAAATTTTGCCGGCACAAGGTTAGACGAGCTTACAGCGATTATCCCTCAAATCTACCAAGGAGTAGCGCAACACCGATGCCATCGCAAATCGGCTAAAACCGGCATTTTCATAGGAAATTTTCTCATTCTCGGGAAAAGCGCGTCGATGATTCGCGTAAACGACAACCGACCACAGGATCGTTTGCCACAATTCCACCATTACTCCCTCTCGAAGTTCGCCGACACAGATACACGCGCCGCCTTGAACTAGGTTTTACTGGTGAACGCGCTCTTCGCACTCGTACAACTCGTTCGTCGCGCCTTGGTGTCTCTCCTACTCCGTCATCAACTCCCAAGTCAAAAAACTATTTCAGCCTTAGCGTGAACGCGCAATTTTAGCTCTATCCCAATGATAACTTCGAATTGTCCAGCCATCTTTCACGCCGCCGCCCACTTGGCAGCATGACCGGATTTGGCTAGTATCGCCTTCGAGGTAATCGAGGCCACCATGCAGTACCGTTACATCTCCGGCGACTCACATTTGGAAATCGACTCGAAACATTGGCTCGGCCGCGTGCCGGCCAAGTATCGCGACCAGGCACCGCGCTTGGTGCGCCAAGCCGACGGCAGCGATATGTGGATGATCGGCGACAAGATCAAACGCGCCGCCGCGCCGCCGATCTTTACGGTGGCAAAGGTCGCGACGCCTACGTCCCATTCGACGGCCGCTATGAAGGCACACCCGGCACCGGCAGCCCGAACAGCGCATCGCCGAGCAGGAGCGCGACGGCATCGATGCCGAGGTACTGTTCCCATCGCAGCAGGGCGGTCCTAAGTTTTGGCGCCGCGTCGAAGACAACGACGCTTACAAAGCGCTGGTGCGCGCCTACAACAGCTGGCTCGCCGAAGAATACTGCGCTGTGAATTCTCAACGTCTGATCGGCGTCGGCATCCTGCCGTTGGGCTGCCAACTGAACGACGTCATCGACGAATTGGAATATTGCAGCAAGGCAGGCTTCAAGACCGTCTTGCTCCAAGGATTTCCCAGCGGCAACGCCTACCCCTGTGATGCTGACGACCGTTTCTGGGCGCGCACACTGGAACTGAACATGCCGGTGAGCGTCCACGTCGACTTGGACCGCACCGGAGAACGCAAAGAGCCGCTGTTCAAGTACCCGATAGAATCCGCAGAGATCATGAAAAAATTGACCCACGATCTGGTCGACCAGGTGGGCCGTTTCGGCCCGATGCGCGGCAACGGCTCGATCGCCGCCGTGCAGTGGGTGTTGTCCGGCCTCTTCGACCGCTTTCCGAAGCTTCGTGTGTTCTTCGCCGAGAATCAGATCGGCTGGATTCCATTTTTCCTGCAAGGCGCCGACGTGCGTTACGACCGCCATCACCGCTGGGCCGAACGGCTGCTGGGCTTCAAACCGCTCGAGCGCCCGCCCAGCGAATACATCCGCGAATACTACTACTGGGGCTTTCAGTTTGACCGCGTCGGTGTCGAACTGCGCGACAAGATCAACGTCGACCGGCTGATGTGGGGCTCCGACTTCCCGCATCAAGAGTCCGACTGGCCCGACTCGCTCAAGATCATCGACAAAAACTTCGCCGGTGTGCCGGCGGATGACAAACACAAAATGACCTGCGGCAACGCCATGGAGTTTTTCCGGCTTAGCTCGTCCTGATCGGTCTGCTAATGATTAGTCGTCTGCTATTTGCCCTATTCGTCCTATCCGCCGGATTCGTCCGGTCCGCCCACGCCCAAGACAGTTGGCAAACCGAATGGGAGCGCACTCTCAAGGCGGCCGAGCAGGAAGGCCAAGTGGTCTACTCCGGCTGCGGCAGCCACGACTACTTGAAAGAGTTTCAAAAACAGTTTCCCAAGATCAAGCTCGTCAGCGTCTCGCTTTCTTGCACGCAGCTGGTGTCGCGGATCATGGCCGAGCGGCGCGCCGGCAAATATCTCGCCGACGTGGTCCGTTTCGGCCTCACCTCGGCACATTCGTTCTACCGCGCCAAGGTGCTCCAGCCCATCGACTCGGCGTTGATCCTGCCGGAAGTGAAAGACCCGTCAAAATGGTGGCAGAACAAACACCACTACTCCGACCCGGAAGGCAAGTATCTCATCGTTCCCGCCGCCAGCATCTACGAACGTTTCGCCAGCTACCACGCCGCGCTGGCGAACCCGAGTCGAGTTCAAATCCTTCGCGGATGTCTTGAATCCCAAGTGGAAAGGCAAGATCGTCGCCACCGATCCCAAGACCGGCGAAGGGCGCAACGGCGCGCGCTTCCTCTATCACCATCCCGAGCTCGGGCCGCAGTATCTGCGCCGCCTGCTTAACGAAATGGACATCACCTACTCGCGCGATTATCGTCAGGCCACCGACTGGCTGGCGCAAAAACGCTTCGCGCTTTATCTCTTCAGCCAGTCCGACGACACGCTCAACGCCAAAAGCCAGGGACTGTCGGTACAGGTGCTCGACACCGGCAACTGGAAGGAAGCACCCGGACTGGACGCCATCGGCGGCGCCTATTTACTCATGGACAAGCCGGCCCATCCCAACGCCGCAAAGATTCTCGTCAACTGGCTGCTCTCCCGCGACGGCCAGATCGCCCTGCAGCGCGACGGCGAAAACGCCGGCAGCACCGACTCCCTGCGCATAGACATCCCGAAAGCCGACGTGAACCCAATCATGCGCCGCAAAGACGGCGTCAAGTATCTGGAGATGTGGAACCCCAACTGGATGAACATGAAACCGGTGGAAGAACTGATCAACCAGGTGATGAGCGAGAGTAAAAAGAACTGATCAACTCCGCTAGTTTATCTTCAGGGTCTTCCCCATCACTCCAACACTCCGCTACTCCATTACTCCAACATTCCGCTCGTCCCTTTGCACTTTGACGTGATTTCGCTAATCTCACGTCGGAACGATCACGAATCACGATCACGGACCCAGGAGACCCCATGGCCGAACCGACAATCATATGTCCGCAGTGCAAGACTGAAATCAAACTGACGGAATCCCTCGCCGCGCCGCTGCTCGCCGATGTGAAGCGGCAATTCGAGCAACGGCTGGCGCAAAAAGATGCCGACATGGCCAAGCGCGAGCAGTCGTTGAACGAGCGCGCGGACTCTATTGAAAAAGCCAAAGCTAATCTCGACCAGCAGATCGCCGCAAAGCTCCAACAAGAGCGCGTCCGCATCGCCGCCGAAGAGCAGCAAAAAGCCAAGATGCTGCTGGGTAACGATCTCAACCAAAAAGTGAAAGAAATCAGCACCCTGCAAGAAGTATTGAAACAACGAGATGCCAAGCTGGCCGAAGCCCAGCAGGCCCAGGCAGAACTGATCGGCAAGCAGCGGGAACTGGACGACGCCATGCGCGAGTTGGACTTAACGATTGCCAAGCGCGTCCAGGCCGATCTCGGCAGCGAGCGCGACAAAGCCAAGAAGGAAGCCGAAGATGAGCTGAAATTCAAAGTGATGGAGAAAGACCAAACCATCACCGCCATGCAGAGACAGATCGAAGAGCTGAAGCGGCGCGCCGAACAAGGCTCGCAGCAACTTCAAGGAGAAGTTCAGGAACTAGAACTCGAGGCGCTGCTGGCTGCGAAGTTTCCCCGCGACACGATCCAACCGGTGCCCAAGGGCGAGTTCGGCGGCGATGTCTTGCAGCGCGTGGTCGGGCCGCTCAACCAGATCTGCGGCACGATCCTTTGGGAGACCAAGCGGACGAAAAATTGGAGCGACGGCTGGCTGCCCAAACTGCGCGAAGATCAGCGCACGGCCAAAGCCGAGATCGCCGTCATCATCAGCCAGGCGCTACCGAAAGAAGTCGACACCTTCGGTTTCGTCGACGGCGTCTGGGTCGCCGACCCCAAAGTTGCCTTGCCCGTGGCCCTCTCCCTGCGCCAAAGCCTGATCGAAGTCGCCGCCGCCCGCCAGGCGAGCGAAGGCCAGCAGACCAAGATGGAAATGGTCTACGGCTATCTCACCGGCCCGCGCTTTCGCCAGCGAGTTCAAGCGATAGTCGAAGCATTCTCAAGTATGAAAGAAGACTTGGACCGCGAGAAAAAAGCCATCACCCGCCAATGGGCCAAACGCGAAGAACAAATCGACCGGGTCATGCAAGCGACCGTCGGCATGTACGGCGACCTCCAAGGCATCGCCGGGAGAACGCTGCAGGAGATCGAAGGCTTGGAGTTTCAGGGGATGTTGGATTTCAAAAGTGAGGATTAGACTGGTTTGGTCATTCGCCACAGAGTCATAGTGTCACGGAGTTGGAGAACTGAAAGTATTGGGTTGAAGGAACACGACTCTGTTCGAAGAATTGGCATGAGCCTAGCTCAAACTGATTGCCCATGATCAAAGGGTACTGAGGCCTTAAATTCAGATCGTTTTGAACGGAGCGCAGCGATTCAACGATTTGAACGGCTTGAACGTTATTATTCTTAGGAGTTTCTCATGTCTGATCATTACGACGTCATCGTTGTCGGCGGCGGTTCAGCCGGCTGCGTATTAGCGGCACGGCTTTCCGAGGAACCGAAGCGCAAAGTGCTGCTGCTCGAAGCCGGACCGGACCCGCAGCCGATTCCCGATACCGTGGCCGATGCCGAGAAGACGACCCACGTCTTGCTCGAAAGCCCGTACATTCAAATGTACCCGACCAAGCGCAACTATGACGGCAGTGAGTTCTATTCGCTGGCCGGGCGCATCACCGGCGGTGGGTCGTCGGTCAACATGATGGCGATACCGCGGCCGATCAAGGCCGATCTCGATACTTGGGCGGGCCAGGGCAATCCCGATTGGTCCTGGGAAAAAGTCTTGCCGGTGTTAAAACGGATGGAGGCCGATCAGGATTTTCCCGACGACCCGATCCACGGCAACTCGGGACCGATCTACGTCAAGCGCAAGCATCTGTTCGACGTCGAGATGGGCGAGCAAGAGCAGGCGTTGCTCGAAACTTTGGCTAAGCTCGGCATGCCGCGATTTTTGGACCAAAACATTGCCAATCCCTACGGCGTGGCACCGGTGGCGCGCAACAGTAAAAACGGCAAGCGCCAGTCGGCAACGGTGATGTACCTCAATCCCGCGCGCCAACGAAGCAATCTGACGATCATCGACGAAGCTTCGGTCAGCTCGCTTCTCTTGAAAGGCAAGCGGGTCACCGGCGTGCGCTATCGCAAAGACGGGCAGGATCACACCGTCACCGCGGACAAAGTCGTGCTGAGCGCCGGCGTCTATCACTCGCCGCAGATCATGATGCTGTCGGGCATCGGTCCAAGCGCGCAGCTAAAACAACATGGAATTCCACTGGTCCAGGACATGGCCGGTATCGGCGAGAACTATCAAGATCACCCGATGCTGACGATGACGTTCAAATCAAACCCGGCGAACAAGAAGCCGCTCATGCGCGGCCGGTCGAGCTTGAAGTTATACTTTAAGACTGACCCGGCGCGCGAGTATCTCAATTTCCACATCATTCCCCGCGAGGCGATCAATCTGTCGGGTATCGGCGACATGTTGGGCTTCTCGTGCAATCTCTTGGAGCAAACCAACCGCGGCCGGCTCACGCTCCAGAGCGCCGATCCCAACGATCTGCCGAACATCGATCCGCAGGTCTTGGAACATCCTCAAGACATCGCAGCGATGCTGGCGGCGATGAAGTTCGTCCAGCGCCTCGCCAGCAGCGCGCCGCTAAGTGAGTTTTTCGGCGAGCTATTCTCGCCAAACCCCAAGGAAGACTGGGAAAAATTCGCGCGCTCGTCCTACACGAGCTACTACCACGGGGTCGGCACCTGCAAGATGGGACCCGCCTCGGACCCCATGGCCGTGGTCGATCAACACCTGCGCGTGCATGGCTTCGAAAACCTCTGGGTCGGCGACGCCTCCATCATGCCCACCGTGGTCCACGCCAACACCAATCTCACGGTCATGATGATCGCCGAACGGGCCGCGGAGTTTATCAAGGCACAGTCGTGAAAGGATTGCACCGCGGCGGCGTAGGGCAGTCGGAAGAAAATATTCTCTCTCGGCGTCTTTGCGGTGAATTATTTTCTCGTTTCCCGCCCTTGTAAGCGTCCCGGCAACCTCGCTATGATCGCCTCCGGTCAAGTCACGCACGGGAGGTTGTCATGAAACGAATCCTGTTCGTTCTCGCTCTCGTCTTCGTTGCGCTCGGTCAACGCCTCGGCACAGGCGCCGTTCTACCAAGACAAAACCATCCGCATCGTCGCCGGCTACGGCGCCGGCAGCGTCGACGACGCATGGACGCGATTGATCGCGCGCTATCTCGCCAAACATATTCCCGGCAATCCCAACATGATCGTGCAGAACATGCCGGGCGCGGGCGCGATGATCGCCGCCAATTACGTTTACAAAATCGCCAAGCCCGACGGCCTCACGCTTGGCGGCATTCGCGGCGGCCTCTATTTCGATCAACTGGTCGGGAGACAACAGGTGCAGTTCGATTGGCCGAAGTTTACCTGGCTCGGCAGTCCGACCCAGGTCGAACAGCTCATCTATATTCGCGCCAACACGCCGTACAAAACCATCGCCGACGTGCGCAAAGCGGCCGTGCCGCCGAAATGCGGCGCCACCGGCACGTCTTCGACCGGCTACTACACCGGCAACCTGTTGGAGGAAACCCTCGGCGCCAAATTCCAGACGCTCACCGGCTATAAGGACGGTCCTGATATCGAATTGGCCGTCGAGCGAGAAGAGGTGCAGTGCCGGGGGATTTCAATCGAGACCCTATTCGGCCGCGAACCGCTGATCGGCTGGCACAAGTCCGGTTTCGTCCGCGTGCTAATCCAAACCGGTAAGAAGCGCGACCCACGGTTGGCCGACGTGCCGACGATCTGGGAGCTGATGAGCGAACATAAAACTCCGGAAGCAGGCATACGGCTGGCGACGATCATCCTCGCCGTCGGCGCCTTTGGCCGTCCCTATGTCAGCTCGCCCGGCCTGCCGCCGGAGCGGGCAAAAATAATTCAGAGCGCGTTCAAGAAAACCATCACCGACCCGGACTTTCAGGCGCAAGCCAAAGAGCGAAGACTGGAAATCGACCCGGTCGGCGGCGAAGAGCTGGCAACTCTCGCCCGCGAAGTCATCGCCCAACCGAAGGAAGTCGTCGAGCGGATGAAGCGATTGCTCGAGAAATAATTTATTTGAGTTTCATTTCGCGCTGCACCTCTTCGAGAGATGCGAAGTTGACCACCTGGGAGATACCGACGGCGGGATTGCGCCCTTTGATCGAGTCGATCACGCTTTGGATCGACTGCGCGCTTGTCATGCCGTCCGGGCTGTACGCTTTGAGCATGGTGTCATAGCTGGCCGCGGCAAATTCCGGCGCCATTTTCCACCGTTGCGCGATGTAGCCGACCAACTCGTCGCGATTTTGCCGGATCCGGATCAGCGACCGCACCATCGTCCGCACGACACGCTTCACCTGCGCGGGATTTTCCTGAATTTTCTTGTCGGTGGTCGCCAGACCGCCCTGTGGGTAGTCGAGAACATCGCCGACGAATACCAGGCGCCTGAAGCCTTTCTTTTCCATCATCGCATCGAAGGGCGGAGTCAGCATGGCGGCATGAATCGAGCCGGCCGATAAAGCGAGCATCTGCTCGCTCTGCGCGATGCCGACAAAGCGCGCGTCTCTTTCCGGATTGAGCCCGTTCTTCGCCAAGATTTCCCGCGCGGCATAGTCCAAACTGCCGCCGATAGAGGTGACGGCGATGGAGCGTCCTTTCAAGCCGGCGATGGTTTTAATATCCGGCGCAGCCATCAAGGAGACCGCCATCCGCGAATTCATATACACGACAACTTTGAGCGGCAGGCCCTGAACCGCGGCGCGCAACACAGTTTCCGCCGACGCGCTGAAATCGACCTCGCCCGCTACCAAAGCGGGGACCTGCAGCCGTCCGCCGACAAATACCAGCTGCGGCTCGATTCCCTCCTCCCGGAAAAATCCCTTGTCGTGGGCGAAAAACACCGGCAGCATACTCATCGACGTGGTCGGCAACCCGATGATTACCTTCTCGCCGGCGCCGCTCCGTGGCGCCGCCCCGAACCCAGCCATCGGCGCGAACAGCGCCGAGAAAAGCAACACAATCGAAACCAATCTTTTCATCCGAAACCCTCCATCGATCGCGTCGAACGATAAAGCACTGTCCATCAGCGGCGAAAATAGGCGACAACGGCGATCCGCGCAAGTCCATCACGATGCGCGCGGGCAGCGCCGATATAACGTCATGTCGGCCGATCGCCTAACGGCCACCGAGCTTATCAAAGCGCGATCGTGTCATAATGGCTGAGATAAGATCTCTCAACGCACCGCCGACCGTTAATAGTTCTGCCGGGCAAGTTACCCCGCTTCGTTCGGACTAACGGCAAATTCAACTCTGTCATTTCGAGCAAGGCGAGAAATCTCATCCATCTACTCCATCCGCGGCAAAATCAGACTCATGGAGTTATAATTGCCAGAGAGGTCACATCGAGAAGATCTACGAATGCAACGGGGCGACGAACATTAGCCTGTCGACGGAAATAGGCGCGAGATGATAGTCTACGTCCTCATCGATGGAATTCCGGTCCGGGCAAACGATTCACGGGGCGCGATGTCGTCAGTCGCCCACCCCTCCCGGCTTGCGCAAGTACACGCGATCCCTATTTGTCTAAAGTGCCTGCAATATCGGTAAAGAGTTCGGGAAATTCGTGACTTCCATCGTCATCGAAACAAAAATCCGCGCGCCCATCGAACTCTGTTTCGACCTCGCGCGCGACGTAGACGCCCACAGCGAATCGGCGGCGTTTTCATCGGAACGCATCGTCCCGCCGGGGCGTACCGAAGGATTGCTCGAACTTGGCGACCTGGTCGCCTTCGAAGGCCGCCACCTTGGCATCAAGCAGCGCTTCGTCGCGCGGATCACCGCGCTTGACCGCCCGCATCGTTTTGACGACGAGATGGTTCAAGGCGCTTTCAAATGGCTGCGCCACTTTCACGAATTCGAGTTTTACGACGGCGTCACCACCATGCGCGACACACTCGAATGGGAGCCGCCCCTCGGCATCGTCGGACGCCTTGTCGACCGCCTCTTCCTGCGCCGCCACATGCACTGGTTCGTATCGACGAAGCAGAATGGCCTTAAACGAATCGCGGAGGATCGAGTAAGAACTTCGATGAACAAGTCATGATCCAACTTGAGCAGATCGGTCCGACAAGCGCGCCGGTCTTCAAAAACATTCGCCTGCGCGCTTTGCAAGACTCTCCCACCGCATTCAGCTCCACCTATGCTGAAGAATTGAAACTCACCGACGCCGACTGGCTGAAACGCGCATCGCAGTGGAGCGGCGTCAACTCTGTCGCTTATCTCGCGATGGCCGCCGGCAATGCTGTTGGTATTGCGGCGGGAGTTCGCGATCGAAACGATTACCAGCGCGCGCACCTCATGTCGATGTGGGTTGCGCCGCCGCACCGCCGTCTGGGAATCGGCCGTATGTTAGTCGACGCGGTGGCCGCCTGGGCTCGCGCGCAAGATATGCTATACTTGTGCCTGATGGTTACCAGCAACAACGATCATGCCGCGCGGTTTTATCAGAGCCTCGGTTTTGCCCTCACGGGCCGAAACGAACCCTATCGTAACGATCAAGCGCTGCTCAATTTTGAAATGCACCGTTCTCTGTCCTAGCCTCCGCGTTATCGTTGCCGCAACCGCCAGCGGCGTTTCTAGCGAAACGCCAAAGGAGTCATTGGCATGCCGGGATACTCGGTCGAGACCTCGACCTACCGCATCGGTGCCGAAGATTATCGGATCCGGGCGCTTTGCAACCGCCGGCAGTATTGGGATCCTGATGGCCGGGCTGAGCGGGCCGGCATTTCCTCGGCAACCTGGCCGATCTTCGGCGTCGTGTGGCCGGCGGGCATCGCGCTGGCGCAAGAGATGAGTCATTTGACATTTGCCGGCTTGAAAATCCTCGAGGTCGGCTGCGGCATCGGCTTGTCGAGTCTAGTCCTGCAACGCCAGGGCGCCGACATCACGGCAACAGATTATCATCCCCTGGCGGAGGAATTTCTCCGCTTCAACAGCGACCTGAACGACCTGCCGCCGATCAAATTTCACAACGCCCCATGGGCCGGCCCGAATCCCGATCTCGGCCGCTTCGACCTCATCGTCGGTAGCGATCTGCTCTACGAACGTGGTCATCCCGCCCTATTGTCGGCATTTCTCGCCTGCCATACCGAGTCGGCCGCCCAAGTCATCCTCGCCGATCCCGGCCGCAAGCGATGCGGCCAGTTCAGCAGCCAAATGAACGCGGCAGGCTACAGCCGAACCGAGCAGCGATTTCATTGCAGCGGTGAAGCGAGCATCCACCCCCACGGCCGCATGATGAGCTTTGCGCGCGCCCAAAGAAAACTTTGAAGTTGCGGCGCGCTTGAAGCCGTGCGCCGCGCCAGCGGATGATTGCTATCGCCTCTAGCAAGCACTAGACTGACCGACATGACACAGAGCAATGAGGAAAAATCCCGCTATAAGATCGCCGATACGCATCGCAGTCAGCCATTCGTCGGGGTCATGAAGCGGGATCGCGATACCTACTCCTGGAGCTGGAAGGGACATATCGCCTTTGTCGACGGGCACTATTTCGAATTCACCAGCCAACGCACCTTTGACACCTCCACCGAAGCCGAAGCTTACATGCGCCGGTTCGCCTGCAACCACATCGACCGTCGCATGAACCTCTAGCGTGCACCCACGCCGTCGGTCAGGAAGTAACCGCCATTGAAACTTCCAGCCGAAGTTCCAGTCCCATCGCTTTTCCCCGCCGGCCCTAGCCAGGTTTGATTGACAGCCGTTTCGCCGCCGACATATATTCGCGTCAGATCCGCGAGGCCAGCGCGCGCGGCAATCTCGTTTTGAAGGAAAATCCGATGAGCAGATGGTCCGACGTCGAACGGCAATTAAATGTCATGGTCAACCAGTGGTACGACACAGCCGAGATCAAGCGCATGCTCGCCGTGCCGCTCAATCCCGCCAGACTCGCTTTTCGCCACCAGCACATGAATTTCTTCAGCAACAACCGGCGCGACTGTTGGGCGGCGGTGGCCTGCAAGGCGCCGCTCGACGTCAAGCGCGCCATCTGGGAGCATGAGAAAGACGAGCTCATCTATGACCCGCGCATGGGCAAGGCCCATGTCACCGAGGACGACCTGGGCGACTATAAAGAGTCGGACATGATCCCCGGTGCGCGGGCGGCATTTTATGCCTGGCTTCACTGTGCGCAAGAAAAACCCTGGCTCGAAGGGCTGGCCTGCTCGCATATCTTGGAACGGCGCAACAACGACCACATCGTCACCGGCGGCACGCTCACGCAACGGCTGGTGAAGCGCCAGGAAGTTGAACTTGGCATCAAAAAGAAAGACCAGGACATCAACGTCCAGGTGCATCTGATCGCCGACGTCGATCATACCGATCTGCTCGCCGAAGTTTTCAATCGTTACGTCGTCGACGATCTTACCGCGCAGCAAATGCTGCGCGGCGCTGAAGAGTCCCTCGCCATCGAACGGAGCTTTCACGGCGCCATCGCCGCGGCGCTGGCGGAAATGGATTAGAATTCAGTCGGCAGGTTCAAGTTTGCGGCGAATGAATCACATCGAAGTTTTTCTTGCGGCGCTGGAATCCAAAAGAACACCGGAGAATCGCCATGGAAATTCGCCACGGCCTGATTAGCGCCGACTCCCATGTCGTCACCGAACCCACGGCGTTCCTCGATCGCATGTCGAAAAACCAGTTCGGCGAGCGCATCCCGCAAATCAAAGAGATTGAGAGCAAAGGCCGACGGGTCGAGCGCTGGTTCGTCAATGGCCAACCTTTGCGCTCCCGCGGTGTATGCAACTGCCCGGCGGTGATGGGCGATCCCCAGCGCAATCTTTATCCGCAGCGCTGGCAGGAGGTTCCAGCCAAAGCCTATCTAGCAGCCGACCGCTTGCAAGCTCTCGACGCCGACGGCATCGACGCCGAAGTGCTTTTTCCCAACGACCCGAGTTCATTTCACCAATACAACGACGCCGAGTTCGAGATCGCCTGCGTGCAGGCCTACAACGATTCCTTAGGCGAACTCACCCGTGCCAGCAAGCGCTTCATTTCCCTGGCGATGATCCCGCTGCTTTGCGGCATGGACACCATCGTCGCCGAAGTGCGGCGCGCCGAAAGCAAAGGCCACCGCGGGATCGTCATGTTCGCGCTGCCCAGTTTGATGGTCGCTTCGCTGCCCCATATCGGCGAGCCCTACTGGTATCCGTTATGGGATGTCTGCCAGGAGCTGGCGATGCCGATCCACTTTCACGCCTCCGCCGGTTTGGCGCGCAAGCTAACCTTCCCCGAATGGGCTGGCTACACGCCGTACCAACAACACGCGGCCTTTACCGTGCCGACCTCGTCATGGCCGGCGCAGATCGTGCCCAACTTAATTTTCTCCGGCATCGCTGACAAATTTCCTAAATCAAAGTGGGTGTTCGCCGAAACCGGCATCGGCTCGGTGAGCTGCGTGCAATCGGCCTGCGATCACGAATGGGAACGGCGCCAGCTCTGGCGCCATGGGCTAGAGAGGCGCCCAAGCGAGCTGATACGCGAGCAAGTGTATGTCAACTTCTGGTACGAGCAGGCCGGCATCGAACTGCGCCACGCCGTCGGCGTCGACAACATCATGTGGGAATCCGATTACCCGCATATCGCCTCGACCTATCCCGACTCGTGGCAGTTCGTCGAACGCTCCCTAGCCGGCGTGTCGCCGGGCGAACGGAAGAAAATGTTGTACGGCAACGCCCAGGCGTTGTATCGGCTTTAGAGCAGAAGAATGGCCGCAAACAACGCAAAGGGCACAAAGTTCAGAACCGGACGATTCACCACGAAGTGTTCATGAGCTTACGCTCACCTACAGATCATGAAAATGCCGGAAGCCCCGTTTCCAGGGTTCATTCCTTAGACTCGTCATGCCGGCGCAGGCCGGCATCCAGAGGCGGGAGGAGGATGGATACCGGCCTTCGCCGGTATGACGGAACAGAGAGTCTCATTGTTGCGCAGGTGATCGCTGTACGTGTATTTTCGAAGGAGGCACGAAGGACACAAAAGTTTCGGACCATTAGTATTCCGACCTTCGTGCTCTTCGTGTCCTTCGTGGTGAAACCTAGTTTCCAATGAACTCACAGAATCACATCATCAGCGCCGTCGATCAAGTCATCGAGCCGCCGGCGCTTTGGACCGAGCGGTTGTCGAAGCTGAAGTTCGGCGCGCGTATTCCCCACATCGAACGCAGCGCCGGCGGGGTTGACCGCTGGATTGTCGACGGACGAGCGTATGCGCTTGGGCAATCGGTCGATGTCGGCGCCCTGTTGCCCGACCGTGTCGCGACGGCGAAACAATGGGACGACATCCCAAACGCAGCTTACGATGCCGCGGCGCGCCTCAAAGCGATGGACGAGGATGGCATCGGCCACAGTGTGCTCTATCCCAGCCTCGCGGGATTTTCCGGGGAGCGTTTTGGCGCGCTCGCTGATCCGACATTGGCCGAAGCCTGCGTCCAGGCCTACAATGACTGGCTGATCGACGAGTGGGCGACCGTCAGTAAGCGCTTCATCCCCCAGTGCATCGTGCCCTTGTCGCCCATCGACGCCACTGTCGCGGAAATCCGCCGTGCCGTCGGCCGCGGCCACTGCGGCGTAATTTTCCCCGCCGCGCCTATGCAGCTTGGCGCTATGCCGCACATCAATAACGCCGATTACGATCCGGTATGGGCGACATGCCAAGAGTTAGAGGTGCCTCTCTGTTTCCGCGCCGGCTCGACACCGGAATTATTTCAATTTCCCATTCCGCCAAACCTGGCGCCGGAGTTGGCCGCGGCGATGCAGTCGGCGACGCGCTCGGCCAGCGCGGTATTCGATCTCACCAACATACTTTTCTCGCGCATTCTGCTGCGCTTTCCCAGGCTCAAAGTCGTTTTCGCCGGGAGCACCATCGGCTGGGGCACATTCTTACTCGAATATGCCGATCACCAATACGAGCAAGACCACTGCGATTATCCGTTGAAACCATCGGAAATGTTTCATCGCCAATGTTATCTGACCACCTGGTATGACCAAGCTAAGATCAATGCGCCGCATATAGGCATAGACAACATTCTTTGGTCGACCCACTTTCCCGCGGCGGATTCGAGCTGGCCAGATACCAGAAAGCATGTGACAAAAGGCCTGGCGGGAATGAGCGAAATTGAGCAGCGGCAGATTCTGTCGGTCAACGCGGCAAAGCTGTATAAGATTCCCGAAGTCAATTGAGCGGCGCGGCGCGGGAGTAAGTGATGCAACGACTACCTGGAATAAATTTCGTGCCGCCTTTGAGGCCAAGTTGGCGAAGAACGGATTGACTAGCAAGATGAAAGCGGAGCTTTATCGAAAAATCTAATTACGTTAATGAGGTTCAATAGGGTCAGCTCATTTCCGGAACCTCCGAAAACGGTTTGAACTATTTGAACGTTTTGATCGGCTTGAACTCCGAAGGAAGGATTGAAAGATGCTTTACAACGATCTACGCGGCTGGATGCAAAAGGTCGACGAGTTCGGCGAGTTGCGCACCGTCGAAGGCTGCGACTGGAAATATGAAATGGGCGCGGTGGCGGAAGTTTACGCGCGCAATCCGCCCTATTCGGCGATCCTGTTCGACAAGATCAAGGATTATCCCGCCGGCCACCGGGTGCTCGTCGGCGTGCACCATCAGTCGCTCAAGCGCCAGTGTCTGACGACGCATTTGCCCGTCGATTACGACCGCAATCGCTTCATCCAGGCTTGGCGCCAGCGTTTGAACAACCCGACCTATATTCCGCCGCGGGTCGTCGACAGCGGCCCGGTGATGGAAAATGTTTACGAAGGCAAGGACATTGACCTGCTGTCGCTGCCCGTGCCCCATTGGCATGAAGGCGACGGCGGCCGCTACATGGGCACCGCCCATCTCGTCATCACCCGCGACATGGACGAGGGCTGGGTCAACATCGGCTGCTACCGCGTCATGGTGCACGACAAAGATACCCTGGCGCTTTACATTTCGCCGGGAAAACAAGGCCGCATCATCCGGCAAAAATATTTCGATCAGGGCCGGCCCTGCCCGGTGGCCATCAGCTTCGGCGACGATCCGCTGCTGCTCACCGCCGCGGCCAACAGCCTGCCCTGGGGCAAGTCAGAATATGAATATGCCGGCGGCATCCGCGGCCAAGCCATCGATGTCGTCATCGGCAAACACACCGGTCTGCCGATCCCGGCGTTTTCGGAAATCACCATCGAAGGCGAATGCTATCCGGACAACCAGCTCCCCGAGGGGCCCTACGGCGAATGGACCGGCTACTACGCCAGCGGCGAGCGCACCGAGCCGATCATCAAGGTGAAGCGCTTGATGCACCGCAACAATCCGATCCTCACCGGCGCGCCCGTCGTCGCGGCCGCCCGCCGGTTCGGACGACAACCTGATGCGCTCGGCGTTCATCTGGGATCACATGGAAAAAGCCGGCGTGCCGGATATTCGCGGCGTCGCCTGCTTTCAAGGGCGTTTTTTCACTGCCGTATCGATCAAGCAGCGCTACCCCGGCCACGCCAAGCAAGCCGGCTTTGTCGCGGCCCAATGCGGCGCCGGCGCCTATCTGGGCCGTTACATCGTCGTCGTCGATGACGATATCGACCCCTACGATCTCAATGACGTCACCTGGGCCATGTGCACACGCTCCGATCCCCAGGCCGACACCGACTTCATCCGGCGCGCCTGGAGCGGCCCCCTCGACCCGGTGATCCCGAAAGATACGCAAAGGCTTCAGCAGCCGCGCCGTCATCGACGCCACCCGGCCCTACGAGTGGATGAAGGACTATCCAAAAGTCTCCGGATCGAGTGAGGAGATGAAAGAGTTGGCGGTGAAGAAGTATGGGAAGTTTTTTTCGTGAGGCGTAAAGGGTAAAGGGTGAGGCGTTTCGGATCCGAACTCCTGACTCTACCCTTACCCCTTACGAAAAGGAACAACGATGCTGCAAGTCAAGTATTTACTACCGAGCTTATTCGTAGCGCTGCTCATCGCATCCCCCACCCCCGCCCAACAACTCGTCCGCGTCGGCTACAGCGGCACCGGCGTGGCGAAGAATCTGCACAAGACCATCGAGCGCGCCGGACTCTGGAAGAAGCGCGGCCTCGACGTGCGGCTGATTTATTTCACCAGCGGCGCGACCATGGCGCAGGCGATGGTCGGCGGCGACCTGGACCTGGCCGACTCCGACGTACCGGCCATGTTGAATGCCGTGTCCGTCGGCGCGTTAGATGGCAAACTGATCAGTGTCTATATCAATCGTTTCCCCTTCGCCTTCGTCGTGCGCAACGACATCAAGACGCCGGAAGATCTAAAGGGCAAACAAGTTGCCATCAGCCGCTTCGGTTCGTCATCGGATGTCACCACCCGCATGCTGCTGCGCCAGTTCAACCTCGATCCGGAAAAGGACGTGCGCATTATTCAAGCGACGGGAACAACCCGCGTTCCGGCCATGATCGCCGGCCAACTGCACGGCACGTTGCTCGGCACCTACGACGTGCCGATCATCACCGATTCCGGCTGCTGCCGCGTCATGGTCGACATGTTGGAACTGCCCATCGACTACGCCCGCTTCGGCCAGGTTGTGCCGACCCAATTCTTGCGCAGCAAACGTGAACTCTTGAGCAAATTCGTCGAGGGATTGATCGAAGGCATTCACGTCTTCAAGACCAACAAAGAGCTGGCGATGTCCGTCCTCCGCGCCGAAGGCATCAAAGGCCCTGAGTACAGCTACCCGAGAGTCGCCGCCGCCATGCGCGAACGACCGTTCCCCGAAGCCAAAGGCGTGCAAGCGGTCATGGATTCGGTCAAATCGCCGAAGTCCAAACTGACGCTTGCAAAAGATGTGATGGATGGAAGCCTGATCGAAGAAATCGACAAAAGTGGCTATATTGCAAAGTTGTATGGAAAGTAATCGTAGGGTTTTCTAAACTTAATAAGGCCATGGCGGAATCGCAGGATCTTCTGATGTTAGAGTTTCTTTCCTGGGTAGCAAATCGCCCGCGCACCTACGACGAAGCCATGGAAGCGTGGCAGAGCCACTGTCCGAGACAGACGATTTGGGAAGACGCGATTATCGAGGGGTTGATCGAGATCAATCGACAACCTAACGATCCGCAGGTAGTGTTAACCTCGCGGGGCGAAGCAATCCTCAACGCGAAAAATCACGACCAGAAGAATCATCCGAGTAAATCGCCAGCATAAGTTTAGGCTCAATGCCCCCCTCCACCCTGCTTTTCGGCGCCACGTCGATCCTCGGCTATGGCATCGCCAATTTGTTCCCCGACACGGTTTTGCCGTTTGTCACCCGCGCCAACCGGGCGAAGACCATCCGCCGATGGCCGGTGTTGAATCTGGAAGATCCGGCGTGGCCGGCGACGGTTTTTGAACAGCACCAACCCGAATTATTCATTCAGTGCCATGCGGTGTGCGATGTGCCGCGCTGCGAAGTCGCACCCGATTGGGCGCGCGAAGTGAATATCGTTTATCTCAAACGGGTGCTCGACGCATTGCCGGACAAAACGCGGCTCGTCTACGTCTCCTCCGATCACGTCTTTGGCGGCGACGGTGTCTACGATGAAGACTCGCGGCCCTGTCCGATCAGCGTTTACGGCAGAACGCGGGTGGAGGCCGAAGCAATGGTTCTGGCCCGGCCCGGCTCGTTGGTCATCCGCGTCGGTTTGGCGATCGGTCCATCGCCCAATGGTCGCACCGGCCACTGGGATTGGCTGCGCTATCGCATCGGCAAGAATCTGCCGGTGACCATAGTTCACGACGAATATCGCTCGGTGGTTTGGGCCCATGATTTGGCATTGCGCGTGATGCGGATGGCCGAGAGCGGCGAAGCCGGCATTCGCCATGTCTCGGCCACGCGAGTCATTTCGCGCATCGAACTGGCGAACCATCTGCTGACCCTTTTTGGTCGAACCGGCGAGCTATGAGAGCGAGAGCCGCCACCAACGCTCAGCGCCCCATCTCGGCCGCGTCGAGTTGGCGAGCATCCACAGCGGCGAGTTATACGAACCGCTCCAATGCGTCTTGGACGGTCCCAACGTGCTGGGCCGGTATTGCGATTGATAGCGTTCTAAAGAACCCGTAGCCCGCCTTAGTGCTTGAATTGCCAAATCGCAGATCGAACAAGAAAAACCGATGGCTGTAGATGTTGTAACCGAGATCGTGATTCGTCGCCCACGCGAGCAGGTCGCTGCCTACGCCGGCAATCCCGACAACGCGCCTCAGTGGTACGTCAATATTAAATTGGTCGAGTGGCGAACCTCGCCGCCCATGCGTGTCGGCTCGCAACTCGCCTTCGTCGCCCACTTCCTCGGCCGCCGGTTGGCCTATACCTACGAGATCGCCGAACTGGTTCCGGGCAAGCGGTTAGTCATGCGCACGTCGCACGGACCGTTCGCCATGGAAACCAGCTACACCTGGGAGACCATCACCGACGGCAGCACGCGCATGACCCTGCGTAACCGCGGCAATCCCACCGGCTTCGCCAAACTCGTCGCCCCGTTCATGGCCAGAGCCATGCGCAAAGCGAACCAGAAGGATCTCACGCGGCTGAAAGCCATTCTTGAACAGCGCTAACGCTTGCTCTGTCCGGATTTCCCACCACCAACGAAGTTTCATCCGCGAGTGAAGCGGCTCTTAAATCAAGGCACCGATACTTCGACATAACTATTAACCTCGATCGACCGGAAAAGGCTTCACCACAGAGAGCCTAGCGCAGCGAAGCCGCAACCGAAGAGAAGAATGGCCGCAAAGAACGCAAAGGGCGCAAAAAAGTCGTAAGGGCGGGGTTGAAACCCGCCCTCTCTGATTGGCAACGGTGGCGCGTTGTACCGGCAGATTGGCTCATGCCAAACCTTCGTAACCTTCGTGGAGAGTCAATCCAGACGAACGACTGACAGCGTGAGACACTCCGCTAGCAGCTACGACGATAGCGCAAGCTTAAACGGCCGGCGCCCAGACCAAGCGCGATCACCGCCAGAAAAAACACTAGCGCGGGAATTTGCGCTGCCAGCGCCGGCTCGACACCGGTAACCGCCACCAATCGCTCGGCGCGAACCGGCGCTTGGCCGGGGGCCTCGGCAACGGCATTCACGCGATACTCCGCGCCATCGGGATAGTGAAACTTCAAGTCGAACTCACCCGCCACCAGCACCTTGTCGACGGCAAACATGGTCTTGCGCTTTTCCAGATGAGTGATCGTTAACGACAGTTGCCTGTTGACCACAGGAGCATCGGTCGAACGCCAGCGCAGACCGGTTAACTTGCCGACGACCGCGCCATCGATTTCCAGCGCGCTCTGCGGGTTCGAAACATCTTGTGTCGGCGACGCCGGGTCATGTCCGCCGACGCTGCCGACGACGGCCAGTGACAGCGCCAGCAATGCCGTTGTCATCCCGCCCGGGCCGGGTGTGGTAAATATCCGCCCGGCGATGAAACCAACTAGAAACAATCCGGCGCAAAAAAGCCCGAGCCAAAGCCACTTCTGGCGCTCCTCCAGCACAGGAATTGGAAAATCCTTGATCGTCCCTTGACCATCGGCAGCGACGAAATTGACCGACAGCCGATAATTGCCGCGAATCGGAAAAAGGTATTTCCACTCGGCGCGTCCCCGGCGCAGCGGCAAGTCCAACTCGAGCAAGCGGCTGCCTTCGACCAGGGGAAAATCGGTGGATAGGAAGGCGCCGGGCTTCGGCGCGTCAAGGACGATCGCGACCTTGCCCTGCGCCACCGGCCGGCCATCCGCATGGGTCACCAGCAGAGAAAGATTCACCGGATCGGCAAACGGCCGCAGCAGTTCTATTTTAGGCGTCGTCTTAAGAAAAATATTAAATTCTTCGGCGCCGGCAACAACGCCAAAGAGTAAGACGACGACGAAACCGGCGGATGCCGCAAGCGCTTTTAGTGACAAGGAACCACGGCGAGGGCGTGGCGGACATTGTGCAGGGTGTCGTGCACCGCTGGATAGCTCGACGCCAAGGCGACAAACAGCGTGGCGCCGCAGATCGACAGAAACACGCCCGACTTGATCAGGAACGAGAGCCGTTCCGATAGCGAAAAACCCAGCCAGGTAACTAGAGTTCTTTCCATAAATCCGCTCCGAGATTGAATCTAAACATTCCCCGCAACTTGCTGCAGGGCGCCATTAAAATGATAATCCAAAGCGAGCGAGCCTCCCCTTTGGTCGCGTGCGGGATTAACACCTCGTACGCGCAATGCCTCGTTTATTGGATCGCATCATCATCCCAACCGCCCGCAGCTGTCAAGCATCGCAGCGCTACTTTTCTATTGCCTTTCGGCGCGCCCTTGCATATGGCTAGGCCATTCGCCGCACAGGGAGGTTCATATGCCCGTCGTCCACATCTACATGTTTCCCGGCAAGACCAAGGAACAGAAAAACGAGCTGGTCAAACGTATCTCCAAGGACTTCGCCGAAGTCGCCAACATCAAACCCGAGTCGCTGAATATTCTATTCCATGACACTCCGAAAGAAGACTGGGGCGTGCGCGGCTCGCTGGCCTCGGAACAGTAGGAAGCGAATTGACCGCCATATAACCGTAGAGGCTTAAGATTTTACGCTCTGAACCTCGGAGGAATCCATGTCTCAAACCGCACCGACTAAAATCGGTTTCCTCGGCTCCAGCGCGCCGTCGAGCCCGCACCACGCGAGCTTCAAGAAGTTCATTCCCGCGGACATCGACTTCACTTTCATGCAGGAATCCGGCACCCATACGTCACTCTACGATGCCCAGGGCAAGGTCGATGCGTTGATCGAGCAATCGCGCCAGCTCATTGAAACCAACGACTGGCACGGCCTGATTATCAGCGGCGCGCCCAAGGAAGCGCTCAACCCCGGCATGTGGGAGCAAGTCACAACGGCGTTGAAGGTGCCAGTCACCTTGGCGTTACGCTCATCGGTAGCGGCGCTCAAAACCTTTTCCGCGCGAAAACTCTTGCTCATGACACCGGTGGACGACCGGTTGAAGAAAATGTACTACGACTACCTCGCGGCATTCGAAATCGAATCGTTCTATCCGCCGCAAATCCTGCGCGCCCACACCGACGCGCAAAAGCTCACGTCGAGCGACGTCGAAGACATGACCCGAAAAGCATTGAGCGAATACCCCAACGTCGACGCCATCTATTTCCAAGGCGCCCTGCTCGATCCGATACCGATTCTCGAAAAACTCGAACACGAATTGAAACTGCCCATCGTCGCCAGCAACCCGGCGATGCTCTGGCTGGTGCTTTCCAAGCTCGGGCTACGGTACAACATCGCGGGCTACGGCGAGCTGCTCAAATCATGGCCCGGCGTGCCGGTGGGGCCGTTTTAAGAATACTCGCGCACGGCATCGAAGAAATATTTCCCGCAAAAATGCCGAGCTCGGAATCTTTGTCATTTCGACCCTTGGGAGAAATCTATCTCAGATCCCTCGTGTTCCCTCGGGATGACGGGCATCGCCCGTCACTTTGCGCGCTTTGCGCCTTTGCGACGATAGTATCTTTGAATCAGCTCGGCTGTCGAACGAAATGACCATGCGCACCATCCGCCTCGCCTACCGCGACCACGACCGCACGCCGGTTATTTACTGCATCAAAGCCCTGGCCGAACGCCACTACGGCGTCCATGTCGAAGTCGTTCACATCGAACCGCAGCGCGAGTTCGAAGCGGCGTTGTTCGATCATGCCTGCGACGTGATCATCGAGCATATCGAGTATCTCCACACCGAAGCAGCCAAAGGTAAAAAGACCACGCTATTCTGCGCGCCGCAGATTCAGCGCGGCCTGCAAGTTGGTCGTGCCGCAGTCATTTAACTCCCTCGACGATCTCAAAGGCAAAACTATGGCCGTGCGCGATCTCGGCCGGCCGCACCGCATCACTCTGTGGCTGCGCAAGGTAGGACTGGAGAACTCGGTCAAGACGATCATCGTGCCTGACAAAGAAGTCGGCCGCTGGCAGCAGTGGCGCAAGGTCGTCAGCGGCGAATGCGCCGCCTGCTTCATGGCGCCGATTTATCTGCCCGCCGCCATCGCTGCCGGGCTCAAAACCTTTCCCGCCAGCGAAGCGGAAATCGTCAGCCTGTTCGCGCAGGCGTGTCTTGCCGAGTTCGGCAGAAACAACTCGGCGTTGATGAAGGATTACCTCAAAGCCGTGATCCACGCGCTCGCGCTGTTGATTTACCGGCGCGACGAAGCCATGGAAATCATCGCCGAGGAACCGATGCGCCTGATGCAGCTCACCGACCACGGCGAACTGCGCCGCCAGGTCGACTCCATCGCCGAGCTTTTGCAAGTCAAACCCTACCCGACCATCGAAGCGATCGTGAACACCGACGAAATCGCCGCCCAGGAATACGGCCCGACGGTGGAAAATCCGCTGACGCTCTGGGATCTGCACTGGCTAAAAGAATTGGACGACGAAGGTTTCATCGATAATCTCATCGCGAGCCTTTCCTAATGGCAAAGCACGCCTTGCTTCTACGAACAATGGCGATTAAAAAGGGCGGGTTTCAAACCCGCCCCTACTTTTCGGAAATCCTTTTGCGTTATTTGCGTTCTTTGCGGCCAACACTCCGAATCCGACTCTTCTTCCTATGTGAACTTTGTGCCCTTTGTGGTTAAATCCCTCCCAATGAAAAAACTTCTCATCGTCTTTCACTCCATGACCAGCGGCACTTTTCAGATGGCCCAGGCCGCCGCCAGCGGTGCTCAGAGCGAGCCGGACGTGGCGGTGAATCTCATCCACGCCGGCGAAGCCGGCCCAAGCGAGCTGCTCCAGGCCGACGGCTACATCTTCGCCACGCCGGAGAACCTCGCGATGATGTCAGGGGTCATGAAAGACTTCTTCGACCGCACCTATTACCCGGCCTTCGACCGCATCGTCGGCCGCCCCTACGCGACGATGATTTGCGCCGGCAGCGACGGTGAGAACGCCGCCCGGCAGATTCAGCGCATCGCCGCCGGTTGGCGCTTGAAAGCCGATCGCCGAGCCAATAATCGTCTGCACCTACGCGCAAACGCCCGACGAGATCTTGGCGAAGAAACAGATCGGCGAGTTCGATCTCCAACGCTGCGAAGAAATCGGCGCCACGCTAGCAGCGGGATTGGCCCTGGGCATTTACTGAGGTCGTAACCCAGCATGAAATTCGGCTTGACACCAACACACCCCGTTGGTACAGCTCGCCCCGGAAACAAGTGCTGGAACAATTGGAACGACTGGAACCCCTGGAACCTTTTGGACGGCTTGAACGGCTTGAACGTTTTGAACCCACTTAACACTTGGACATGGAGGTATTTACTATGAACAGCGTCGAACCCCGCGGAGCGGTCCATTGGATCGATCACTTTGTCGTCGGCACCAATAACATGAGCGCCTGGGTCGATTGGGCGGTGAACTCCACTGGCATCACCCGGCAGCCGATCATTGGCCTCACCACCGCCGCGCGCAAACGAAATATCAAAATCACCAGCTTCCTTTGGTGGGACGGCGGCTCCTGCCGCATCGGCGCATTTCTCCAGCCCGAGTTTTATCCGCCGGCAAAGGAGCTGGGCAAGGATCTGCCGCGCTGCGGCTTTTACATCCGGCCCGAGGACATTGACAAACACTTGCGCCGGCTCGACCGCCACAAAGTTCCGCACACCGATGCGATCCATACCGCCGCCGATGGCGACGACGGCACGGTGATCTATTTTGCCGACCCGGACGGCAATCAATACGAGTTCTGGGCGCCGGTAGAAATGCCCGAGGGCGCAATGGACATCGCCACGGAAGAAGGTGTCGGGCGCATCAGCCACGCCGTCTTCGGCGCGCGCGACTTGGCGAAAAATGCCGCGTTCTTTGCAAAATACTGCGGCATCGAAGCGGAACAAAACTCCAGGACCGCCGAAGGCACGTTGGTCCTGCGTCTGCGCGCCGGCGGCCGCCTGGTTTACAAGTTGGTGGACAAAGTCGACGAGCGCGTCTCCGGCCATGGCACCTGGTGGGACATGCACACCGCGCTGACGGTTCGCCAGGAAGAGTTTCTGCCCGACTACCGGCGCATGTGGGAGGGTATTCCCGAAGAGAAAGCTTACAAAGCCGATCTCAATCTCAGCCTCGAAGAACAAGAAGCGCTACCGGCGCGCACCGGTCTGCATCGCAGCCCGGTGGGAATCCGCTGGAAGGAAATCTGCAGCCGCGGCGATGAATTCTACGACTGGGACTGCCATTCATTTCACTTCATCGGCGGCAAGCCGCTGGCGCCTGACAACTCGATGGCGCGATACGAAGCGATCGAACAGGAAGATTACCTGCTCGAACTGGCCCAGTCGTTGAACAAGGGCGACCAGCCCGACTTGATGAAGGGGTTGGGCAAGGACAATCCATTCAACGTCTAGGCGAACAGAAAACTCTAAGCACGAATATCGAAATTCGAAACAAATTCGAATAACCCAAACAAGGCAAATTCGAAGCGAGCTTAATCCGGACTCGATGTTTTGGATTTTCCAATTTGAGATTTATTTGCCTCTTAGTTTGTTTCGAACTTCGATATTAGGATTTCGGATTTTCCTCGCAAGTATTTCTCTTGCGCACTTACGGGAGACTTTTATGGCCCCACATATTCACGGACCGCTTTATTACGAACGGATGGGACGCACCGGACCGGTGATCGCTTTCGTCCATCCCAACCCGATGGATCAGTCCTGCTGGATTTACCAGATGGCGCATTTGTCGACTTGGTACCGCTGCATCGCCATCGATATTCCGGGATATGGCCGCTCGCCCAAGGCCGACGCCGGGCTGACCATGGACGACATGGCGCAGGCCTGCTGGGAAGCGATCGACGAGGTGGCACCCGGCGAGAAAGCGATCCTGGCGGGCTGCTCGGTGGGCTCGTCGATCGCGCCATTCATGTACCACCAGCGGCCGGACAAAACCGCGGCGCTCGTGCTATGCGGCACCGGCTACAACCCGACGAAGGAATTCACCAAGAAACGCATCGATAATTATACCGCCGAAGGCATCGGTTATCGCTGGCGCTACACCTTTGAAGACATGAGCGCGGCGTTCCGCATAACTCCGATGGCGCACTTCTTCGCCAACATGTTCAGCGAGCGCAACGAATATGCCGATGCCGAGACGATCATTCACCAGTTTCGCGCTCTCGCCCAGCCCTACCCCGAAGGCCATCACGAGCGCATCGCCTGCCCGATGATCATCCTCACCGGCAGCGAAGACGGCAGCCATCCGAGCTCCTTCGCGCTCCAAGCCCGGGTTCCCAACTGCGAGTTGAAAGTCCTACCAGGCGCCGGCCACGCCTGTCAGATCGAGCAGCCTTGGCTGTTCAATCGCTTCATGATCGAGTTCCTCTCCAACCATGGCTTGTTCCCCGGCACGTGCGAAACCCGCAAAGTCGATCCTGTGAAAGCGAGGTGATAATGAGTTCGCTATGCGGCACTGCGGCAATAATAACGGTTCTTCCGCGTTTACTGTGAAGATGTCTTCACCACGAAGGCACGAAGGACACGAAGGTTCGGAAGTTAAGTCTCCTCCTTCGTGCTCTTCGTGTCCTTCGTGGTGAGCTGTCCTTTCCGAATTTTGCGTTCTTTGCGCCCTTTGCGATTAATTGTCCGATTGCGAATCTTGCATTTAGAACCGCCCATCCTTTTCCAACCTTTTCACCACGCTATCGTCGACCAATTCCTCGGCCTTGAGGCGGCGGATCTTTTCGTTGCCGGCGCCGAGCAGGCGGATGACGTTGCGCACGCCGTCAGCATTGGGATAAATTTTTCTTTCGTAGATGCCGAGCATGTTTTGATAGCCTTCGTCGGCGTCTTCGATGCGTTTGAGCCGCAGACCTTTGGCCAAGCTCTTGATGACCTGCGGCTTATTTTCCGGATTGCGAATGAAGGCGACGCCGTCGAGCAATCCTTTGATGACGTTTTCAATCGCCGTAGACGACGATGCGGAAGCGATGGTGCTTCGTCTTGTGATGATACCGGTGCCCTGGTAGGCGATGGGCAATTTCTCCAAATCGGCAAGCACGCGGAAGCCCTTGTTCTGGACGATCTTGGCGTAGGTGTAGCTCAGATAAGCAGCGTCGACATTGCCGGCGAGAAGCGCCTGCGAGACCACCGAATTGTCGCCCAGCGCGCGGACTTGAATCTTGTCCCGCTCCGGCACCAGCCCCCAGTGATCGAGGGCGAGCATGGTAAAGATCCAAGTGCCGCCGCTCAAGCTGTTGACGCCGACGCTTCGCCCCTTCAACTCTGCCGGCGTCTTGATCTTTGGATTAGCCGCAAAGGCGCCGGTCAAGCGATTGATGAAGCCGGCGACGAAAACTAAGTCGGCGCCCTCGGCGATCGCGCCGAGATTCGCCGCCGACACCGAGCCCCAATGGAGTAGCGACTCGCCGGAACTGAGCGCCGCCATGCCGACCGGGCCGTTGCGCACCTGCACCAGGGTAACGTCGAGACCATACTTACGGAAGTAACCTAGGTCCTGGGCGACATACAGCGCACCTTCCCGCTCGCTCGACGAACCGGTGGTAAGGAGCACTTTCGTCAGTGGCGCCGCGGCATCGGCCCGGGCGCAATGAACATACAAGCAATGCGAGCGAAAACGATAGCGAGCCAGCCAATAAGCACTTCACATGAATTCTCCTGAAAATGGCTTAGCGCAGATTTAACCCGCGCCAAAGCAGACAGGGCCGCAGACGTTTGTACTATCGTTGGTTACTTAGGAGCTTCATGGGCCAGCCGTTTATACATACTGATGATTTCCGGCCGCCAATCGGTGTACTGTTTCACGTCTTCGAAAACTTCTTTGCCATTAAACATCTGCTCAAACGGGTTGCCCTCGAGCACCACGTCTTCCCAGTCTTTGCGAAACGCCGGGTCGTTGCCGACTTTGAGCAACGCCTCTTCCAGGATCTTGCGAATCGACTCGGGAGTTCCCGGCGGGAAGGCCATGGCGGCACCCAACCGGTCCGTGGAGTTGATCTTGCGAATGATATTTCTTTGCACGTCGGTCTTGGCGAACTGCATGATCGACGGCACGCCATCGAAGATCGCATGTTTCATCGGCGGCAACTCTTCGGGCAGAGTCATGGCCACCAGCGCAACCACCTCGCGCTTGGCAAACAACTCCGGACGATCGGTCATCATCGAGGCCGCGTCGTTCACCCGTCCCTGAATTTCGCCCTGCTCCAAGGCGACGTAGAGCTGCAAGCTGTCATAGCCCAAGACCCAGCGAACTTTCAGGCCCAGTAGATCGGCGATCAGCCGGGCGTAAAGATAACTGCGGTTGCCGACGCCCTGAGCCCCGAGCGTGACCTCGCGCTTGCGCAGCTCGTCCAGAGTTTTGATACCCGCGCGCTGATGGAGAAATAGCACGTTGCGCTGTTTGCCGGTGCTGGGCGCGCCGACGTACACGAAGGTGCGCGGATCGTAAGTAGCGCCCGGCGCGCCGAAGTAAGGAGCCTCCAAATACGACGAAATCACCATCGACAGGAAACTGCCGTCCGTCGCTCCCTTGCTGAGCGCCAGCATCGCCGGGATGCCCTGCCCGCCGGTTTTGTTTTGAATCAGAAAGGTTGGATTACCCGGCGTATACTTCGCCAGGTACTTGGTCAAAGTTCGCGCGATGCGATCCTGCCTGCCGCCAGCCGGGGCGCCAACCTGAAGCGTGATCGTCTTGCCTTGGAAATACGCGGTTTCAGCGGCGTCCACATCAGCTGGCGCCGTCCGTAAGGCGAAAAAAAACAAAACCGATAGAGATAGTCGTCCTCATGGCAGGATCACCTCCTGGCTTACTTAATAGATGCGCGGTCCAGCTCGACTCCCTTATCGTTTAACACACCTCAGGTTTGGCGCACCAGCAAATCATGGCTCTTAACAAATCATCCTTGACAGCTTGCACGGCGGGCAAATATCGTCCTGCAAGCCGTGCTCAAAGCCCTCCCCGAGCTTTCGCAGGTACCCGTCGCCATCGAGCTGGCGACTCCAATCCCTAATCCCGACGGTTTGAGCGATCGCTTAAAGTGTCTGGCGAGCAATAGCGCGATATCTACTTACCACCGGGATCACGCCGGCGATAATCGGGTTGTAATGTCGTCGTCTCTCGTGCTACTGAGTCGACAAACTTCGAGTCGTCTTCCTTTGCCGACTACCGCTACATTCAGACAAACTAAATAAGAGCGCCTTTTTCTCGCAGCGGACCGTATATACTGGAATCTGAACAAGATCTTTCGCGCATTCTGCATCTGGATTGTCAAAAAGAGAGAACCGACCAGAACTTCCATATGACCCATTGCCAACTTTTACTTCAGCGAGTGTCAAGCCTAAATGAACTCAACCGAACAGTCATTTCACTGGTGGGAGCGCGGCATCGTTTACCAAATCTATCCGCGCTCGTTTATGGACAGCAACGGCGACGGCATCGGCGATCTGGCCGGGATTCGCCAGAAGCTCGACTACCTGCAATGGCTCGGCGTAGACGCGATCTGGATTTCGCCGATCTATCCCTCGCCCATGGCCGATTTCGGCTACGACGTCAGCGACTACACCGATATCGATGCGATTTTCGGCTCGCTGGCAGACTTCGACGCGTTGCTGGCCGAGGTGCACGCCCGCGGCATGAAGCTGTTGCTCGACTACGTTCCCAATCATACTTCGGATCGCCATCCCTGGTTCATCGAAGCGAAATCGTCGCGCTCCAGCGCGAAACGCGACTGGTATATCTGGCGCGATGCCGCTCCGGAGGGCGGGCCGCCGAACAACTGGCGCTCCAACTTCGGTGGCGCGGCCTGGACATGGGACGAAGCAACTGAGCAATATTTTTATCACGCGTTCCTCAAAGAGCAGCCCGATCTCAACTGGCGCAATGTCGAAGTGCGGCAAGCGATGCTCGACGTGCTGCGCTTTTGGCTCAATCGCGGCGTCGATGGCTTTCGCGTCGACGTCATGCACCATCTCGCGAAAGACACGCTAGTACCGCGACAATCCGCCCAACCCGGATTTCCGCCCAGGCATGTCGCCCGTATCGCGAGCTGCTCACGACGTACACGGCGGATCTGCCCGGAAGTGCAAGAAATCGTCGCCATGATGCGCGCGGTGATCGACGAATACGACGATCGCATGTTAGTCGGCGAGATCTATCTTCCGCTGGAACGGCTGATGGCCTACTACGGCGCAAGCGGCAAGGGAGCGCACCTGCCATTCAATTTTCAACTGATTCGCTTGTCCTGGAACGCAATAGATGTTGCCGCCGCGGTCGAGCGCTACGAAGCGATGCTGCCGTCGTATGCCTGGCCCAACTGGGTGCTCGGCAATCACGACAAGCCGCGCATCGCCACCCGGGTCGGCGCCGCGCAAGCGCGCGTGGCGGCGATGCTGCTGCTGACTTTGCGCGGCACGCCGACGATCTACTACGGCGATGAGACTCGGCATGCACGATGTGTCGATTGCGCCGGATCAGGTGCGCGATCCTTTCGAGAAAGAACGTTCCCGGCCTAGGCCTCGGTCGCGATCCAGTGCGCACTCCGATGCAATGGACCGGCGGCGATTGCGCCGGCTTTACGACCGGCTCGCCCTGGCTGCCGCTCGCCGATGACTGCAAAACCATCAACGTCGGCGCGTTGCGCGATCAACCCAACTCGATTCTCACGCTTTATCACCGCCTCATCGAGCTGCGCCGCGCCGAGCCAGCCTTGTCCGTCGGCGCATTCGCCTCGCTCCCGGTCATCGATAACGTGATGGCCTACGTGCGCAAGTCCGGTGATCGCCGACTTTTGATCGTCCTCAACTTCGTGCCGCACGCGCGTAACTTCGACCTGAGCACTCTCGACGCACAGGCCGTGTTACTGCTTTCAACTCATCTCGACCGGAGCCAGGAGCAACTTGGCGACGAGATCCAATTGCGCAGCGATGAAGGTGTCATCGTCGAGCTCCGATGACTGACCAGGCGCCGGTGATCGAGAACATGCTCAAAGCCCTGCTCGAAAGCTTGGCCTATCTGATGGCGCCAATAAACCAAAGTGCAACATCCTATCGGCTCATGAAAAAACTGCGGATGAAAGACACCGTTACCACTGAAGAAGATTACCACGACACGATTATAACCATGGCGCGCAAACCCTGCCCCGCCCTTGGCACCTATGGCTTTGGGGTCGATTTCGCCAAGTAAAGCTTTCATTCTGCAAAAGTTTAAGTTTTTTAATTAGTTACGCTGATTTTCGTGCCAGGCTCGTGTCTAGAAGCTATTTCTGTGTATTCGTATATAAGATATTGCGAATATAATAATATTATGACATGCTGTGAGAACGTCACTACTGAAAAGTAGCCATATGCCTGACAATCTTCGGCAATTTAAAGCCAACATCTTTCAAGCGCTAGCACATCCTACTCGGATTGCGATTGTTGAGGTTCTTCGGAACGGCGAACTTCCCGCCGGAGCCATCATCGAGCGATTGGGAATCGAACAAGCAAACGCCTCACAACATTTTTCGATCTTGAGGGCAAAACAGATCGTTAGCAGTCGTAAGGAAGGCAACCAGGTTTTTTATTCCGTCCGCGACCCGCTGCTAATCGAGGTGCTCGATATCATGCGGCGATATTTTCAAGCCCATGTCGAGGAGGCCATGTCGATGCTCCAACAAATCGACCTCCTTGATAAGGACGAGCAGCGCAACCGACCATAACTGTCAACAGCTCTGGTCGTACGAGAAAAACAAGTGGAAGGTTTTCTGGCCGTTGGAACGGCTGATCACTCACCCGACTATCCGAAAAAACACGGCACAGCTCTTAAACCGACGGAGGGAGCAAAGAAGATGACAATGCCACGGGAGAAAAAAAGAGTCTTATTGATTGGTGAACAGCCAGACATTGAGCTTTTCGCGATGTTGAGAGGCGAAGGTTATGAGGTTGCGGCCCTCGAATCGCCTCACCGCGCCAGGGGCGTATTTCCGTTATACAAGCCGCACGTCATCATTATTTTTCCTACGCTACCCTAAAGAGACGTGTCATATTGGATGAATGCCTGGCAATGGCCGGGACAGTGCCTGTCGTCGCAGTCATTTCCCTCATCGCGAAGCCGACCCTCGTTAGAGCCGTGAAAGAAAAGGCTACGGCTTTTGTCGTTCTTCCAGCGAAGCGACAGACCATTAGAGAAACCTTACAGGCCGTGGCGCTGTTTGCGGATGAAGCAAAATTTCCGTCGGGTGGGAAAAAGATTTTGGGAACTGAATCGCCCGGAGAAAAACGCCCTCATCTAGCAGATTCTCTTTAGGAGCAGCTAGTGTCAGCAATGCAAGCGGAACGGATAGAGAACAGGAAAAGCGTTTGGTTAATCACCGCGAGGTCGGACATCAGGAAAGGGACAGTCTAAAATGGAGGTAGATCGAATGTACACAAATCATAGTGAGAGCACCCACCCTTTCACTGGGTTTTACCTTTTTTTCATAGCGCTATTTCTCTTGGTCGGTTGTTCTCAGCAGACGGCATCGAAACCGTCAGAGGCAGCCGTGCCGCAGAAAGTTGCAGCCGCGCAGAAACCACCTTCGTCGGCGCCTTCTAAGCCTGCACAAGTCTCAAGTCTCGAGGCTCTTCAGAAGGGAACTTTGGGCAAAGGTGTTGACGAAGGTCCTCTTCGTGACGTCAACTTTGACTTCGATCGTTCCGATCTTAGTCCAGCAGCCAGGGATATCCTTAAGGGTCATGCGGCGTGGCTTAAGGCGAATTCTCTAGCCACAGTCCAGATTGAAGGACACTGCGACGAGCGTGGAACCAGTGAGTATAACCTTGCTTTGGGAGCGAAGAGAGCAGAAAGCGTGAAGCGTTATCTCATCGATCTGGGAACTTCGCCGGCTACGCTGACGACAATCAGCTACGGTGAAGAGCTTTCTCTGTGCAAGGAGCAAAATGAGGCGTGCTGGGCAAAGAATCGGCGCGCGCATTTCGTCGTAAAGGCTGCGCCAACGACATAGACATCGGAATAACCGATGGCAGGGAGATAACGAGATGAAACGTATTCTACAAAAAATTGAAAAACACGAAAGCCTGGCCGGTGTCGATCTCAGAAACCTTTATCTCACCGGCATGGACCTCTCCAACTTAGACCTTAGACAGGCCAATCTTAAGGGTTGCCGGTTAAACTATGGAAAACTCGCGGCGAGCGATCTAACGAACGCCGATTTATCCGACACAATGCTGATCAACACCAGCTTCAAAAAAGCAAATCTGAGGGGCACCGTGTTCGGTGGCGCGATAGCAACCGGAGCTGATTTTTCAGAGTCCAAGGGGCTAAATAAAGAGCTAATACTATACCTGAAGTCTAAAGGAGCTACCGGTCTATAGGGAGCTGTGGCGAATGGCTTGCCGACGCTTTGACTGAAAAGTTTGTTCGTAGGGAAGAACTTTATTAAAGAACGTCATCTCACGTTGAGGACTAAGTTGTGGAACAGTACCGTTTAACTCTTGGGGAGGCAAGATCACTAAGACGCGACCTGTGGAGGGTCGAACCCATGGTGGTAGTTCTAGGATTGGGGAGCTTTATCGTTTATGCAGGACGAACTCAAGGTTGACCAGCCGTTAGTCTCGCAGCAGCTTGCCGTGCTACGAGGCAAGAATATCGTTGCCTCGCGAAAACTCGGGTACGACGGTCAAGTACGCAATCCGGGATCCTCTAGTCGGAGATCTACTCAAAACTGCTCGCCTCATATTCGAAAACCACCTGAAAGATACGCAAACCATGCTGCGCGAACTGCGCAAGGAGGGACGCGACTAGTGCTGTTCTCGAAAATTCTCCGCACCGGCCTTGTGACCGAGCCGCTGAGCGACAGCTCGGATAAATTCGTTGAAATAGTTAGAAAAACGGCGGCCGAGATCCAGCGTCATCTAGGCCGCGCCTTGGCCATTCGGGAAGTGGATGCCGGTTCGTGCAACGGCTGTGAGATTGAAATCAGCGGGCTCACTGGCCCCGTTTACGATAGCGAGCGGTTCGGAATTCACTTTGTGGCCTCGCCGCGCCATGCGGATATGCTGCTTGTGACTGGGCCGGTGACTCGAAACATGGAAGTGCCGCTGCTTAAGACCTACGATGCGACCCCCGCCCCGAAGCTCGTGGTAGCAGTGGGAGATTGCGCGAAACATTGTGGTGTCTTCAAAGGCAGCTACGCGATCATCGGCAGTGTCGATCAAGTTATTCCGGTGGACGTGTTTGTCCTAGGCTGCCCGCCCGAGCCAACCGATATTCTAAACGGCATCTTGGCGGCACTTGATCGACGTCCGCACAAAAAATGATTGAATCCCAACTCGCGGATTTTTTCTTGACCTTCATGCAAAGCTTCTTTTTCTTAATGCTCATAGCCTACGGGCTTGGCGCTCTCGCCGCAATGATGGGCGGCCGGAAGTCGATCGGGCGATGGCTGGTGGCGCTCGGTGCGGTCGTCGGCGCCGGCGCGGGGCTGGTGCTTGGGGCAACGGTGATCGCCACGGGCACCTCGTTTGCACTTTCCGTCCCTGAACTTTTGCCGCTCGGAGGCGGCCTCGCTTTGCGGCTCGATGCGCTCGGCGCGTTTTTCCTCGTCCTCATAGGCGTTGGCGCTATCCCTGCCGCCTTGTACGGCGCGGGGTACACTGCCGCATATAACGATGGCCGCGCTTCGCTGCCTTTGCTGGGCGTGATGTTCAATCTGTTTCTGCTGACGATGAGCCTCGTCACGCTGGCCGACAACGTGCTCACGTTCCTGCTGATGTGGGAAGGCATGTCGCTTGCCTCGTACTTTCTCGTCATCACCGAATCAGGCGAAGAGCGAGTACGGAACGCGGGCTTGTGGTACATCGCCATGACGCACGCCGGGCTGGCGCTGTTGCTGGCCGCGTTTGTGCTGCTGATGAATGGCGGGACGGGCGCGTTTGCCGATCTGCGCGCAGGCGCGGCCTCGCTCTCGGCGACGACGCGCAACCTGATCTTCCTGCTGGCCTTCCTCGGCTTTGGCTCGAAGGCGGGCATCGTGCCGCTTCACGTCTGGCTGCCGCGCGCCCATCCTGCCGCGCCGAGTCACGTTTCCGCGTTGATGTCCGGCGTGATGATCAAGATGGGCGTCTACGGCATTTTGCGCGTCGCGCTGGATTTGCTCGGCGGCGGGCCGACCTGGTGGGGCGCGCTCGTGCTGGCCGTTGGCGCGGTCTCCGCCTTGCTGGGAATTCTGTACGCGCTGATGGAGAACGACCTCAAGCGTCTGCTGGCCTACTCCAGCGTCGAGAATATCGGCATCGTCTTTATCGGTGTCGGCGCGGGATTGCTGTTCGGCGCGCGCGGCCTGCCGACAGCGGCGGCGCTGGCCTTCGTCGCCGCGCTGTATCACGCGCTGAATCACACCGCCTTCAAGGGGCTGCTGTTTATGGGCGCCGGCTCGGTCCTGCACGCCACGCACACCCGCGACATGAACCTGATGGGCGGGCTGATCAAGCGGATGCCGTGGACGGCGTTGTTCTTTCTGATCGGCGCGGTGGCGATTGCCGGCCTTCCGCCGCTCAACGGCTTTGTCGGCGAATGGCTCTTGTTCCAATCGCTGCTGCCAGGCGTGAGCATTCCGCAGCCCGTTGTCGCCGCGCTGATGACCCTCGCGGTCGGGCTGCTGGCGCTTGACGGGCGGTCTGGCCGCCGCCGGATTTGTCAAAGCCTTCGGCATCACCTTCCTGGCCATCCCGCGCTCGGACGAAGCCGCGCACGCGCACGAAGTCGCCCGCTCTCGATGCGGATCGGGCATGGGGTTGCTCGTCCTCGCCTGCGTCGCTGCTGGGGCTGACGCCCACCGTCATCGTGCCGATCCTGGGGCGCGTCGTCGCCGGGATAGGCGGACTGCCCGCCGTCGCGCCGACGTTTTCCGCGGACCTTTCCCTGCAAATGCCCGAAGGCTTCGCCCAAATCTCGCCGACGCTGATCGCGCTCAGTTTGCTGATCGTGCTGGGACTTGCGCCGCTGGTGATGGCTGTCATGCGCGTCAACCGCCGCCTGCGCGTCAGCGACACCTGGGGCTGTGGCCGCGTCGGGCAGACGCCGCGCATGGAGTACACCGCCACTGCGTTTGCCGAACCGTTGCGCCGCGTCTTTGCCGAACTCTATCGCCCGACCAAAGAACTGACGATTGACTTCCACCCCGAGTCCAAATACTTCGTGCAGTCCATCGAGTACAAGAGCGACATCCGCTCGTGGTTCGAAGAGTTTCTCTACGCGCCGTTGCTGGACGTCACGCAATGGATCAGCCTGCGCGTGCGGCGGTTTCAGTCCGGTTCCCTGCACGGCTACGTGGCTTATCTTTTCGTCATGCTGGTACTGATGCTGGTCGCGTCGTTGTGGACAGGCCAGTAAAGTAAATTTGCCAACCGCTTACACCTTATGATGTCCCTATTCCTGCTGATGCTTTCAGGTTACGCCTTGGGCGCAGTCGGTGCGCTGGTCTTTGGACGCGGCGTTCTCAGTCGCGGACTGTCCGCGCTGGGAGCGGTCATCGGCGCAGGCGCGGGATTCGCTCTGGGAGTCGCGGCTCTGGCATCGGGTGAGCTGATTCAGTTTTCCATCCCATCTTTTCTACCGCTGACAGGCTTTGCCCTACGGCTCGACGGGCTGGGTGCGTTCTTTCTGATCGTTATCGGCCTGGTCGGCGCGTCCGCTTCGCTCTATGGCTTCGGCTACTCAGCGGCCTATGAAGGCCGCTACTCCCTGCGGATGCTCGGCGCGATGCTCAACGTGCTGCTGCTGTCGCTCAGCCTGCAAGTGATGGCCGACAACGCCCTGACCTTTTTGCTGATGTGGGAAGTGATGTCGCTCTCGGCCTACTGGCTGGTGCTGACCGAGAACGACCAGCCTGGCACGGTGCGCGCCGCCAACTGGTATCTTGCCATGACCCATGCGGGCTTTGCCGCGCTGGTGGCGATGTTCCTCCTGCTCTCCGGCGGCGAGTTGACCGCTTCATTTGTGGCTATGCGCTCGACCTCGGCCTTGCTCGCGCCGCTGACCCGCGATGCAATTTTCCTGCTGGCGTTGTTCGGCTTCGGCGCCAAGGCGGGCATCGTGCCGCTGCATATCTGGCTGCCGATGGCGCATCCGGTCGCGCCGAGTCACGTCTCGGCGCTCATGTCGGGCGTGGTGATCAAGATGGGCATTTACGGATTGATGCGCGTGGCGCTGGATTTGCTCGGCGGCGGTCCCGTCTGGTGGGGCGGACTGGTCCTTGAGCATTGGCGCGGTCTCGGCGCTGCTCGGCGTGTTGTATGCGCTGATGGAGCATGACCTCAAGCGACTGCTGGCCTATCACTCGGTCGAGAACATCGGCATCATCCTGATCGGCATCGGCGCGGGGCTGGTCTTCCACAGTTACGGACTGATGACGCTGGCCGCGCTCGGTTTCATCGGCGGGCTGTATCACACCATCAACCACGCCAGTTTCAAGGGCTTGCTGTTCCTCGGCGCGGGTTCGGTCCTGCACGCCACGCACACGCGCAACATGGAGGAGATGGGCGGGCTGATCAAGCGGATGCCCTGGACGGCGTTCTTCTTCTTGATTGGCGCCGCCGCCATCTCGGCCCTGCCGCCGCTCAACGGCTTTGCCTCGGAATGGCTGGTGTTTCAAGCCCTGCTGGGCGGCTTCAACATCCCCGTGCCTGAAGTGGCGGTGTTGATGCCGATCGCGGTGGGCATGCTGGCGCTGACCAGCGGCCTGGCGGCGGCGTGCTTCGTCAAAGCCTTTGGCATCACCTTCCTGGCCATCCCGCGTTCCCACGAAGCGGAACACGCCCACGAGGCGCCGCTCTCGATGCGCATCGGCATGGGCGATCCTGGCGCTGGCTTGCGTCGGGCTGGGCCTCGCTGGCCGCTCCCTTTGTGGTGCGTTGCCGCTGTTGGTAGTCGGCGGAGTCCTGAACGGCCTCGGCGGTCTGCCCGATACGCGTCAGACCTTCACGTTTAACGTGTCGGTGCAGATCTCCTGCCGCTTTTGGGCAAATGTCCCCCACGCTGGTTATGCTCGGGTTGCTGATGCTCCTCGCGCTCATCCCGCTGGTGATGTGGATTCTGCGCGTCAATCGCCGCTTGCGCGTGAGCGACACCTGGGGCTGTGGCCGCACGGGACAGACCCCGCGCATGGAATACACCGCCACTGCGTTTGCCGAACCGCTGCGCCGCGTCTTCGCCGAACTTTACCGCCCGACCAAAGAGTTGACGATTGAATTCCACCCCGACTCGAAATATTTTGTCCAGTCCATCGAATACAAGAGCGAAATCACGCCGCTGTTCGAGCGCTTGCTGTACGACCCGTTCCTGCGGCTGGTGCGATTCGCGGCGCGCCAGGTGCGGCGGTTGCAGGCGGGTTCGCTCCATTTATATCTGGTGTATGTCACGGTGATTCTGATTATTTTGCTTTTAGCCGCGAGGTGGTTTTAGAACAAAACCGCCGATTCCGCCGATTTTTGGCCCATCTGCGAAATCTGCCGATAAACTCCAGCGGCTATGGAGACTTTGATATGACTGGTTATCTTCTCGAATTTTCTCAAGCATTGCTGGCGCTGCTGCTGGCGCCGGGGCTGGTGGGTTTTGTGCGCTGGGTAAAAGCCCGCCTGCAAAATCGGCGCGGCGCGCCCTCCGGCAGCCCTACTTTGAACTCGCCAAGTTGTTCGGCAAAGAAGTGGTCATGTCGAACAACGCCTCGTGGCTGTTCCGCTTTGCGCCCTACATCGTCTTTGCCAGCGCGGTGGCAGTGACTTTCCTCGTCCCGCTCATCGCCGCGCCCCTGCCCTTTGACGATATCGGCGACCTGCTGGTGGTCGTCTATCTGCTGCTGCTGGGGACTTTCTTCCTGGCGCTGGCCGGACTGGATCCTGGCACCGCCTTCGGCGGGATGGGTGCCAGCCGCGAGATGACCGTGGCCGCCATCGCCGAGCCGACGATTGCCCTGGCCATCTTTGGCCTGGCGCTGGGCGCGGGCTCGACCAATCTGGGGCACATCGTTACCGCCACGTTGACGCAGCCTGGCTCGGCGCTCAGCCCTGGTCATCTGCTGGCCTTCGCCGCGCTCTTCATCGTCACACTGGCCGAGACAGGACGCCTGCCGGTGGACAACCCGTCCACGCATCTGGAACTGACCATGATCCACGAGGCCATGATTCTGGAATATTCGGGCCGCTACCTGGCGCTGATTGAATGGGCGTCATGGTTGAAACTGACCATCTTCTTCTCCCTGCTGGCGAACCTGTTCGTGCCGTGGGGCTTGGCGACTGACGCTCACCCCCGCGGCGCTGGCAATTGCTGTCGTGACGCTCATTCTCAAACTTGCGATGTTGGGCTGTAGTGGTAGCCGTGGTTGAAACGCGCATCGCCAAACTGCGCCTGTTCCGCGTGCCGGAACTGCTGGGCATGTCGTTTGTGCTGGCACTGCTGGCGGTCACGTCGTCATTTCTTTTGAAGTAACGCGAGATTTAACTCGCACCAAATAAAGCGAGATGAATCTCGCGCTACACGGATAACCTATGAACGATAGCCTCTTCTCTCAACTCTCCACCCTCGGCTCCAGCGTAGTCCTGCTATTTGGCATTACCTTGCTGTGGCGCAAAAGTTTGCACGCTTACACGAGCGTCTTTCAATGGCAGTCGGCCGCGCTGACGGTTATGTTTGTCATCATTGGCTACTTCGGCCACGATCCGGAACTGTATTTTGTCGCCGCTGTGCTTTTCGTTCTCAAGGTCCTCATCCTGCCGCGCTATCTGGAGCGTATGGAAAAACGCTTTGGCGATCGAGCGCGAGCTACAGCCCTACGTTAACGTGGCCACCTCGCTGATCCTGGCCGGACTGCTCGTGCTGCTGGCCTACGCTATCACCCGTCCGCTGGTCCTGGTCAGCGACTTGCCCACGCGCGGCGGCTTGCCGCTGGCGATGGGGCTTGATCTTCGTCGGGCTATTCGTCGTCATCACGCGCAAGAAGGCGCTGACCCAAATCGTCGGCTTTCTGGTGATGGAGAATGGCATCGCCCTGCTGGCCGTGCTGGGCACCTTCGGCATCCCGCTCATCGTCGAACTGGGCGTGTTCCTCGACGTGCTGATGGGCTTTCTCGTGATGCAGGTCTTTGTCTATCACATTCACAGCACGTTTGAATCCATTGACGTTGACCAGTTGAACGAACTCAAACACTGAGAGACTCTCCATGACTTTCTTCTTCCTGATTTTGCCTCCCTTACTCGCCGCCTTGATTGGCGTCTCTCGTCCGCCCGTATCGCGCCTTGGTCGGCTGGATTGGCGCGTGGCTTTCGCTTATTTCGCTCGGCGCGGCATTTGGCTTCGTGGCGCAAGTCATCGGCGGTCAGACCCCAACCTGGGGACTCAAGCTCGAATGGCTCAACCTCGACGAGGTTCTGCGCGCCGACAGTCTCTCCGCCCTGCTGATGGTGTGCGTGACAGCCGTTGCCACGCTGACATTATTTCTCAGCCCCGGCCTCGGGCGCCCGATCCAAAATCCGCACTGGGGCGAACTGGCTTACGGTCCCAACCAATTGCGCCGCTATCACGTTTTCATCAACCTGTTCATCGCCGCGATGCTGCTGGCGGTCTCGGCCAACAACGTCGGCGTGATGTGGATCGCGATCGAAGCCACCACCATATTTTCGGCCTTCATCATCCCGCTCAAACTCAACAAAGCCTCCGTCGAAGCCTCGTGGAAATACATCCTGATCGGCTCGGTCGGCATCGCGCTGGCCTTTGCCGGCACGGTGCTGGCCTACTTCGATTTTGTCTCACTGTCGGGGCGCGCGGAAAACGCCCTCAACTGGACCGTGCTGTTCGCCACCGCGCCCTCCCTGCATCCCGAAGTGATGCGCCTGGCGTTTGTCTTCCTGCTGATCGGCTACGGGACCAAGGCCGGCATCGCGCCGATGCACACCTGGAAGCCGGATGCCTACGGCGAATCGCCCGCGCCGCTGACCGCGCTGATGTCGTCGGCTTTGTTCGCGGTGGCGATGTACGCGCTTCTGCGCTGGAAGGTGGTGGCCGATGCGACCCTGGGCAGTTGGCTACACCAACAACCTGCTCATGGCGCTCGGTCTGCTCTCGCTGCTTGATCGCCGCCTTCAGCGTGGTGCTGGCGACGAACTACAAACGCATGTTGGCCTATTCCAGCATCGAACATACCGGCCTGATCTGTCTCGGCCTGGCGCTGGGGCCGCTGGGCACATTCGCCGCGCTGTTGCATCTGGTCAATCACACCGCCGCCAAGTCGCTGATGTTCTTCCTGGTGGATAACATCGAACACAAATACAGATCGCCGCTGATCGCAAAAACGCGCGGCTTGCTCAAAACCATGCCGTGGACGGGCGCGCTGTTCGCCGTTGGCTTGATGACCCTGATCGGCCTGCCGCCGGGCGGCATCTTTATCGCGGAGTTCGCCCTCTTCCGCGCCGGTTTCGCGCTCAACCATCCCTGGCTGATGGGCGCGGCGCTGGCTCTGCTGGCGGTGGTCTTTGTCTCGTTCATCAGTCATCTGAACAAGATGCTGTACGGCACGCCATCGGAAGAAGAAATAAACACAGAACGCCCGGCGGAACGCTTCTCGTGGCGCATTGCGCTTGCTGTTGATTAACGTGGCTGTGCTGGTCACGCTCGGTCTGACCCTGCCCGCGCCGCTGGCGACCTTGCTCAATCAAAGTGTGGGGATTATTTCAAAATGACCAACTTCACCCAACTCCAAGCCGCGCTTGCGGACAAATTTCAAAAACCGCGTCAAAAATGTCCACATCCTGCGTGGCAACGAATTGCACTTTCAAATTGCGCGCGGCGATGCGCTCAACCTGGCGAAGATTCTCCGCGCCGATTTCAACGCCGAACTGCGGCTGATGGTCGCCAACGACCGCCGCGCCGACAAGGGCGTGTTTGAAGTCCACTATCTCTTCGCCAACGACCGCGAGAACTGGTTCGTGCACGCCACGAAAAACCTGCCCGCCGAAGACCCGACCATCGCTTCGATGGCGACCTTCTATTATCCGGCCTCGCGCTTCGAGCGTGAAATCAAAGATCTGTTCGGCATCGAAGCCATGGACCACCCCGATCCCCGCCCGCTGGTGCGCCACGCTTTCTGGCCGGAAGATTATTTTCCGCTGCGCAAAGACGCCGTCGCCGCCGGAGAAATTCGAGGACGACGGCACGCCGTTTCCCTTCCTGCCGGTGGGCGGCGAGGGCGTCTACGAGATTCCGGTCGGGCCGGTGCATGCCGGCATCATCGAGCCGGGCCACTTCCGCTTCAGCGTGGTCGGCGAGACGGTGATCGATCTGAAGATTCGCCTCTACTTCACGCACAAAGGCACGGAGAAACTCTTCGAAGGTCGCTGCGCCGGCCGATGGCGTGGAACTGGCCGAGCGCATCTCCGGCGACACGACCATCGGTCATTCGCTGGCCTACTGCCAGGCGGTGGAAGCGCTGGCCGGCTGCGACGTGCCTGCCCGCGCCAAGTATCTGCGCGTCATCCTGCTGGAGATGGAACGGCTCTACAACCACATCGCCGACTTCGGCGAGATCTGCAACGACACCGGCTTTGCCGTCGCCCACTCGCACTGCTTCCGCATCCGCGAGCGGCTGCTGCGCTTGAACAAACGCCTGACCGGCAACCGGCTGCTGCGCGGCGGGATCGTGCCGGGCGGCGTGGGCCACGATCTGCCGATCGGACTTGATCTGGCGCGTGAACTCGATTCGATCCTGGCCGACTTCAACGAAATCGTCGACATCAGCCTGAGCAACACCATGCTGATGGATCGCCTGGAGGGCGCGGGTCGTCTGACCCTCAAGACGGCGACCGATCACGGCGTGCTGGGCTACGTGGCGCGCGCCTCGGGCCTGGACGTTGATGTGCGGCGCGATCATCCCTTTGCGGCGTACAGCGCGCTGAAGTTCCACGTGCCGGTGTTCGAGTCGGGCGACGTGCACGCGCGGACGATGGTGCGCGTCGAAGAAGTCCGCGAGTCGGTGAGTCTGATCAAGCAGGCGCTCGCGGCAATGCCCGACGGCGCGATTGCCAATCCGCTCGGTTCACTGCCCGCTTTCGAACCGGCCTTCGGGATGGTCGAAGGCTGGCGCGGCGCGATCCTGCACTGGGTGATGGTTGACCGCGAAGGCAAACTCTACCGCGTGAAAGTCAAAGACCCGTCATTTGTCGAACTGGCCCGCGCTCTCGTTTGCCCTGCTCAAAAACATCGTGCCCGATTTTCCGCTGTGAATAAAAGCTTTAATATGTCTTACGCAGGCAACGACCTGTAGCCATTGCTAAGCTGCTTTTTCAAAATTCCCCGATGATTTCATCGCTGGCAGAGAGACGAACCGGTGTGGCTTGGTAATTTCTATTCGAATATTATCGTCGCCGTTCAGCTCCGCTCACTTCCCCGCCAGCAGCGACTTCACAAACCCGCTCTGATCCATCTCACGCACTAGCCGGTTGTCGATGAACTCCTCAGGCTTGGCGGTTTTAGCTTTGGGCGTAGTCCTTTCCAAGTCTTGCAACAGACCGGGAATGCCCGCCGGATACGGCGGCACGGTGAAGCCGGTCTTGATGCTCAACTCGTAAGTTTCGTCGAGCACTTCTTTGTCGTCGGTGCGAAAATACTTGCCCATGGTCTTGATCGCGAAGGCTTTGTCTTTCATGCCGCGCACCGCGCCCTCGACATGGGCGCGCAGTGACCGGGGCCAGGGCCACGCCTTACTTTCTAAACAGACTGGGTACTTTGCAATCTATCCATGTCTCACTGACATTCCCTAGTCGTTCCGTTACGCGCGAACCAGTTCTCTATTTCCGCCGAAACAAGCTATCCGCCCTGCCCTACTTCACTTCCCCAGGGAATAGCCTCGAAGCGTAATCGCGATTGACCGCCTGGATTATCGAGTTGTCATAAAACCGCTTCGGGTCGGCGCCTTTTCCCTTGTCGTCCGGTGAGTTTTCGAGCACCACGCGAATCGCCGCCGGATCGACGCTCATGTCTTTGTTCCAGACCCGCAAGCCTTGCCGGTAATTTTCGGCGAGTAACGCTGCGTCGGTAATCTTGGAATACTTGGTGTCAAGCTTTTTTGCATACTCCTCGTCATCGATGGCGCGTTTCAGGCCGTCGAGATGCCCCATGAAATAGGCTTTGATCGTATTCGGATTTTTCTGAGCAAACTCCCGCATCACCGCGGTGCCCGGACCGATGATTTTCACCCCTTCTTTGTAATAGTCGACGACCACCGTGGCGCCTTTTTGCCTGGCCAGATCGGTGTGCGGCGGGCCGATCACCAAACCGTCGGCATTGCCAACCAGAAAGGTCGACAAAGCTTCCCCGGGCGTCCGGTGATAGATCAGCTTCACATCTTTGCCCACTTCCATGCCATGTTTGCGCGCCGTCATGCGCACGACGATTTCGCCGAACGCGCCGGGAGAGGTTGTCGAGATCGTCTTGCCGCGGAATTGCTCGAACGATGTCAAGCCCTTTTGGCTAAGCAACATCAGAGAACTCTTATCCACCGAAGCACCGACGTAAATGATATCGGCCCCACCGAGATTGCCGCCGATCGCCGTGGCGCCGCCTTGATAAATATCGACTCTACCCGAGATCAGTGCCTGCACCGATGTGCTCGCCGCCACCACGGAAATATTCACAGCCAGGCCATGCTTGGCAAAGTACCCGCCATCGAGCGCAACCGCCGTGGGAATCGATGTCGCCCCCCATGCCGCGATCGCGACCTCTAGCTGATTTTTTTCGGGCTTGGCGGATGGAACTTGCGCAAAGACTTCACCGCCCAGCAAGTAGCCGACAAACAGCATTGCGCTAAAGCGAAAGCTCACGGTCGGACGGAAGGAGGCATTCTTCATTTTTCACAGCCCTTTCACGGCACGGAATCGAGTAAATATCCACGTTAACCCATCACCTACGGAGCCTTTAGCACGGCCCTGCGACTGACCGCAATGAGAATTTGTCGCGCCGATTTTGGAGTCACCACGCAACACGCCAAACAGTTTCGACACCAGTCAGTACGGCGAATATTTCCAGCGACTGATCGAGGATGTGCGGATTTTAACTACTTCCGTAACGGCGTGCAGTCACCGACATGGACACACCGATCAATAACCTTACAGATGCGGTGACCTGCAAGTTCGGCGCGGTGACGCGCAAGATCAGCCCCAGCATGACGGGAAAGAAACGATCGGATTGGCTCAGTAGATGGCAGACATGGACCAAATTTGTACGAGAATATCCTTCAATATCGCAAATCTGTCTCAAAAAATGTCCCCTAGGAGACACATTACCTTCTAACCCATCGATATTGCATAAGTGTCGGTTTTGGTACGTAGCTTGCTTTTCTCACAAGTAGGAAGGCGTCAATCCATGGAAGCAATCAAAGCCGACAAAAAAAGACGCAAGGCTCAGCGTGCCTTTGCTCCAAGTAAAGAGGAGCATTCAATCCGTGCTTTCTCATTGGTCCCGCGCAGCACGGGGAGCCTGGAGACGCAACGTGACGCGTTACCTAGTAAAAAGACGAGGACTGGAGAAATCCGGCCCTTTTTACCTCGGTGTAGCCCTTCAGATAGTTTGCACAAAATCATCACATGATTTGCCCGAGCGGCAGCGTTTAGGGCTTCAAGTACATCGGCGGAGTCCGCGGGCTCGGACCCGACAGTCCTGACAATCGTTTCTGAACCATGTGCAGGCGAGCAATCACATTTGATTGCTGGTCGGAAACCGTAATCAATTAATTTCCATACAACTTTTTAATGAAGCCGCTGTCCTCGATTTCCTTCAAGATCGACGGGTCGATGAAGTCATTGGGGTTTAGACTTTTCATTTGCGGGCGGGTCTTGGCGAGTTGATCGATGATGGTCTGAATGCCTTCGCGGTCAGGGTAGGGAACCCTGCGGATCAGTCGCTGGGACATCTCGTCATAGGACACTTGCACCAGGGACAAATCGTCGAGCCGCGTGTATTTTTTCAGGACGTTGAGCGCCAGGTCTTTGTTGGTTTTAAAAACATAGATGCCTTCGAGATAGGCTTTCATGAATCGGACGACGACATCACGATTGGCGCGAATAAAACTCTTGCGCACGCCGAATCCATGCATCGTGTAAGGCACGCCGAGCTGGCTTAAGTCAGCAACTACAACCGCGCCCGCTCGCGTGGCAACCGTGGAGAAGGGTTCCGATAAAATCGCCGCATCCACCGCCTTGTTTTGCAATGCCAGAACCGATTCCGGCTCGCCGCCCACTTGGAGAAGGGCAACGTCTTTGTCGGGTACCAGGCCCCAGTGGGTGAGCGCATAGCGGACGGAAAAATCGCTGGCGCCGCCCAGCCGGGAAATCGCCACCTTCTTGCCCTTCAATTGTTCCGGCTTCTTAATCTCCGGTCCGCCAAGAATCTTGAATGCAAAAGTATTAAGCGTCGCCGTCAGCCCAACGAAATCGGCGCCAGTCGCATTCGCGTTGATATTGGCCACGCCGCCACTGGTGAGAAACTGAATCTCGCCCGCCAATGCCGCCTGAAGCGCTCTTGAGCTCACCGGAACAAACAGCACCTCGACGTCCAAGCCATGCTTACGCGGCAGGTCAAGCTCCTTCATGATGTAAACCGGATCGAATTGGATGCCTATAGAAGTATAGGCGGCGCGGACTTTAGGCAGGCTTTGTGCTAGCGCCGGAGCGGCGAAAACGGCCACAACAGCAAAACAAATCAGCCAACTTCTTAGACTCAACATGGTTTCTCCCATTATCCGTCAATCAATCGCGTATGCCTGGCGATCCCGCGGGCATGGCGTCGGCAACATAATAAGCGGCGCCGTCCCAACTATTTCCGTCGAAACAAATCATCCGCCATCCGCGAAGCCACCCCTTCTCGTTTCACCGTCTCTTCATACTCCGCCCGAATAAACGGATCTTCCTCGTCGTAGGGGATCGCCGTGCCGCCGTCGCGGACGTCGATGGCGCCTTCATCGATCGCCTTTTCGCCCGGCCGTCCCGGTTGCTGGGCGCGGTGATTGTTCGGGCCGTACCAACCCAACAGGCGCAGCGGTTCTTTGCTAACTCCAAAGTGCTGGTGGAACCAATCACCGCTCATCGGCGCGGCGCTGACCATGCCGACGTGATCGTAATCTTGGCGAATGATTTGGTCGCGATGGCCATCCTTCCATGGCGTCAAGCCATATTTTACCGGCCATGTGTAGGTGTAGCCCTTGCCTTTGATGCAGACCAAGACGGCGGCCGATGCGTGAGCATGGGCTTTTGAATAACGGCCGTTCTCATGCTCGCCGATGAACTGATAGAAAACATTTTCGGTCATGCGCGGTTCCATGCGCCGGTAGCCTGGGGACCGGCGATTGTCCAACTGCAACTCGCTGTTGAAGACATCGGGAATGAGGTTGGTCCGGCTCATGGCAAGGCCGCGCAGCGGATCGGGCACGACTTCCTCGTTCGGTTTAAAGAAATCGTCGGCGTCGCTGTAGCGGTCTTTGAAAACGTAGGGGCAATTGAATATGAAATCGCTGTTGCGCACCAGGTTGACCATATTCGGCGCAGTGGTCGCCGCCAGTAATACCGCCGGCGTCGAGCGCGCATTGACCACACGATGCCAGGCGTTCATCGGGATCGAAAAGAGCGAGCCGGTCTGCCACTCGAACTGATGCTTGCGCGCCGATCCGTCCACCCACACCTCCGTGGTGCCGCGCCCCTCGACGACCAGATAAATCTCTTCGTACATATGGCGCTCGGCCTTGAGCCCATCGGCGCCAGGAATTTCAACGACGTAACAACCCCACAGACCTTCGGTGCCATAGAGCTGAATGAACGTACCCCGGCCGCCGAGCCGCTTCCATGGTTTGAACGGCAGCTCCTGCACCCGCTCGACACCGATGCCGCGATAAATCGGCACGCCTTCGCTTTCCATAAAGTTATCGTACGGCGAGTTGGGCCGGTTCCAGCTGCCGATGCCCGCGTTCTGTCCTTTGTCCGGCTCTTGCCACTCTGTAGGATTCGATGTTTCTTGCGCCATGAGACTCTCCTGGTTTGATTCGATATAACTGTTTAGTTCGAAGTTAAATGAAGTTTCCCGCCCTTAGGTGAATCTTTAGTTCGTCATGCCGGTCCTTCGATCCTACTCAGGAAAACTCGTCAAAGAGGAACCGAAGCGGCCCTTTTTCGAATGGTCATGTTTCAAGTCCTTCAATCATTTCGTGATTTCTTCATTGCTCTATACCGCGAAGGATTTAAGGCTACGCCATCCCTTTTCTTGACTCGTTCAACCAGATCGATAAGCGTTGCACGATCCCAGAACGGTTATCTGATGGCCAGATCAAATCGTTCGAGGGCAAAAGTTCAAAGTCGGATCGGACAAAATTTAGGAGACTGACAATGGCGACAACCGGAGACACCATCTACGAATGGGACAAAAACCCGCGCATGCCGGTGCCGGCGCGCCGGCGCTCGGTACCCAGATTCACCACGCAAGCTCGCGGGTAACACAAGCCAGCTAGTCACTATTGGGCGGTAAATGCGCAGGCGCTTTGCGCGGCATAAAATTCGGCTCTTCAGACTTCCGATCTAGTAGGTTTTTTTGACTGATCTGTGAAGAATTCAAGCACGGAGCATCCGTTCTTAAATTTGCCTGCGATCGCTGCACAGTAGCCGCAAGTACTGTGCAGCGTTGCATACGAGTTTTCGCCGCGAAACGGGAGAGGAAAATAGGGCCAGTGCAGACAATGTAAAAAAACTTTACACAACAGCTATTGTCGTAGTTTTTGACCTTAAAGTTGTTGACATTACCCCGGTTGTTTATTTATGGTTGTCCGTCTTCAGGAGATTGCCGCAACGGGTTCGGGTAAATTCAAACTAAAAAAAGATCGTCGAATTACGAGCCCTGAAATACTTGACAAGGTGCTACGCGCGGAGTTCCAGCAAAAAATGTTGCCGTTTTCGCTCCTGCTAACAAAAATGGCCGAGCCGCAAACGCAATCTAACGAGAAGGAGCCGCGGTGGATTTCGACGCTCAAGGAAAAAGTTTGATCCTATCGATGAGAAGAGACTTCATCATCTTGATCGTCGTTGTCGGGTTGACTATCGCGAGCATCGTTTACTATTTTCTCGGTCGTGCACTGAGAGAAAGCTACGCCCAACAGGCCTCATTGATTGCGACTAGCATGGCGGATACTGCCGCCGGATATGTCTTGAGTAAGGATGCGTTAGGTCCTCATTCTCTCGTTGCCAGATATGGGGAGTTAAACGGCGTTGCTTATGCTATTATTCAAAACCGTGAGGGCAATGTTATTGCCAATAGTTTGCTATCATTGTCACCGGAGATTCAAAAAAATCTGAGTCACGATGAGCAGAGTCAAACCAGCCGACGTGAGATAAGCATAGAAGGGAAGCCTGTAACGGAAATACGCCGGCCGATTCTCGAGGGGCGGCTAGGAGCGGTCCGTTTGGGAGTGTGGTCAGATATCGTTGAGCGCGAAATCCATAATCGATTCTTGCTGTTTATGATTCCGCTAACTCTTGTGCTCGCCACAGCGGTCATCATCGCGGCTTTCCTGGCAAATCGCTTAATACGGCCATTCAAGAGCTTGATCGAGGTCGCCGAGCGTATCAGCACGGGGGATCTCGACGTTCCCATAGCTCGGAGTCGCGCGATGAATTCGAAGAGCTTACCCACTCTCTTGAGCGTATGCGGGCGAGCCTCAAGGCGGCAATGGTACGTCTCGGCCAGAATTGATTATGCACCAAAGCTTCACCTGAGGTACTTTGCACGCATCGTAATTCGTACTACGGAATGCTCATCCTATGTGGATGAAGAAATTATGAAGGAATCCGTGATCCCCGGATTTGCGTGCTAGCGGTCAATTCCCTGATGTTCATTCCTCAGTTAACCGGAGACGCCAACCTGAAAAGCGTGCGGCGTTGCCGCGCAGGACAGCTAGCTAAAACCTGGCGGCATTACCGCGCAGGACCGCCTGCTTGGCGCCATCGCTAATTTCCTTGCGCTCCTGCAGTTCATGAATCTCCTTTCGGATCGTTTGCAGATTCACTTCGTGCGGGAAGTCCGACGAGAACATGAACGCTTGCTCGCCAGCGACCTTGATCGCGTAAGCGAGATCACTTTCACCGCCTTCGATCCCCACCACCAGGCGGCCAGCGCGGACTAGCCCGAAAATGTACTCCGCGACGGTTTGTCCCTCCGGCAATTGCAGCAGTTCCCCGCGCGGATTGACCGGCGTGCCGGCCTCGAAGGATCGCGACAGACGTTCGAGCGCCATGAGAAACCACAGCGGACCGCCTTCCAGATAAGCGACGCGCAGACCGGGGAAGCGTTCGAACAAATTGTTTAGCACCATCTCCGCCAGAGCGATTGCCAGTGACATCGGATGGCCGATGGCGTTGGCGCCGGTGGAAACGTTCATGGTTTCCATTCCTAAATCCCAATGGCCGCCGCCGTGCACGACAACGGGGATACCCAAGCGCGCCGCCTCGGCGTAGACTGGCCAGTAGGGCTTGGCGCCGAGATTCAAATGAACTCCGGTGGCCGGAAACAGCACGGCGGCCATGGCCAAATCTTTGTGCGCATGTTGCAGTTCCGCCAACGCTGCATCGGCATCATGCATCGGTAACAGCGCGACCCCTTTGAAACGCGAATCGCGCCGCAGATAAGTCTCCGCCAACCAATCGTTGTACGCGCGCGCCGCGCCGCAAGCGTAGTCGCGGTCGACGATACGGCCAATGCGTTGGCCCGCGGTGGGAAAAAGCACCGCATGCTCGATCTCCGCCTCCTCCATGAACTTGATCCAACCCTCGGGACCGGGGTTAACAAACCGGCCTTCAGCGTTGGTCGCGAAGGCCCCCGGCGGCGTCCGCGTCAGGGAATACTGGATATGGCTGTTGAGCGGAAACACCCCGCTGCGCAGCCGTGCGCCGGTCGCGCTGTAGGGAAAGTGCCGGGCGATGCCATCGCTATCTTCGAAAATATGACCGTCACCGTCGATGACTTTCAATTGCTGTGTCATTGGTTTCTCCTCTGCCGACGTTTTCGCCGAACCTGGCGTTGCGAAAGTTTGCTTGAAACATGGACGGACCCGACGCGGCTTGTCTAGAGGCCCCGCCACCGTGCTTGTTGACCGTCATGATAGCGTCAACATCTGCCTGATAGCACCGCGCGATGAAAATTGTCAAACCGGCAGTGAACGCTTCTAGCCGAGCAACTCGGGCCATTCCACCTTGGCAGCGAAACGCCACAAGCCGCGGCGATTTCTAATATCGCGCGCGGCTCGACTGCGGAATTGGTTGAAAATTTTTGCTGCAGGCAATGACGACGATAATAATCCGCTGCAGTGATCTGTTCGATGCGCTTGGCGCGGTATGGCCAAAAGGTCCTGTGGTAATGCCGGCGTCAGACGCTCGAGCGCGTATCGCAGCAGTGCCGGCGAGTTGCGATCAAGTTTTGTCTCGCTTTTCTCTCATATGGGTCAGGCAACGAAGAAACAGATATACTTCGGTAGGGTTCTTGAGAAATCGAGCGGCGGCGGTCTTTCGTGGCGTTTCCTCGACGTGAATAGCCATGCCGATTTCCGCAATGGCTTCAAACGCTGCTTGATTGGTGCGGTCGTCGCCAATATAGATCGGCAACGCGGTGGGAGCATAGCGTGCGAGGATTTGCATTATGGCATCGGCTTTCGTCATGCCTGTGGGTTTGGCTTCAATAACTTCATTGCCGGCCAAAAGTTCCAGTTTAACGCCCTGCTGCTGATAGCCATGGACCGCGCGGACAAACTCCTGGCGCGCCGCCCATGCCGTGTCGCCCTCGGCCTGCCGGAAGTGCAAGGCGAGAGCAATGCCCTTGTCTTCCAGGATAATTCCATCAGCGTCCGCCATAGCTCGGCTCATCTCTTCGCGCAAGGAACGTAGCGCATCGACAATCACCCGGTGCGGCCATGACAAATTGGACGTGCCGTCGGGCGCCGCCCACTCCAAGCCGTGGCAACCGACATAAAAAATCTGTTCTAAACCGATGAGCCGCTTCAGCTCGTCAATGGGACGGCCACTGACGATTCCAACGGAGCATCCGGGCAACGAATGAAAATCTCTGAGCCAACGTTTTCGCGGCTCGCTAAACAATACGTCGGCCGGAGTTGGCGCGATTTCGGCTACGGTTCCGTCGAAGTCAAGAAACACAAATATCGCCGGCGACTCGACAACCACCTGCCAGAGATTTTGATCATTAAAGTTCAATCGTTGGGGAATCCCACCAGATTGTAGCGATTCATTGATGCAATAGGTGGTCATGCAGATCCCTCTCGGCTGCTGATTCCGACCCGATCTAGCGTATTGCTCCCTGGGCCTGTGATCACAAACTTGTCGCGACGATTTTTTTGCAGGCAATCTTCGGATTGCGAGCGGCAAGCCGGAATCTCTTCGCCATAGCTGGTTGTGGTGATTCGATCCGCCGAAACACCGAGGCTCGTTAAATAGTCTTTGGCCGCTTGCGCCCGCTTGGCACCGAGAGCCAAATTGTAATCGTTGGTGCCGCGTTCGTCGGAATGACCTTCGATTTCCACGCGTGCCGTGAGATTTTTCTTGAGCCAGTCGGCGTTGGCGCGCAGAATCGCCCGGTCTTCGCTGTCGAGATCGTACTGGTCGAAGTCAAAATACACTTCTTTTAACCCGCCATCACCCGACGTCGGTGGGGCATCGCCTCGCCGCAGTGCTTCTAAGCTAGATTTGTCCTGCTCTCTTGAACGCAAAGCGTCAGCGGTCAAGCCTGGAGAATTTAGCGCACCCGACGGTGACTGCGGCGCGGATGCTCGGGGTGACGGTGCACCCATGGACTTCTTTGCCTCCGTCGCGGATGTCGAGCAACCAGTTGTGTTAATCAGTCCGACAATCGCAAAACCAGTAATAACGCTGGTATAGTGTCTCCTATTCTTCATTTGCGGTCCTCTGTAACAATTCAATACCAAATACGAAGGAAACTCGTTCCTTTGGTAACCCGCAACGCACGCTCTCACTGACTTCTAGACTACTTGGTCGGAGGTCTGAGAGTTCCGCGGAGAATATCAACCACTTTCAAGCGGAGAATCTTCCCGCGGAGACAGCAACACCGAGAAACAATTCAAATAGGATTGCGCGTGCTCATCGAGTAAAGCATTACCGTGACGCAAATGCTGTTAGAAAATGCCCTTCAACAAACCACCGACGGCGCGGAAAGGAAGGGCTAGAACGTCGCCCACCACATCGACGGTACTGCTCAATACGCCGCCGGATTCACCGCGAGTTTCTGTAGTCGTGGTTTCGGTGCGGCTGCTCCACGACCGCTTCTGAAGGATACTCTCGAGTTTCGCTGGTAACCGTTCTAGTTTGAGTTGAGCATCCGGCGCCCAGACTCAGAACCAAAAAGCAACCCACGATAAAATGATTTTTACGCATAACAACCTCCTGCAGAAACGAAACTTAGAATTCATAAACAAAACGGCACTCGATAAACTATCGCTGTGCAAGGCCTGTACCAGACCAATTAAATTGAATAAGGCCTTTGATCTTGCTGGACTTTTGACCGAGTGTAAGGGGCCGAGGAAACGATGGGGAGGATTTTCCCTGTGATCACGAGAGGGATTCTCCCTAACAATCGGCCTCGCTGAATGCGCCAACCGAACGCTTGCAGTTGACTCATCAAAGTCTATTGATTTTCACCGGCCTACGAGAGTCTATGAATGGTCTTCAGGAGTTCCTGAGATCCAAGGGTTTGGTGAAATAAGCGAAGCGCCAAACGCTTGGCTGCGGGAATCGCTGGTCGGATCGGCATGTCATCGTGATGACGGTGATTTCAGGACGACGCTGCTTTATTTCACTCAAGAGCGATGTCCGCTCGCCGGTCCCATTCTGATATCGCGTAAAGCCAGTCATTATCGACTAGCTTCAAAGCTTCGTCGCCGTTCAAGGCCATGCGCACTTCATACCCTCTCTTGGACAACAACTAATCCTGTGTTGTCTCGCGCACGCGCGGGAATCGCGAGCGAAGGAAAATTCCTATCTAGTCAGTATGAAAAACACTTTCACGTCATCTCGCAAGCTCCTCTTTAACTAACCAAAAAACACTGTAACTTCACGCTCATCTTGCACCCTCCTCTTGGCATCTCACTTGCTCATCTAGCTGCCGGGATAATCTATCGGCATAAGTGATGCAGTTTTAGAACGCAGCGAATATTTCGACTTGCCATTAGCATGAGGACACGAATGAACTACTATCCGACGCACAAACGCTGGCTTCTTTTCTTACTTACCGCGAGTTTCCTGTTCGTTGCGTTGCCGCTAAACGCGGGGGCGCCGAGCGATCAGACGCGAGCCACAATCGAAAAAGTTCTGGCGATTCTCACGGATTCAAGCGTTAAATCGGAGCGGCTCGATCGACTACGACAGACCATCAGACCAAGTTTTGACTTTGCCGAGATGGCCAAGCGTTCTCTTGGATCCCACTGGCAGCGGCGAAACCCGGCTGAACAGCAGGAGTTCGTCAAGCTTTTCACGGATCTTGTGGAATCATCCTACGTCGACGCGATCGAGTCTTATAATGGAGAAAAGGTTGTCGTGGCAAATGAGAAGCAGGACAAAGATTTCGCCGAAGTGAATACCAAGATCGTGACAAAAAAAGGTGAAGAATATGCCATCGATTACAAGCTGCACCAGACCAGCGGCGGCTGGAAGATTTACGACGCCGTGATTGAGAATGTCAGCCTGGTCAATAACTATCGCTCGCAATTTAACCGCGTTATCGGTAAGTCTTCCTACCAAGATCTCGTCAGTAAGATGAAGGACAAGCAGTTTGAAGCACCGGGGAAAAAAGCAAAAACATGAAGTGCCCATCTATTTAGCTGAATGAGGTGATTATGATCAGTCGCCGCGAAGGTAACTATAGAAGTATCAGCCAGAAGTATCAGCCCGCTAGGACTAATTTGTGAGATCTTGCGATGGAGGCGCCGACCAAGCGCATCTTCTAGTACAAAATCAATCCAGAATTAAATTGGTCTCAGATATATTCCGCTAAAGCAGATCGCTTATCCTGCCTTTGAAGAATTTCCGCGGGCGGAGGAAAATCTCCCTCTATGAAGGGTTCTCCACCCGCCAGCCGTGACAATAACTTTACAAAATCGGCGTCGTACTAGCTGGCATAAGGTTTGCGCTCATTCAATATTAAGCCTGATGCCAAATCTCCGATCGATTAGAGAAGTTGGCAATAAGAATTCCATGCGGCAATTGCTTGAGTCAGTGAGGAGGAGAGCCACATGAAAAAACATTGAAAGTCTTACTCGTAGAGGACGATGAAAATTTATCCTTTATCCTTCAGGAACGGCTCACGTCCGAAGGATATGAAATCCGAATAGCTAAGGATGCGGCGGAAGGATATTCCATCTATCTGCGGTTCAGGCCAGATCTGGTGATATCGGATCTTCAGTTGCCGGGAGAAAACGGCGTGGAGCTCGTGAGTCGAATCAGGAAAGTCAGTAATTTCAACGTTCGAACCATCTACATGAGCGCGGATCTGGAGTGGTTGGAGTCGGAGATCGAACAGGAGAAAGACAGACCGGAGGTAAATGTGCTCGCGAAGCCTTTTTCCACGGGCGAACTGATGGGATTGATATCTGCCCATTAGCATAGAGAGCGGTGTTACAGAAAGGGAAGGAGTTTATATGAAGAACAGCAACTCAGGTACCAAGAATTTAACGTTGTTACTTATCGTCATAACTCTGTTCGGCGCAGGTTGTGCCGGAGGCTCGTTGACGACGAGAGAGAAGGGAGCAGGGATCGGCGCGCTCGGCGGTGCGGCAGCAGGAGGTCTCATTGGCGCAGCCGTCGGCCACCCGGGTGCCGGAGCCGCTGTTGGTGGTGCGCTTGGCCTAGGAGCCGGTGCGCTGGTCGGTGATCAGCTCCAAGGGCAGAATAACGAAAACTACAGGCAACAAGATCAGATCCAACGCAATCAGGACGAGATCGATCGGCAGCGTCGGGAGACCGAGCGCTTACGGCGTGAGCGCGCAGAGTATTGATGAATATTGTTCGAGCCTGCGCGGTTCTCGAGCTGGATTTTTCATTACCACGCATCGCATCTTGTTAATTTTGGAATAAGTAATTTCGTTTTCGCCAGGCAGCGTAGTTTCAACAGTTCGGGAGGAACTATGCAGGTAAAAGAGATCCTGGCACGCGACGTGGAAATCGCGACACACCATGACTGATGCTGCCGAACGAATGCGGAGTCATGACACTGGCATGCTTCCGGTCTGGGATGCCGAGAACCGCAGGAATTGAGCCCTGCCCATTTTGATTCTCCCGGACCGCTAGTCAAATGGGTTTACTTCAATGTCAGTATTTTTCCTTCGGTGTATGACCAAAAGTCTGACAACGAAATCACTTTGAAATCCGTTGGCCAGCTAAGTCGCCTAAAGCAAAGCTAAATCGACGTCGGAACGGGCTGGCACAGCCTTTGTTATTGATTAAAGCAAAGACACGGAAACCTGAACCCTATTGGCCCGCAGCCATTTCGTCTGCTAGGCTGGAGTCAAGCTATGTTATTCCAGGCGGGAGTCAAGCTTTGTTATTACACCAGGATTCAACTGATAGGCGCTACGGTCCAGCATATCCAGTCGCTTTTGCCATACGGATGGTTAGCCGCGGCGTGAGCTTTGTATCAGGCGAAAGGAGTTGGCGATTAGTTGGTCTCGACTCAGATTAAAATACGGTAAGGAGTCGCTAGAAAGGGGGAATTTAAATGGAGCTGTTGAAACGTTTGTCAATCGAAGAAGATGGTCAAGGTCTCGTTGAGTACACTTTGATCGTGGTTTTGGTGGCGCTCGTTTTTTGGGTCGCCATTAAGAATACAAATATTGCTAATGGATTGTCGAGTGGTTGGAGCAAGGTTACGGCATGTGTTAGTACGCCCTCTAGTTGCGATTCGGCATCCTAGTTCTGCAACTTTCCTGCGCAGTGATGGCAATTGTACGAGAGCGCAAACTCTACGCTTGCCGACACATGTTTATCAGCGCCGGTCTAGCCAATGGCGTCAACATCATGTGGCTGGCGAATACTGCGGCACCAGCGTTGCGATGATCGAGAAACACTACGGTCGATTCGTGCGCAGCGATGCCGTCGACAGCTTGCTAAGATGCTTGGGATTGTGTGTCAAAAACCGTGACCCAAACCGTGACCCCAGCAGAGGATAGCAGGGCCACGGAAGGGCAAACAGTTAAAAACACAAAGGGAAGAAGTTGGTGGGCCCACCTGGACTCGAACCAGGGACCAACCGGTTATGAGCCGGTGGCTCTAACCAACTGAGCTATGGGCCCTAAAATAATTCGTTTCGGGTTAGGAGTTTCGGGTTGCGTGTTTGATGGCTCCACGTTTCAGTTTTCCATAAAACTCTTGAGCCGTTTGCTGCGGCTCGGGTGGCGCAGTTTGCGCAGCGCTTTGGCTTCGATCTGGCGGATGCGCTCGCGCGTGACGGTAAATTTTTGGCCGACCTCTTCGAGAGTATGATCGGACTTCTCGCCGATGCCGAAGCGCATGCGCAACACTTGCTCTTCGCGCGGCGTCAGCGTCGCCAGCACTTTGCGCGTCTGCTCTTGCAAATTGATGTTGACCACGGCATCGGACGGCGTGATGATCCGTTTGTCTTCGATAAAGTCGCCCAAGTGGCTGTCTTCTTCCTCGCCCACCGGAGTTTCCAGCGAGATCGGTTCTTTGGCGATCTTTAATACCTTGCGCACCTTGTCGAGCGGGATCTCCATCTTGCTGGCGATCTCTTCGGGCGTCGGCTCGCGGCCGATCTCTTGGACCAGATAGCGCGAGGTGCGGATCAATTTATTGATCGTCTCAATCATATGCACCGGGATGCGGATGGTTCGTGCCTGGTCGGCGATGGCGCGGGTGATCGCCTGGCGAATCCACCAGGTCGCATAGGTCGAGAACTTATAGCCGCGTTGATACTCGAACTTATCGACCGCCTTCATCAAGCCGATGTTGCCCTCTTGAATCAGATCGAGGAATTGCAGCCCGCGGTTGGTGTATTTCTTGGCGATGCTGACGACCAAGCGAAGGTTGGCTTCGATCAATTCTTTCTTGGCTAGGTTGGCGCGGGTCTCACCGTCGATGATCGACCAGACACGCCGCTTGATCTCCTCGGACGGCATTTCCAGATCTTTTTCGATATGGCGCACGTCGCGCCGGGTGTTGCGAATCTCTTCAGCCATATGCAGGATCGCGTCATGGCCCATGCGGAAGGTCGAAGTGAGCTTGGGCCAGTTCTTTTTCTGCGCTTCGGCGGCCGCGACCAGCTTGAGAATCTCACTGCCCGACTTGCCGAGCCGGTGCTCGTAATCCTTGACCCGTCGTTCCATCGACTGCATGCGCTCCAGGCGCGCTTGAGACCGTCGGCGATGGCCTCGGTCTGTTTGCGATTGAGCTGTAAGTTTTTCAGGCCGTTGATGATCCTCTCGTTGTACTTGGCGACGCCGTCGAGCAGCGATTGGCTCCGCTGCGCCGACACTCGTTTGCCTTCCAGTTGTTTTTTGATCTTTTCGCGTTCGTTGACGGTGCGGCGGATCTTGCCGATCTGATCAAGCAAGCGTCTTTGCATGAACCTCTTCTTCTTCGAAATCCTCGTTTTCCTCGTCGCCCTCTTCTTTGATGATCTCGCGGACGCGAACCTCATGCTGCGCCAGTTTTTCGCCGAGATCGAGGATATGGGTCAAGGCCAGCGGGCTCGAGAGCACTTCATCGAGGACGCGATTCTCGCCGTTTTCGATTTTCTTGGCGATCTCGACTTCGCCTTCACGGCTCAGTAGCGAAACCGTGCCCATCTCGCGCAGATACATGCGCACCGGGTCGCCGGTCTTACCGACCACGTCGTTGTCGGCGTCCTCGGCCTCTTTTTCCTCTTCTTCCTCTTCGACCAGTTCGTCGCCGGCGCCGCCCAGGGTGACCCGCTGGTTGGCGTCGACGACTTCGATATCCATTTCACCGAAGATCGACATGACGTCGTCGATCTGATCCGGCGATACCACCTCCGCCGGCAGCATGTCGTTGACATCGTCGTAGGTCAGATATCCCTTCTCCTTGCCCAGGTCGATGAGCTTTTTGACCTCCTTCAGATTCTTCTTCTCCACTGGCTCGCCAGCGGCGTCGGAGGCGCTCTTCGCTTTGGCTAGCGTGGACTTAGTTTCGGCTCGAGTCTTCGGCGTTCTAGCTGGCGTTTTTCTTGCAGGAGGTCTTGCCATTCTAGTATCCTTTCTCTCTTGGCAATCTCGTCACGTTTCTCTTCCGCGGCACGTATGGCGATGCGCAAATCGCGCTCTTGGATTTTTAAGTATTTGCGCTGCAAGTGGTTCAGGCAATCGCCGGCCATCTTGGCGCATTCGGCATCGGACCTGTTCTCGGCTTCCAACACCAAGGCGGCAAATTCGCTGACCCGCTGCTCTGGCAACTTTTGGGTGATCGCGCCAATGTCGATGTTCCCTGTTTCTTGCCATTCCAAGATGATCGCGTCAACCACCGGGCGCCATTTGTCGCTAAAACATTGGCGCGCGCGCGTTTCCCGAGCCAATTTCTCAAGTAACGCCGGCACGCGCAGCACCAGTCCGACCAGCGAGCGCTCGGCAATATCGTCGCGGCTGTCACTCGGCGCCGTTGCCGCAACGACAGCCGATGGACGGTTCGGCAGCACCGGCCGCCTATTGGCAGCATTCGCCGACCGGCCGGCGCAACAGCTCCTCGCGTACGCCCAGGTCCGCCGCCCGGCGAATCAACAGATCGACTTCGAAAGGATTGGTCACTTTGGCGAGCAACCGGCCAATCTCAGCGGCGGTCTGGCTCTTGCCTTCGATGGTGCTGCCGTCGCGCCGCTGCAGCCAGGAAAAATAAAAATCGGCCATCGGCACCGCTTGATCGAGCAGCTTCTCGACGGCGTCCTTGCCTTGCTGGCGGACGAAGCTATCCGGATCCTCGTCTTTGGGTAAAAACGCCGCGCGGCCGAGCAAACCGGCTTCGACGAAAATCTCGAAACTGCGCGCCGCCGCCTTCAGCCCGGCATCGTCGCCGTCGAATAATGCGATAATATTCTTGGTATAACGCGACAAGCGCGCGCACATGTTCGACGGTCAGCGCCGTGCCCAAAGTCGCCACGGCGTAACCGATGCCATGCTGCGCCAGAGCGATCACGTCGAGATAACCTTCGACCACGACAACCCGGTCGGCCTGGCGGATGCCTTCCTTGGCCTGGTGCAGACCGTAAACCGTCGAACCCTTGTGAAACAGCGGCGTCTCGCTCGAGTTCAGATACTTCGGCATGCCTTGATCGATCACCCGGCCGCCGAAGCCGACGATCTTGCCCGCCGCGTTGGCGATGGGAAACATCACCCTGGCGAAAAACTTCTCGTAATACTGTTGCGCGTTGCGCTGGCCGACCAGACCGAGCTTGATCGCGTCCGCCAACGCTAAACTTTCTTTCTTGACCAGACCGACCAGTCCCGAACCGCCCTGCGGTGCGAAGCCCAACATGAACTTGCGCGCGATGGCATCGTCGACGCCGCGCCGCTTGAGATACTCCAGCGCAGCCTTGCCCTCGGGATGATCGAACAGAATGCGCTGATAGTTAGCCGCGGCGCGCTCGTTGATGCGGAAAAGATTTTCGCGCTCGCCCAGGTCGCGCTGATAATTGCCCGCGTCCGATCGTTCGATGACGATGCCGTAGCGTTTGGCCACCTGTTCCACCGCTTCGGGGAAACTCTGGTGATCGTACTCCATGAGAAACTGAAACACGCTGCCGCCGGCATGGCAGCCAAAGCAATGATAGATCCCTTTCTCTTCGTTGACCGTGAACGACGGCGTCTTCTCGCCGTGGAACGGACAAAGTCCCAAGTGATTGCGGCCGGCTTTCTTGAGCGTGACGTAGTCGGAAATCACTTCGACAATCGATGCGCGATTGCGAATTTCGGCGATTTTATCCTGGCTAATCATGGCTAATAACTAGATCGCCTGCCGCCCTCCGGCCGGCGTCGGCGCGGCGCCAGCGCCGGTGAAGATTCGCTCCTTACCCGCCTTGATCAAAGTTTCCCCCAGTTGAGACAGCGGCGGCACCAAATAAGCACTTGCAAGCGAGTCACGGGTGGGCTGGGAAAGCAATGAAGAGGAACTGAACAAGAAGATCGCCAGCGCCGCCACAGCCGCGCCCTTGCCGACACCGATGGCGATGCCGCCGACGCGATTGACAGATTTCAGAAACAACATTTTTTCCGAACGATGCAGCAGCCAAGCGGCGACGCTAAAGCCGAAATAAATCACAAAGAAGATCGCGACAAAGCCCGCACCCTTGAGCATTATCGGGGCAAACTTCCAATGCTGCGCGGCGTACTGCGCCGCCACATCGCCGTAGCGCGCGGCAACCAGGAAACCGACGATGAGTCCGGCCAGTGATAAGATTTCACGGAAGAGACCTCGGAAGAACCCTCGAAGGCCAAATATCCCAAGAACGGCAAGCAGAATCAAATCGACCCAATTCACCAGCTGGCACCCACCCGCGTTGGCGGCACCGATCGTTAATCGCTCCGGCCGCTCGCCATGTTCGCACAGTCGATATATTGTCCGGGAAACCGGGCGACATCCATTGGCATCGGGCTGGACCGCTCAAGCACCCGCTAGCCCGAGCGAGCCCAATCCCAATGCCCTAACCGCCCAGCAATGCCTTGGTGAGCTCGCTAACCCGTTTGCCGTCGCTGCGTCCCGCCACCTTGGGCATTACTAACTTCATAACTTTTCCGAAGTCGGCAAGCCCACTGGCGCCGGCCTCGTCGATACTCGCTTGAACTGCCGACTTGATCTCGTCGTCGCTAAGTTGCTGCGGGAGAAACCCCTGAAGGATCACGAGCTCGGCTTCTTCTTTGGCCGCCAGCTCCTCGCGCCCACCCTTACGGTACAACTCAATCGCTTCGCCGCGCTGCTTGCACAGAGTGCCGATAATTCTGTGAATCTCATCGGCGCTCAGCGCCCGGCGCAAGCGAATCTCTTCGTTCTGCAGCGCCGCCAACAACAAGCGCAGGGATGAGAGCGTCACCGTGTCGCCGCCTTTCATGGCGGCTTTCACGGCTTGTTGAATCTCCGCTTTTAAGTCCATTGCTGCGCTGGCTCTCGATTTCGACGCTTAAAACGCATGACGCACGCGTCGTAGGGCGCGTTTTTTTGCGGCAATCGCTTTTTTCTTACGTTTTACGCTAGGCTTCTCGTAATGTTCTCGTTTACGCAATTCGGCGAGGATGCCGGCTTTTTCGCATAGTTTTTTAAAGCGGCGGATGGCGCTTTCAATCGACTCGTTATCTCGAACACGAACTCCGGTCATAGAAATGACTCACCCCCGATCCAGGCAGACCGCACATAAACCGGATTCGATTTTAGCTGATAAATCATTCAAGTCAAGTAAAACACTTTTAAATCTAACTGTTTGCACTAATTGGCGAAGGGTGAAACGAGTGCTGGAATGAGGGTATTACGAGCACCTAGCAACAGGACAAAAAACGCCAACGTTTTGTCAATCAACCAGCGCGGCCAATCAGACATAGCTTTTCGGGATAATCGGAAATAATCCCCTGTACACCCAAATCGATGAACATCTCGATCTCACGCCGATCGTTGACGGTCCAGACGTAGAGATCTAAGCCCGCCTGCCAGGCGCGCTGGCAAAATTCACGTTGCGCGAGCTGCTTTTGCACATGGATTGACGTCGCGGCAAGCCGCTCGGCGGCGGCGATGGGATCTTCCCGGATGCCGGCTCCGTGAATGACTCCGAGGGCCGCCTCGGGCGCCAACTCCCGCACCCTGGCCAAGCTGCGGTAATCGAAGGACGAGATCACCGTCCGCTCCAAGTAATCGTAGTGGCTCAGGATGAACAGCAGCTTCAACTCGATGCCGGGCGGCGCACCGGCGGCGACTTTAATTTCCAGACATAGATCGACGTTGCCGGCAAAAATTTCCAGCGCCTCTTCCAGGGTCAAGATCTTCTCGCCGCGAAAGGCCGGCTTGCGCCACTTGCCGATGTCGAGGGCGCGCAGTTGCGCCAGCGTCTTATCATAAACTTTCCCGCGGGCGCCGGTTGTACGCGCGAGCCGCTCATCGTGAAACACCACCACATGGCCATCGGCGCTCAGTTGGCAGTCGAGCTCGATCATATCGGCGCCCGCGGCAATTGCATTCTCAAAGGCCAACCGGCTATTTTCCGGATATTGTCCCGAGGCGCCGCGGTGGGCAATTTTCTTGAACGATGGCATGGCGATAGTCTTAGATTGCTATGGATCGAATTGTTAGCTGCTAGAACAAATTTCCCGACAGTAAATGCCTGTCGGATTCGCGATGTTCCTCCCGCCAAGGCGCAAAGGCGCCAAGTTCGGAATTGTTGTCATTTCGACCAGAGGGAGAAATCTCTCTAGATCCCTCGCGCTCGCTCGGGATGACGGGCTTCGGCCCGTCACCTTCTGCGCTTCGCGGCTTCGCGGGAGATACATCCATCGTCTTTGATTGCCGCTGCGCCGCGCTCGGTACAGTCGCGTGAAAATTCAAACCGTCGCGAGCGAATTCATTTTGAGATGGAGCAAAAATTCTTTGTTGCCCTTGGGTCCCATGAGCGGCGATTCGGTAACGGCCAGGACCCGATAACCGCAGTCGACCGCCGCTAGAGATATTTCATCGATGACCCGGCGATGCTCTTCCGCCGAGCGCACCACGCCGCCTTTGCCGACTTTACCCTTACCCACTTCGAACTGTGGCTTGATCAGCGCCACGACAGTCCCTTCTGAGGCAATTAGCGAATGTACTTTCGGCAGGATCAATTTGAGCGAAATAAACGAGGCATCGATGGTCGCGAGTGTCGGAATGAACGGCAGACCGCGCCGGCTCCAGATAACGGATGTTGGTTTTTTCGAGAACCACGACGCGCGGGTCGTTGCGCAGTTTCCAATCGAGTTGGCCATAACCGACATCCACCGCGATGACCTTGGCGGCGCCATGAACGAGCAGACAATCGGTGAAGCCGCCGGTGGAAGCACCGATGTCGATGGCACTTTTGCCGGCGACCTCAATGGCAAACTCGCGCAGCGCCTTCTCCAGTTTGATGCCGCCGCGGCTGACATAGGGAGGCGCGGCTATAACCGTGATCGGCGCCGCGCGGTCGATCAAGTTGCCCGCTTTGGTGACCGGTTGTCGGTTGACTAGAACCTCGCCGGCGAGAATGCGCCGCCGCCCTTCTTCCCGGCTCGCCACCAGTTGGCGTTCGACCAAGAGCAAGTCTAAGCGCTGCCTCTTTCCCATCCCTCTCTAATTTTCTTCTTGCCACGGCGCATCATCTGCAAGGCCGCCTGAGCGATGGCATCTTTGTCGAAGCCGCAGATTTTCTTGAGTTCGTCTTGGGTGCCATGGGGAATGAATCGATCCGGCACACCGAGCCGTTTGACATCCACACCGGCAATGCCGTCATCCGCGAGAAATTCCACCAGCGCGCTGCCGAAACCGCCGCTGATCGCATGATCTTCGACAGTGATGAGCCGCGGCACTTTGGTCAGTAGATCGCGAAACAGGTGTTCATCCAGCGGTTTGACGAAGCGTGCATTGACCACCGCCGCGTTGATGCCCAGCGGGGCCAAATCTTGCGCGGCTCTAAGTGCCGGAATCGCCGTGTTGCCGATGGCAGCGATGACCAGATCGGTGCCGTCGCGCAGCAGTTCCGCTTTGCCAATCTTCAGACTGTGCATCCGCTCGTCGAGCGCGACATTCCAACCTTCACCGCGCGGATAGCGCAATGAAATCGGCCCCGAATGGTCGATGGCGGTCTTGAGCATATGCTGCAACTCGTTTTCGTCCTTGGGCGCCATGATGACCAGGTTGGGGATCGAACGCATATAGGCGAAATCGAAAACGCCATGGTGCGTTGGACCGTCGGCGCCGACCAAACCGCCGCGATCAAGCGCCAGCACCACGTGAAGATTCTGCAAGCAAACATCGTGGAGAATCTCGTCGTAGCCGCGCTGTAGAAAAGTCGAATAGATCGCCACCACCGGCACATAACCCTCGGTCGCCATACCGGCGGCGAACGTGACCGCATGCTGTTCGGCGATGCCGACATCGTAGGTGCGTTCCGGCAACTCGCGCTGCAACTTATCGATGCCGGTGCCGCTGCCCATAGCCGCGGTGATGCCGACGATCTTGGGATTTTCCTTGGCCAGGCGCGCCAGCGCTTGACCGAAGATCTCGGTGTAGGTGGGCACTGGGCTTTTGTCTTTTTTCGCCTTGCCGGTGAGCACGTGAAACGGCGTGACGCCGTGAAACTTGATCGGGTTCTGTTCCGCCAGTGCGAAACCCTTGCCCTTTTTAGTCAAGACATGAACCAAGGTCGGCCCCTCGACCCTTTTGATGTTTTCCAAAGTCGCGATCATCGCGCCGATATCATGACCGTCGATGGGACCGACATACTGAAAGCCCAAACTCTCGAAGAGAAATCCCGGCGTAACCAAGCTCAAAAATGAATCGCGAATCTTGCGCGCCGCGTATTTGATTTGCTCGCCGCTGGGCAAACTCTTAAGCAAACTCGAAAGGTTTTTTTGCAGCCGCAGGCCCAGATCGGTGGTAAACTGCCGGCTCAAAAACGACGACACCGCGCCCACCCGCGGATCGATAAAGTGCTCATTGTCGTTGAGAATAACGATCAAGTCCCGGTCCAGATGGCCGGCCGAGTTGAGTCCTTCGTACGTCAATCCCGCACTCAAACCGCCATCGCTGATCACCGCGACGACTTTGCGCTTGCCGCCGGCCAGCGCGTTCGCCTCGACCATACCGAGCGCCGCGGAAATCGATGTGCCGGCATGACCGGCGCCAAAGGTGTCGTATTCGCTCTCTTCGCGCGAGAGAAAGCCGCTCAGACCGCCCAACTGGCGGATCGTCGCCAAGCGGTCGCGCCGGCCGCAGAGGAGTTTATGAGCGTAGGTTTGATGGCCGGTGTCCCAAACGATGCGGTCTTCCGGCGTATTGAAAACGTAATGCAGCGCCAGGGTCAGCTCCACCGCACCCAAAGTTGAAGCGAAGTGGCCGCCCACTTCCGACACCACCGAAATCACTTCTTCGCGGATCTCCTGAGCCAACTGCGGCAACTCGTCGATCCTGAGTTTGCGCATGTCGCACGGATATTCGATACCGTCTAGCAATCGCGCCATATTAGGTCCTGCATCTCCTTGGTTGGAACTTCGTCATTCCTGTTCAATGCCCGAGCGGCAATCTGCCGGGTAATCGCGCGCAACGGCTCGGCGCCGGTGCCGAAGGGAGCCAATTCGCGCAAACATAGCCGGCGTAACTCCTTGAGCCGTTCCTGCGCCGCGCCAATGCCGATCACCGACGGAAAAGTCGCCTTGTTCCACTCGCTGTGTCCCGACTCGGCCCGCTCGCCGGGCGCGGTCTCGCCCAGAATATCGAGGATGTCGTCGGCGATTTGAAATGCCAAGCCGAGATACTCGCCGAAGCGCGCGATGCGCTTCAGCTCAGCCGGCTTGGCGCCGGCCACCTGCGCGCCCAAGCGCAGCGAAGCGCGGATCAACGCGCCGGTTTTACGCACGTGAATATATTCGACCACGCCAATGTCGACTTCGCGCCGCTCGGCCTCGAGATCGAACGCCTGACCGCCGACTAAGCCGGCGATGCCCACGGCGTGAGAAAGTTCATGGACCAACTTGAGGACCAACTCGGCGGGCAGACACTTTAACATCTCGGGAGCCGACAGCACGTGAAAGGCTTCGGTGAGCAACCCGTCGCCGGCGAGCAGCGCGATGCCATCGCCAAAAACTTTGTGGTTGGTCGGTTCGCCGCGGCGTAGATCGTCGTTATCGAGGGCCGGCAGGTCGTCATGAATCAGCGAATAACCGTGAATCATCTCGACAGCACAGGCAAACGGCAGGAGCGCGCTTGCGCCGCCCCGTGAAAGATCTCGCCGGCGGCCAGCACTAAAATCGGCCGGATGCGCTTGCCGCCGGGGAAAAGTCCGTAATGCATCGCTTTCCAGATGGTGCCGGATTGCTCCGAGTAGCGCTTCAAGTAACCGTCGAGGGCGCGGTCGACCGCCGCGGTGCGGGAGCGCAGATAGGACTCCAGATCGAAGTTCGCGACGCTGTGGAGATTTGTCTTTACGGCTAGGCCTGTTTCACTCATTGGAGAATATCGCACTAATCAGCCCGACTGGGAGCAATCTAACATCGACCGGCGCAAGTCTTCAAATCATGCTGTGCAGTATTTGCCAAGATCGAGCTTAAAGTTTTTGCAGATGAGCATTTTTTGCCGAATATCCGACTCGATCGTTGGCAGCCAAAGATGCCCCACAGGCGAACCAGCCGAGCTAACAAGCCGCCGACTCCGGCGCCCACCGCGATCCAGTACTGATTGAGAATGCAAAATCCCAGGGGGAATGCGAAATTGACTCCGTAGACCCACAGGGCGAAACGCATCGAAGTCTGCGGTCGCGCCACCAGTCGGTTGAGAACGATAAACAGCACCAATCCAGTGACACCCCAACCGAAGAGATTCATCCACGGCATGCCGTAGTAGCTCCCCGTTTCACCCCAGACCCAATAACTGGTTACCTTGCTCATCGCCGGGTCGAGCAGCAGATCCCAAGAAACCAACAAGACCGTAGCGAGCATGATCGCGATGACACCCGAACGATGCTGGCAGAGCCATCGTCCAGCAAGCCCAACTCATGGTGAACCAACTGAGCGGAATCAACAGCGGCACAAGCTCGAACCACTTGGGACCGAGCAGAGCTGGTATAAGAGTATGGCCCGAACGGCACGCCCCAGCCGGTGCCCATGAGTTCGCTCGCCAAACTCACCGCATAAACGGCGAGCAAAAGCGTATAACGCCGCGAGGCGATTTCTGAGCAAGGCGTCGGCCACCACCGCAAGACCGCCGAAAAGCATATTGCCGACGGCGAAACCGTGAAACGCCCAGGTAAAGAAACGCGCTTGGGGATCGACCTGCATCAACAGATCGGGACGCGAAGTAAAAATCCCGTAACCCAACAAGCTCGCGACCACGATCAGCGCCTGTAAAACTAAAAAACCCCATGCGACGAAGTGCATCGTTGCTCCTCCAAATGAATTTAAACCCTCATCAATCACAGCAGCGGACCGCAGACACACCGGGCTAACCGCAGAAACTCGATCGCCGCCGGAATTCATGTCCAAACGCCGGCGCCGCGATTGATTCTGACCCGCTGTCAGCTTCACACCTTCGTAGAGGCATCGCCGCACAATTTATCGCGCGGAAATATCGCGCGGTCGATCAGCGCGACCTGAAAGCCGCGTTGCGCCAGGGAGATCGCCGTAGCACAACCCGCGGGTCCGGCACCGACAACGGCGACGTCACACTCCTTCATTGACGGCCTCCCAGCCGCACCACCGCAGCCATACGAAAGGGAAACACCGAAAATATTTCCACCGATCCAACGTCGGCTTGGTACAACAACTCACGCCATTCATTGAACGTGAACGCACGCCGCACCGACAGCGGCGCATCGGTGAGTGTCATTAGGTTGCGCGTCGTCAGCTGCGTCAGCCAACGGATGCCATAATAGGCGAGGGGATGTCGCACCAGATCGCTGATGATGATGGCGCGCCGGGCAAGCTTGGCCCATTGCGTTATCAGATCGATTATTTTCGCTTCGGAAAAGTGATGGAGAAACTGCGATGCGACGACGAAATCGAAAGAGCCGGGGGAAAACGGCGGCGCGCCGGCGTCGCCTTGAATAATCTTGATCTCAGCGTGCTGCTGGGTTCGATGGGCTGCAATGCGCGCCGTTATCGGGTCGGCTTCGATGTCGAAAATCGTGGCGGCGACATGTCGCTCCGCCTCGCCCTGGCGTAAATCGCCGCCGGGATATCGGCGCTCCCCGTGCCGACGTCGAGAATAGACAACTGGTTTGAGCGGCTCGCTTCCAAGCACCCGCCAGAGCGCCAGCATGACGCTGTGCGAACCGCGTAGGTATCGGTTGAGCAGGCGCAAGTTGCGCAGATCATCCGCCAGGAGCACCGGGCTATTGCCGGTGAAATCCATCATCTCTTTGTCGTAACTTCGCTTCATGCCATCGCTCCACGCTCGATGACTAAGGCGGAGTTCTTCGAACCGAAACCGATGCAATTACAGAGCGCGATATCGGTGGCTTTGGCGATGCTCTGATTGGGAATGTAATTGAGATCGCACTCCGGATCGGACTCATCCAGATTGATCGTCGGCGGCAAGAAGCCGCCATTCATACCACAGATCGCGGCGATGACGCCCGCCGCGCCCGATGCCCCTTGAGGATGGCCGATCATCGACTTGACCGAACTCATCGGCAACTCACGGGCCCGTTTGCCGAAGCATAACTTGGTCGCGCGGGTCTCCGTTTTATCATTCAGAACTGTTGCGGTGCCGTGCAGCGCAATGTAACCGACTTCGTCTTTGGCCAGCCGCGCATCTTCGATCGCCAAGCTCATCGCCCGGGCGGGCTCCTCGCCGCTCGGCTCGAGTCGGACACGGTGATAAGCGTCGCATGTCGAGGCATAACCGCGCACCTCGGCATAGATCGTTGCACCGCGGCTCAGCGCCAACTCGCGCTCCTCGAGAATCAAAATCCACGCGCCCTCGCCGAGGACAAATCCGTCCCGGCTCCGGTCGAACGGCCGCGACGCCCGTGCCGGCTCGTCGTTGTGCGATGTCGACACCGCTTGCATGACACAGAACCCCTGCATGATCGCCGGCGTAATCGTCGCGTCGGCGCCACCGGTGACAAGATGATCGGCCAAGCCGAAACGGATTTGATTAAAGGCGTAGCCGAGAGCGTCGGTGGAGCTGGTGCAGCCGGTGGAAATTACATGGCTCGGTCCATGAAAACCAAAATGGATCGAAATCTCGCTCGAGAGCGAGCCGATGGTCGAACTCGACACATTGTAGGCGCTGATTTTGCGCAACTGATCGCTGTAGTAGAGACGATACTGTTCCTCGACGAAGTCGGCTGTGCCGCCGCCGCTGCCAAGGATCACGCCCCAGGACTGTTTCTCCGCCAAGCTCATGGCTGCCGGACAAACTCGGGCGCGGCGCAGCGCTTCCTGCGCGGCGGCGACCGCCAGATGCACGGCGCGACCGGTGCGTTTGATATCTTTGGCGGACAGGACATTCTCCGCCTCAACATTCCGAACCTCGCCGGCGACACGGCAAGAAAGTGCGCCTGCATCGAAGCTGGAGATCGTATCGATACCACTGCTACCTCGCCGCAGAGAATCTTGATAGGCATCGGCACCCATACCGTTCGGGCTCACGACACCGACCCCGGTGACGACAACCCGCCGGCGTTTTAAATCAACTTCGCAACGGCTCATTGGATTCCGCCACATCCGTTCGGTTGCCGGCATGTCGTGTCAAGATTGATCTCATTGAACATTGGAATACTTCCAGATGGTTCTCAACGCGCCAGGCGACCAGGGTTGAAACAGCCGCGCCGGCGCCGAGCGCACGAGACTCAAGACGCCACGCAGCGACCACCCAAATCTTGCGCGCTCCGGTAACATAGGTGCGTTGATCCCAAGCTCGCGCCCCGCGTTTAACCAGCAGCGCACCGATTTCGGAATAAACATGGCGCGCCGCCGACACCGCACAGGCTGAACGAAACGACAAATGCCACAAGCCGGCATCGCCCGATCGATAGTAACGATCCGCTTCGTTGAGCAGACGCAGGGTCAACATCGCCAACTTGTCACGATTCTCCGGCGCGCTGATTTGATCAGGAGGAATTTTTGCTTCATCGAGCCAGGCCAGCGGCAGATAGATGCGCCCCATCCCGGCGTCCTCAGTGATGTCGCGAGCGATATTGGTGAGCTGCATGGCAATACCAAGATCGGCGGCGTTTCGCAGCGCGCTTTCGTCGCGCAACCCCATCACATGGGACATCATTAAACCGACAGTACCGGCAACCCGGTAACAGTAGAGCAAGAGATCGCGCAAAGTCCGGTATCGAGTCCCGCGCACATCCATCGCCATGCCTTCGATCAATTCGAGCGCGTAGTGCGCCGGTATGCCATAGCGATGCACGATATGTTGCAGCGCGATAAACACCGGTTCTTGCTGCGGCGCAAACGAGAAAGCCGAAGCGGTTTTCTCTTTAAGGGCCTTAAGCCTGCGCTTCCAAGCTCAACCCGATCATCCGCTTTGCCGGCATCATCGACTTGATCGTCGCAGTAGCGGCACCAGCCGTAGAGAAACACCGCCGCGTCGCGCGTCTGCAGCATCGAAAAGCTTTGCGGCCAGGGAGAAGCTCTTCGAGCCCTTGGTGATGATATCGCGGCAATCATCGAGCGCCGCGCGCACTTCCGGGGTTAGCGCATCAGGCATAGGACACTTCCGTCGTTTTGACAGCCGATCTTGCCAATACGGATTTCATGATCTTCAAGAATCAAATTGGCCGTCGCCTTGCCGGAATTGACCACCCCGGGAATGCCGGCGCCCGGATGCGTGCCGGCGCCGACGAAATAAAGACCGCGAATATTTCGGTCGCGATTGTGCACGCGAAAATAGGCGCTCTGCATCAGACGCGGCTCCAAGGAAAATGCCGAGCCAAGATGGGCGTTGAGCTCACTCTTAAAATCGGCCGGGGTAAAAATTCTCTGCGTGACGATCGACGCAGTCGAGACCCAGGCATGTAGCGCTGCTCCAAATACTTTAAAATCTTTGCCGCGTAACGCTGGCCCCTCGACTTTCCAATCGATCGCAAGCTTACCCAGATGCGGCACCGGCGAGAGCACGTAGAAGGCGTCGCAGCCCGGCGGCGCCAGCGTCGGATCGGAACGCGTCGGCGCGTGCAGATAAAGCGAAAAATCGTCGGCCAGCCTGCCACGTTCAAAAATATCGCCCAAGAGCTCACGGTAGCGCGGTCCGAAGATGACGTTATGGTGCTGCAAGTTGGGATATTTCCGCTTGGTGCCGAAGTAAATGAGAAACAGCGACATGCTGTATTTTTTCTTCCCAAGCTGTCGCGCTGTCGCGGCCGCACGCGGTTCGTCTTTGAGCAGCCAATCGTAGGTGTGGACCACATCGGCATTGCTCACGACCAGATCGAATCTTTCTTCTCGGCCGGTGTTGGTTTGCAGACCCGTCACCACGCCGTCGCGGGTGACGATCCGCGCAATCTCACTGTTGAAGCGAATCTCACCGCCCAGCTCCTGGAATAATTTCACCAGCGCCCAAACCAGATTGCCGGTGCCACCCTTTGGGGAAATAAACTCCCCACTTGCGCTCGAGGCAATGAATCAGCGTGTAAATCGACGTCGTGGTAAATGGATTGCCACCGACTAAGAGCGAATGGAAACTAAACAGCTGGCGCAGATGGGGATCGCGAATATATTTGGCGACCACGCTGTAGACCGAGCGGTAAGCTTCGAGTCGGACTAACTGCGGTGCCACCGCCGACCATGCTCGAAAGACTTAAGAACGGTACATGAACCAGCTTTTCGTAACCTTCACGAAAGACTTCTTGCGAGTATTTTAAGAATCTTTGATAACCCGCCCAATCGGCCGGCGACTTGGCGCGAATTTGTTTCTCCAGCGCGTTATCGTCATCCGAGTAATCGAACTGGTAACCATCGTCCCAGAACAAACGGTAAAACGGCTTGACCGGCATCAGCTCGACGTAATCTTGCATCGATTTGCCGGCGACCGTGAACAGCTCTTCGAGACACTGCGGTGCGGTGATGACCGTTGGGCCGGCATCGAAGGTAAAACCGTTATCGCGGTAGACATAGGCGCGGCCGCCAGGCTGATCGCGCTTTTCAAAGATAATAGTGTGGCAGCCAGCCGCTTGCAGGCGAATGGCGGCCGCAAGACCGCCGAAGCCGCTGCCGATGACTGCGACGCGCGGCTTATCCATAAGCGACCGCAATCTCCTCGCCCAACTGGCGCAGTTCGTGAAGGGCTCGCGATGACCAAGCTATGTCCGACTCGCACAGGCGCTGTTTCAGCCTATCGAAGGCACGATCCAGATGCTGGCGCGCGCTGGCGCGGGTCATTGGGATGAGATCATGAGAGGCGATCCAGCTTTCCAACGACTTGGCGTTGGGTAACTCGGCGACAGCATGGAGAAACGTTTCGTACTCATAAGCATCGGTTGCATTTGCCGCGCAAGCCCACACCCAAGAAGGGCGCGATAGCGATAGGTCTTCAAAACGCTTTTGCGGATCGCATTTGCCGATGACATTTCCCAGGTCATCGTACATTTGCAATGCGATGCCAAGGTCGACGCCAAAGGCATCGAGCGATTCAATCACGCGCTGGGGTTTGCCTGCCACAGTTCCGCCCAGCGCCGCCGCGAACCCCATCAAAGCGCCGGTCTTGAGAGTCATCCCGGCCAGACACACTTCCGCCACCGACCTGCTGCGGCAACTGCGGCACCTTGGCGCCAAGATCGAGACCTTGGCCGAAGTGGGCGCGCAACAGCGTGCGGTTATAGCGCTCATACAGGCACGCCATGTGTTCAGCCGCGAAGCCGGCGTCTTTGAGCAGCTCGAACGGCCAAAAGTAGAGCCAATTACCCGCGTTGAGCGCCAGCGGAACTCCGTACTGCGCATGCAGTGCCGGCCGCCCGCGGCGCATCTCGCTGCTATCTTCGATGTCATCGACAATCAGTGAACCGGCGTGCATCAGCTCAACGACCTCAGCGCAATCCCGGCACTGCTTCGCTGCGGTCAACGACACCGCGCGGTCATCGTGAAACAGACGATAGGTCATCGCCACGAGTTGCGCCCGGATACGCTTGCCCGGATTGGCCGTAAGCGATGCCACAGGGTCGAGCAACGCTTGCCGCAGGGCACTTTCCACCGCGGCGCTGTGATCGATGCCGAGAAGCTCCGTCAACGGCCATCGGCAAACATCACTGCTTCAGTGCCGGCGCCACTGGATAGCCGGCTCGGCTTGTCATCTGATACCGGCGCGATACGCCGCTTGGCCAGTGTCGATGCCGCTGTACATCGTCAATCCTTGATGCTTCATCCTATCTCTCCCCTTATGAGCAGAACTCACCCGTCCGCTGACAACAATGTCTCCGGCGGCACTTCCAACGCGTTGGCCATGCGCACCAGAATATCCATGGAAACGTTTTGCTTGCCGCCTTCGACGGCGATGATGCAGGCGCGCGCCACCTGAGTCACCTCGGCCAAATGCTCTTGAGTCCATCCCCGTTTTGTCCGCAAATCGCGCACGCGGCGCGCCAGCACCATTTGATATTCTTTGAGCACTGACTTGGGCCGATCGGCGCGCAACAGCCGGCCGATCAAACCGACACCGGTAATGAATATCCTTAGCAATCTCACAACGCCGGCTAAGATTTTTCACGCTGGAATTGTCGACCATCGCCTGTCCGCCAATGACCATCCGGACATCGGGCGCCGACTTTGCTAACTCACCGACCACCCAACGAACATGTTCAATCCCCGTGCGCCATCGTCACCGACAGCCCGACCACCTGCGGGTGACGCCGATGAACCATATCGACGAGCGCTTGCGTTGGGCACATTGGGACCGAGAAAGTCGACGTTCCAGCCGCGTGCGCCGCACAGGTCGGCCGTCATGCGCGCGCCGATGAAATGTTGCTCGCCTTCGATGCAGGCTACCATTACGCGGTAAAGCGAGCGCCTAGCTGGAGGCGCAAAGTGCGCGCGCAGGCGGTCCATCTGGCCGATCACGATCTCCGTCGCCAGTTTCTGTTCACCGACGCCGATATCGCCACGGCACCATGACTCGCCGACACCCTGGAGCGCCGGGGTGACAACTTGGAGATAAATATCGCCGAGCGTCTGCTGCGCCGATATAAGTTCGCCCGTGACCTGCTCGGCGCTCTCGTGATCGCCGTTGACAATCGCGTGGGCCAAGCGCTTTTGCTTTGCGTCAAAATATTCGGCGCTCGTATCGGCAGCAGATTTTTCCAAGGTAACGGCCATATTCAATGCCTAAATAAAACTGATCGAGATTCGCACAATGGACTCAAATTGCTAAAGCCCCAACGACTCCAAGGCCGGCTTAAGATTCGGATATTTGAATTTGAAACCGAGCTTGATCGCCGCCTCGGGAATCGCTCGCTGGCCGTTCAGCAACATCTCCGCCATCTCACCGACCATCAGCGCCAGCACAAATGGCGGCACCCTGGCCCACGACGGCCGGTTCAATACGCCACCCAGAGTCTTGGAAAACTCTGCCATGGTCACCGGATTGGGCGCAGTGCCATTAAATGCGCCGCGCCCGTTCTCGTTCTCGATTAGGAACTGAATCAATCCGACCTCATCGTCTATATGAATCCACGGCATCCACTGCCGGCCCGAACCGAGCGGCCCGCCGGTAAACATTTTGAACGGCGGCACCATCTTTTTTAACGCACCCTCGCCTTTAGCCAAGACAATGCCCGTGCGCAACAAGCAAACCCGCACACCAAGCGATTCCGCCTTCTGCGCTTGCGCTTCCCAATCGACGCACAGGCGCGCGAGAAAATCGTCGCCGGGTTTGCTGTCTTCATTCAAAGCTTCATCGCCATGGGGACCGTAGTAGCCCACTGCCGATGCGCTGATCATTACTTTCGGTTTGACCTGGGCCTTAGCGATGGCATCCACCAACGCTTGGGTCCCATCGATGCGGCTCGAGCGCAGAATTTCCTTTTGCTTGGGAGTCCATCGCTTGCCAGCGATCGGCTCACCCGCAAGATTGATCACCGCATCGGCACCGTCGATGGCCCGCTCCCACTCGCCGCTGGCACCCGGCTGCCACGCCAACCACTGTTTTTTCGCCACGCTAACTTCCGCTGGTGGTCTGCGGCTCAAGCAAGACCAAGCCGAGTGATGACTCTTCGACAACCGCTCGGTCAAAAACGAACCGATCATGCCCGTGGCGCCGGTAAGTACGATTTTCATCCTGTTGCAATCCCGCTCTCAGAACAGCTAAGAACTTCCATTCAAGTAAGATATAGTTGACGTTTACTATCGAAAATGTTATCAATAATCAACATTGTCATGAAAAAAATTTCACAACTAAACCGAAGACTCGGGATCAGCGCCTGTCTGCTTGGGCAAAAGGTTCGTTTCGACGGCGGCCACAAACGCGACCGCTTTCTCACCGATCTTTTCGGCAAATTCGTCGACTGGGTGCCGATCTGTCCGGAAGTCGAAGTCGGCATGGGCGTGCCGCGCGAGACCGTGCGGTTAGTCGGCACACCGAACCATCCGCGAATGATCGCAGAGAAGTCCGGCCAAGACTGGACCGAGGCGATGCATGACTTTGCCGCGAAGCGCGTGCGCGACATCGCTGAACAAGCAATTATCGGGCTATGTATTCAAGAAAAACTCGCCCAGCTGCGGCATGGAGCGCGTCAAAGTCTATAATGTCCAGAAGGCATGGCGGCGCGGCAAGGCCGCGGCCTTTTCGCCGCGGCGGTCATGCAACGCTGGCCGCTCTTGCCGGTCGAAGAAGAGGGCCGGCTGAACGATCTTAAAGCTTAGAGAAAACTTCATCGAGAGAGTCTTCGCCTACCATCGCTGGCAGCACGCAACTTCGGCGCGTAGCTCCGCTCGGGGCGCTGGTGCGCTTTCACACCAGCCACAAATTTTTATTGCTGGCGCACAGCGAGCGTCACTATCGCCAACTCGGTCGCCTGGTGGCGGCAGCAAAACAAAGATCTCTTGCCGCGGTATACGATGACTACGGCCGGGTTTTTATGGAGGCGTTAGCCGTTCACGCGACCGCGAAGACCCATGCCAATGTCCTGGACCACATGATGGGCTACTTCTCCAAGCAGGTGACCGCCACCGAGCGACAAGAACTGGTCCAACTAATCGGCGACTTCCGCCGCCAGCTCATCCCGTTGATCGCGCCGATTACAATGATCCGCCACTACACGAGAAAATACCAAGTTGCATACCTGCAAGGACAGCTTTACCTGGAACCCAATCCTAAAGAACTGATGCTGCGAAACCATGTCTGAGCGACAGGACTTGCTCGAGGGCTAACAAAAACTATCATGAAGACCTACTGGCTGAGAAAAAGCTTTGGCTGCCGCAACCACGCGTCAAAATATTTCGAGTTCTTCTCCAACCCCGACAATCTCGATCGCCTCACGCCGGCATGGCTCAGCTTCGAGATTCTGACGCCGGCGACGAGCCGAATAAAGCAGGGAGCGCTGTTAGACTATCGGCTGCGCATTCGCGGCATGCCGATTCGCTGGCAAAGCGAGATCGCCGTCTGGGAACCACCGTATCGTTTTGTCGACCGGCAAACCAAAGGCCCCTACTCTCTCTGGATTCACGAACATACCTTCGAGGAACGCGACAATGGCACTTTGGTCGGCGACAACGTCGAATATGCCGTCCCCGGCGGACGCATCGTGCAGAAGTTTCTGGTCGCTCCCGATATTGAGCGAATCTTTGACTATCGCCACAAAATCTTGAACGAACTATTTAATTCGGCGAAGCTCGCGCCGTCGCAGCGAACCGGCACCTAAGGATCCGACAGCGCGCCTTTTTCTAACGCCGCCACGCGCGCGATATAAGCTTTGCTGTTGAACTTGCGCGATGTACTGGCAAAGGACATGTAACGAATTTTTCCGTAAATTGGCCGCTCCGGGCCCCAGGCCCGGTCATGCTTGCCGACAACCGCCCAGGCGATCCCGGCGTAACCGTTGGGATCGCGGCCATCCAGTTCGTAGCGGTCGTTGAGCCGAACGGCAATCTGATAGGCGGCCTGGGGCGATTCCGTCCATTCAAGAATCTTCTTGGCCCAGTACATCCGCAAGTAACCATGCATCCAACCGGTCAGCACCATCTGCTTTTGCGCGGCGTTCCATAGTGGATCATGGGTTTCGGCGTCTTCCAAATGCTTCTCGCTGTAAAGATACTGCCTGGGGTCCCGAACATGTATGCGGTGCGTGACATCCGCCCAGGGCTCGCAAGCATCGAAGTTTTCATAGTTGCGGTTGAAGCGAACGAAATTAACCGCCAATTCGCGGCGCACGATCAGCTCCTCTAAGAATGCATTGCGGTCTTGGGCTGGGGCATCCGCCCGTTGCACCGCGAGCGCCACCTGTTGCACGCCGATATGGCCGAAATGAAGATACGGCGACAACTGGCTTGTGCCATCGAGATCGGGTTTGTTGCGCTGTGTGGCGTAACCTTTAAGCCGGGATCGAAGAAACTGTTCGAAACAGCGCTTAGCTGCTTGGGAACCGCCACGGAAATATGCCGACGGCGCAACCGCGCGGTCGATGGGAAAATTATCGAGCAGCGATGGATCAGGCACCAGAGACAACACGTGGGATGGGGTGCGCCATGGAAACTGCGCCGCCGGATTCTCTACCTTTCGCATAAATTGCGGCAACAATGCGTGGATCTTCGAACGGATCGTCCGCGCCGCGTAGTGCTCTTTGGCAAGTAGCTTTGACGGCACAACCACGTCGGAATCCACGGTCCAAAACGGCGGGATAATTTTCTCGGCGATTCTAGTTTTCGTGCGCTCCGCTTCCATCAATGGATTTTCATCTGCGATGACCAAGCAAGGCCGCACCTCGGAACAAAATTGCAATAACCCATGGTCCGGGTACCGGCGCAGAACCAAGCCGACTTTTCGCTTTTGCAGCTCCGCGGCGATATCCGCAAGCCCTTCAACGAGAAATTGATAGTGGCGATAATTCGCGTGATGCGCGTGTGGAACCAGTTGAAAAAACACCACCACCGGTTTGCCCAGACAATTACCTGCGTCAATGGCGGCCGTCAGCGCCGGATTGTCGACTGCTCTTTGGGCGCGCTGCATCCAGTAAACCACGCATCTTCCGTCCGTGTCAGGCTCCCCGGAGCGGCGCACGGTCAGCCTGGGATCGCTGAGAATAGAATCCAGCGTTTTCATTGGGCTTTGGTTTTCTCGTCATGGCATGCCGCGGCAATGGCAGCCAGCATCTTTCCGAACATCAACTTGTGCACCGGATACAAGACGTACCAATACATCAATCCGGCAACACCGATGGGATCGAAGATCGCAGTTTGACGAATCAACGAGCTCTGTCCCTTGGTCCTCAACGGCAAATTCCAGCCACGCTCGGCCTGGCAGCTTCATTTCGGCGGCGAGCAGAAGTCTTTGATTATTCTCAAAAGCCTCGACACGCCAGAAGTCCAGGGCATCGCCAACCTGAAGCTGTTCGGGGTCGCGCCGTCCCCGGCGCACGCCGACACCGCCAAACAGTAAATCCAAAAAGCCCCGCACCTGCCAGAGCCAGTCGCCGTAGTACCAGCCGGTTTCGCCGCCGATGCGGCGAATCGGCCGAAATGCGCTTGCCGCAGAACAATTCACCGACACTTCCCTGGAATCGACAATCCGATTACCAAAGCGCACGCCGCCCCAACTGGCCTCCTCGCCTCGGGAAGACAAGGCATCCGACCACTTGGTGGCAGCGAACTCGCGATCTTCATTAACGATCGCCCGGGCGATCATTTCCCGAACCCCTTTCGGCCGGACGGAGAATAGCTGGAGCGCGCTGGGATCTCGCACCACCGTGGGATTGCGGATGCTGTCGATTAATTTGCGGCCGATACGCGCGTAAACCGGAGTGACCAGACCGAGCCAAAGACTCGACAAGCGCGGCGTCAACACCGGCACCGAAATCATCAATCTGCGCAGATTTCGCTGCCTGGCATACTCGCGCATGATATCTTCATAGGAAACCTGATCGGCACCGCCGATCTCAATGACACGGCGGCCCTGTTCGGGAAGATCCAAAGCTTCGACCAGATAACTAACCAGGTCTTCGATGCCGATCGGTTGTGCGGCTATCGATACCCAAGCCGGGCAGATCATCACCGGCAGCCGTTCAACCAAAGCGCGAATTATTTCAAATGAAAGGCTGCCGGAGCCGATGACAATCGAAGCGCGGAACTCGATCACCTCGACGCCCGTGCGTATTCAAAGCTTCGCCAACCTCCTGGCGACTTCGTAAATGCGGCGACAGCGCGCCTTCACCCAAACCGCCAAGGTAAATGATCCGCTGAACTTTAGCTTGGTGCGCGGCTTTGGCAAAATTGCTGGCGGCTTGCCGATCTTTTTCTTCAAATGATTCGGCGGAACCCATGGAATGAACCAGATAATACGCCGTGTGCACGCCCGCCAACGCGGCACTCGAGAGATTCGGGGTTGAAGCAGTCGCCTAATACAACCTCGGTGTTTACCCCTGCCCGTCCTCGCAACGCTTGCGGTCGTCGGGCGAGGCAGCGCACACGATAACCGTGATCCTCTAAGGCGTGCAGCAATCTGCCGCCAACGTATCCCGTGGCGCCCGTCAGTAGGATAAGATGTTGATGATCCATAGATAAGTTAGTTAGCGTCGATCATTTCTCTGCAACTGATAGTTACTACCATCTCGCCAAGTCAGGTAAAGAGCCCAAAATCTCGAAAGCCGGTCACGCGCAAAAACACCGTTAATTCCCCTTGCTCAAATTTTCCTGTAAGAACATTGAGGTCAACCAAGACTTAGCTTTCATGTCATGAGTGAAATTATTCTGCCAAAGCCATTCGACGGTGTTGAACATCGATCGTTTCGTGGCAAGCGAGGCGATCCCGCCGCCCTGCTCCTTCACGGCTTTCCTGGAACACCGGCGGAAATGCGCCCGCTCGGCACGGTTCTGAGAGACGCCGGCTGGACCGTGCATGGGCTAATGCTCCCTGGCTTAGGCGCGGATTTCGCTAGCCTAGAGCAACGGAGCTTTCACGATTGGTCAGACGCCGCAATTCATGCCATGGTAGAACTGAAACGACAGCACTCGGTGGTCATTTTGGTTGGCTACTCCATGGGCGGCGCCTTGGCATTGCACACCGCGCTGGAACAGCGGCCGGCGGGGCTGGTTTTGCTCGCGCCGTTTTGGAGTTTCGGCGAAGGTTGGTTAAGGATGTTATGGCCGGTGGTTCGTTTCCTCTTTCGCCGCGTCAAACCACTGAAATACGCTGACTTCTCCGCTATCGATTTCCGCCTCGGTCTGCAAAGGATGTTCAAGGACATCGACCTTGAAAACCCGCAGATCCAACAGGCGCTCCGCCAGATCACCGTGCCGTTGAACTCGATCGCGCAAGTTCGTCAGCTCGGACTCAGCGCATTTGAGCGAGCCTCCGAGATCGATGTCCCGACCTTGGTGATTCAGGGCAGCAAAGACAAGGTCGTTCGTCCCGCTGTGCACGGCTCGCCTACTCAACCGCTTTCCGAACAGAGTCCAATACCAGGATGTTAACGCAGCTCATGATCTCGTCGACCCGGAAAGCAGCGCTTGGAACGAAGTCAAAGACACGTCTCCTCATCTTTGCCGATCGGTTCGCCAGATGACCCCGGCGAATATGGACTCATTTGTGACGGATAGTGTAGTCCTGAAAAAAACTGCTAGATGTGAAAATGGTCGCAAGCCAAGCAAACACACTTTCATCGCCTAGACTCAACGTAACGCAATCCCCTGACGTTTTAGCGAAGCAAATGCACAAGCCTAATTTTGACCTGATCAATAATTATCTCAACAATTGCCGCAATCGGGCGAGATTTCTAACGCGCTGGGTGTCTGCACTTGTCATTAGTTGCGGGTTGTTAGCGGAGGTTTCCAGCGCCCAGGAAGACCAGCTTCTTCCCCCCGGCACCTACCGTCTGGAAATGATCATGGCGTCGACAACCCGAGTGCCGGTCTTCGGGACATCGAAGTCGGCATCGAAGTCAGTTTCTCTAGTTGAGATCAAGCGCGACGGCGCCGGGCTAATCCAAACCCATAAGACCTGCGACTTTCGCGTGCTCGACGACTCCAAGTTCATCAAAATGATCTTTCCCGACAAGTTTGTCGCAGCGCTGGCCAGACACGCGTATCCGCTGCAATTCGACAAAGACGTCCAAGGCTGGCGCTATCGCGCCGACCTCGGCGTCGAACGGATCGGCTACAAATCGAGCGGCAACGAGACCGCCCTGCCCGCCAAGATCGACGATCCCGCAGTGTACGACTGGGACGGCGACGGCAAGCCGGCCGCCACACTCAAAATTTCCATCCCGCTATTACCCGACGGAGAGTTTTATGTCGTGCAACGCGGCCATTCGATCCTCAACGGCCGCGTGGTTCAACCGGGAAGAATCGAAGGCGGCATAGAGACTCAACTTTTCGAACAACGGGTGCTCGGCGCGTGGCCGAGTTTCTTGAATCGATCGGCCGAGGTCGAGCCCGACCCAAAGGAAAGCCGCTTTGTTCTGAGCCAGATCGCTGGCGGTAGCACCTGTGAAACTTTGCTCTCCGCCGGCAAATCTTGAGACGACCGTCGCCAACTGGAAAGCACAGGAATTCTTGTTCGGCCTATCCAAAACAAAACTGCGCATCGAGGTTAGCACGGTTCCTTCCAGGGAGCGCGTCACGGTGCTCTTACCGGTACTGAACGAGGCCAACCGGATCGACGCCTGCCTCGCCGCTTTATGCCAACAGCCTGACGAATTGCAGGAAATCCTCGTCGTCGATGGCGGCTCCAACGACGGCACTCAAGGAATGGTCCAGCGCCTTCAAAAAATCGATCAACGGATCAAATTCGTCGACGCCAGTCCTGTGGACCCCCAATGGACCGGGAAAGCTTGGGGACTCCACCAGGGATTGCAAAGGTCATCAACCCATAGCGAGTGGATACTGTGCGTCGACGCGGACGTAACGGTCCAACCGCAGCTGGTGCGATCGCTGCTGCACCACGCTCAAAGAAGCGGCGTCCGGATTTTCTCCGTGGCGACAGGACAACGATTGTCGGGCAATCTCGAAGCGCTGATTCATCCGGCGATGTTGACCACCCTGATCTACCGCTTCGGTTCGCCCGGCAGAGCGACGAAAAATCGCCATCGCGTTCAAGCCAACGGTCAATGTTTTTTCGCGCCTCGTCAGATCTTGCTGCGCACGGAGGCTTTTCGCGCCGCGCAAGCCTCGCTGTGCGAAGACATCACCATTGTGCGCCGCCTCGCCGAATGCGGCGAGCAAATTGGCTTTTATGAATCGGACGGACTTGTCGACGTTAAGATGTACGAAAACTGGCGCGAGACCTGGAACAATTGGCCGCGGTCCCTGCCCATGCGCGATCAGTACTTCGGTTGGCGCGAGACGATTGGATTGCTGGGGGTGTTGGGGGTTCAAGCCTTACCCATGCCGACGCTCATTCTCAGCGCGCTATTTCGCTTACCGTTGCCGGTCTTAATAGTTGCCGGATTCTTCTTGATGCTCCGATTGGGCGTCCTTTTCGGTGTTGCCCGCGCCTACCCCAACCGGCCCTGGACCTACTGGCTGTCGCCCATCGCCGATTTACCAGTGATCCTGCGCATCATTCAATTCGCCCTGCGCCGCCGTCATCGCTGGCGCGGCCGCACTTACCGCCGCGGCAAGGGCGGCGTCTTCGAACCGGTTGGCTAAATCAACTGACCACGCCGTCATCCAGTGAACAGAATCGCCGACTTTGCCATCGATCAAGCGATGCATGTCCTCGCCCGCATCCCCACCGTCAATCGCTTGAGAACCGTTGCTCAGGGGTTAGAAAACCTACCAGCCAAGGGGCCGGCCATCATCGCCGCGCGCCATTACCACCACCTGTTCGACGGCCTGGCTTTTTTTGCCGCCGTCGAGAGGCGCTTTCATATCGTCGTGACGCTCGATTGGGCGCAGAGCCGGCGCAGCAAATTCTTAATGAGCATGCTCAACCGACTCGCCCGCTGGCCGATGGTGCTGCGCGAGGATGCGCTCCTAAGCGGCGCGACACAGCGTCGAACGCTCTTCAAGCCGAGCGATTTGCCGCGCTACCAACTGGCGGCCTTGCGCCAGTCGGTAAAACTTCTCGGCGAAAAACGACTGCTGATCATCTTTCCCGAAGGTTATCCGAACATCGATCCGATCTATACGCCAAAGACCGGCGCCGATGAGTTTCTACCGTTTAAGCCCGGCTTCGCCGTCATCGCCGAAAGCGCGGAACGAGTGATGCATCAAGCCATCCCGATCATCCCGACGGGAATCCGATACCAGACCGGATCAACCTGGTTGGCGCAATTAAATTTCGGCCCACCGGTCTATCGGCGCGATTTCCCATCGCGCCAGCAGTTGATAGAACATGTCGCCGGTGCAGTGAAACAGCTATCCGCAGTACCGATAAAAATTTAGTATGACAGCAAATTGAATCCGCGAAATTAATCGGTGTCTTCTTCGGGCAGGTCATGAAGCGTCTTGAGCTGTATTTTGCCTTCTTTGTCCTTGACTAGAAGTTCGACCCTTTTTTCCACTTCATTGAGCTTCTGATTGCAAAACTTCACCAGGCCGACGCCTTTTTCGAAAGCTGCCAGTGAATCGTCGAGGACGAGATCGCCGGATTCGAGTTGCTCGACGACCTGCTCCAGTTCTTCCAATGCTCCTTCAAAATTCTTATTGGTTGATTCTTTTTTCGCCATGTCATTTCTCCGCTTTCTCCGCTGTTTTGTTCGGCTCCATAGCAGCCGTATGACTGGAAAACTTGCGCAATAGATCCAACGGATCGACTCGGGTGTTGTTCAAACGCACGCCCCAATGCAGATGCGGCCCGGTGACCCGCCCGGTGCCACCCGAGAGCGCCACCACATCGCCACGACGTACCGTCGCTCCCTCTTCGACCTTGATCTCCGACAGGTGAAAATACATCGAGAATAAGCTACCGCCATGATCGATGACGACGCTGCCACCGGCAAAGAAAAAATTGCCCACCAATACCACCCGGCCATGATTGGTAGCGACCACTTCCGTGCTCGCCGGCGCCGACAGGTCGGTGCCGGTATGGGGCGCGCGCGGCACGCCGTTGATAATGCGCCGCGAACCGAAAGAGGACGCCGATGCTTCCTGTGGCACCGGCCGGATAAACGGCAGATTCCACAGCCGTTCCGCCGCCGTATTGGCGAAGGCATTGGCGAAGGCCGTCTGTTCGCGGCGAATCTCGGCGAGCGTCTCCGGGCTCATCTGATCGAAGCTCGGCGGCACATTGAAGGATTCCTTGTGAAACGCCTTGGCTTTGATCTTGAGCGGCACCTCGCTTTGACGTCGTTCGCCGCCGGCGGTGGTCGCCTTCAGTATTAATTTAACCGTCGTCGGCTTCGCTTCGACGTCGACACCGACTAAAGCTGAATGAACTCCCTTTTCTCTGGAATGAAAATATATCTTCTCCTTGCCCAGCAGCCCGTTCACTTCAAGCAACTCGTCACCGCCGACTGTGATCTCAACGAGGTCGCCCTGAGAGATCTCCAACGGCTTGGGCCAGTGAATCTTCGGCTCGTCGGCAGCGAACAACGACGGGACTGCGAAAATCCCGAACCAAAGAAAGGAGCAGAAAGGCAGCGCTGTCATTTCATTCCTTCTCTTCCACCAGACAAAGCGCCTTTCCATGGGCGAAGCTGACACGCAGCCGATCGCCGGCTTGCAGTTCCGCCGAACTTTTGACGATAAGTTCCTCGGGCAACTTGTGCGTGATGCTATAGCCGCGCTCGAGCACGGCCAAAGGACTGAGCGCGCCCAAACGTCCGGCGCGCTCGGCTAAGCGATCCCTGAGCTGGCGCAACCGCTCTTGAAAACGGCGCAAAAGATCAACCGATAACTCATCGACTCGCTGTTGATTCTCGCGCAACTTGCGGCTGGGATCGGACAAACGCTTGACCAAGCCCTGGAATGTTTCCTGCAGCTGCTCGATTTTGAAATCGATCCCACTAGCCAAGCGCGCTTCTAAAATCTCGACTTGCTCCAACAGATCGCGCTTGCGCGGCAATACCATTTCGGCCGCCGCCGTGGGCGTCGGCGCGCGCGCGTCGGCAACGAAGTCGGCGATGGTAAAATCGATCTCGTGGCCGACCGCCGAAACCACCGGAACCTCCGACGCGAAGATCGCCCGGGCGACCACTTCTTCGTTGAACGCCCATAAGTCTTCCAATGAGCCGCCGCCACGCCCGGCGATAATTACATCGACTGCAGCGAAACGGTTGAGATCGGCGATGCCCTCAGCGATCTCCCGCGCCGCGCCGTCGCCCTGAACTTTTACCGGACAAACGACGATACGCCGGTCAGGGTAGCGGTCGCCGATGATCCGCAGCATGTCATGCAGCGCAGCGCCCTTGCCGGAAGTAACGATGCCAATGGAATGGGGCAGGAACGGCAGCTCGCGCTTGCGCTCGCTGGCGAATAAACCTTCGGCGGCAAGCTGCTTTTTCAGTTGCTCGAAGGCCAGCGCCAGCGCGCCCTGCCCCTGCGGCTCCATGTCGTCGACATAGAGCTGCAAATCGCCGCGCACGGTATAAACACTGACCCGGCCGAAGCAGAGCACCGCCATGCCGTTGTCCGGCGTGAAGCGCAGCAGCGCCCCCTGGCGGCGAAACATCACCGCCGAGATTTGGCTCTTGTCGTCTTTGAGAGTGAAATAAAAGTGACCCGACGGCGGCATGCGAAAATTGGAGATTTCACCCTGCACCCAAAGCGGTTCTAGCCGCGACTCTAACGTGCCTTTGATCCGCTCGTTGAGCTCGCTGATCGTCAGAAACTTGCGGGCGTCGCCGGCGAACAGCGGTAAGTCAATTGCTCTTTTCGCAATAATACGCGCCATGTTGCCGCGACTGTAGCACAAAAAAAAAGGCCCTCCGAGAGGAGAGCCATTTTTATCGATTTGAATTTACTAGAAAATGCTACGCCGCCTTTTTCTGCACCACCTGTTTGAATACATCCCAGCTCTTCAACAGATCGAGAGCGCGCTTGAGCTGCTGGTCGTTATCGATAGTTTCGTCGCCGGTGGGACCGGAAGTGGGAATCTGCTTTTCCCGTTCGCGGTCGATCTGCTCCTGCTCCTTTGCAGAATTCTGCTGCGGGTTATTCAAATGGCCCGGCAGGTTTTCCTCGCGCAAGCTCGGCCGCTTTTTTTCGTCGGGCTTGCCGTCTTGCAGGGGGACGTTGTCAATGAGGATATCCGGCACGATGCCGGTGGCCTGAATCGACCGGCCCTTGGGCGTGAAATAACGCGCCGTGGTCAGCCGCAGCGCCGAATTATCATCCAACGGCAAGATCGTCTGCACCGAGCCCTTGCCAAAAGACTTGCTGCCGAGAACCACCGCGCGCTTGTGATCTTGCAGCGCGCCGGCGACAATCTCCGAGGCGCTGGCGCTGCCGCCGTTGACCAGGACGACCAGCGGGAAATCCATCCAGGTGCCTTCCTTCTGGGCGAAAAATTTCTGCTTTTGCGATTCGATGCGCCCGTCGGTGTAAACGATCATGCCGGAGTCGAGAAACAGGTCCGAGACTCGCACCGCTTGATTCAACAACCCGCCGGGATTGTTGCGCAGATCCAGAACCAGTCCCTTCAGACCGCTCTTTTCCGCCGCCAACTTTTCCAGGGCGCGCTGGACATCGCGGTCGCTGCGTTCTTGGAACTGCGCCAAACGCACATAGCCGTAACCGGGCTCCAACGAGCGGCTCCTGACGCTCTGCACGCGAATGATATCGCGCACCAAGGAGACGTCAATGAGATCGGCAGTGTTTTCGCGCCGGATCGTCAGATTGATCTTGGTGCCCTTCAACCCGCGCATTTTTTTCACCGCGTCCACCAGGGACATGTCTTTGGTGAATTCGTCTTCGATCTTAAAAATCTGATCGCCCGGCTTGATACCGGCTTTGTGCGCCGGGGTATCTTCGATCGGCGAAACCACGGTCAGCATGCCGCCTTTGACGGTGATCTCGATGCCTAAGCCACCGAATCGTCCCTGGGTATCGCTTTGCAAATCCTTATAGAGATCGGGCGTCAAGTAGGCGCTATGGGGATCCAGGGAATTTAACATGCCGTTGATGGCGCCGTTGACCAAGTTTTTGGTCTCGACATCCTCAACGTAGTTTTTCTTAACGATGGACAGAATGTTGCTGAAGGCTTCCAGGCTTTCGTAGTCCTGCCGCCCAACCGCCGATACGTTCGGTACCCACTGGGCGGAGACGAAAAAGCCGATGCCGATGCCGAGGACGATCAGTAGCAGTGGCGTTCCATGTCGCTTCACAAGTCGCATGAAATTTCTCCCTAAATACTCGCTGATAACTAGCTTATAATTCTAGCTCAATGGTGGTGCAATAGCTATCGTTTCTTAAGCCACGGCAGGGGATCGATGGAGCGGCCGTCTTTGCGCAGCTCAAAATAAAGCTTGGCGCCACTGAGCGAATCGCTATCGCCGACTCGTCCCAGGATCTCGCCGCGGCCCAGCTCTTCGCCGGTTTTCCTAATGATTTCAGAAAGATGACCGTAAACTGTATAGTAACGCTCGCCATGATCGACGATCACCATGCGGCCGTAGCCGGTAAACCGATCAGCGAATACTACACGGCCCTTTTCCACCGCTCGCACGCCGTCGCCGAGCGGCGCGTCGATGTCGATGCCCTTGCGGACCATCTCGGCGGCGAATTCCGGATGTTTGAATTTGCCAAAGGGCGCGGTCACCGGGCCCTTGACCGGCCAGTCCAACTGCCCAAGCATAGCTTCGAGACCGCGTCCCGTGGAAGACGGCGCAGGTAATTCTCTCGGTCTGACAATCGCCCGGCGGGCGATCTCGTCGAGCATTTGCTGCAGCCGCTGCGCCGCCGCTGCCATGTCGCGCAAGGCTTTGAGCCGGTTAGCTTTTTCCTGGCGCAAACTCGTCAAAAGAATTTTCTTTTTATCCATCTCCTGCGCCACCGCGGCGCGGGCCAGCACCAACAGCTTTTTCTGCGCCGCCAAGCGATCCTTCTGCTCGCTCAGTTGGCGCCGCAAACTTTCCTGGCGCTGGCTTTCGCTGTGCAATTCGCCGATCAATCCCCGGTCGAAAGCTAACGTCGCCGCGAAGTAACGCTGGCGTTTCAGGATTGCGCTCAGAGCGCCGGCGCCGTTGGCAAACCAGAACGGCTCGCCGCTGCGTTGCCAGCGATAGAGCGCGGCCGCGCGCTGCCGAAACAAGGACTCGCGTTGGCTAATCGAGCCACGCACCTTGAGCGCCTCGGCCTCGGTCTTTTGGATCGCGCCGAGGATCGCGTTGTATTGACCATCGGCCACCTTGAGGTTCTTGGTTTTCTTGTCGAGATCGTGCTCAATTTTGTCGAGCGCTTTGAGCACGCCGCCTTCTTTGATTTGCAGCTGAGATAGACCTTTTTTTTCGCTCTCGATCCTTCTCTTGATGCCATCGAGATCCTTGCTCGCAACCGCGCCCGGCACCTCTCCGGAGCCGGCCAGCAGCAACAAGCACGCGCCGATTAACGCGCGGAAGCTTACCACGAGCGCACCATCCCCCGCGCGGCGAATAGACTTGCCGAAGCGCCGAGCACACCGCCGATGGCCAGCACCAAGGCGATACTGAGGCCATCGAGAAACTCGATCCGGCCGAGCGCAGGAACGAGTTCAGACAGTCCCGCGGCATCGTCACGCAGCACGCGATAAATTCCCCAAAGTACCGCGAGGCCGCCGCCCGCACCGAGCAGTCCTTGAACCAGCCCTTCGATCGCCAACGGCGCTTGGATCAGCGCTTCGCTCGCGCCGACCAACTGCATCACTTCGATCTCCTGCCGTCGCGCCATAATCGCCAGCTTCACCATGTTGCTGACGAGGAAAAAGGTCGCGAGAAAGAGCACTCCGGCGACCAGCCATTTGGCCCACTGCAACGCCAACACAACTAAGCTTAGCCGTTCCACCCATTGCTGCGGATAATCGATTTGGGTCAATTCCTTCTGCTGCTTTAGACGCCCAACCAACTGTTCCATTGCAGCGCCATCGCGGAAACTCGGCCGCACGGAAATTTCAACCGAAGCCGGTAAGACATCGCGCGGCAGTCCTTCGAGCAATCCCGACTGAGCCCCCAAGCTGGCCTGGAAATTACGCCAGGCCTGTTCCTGGCTGGTATGGCGCACCTGTTCGATTTCAGGAAAGCCTTGCAGACGCGCCAGCAAAGCTGCCAACTCAGCGGCGCCGACGCTATGATTGAGGTATGCGGTCAGTTGCAGCTGATCACCCCACCCGCGCAAAAATTTTTCCAGATTGAGTTGGAGCAACAGGAATCCGCCAAACACACCAAGTGTCAGCGCAATCGTCACACTGGTTAGAATAACCGTGCCAAGAAACCGCCGCAGCCCATGACCGGCGCGTCGGGCGACAAACCCGAGCGTAGCCATCAGAGGCGCCACTCCGCTGCGCCGCTGCCGGCCGTATCGGCGACTATTCTACCCTGCTCGAGGTGAATCACCCGGCTGGCGATTACGCTGAAAAGATTTACATCGTGGCTGGCGATCACGATGGTGCTGTCCTGCTTTCGGAGATCTTTGAAGAGCCGTAATGTCTCGGCAGCGGCCGTGCCGTCAAGATTCCCGGTGGGCTCGTCGGCCAAAATCAGCGCTGGACGATTGACCAGCGCGCGCGCCACCGCGACCCGCTGCTGCTCCCCACCCGACAGCGCGCCAGGTTTATCATGACGGCGAGATGCGAGACCGAGCTCGCCCAACAACTGCTCGGCCCTCACTTGGGCGGCCTTTTTCGCGGTGCCGGCGATTTCCGCGGCGAGGGCGATATTTTCCAACGCGGTCAAATTCGCCAATAGTTTGAACTCTTGGAAGACCAACCCGACTCGGCGCCGCAGCCGTGCCACGGCCCGGCCATCGAAGGATTTGAGGTTCCTGACCTTCGACGAGAATCTCGCCCGAACTCGGCTCCTCCTCGCGATAGACGAGCTTCAACAAGGTCGACTTGCCGGCGCCGCTGGCACCGCTCAAGAGCACCAACTCGCCTTTGTCTATCTCTAGATTGATGTCGTCGAGGGCGCGTAGACCCGGGGTGTAGCGCTTCTCAACATGCTGGAATTGGATCATTCCGATGAGAAATTCGCCGCTGGGAGAGTCACGATTGACAGAGAATTTCCGGCTTGACAGCCTCCAACCCCGGTTGTTAGATTCGCTTTAAACTTCCAAGCTCCTCGATCATCTATAAAAGATGCTCCAAGCACTTACAAGCATTCGGGAGGCTACCGGTCCGATGCTGCAACAAAGCGAAAAATTTCATATCGTTTTGATCAAGCCTTCCAAGTACGACGACGACGGCTACCTGATTCGTTTTTGGAAAGGCGTGCTGCCGAGCAATACGCTCAACGTCCTGCATGGCTTGACCGAGGATATCATAGAGCGCCGGGTGTTCGGCAAGCTCGACATCGAAGTGACCACCTTCGATGAAACCGCCGAAAAAGTGCCGGTGAACAAAATCATCCGCTGGAGTAAGGAGCCCGGCACCAAACTGCTGGTGTGCATGGTCGGCGTGCAAACCAATCAATTTCCCCGCGCCGTCGACATGTCGCGGCTCTTTCGCGCCGAAAACATCACGGTGATCATGGGCGGCTTCCACACCAGCGGCACGATCAACATGCTGAGCGACCAGGAGCCGGAGATCCAGGAGCTTTTTCGTGAAGGCATCTGCGTCGTGTCCGGCGAAGTCGAAGGCAAATGGGAAGGCATCCTCGCGGATTATCTGCACGGGCAGCTAAAGCCGCTGTATAGCTTCGCCCAGGATCTGCAAAATTTGGTCGACATCGGCGAGGCGCCGCTGCCGCGAACCAGCGCGAAAACCATGCGCCATTTCGCCTACCCGAGTTTCGCCACCGCCGACACTTCGCGCGGCTGTCCGTTCTCGTGCAGCTTCTGCACCATCATCAACGTCCAGGGGCGCAAGATGCGCGAGCGCAGCCCGGCGAGCATCGCGGCAATGATGCGGCGCAATCTTGAGAACGGCCTATCTTTTTATTTTTTCACCGACGACAACTTCGCCCGTAAAAAACTCTGGCGCGAGACCTTTGAAGAAATCATCAAGTTGCGCGATGAGGGACTCGACATCACCTTCATGATGCAGGTCGATCTGGCGCGCAAACCGAAAGACTTCGTCACGCTGGCCGCCAAAGCCGGTTGCACTCAAGTCTTCATCGGCATGGAAAGCGTCAACCCGCAGAACCTGGCCGCCGAAGGCAAGAAGCAAAATAAAGTCGACGAATACCGCGCCATCATCAAGGAATGGCATGACGCCGGCGTATTGGTGCACGCCGGTTACATCATCGGCCTGCCGTGGGATTCCAAGGAGCAGGTCGCCGAAGACATGCGTTTTCTCAAGGACGAAGTCGAACCGGATCAGGCGTCGTTCTTTATGCTGACGCCCTTGCCCGGCTCCCATGATCACCGCGAGATGAAAAAGCGTGGAGATTGGATGGACCCGGACTTCAACAAGCGCGATTCGTTCCACGCGACCATCAAGCACCCGCTCATGACCGCGGAGGAATGGACCGAGGCGTACGAAGACGCTTGGAAAACCTTTTACAGCAAAGAGAACATGATCAAGTCGCTGTCCAAGTGGACCGACAATCCGAAAAACTACTGGAATCTGATGGCGATCTTCTTCTGGTACAAAAACGCTGCTTTGATCGAGAAGCAGCACCCCATGGTCGCCGGCTTCTTCCGCTTGAAAGATCGAAAAGTCCGCCGGCCCGGCTACGCCGTCGACTCGCTCCCGGTGCATCTGTGGAAACGCACCAAAGAAAACACTGCTCTGCTGATCACCTGGACTAAATTCGTCAAGGAGATGGAAGAGGTCTGGCTGCAAACCCGCAACAAAAGCGAAACCGAAGAGCGTTGGTTAGAACAAATCCAAAGAACTCAGTCTGACATCTGGCGAGCGTTACGCATAGGCGAGATTCAGAATATTTATAACAACGCTAAAGATACCTTGCCGGAACGGGTGCGAGTTCTATTGGCGCCGCTCGACGACCTATCCTCTCGAATTCTATACAGCCGGCGCGATCTCAACCGCTTTTTAAAGCAATGGGAGCAGTTGCGTCAAAGCATACAAGATCTCCGGCTGGGAGAATCGGAAACCGCGCGCAAATGGCTCGATGAGATGCAGCAGATTCAGACCAGCGCCCGCTTTAGCGACCGCATCCATGAGTGGCAGGAAAGTTACCAGCGTCTACGCAATTCGCTGCCGTCAAAGGCGCAATTGAGCCTGATCCACTACGACGCCATCAATGACCGGGTGGTCCATTCGCGCCAGAAACTTCAGCGCATTTGGAGCGAGAGCGTGAACAATTTCAAAGCCCACAAGCTCTGGGCGCTCCGGCCGTTGCAGCTCACCCGGGCGGCGTTTCACGACTTGTTCCTGACCCGCTCCTTCGCGGCAACCTTCAAAGAGTTTTCTAAATTGGGAGCGTAAACAGCTTCGCCGGAGCGCGTACTCAACCCGCCCGCCGGGCTAGTGAATTAGCACGGGGTGCTTCGCTAGATCCACCAGTTGGTCGCGAATCGCCGCGGCGTCTCGCGCATCCGGCGCCAGCCGCAGATAAGTTTCGAAGTCGTCTTTCGCCTGGCCATAGCACTCAAGCCGCAAATATACCGCGCCACGATCGCGCACTTCTTCCACCGCATCGCGATCTAGGATGATCAGACGATCGAGCACAGCGAGCATTTTGACCAACTCATCACCGCGGCCATAGATCGCCTTGAGATTTCCGAGCATGCGTAGAAGAATCTGCTTCCTGGTCACCGGGGCGAGGAATTCGGGGCGCAAGCCGACTTTGCCGCCGTACATCTGCCGCAACATTTGGTCCAGATCTTTAGGTGATTTGATTTCGCCGCCGTTGAATGGGTCGATGACGATCTCGTTGCTATCAATGGCGGTCTTCACCAGAAAGTGGCCGGGAAAACCGACGCCGTTGCAGTTAAGGCCGATGCGCCGCGCTACCTCCATATAGAGCACCGACAAGGTGATGGGAATGCCGGTCTTACGTTCGATCACCCGATTGAGAAAACTATTTTCCGCGTCGTAATAGGCAGCGCGATTGCCGCGAAAGCCATGCTCGTTGAACAGAACATAATTGAGCGCTGCGATGGAACGAAACCTATCCGCCCCAGCACCGCACCTTTGACCGACCGCGACCGCCAACTCATCGATGCGCCGGAGATAACTTGAGATGTCGAGATCGGGAAAGTCGGCAAGCGCGATGGTCAGCGCGGCGCGGCCAAGGTCAATGGTTTCTTCCGGCCGTTCGACCGCCTGACGAAATTCTCGGTAAGGATCGGTAGCCAATGTGCGGTTGTTTGAAGCTATATTCTTGGGGGATGACTCGCCTAGCAAGCCCGCAAAATATTTATTCACCACGAAGGCACGAAGGACACGAAGGTTTCGGAAAATTTATTTTCCGAACTTCGTGATCTTCGTGTCCTTCGTGGTGAGTAATCTTTTCTGCTTGTCCCAACGCTAAATTCCTAGCGCGGTTCGGCGATGACATCGACCAAGTACGGCAGCTGCTTCTCTTTGACGTACTTAACGCCGCGCTCGATGGCCGGCCGGAGATCCGCCGGGTTGCGCACCGGGCCTTCGCTGTTGACGCCAAAAGATTTCGCCATCATGGCGAAGTCGATGGCCGGGTCGTCAACATGAGTGCCGATCGGCGCGTTCTCCACCGGCCGTTTGCGAAACTTAGCGACTTCGATGCCGTGCTCTTCGGAATTATAGTAGGACTGGTTGTTGTGCATGATCATGAGCAGCGGAATGCGGTGTTTCGCCGCGGTCCAGATCGCGCTCGAAGTCATCAACATGTCGCCGTCAGATTGAATCGCCACGGCGAGCTTGCCGCTGCCCTTGAGTGCCAGAGCCGCGCCGATCGCCGCGCCTGGCCCATAACCCAAGCCTGCGCCGCCGCTGCCGCCGAGGGATTGATTCGGCTTGCTTAAGTCCCATAGCCGGCGCGTCCAACCGTTCGAAGTGCCGTTGACGCAAACCCAGTCTTCGCGCTTGATCGCTTCGCCGATCTCCAGCGCCAACCACGCTGTCGAGATGTCTTTCTGCGAGCCTTTCGCCTGAGCGTCGCTCAGCCACTTGGCGCGGCGGCTCTTGTGCTTTTCCGACAGTTCTTTTTGGCGCGCTTCGATGGTCGCTTTCTTGGCGCTGTCGTTGCCGATCAGCTCGCGGCACAGCCGGGTCAGTTCCGGCACCGCCACCGACGTATCGGCGCTCATCGGAACATCGATCGCCTGCAACGCCTGGAAGTCGTTGGCCCAGGAGTGGACCAACATGTCGTTCATCGAGATGCTGGCGATGCGCACGCCCGGGCGTGGTCACGTACTCGCTTTCACGGGTCTGCTTGCTCACCGTGGTCAATGCGCCGAACAGATCGCCGACGTCGAGGGCCAAGATAAAATCAGCCTTCTGGAGAATTTCCCGAGCGCCGTCGGTCACATCCAATGGATGCACCGCTGGAAAGTTGAAACGCGCGCCCTTATCGACCACCGGCGCGGCGAGCAATTCGGCCAGCTCGATCAGCATCGGCACGGCCTTGGGATTGCGCCCAAGCATGTCGGCGACGATCAAGGGATTCTTCGCATTGACGAGCATCTCCGCCGCGCGCCGCAGCGCTTCGGGATTGGCCTGCGCCGGCGCCGGCCTGGAGTGGCGGCTCACGTCCGGCATGTCGACCATGGTCTTGACCGCGTCTTCTTGAATATCGGCATCGTAGTTGATGTAGACCGGCGCGGTCGGATCGGTGGTGGCGATGCGGTAGCCGCGGATGAACGAATCCGGCACGTCGGCCAGCGAATACGGCTGATCGTCCCACTTGGTGTAGTCGCGCACCTGGTTGCCCTGCACCAGCGCGGTGTGGATCCAGTCGATGCGCGGCCGGCGCCGTTTCGTGTTCATCGGCCCAGTGCCGCCGAGCACCATCATCGGCACGCGGTCGATGTAGGCGTTGAAAATCGCCATGCTGGCATGCTGCAAACCGACCATGTTGTGGCAGATAGCGATCATCGGTTTGCCTCTTCGCCTTGGCGTAGCCATGCGCGATGGCCACCGAGATTTCTTCGTGATGGCAGAAGATCACTTCCGGCTTGTAGTTGCCGCCATAGTTGACGATCGAATCGTGGATCCCGCGAAAGGTCGCACCGGGGTTGAACGCGGTGTACTCGATATCATGGGCCTTCATCAGATCGACGACGACATCGGAACCGTATTCCGGTTGTTTCTTTTCTACTCTGGACATTACTAGACTCCTCCCTCAGATTACTGTTTCGCTCTCAATACCAGGAAACCCGCCGCCTGGCTAGGGCCGATTTAAGAAATCTCAGCTGGCTATTTCTGCTGTAAAAGACCCTTTTCGTAGAACAATTCCAAGGTCTCCGCCAGATCGCCGTGGCGTACGCCGCTGGCGCTAGCCTGGCCCAGGTCGAACGCGGCGATAGCGCGCAAGACCTTTTGCGCCGCCGGCGCCATAAACGAATCGAGACCGTGCGAATTGAAGGTGCGCTTCAACTCGTCCATCTCCTCGGCGCGCCGGCCGGCGTGAATCCGCAAGCCGATGATGCTCGACGAGACCTTATCGAGCAAACCGGGAAAGCTCTCCTCGTACTGAGCGCGAATTTCGTCGAGCAAGCCGAACTTGCGCGCGCCCATGAGCAGCTCGCAAAACAACCCCTGAAATCCCTTGGTCAGTCCAGCGTAAACGACTTTGAAACGCCGACGCCTGATTGGTCACCGGGCCCAAAAGCTTGAGGGGAATGTTGAAAGCTTCAAGCCCGCGCAGCCGCTCAGCCTGTGGCCCGGAAAGATAGACGATCGTGCCCTTGCCCATCTTCGCCGCCGAGCCGATGATGCAGCCGTCGACAAAATTCACTCCCGCCGGCGTCAGAACTTTGGCGATGGCGTCGGCGGTCATCGGTGAGATCGCGTTGGCATCGCAGTAAAGTAAATCTTTTCTGCCGCTCTTGAGCGCCGCCTTGGCCACTTTGGTGGCGACCTTCTTGGCCGCCGACGGCACGACGATGGAGACGATCAACTCGGCTTCCTGAACCAACGCGTTCATCGACGCGACCGATGTCACGCCGGCGTTTTCCGCCGCGCTTGCGGCTCACCTCGCCGCGGTCCTTGTCATAAGTCAAAACTTCGACGCCGTGGCTCTTGAGCAGCTTGGCCCAGTGAAAGCCCATCTCGCCAATACTCATGATACCGATTTTTTGAAATGCCACGATTCTCTTCCTCCTTGTCGCGACCGACGATCTCTATGCCATATCGGTCGATGATTTTAAAGGCAACGCTTGGCCGACGACGCTGGCTTTGTGGTTGGCACTGCCTTTGCCGCCCATATTACCGTCTTCGATATTCTTCTTGGCGTTATCCCACGCGCCGCCGGCGTTCGCCATGAACACGGCTTGCAATTGACCGGAGACAATCACACCGACGAGGAAGCCACCAAGTGCCTGCTCCTTGAGCAGCAGCCCGATCACGATGGGTGAGAGGATGGCGATCAAGCCGAGCGGGATCAGTTCCGTTTGCGCTGCGCGGGTGGCGATGCCAAACAACGGCTTGCGCGTAGTCGGGTGTGCGGGCGCCGCTCATCACTTCGGGGATGGCGAGCTGACGGCGAACTTCCGCCATGATCGAAACCGGCTGCGCGGTTGACCGCCTTGATCGAGTAGGCTGCCAAAGATCAGCGGGAGCGTTGCGCCGAGCAGAACGCCGATGAAGACGATCGGGTCGGCGAGGTTGATCGAGCGGGTGAACGTGGTTAAGCGATCTTCAGGCATGACACGTTCGATGTCGATGAAGAATGAGCCGAACAGCGATACAGCCGCGATGACCGCCGGCCGATGGCGATACCTTTGGTGATGGCCTTGGTGGTGTTACCTGCGGCGTCGAGGTCAGCGAGGATTTGCCGCGCGTTGTCGTCGAACTCTTCACCCGCCAGTTCTGCGATGCCGTTGGCGTTGTCGGAAATCGGGCCGAAGGTGTCCATCGCAAGGATGAAACCGGTGGTGGTGAGGAATACCAGACCGGGCCAGAGCGATACCGTAGAACGACATAATGAGGTCGCCGCCGAAGATCGCCATCGAACCGAAGATCGTGGCGCAAATTGCCACGAGCGCCCAGACGCTCGATTCCATGCCTTCTGCGAGACCGGCAAGCAAGAGTGTCGCCGCTCCGGTCCGACTCGCATAGGCGATATCAGTAACCGGCTTCTTTTCGGTGGCTGTAAAGTGCTCTGTCAGCCGTCCGATAATGAGGGCGAGGATGATACCCATCAGGGTTGCAAAGAAGAAGCGGAAGTCCGGGGTTCCGTCCGCCCGCTTCAGGTAGAGTGCATTCACGATTCCGAAGCCGACGACCCGCGACTCCCGCCGAGACGTAAAAACCGACATTGATCGGCGTCATCGGGTTCATCTTGGGATCGTCTTTCCACGTACAGCCCAAGTGCCGATGATCGAGGCGAATACGCCCACGGCGCGCACCAGCAAGGGATAGAAGATAAGCGTCGAACCGTATGCCGGGAAGGCAACATACGCAGCATAACCAAGAATGATGGCTGCCACGAGAGTAACTTCGTAGCTTTCGAAAATGTCTGCTGCCATACCGGCGCAGTCACCGACGTTGTCGCCGACGATCGGCGATCACTGCTGCGTTGCGCGGGTCGTCTTCGGGCAGGTCAGCTTCGACTTTACCGACGAGGTCAGCGCCGACATCTGCCGCTTTGGTGAAGAT
>CAWJZV010000045.1:185000-232524 GCA_963847445.1 uncultured delta proteobacterium | reverse complement strand
AAGCTCCTCCATCGCGGAGCGGTAGGCGCACGGTTACGTGTAAGGACTCATGCAACGCTTTGGTTCTTGGACTGTGATCAGAAGGTAGACTAACGCTCATGCAAGTAGCGAGTCAGCGGGGATAGCGAGGCGTTTGCGCAAAGACCGCATCATCTCAACTGTCAGCTTCCTTTTTTTGTTGAGAATTTCCGACACTCGGTTCCGGCCCCCGAGAATATCGGCCAGGTCCGATGGCTTGAGATCAAGCTGTTCCATGCGGAACTTTATGGCCTCGATCGGATCGGGAGGGTCGATCCTGTAGTGTTTCTGCTCATACATCTCGACCAGCGTGACCAGCACGTCCAACCGGTCGCCCTTTGCGGTGTTCGGCTTGGCGTCCCAAAGCTTTTCAATCTCCTTAAGGGCTTTCTGGTAGTCCCTTTCGGTTTTGATGGGTTTGATCGTCATGTCAGACCTCTTCTGCGTTGATTTTGTCGTACTCAGTATGGGTGCCAATGAAACGGATATACACAACCTGAAACTCGTACTTGACGGCTACGACCAACCGGTGCGTATTTCCCTTAACGTTGAATACGACGCGGTTGTTGCGAAGAATGCTCGCCCCACGGTACGCAGTCTTGATGTCCTGCGGCTTTCTCCAGTCGGCTCTCTTGGCCTCTGTATACCATGCTCTTAAGGGACTCTCGGCATCCGGATGCTTCTGCCAAAAGGACTTCAGTGTCTTCACCGATATAATTCGCACAATCTACAATAGCGCCTTCCCATTTTGGGAACAAGCCGTTTGAACGCCCAGAGCCCTGGTTCGATAAGTCGATACCGTGGAGCTGTAGACTGGCTGGCGAACCTTGCGCGAAGACGCAGCGTGAGTCGGTCTCATTACTTTTTCGACGTGAGAGCGCAGTTCTGTTGTTTCGCTTTGACTAATTATTCGGGATCACCCGCCGAGCCCGTCAGAAGGTCTGCTGCGTACGATAGATCGGTCGCGTTGACTTTATTTATCCATTTAAACGCTCTAACGCTCAGCCCGCACCGCTATCCAACCGGCGCTTCACTTCGACGACGTTTCTTGACATCATCCCGCAAATGGAAGCGCCACATGAAGAATCCAAAAGGAGAACCCAAAAGGGGTCGCCCATTAGCCGGCAGGTCAAGTAGGCACAGGCGTTCCCGTGAAATAAATTTCTCTATTCTTTTTCTTCAAGTCGCTGGCACCGTGATCTTTCGGTAACGCGCCCCTGTTTTCGTTTCAGGAGAGGAAAGTGGGGACGGTAGCCGACAATTTTGCAACGACCATACCCCGGTCAAGGAGACGATTTCATGGACGAACAGATCATCGGGAATCTCGTAGCCGCGAGCCATATCCTCGCCAACGAAGGCGTCCTCGACGGCCTCGGCCATGTGAGCATGCGCCATCCGGATAATCCGCAGCGTTACCTGATGTCGCGCTCCCTCGCGCCGGCTCTGGTGACGGCTTCCGACGTCCTGGAATACGACCTCGATTCCAACGCCGTCGAGGGTCAAGGCCGGGAGGTGTTTCTCGAGCGGTTTATCCACGGCGAGGCGTACAAGGCGCGGCCCGATGTTATGGCAGTGATTCACAGCCATTCCCCGACCACGATTCCATTCAGCATCAGCCGGACACCACTGCAGCCGGTGTTTAACGGCGCCGCATTCCTTTCTCCCTCGGTGCCGGTTTTTGATATCCGTAACGTCGCCGGCATGACGGACTTGCTTATCGGCAACGGCGAGCTCGGCAAGGCCCTCGGCAAGACCTTGGGTCAAGGTGCCGTGGCACTGCTGCGCGGCCACGGCAACGTCGTGGTCGGAGAGACTGTGCAGCAAGTCGTCTATCGGGCGATCCAAACGGAGCTCAATGCTCGGCTGCAGCTTCAGGCTGCGATGCTGAGCGGACCGTTGATCTACTTGGCGCCGGAAGAAGCGACGAAAGTAAACGCCCGTTCAGGGCCGGACGCGACCCAGATCAGACGTACTTGGGAGCTCTGGAAGCGGAAAGTTCCGGCCGCGCTTTAAACTGTGGCCGGCCCGGTGACAGTTCGCGCGAATTAATCGGGTTTACTCACTGAGCCCGGCAGAAGGCCTGACGACTGACGAGAGATCGGTCGCAACTCTATTTAAAATACGCACCGCCATCCAGACGGCGAGAAGTGCTGTAGTCATTGCCGCAAAGTGAACCGTCGCCGTCGGCACCCAACTACCGTCCGCGAGCAGTCCGGTGAGCAAAGAAAAATGTACCGGGAGTATTTTTCTCGCCGCAATTATCTGAATTACCTGTGGCTCGTCGAGCTCTTCCGCAGAACGAATTTTAACGGGAAATGGAAAAATTCTGCCGGATCGAAAAGCCGGGCCATTCCCGGTTCACCCCGAGGTTTCCCGACGGTGCCAGGGAAGGGTGAGTTTCTCGGCCAAAATCACCATGCCGTAAAGACCCAGTGACATCAGAACCAGGTAGAGAAGCGCCGTGAAGGCCATTGGGGTATTGAAGTAGTTGTTGGCCGAGAGGACCAAGTAGCCCAGCCCGGATCTTCCGGAGATGAACTCTCCGACGATCGCTCCAATGACGGCTAAAGAGATGGCGATCTTGCATCCGGCAAAGAGGTACGGGAGGGAATGAGGAAGACGAATTTTCCAGAACAAAACCGAACGGCTCCTCGACATGGACCGAACAAGTTCCAGCAGCTCCGGATCCATGGCGGTGAGCCCCAGGATTGTGTTGAGCACGATGGGAAACAGTGCGGTGAGAAAGGCATTGGCGATCTTCGATTCGATACCCACGCCGATCCACACGACAAAGAGCGGGGCGATCGCGATTTTCGGGAAAGAGTTGAACATGATCAGCGTCGGGTAGAGGGTGTCACGCAGAAGTGGAAAGTGGACGATCCCGATTGCGCAAATAACGCCGAGACCAAGAGCAAGAACAAAGCCCAGCACGCTCTCCGTGAGCGTCACCAGCGTATGGAAGATCATGATTGAATTTTTGTCGGCGATTACGTCGATGATTTGCAAGGGCGCGGGCACAAGCCATTCCGGCACATGGAGCAGCCGGATCAGCCCTTCCCATAGGAACAGCGCGGCGACGTAGAAGACCGTTATTCGCAGGATGCGTCTGATTTGAAGCGGCTCAGGCATCGGGGGGTTCCTCCCACAGACACCGCCTGATCCGGCTGCTAATGTGAATGAACTCGGCGGTGTCTTTGGCGAAAATCTGGCGTGGTCGTGGAAGATCAACCGTAAATACGTCGAGGATCGTTCCGGGACGGGGAGACATCACCAGCACCTTGTCGGAAAGCATCACGGCTTCGTCGACATCGTGGGTGACAAACAACACCGTGCTTTTCCACTCTCCCCAGAGTCGGAGGAGTTCAAAGCCCATTTTCTGCCGGGTGAGCGTGTCGAGGGCGCCGAAAGGCTCGTCCATCAAGAGGAGCGAAGGCTCCGCCACGAGCGCGCGGCAGAGAGCGACCCGTTGCTGCATGCCGCCGGAAAGCTCAAACGGGTACTTACTGAGGAAATCAGCCAGGCCGGCGGTGCCGAGCAGTCTGCGCGCTTTCTCCTCATACTCCTTCCGATCGAGCCGATAAATCTCGACAGGCAATAACACATTGTCCAACACCCGGCGCCATTCCAGAAGCAACGGCTTTTGGAACATGATGCCAATGTCTCTGCGCGGCCCGTCCACGTCCAGGCCCTCGATAAAGATCGACCCACTCGACTTGGCAAGAAGGCCCGCGAGAATTTTAAGCAGCGTGGATTTGCCGCAGCCGCTTTGGCCGACGATGGAGACAAATTCTCCGCGGCCCACCGTGAGGGAAACCTGGCGAAGCGCATCGACTTCCGTTCCATCCCTCGACCGGTATATTTTGCAAAGCCGCTCGACCCGTATCGACTCCGGCATACTAGGGTAATTTGCCCAGTTCCGCTGCAAGAGCTGGAGGCACCGTCAACGGTTTCTTTTGTATAAATTGGTTGGTGTAAATATTTTTGGGCGGATTGAACTTCATCAGATCGGACATTAGCTTTATCTGGAAGGCCATTCGATCCTCGTCCATGTAGCCCAAGCCTTTCTCCTTCGAAGCTTTCGTCATTATGGCGTCGAGAGCGAAAAGCAGCGAGAGACGGGCAGATTGCCGATCCAATTCCGGGTTGGCCTTGAGCGTGATCTCCAGGGCCTCGTCAAAGTGCTCGATGGCGTAAGCATAGCCATCCATCGTGGCGCCAACAAAATCTGCCACCGTCTTGGGATCCCGCTTGAGCATGTCCTGGTGCGTAACGAGACCGTTGCCGTAGACCTTCCAGCCAAAGTCTTCCCAACGTACAAAGGATAATTTTTTTCCTTCCTTTTGGGCCCGGAGTATGATCGGTTCATCAAAGCCCGGCCGAAAGCCCGGGACCCAGTCGACCTGGCCGCTGAAAAAAACGGCGGGCTTGGCCGCGGCCTCCACCGGGATATGGGTCGCTTTGCTGATGTCGATCCCCGCCAGCTTGGCGAAGGCGGGCCAGGTAACCATGATGGCCGCTCCGGAGGCCTCTGCAAAGGTTTTCCCCTCCACGTCTTTGGGCTTGCGGATTCCTTTCTCTGCAAAGGCCAGGATACTCTCCGGAGCCTTGCCGATGATAACCCCGAGGATGCCCAATGGGATTTCCTTTCCGCGGGAGATAATCGCCGTCGGCAAATTTACCTCACCGAAGTGGGCCGCGCCGGTGGCGACCACTTTGGCCGTATCCCCGCTGCCGAAGCCGCGGTTGATGGCCACGTCCAGGCCCTTGGAGGCGTAGAACCCCTTTTCTTTGGCGACGAAAAATCCCGCGTGGAGCCCGCCAATGACCCAGGCGAGCTGAACAGTGACTTTCTTGCTCTGGGCTTCAGAACTCGACGGAAAGCTAATCGAAACGGCGACTGCGTAAACCGCAGCCAGCATCGCACACGAGCCTTTATTCACGGCTACCTCCTTGCTTTCGACGTATACGCTTTTCTAGGCGCAAACTAACACCTCCATTGTATTCAAGTCAAAGAAACGATGCACCGCCCATCGGGCCGGCCACGTTGACCCACAAATGGAAAATGAATTGGCAAGCCAAGCCACGGGGTCAAGCCAAGCCACGGGGTCAGGTCTAGAATCGTAGCAATTCGCAACGGAGATTCAGACATTGTGGTCAAGTCTTGTATTTTGACATTGTAGATTTTCGTCGGTCTCAACACATGGTCAACGTGAGAGCGACTGTTGTTTTAGTTTAGACAATTATTCGGGATGACCCACCGAGCCCCGGCAGATGGCCTGACGACTGACGAGAGATCGGTCGCAACTCTATTTAAAATACGCATCGCCATCCAGACGGCGAGAAGTGCTGTAGTCATTGCCGCAAATTGAACCGTCGCCATCGGCACCCAGGTGCCGTTGCCTGTCCAATCGGTCGGAATCATGCGGAACGCAAGCGTCGTTCTGCCGGCACAAAACGAATCTCAACGCGTTGGTTCAAGGCCGCGGCGATTCGATTAAGCATCGCCAGGGAATGGCCCTCATAATTGGCGTCTTCGAGACGACAAATGACCGACGCTGTGGTTCCTATGAGTTGTGCCAGTTGACGTTGGCTTAGCCCGTGTGAAATTCTCAGTGCGGTTAGCTTACGAGCAACGTGGTCGTTCGCTCGCGCTTGTTCCAAAGCGGCGAGTCGCTGCGGCTTGCCGGCGTAATAGCGACGGTGGAGAATTTCAACTGCATCCGCGCTCGATTTCCTCTTTGCTTTTGCCATGACGTTTACTCCTTATGTCGCCGGCCACTATTTCTCGACTAGGGGTTCGGCTTTTGCCGTCGCCGACCTTGCGTATCACGCCAGCACACTCCTGTTGCCTTCGATACTCCTTCTCACCCTGGCCGGCAGCGCCTTTTCGGCGTTGCGCAGGTCGTAGGTCATTTGCAGGTTCATCCAGAATTCCGCCGATGTTTTGAAAAACGTTCCCAGCCGGATCGCCGTATCCCCTGTGATGCCTCTCTCATCCTTCAGAATTGCCGTGATCCGGTTGGGCGGCACCCCGATCGCCTTCGCGAGCGCGTTTGCCGTCAGGCCCAGCGGTTTCAAAAACTCCTCGTTGAGAATTTCACCCGGCGGAACCGGTCGCATTCCATTCTTTTTCATTTTGTTACTCCTTAATGATAGTCCACGATTTCAACGTCGTACGGACCGTCATCCTTCCAAGTAAAACAGATCCGCCATTGGTCGTTGATCCGGATACTGTATTGTCCGGCCCTGTCTCCCGATAACTTTTCCAATCTATTTCCTGGACTCGCGGCGAGGTCGCCCAGCTTCACCGCGCTATCCAGCATAACCAGCTTGCGCTCCGCCGCCTTCTTGACGCCTGAGAACTGCCTGACATTGTCGCCACCGAAGAAATTCTCCGTTCTTCGGTCCTTGAAGCTTCGGATCATCTGTTGAAACTTTACCAAATTTTACGATTTACGTAAAACGGCACGATCTTATCATATAGAGAAAATGCATCTTGGCGGGAAAAGATCTAAAACCGTCAGGGTCAGGTATGAGCCGGCAGGTGAATCATTGTATGCTGCAATTTTGAATTTTCGTCGGTCACACCAAGTATTTCAACAGGAGAGCTCTGTCCTGTTGTCACAGTTTGGACAAATTATTCGGGATTACCCACCGAGCCTGGCAAAAGGCCATACGAACAACTAGAGATCAGTCGCGCCGACTCCATCTAAAAGCGCTGGTGCTCAGCCCGAATTCGCCGTTATGAATTCTGCGTGCCCCGGTACAACTGCAACGGAGTGAGCACCAGACCGGCGATTAGTAGAAATATTCCCGCCAAGACAAACGCGAATTTGATCCCCAACCCGCCGATCAAATAGCCGGTAACCATCGGCGCAGGAATGACCACGAGCTGGGTGATCAGCGAGGTCAGCCCGTAGTCCAAGAGGCAGGCTAGTCTAGGAGCTGTAGGAAGGAAGCGAGGAGAGATGACGACAGATGACCCGCGCTTCTTTGGCCATGGGCACCGGCTACGGCACGCTTAACCGTCAATATCTTGAGGCATAGTTACCTCATCGAGACGCGGCTCAGAGTTCGCAATCCTCTTAAGTTTTGCTAAAGCTTGCACCTGGCGGTAGCCGACAATTTTGCAACGACCATACCCCGGTCAAGGAGGCGATTTCATGGACGAACAGATCATCGGGAATCTCGTAGCCGCGAGCCATATCCTCGCCAACGAAGGCGTCCTCGACGGCCTCGGCCATGTGAGCATGCGCCATCCGGATAATCCGCAGCGTTACCTGATGTCGCGCTCCCTGGCGCCGGCTCTGGTGACGGCTTCCGACGTCCTGGAATACGACCTGGATTCCAACGCCGTCGAGCGTCAAGGCCGAGAGGTGTTTCTCGAACGGTTTATCCACGGCGAGGCGTACAAGGCGCGGCCCGATGTTATGGCAGTGATTCACAGCCATTCCCCGACCACGATTCCATTCAGCATCAGCCGGACACCACTGCAGCCGGTGTTTAACGGCGCCGCATTCCTTTCTCCCTCGGTGCCGGTTTTTGATATCCGTAACGTCGCCGGCATGACGGACTTGCTTATCGGCAACGGCGAGCTCGGCAAGGCCCTCGGCAAGACCTTGGGTCAAGGTGCCGTGGCACTGCTGCGCGGCCACGGCAACGTCGTGGTCGGAGAGACTGTGCAGCAAGTCGTCTATCGGGCGATCCAAACGGAGCTCAATGCTCGGCTGCAGCTTCAGGCTGCGATGCTGAGCGGACCGTTGATCTACTTGGCGCCGGAAGAAGCGACGAAAGTAAACGCCCGTTCAGGGCCGGACGCCACCCAGATCAGACGTACTTGGGAGCTCTGGAAGCGTAAAGTTCCGGCCGCGCTTTAAACTGTGGCCGGCCCGGTGATTGAAGATTGCAAGAACTCAAAAGGGGGCGAGCCCGTCCTTGGCTCTTGATGGTCACAGATCGGCGCTGGGGAGTTTAAGGAGGACCCGCTACTTTTCTGAAGGGGCCGCGTGGGGTAGGGCTACAGTCCTTCGGACCCGTCGAGTTTGGCGAGATTTCGGTCGAAGGTTCCCAACGGCAGGTGGCCGGCTTTCCGAGCTGTTTCGAGGATCAAACAATCGGAGAACCCCAACGCCGGCCGGTTGCGATACTGCTCAAGTGCTGCGGCCACGCTATCGGACTCTTGAATGGTAAGATCTCGATGATGCAAAAGCATGTCGATGGCCGTCGCGATTTCCGCGTGAGTCAGGTCGTACACAGCGGTGAGAACCCATGTCGCTTCCATGAGAACCAGCGTGGACACCCATGCCCCTTTACTCACGAACGATTCCGCGGCAGCAACCTGCTTCCGGTCGTCGCGCGTGACCAGACGGACCAAGACGTTGGTGTCAACGGCGCGCATGCTTTTTCTTCATGTAACGCCGCACGCCTTTATCGAACTCTTCGACCTTCTTCGCAGCCGGTATCTCTTTCGGAAATATCGCGCGATGAATGTCTTCCGACGTGTACCGGCCGGCTTTGCGTACGACCACGGCGTCGCCTTCCTCCTCCCATTCCAGCACCGAGCCCGGCCCGATACCGAGTTTACGTCGCACTTCCACCGGAACGGAAATCTGTCCCTGAGCCGTCACTTTTGATTGCGCCAAAGCCATAACCTTAAATTACCACGGTACTTGATTAACGGTCAATCCATTGTTCCAACCGTTCCAGACGTTTCAAACGTTTCAAGCCGTTAAACTAGGGGTCGCCGTCTTTTGCGGCGCTGGCAGTAGACCAGACCGGCTCTTGTTGCAGTCACAACGCCTGCTCGGTTATGTTGCCAAATGCTTTTCGGATTCGGCTAAGGAGAATCACATGGCGGATTTATTTCGGTTATCGGCGAGTGAGGCGGCGGCGCGGATTCGCGAAGGCAAACTCACGTCCGAAGCTTTGGTACGCTCCTGTCTCGAGCGGATCGATGCGCGGGAATCGCAAGTCAAAGCATGGGTCCATTTAGACCGCGATTTTGCCCTGGCGCAGGCGCGGGAATGCGACAAGAGCGCGAACCGCGGTCCGCTGCACGGAGTGCCATTCGCGGCCAAGGACATCATGGACACGGCCGACTTGCCCACCGAGTACGGATCGCCCATCTACAAAGGCAACCGTCCGATGGCGGACGCGGCGTGCGTGGCGCTGAGCCGCGCTGCCGGCGGCGTGCTTTTGGGCAAGACGGTGACCACCGAGTTTGCCAGTCGATCTCCATTGGGAAACACGACCAATCCGCACAATCCCGCGCATACGCCCGGCGGTTCCTCCAGCGGCTCCGCCGCCGCGGTCGGCGATTGCATGGTGCCGCTCGCCTTCGGCACCCAGACGGTCGGATCGGTGATCCGTCCAGCAGCGTTCTGCGGCTGCGTCGGCTACAAACCGAGCTACGGCGAAGTGAGCACCCAGGGCGTGAAGCAGAACACCGCGTCCTTCGACACCGTGGGGCTTTTCGCTCGCGCGGTCGAGGACCTGGCTCTGTTTCGCGCCGCGCTTACAGGATTCGCCGCGAAACCTCTGGCCGCCATTCCAGTGAACCAGCTCAAGATCGGCTTTTGCCGCAATGTTCTGGGACCGTGCGGAGGAGTACACGAAAACATTTCTCGAAGAGGCCGCAAGCGCGCTGGCGAAGGCCGGAGCGAAGGTCTCCGACTTCGATCTCGGCAAGCCGTTTGAAAACTTCGAGGCCATCGGCCGGCGCATCAATGATTACGAGTTCTCTCGTAGCCTCACCTGGGAGCGGAATCATCATTGGAATCTTTTGAGCGAGTTCCAGCGCGACAAATTCGCCGCACTCAATGTCTCTTACGAACAATATCGAGAAGCCGAAGGCGTGCTGGCTCAGTGCCGCGGACATCTCGCCGACGCCATGAAGGATCTCGACCTGCTGCTCACGCCAAGTGCTCTCGGAGAGGCTCCGGCAGGCCTGGCCAGTACGGGCGACACCTCGTTCAATATCCTGTCGACGTGGACCTACACTCCTTGCGTCACCCTGCCTGTGTTTACCGGACCGTCCGGTCTGCCAGTCGGCATTCAGCTCATCGGTCACCGCAACCAGGATCACCGTTTGTTGGAGGGGGCCCAGGCTGTTTACCGGATGTTCTCGAAATCAACATGAGCTCCGGCTGAGCCTGTCCAAGGACTCCGAGCTCGTTCAAAGCGTTCAACCGCTTCGCGCCATGGGGATTGAGCGTGTTCAAAACGTTCAACCGCTTCGCTCCGTTCAAGCCGTTCAACGCGTTGGAAGATTAAGAGCTTGTGTGCCGATCGATCGGCGCGGCCGTCCAGTCCTGGTCAATGGTTCTTCGTCTGTTGATCGTTGTCGAGCAGCCCTGCGAGCGCAAGAATGACCAACGTGAAAAGCGTGCTCAGCAACGCGACCCCGAGGCTGCCCAATCCGACAGCGACGCCGATGGCGGCGGTCATCCAGATGCCGGCCGCCGTGGTCAGGCCCTGGATTTCGCGCTCCTGGTCGAGCTTGAGGATGGCGCCGGCGCCGAGAAAGCCGATGCCGGTGACAATGCCCTGGACAACCCGCGAGACGGCTTCAGATGACATGCCGACTCCGGAGCAAGCGAGGACGATCACCGCCGTGCCCAGACTCACCAGCATGTGCGTGCGCAGCCCTGCAGGTTTTCCGGCTTTCTCTCGTTGCATCCCGACCACCGCTCCCAGGACGCTAGCGGCGATCATTCGGATAAGCACATGCACCAGCTGCCTCGCGTCAGGCAGGCCGGACGTCAACTCCTCCCAGAATATATCCATAGGTTTCCTCTCAACTTACTGAGCTAATTTAAACGGTATCAAAACCGATGGCACCGACAAGTGGACCGCTTAGACTCTTCTTTGACCGAACCGTTTCGCGTTTGAACACCGCCGTGAATCTCTTTCGATTCATCAGCCGCTCGGTCTGGAACGGTACGGCGACACCGGCAGAGCTCTGGAAAAATAAACTCGGAAAAAACCAAGGGCTCAGTGCGCCCCTGCTTTGTTCCTGTGGATATATCTAAATGGTTTGCTCAGCGCGAATTCGCCGTCATGAATTCTGCGTGGCCGGTACAACTGCAAAGTAACGAGCACCAGGGCGGCTGTGGTGTCACCTTGGGGGTCTCAAGTCTTTACTTTTGCTGTTCGTCGTAAACCTATGCGAGCTTGCTAACTCGCCTTCTTCATCTCGCCGGCTGCGCCTTTTCGCCACCGGTCGCATTCCCTGCTTTTGCATTTCACGACTCGGGTTTTTGCGCCGCTTACTTTGGCGCAGCAGCTTTGCGCCGGCCGATGGCGGCCTCGGCTCGCGGGCTGATCGCGCGCTCCACGGCGACGTTCAATAGCGCCGGCTTGCCGGCCGCGAGGGCGCGCTCCAGCGCCGGTTTGAGATCCTCCGGACGCTCGACAAACTCGCCGTAGCCGCCGAGTCCCTGGACGATTTGTTCGTAGCGGCTTTGACGCAGGTCGGTGGCGACGGCGCGGCCATAGAGACCGAGCTGGATCTGCCGGTCGATGCCCCACGCCGAATCGTTGCCGACGATCGCCACGATATTCAGTCCATGGCGCACGGCGGTGTCGAATTCCATGCCGTTGAAACCAAAAGCGCCGTCGCCGGTGAGCATGAAGACGCGCGAATTCGGATAAGCGACCTTGGCCGCCAGCGCCGTGGGCAACGAGGAGCCCAACATGCCGAGGCTGGAAACGTTGAACCAGTGCTTCGGTTTGACCGCAGGGAGATAAGACCTGCCGAAGTGGCAAAAATCACCGCCATCGAACACCAGACAGTCGTCGGGGCGGAGCATGGATTTTAGCGTCTTGTGGACGAACAGCGCGTGCATCGGCGTTTTCGGCTGCGCGAGCTTTTCCGCCCACTCGGCCTGGGCTGCGCGCGCGGCGCGCAGGTCGTCCAACCACGGCAGATCTTTCCACTCGTACTTCGCCGCCTCGTCGGCCATCTGCTCCAGGATGCTCGCGACATCGCCGGCCATGCCGACGTCGACGCCGCGATTGCGGCCGATTTCCAACGGCGACGGATCGATCTGAATAATTTTGGCGTTCGCCGCGACATGCGGCGGGCGGCAAAAGCCGATGACGAAGTCTTGCTTGCGGCCGAGCAGCACGACCACGTCGGCGTCGCGGACTTTGGCCGCCGCGCGATTCAGGCCGCGCTCGAAGTAGCCGAAGACGTACGGGTGATCGTCAGGAACCAGACCGCGCGACTGCTCTTCGGTCACGATCGGCAGGCGCGTCGTTTCGATGAATCGCTGCATCGACTCGCCCGAGAGCGTGTAGCCGGCGGCGCTGCCGGCGATCAGCAGCGGCCGCTGCGCTTGGCGCAAGAGCGCGACCGCCTGCCGCACCCGTTTGGGATCGCCGAGCACGGCAGCCTTAGGCCGGTAGGCATCAGGAGCTATGAACGTCACGTCGTTTTCCTCGACGCTTTGCTCTTGCACGTCGATGGGAATCGTCAAATGCACCGGCCCGCGCCGCCCGCTGAACGCCAGGCGCATCGCGCGGGCGATGTATTCAGGAATCCTGCGCGCATCAGGAACCATGAACGAACCCTTGCACATGGGTTCGGCCATGCCAACTTGATTGATTTCTTGTTGGGCGCCGCAGCCTAAATCATGGGTGTCGGCGCAACCGGCGATGGAAATCACCGGTGCCCTCGGTGTGCATCGCATTGGTAAGGCCGGGTATCGCGTTGGCGAATCCCGGCGTGGTGTACATGCAGACGCCGGGCTGCTCGGTGATCCGGCTCCAGCCATCCGCCATGTGGACGGCGGCCTGCTCGTGACGGGTGTCGAGGATGCGAAAGTCCTGATCCGCCATCACGTCCAACACCGGCAGGATGTGATCGCCGGCGAGAGCGAAGATATTTTTGACGCCTTCCAACTTGAGCGCTTTGCAGATCAGATGACTTCCCGTGACTCGGGCCATGTTCGCCTCCTATTCGGTCAAAATCCAGCGATGACGCTCTCGATCCCATCACGCGCAAAAGGCTTACGTGAGGCATCCCGCGTGATTTCGTTTAATACAGCACCGCAGTGCCAGTCAATGGTGATTGTAGAACGCGGCCGAAAGATCATTGCCGCTCGACGCCGCAACTCTCGACGAGTGCCGCGAGATCCTCGACGGTGGTGAGGCGATTACAGAGGTCGAGCAATCGCCGTGGCGCCAGCGCAGTCGCCGGGGTTTGCAGCAGCCAGGTCATTTTTTCGAGCAAATCGGCGTCGCTCAGCGGCGCGTCCGGATGACCCTTCGGTTGATGCACGATGATTTCTTCGATCCGCCCATCGTTCAGTTGCGCCACCAGCCGCACGCCGAGAATACCCTCGGTGTCGAAAGCTCTGTCTCTTGCGGCATCGATAACCAACTCTATTTTTGCCATCACCGACTTCACCGCGGTGGTTTCCCAAGGTGATGCTTCATACTCGCAGGGCGTCAACCGGCCGCGCAGGAGCGCCATCGCCATGACGTAGGGCGTGCTGTGGTCCGCCGCCTCCCGGCTTGACGGCGCAAAGGCTTGCGGCGAACCCTGCACGCCGCCGCAGACGTTGCGATGGCCATGGAGCATGAGTTTTCGCACTTGCTCGGCGCGGACGCCGTTTTGATGCAGACGGAGGGTCGCCTCGATGGCCGCCTGTGTGTTGATCTGCGCCGGATAGAGCTTCAGCATATTTCGCGTCATGGTCCAGCGTCGACCGAGTTGTTGGACTGGTCGCGGATCGAAACGGGAACGGCGAGGCGATTTTAAATGCGCGAGAACGATCTCCAACGCATCGTCCGTGGCGGTCACGCCGAGCGCGGCCAACTCGGCCGACTCCACCGCGCGCTCCAGAGCCAAGCCGACCGCAACGCTCTTGATCATGGGAATGGTCTCTGCCGGTCTGATCCAGGTATTCAGCACGGTGCCGGTTGCGACGGAGAGTCCGCACGCGTGCACGGCTTCAGCCGGGCGTTGCGCCGAGCAACCGGGCGGCGACGATGGGCGCGACCCAGGCGACGTTGGTCAATGGGTGAAGTCCGCGCTCCCAGAAATTGAGCGATTCGGCCAAGGCGCCTTGCAGCTCGTAGGACGCGACGATGCAAGTGAGCAATTCCTCGCCGCTGCGCCGATAACGCTCGGCGACAGCGAGGAGCGCCGCCGTGGCGTCGCTGAAGTGGCCCGAGGCGCCGCCGCGACGCAAGACGAAAATGTCATTGGCGTCGAGATAGCGGACCATGGTGCCGTTAACCAGCGCGGCGAGTCCGGCGGGAACTTTTTCCGCCGTGCCGATGATCGTCGCATCGGCGCGACCGCCCTGGGCGATCGCATGTTTCTTCAGCGCTTGCACAGCCGCCGCCGCGCGCGCGCCGAGAGCGCAGGCGAAGGTGTCGGCCAGGTGCCGTCGCGCCGCCGCTTTAACTTGCGCTGGGATGGCATCGTAGCGAAGCGCAAAGGTAAATTCCGCCATCGTCCGCGCCAAGGTCGGCAATGTCGTTTTTCCGCTCGCCAAATCGTGTTCTCTTTATCTGATCATGGTTTATGGGGCGGACTCGCTGCCGTCCCGCTGAACTGCGCCAGGCGAAATGCCCGCGCCGGAAATTGTCCGAGCGCATGGAGGTTCTTATCTCGTAATTAACGCTTGGGGCAAGCAGCGCAGCGGTCTAGCCTAGGGCTTTCGCGGCGGGCGACCGTGAAGCTTTGGCTCTTGACTGGAGCAGGCCAAGACAGTAAGGGACAGGAAACCTTTTCCAGGGGGGTGTCATGAAAAAAATCCCTTTCAACAGCAAACGATCGATCGGTCGATGGCTGGTTTTCTCTGCGCTTTCGCTGGCGTTCGCCGGCCCGGCGATGCGGCGCAGCCGCTTATTATGAAGGGAAGACTATCGAAGTCATCATCCCGTACGGGGTTGCCGGCGGCTCGGATGTCTGGATTCGCACGATAGCGCCGTATCTCGAGAAAAATATTGCCGGCAATCCCAAATTCAACTTTCGCAACATCGCTGGCGGGAGATCCATCCCCGGGATGATGGAATTTGCCAATAAAGCGAAGCCCGATGGGCTCATGGTTTTGGTCAGCTCGGCGACCAATTATTTTCCAGTCCTATTGGGGGACAAGGCCGCCAAGTACGACTTTAAACAGTGGAAGCCGCTGCTGGTAAATCCCGTTGGCGGCGTCGTGTACATTGCTCCCGGCACGGGTGTCAAACGGATCGAGGACCTGGCGAAAGCTAAGAATCTGATCTATGGCGGGATCAGCGCCATCGGGCTCGATATGATACCGCTGATCAGTTTCGAGCTCTTGGAGCTGGATGCCAGAGGCGTGCTTGGTTTCAAAGGCAAGGGAGACGCGCGGATCGCCTTTGAACGGGGCGAACTCAATATCGATTATCAGACCACGCCAGCCTACAACGCCAGCGTGGTGCCGTTGGTCAAGGAAGGCAAAGCGATCCCGCTGATGAGCTTCGGCCAGCTCGACGATAGCGGCAATATCGTCAGGGACCCGGCCGTTCCTGATCTTCCGACAGTTCCCGAAGTGTACGAAAAGCTCAAGGGCAAGAAGCCTTCGGGCAAGTTCTGGGAGACCTACAAAATCTTCATGCCGTCCGCGTTTGCCGTGCAGAAAATTCTTTGGATCAAGGGTGATGCCCCAGCGGCGGCGCCGCAGGCCTTCTATGCGGCCGCCGACCGGCTCGATAAAGACAAAGAATTTCACGCCAAGACGGAAAAAATACTAGGAGGCTATCCTCTGCTGCGTGGCGATCGCCTGGAAAAAACCATCCAGCAAGCTTTCCAGATCGACGCGGAAACCCAACGATTCGTCAAGGAATGGGTGGGCAAGAAGTATCGGGTGAAGTTCGACTAAGCGGATGCATCGACAACGGAGCAACTGGAGTGATGGAGTATTGGAGTGGTGCAATAACGGAATGATGTCGGTGACACCCAGCACTCCACCATTCCAGTAATCCATGACCCCAATTCCCCCTGCCCATGTGGGACGCCGCCCTAATCGCTCTTGAGAGGTTCGCCGATCCTCTTCATCTAGGCATGCTGATGGCCGGCGTGCTCGCCGGCACGGTCATCGGTATCTTGCCGGGCCTGGGCGGTATCGCCTGCGTCGCCATCCTGCTGCCGTTCATCTATACGCTCGACGTGCACACGGCGATGATCCTGCTGGTCGGATCGCTCGCGGTGGTTCATACTTCCGATACCATCACCTCGGTGCTGATCGGCACGCCGGGTTCCGCCGCGGCCGCGGCGACCATTCTCGACGGTCATCCGCTGGCCAAGCAGGGCCAGGCCGGCAGGGCCTTGAGCGCGGCATTCTTGTCGTCATTGATCGGCGGCCTCATCGGCGCGGTTTTTTTGACTCTCTCCCTGCCCATCGCGCGGCCTCTGGTTTTGCTCTTCGGCTCCCCCGAATTGTTGATGCTCTGCGTACTCGGTCTCTCCTTCGCGGGCTTTCTCACCGGCGGCGCGCCGCTCAAAGGCGGACTGGCGGCATGCTTGGGGCTCTTGTTAGGTAGCGTTGGCGCGGCTCCCGCCGATGCCGTTGATCGCTATACCTTCGGCCAGCTGTATCTGGTGGACGGCATTCCTCTGGCTGGAGTGGCCTTGGGGATCTTTGGTATCGCGGAGATCGTCGGTCTGTTGGCCAAGGGCGGCCAAATCGCCGAGCGAATCCCTCTGGGAGGCGGTTGGCTCCAGGGGGTCAAAGACGTAATCCAAAATTGGGGCATCGTCGTGCGCGGCGCGCTCATCGGTGTGTGGGCGGGCATTCTTCCCGGCATCGGCGCCACCGCGGGCTCTTGGATGGCCTATGGTCATGTGGTCGCCATGGCCCGCGACCGCGAAAAATTCGGCAAGGGCGATATCCGCGGTGTGATCGGCCCGGAAAGCGCCAACAATTCCGTCGAGGCCGGCGATTTCATTCCGACGCTGTTGTTCAGCGTCCCCGGCGGCGCTCCGTCCGCGATCTTGCTCGGCGCATTGTATTTCTACGGCATCCAGCCCGGGCCGCGCATGGTGCAGGAAAATCTCGATCTGATTTTTACCATCATCTGGAGCTTTGCCATCGCCAACACCGTCGGCGCCGCACTCTGTCTGTTTTTAAGCCCGGCGCTGGCGCGGCTCACCTGGTTTCCCTTCGCAAAGCTGGCTCCCGCCATCGTGGTGACGATTTTTTTCGGCGCCTTCCAGAGCTCCCAGCAGTTCGGCGATATCTACGCCATGCTCGGATTGGGACTGCTCGGCTGGCTCATGAAACAGTTGGGATGGCCACGCGCGCCTTTCCTCGTCGGCTTCGTTTTGACCAAGCCGACCGAACAGTATCTGTGGCTATCGATTGAACGCTATGGCTTCGATTGGCTGTGGCGTCCCGGAGTCATCGTTATGGGTATCCTGTTGCTCGCTTCCATAGTCTGGATCGTCCGCCATCGACTTGGCGGCAACAACATCGCCGGCGAGGAGTCCGGCGAGGACGCGGTGCTCTTGGGTAAGCTGCCGTCGGTGCTGTTTACGATTTTAGTCTTAGCGGTCTCCGCGGCAGCGCTTTATGAGGCGCAGGAGTTCCCCTACCTCGGCGCGATTTTCCCGATGGCGGCGACGATTCCGGCAATTTTCATGGCGGCGGCGCAGATCGTTCTCGAAGTGCGCGCAACGGCGCAAGCGCCGGCAGCGGAGACTGGAAAGAAAACCAAGTTGGCTCTGGGGTATCTTTTCTCATTTGTCGTGTATCTCTTGCTGATCCTGCTTTTCGGCTTCGGCATCGCCACCGCGCTTTTCACCTTCGGTTTTCTTTACGGGTTGGTCCGCACCGGCTGGTTTACTGCCGCTATCTATACCGGTGTTTTGGTCGGTGTGACCTTGGTCATGAGCTGGCTGCTCAACATGTATTGGCCGGAAGGTATCCTGCTCGGATAATGGTAAATTCTCGCACACCCGTCGACGTTTAGTGATCGGCGGCGGCAATAGTTGGCACGCGCTCTCTCTCCGCTACTCGCACAGGGCCTGCCCTGAATGTCGAGCCTTGCTGCTTATCAGGAAACCGGGGGCAAATCTTCTATTTTGACATTGCGGATTTTCGTCGGTCTTACCACGAGGTCAACCTGAGAGCTGTTGTTTCGCTTTGGACCAATTATTCGGAATCACCCACCGAGCCCGGCACAAGGCCTGACGGGTAACGAGAGAGCGGTCGCGTTGGCTCCATTTAAAAGCGCTAGCGCTCAGGCCAAATTCACCGTTATGAATTCTGCGTGCCCCGGTACAACTGCAACGGCGCGAGCACCAGGCCGGCGATGAGCAGAAATATCCCCGCCAAGACGAACGCGAATTTGATCCCCAACCCGCCAATCAAATAGCCGGTGATCATCGGCGCCGGAATGACCACCAGCTGGGTGATCAGCGAGGTCAGCCCGTAGGTGGCTGCCTGGACATTGGAGCCGGCGACGTCCATGACCGCGGCATTGAAAATATTGAACAGCGTGTAGAAAAAAAGCCCGATGGCGACGATCACCAGACCGAGGGGAATGCCCGGCGGCGCCACCGCCAGGAGGGCGAAAAATAATCCGAGCAGGAGGCATGATGGCAGCAGCACCGCCTTGCGTCCGAAGCGGTCCGAGAGCACGCCCAAAACCGGTTGCGAGATCGTCCCCATGACGTGCAGCAGGGCGATGTAAATTCCCAGCGAGACGCTCGTGTAGTGTAAATCCTCCTGCAGGTAGATCGGCAGAAAAGTCAGGATGATCAACCGCGACATCGACAGCAGGCCGGTCGCAACCGCCAACCCTAAAAACGCCGTATTCTTGATGACGGCGGCGACGTCGCGAAATTGCGCCGAAACCCGCTGGCGCGGGGCGGCGCCGTCGCTGAATACGCCGGCCAGGGCGCGCCAGAGCACAAAGGCGAACAGCAAGCCGGGCAGCAGTTGCACCTGCGTCGCCGTCTGCCAGGAAAAATTTGCCAACAACACGCCGACCAACAGCGGCGTTATCGTGTCGCTGAGAGTCGCGCCGGTGCCGTTGATCGACAGCGCGGTGGCGCGCTGCTCCGGGAAGCGGTTCGACAACGATGCCGCGGCGGTGGGATGCCACATTGCCGTGCCCAAGCCGATCAGCGCCGAGCCGAGCAAGGCCCAGATAAACGCCGGCATCGCCAGAAGAAAATAGGCCGCGCCCATGGAGACCAGCGACAAGGCGAGAATCGCCGCCGCGATGGCGCACCATGGCATCGGCAACCATGCCGAAGGGCAACTGGCCGAGGCCAACCACGACTTGTTGGGCCGAAGTCAGAGCGCCGACTTCGACGTTGGTCAGATTCAATCCCGACTTGATCGCCGGCAAAATCACCGGATAGAACTGCTGGAACCAGTGAATGACAAAATGGCCGGCGGTGAGAACGCCGAGGAGCCAGATGCGTTCCTTACCCAGTGCGCGGATCGCGGTCAGATAGTGTCGTGGGCTATTCATGCTGCAACATCCGCGCTGTGCGTGCACTCGCAGCAGAGCCAACGGTGCCGATGGGTTCAGGGCATTACCGGCTGTTGAATAACCCAACTCCGGGCTTGGAGACGCTCAGCCTGAACGAAAAATCCGCAATGACTTTAGAAATGGTCTCGTTCGTCCTGCGACGCCCGATGGCCGAAAATCGCCCCACCCTTACGGCCATAGAATGCGCCGCGCCCTTGCCTCGGCCCTGACTGCTCGGTCTTCCTTGCGTTACAAGCCATAGGATCTAACTCGCTTTCCGTTCTTCGGCGATCTTTTCCGCCAAGTAAACTTTAATGAGCGACTGATAAGGAATATCCTTTTTATTGGCCAGGACCTTGAGTTGATTGAGCATCTCGCGAGGCAGTCGAAGCGAAATAGATTTCACCGGAGCTTCGATGCCACGATCAAATTCAATTTCGACCCGGCTCGACTTGGAAAAATCGAAGTAGTCCGTGGTGTCATGGGTGCGCCAAAATTCCCGCTCGTCCTGCTCGTTTCTGAACTTCGGCACCGGCTTAATTTTCTTTTTCATACACTTGCCTCTCTTTTCTGCTCATCGGGCGCGCGCTGATCACGCGTATCCGGTGCGCGCGAAGGTTAACACCACGGTCAACAGCCGACTGCCGTAGGTCTTCCCCAGCGCAACGTACCGAATCTTCTTTCCCCCCTTTGAACTCCGGGTAACAACTAGCGGTTTGTTAAAAAAGATTTCCTCAGACTCACGTTCCGTCACACCATGCTTTGCTTCGTTTTTGGTGGCGTTTCCTTCATCCCACTCGAAACCCTTGACCCCCTGCAACACCTCGGACAGGAAGAAAGTATATGATTCGATATGCGAGCGTCAATTACTCGAAGCTTGAGACGAAATAGGCTGCGGGAATCTTTTCCGCTCTGGCCGATCCGATTTTGCCATTGCGGATGTTTGTCGGTCTACCAATGCCCAAGGGTCGGTCCGCAAAGCGCGCCCGTAAAACCTCGGGGCAACTGGCAAACTCGTCCGAAAGCGCTGGTTATCCGCTGATGAGTTTACCTGTCTGAAGAACAGACGCAAAAGCTCGAACTCGTCGTCAGGACTGCGCGTGAGGTTTGGGGATAAGCGACCGTCTGCATCGCTCACGGTCGAGATTTAGGAATGGAAGCCGAAGCACAGACCAGCCACACCGCAGCCTAACGCGGCACAGCCGCAACCGAAACTCGGAATATCTCTCGCAAAGACGCGAAGGCCGCAAAGGTCGGAAAATAACGGTGAAAAAATTCTTCAAAATAATTCATCTCTTCCCTCAGAACTTGGCGAGCTTTGCGCCTTGGCGAGAGTCAATCCTATGTTCTAGTGTTCCCGTTACCGGAAAACCTGCGCAAGCCGCGCAAATTTCCGTATGGCGCGAATTAATTATCGCGACTGATCCGGGATTTCGTCGACGCGTGTATCCCAAGATCCGTGACGCGGCTCGTCTCGTGAACTGTATCCGGTAGAGTAGAGAACAGGCGCGGCATGCTTTAGGTAAAGCTTAGCTCTACCCGTCGTTTCCGCCCCGTGCCCGGCTAGCAACCACTGTAAATTGACTGCTCACCGGATCAGCGCTATAGCTCGCTTCAGGAAAAAGGTGTTTAAATTTTTAATGGATCTTTCGTGAACAGCTTGTGTCATGGCGTGCTGGCACTGGCGCTTGCCGGAACCGCGATCGCTTGCAGCGGCTGTTCGACGATTCTAACCGTGCGCGAACAGCAACGGCGCGCGGACCAGAACGCCGTCATCAGTGGGACAGTGACGACCGATCATGAATCGCGGGGTCCTCTCATCGTTGGGATCCTGGCCCAGGGTAAGTCGGGTCCGCTCCTCCTCGACCACTTCGTGACGGAGAAGCCAGGCCCTTGGATCTTTGCCGTAGAGCCCGGGACGTACTGGCTCGCGGCGTTCGAGGACATCGACGGTGACGGTCGCTACGACGAAGAACCGGCCCTTCGTCCCGACCCGAACCAGCCCTTTGCGCTCGCTACCGGTCAGAAGCTGGAAGGTGTCGAGCTGCGTATTCCGTTGCAGGGGCGCTTCACACGCGACAAGTTTACCCTAAGCGACCTCCAGGCCCGCGATACCGCGGACCAGCACCAAGTCAGTGTGTTTGCCCTCAGTGTGGCCGGTCAGGTGACGACCCTCGCCGATCCCCGCTTCCGCCGCGAGGTTGCCACCAAGGGTATGTGGCAGTTCTACGATTTCCTGCTCGATACCCGACCCGGCATCTACTTCCTTCAGGCCTACGATGCGAAAAAAATCCCGGTGCTCTTCGTCCACGGAATCGCTGGGACACCGCTAGACTTCGCGCCGTTGATCGACAGGCTGGATCACACGCGCTTCCAGCCTTGGGTCTTCTACTATCCTTCCGGAGCCCGCTTGGAGACTGTAGCTGCTCTGCTGACCCAACTCTTCGTTCGCCTTCGCGTGCAGTACGGCTTCGACCGGGCGGCGGTCGTCGCGCACAGCATGGGCGGGCTCGTGACACGCGGGTTCTTGCTCCAAGACTACGAGACCAACGCAGCCGATGTCGTACGCGCCTACGTGACGATCTCGTCACCTCTGGGCGGTATGGCCTCGGCCGGCACAGGCGTGGAGATGTCCCCGATCGTCGTTCGTTCGTGGTACGGGCTGGCCCCCGGTAGCGAGTATCTCGACGGACTCTTCTACGAGGATCCGGCCGGAAAGACCAAACGCCGCCGCCTGCCCGAGACCATGAGATATCACCTGCTGTTCGGATTTCGTGGCTCGGGGCCCAACGACGGAATCGTCGCGTTGTCGAGCCAGCTTCGTCAAGAGGCGCAAGAGGAAGCTCGCACGGAGCGTGGCTTCGACGAAACCCACACGAGCATCCTGCAAAGCGCCGCCGTTGCCGATTACTTGAACCGAGTCCTAGCGCCGCTGCGTTGACGAAGTGCGGGAGACGAGGTCGGGGCCGCTTTTAGCTCTTTGTTGGGTCACAGCCGGCGTCGGCTTCAAGTCTTGTGTTTTTTATCCCGCACCGCCATCCAGCCAGCGAGCAGGGCTCCTGTCACTGCGAAGATGTGCACCGCCGCGCGTCGGTTCAAGTCTCAGTCCGCGCCGCCGTCACACTGTTAATTCATGTGCTTTCGGCGACGAGCTGACACAGCGACGGCCAGCTTACACCTGAGCGCTTGCGTGCGCGGCATAGTCTCTGGCGAGGCTCTCATACTTGTCGAATGGCGGAAATTTCTCGAAACTATGAACTGCAGGCGTGCTCGCCCACGGTAGCTTCTCGCTGATGTAGGTTTCGATGAATGGCGGGAACGGTCTTGGATCGTCGAGCATTGTGACGCGGATATTGACGATCGCATCAAAGCCGTCCGGTCGAGTAAACATCCAGCTCATGCAGTAGGGACAGAAAAAGTGCCGAGTCGGACCGTGCAGGCCGCCGATAACCGGCTCGCCTTGAGTAACTAGAAACGCCGCGCTCGGAATCGCGGCGCTCAGAGAGAATGCGCTGGCACTCATTCGCTGGCATCCCGTGCAATGGCAAGCCATCGTGATTATCGGCGGCGCGGCGATGCGGAACCGTACCTGTCCACACCGGCATCCACCTGCTAACGGAGTAAACTCGCTGGTCATTTTTTCCTCGTTTGTCCTTGAGCGCCACGGCAATTGGGCTCAAAAGCACTTGCTGCAATTATCAAAACATCTCAAATATCCAAGCGAAATCTACCTACTATTCCCATGCCGCCGCAACTGTTATATTCCCTTATAGGACAAAAAGAGACGAGCGACTGCATTGATTAAACGAGTCCATCAATACGACCGGGCGATGTGGTCTGGTGCCCGCAGAATGAGAAGCATTGGCATGGCGCCACGGCGACCACGGCCATGACCCAATGAACGCTTCGTTCTGCGCGTCCCCTCCAACTTCGCTCCCGCCGGAGCCGCGCCGCTCCTCTGCGCCGGCATCACGACATACTCGCCAATGCGCCACTGGGGCGTCACCAAGGGCACGAAAGTCGGAGTCGTCGGTCTGGGCGGCCTGGGCCACATGGGCGTGAAGCTTGCTCATGCGTTCGGAGCGCACGTCGCTGTCTTCACTACTTCGCCTGGCAAGCAGGATGACGCGCTCCGACTCGGTGCCGACGAGGTCATTTTATCCCGCAACACCGACGAGATGCAGAAGCACGCCGGCAGTTTTGATTTCATTCTCGACACCGTCTCGGCCGAGCACGACATCAACGCCTACATCCATCTGCTGCGTCGCGACGGCAACATCACGCTGGTCGGCGCTCCAGAAAAGCTGCTGGGCGTCTCGTCCTTCGCTCTGATCATGGGCCGGCGCAATCTCTCCGGCTCGAACATCGGCGGCATCGCCGAAACCCAGGAGATGCTCGACTTCTGCGGGGACCATAACATCACCGCCGCTGTCGAGGTCATCCCCATCCAGAAGGTCAACGAAGCCTACGAGAGACTGCTCAAGTCCGATGTGAAGTACCGCTTTTCCATCGACATGGCTTCTCTCAGGTCTGAGTGATCGACGCACGCATTGAAAGGACAACCAATTATTGAGATGAAAGCGAATAATTAATCATCAATCGTTCGGCGCGGTAGTATTCTTGGAGAAATTCGTCTTGGGTCTCGTACCGCCGCTTTGGCACCAGACGCGCACTGAAATGATACCGGAAGAGGATCAATGTCGAACGGATAGGGGGTGACGATCGCCCGGCTCTCATCTTGGATGTTGAAGGTCAGAATCGTATCTTCTTTGCCCGGTCTCGTCGGTGTCGGAACATTACTCAACGTGTTGGTTGGGCCATTCTTGCGCGCGGTGTTGTTGAAAGGATAGCGGTTAGAGACAAATTGGCCCATTTGGTCGTAAACTTCCATCAATTTAAAATTGGTCCACAGCTGTTCGTCAGAAACAAAGTCGCGGTAGATCTGCGAGTTCTTGAGCTGTTCCAAGAGTTGAGCGCGGTATCTCTCTTGTTCTGCGATGAACTCACGGACTTCCGGATAAACCTGGAAATCCGGCATGTACGGCAGCAAGCCTCGACCCTGGGTAAGCAAACCGTCGGAGTGAAGCGAAACCATGTAGCCCGCGTAGGGGTCTTGTTCGGCGAGACGTTCGATCCCGTGGCGGTAAAAATCGAGCCATACTTTACCGCCGAGATGACGAATGCTGCCGATGTAATCCGGTGGCATCCCTTCACTATTGACCTGCGGCTTGATCTCCCAATCCCACCAGCCGGTGTCATGCTCCTGAGCCGCCAATACCATGGCGGTATAGGGCGCCGGTTGGGCGAAATTGTCATTGCCCCAATGCGCCGCCAACCAACCGGTGATCTTGGAATGATCAACCTGCAAAATCAGCAGCAGCCGATTTTCATCGTATGAGGATACCATCATAGAGCGATCTCCTCTCGCCTGGATCGTATCGTTCAATGATCAACCGGGCATTTCGCGATCGGGGTATGAACCCCGCTCGCGACCAAAGGGGATGTTCAACCCCCTTTGGAAACCCCAGCAATTTTGTGCCCGCAGCAAGCTGCGGGGAATATTAGATTCAAGGGTTCACAGGTTCAATGTCAGAATCCGCAGTCAGATTGAACTTTTGAACCCTTGAACCAATCGCGCTAAGCCATAAGTTTCCGCACTGTCGCAGCGAAAATATCATCGAGCTCAGATGTCGACCAACCGGTATCGTTTAACGCCGCGATGGTTTCCTTTTCCGTGTTCGGCACATGGGGCACATCGGTGCCGAACACAAGCCGATTCACGCCCCAGGTCGCGCGTGCGCAGTGCAGCGCCGGCACATGGGCGCAGGCGGTATCGAAGTAGCAGCGGCGCAGATAATAGCTCGGTGGATGGGGACAGCTGGAAAACCGCTGATAGCCGCGGTCGATCCGATCCAGAATCATCGGCAGGCCGCCGCCCAAGTGCGACCAGACGATTTTCACATCGGGGCATTCAGCGAGTACCCCGGCCAGGGCGAGCTTGGTCGCCGCCATGGCAGTTTCGTTGGGATAACCGACCGCAAGAAAAGTTCCAGGATCATTCTGCGGCGCGTCGCAGGGACAAGTCGGGTGGACAAGCACCAGCAATTTTCGCCGGTTCATTTCCTGCCAAAAATGGCGCACCGCCGGCGCCTGCAGTTGATGGTCGCCGATATTCGTCGCTATGCCGACGCCGGCGGCACCGAGACCGAGAGCGCGATCGAGCTCGCGCACCATCTCAGAGCGGTCGGTTGTCGGCAGGACGGCAACAAAACGAAATCGCGCTGGATGTTGGCGGCACACGGCGGCCAGGCCATCGTTGATCACACGCGCCGCGCCCGCTTCACGCGCGCCCGCCCAACCGATATTCAGTGCGCCGACCGAGAGCACCGCTGTATCGATGCCGGCCTCATCCATGGACGCTAGGCGCTTTTGCAGGTCATCTTGTTCCGTCGACATCGACATGACATGAGTGCCGCGGTAGATCAGCGATTGTCCGCGCGGATTGTCGATGAGTTTGAAGTCGGCGCGATCCTTCAGCACTTCGGTAAAGCAGCCGGCGGGGTAAACATGGGAATGAACGTCGATGATCATCTCAGACTCCTGAACGCGTTCAAATCGTTCAACCGCTGCGCTCCGTTCAAGCCGTTCAAATCGTCAGTCGGACTGTGCGCCCCCGATGCGATTCGTTGCTTCCCCGTCGAGGGGGAGAGGATAGGACTCGGAGATGCGGACAATGCGAAACTAATCTGTAGCATCACCGTTAAGTCGCTTCTCGGCTTTTCCGCACCAGCTCCAAAACATAATCCGGCTTCAAGGGCAACTTGGTTACTTCAACAGCCAACGCGTTCGACACCGCGTTGGCTAGAGCCGCTCCGGCAGCGGTAATCCCGCCCTCCCCGGCCCCTTTGACGCCCAAGGGATTGTGCGGCGATGGGAAGTCTTCCGTCGAAATGAACTGCGCCTTGGGCATTTCCATCGCCGTCGGCAGCAAATAATCCATGAAATTGGTCGACAGCGGCTGGCCGTCTTCGCTGTAGACGAATTCCTCCAATATCGCGCCGCCGATGCCCTGGGCCAAGCCGCCGGCCATCTGGCCTTCGATGATCATCGGATTGATTTTGCGGCCGACATCTTCGGTGACCAGGTAGTCGAGAATTTTGATCTTGCCAGTCTCCTTATCGACTTCCACTGCGGCGACATGGACACCGTAGGGAAATGGGCGTTTATCGGTGGCAAAAAAGTCTTCTTCCGAAATGCCCGGCGTGATGCCCGCCTTTAGTGCCGGACCGGGGAGCGCAAGCCGCGCGAGCTCGGTGAAGGTCAACGAGCGCTCGGGCGCGCCTTTGGCGACGATCTTACCGTCGCGTAAAATCAAATCCGCCGCGTCGATTTCCAGATTGGCCGAGGCCAGGCGCAGGAGTTTGTCTTTGACTTTGCGCGACGCGCCGACGGCGGCGCTGCCGGCCATCACCGTAGAGCGGCTGGCGTTGCTGCCGTTGCCGTAGGGAACTTTGGCGGTGTCGCCGTGCACCACGGTTACGTCGTCGATCGAACATTGCAGCTCGTCGGCGACGATTTGGCTCAGCGCGGTTGCAATGCCCTGGCCGACAGAGTTGCAGCCGGAGTAGAGAACCACCTTGCCGCCATTATCGATCTCGATCCGGGCGTATTCCCAGGGACCGATGCCGCTGGTTTCGACGAAGCAGCCGATGCCGACGCCGATGGCGCGGCCTTCGCTCTTTGCCGCGGCAATTTTCTTTTGCCAGTCGTCATAGCCGAACTGCTCCAGCGCTCGATTCATCTGGCCGAGAAAATCGCCGGTATCATAAACCATGTAATGAAAAGGATGTTTGCCAAGGTCATAGGGCATTTCTTCGTGCCGAATCAAATTGCGCCGCCGTACGTCCGCCGGATCTAGCCGCAAACGATGAGCGATCATGTCGGCCAGCCGCTCGCGCACGAAATTCGCTTCGTAGCGTCCCGGGCTGCGGTAGGTGCCGACCGGAGTTTTGTTGGTGAGCACGCAGAAGACGTTGGCGCGGTAGTTCTTGATCCGGAACGGACCGCGCAGCATGGCGGAGGCTGCGATCGCCGGCACACCGCCGTGGGTGCGAGTATAGCCGCCCATGTCGAAGAGAATCTCGGCATCCATCGCTAGAATCGTGCCGTCGCTTTTAACGCCGATCCTGACGCGGTGGTTTTGCTGGCGCGATTGATTCATCGCCTTGAGATTTTCCGACCGATCTTCGATCCAACAGATCGGTTTGCGAAAATGCCTCGCCGCGAAAGGGATCAAAAAGTCCTCCGGATAAAACTCACCGCGCGCGCCGAAGCCGCCGCCCACTTCAGGCTCGATGAAGTGGATGCAGCTTTGCGGCAGGCCGATCAGATCCGAGAGAATGCGCCAATTGGTGTGGGTCATCTTGGTCGGTCCCCACATGGTTAGAAACCCGCGGCCTTCGTCCCACTCGGCGACCAGGCCGCGATTCTCCAGCGGCACGGCGGAGTGGCGCTGCGTCGAAAAGTTTTCTTCGAAGATCAGATCGCATGCCGCGAATGCCGCGTCGACTTCGCCGACGTTGACTTGAAAGTTGGCGGCAATGTTATTCAGTGTCGCGTCGTGCAGTTGGGGCGCGCCGGGTTGCATGCTCGCGCGCGCGTCGGTGACCGCGCCCAGCGGATGGTATTCGACATCGATCAATTCGAGCGCGTCTTCGGCGAGGTAACGGCTCTCGGCCACCACCACGGCGATCGGGTCGCCGACGTAACGCACTTTTGTCGTTGCTATGGGTGTCTGCTGCGAACGCTCCAGTCCGGGAATAACACCGGTGCGCATCGGGATGGTCTTCACTCCCGGCATGTCGGCGGCGGTGAGCACGCCGATGACGCCCGGTAATTTGAGCGCCGCGCTAGCTTCGATCTTCAGCAGGTGCGCGTGGGCGTGGGTGCTGCGCAGAATCGCCGCGTGCACCATGCCGGGACGGTGGATGTCGCCGACGTATTTGCCGATACCGCGCAAAAGCCGCAAATCTTCTTTGCGTCTAATTCTTGAACCGATGTACGCCATAAATATTAGTTTCGGGTTTAGAGTCGAGAGTTTTGGGTTTTCTGTTGCTAAATCATGCTGCGCCAGGGTTTTTGTTACGGGCACTCTCAGCCATATTCAGGACTGTGGGCTATTCTTTAGCTTGGCTGTCGCCAATATCGCCGTCACGATGTTTTGATAGCCGGTGCAACGGCAAAGATTTCCGCTGATCCATTCGCGCACTTCTTCCTCGCTCGGGTTCGGTATCTCTTTTAACAGAGCTTCGGCGGTAAGTAGGATTCCCGGCGTGCAGAAGCCGCATTGCAAACCATGCAGTTCCCAGAATTTTTCTTGCAGCGGGTGGAGTTCGTCGGGGTTGGGCGCGAGCCCTTCGATAGTCTTTATTGCCGTCCCATTGGCCTGCACCGCGAACAGCAAACAGGAGCGCACCGGTTCGCCATTCAACAAGATCGTGCACGCGCCGCACACGCCATGCTCACAGCCGACATGGGTGCCGGTGAGACCGAGATCGTCGCGCAAGAAATCCGTCAGGAGTTTGCGCGGCTCCACGTCGCCGCTGTATTCGCGGCCATTGATCGTCAAGCGCACTGGCCGGCTGCTCATCGCGCTGTTCCTTTTACCAATGTTGCTGATCGTTCGGCTGCCTGGACGAGGGCTCGCCGCGCCAACACGGTGCAAGCACTGCGACGGTATTCCGCGCTGGCGTGAATGTCCGATTCCTGTTCGAGCGTTTCGCTGGCGCGCTGAGCAGCAGCCTGGAAAAGCGCCTCGGACGGTTTCTCGCCGAGCAGCGCTTCTTCGACACTTCGGGCTCGAATAGGCGTAGTTCCCGTGAGTGTCAGCCTGCCATGAGTAATTTTCCCGTTGGTGTCCAAAGCGATGACCGCTGCGGCACCCGCCAGGGCGAAGTCGCCATGACGCCGGCTCACCTCTTGATAAGACCAACCGCATTGAACTGGCGGGGCGGGAATTTGAATCTCGGTCAGCAGTTCTGCCGGCTCGAGCGCGGTGGTCATGAAGGAAACAAAAAAATCTTCGGCAGCGACGGTCCGTTGACCGGTTTGGTTACGCAGGATCAGTGACGCACCCAGGGTGACCATGACGACCGGCAATTCCGCCGACGGGAAGGCGTGCGCCAGGCTGCCGCCGACGGTGCCGCGGTTACGTATCTGAATATGGCCGATGAAAGCCGTGGCCTCGCGCAAAAGCGGCCAGTGCTGGGCGACTAGGTCTGATTTCTCAAGCTGTCGTTGCCGCGTGATCGCGCCAATATGCAGCGCGCTGTCGACTACTGTCAAATAATCGAGACCGCCAACCCCATTGAGATCGATCACATGGGCCGGCCGGAGCAGGCGAAAATTCATCAGCGGCACCAAGCTCTGGCCGCCAGCCAATGGCCGGGCTTGATCGCCGAAGCGCGCCATGAGATCGAGCGCTTCGGCGATGGTTGCCGGATCGTGATATTCGAAATTTGCCGGTTTCATCAGTATGTTTTCGATTTCTATTCGCTAGCGTAAAAACGCCGCATTTCCTGCTCGTATCAATCCGCGCTTTCAACTGTCAAGCAATCGTCCGGCATTTTACATTACGACGCCGCGGTTTCGCTCGGCCACCAGGCGGTGCGAACAATTCATTCGTCACCAACGGCCCGCGGGCGCCGTTTCTGCGCCATCTAAGCGGAGGCGATCGTATGCGTTACCGTGATCCGCTCGGCGCGGTAGAACTCGCCGAGAAACTCTTCGCCGTCTTTATAGGCTCGGTTCGGCACCAGCCGCGCGCTGAAGGAAACTGGCAGTGGGTCGATGTCGAACGGATAGGGGCGCAGGATCGCCTTGTTCGCGGCGATCGTATCGATCTTTATTTTTACCGCCGGCTGGCCATGTTTGGTCGGAATATCGACGTCATTCAAACTATCGCTTGGGCCGAGCTTGCGCGCCTTGCTGTTCAACGGATAGCGATTGCAAACGTACTGGGCCAGCTGGTCGAAGACCTCCATATATTCATAGTTGGTCCAGATCTGCTCATCGGAACAATGCTGTTTGCACTCCTCGGACTGGCGCAGCTCCGCGAGCAGCTTCAAGCGGAGAGCTTCTTGATGATCGACGTAGGCTTTGACGCGCGGGTCCGAAGTGCGGTCCGGCGGATAGGCGTATTTGCCGTAGCCGGCGTTCATCAACGCCACGCCGTGCATCGCCATCAACATGGCCGCATACCGATCTCGAGTCATTACACGGTCCACCGAGTTTTTGTAAAAATCGAGGCGCAATTGGCCCAAATATTTTAAACTGCCGTCGTGATAATCTAACGGATACCCCTTCTCGTTCAGCGTCGACGGGCACATCTCCCACTCCCACCAGCCGATGTCGTGTTCACCCGCAGCTAAGACCACCGAAGCGTAAGGGGTTGGTCGATCAAAGTCCTTATTCCCCCAGTGTGCGGCAAAGTAACCTGCCACGCGCGAATGATCGATTTGCAGAGCTAAGATCAAACTGGAATTATCATAGGGGTACGCCATCATAAAAACTTCTCCTCACAAGATTGAGATCTCAAGGCTGAGACAGTATCCGTTACACACTCCGCTGCCAACCATTCATTGAGCGCGGCTATTTTGCCCCGGCAGCACGATCGTTGCGTTCGCTTGTCCGCTCGCGACAGCGGTAATTCTGGCCATCGGCGGTCCGGCTTAAACTTCGGCCACGCAGAAATTTCACTTGAGCCCCTCTTTTTGCAGGCGATCGGAGAACTGGGTGGTGATGAAAGCCTCGAGATTCATGCTTTTGACCTCAGGGTCGGTCTGGGCAAGAAAGTCTCGTACGACTCTTATACCGGCTACCGGCGGCGAAGGAATGTCTTTGAGCACGTTCACGTTCATACGCCGGGTTTCTTCCAGGGCTTCGCTATCATTTAGCCTCATGAAGCGAGCGATAGCGCCCAACGCTTGTTCCTTGTCGGTCTTGTAAATGCGTATTGCCTTGGCAACTGCGCGAAGCACTCCATAAATTTCTTTGGGATTTCTCTCGACAGTCGACTGCATTACGACGAAAGCTCCTGACGATGACGGAAAGCCAAGTTCACCGAGGTCGGCTAGCTCGCGCAAACCGGCCTTCCTTGCAACCAGTGTCAGCGGTGGAACAACAAAAGTCGATTGCACCTGGTTGTTCCTCAGGGCAGCGAAGCGCGCCGTCTGGGAGCCGATTTGCAGCAACGTGACATCTTTTTGAGCCTGCAATCCGAACATTTCGAGCACTTTCCTAGCGCGGAAGTCGCTATAGTCACCGAGCCGATCGATAGCTAAACGCGTTCCTTTTAACTCCGCGGGGGTTTTGATATTCGCTGCAGAGACAAAGGAGGCTACTTCTTTGTCGGTAATCCCGCCAACGAATCTGAGATCGGCGCCGTGCGCTGCAGCACGAATTGGGCTTGCCGCGGCGACGATGGCCATCTTGATGTCGCCCGAGATCAGCGCCTGCGAGACTTGCGGCCCTCCTATGTAGACAAACGTCGGGCGAATGCCTTCCTGCTCGAGCAGTTTATGCTGTTCAATCAAGCTAATGAACGCATAGGTGCCTCCACGTGAAACGTAGCCAATTGGAAAGTCGACCTGAGCACCGCTTTGAGCGGGCAGCAAACCGACAACGACGGTTAGAAAAACGACCCACTGTACAAAATTTCGAATAAGCATTCTTAGTTACTCCGACAATCAAGCGCAAAACACAACTAACCGTGTATCGCCGAACTTCGGTTTTGTTCCGTTATTAGGATGCTTAAAATTCAGTGACAACTCATTGCAGGCTATTTGTCTATCTAAAAACCTTAATGTAGTCTACCGGCTTTTGAGTAAGGCCTTGCCAATTACGGGTTCGCGGCTAATTGCTTGCTCCGCCAGCGCCTCGCCGGCGCTGAACACGTGATGAGGCCGACAGATCCGTAATGTCGAAGTACAGGACTTGATCGAAGCTGCTGTGAAGTTTCGAATGAGCCAACGTCGGAGCACGGTCTGATCATTTTAGTTCGGAGCGAATCATTTGGGATTACCCACAGAGCCGGGCGGAAGGCATGACGCTAACAAGAGATCATATCTGAATTAAAACGCTCACCCTCCGCCCGCGCCGCCAGCCAGCCGGCGAGTAGCGCCACGATCACTGCGGCAAAGTGCACCGTCGCCATCGGCACCCAGGTCCCGTCCGCGAGCAACCCGGTAAGCTGCTGCAGCGCGGCCGGCCAGAAAAGCTGCGAGAACACCACCGCGCCCGACGCCGAACCGGCAAGCTCGGTGTCGACCGCCATTGCGCCGGCTTGAGCGTAGGGCATGGACAGGCCCTGGGCGAGGCTGACGAACATTCCCGGAATGTAGAGCGCGGCCATGGAAATGCCGCCGAAATAAAGCCAGCCAATGAGCAGCGCGCCGTTGGCGACGCCTATCACACCGCCCAGGATGGTCATGAATTCGATTGAACGCCTGGCTCCGACGCGGCCCGAGATGAAACTCCCGGCCATGAAGCCGATCGGGAAGGCGAAGAACCACAGGCCGATCTTGGCGGCATCGGCGCCGAGATGTTCGGTGGCGAGAAATGATGCCGCGGTCGCCTGGGTGAAGAAGGCGGCCGACATCATTCCCGGCTGGAGCATGAAACCGACGAAGCGCGGGCGACGTAAAAGCGATTTATAGCCGGCGAATACGCCGCGCGGCGCGCCGGCGCTGCGCGTGCGGGTTTCCGGCACCGCGAAAGCCACCGCGAGGATCACCACCAGACCGACAACCGACGCTAACACGAACAGCGCGCGCCAGCCGAACAGCACAGTCAAGTGGCCGCCGATCGGCGGCGCAAACATCGGCCCGAGCACGTAGGCGGCGGTGAGATAGGCGATCACCTGGGCAACGCGGTCCTGGCCGTAGACATCGCGGGCGATGGCGCGTGCCAGCACGACGCCGCAGCCCGCCCCCGCTCCCTGCAGTATGCGCCCCGCCAGCAGCATCGGCATGTTGGCGGCGGCCATGCAGCTGGCGGCGCCGCAGGTAAACAACACCAGCCCGCCCAGGAGCACGCGCTTGCGCCCGAAGCGGTCGGACAAGCCGCCGTAGGCAACCGTGAAAAAGGCCATGGAGAACATCGCCAGCGACATCGTGAGCTGCGCCATGCCGGTCGAGACTCCGAAGGCTTCCTTCACCGCCGGCATGGCGGGTATGAAGAGATGGAGCGAGAGCGGCCCGATGAAGGTGATGGAGACCAGCGCGACGAAAAAATACCAGCGCGGCCGGAAGGAAATCGTCATGGAGAAATCTTTGGAATCGTGCCCATGACTACTGGTCCACGCCGGCCGACCAAAACTCGGCGATCTCGCCGCAAGTCGGAAACCAGATTTCGCCGCGACTGCGCACATGGGCAAGAAAATCGTCGAGGAGACGTGACATGCCGACCGTGCCACTCACATGCGGATGGATGGCGTAACAGAATTTCATCGGATGACGTTTAGACTCTTCGAATGTCGCGTCAAAAGCATATTTGATCTCCGCCAGTCCCTGGATAATACCGCGCGATGAGAGGTCGCCATCGGTGTAGCCGGGCGTGGCATAGCTGATCGCGACGATTCGCTTGTCATTGCGGGAAATAACATAAGGAAAGTCGGAATCGACATAGTCACTCGTCCACAGAAAGCCGCTTTCCATCAGCAGATCGAGTGTGAAGCGCGTCGGACGCGGACCGGGTGACAGGTAACCGCGGACCTTGCTGCCGATGACGTTTTCGATCGCCGCGACGGTTCTGGCGAGAGATGATTGTTCTTCTTCGCGCGACGTGAACATCGGCGGAAATACGGCCATGTCCCATTGATGCGCGGCAACCTCGTGCCCGCGATCGCGGCTCGCGCGAACGGTCGCCGGGAAGAGTTCCGCGGTCAAGCCGTTCGTTGGGATTGTCGCCTTGACCCCGTGCTTGTCCAGTACATCGAGCAGCCGCCAGATGCCGTGGCGCGCGCCATATTCACGCACGCCGAGCGCAAGAAAATCGAACTTGTTTTGATGATCGTGGCGGTTTTGCAGATCAACCGCCATCGGACGTTTGCGGTGGCGCGGCACGGACTCCCACTCGTTGAGAATGAGAATCTGCACCGCCATCGTCGCGCCGTTCGGCCAGGCACGGAACCACTCCGGGCGGAGCGGAATCTGTGGGCGCAAATCCCATTGATAAGATAAGCTGATCGGGTCTGACATCACAAATAACCCATTCTGACGCGAGTCGTATCGCTGACCTGTTCGGGGTGACAAACCTGGTCAGACTTTGACTTCATCTCTTTCACCGCGCCGCCGCAAGTTTCTCTCTCCACTCGGCCTGCTTGTGCACCGTCGTCGTAATCTCGAACTTGCTGTCGAAATAGTGCTTGGTCGGATCGATCGGCACGCGCCAGCGGACCTTGCTGTAGAAGTTGAGCCGTAGGAAATTCTCATCTTCCGGCGGGATGCTGATCACGCTGTGGGAAATGCCCAGCGGAATGATGGTGATCTCGCCGGGCGAGACTTCGACGTTTTCGAATTCGGACAGATCCAGCGCGTCGCCGCGAAACTGAATTCGCACTTCCTCGCTGCGCAGCGCCCGGTGAAAGGCGAACTGCTCGTCCTGCATGTTGTAGGTGCGTATCCGCATATTGGCCGATTCCATCAGCGGCTGGGTGCCGGCGTCTTCGCGTCCCTTGCCGACGATCGCCGTGAAGTGGTCGAAGGCGCGCAGCTTGCAGACCAGACTTCCCGGCTTGCCTCGTCCTACTCCGGCGATGCCGACGAGCGATTCGTAATCGCGCTCCACTACCGTCTGGTCGTCGGGACCATCGTCCCAGCAATGCATCTTTTCCATGACCGGCCCTTTGGTCGGCGCATTCGCACCCTTCGGCGGCGTCCAATTGGGGCCGCCGATGCGCTTGACCTCGAAACTGGTTTGGCTCGTGTACTGGTCCTCGTTCATCGCGTAGTCCACCGCCTCGTGGCTTTGGCAGAAGTAGCGCAGGCTGTCGTTGCCGCCGATGGAGCGATGGGCGATGCCGCCGGGAACCAGCATCACTTCGCCGGGCGCCATTTCATAGACGCCGAATTCGGTTTCCACTTTGCTGCTGCCGCAAAACTGGAAATAGACCATGTCCGAGTCGACGTAGCGGTGGAAGCTGTCCTGCACACCGACAACGCTCTCGACACCGATGCGGTGATATTCGTTTTCGAGGATCACCAACGACTGATTGGGAATACTGAGCATATCGAACGGGCGGAATCTCGGCGTGTAATGGGTGCTTTTTGCCGTGCCCATCAAACCGGCCTTCTGACGCTCAGCCCAAGCCGCCAAACCGGGCCTGGGAAAGTCCTTCCAGGTGGTCATGAACTCGCCGATCTGCTGCTGTTTGTAGACTTTTTCTTCCGCCGCTTTGGTTTCAGCTCTCCGATACATGATTCCTCCCTGTGCGCCGACTCGAGTTAGTACGAATATGAAGTTGAGCTACCGAAGGGCGGGCGGCTTGTCAAGGCGGCGTCATACGCCGGCGACCGTTCGGCAAGGATGGGACAAGCCGAAGGGCATGAGTATTGACTATTCTCCGGCGACCAGAGGAGATGGCTGCGAGTGCATCAGCGCCGCACTAGTCACGCTTGGTTGGTTCGCCGACGCGCAATGCATAGCGGTTGTTCCCGTCAGACGCGAGTAACAACTGCCATCCTCTTCGGATTATTTTTTCTGCGCCATTTCTTTGGCCGCCTCCGCGGCCAGCGAGAAATCGAAGATCGATGCGGCGGCAAGATCTCCCTTCAAACTCGTCGTCGAGCTGAACATTGCGATGTAAGCTTTCGCCTGCTCCTCCGTGAGCACGCCGATTTTTGAGAACGTGTCGCGCACGGAGTCATACGTCTTGGCCGCCTGCAATGGATTGAGCTTCATCCACTTGGCGATGATATCGATGGTCCCCTCGCGTTGAGTCCAAGTGAAATCGAGGCCTTCGATCGTCGCCTTGAGGAGTTCGAAATTTTCTGGCGTCCGGTCTTGATTTTTTCTTCGGTGGTGGCGAAACCAGCTTGTGGAATCGGCAGGATCGAAACCATCCGCAGCAGCCGTTTCAATCCCAGCTCTTCGGTTTTCAAATCGGACGGCACAGGCACCTCGGTTGCATCGATGGCCCCACGTTGCGTGGCAATCATCCGATCGTTGGTCGAGTTTAATGGGACGATAATGGTATTCGCGCCTAAATGATATTTCTCGATAAGCACCCGAACCTCATAGGCCAGCAGAGTGCCAAGACTCCCGGCGCCGATCCTTTTGCCGGCGAGATCGCTCACCGCCAGGATTTCCGGCCGGCTCACCAACACTGCTGGAGTTTCACTGAAGTGAAGCAAATAACTTTCAGCGGCAAGCCGCGCGCGCCCGCCGTGGCCGGTCCGCTGGGAATCGTCGCTAACAGCAAGCTCGCGACAATTTATTCTTTAAACTTGACTCGACATTTTTTCATGCTTGAATAATTACTAGCAGACGGTCGTGGTTGAACTTAACCAGCAACTTTACATTTAAGGGAGGCTCCAATGGATGATCATACTTACAAGCAAGTCGAACTCACGGGCTCTTCCCACGATTCCATGGAAGCGGCGATTCAAAACGCCATCGCCAAAGCCGGCAAGACGCTTCACAACATTCACTGGTTTCAAGTCGTCGATACCCGCGGTTACGTCGCCGACAATAAAGTCGACTACTGGCAGGTGACGATCAAATTGGGCTTTCGCCTGGACGACTAGCTTACTTAAGGGGACGATCGGGTTCGGATATATCAGTCATTACAATCTTCGGCATCTCTGCGTATCCGCACCCCCAACCGCGATAGCGCCGAAGTCATCTTCGACTGAATCGGTCTCCACACTTGGCCGCTTGCTCACAGGCCTCGCGAAGTTCAATGGCAAAAATTAATAACGATTCCGGTCACAACCCATCGCTTTAACCGGGCAGGTCAGCGCGCGAACACCAAAAGGCTGTTCGCCGGTAATACTAGAGCTGCTGAGTGGGCAAAATCGTGCATCGGTTGGGGCTCGGCGCGGACGCGTCCGCCGTTGCCCACTGTTCCGGGGTTAACCCAGTTTTCGTAAACATCGCTGTTGAAAACCTCGCGCCATTCACCCTGGGCCGGGAAACCGATGCGATAGTCGAAGCGATTATGGTTCGCGAGGTGGATAACCACGATCACGTCGCGACCTTCGCCCTCCAGCCAACGGTGAAACGCCAGCACCCGGTTTTGGTCGTGCCCATGAACCACGCGGAATCCTTGGCCGCGAAGACCGGGGAAGCGCCAGCGAAGCTTCACTAGTTCCCGAGTGAAACGTAAGTGATCGAGCATCTGCTTGTCACCCGAATCCACTCCCGCCCAGTGCAACAGCAGGTTCTGGTGAAACTCGAAATTATCGGACCACTGTTTATCCTCGATAAACTCCTGCCCCATAAATAACATTGGGATGCCAGGAGCTGTCAGGCTAATGCCCGTGGCAACGCGCGCCCGGCTGCGGCCAAACCAGGAACGAGGATTACTCGGATCTCCCAGTCGCGCGACGCGCCGTTCGCGGCCGTGGTATACGATGTCATGGTTTTCCGGTCCCTGGACAAATTGCCAATGCTCGGCGAAACCTTCCGGCCACAAACTCTGAGCCAGGCGGGTCATAGCGAGCGGGCGGTCATCGGGAGCGCTGGCACTGCCGATAACATCGCGGATAGCGATGCGCAGTCCGTCGGTAAGCGTGGTATCGAAACCCGCACCCTCGGGCGGGTGCTTTACGATATAGGGGTTGACGTTCCAATATTCCGCCTTGTCAAACACCGCCGGTTTGTGAAAGCGCAACGTCGAGGTGAGATCCTGGCAAAAGCGCCAACCCTGGGGCGCGCCGTCATGATCGATAACGCTCACTTGGTCGTAGCGCAGACCGTCTACGCGGTATTCATCGAGAAAAAACTTGGCGTTTTGAATCAGAAACTCGCGCACCTCGGGTTTTTCGTAGTCGAACACGAGGCCGCCGGCATGGCCTTTATCGGTAAAGTAAAGGGAATTGCGGTTGCCGCCCTGGCTTGGCTGCCGGTCGAAGAAGTAAAGGCTTTGATCGCCGAAGTCGCCGCCCGCATGGTTATAGACCACATCCAGTATGACCGCGAGTCCGTAGACGTGGCAAAGATCCACCAGCGCCTTGAGCTGGTTCATTTCACCGCGTAGCTCGTCAACTTGATAGCGCTGCAATCCCTTGGCATCGAGCAGCCGATTGACCTCCGCCGCATAGGGCGCGAGGTCGCCGTCTTCGACGGCCAAATCCATTTCCGGGGAGAAGTAATCGGTGCCGTTGTAGCCCAGGCTAAACTCGGTTTGGAACTCCTGGATCGGCATCAGCTGGATCGCAGTGACGCCGAGATCAGCAAGGTACGGGATCTTTCTCGCGACATCGAGAAAGGTTCCGGCTTTTTGCGGCAGATTCGGTGTGAAAAATGTGCCGACATGGAGCTGGTAGATCACGAAATCATGAAACTTTGGAGTGGCGTAACCGCTTTCGTGCCAGGGAAAGTCGGTTCTGCGAATGACGCACTCGCTCGGGAAAGGCGTCTGGAGCTCGCGGGCATAGGGATCGCGTTTCGGGCCCTCGCCGCCTTCGCCAACCACATAAAACATGTAACGCTGGCGGTCCTCAACGCCGGGGATAAATCCACGCCAATGACCCTGGTGATCCCGTGTCAGCAAACTGTTGGCATTACGCTGCCGATTGTTGAAATCGCCAATCACATGCACCGAACTCGCATGGGGAGCCCAGACGCGAAATGTCGCGCCGTCGCCGATCAGGTTCGCGCCCATTGGGGTGTTAGCGCCGATATGCTCGAGGGACGCGGGCATAGAATCCTCCAGCAAGAGATGTTTCTACCCTCTCTGACTCTAAGGCATTTAGGTCAACTGCCGCAAGGTGAACTCCGCAAGGCAAACCTAACCGCATAACTGAATAACCTGCAGCGCGATTCAAGTCGCTGTGGTGCCAGAAAAAGCGCAGTCGTTCGGATCGTCCCGGCTTTCTATGCAGCTCAGTAAAGCGACGCGAAGCGACAAAATCAAGAGTTAATCAGGCAGGCTACTGTCGATTCCTGGGTTGGGAAGATGCCGAACCCTGGACATCTATTTTGGCGAGTACGCGGTTGAGTGCGGCAATCCGGGCGATTATTTTCTTGTCTTTCGTGCCTTGAAATTGCAGCGTCAACTCGTCCATGCGCCACTCGACCTGAGCGCGCGTGAACTTCTTCGGGAGTAGGAATTGGATAGGCATCGACGCTGTATAGCGCAGGATCGAACCGAAGGTCAAGAGCCGCGTGAGCCCAGGCCACGCGCACCGGGTTGTTACCGTTATAGCGCCGGTCGGAGCACAGCGACCAGACGTTTTATGCCAGCGCGTTCCTGCAATGTGCAAGCTACTTAGAATTTGTCATTAAGCAACCGTAGACCCGCCGCCGCGAGCAGAGACGCGGTGTTCGGCTTCGCCTCCCGCGTGAAAGCTAATTGGCAAGAAACTTTTTCGCCCGCTCGATTGCCTCCGCCGGTCTTACGCCAAGCGCCGAGTCGGCCTTGTCAAATCGAATTTGCGATAGAGCGATCGCCGGCGGCCGCTGGCGTTGATCAGCCGATCGCGGCTGTCGCCGAAGGATCTGGAGAGCTGGGACCAACCTGCGTGTCGGAGAAAATGCACTGACGATTTTCGCATTGACGAACGCCGCGGCTTTGCCTAGTTTACGCATAGCCCAGCAAGCTGTCTGTGGTGATCAGACAATTTAACGGTGCTCGGAGGGGACCCCATGAATATCAATCGCATTGTGACAATAGCCATACTGACCGCCCTTGCCTTGGCGAATCCTGGAATTGGCCCAGCGCAAACGAAGGAGCGGGCCAAACTCATCGAGGATGCGAAAAAAGAAGGCAAGGTGATGGTCTACGTCTCCTCCAACGCTTCGGACGCCAGGGCTCTAGAAGCCGCCTTCGAGAAAAAATATCCTTTCGTCAACATGGAGTTCTATAGCTCGGGAAAGGACGCGCTCTTGACCCGCTACCTGCTTGAAGCGCGCACCGGCGCCAACCTAGCCGATGTTTATCAATCCAGCGTATTTCCGATTATGAACCTGGTGGAGAAAGGACTGCTGGCCAAGTACCAATCCCCCGAGCGCGACGGTTACATCGAAGCGCTGCGCGACAAGGACGGTTATTGGCACGCGACGTATTTGAATGCCGTGACCATGGCGTACAACTCGCGGATGCTGAAACCCGATGACGTGCCGAACAGTTACCAGGAGCTGCTGCAGCCGAAGTGGCGGGAGAAGATGGGCTTTGTCCTCAGCCATACCGAATGGTATTTCGCCATGCTCCAGTCCATGGGCGAGGACAAGGGGCGGCAATACATGGAGGCACTGAGCAAGCAAAAGATTCACTCGCGGATCGGCAGCTCGCTGATGAACCAGCTGATGATGGCCGGCGAGTTTCCTTTGTTGATCTCGCAGTATCCGACCGGCGTCGAAGAGCTCAAAAAAACCGGCGCGCCGATCGATTGGGTGCCCCTCGACCCCTGGTTCGTTTACCCCATCGGCATCGCCGTCACCGCCAAGAATTCTCATCCCGCCGCGGCGCGGCTTTACGTCGACTTCATTCTCTCCGAAGAAGGACAAACTTCCATGCGTCAACTGAGCCGCATTCCGGCGCGCAAGGACGTCCTGCCGAATCCGCCGCGGCTCATGCAAGGGCGCAAGCTCTTCGTCATCAAGCCGGCGTCGAGCGCCGTTTACAATAAGTATAACGCCGAGATGCTGCGCTATTTTCGCTGAAGCTGTGGGAAGTTCATAGAATTTCAACGGTGCCTAAACTTAATTGGCCCTGCGTATGATGCGATCTAATCGCGCTGCGAGAGTTGTCATTGCGATGAGACTTAGACCTTGCTTAGCTCGCGGCCGAAGGGTTCGCATCTTTGTTTTTGAGAATTGTCATCCAGCCTATCGCTTGCAACGATTGGTGTTTTTGCTGCCGGACAACACGATGCCTTACAGCTCGCTTTTGCGTTTGACCGACTTTCCCAGAGCGATCAAAAACATTACGCTCTTGCCCGCCGCGTGGGGTGAGAAGAACTCCGTCACGTCATCATCGAAAAAGGTCAGGCCGGAGGCGCCCAGGCCTTGGGCGTAGGCCGCCAGATAAAGTTTGCCGCCGCTGATGCTGGCTTCGAGCTGCGCGGCGCGATAGCCGCGGTTGCCGAAACGGTCCAGGACTCGGTTGAGGTCCGCCAAGAAATATACGTTGACGCTGCAATCCGCTGGAATGTCCTGACCCAAGCCGAGATCGCCCGCTTGACGGCGAAAGTCGCCTTCCTTGAGCAACTCCAGCGCATGCAGATCGCGCCGGTAGACGTAAGCCCCGGGCGCAAGATCGTCCACCGCATGGACTATTAAATATAGCCGGTTGAGAGAATCACCCGCCTGGAGAAAATCGGCAAGGATGCCTCGGGTCGCCCGGTCGAGCAGCATGGAAAGTTGCCCGAAGGTAATCGACTTGCGGGCAAACCGGCGCGTCGAGCCGCGCCGAACGATTACGTCCTCGATGGTTGCGGATGGCACGTCGTCATCGCTCGGTGCTTGCAGGAAAACTCGTCGGCCGCTGCCGTGCGCGCTTCGATCCTCTTGCGCGCCGCTGTGACTGTCGCTCGCGGCACGCCACTGAACCACCTCGTCTTCGTTCTCCAACGACGAAGCCTCATGCATCGCCCGCATGGCCGGGTAATCGACTTCGGTCTTGGATAGCGGCTCGGTTTGCAAAACCAGCCGCTCTAGCGGCGTCGATGAGAGGCCCGGCTGTGCCGCACCGCAACCCAGAGAGACCAACGATAGCGCTGCCTCGCGTTTGGGATCTAACCCTAACAGTTCGCTGATCGCGCCATCGACAAAACCAAGGACAACTTTCGCCGGGAGAGCGCGCGCCGCCGCAGCCGCCAAAAGATTGGCGAGCATCGTGCCGTTGTCCCAGTAACAGTGGCGATAAGCTCGGGCTTGGTATTTCCAGGCATTGCGCCAGAACGTCGAAGCGCAAAGCAAAACTGCCGGGGCTTCGACCACCGAGGGCTCTGCACCGCTCGCGCGCGTCAGGACGCCGCGGAAATCCCCCTGGCGCAGCCGGCGCAGCGCGAAGTCATGGGGGCTGAAGTGGTAAACGCCGGCGGAAATGTCTTGGAGCTCGGCGCAGACAAGATACAGGTCGACGTGATACAGCGCGCCGGTGCAAGCCGCGGCGCGAAACAATATTTCTCCACCCGGATATTTTCGCCGCCTGGTGATGCCGGCGCCGAGAAACAGAATCTCCGCGAGAGTCTGTTTGCTGAGAGCGGCTTGACGATCCCGCCGCGCAGCAACCGCCGAAATCGCGCCCAGGGATGGCATGCCCGAAGAGGACAGATGCGGGGGTAGAGCGATCGGCTCTAACTCGGAGTAAATTTTGAAAGAAACCGGCTGGTTGTCAAAGTCCAGATAGTGCGGATTGGCCCGGACGCTTTGATACGAATGTTTGGTGCCGTTATGGTAAACCCAGGCGGCGTCGATTTGACGATTTTTCATGGCGCGTCTCGCTAACTCCCCGAACAGACAACCATAGCCTGGAGCGAGGCAAGTATCACTCTACGTTCTTCAGTAATCCACCACTCAAGAAGCTCGCAGATGAAGCAGAGATTATACAGTGCAGTTACGCTCGAATTGGCTTCGGCATGGACACTCCATCAGGTCCTGCTGGATGCTTTAGTTTTTAGTGCTTGGCTGTCGCCCGGTCGAGAATGAAAGTTTTCAAAATCGGCGGCTAACCCAGCGACAGGCAAGAGTGTTGATTACTTACCATAGCGAAACGGGCAGTGAGTACAACGCAAAAATCTCGACCCTTCACGCTTTCAGTCATGACAGATGACCCATCTTGCCGCTCGCGTAATCGGCCATCGCCTGGCGAATCTCTTGGGAGCTGTTCATAACGAATGGCCCCTGTCCGACAATCGGCTCGTCGATCGGCTCGCCGCACAGCAGTAAAGCGGTGGCGTCGTTTACGCATTCGATGCCGATGCTCTTGCCGGCGCGGTCGAACAGTCCAACCTCCGCCGTCCCGATCGCTTCAGTAGCGTTCACACGCAGTGAGCCTTTGAGCACTACGAGCGCGGTCGTGTAACCATCCGGCACGGTAATATCTGTCCGTTGGTTAGTGGCGAAGCGGAGATCCCAAACCAGGATTGGCGTGAACGTCATGGCCGGCCCCTTGGCTCCGCCGAACTCACCGGCGATCACGCGCACCGTTCCCTGGCCGCCGGGCAAACTGACGGCGGGAATCTGACTATTCAAAATACTCTGGTAACGCGGCGGCGCCATCTTGTCCTTGGTCGGCAGGTTGACCCAAAGCTGGACCATTTCAAACATGCCGCCGCGCCGGGCGAAATCACGCCCATGAAATTCTTCGTGGACGATGCCGGCCGCGGCGGTCATCCACTGCACATCACCAGGGCCGATGCGGCCGCCGCCGCCCGCCGAGTCGCGGTGTTCCACTTCACCGTCGTAGACGATGGTCACGGTCTCGAAGCCGCGATGCGGATGCTCGCCGACGCCGAGGCGCTCTTGGGTCGGAGGAAATTCCCTCGGGCCGGCGTAGTCTAGTAGAAGGAACGGACTGAGCACCGGTCCCAGGTTGGGGTAGGCGAACAGCGTCCGAACCGGGAATCCGTTGCCGACCCAATGTCGATCGACGCTACGCTGGATGCAGCGCAGTTTTTTGACTGGCGGTTTTTCGCTTAATTGCGCCATCGCTCACCTCTTCAATTGGAATCCGCAGGATCGCGCGCCCGCCACCCCTACTTCTTGGCGAGATAGCTGGTGATCAGATTCCGGTAGTTTGGAATGTAACTGGAGAAGAGCGCGCCGAGGCCCTCGATGTCATTGCGCCAGTCGCGGTGCAGCTCGCAAGCCACCCCAAACCAACTCATCATTTGCGCCCCTGCCGACGCCATTCGCGCCCAGGCGGCGTGACGGGTCACGTCGTTGAACGTGCCCGAGGCATCGGTGACCACGAACACCTCGTAGCCCGCTTCGATGGCGGAAAGCGCCGGAAAGGCGACACAGACCTCGGTGACCACGCCGGCGATGATGAGTTGATTGCGCCCGGTCTTCTTCACCGCGTCGACAAAATCCTGGTTGTCCCAGGCGTTAATGTTGCCGGGCCGCGCGATGTAAGGCGCGTCCGGGAACATTTCCTTTAGTTCCGGCACCAGCGGCCCGTTGGGGCCGTTCTCGAAACTGGTAGTCAGGATCGTGGGTAGCTTGAAATAGTGCGCACTGGCCGCCAGCGCCAGGACATTGTTCTTGAACTCGCCCGGCGAGAAATCCTGCACCAGCGAGATCAGACCGGCCTGGTGGTCGACCAGCAGACAAGCAGCGTCATCTTTCGATAGTCTATTGTACTTGAACGATGTGCTCATGATTGATTCCTCCTAGTTTGTTGCGCAGTGGTTTGGACTGACCAACAGATCTTGCCAGGAACTTGTCGCACCGTTTCACTCACCGCCGAATTGAAACTCAAGCCAGGTTTTCCGGCAATTTCTGCCGGCGTGGCGCCGTATCCCACTATTGACCGGCAATCTATCCCTAAGAAATCTAACGCTGGAATTTGACAACCTCGACCACGGCAAATCAATTCATGCGTGGCGCCCGCCGCCGTGTTGATGTCGCGCTGTCCGAACGATCCTTGCGCGCAATCATTGGTTATTTCCAAGGGTTTCTATCGCCGTAGTTTTCACCTCGGATCTACACCCGGGTTTCTGCAGTTGCGCGGCTAGTTCCGGCTGGTCAGAGCAAATTTAGATTGAGACGAAGCGGGCGATCATCGTCGCTACGTACATGATGCCGATTACCGCCTACGCAAAAGTTTTTATCCCGCAAAGGTTGGCGCGAGTCAAGTTACGCAAATTTCACACGGGCACGTTTCATTCGATCCGGAGGTTTTTGGAACTGGCCGGCAGAATGGAAAGATTTTAAGCCGCCGGCATCGGCTAAAACTAAACAGGGATGCTTCAGCATACCTTCATTCTTGACGGGCTTTATCTCGTCCAATGATGCGGCCTCTACTCCGCATACTGGCCATACAAATCATCGATTTCCCGCTTCACCTGACTGATTTTCACCGACAGTTCGCGCATTTGCCCAAGATTATTGCGATTGGCTTCGAGCACGAGTTGCTCGTTGTATTTCTTCAATGCGGTTTCGTTCTTGATGATCTGCGCTTCGAGCTTTTCGATGCGGGCTTTTTCCTTGCGCTCGACCTTTGCCCGTTCTTTTTTCTCGTCGTGATGGATTCGCGTCGTCGGTTTCTTCTGGACGCCGTTGGCCTTGCCGTTGCCCTGGCTCCTCGTCCTCCCAACCGATTTTTTCGAGAAACTCGTCGTAACTGGTATCGAAGACATCGACTTTGCCGCGGTGAAAGACGATCAGTTTGGTCGCCAGGGCGCGCAGGATGCCTTCGTTGTGGGTGACGATCAGAAATGCTCCGGGAAAATCTTGCAGGCTCTCGATCAAAGCGTCGATGGACTCCATGTCGAGATGGTTGTTGGGTTCGTCGAGCAAAAGCAGATTGGACGGATGAGCGAGAATCTTGCCCAACAGCGTGCGGCTTTTCTCGCCGCCCGAGAGCACCGTCACTTTCTTCAGCGCCAGGTCGCCGCCGAACATCATCGTGCCGCAAATGTTGCGCACCTGCGTGCGCGTCAGTGCCGGGTTGGCGTTTGCGATTTCTTGTTCGATGGTCAGCTTGGGATCGAGCCGTTGTATGTTGGTCTGGCCGAAGAAGCCCGGCTTCAGATCGGGGTGAGTTTTGATTTCGCCTGTCAGCGGTGTGAGCCCGCCGGACAGAACATTTAACAGCGTCGACTTCCCTTTGCCGTTGTTGCCGATCACACCGATGCGGTCGCGGGCGTTGATGGACAGGTTGATGTCCTTAAACAACAGATTGTCGTTCGTGTAGCCGAACGAGATATCGCGCGCTTCAAGAAAAGTTTTCGCGGCGAACGGGGCATAGCGAAATTCAAAATCCAACGACTCGATCTCAGCAAGGTCGTCGAGCTTGGGCAGCCGCTCGAGCATCTTGATGCGCGACTGGACCATCTTGGCCTTGGACGCCTGGGCGCGGAAACGATTGATGAACGCCTCGGCGTGAGCCCGTTTGCGGTCTTCGTTGGCCCGGGTCTTCTCATGGATCTCGTCCTCGAGGACGATCTGCGCGTAAGCCTTGGCCGTGCCGCCTTCGAATTTGCGAATCTTTTGCCGATGGATCACCGCCGTGTGGGTCGTGACGCTGTCCATGAAGTCGCGATCATGGGAGATCAAAATCAGCTCGCCCTTGAAATTGGTCAGAAACTTGGCGATCCATCGCACCGAGGTGATGTCCAAGTAGTTGGTCGGTTCGTCGAGCAGAAGCAGGTTGGGATCGGAGAGCAGGAGTTTCGCCAGGTTGATGCGAATTTGAAAGCCGCCGGAAAACTCGCCCGGCGCTTTTTCCAGATCGGTCTGGGAAAACCCCAGTCCAAACAGAATCGCTTCGGCCTTGTAGATCGAATGGGCTTCTTCTTCCGGCAGACCTAATACGGCTTCATCCAGAATCGTCCGTTGAGTAAAGTGTAGATGCTGTTCGAGATGGCCAATCCGATAGTTGCGCGGGATGGTGATATCGCCGGAATCGAGCTCTTCCTCGCCCAAAATAAGTTTGAACAGCGTCGACTTGCCGTGACCGTTGCGCCCGACCAGGCCCAACCGGTCGCCAGCATTCATCTGAAAGGTAACTTCAGTGAACAGCTCGCGCGCGAAATACGACTTAGATAGTTGGTTGATCTTAATCACGATGGAATTTTTTAGAGGAGAAATTTACGGTAATCAAGCAGCTGGCTTAGGAATTTTTCCAGCGCCAACCAGGAACGCCGTACAACCC
>CAWJZV010000045.1:0-177500 GCA_963847445.1 uncultured delta proteobacterium | reverse complement strand
GAGATTTCTTGGCATCCATCGGATGAAGCGTGCCGCTGTCGACTTGGGAACGGAGAGTTTGAATTGCATCCATCTGGCCGATCGCTGAGCAGCTCATAGTAGCGCCACATGAGATCATCGGAAGTAGACATGATCTTGCCAAACATGTCGTCCGCGGTATCGGTAATGGCGATGTAATTGCCCAACGACTTGCTCATCTTATGCACGCCGTCCAAGCCCTCGAGCAGCGGCATCGTCAAAACCACCTGCGGCTTCCTGGCCGTATTCCCGCTGCAACTCCCGCCCCATGAGCAAGTTAAATCTCTGATCCGTGCCGCCCAATTCGACATCAGCTTTGAGAACAACCGAGTCGTAACCTTGGATCAGCGGATAGAGAAATTCGTGAATGCTGATCGCCTGCTGCTTGTGGTAGCGCTGTTTGAAATCTTCACGCTCGAGCATGCGCGCGACGGTATATTTGGCGGTCAATTCGACCATCGCCACGGCGTCCATTTTTTCCATCCATCGATGATTGAACTCGATGATAGTCTTTTGCGGGTCGAGAATCTTGAAAATCTGCTCTTTGTAAGTCTCGGCATTCTTGGCGACTTCGCTGCGGGTCAGTTGCTTGCGCGTCTCGGACTTGCCGGTCGGATCGCCGATCATGCCGGTGAAATCGCCGATAAGAAAAATCACCTCATGGCCGAGTTCTTGAAACTGCTTCATTTTTTGGATCAGCACGGTGTGACCCAAGTGCAGATCCGGCGCGGTGGGATCGAAGCCGGCTTTGACGCGTAACGGCCGGCCGCGTTTGAGCTTGGCGATCAGTTCATCTTCCGGCAGTACCTCGACAGCGCCGCGCTTAATAATTTCGAGTTGAGTTTGGAGGTCGGTCATCGTCACAGCTGTGCTTTCAAGAATAGTCTCAGCCGGCGAATACTGCGCGCCTTGCCGTCGTTTTCGTCGACATCGACGACGACTCCCTGCAGCGCGACGTTATCCTCGGCCACTTCGAATTGCCGCGGCAATTGGGTGAGAAAGCCGCGAATCACGGTTTCCCTTTCCATGCCGATCACCGAATCCATCGGCCCGCACATGCCGACATCGGTAATGTAGGCGGTACCGCGCGGCAGGACACGCTCATCGGCGGTCTGGACATGGGTGTGGGTACCGAATACCACCGAAGCGCGACCGTCGAGATACCAGCCCATGGCGTTTTTCTCCGAGGTCGCTTCGGCGTGCATGTCGACGATCACCACCGGCGAATGGGTGCGGTGAACTTTGAGAATCTCATCGACGGCGCGGAACGGATCGTCAACATGATTGGGCATGAACACACGGCCCTGAAGATTGATCACCAACGCGCTCAAGCCGTTGCTTTGCCAGGCACACCATCCCCGCCCGGGCGCACCGGCGGGATAATTCGCCGGACGAATCAAAGTTTCTTCATTATCCAGGTAGGAAAAGATCTCCTTCTTTTTCCAAATATGATTTCCCGAGGTCAGCACGTTGACACCGGCGGACATCAGTTCCTTAGCGCTCTTGATGTCCACACCCATGCCACCCGCCGAGTTCTCGGCGTTGGCAATCACCAGGTCGAGCTCTTCATTCTTGATCAGCGACGGGACGAGCTCCCGCACGGCACGCCGTGCGGGACGACCCATCACATCGCCGAGAATCAGTATCTTCATGCAGACGGTTTCTATTTGGCGTAGTCGACGGCGCGCATTTCGCGGATCACCGTCACCTTGACCTGGCCCGGATAGGTCATCTCGGCCTCGATTTTACGCGCCACTTCGCGCGCCATTCTTGCCGCATCGTCGTCGGAAACCATATCGTGCTGCACCATGATGCGGATCTCACGTCCGGCTTGAACGGCGTAGGACTTCTCCACGCCTTTGAACTCGTTGACAATCCGTTCGAGCTCTTCCAAACGGCGCGTGTAAGTTTCCATCATCTCGCGCCGCGCTCCGGGCCGCGCCCCCGACAAGGCGTCGGCGGCGTCGACTAGCGGCGCCAAGATCGTTTCCGCTTTCACATCCTCATGATGAGCGGCGATGGCATTGACGATCTTCGGCGATTCACCGTACTTGCGCGCCAACTCGGCGCCGATGATCGCGTGCGAGCCTTCGACTTCATGATCCACGGCCTTGCCGATATCGTGCAACAACGCGGCCCGGCGCGCCTGTTTTTCATTCAAACCCAGCTCAGCTGCCATCGCGCCGCAAATGAACGCCGCCTCGATGGAATGGAGCAGGACATTTTGCGCATAACTGTAACGATACTTGAGCCGGCCCAGGAGCTTGATAATCTCCGGGTGAACGCCGGGAACACCGACGTCGAAGATCGCCTTTTGACCGGCTTCTCGGATCGACTCGTCGAGCTCCTGCTCCGATTTGCGCACTACTTCTTCGATTCGGCCCGGATGGATGCGGCCATCGGCGACCAGTTTTTCCAGCGACAGACGCGCGATCTCGCGCCGGATCGGATTGTGCCCTGAGATCACCACCGTTTCCGGCGTATCGTCGACGATCAGATCGATACCCGTCGCCGCTTCTAACGCGCGGATATTGCGTCCTTCACGGCCGATGATCTTGCCTTTCAATTCATCGTTGGGCAACGGGAAAACCGTCACCGAGCGCTCCGCGACGAAGTCGCCGGCGAGCCGCTCGATGGCCAGGGCGACAACCTTCTGGCCTTTGCGTACCGCTTCCTCTTTCGCTTCTTCTTCAATCACGCGAATCCGTTTGGCCGATTCATGTTTGGCCTCGTCAACCATCTGATCGATGAGACTTTTCTTGGCTTCCTCGCGTGTCATGCCGGCGACCTGCTCGATATGCCGGCGCGCTTCATCGACTTGCCGCTCCGACTCGGCAAACTTTGTCCTCAAGGCTTTTTTCCCGCGCCTTGAGCGACTGCTCCCGACGGGCAAATTCGTTTTCGCGCTTATCCACCAACTCGACCCGCTTATCGATCGCTTCTTCCTTGGCGATCACCCGCTTTTCTTGATTTTGCAGCTCGCGGCGCCCCTCGCGCGCTTCCTTCTCGAACTCAGCACGCTCCTTGAGCACACTGTCCTTGGCGTGGAGCTCCGCCTCTTTTTTAATTGCGGCAGCATCTTTTTTCGCTTCTTCGATAATCCGCACAGCGCCCAATTGCGCCTGCTCGGTTTGAATGCGCGCCTGTTTGTTTTTGATCCAAACAAAGACCGCCGCAAGCAAAATGCCGCCCATCACACCACCTATTCCAAACACAATGCTCTGATCCAAATTAAAGCACCCCCCTTCTCAATTCCCCATCGACCCCACGTTAACACAATCGATGGTTCTATTTTCAGTGACAACAAAATGCATACCGCGATCCCAAGGCTGCACTGGGACCGCTTCGACGATCTGACACTCGTAAGCCAATCCAACGCCGCTATCGCTAATATTGAATTGGGCAAGCAGCCGATCATAAACACCAGAGCCACGCCCCAACCGATTACCCCGGCAGTCGAACACGACACCAGGCACGATCACCACCAAATTCTGTCGTTCAGCATCACTCAAGCCCGCAGCGCCGATCGGTTCCAAAATGCCGTATCGCCCGGCAACCAATTCACACCGTGACTCCATCCGCACAAAGCTAAACCCCTGCTCGGTCCACCTTGGCAGATAAACTCGTTTTCCCGAGCTCAGCGCATGGTCGAGCAGAATTCCGGTATCGACTTCGTTTTGAATCGGGCTGTAGAGTGCAATGGCGTCGAGCGCCGCGATAACAGGTAAGCGTCTAGCACTCTTACTTGAATCCGCTGGCTCCAGAGACGCACATCCGACTTGGACAGGGAATTGCGCTGCGCCAGCGCTGCCTGCCGCAACAGATTTCGTCTCTCCGGTGGAAGCACCGCGTTCATAAACAGCGGGCGCTTGAGAGGTGAAAGTGGGGAATATTAGTTCGCGGGAAATACCTGGCTACAAATTGGCTCGCCGGTTCGGCGCGTTCGGTCCCCGAGACAATCGCCCGCCGCTAGATAGGCGCACAGGCACCCGAATCAATCCTGTCAAAGGGATTTCCGTACAAATTGCTGGCTTTCCCGGACGAAGTCGCCGAGTTCCTAAAGAACCGATGAACAGCCAAATCCAACGGATCAGATCATCCATTGCTAGCGCTTTACCCGATTTCCCCATCTTACCGCATCGTCTCGATTCGGAGCTTCTGACTCTGGCCCGCGCCAACCGTCTAACGCTCCAATCGGCCCTAACCCTCCTCAGTCAATGTCGTCGAAATTTTTTTGGACAATTGGTCCAAGCGATTCAGTACCGCCTCATGGCTATCTTTCAAGCGATGAAATTCATCGGCGATGTTGAGCGCCGCCAGCATCGCAACATTCGATTTCGCCACCGGCTTGGAAGCCTGCATGAGTTCTTGCATTTTGCCATCGACATAGCCCGCTACTTTGAGCATATGGCCTTCTTCGGCATCGCTGCTAATGGTGAACTTCTGACCAAGAATCTCAACGTCCAGGGCTTTTTTCATCGGCTTCAAATCTTTCTATTCCCGCAAATCCAAGCTCGCGAAGTGGCCCAAGATTCTATCCACTTTATCGCGTAGCTCGATACGTTCCCGTTCGTATTGACGCAGCTGCCCTTTGAGATGATGCCACTCGCTCTCTTTTTGTTGCAGCTTTTTCTCGATCGACTCTTTCTCGCGCCTCATCCGCTCATGCTTTTCGATGAGCTGGTTAACCGTCACCTCCAACTGTTCGACATTATCTTTAGCCATCGCAGTATACGCTCAAAAACTCATGAATGAGTCTAGTTTTAACCTGCCACCTTGTCAAGCTAGACAAAGCGCTACTTATAGCGAGAAAACTTAGAAAAATAAGTACCATAGCCGCTGTTCATGGAAATCACCGAAAGCTCCGCCGCGATGGCGCCAGGAAAATGGCGAATGACATGAGCAGCGATTCTGGTCACGGTAAAACGGCCATTCATTGCACTAAGCAAACTACGGACATCCTTCAGCACCGCTTTCGCATCCGGCGCTGGGCCGACATAGGCCACGCGCATCCGGCCCTGCCGATCGACCACCGCCGTCAATGGCGTGTGATCCACTAAACCCCGGCCCTTGCGCTTCACGCCCACGCCAAAATTCTTCCAGACCTTTTGCAGCGCCGCTTGATCGCCGGAAAGAAACGACCAATTGGTAAAATCTGCGCCGTAGCGTTTGCCGTAGCCTGCAAGAACCTTCGGCGAGTCGATTTCCGGATCGGTCGTGATGGTGAGCAAGAAAACTTTCTTGCGTTCCTCCGGAGTCAAGCCGCTCTGCACCTGGCGCAGCGCCGCCGTGATCAGCGGACAAACATCGGGGCAAGTGGTATAAGCAAACGCCACGACAACCACCCGTCCAGCCAAGTGGCCGAACTTAAACTCGCGCGAATTCTGATCAACCAGAGTGAAATCATTAATTGGAATCTTGCACCGCACGACGTTCAACGGTTTTCTGATGGATCTCATGCGCGCCGGCTATAACTGCCGATTGAGTTAATCGAAAGCGCCATGACCACCAAGGAAGTAAGCGAAGCTCAATTTCACGGTTTTTTCTCCGGCGGATCGTCGAGCCCCAGCGCCGCTTCCCATGGGATACTGCAATGGGCTGCGATCAAGGTATCGTACTTCTCCCACCAGGCGAGATCGCGCCCTTCCCGGCTCAGGAAGCGAACCATCTGTAACATATCGTTGATTTCCGATGGCCGCAGCGCCGGATCGAAAGCCGGCATGGAACCTTTGCCCTCGGCAATCACTCTTCTAATCTGGCTGTTGCTTTTGCGCTGCACGGTCTCGCGAAAATCCGGCGGCGGCGTTTGCAACGAAGCCGCAATCTGTCCATCGCCGCGGCCGCCCGGACCATGGCAGTTCGCACAGCGTTGGCCGTAGATCAGGTCCATGCGTTCATTGCGGCCACATCCGGCGACAAAGGCAAAAAGGAGTGAAGTTGCAATTAGGCCAAATGAACTCACGTCACTAGACCTAGCACAGCGAATCAACGCAACCAACTGAGGGGGTAACCGCGTGGAGGTTTGACACAGATTTAAAATTTGTGTTACGAAGTTCAGCAAAGGAATTCTATGCATCATCTATCGCGTTTCGGCGTTTCGCTGGAAGAAGATCTGTTGGCCGCCTTCGACCTGAGCATCGGCGGCATGGGCTATCAGAATCGCTCTGAGGCGATTCGCGATTTGATTCGCGACCACCTGATCCAGAAGAAAGTCGGCCAGGGCGACAGCGAAGTGATCGGCGTCGTCACGCTGGTATACGATCATCGAATCCACCACCTGAGCGACGTGCTGGCAGACATGCAGCACAAAGCGGCGGTGGCCGTGAATGCCAGCCTGCACATCCATCTCGACGAGCATAACTGCCTGGAAGTCATCGTCATCCGCGGCCGCGCCGACAAGGTCCATGAAATTGCCAGCAAACTGATCGCCACCAAAGGTGTGCAAAACGGCAAGCTGGTCACCACGACGCCAGAGATGAAGCACTAAATTTTTTTGACTGATCGTAGCACGAATTTTAAATTTGTACTATTTAGAAGAATCAATATGATGAAACCAGCTTTGCGCTCTTATCAGATTTGTTTTACCAGTCGCGTGCATTGTCCACGCTAGCTTGGGATTCGCTCAAAGCCCAACGAATGACCCCATTGAAGAGTATGTTTGGGGTCAGCAGCCTACCTCTGCTGCAACCGAACAAACACGAACGGCAAGAGACCTGGAGCTTCGTCCGACCAATACACCGAGCGACGTCATGCGATTAGTGCCGGGACTGATCATCGGCCAGCATCATGGCGGCGGCAAAGCCGATCAGATTCTGTTTCGCGGTTTCGATTCGGACCACGGCACCGACTTCGCGGTTTTCATCGACGGCATCCCGGTAAACATGGTCAGCCATGCCCATGGTCAAGGCTACGCCGATCTCCACTGGCTGATCCCGGAGACCATCGATAAGGTCGAGATTTACAAGGGTTCGTACTTCGCCCATCTGGGCGACTTCGCTACATCCGGCGCGATGAACATCATCACCAAGAATCGCGACAAAGACAGCACTCTCACTCTTTCCGGCGGCAGTTATAACACCCAACGCTATGTCGGAATTCTTGCGCCGCCCGAGGGGACCTTATTCAAGCCCTATATCGCCGCTGAGATCTACCACAATGACGGTGCGTTTAAGAATCCCAATAATTATATCCGTTACAACATCTTGACTAAGTTCAATCTCTTTTCGACCGCGAACTCGAATCTAAATTTCTTGGGGACCTTTTTCAAAACCGATTGGGACGCATCCGGAGAGATTCCGTCAAGGCAGGTTCGTAGCGGCGAAATCGGCCGTTTCGGTTCCAACGATCCGAGCGAAGGCGGAAAGTCAGAACGGCAGAATTTGAGTTTCATTTATAACTATACCGATGCCAATCAAACTTTTACCGCCCAAACCTGGGCCTCTTGGTACAAGTTGCAACTCTGGTCGAATTTCAGCTTGTTTCTCAATAACCCTGTCAACGGAGACGGCATCGAGCAGAACGACAAACGTTTCCTGGCCGGCAACAACATTACCTACCGGCGCAGCTATTCGCTTGTGGGGGCTGCCGACTGAAACTTTGTTGGGCTTTCAGAGCCGTTTCGACCACATACGTGTCGGCTTGTTCAACCAGGAAGACCGCCAGCGGTCTGAGCACCACCAACGATAACGGTATTCAGCAAACCAACCTCGGCTGGTTCGCGCACCAAGAAGTTCGACTCGACTGAATGGTTGCGGGCTCAACTAGGAGCGCGCCTCGACAACTTCTGGTTCAATGTAAAGCAAGACGGGCCAGCCACCCAGCCGATTTCCGGCGCGGCGTCCAAGTCGATGATAAATCCCAAAATGAACTTGATTTTTACGCCATTCACCGACAATGACATTGCCAGGCAAACCAACTTGTTCGTTAACATGGGCGGCGGCTTTCACAGCAACGACTCGCGCGTCGTCGTTCAGGATCCAGCCAAAGCGCTCGCGCGTTACTGGTCCGGGGAGCTCGGAGTGCGGACCAAGCTTTTGAACAAAGTGGATTTCAGCGACGTCCGTCTGGAATTCCTACCTGTCCAGCGAACTGGTATTCGTCGGCGACGAGGGAACCTTCGAGCCCAGCGGGGCAAGCAGACGTCAGGGCATAGAAAGCGAGGTTCGTTACGATATCCTGCCCTGGTTGTCCTTCGATTCGGATATTTCCTACACCTGGGCAAAGTTTGTTAATGGCGACAAGGTTCCGCTGGCGCCGCGTTTTCTTGCCTACAGCGGTCTCACCGCGCGCCACGAATCCGGCCTCCAGGCGAGATTGCAAATGCGCCACATCGGCCGTCGCTACGGCATCGAAGACGGCAGCATCCTGACGCCGACCGCGACGATTTTCGATCTCTTTCTAAAATATATCTGGAAGCGCTATGAATTCTTCGTTCAGTTTCAAAACCTGGCCAATACCAAATGGCGCTCCGCCGAGCATGTTTTCGAGTCTCGCACCGCCAACGAACTGGCGGCAGGACTGCCCGGGCAGACTGGCTCGCATTTCACACCCGGCGATCCGTTTACCGTCAAGGCTGGGATTACGATCCACATGTGGTAAGGGGATGTTGGTCATGAAATATCGTAGTACAGCGCAATCGCGCTCGGCTTATTTCTCAGCGATGTCGGGGTTCAATCGCTACTCGGCGCTCAGTCATTACGCCTGCAGAGCCGTCAGCGCTTATCAGCGATGCTGGTTTTCGCGATAAATTGAGATAAGAAAAACAGATCATGGAAAACGCTGCCAGCAGTAACACCGCCACCGAACCGTCAGGCAAGACCGCGATCTTTTCGATCGTCTGCGGCGCCCATTTTTTGAATCATTTTCAGTCGTCGATGCTGGGCGTGCTTTATCCGCTGATGATGCGCGATCTCGGCATCGGCTTTGTCGCCATCGGTGCGATTACCGCGGTTTACGGTTTTGTCGGTAATTTTCTCCAGGCCTTTTACGGATTCATCGTCCCTTACGTGCGCCGCGGCGTGATCTTGGGGCGTCGGCAACATTCTGCTTGGCATCTCCGTCGTCGCCACCGGCTTCGCCTCCAGTTACCCCTTTATAATGTTCACCCGCGTTCTCGGCGGCGTCGGCACCAGTCCGCAGCATCCGGTCGGCTCGACGGCGCTGGCGTCCTATTTTGGCAAAGCGCGCGGCCGCGCCTTGGCGTTTCACTCCACTGCCGCCAATCTCGGCAGTCTGGTCGCGCCGATCGTCGCCGCGGTGCTGGTGGCTCACATAGGTTGGCGCGCGATCTTTTGGATCGTCGGCATTCCCAGCATACTCATGGGCATCGCCTGTCTGGCTCTGCGCGACACGATCAAGCTGAACCCGGCGCAAATCCAAAAATCGAAGCTAGCGCCCGATGGGTTGGGACGCTTACAAGCGCTGTCTCAAGAACAAAAACATCCTGCTGATCTCGTTGGTCTTGATGGTCGGCGGCGCGGGCCTCGGCCATGGCATCAACGAAACCTACATCGTGCCCCATTTCATCAACGACCTGAAAGTCGACATGGCCTATGCCGCGTTTCTGTTCACGCTGATTCAGGTCGGCGGCCTGCTCGGCCCCATGGCCTGGGGCTGGATCTCCGACCGCTTTCATCGCACGCGCACACTGCAAGTATCACTGCTGCTTTCGGCGTTATCGACGGTCTGGCTCAGCCTGCAAGATCATGTATCCATCGGCTTGTTCGCTAACCTGATTCTCTATGGCGCGGTGGTCACCTCGCGCCAAACCTTGACTCAAGCACTGCTCACCGATGTCGCCGATGAAGACATTCTCGATGCCGCTTTCAGTCTCTACTATTGCATCGGTTTCATCATGTCGCCGTTTTGGACGCTTGCTCGCCGGCTGGCTGATGAGCACTTCGGGATTTCAAACCACCTTTGGCGTTATCTCTTGTTCCTATTTTCTTGGCATGACGTTGCTCCTCTTCTTCCGCGAACCGGTGCGAACAAGCTCCGCCCGCTGAGAGCGGAACCGGCGCATTCCTAGCTTGAATTTTTCACGGGAGAGTAAACCCCTCAATGTTTGACTTCATCGATATCATCGTCAAGGGCGGCCCGGTCATGGCGCCGCTGCTGCTTGTTCGGTCATCGCCTTGACGGTTGTCATCGAGCGTTGCCTCTTTTGGCGCCGAATCGGTAACCGGCAAGCCGCCGAAAGTTGCTTGAGCTGGTCGAACGCGGCGATCTGAACAAGGCCAGCCGAGTCGGCTCGGCACACCGACTCGCCGTTGGTGCGCGTGATGGCCTCTGGTCTGGCGCACCGCAATGACATCACCAAAGCCCTCGAAGTCGCGGCGCAAAGGGAAGTGCCCGTGCTAAAGCAGCGCCTGACGATACTCGACACGATCATCACCCTGGCGCCGTTACTCGGCCTGCTCGGCACCGTCACCGGCATGATCGGCTCCTTCGGCATCATGTCGCAGGCCGGCATTGGCCAACCCCACGCCGTCACCGGCGGCGTCGCCGAAGCGCTGATCGCCACCGCCACCGGTTTGCTGATCGCGATCCTGACCCTGGTGCCCTACAACTATTTTTCCAATCGCGCCGAGCGTGAAATGGAAGATATCGAGTACTACGCTTCGCGCCTTGAGCTCGCCCTGAGCGGCGACAACGAGAAAAAGTAGATGCGCCTGCGCCGACGAGAAATCAAGAAAGCTCGTATCGAGATCATCCCGATGATCGATACGATCTTTTTTCTGCTGGTCTTCTTCATGATCTCGACGCTGTCGATGGCGCGCTACAGCGGCCTGCCGGTAAATCTGCCGAAAGCGGCCACCGGCCAACAAACGCCGAGTGAAAGCGCGGCGGTAACCATCGCGCCCGACGGCAAAATTGCCATCGACAAGCAGGACGTGCCGCGCGCCCAAATTGGCGAAATCCTGAAAGCCCGGCTGGCGAAGAATCCGGACTTGCTGGTGCTGATCAACGCCGATGAAAAAGTCGAGCATGGCGTCGTCATTGAGATCATGGACGCAGCGCGCCAAGCCGGCGTCGCCAAAATGGCCATCGCGATCAAACCCAAAGACAGCCGGCCATGAGAAATGATTCGCTCAACCTGCCATTGGTCTCGTCGCTGCTCATTCACCTGGTCGATCTTGGCTACTCGCTTCCGCGTTAGTTCACAACAATCTTCGCCGCCAAGAATTTCAGCCCATCGCATTGGTCGATCTACCGCCGTCGGTACTCCCGGCACAGGCGAAAAAGGTCGAGGCTACCAGCCGAAACAAAGAAAGCGCCGCCGCCCAAGCCGGAGAAAATCAAGGATACCAAATCGCCCGCGAAAACCGAGCATCGTCAAACCCGAAAAGCGCTGCTTCCCGCGCTTGCGGCGGTAACAAAAGATGAGATCGCGAAACCTATAGAGACAAAATCGACGAGCGCCGGCGCGAACGGAAGCGTCCGAGTATCCCGTCCGACGGCTAGATCAGAAGGCGGCGGCAGCGAAGCCGGCGCCGGCAATCTTGTTCGGCAAAGGCGATGTCGGCGTAGTGCCCGGCACCGGAACTGCCGGCGGCGGCGGTGGCACGGCGGCGTCCGGTTTAGGTCGCGGTTCCGGCGCGCCGGGTCTACCCGTGCAGCAGACCGTGTTGCAGAACCAATCGCGAAGCCAAACCGATTCAAACCGTGCGCGCCACCTATCCGGCGATGGCGCTGCGCGCCGGCCTCGAAAGCGACGTGACACTGAGAATAGAAGTCGACCCGGAAGGCAAAGTCACCAATGCCGAAATCGTCAAAAGCGGCGGCGCCGGTTTCGATGAAGAAGCGCTCAAAGCGGTGAAGCAATCGCGCTTCGAGCCGGCGCAAAGAGACGGACAAAACGTTCCCGCGGAGTTTACCTTCGTTTATCGCTTCCGTTTGCACCGTTGACACGTCAGGGAATTTCTTCGACCTCAGCTACAGAGACTGCGTCCCGCCAACGTCTAAGGAATATCTCAGACTCAACGTAGCTTTCGTCAAAACCTGAAATATGCTGAAATTGTGTCAATGAGGATCAAATCAATGCTGTTAAAAAACGCCGCTGTTGGCATTTCTTCTCACCCTCTTACCAGTCGCAGTTGAAGGGCAACAGCATCAACATGGCAACGAGCAACCAGCGGCAAAACGGCGCTGGCAAAATCATCCGCCACCAAGCTCCAGCCTGCCGACGGCGCTAAGATCAAAATCCTCGCGCCGACCAAGGGTCAAACCATAAAGGGGGACAAAGTAGAGATTCACTACCAACTGACCAAAGGCAAACGCGGCCACCACGCCCACGCTTATATCGACGGCGAACTGATGGGCATGTTCGAGAGCGCCAAAGGGACATTGAACGGCATCAAGCCAGGCAAACATGTTTTGGAACTGCGCGTCGTCGCCGACGATCATCAGACCGAATTGGATGCCAGCGACAAAGTGGTCTTCACCGCGCAAATGAGCAGTGCGCGAAGCTTCGCCTTGAACTTCGGTTGCCGACTTACTAGGATAACCGTCACAGAGAAATGCAAGCCGGCAACCAAATCGCAGTTCTCACAAGGGCGCTCCACTTCGGCAGCGCTTTAGCGCTTTTGTTTTTTCTCATCGCGTCGGCGCCACACCGGGTGCACCACTTCTTCGAACGGCAGGCTCGGCACGAAGATTCGCATGTCGCCCATGCCGCCACCCACGATCATGGCGGCGAGCATCAGCATGATCATGAGCAAAAACCAGCGCCTGCTTCTCAAGCCAGTGACTGCGTCGTCCTGTCGGTGGCGCAGCATAGTCACGCCGCGCCGGTTCAGCCGTTCGAAATAGCGCTCATCGGTTCCGTCAGCCAGCGACGCCAGGAGCCACAACTGGCGAGCCGCATCGGTCTTTAGCTTGTCACCCTGCTCGCAACGCGCCCCGCCGCTTGCCTGATCCGGCATTTTCACTTTCTTGCCGAGAAATCTCGGCTACTGGTAACGATCGATCGCCCCGCACACGACGCGGTGCGGTGAATTTGCAGGTGATGGCTATGAAACTTCGCTTCACACACTCATGGTTCGCGGTGTATTTTGTATTGGTTTTTGGCTGTAGTGCGGATTTGCAAGCGCCCTTTCCAACCCAGGGCGCCAGATCGCTAAACTTCGGCGCCGAGCGGCGGCTCGGCAATGGCGAGAAAAATCCCTCCACGCCATTTTTACGCTACAGCCCCGATGGTCGGCTGTTCGCAGTCTGGACTGAAGACCACGACACTCCATGGCCGCAGGGCAGCCATACTGGCCACCAACGGATGAGTGGCGACCGCGCCCCTTCGCCGATGCGCAACGCGATGATCGCTTGGTCGAAGGACGGCGGCAAGTCGTGGTCGGCGCCGAAGCGTTTGAACAACACTGTCGAAGCCGTCCAAGGCGAAGAAAACGGGCCGAAAGTCGCCTTCACGCCGGACAATAAAGCTTTCGTCGTCTGGTCGATTCCCGGAGTCAAAGGCGACAAGACCCGCGCCAACATTCGCTTTGCCATGGAAGACGGCAAAGGCGGCTTCACAGCGGCGCGCACGGTGAACGAAGTGCAAGACGCTGGCCGCTTCCCGATCATCGAAACCATGCCCGATGGCAATCTATTGATCGCCTGGATCGACCGCCGCATCGACGGTCCGAAACCGCGCCAGTTGTATCTAATGAAGATCGATTCCCGCGGCCAAGCGCTGACGAAGAATTATCAAGTCGGCGAAGGCCTGTGCGAATGTTGCAAGTTGGGCATCAACTTTGCCGATGGTGGCAAGACGGTTTATATGGTCGATCGCGAAGTCGACGCCAACAAGATTCGCAACCATGTGTTGCGCAAGTCGCTAGACGGCGGCGCTACCTTTGGCGCGCCGGTGGAAATCAGCAACGACGGCTGGCAAGTCCCCTCTTGCCCGCACTCCGGCCCGAGCATCGGCCGAGACCGGCGCGGCCATCTGCACGTCAGCTGGTTCACCCAGGGCCGCTCTGAACCAGAGGCCGGCATTTACTACAGCGTGTCGACAGACGGCGGCAAAAGCTTCGCGCCGCGCACCCTGATCCACCGCAACACCGCGCCGGAAACACTCTATAATAATCTCGTGGTTGGCGCTGACGACACAGATCTATTTCGCCTGGAGCAATCTCGACACCAACAACCGATCGCAAATCTACATGCGCACGCTCGCTGCCAACGGCCGGAGCTGGAGTCCGATCCAGCAAATCAGCAACAGCAAAGGCAACGCCAGCCGCGCGACGCTGGCGCTTAGGAATAATCAACTGCATGTCGCTTGGACGGAAACCGACGGCGAAGACTCAAGAGTGGTTTTTCGAAGCGCGACGGTGGGACAATGAAGACTTCACGACGCAAGCGAATTACTGACTCACGGGCAGCTGCGCGCTTCGGCCCACTGACCGCGAGCGTTGCTTTAGCCTTGCCTTGACAGGCACATAGCCTTTGGGCGCAGCATGTGCATCCGGCACCGCCAAGCTCGGCGCCCGTGGTTGGCGCCGCCGCTATCGCTTTCGATTTGAAAACCCTGGACGGTAAAGCGGCAGGACTGGAAAGCTTTCGCGGCAAGCCGCTGGTGATTAATTTCTTTGCCAGCTGGTGCGATCCCTGCCGCGACGAAATGCCGCTCATCAACGAACTGTCAGCGAAGGCCGCCGGCAACTATCAGGTGCTCGGCATCGCCGTCGAAGACAGCCGCGCCGCGGTCAGCGAATACGCCAAAGAGGCCAAGCTGGTCTTTCCCATCGCCCTCGATCTGAACAGCACCGTGAAACGGGCCTATCGCATCTTCGGACCGCCGGCGACATTTTTTATTGACCGCCAAGGCATCATCCGTGACATCGTCATTGGGCCGATCACATCGGAGCGCGCTAAAGAGGCGGTCAAGAAGGTTGGCATTCAGCGCTGAATGCGGTTTGATTCATCAAACGGCGGAGCGATAAGAAATCCCGCTGGTCGATTAATTAGCGATGCTATAGCGGCAAACTCATATTCACTGCCTTATTGATCCTCGGTTTGGCCATTGTCGCTTACTTTCTTATCCAGCAAACAAGCATCGAAGCGGACCGGCCTCGCGCAACCTTGGACGCATACCTGCGCGCGACCTACGCGCGTAACTTCGCCGTAGCATACGACTATCTTTCTTCTGCGGACCGGCAGGTGCGCACCGCCAGAATTATGTCGATAGCCAAGGTGGCTACAGCGGCTTCACACTCGAGGTGGCTCAGCAACTCGCCGGCTTCATGAAAGTCTGGCTAATCGAACAGAAAGAAAGCGGCGGACGGCTGGTTATCAAGGTCGGTTACCGCGTACCCGCGCCGGCGGAACTCAATGATTTGTTGTTGAATTGGGATCAGGACCGGTTGAATAGCCTTTCCAAGGAGAAGCAAAAAGAACTTCTGGCCGAACTCGACGCCCGCAACAAGAGCCGGCAAGCTACTCAACATCGAGGGCCAAGAAACCATCGAACTCGTCGAAGAACCCGAAGGCTGGAAGATCTTCCTCGATTGGGCTGCCGGCACGCGCGTGCTGCTGCAGAGCAAACGTATCCGACGGCAACAAACTGGAAGTGCGCTTCGCCACAGCGGAAGTGATGGCCAAAAGCGACGAGCTGTTTCTGGTCAATGTCAAGATCAAGAATCCCAGCGCGCACGCTGTGACATTTACCGTCCGCCATTTGCTGGAACCGCCGGCAATCGCCGATGATCTGCAGCTCGTCGAGTGCGGCTTGCTGACGCCGACGACGCTCGAGTCCACAGCAGGAAAAAGAATTTGCCATGGCGTACCTGCTCGACGCCACAGCGGGCGAAGACGCATCGCGAGGTCAAATTAACTTACGAATTCAAGCTCCAATAGACCGGCCGGGTCCGTACTGGCTACGGTAAATATTTTATGGTTAATTGCTTAGCAACGATTCTTTGAAGAGGAGAAAGATTCCATGAAGCGTCGAATGTTTAGCAAAGCCTGCATCGGCTTGGGATTGCTCGTTCTATCGACTTTCGCCGTCATCGCGCAGGACTCGCAATACGCCATCGCGGTTGCCCAAGACACCATCTTCGAAAACAAAAAGATCGTCCCCTTCGTGCCGACACCGCAGGAGGTCGTCGATAAGATGATCGAGCTCGCCGGCGTCAAAAAAGGCGATGTCGTCTACGATCTCGGTTCCGGCGACGGCCGCATCGTCATCACCGCCGCGAAAAAAGGCGCCAAGGCTGTCGGCTTTGAGATCGACGGCGATCTGGTCAAACAGTCGCGCGACAACATTCGCAAAGCCGGCGTCCAGGAGCAGGCCGAGATTCGCCAGCAAGATATTCTCACCGTCGATTTGTCGGCAGCGTCGGTAGTCACGATGTATTTGCTGCCGGACGTCAATTTGAAATTGAAACCCAACCTGCTGAGCCAGCTCAAACCCGGCTCCCGGGTAGTCTCCCACGCCTTCGACATGGGCGATTGGAAACCCGATCGCACCGAGCGAGTTGATGGCCGAACCCTGTATCTCTGGACGATCCCGGCCAAGAGCCGATGACTTCTCATCCCGATTGCTAGATCCACGGTTTCACTGCCCGGTTCCATGAAGAGACTACTTTCGTCGTCGCGCCGACTCCTGTCCCCTGCCATGTTCCTCGGCGCCATGGTGTCGATGGCATTGTTGGCCGAGTTCGCCAAGGCGGATGAGCGCCAGGAAATCACTACGGTAATCGAAAACTATGTGAAGGCGCTTTACGCCCGCGATTTTCGCGCCGCCTACGAGCAAATTTCCAGCGCCGACCAACGTCTAAAGGATGTGCATAGTTACAATCGGGAGCGCGGCGAGTTTCGCGATTTTACCCTGGAAGCGGCGCGAGCCGTGGCGCAGAGCGTTAGCGTTCGCGTTGTGGAACTGCGCGTCGACGGGGAGCGCGGCACGGTGAAAGTCACCGCCAACGTGCCGGATGCGACGAAACTGAACCCATTGATGCTCGATTGGGAGAGCGAGCGGCTGGAAAGACTATCCGCCAGTGAACGCAAAACGCTGTTGGACACCATCGACCGCCAACGGCGCGACAAAAAAATCGCCATGGTGGCCGGCGAGGAGACCTTCAACCTGGTCAAAGAAGCCGGCGGCTGGAAACTCTTTCTGAACTGGGCGGCCGGCGTCAAGTTGACCTTTCAGCCGGCGATCCCGGCGTCAGCGCCGGTGGCAATCAGGATTGCCCAGAGCGAAGTGACCTCCCGGCCCGGACAAGTTTTTCGCGTCGCGATGAAAATCACCAACACCGGTAAACAGACTCTTTCGACCCGTATCGGCCACTCTGATCGAACCGCCAGAGCTGCGCGACTATCTCGATCTGGTCGACTGTGGTTTCATCCTGCCGCTGCGCTTGCAACCCGGCAAGGAAGAAGAGTTCGTCACGACTTATCTATTGCGCGGCACGCTGCCCGACCAAGTGCGCCAGCTCAGCGTCACTTACGCAGTGAGCGTGTCACCGCTTGACTCTGCAAAACCATGAAAATTGCCAATCTAATCTGGTCCGCGGCCGCCGCCATCCTGCTGGTGCTGCCGCCTTATTATTTACTCTCGGCGCCCAACAACGGCGGTCAGTCCGGACCGGTACGCACGATCAACAACTATCTCAAGAGCGCATACGCCCACGATCACAAAAAAGCCTATCGGCTGATCTCCAATCGCGACCGGCTGATCAAGTCCGAGGATCTCTATATCCAGGAGAAGGGACCGTTTAGCGGCTTCACATTGACGGTGGCTGGAAAGCTCGCCGAGCTGATCGAAGTCCGTCAGATAGGCGCAACGGAAAACGACGCGACAACCAAAGTCAAATTCAATATCAAGTTGCCCGACGCTAACAGCCTATCGGCACTGTTACTCGATTGGGACCAAGACAAACTCAACGCTCTGCCGGTGCAGAAGCAGAAAGAGATCCTCACCACCCTCGACGATCTGCGCCGCGCCGGCAAATTGAAGTTCATCGAAGGCGAAGAAGAACTGACGCTGGTCAAGGAAAACGGCCTGTGGCGCGTCTTGTTCGACTGGGCCGCCGGACTGCGCGTGCAATACGACGCCACCGTGCCGCAAAATGAAGCCATCGAAGCCACGCCGCTCAACCGCGAGACCAGCGTGCGCGCCAACGAGCTCTTCACCATCGCCTACCGCGTGCGCAACGCTCTCTCAAGAAACCATCGCCACCCGCATCGTGCACCGCGTCGAGCCCCAAGAACTGCGCCAACATCTCGATCTAGTCGAGTGCGCCTTGCTCCTGCCGGTCAAACTGAAGCCGGGCGAAGACCGAGAGTTCTCGTCGACCTACATGGTCCGCGGCGATCTGCCCGACGGGTCCAAGCAAGTCAAGGTCACCTATGACTTCCAAGTCGAAAAGTAGATTCGTACTTGGCGCAGTACTGCTTAGCGCTGAGTTTGTTGATCACCGAGCTGCACGCGCATATTCCCATCCCGCCCAAGAAAGGCGAGATCGGCCGGCGCGAGACCAACGTCGCCGCGCCGAGCTTCACGCTGATCGATCAAGCCGGCAAAAAGATTAACTTCAACCCGGCGAGCGGCAAAGTTGTCCTGGTCACTTTCGTCTACACCACCTGCCCGGATGTCTGCCCGCTGTTCAGCGCCCACTTCGCGGCGATTCAGCGCGCCCTCGACGAAGAGAAGCGCGAGAATTATTTACTGCTCAGCATCAGCACCGACCCCAAACGCGACACGCCGGCGAAGATGAAGGCCTATGCGCGAAGCATTCAAGGCCGATGTGAAGCACTGGCACTTCCTCACCGGCTCGCAAAATGATCTCGCCGAAGTCTGGAAAAATTTCGGCGTCAACGTCAAAGACCACGGCAACGGCCAGATCCAGCACACCAACCTAACAACGCTGATCGATGCCAAGGGCATCCGACGCGTCGACTACTACGGCGACAAGTGGCTCGTCAAAGAAGTCCTGAAAGACATCAAATGGCTCGAATCGGAAAAATCCTAATCGCATTGTTGTTGATCGTCGGCGCATCGACTCACGCGCCCGCCGCCGAGCGTGAACAAGGTATCCTGGAAGTCCAAATCAAAGACCACCGCGACGCCATCGGCGATTTTGACAAACTCATTGTCACCATCGATAAAATCGCCGTCAGCCCAAAACCCGGTCTGAAGTTCTGGCAGACCGGCTGGAAAGACCTCGCCGTCACTTCAGAGCCGGTCGATCTAACCAAGTACGTCGGCAAGAAAACCGCCCAAGTATTTCGCGCGCCAATAGACGCCGGCGCCTTCGATGCCTTTCATTTGAAAATTAAGAATACCGCCGGCGTGTTGAAAAAAACCCAACGCAAAGCCCCGGTCAAAAACACCATTGGCCCATTCAAACTCGCCTACGAAGTCCGGCCCAAGACCGAGACGCTGCTGATCCTAGACCTAGTCGTCAGCGACATGTCCGACCACCCGCCGCGCGGTTATGAATTGAGTTTGAAAGGCTATGAACTTTTCATCAATGGGAAGCTGATCGAGAAGATTCCTCCGGGCTGACTACAGGGAGCAGATTACCGGGTCACAGAGATTTCAACATCAGGTCAATTAATAACGCACGAGAAGCTACTTCGTTCTACTTTCTGGCCAGACCGCTCCTGGTTGCCCGCGCCGGTTGCCGCAGTCGTTCCTATCGTCGCCCGGTAACTTCTCCACGCCCACAGCCGGGGAGTTTGACCGTGGCGGCCCAGACTGGATTGAGGACAAAAAGCAGCGGGCAAAGTTCTAAGATATAAGCGTCCCGTTCGACCAGGGTCGCTTTGTGGCGGCCCTGGAATAGACGGCGGCGACGTAGATGGCGGCGGTTGAACTAGGTGGTGAACTCTCCGTTCAATCGCCTCATCCATTTGGTCAGATTCGCTTCGGCGTATCGATCATCAGAATAATAACGATTCCCCCTCAAAACAGTGCGCATGACAGCGCCAGCGATACCGCGACACACCTCGCCCGCGATTCTAACCGTCTACATGCACGATCAGGCATGAACGCTAGGTTTCTAGATGGTTAAATAATCTTCAGGCTTTTTAGGCCCAGCCTGCTCTCATAGCGGGCAAATAATTTTCAGGCCTTTTAGGCCCATCCTTCCCTCATAGGGGGCTTTGATAGTGTAAAATCACAGAATGGTTCATCAGTTGTAACCATTTTATGCATCGGTCCACGCCTTGCTCTATGCCAGTTACGTGACTGGTTGATCGCACAACTTCCGCACCGGTTAGCCGTCCCGTAATGTGGATAGGCATTACCGGTGGAAACGAGGTCCCATGAATATCAACGATGTTGCGGCATTGGTTTTACAAACATTTGATAATCATCAATCCGGTTTCTCGAGGAGGCCGTAAGTTAGAGCGATCAAATTTAATGGTCGAAGGAGGATACCGAGATGAAACTATACGGAGCCGAGCTGCACTCGAACAACAATGTCACGGTGGTGATCGATGAACAAGACATAGGGGTTCACGAATAGCGTCTGCCCCTAATGACTTCTTGCAGACAAAAACGTTAAGTGTCAAAAGGAACGGCGATCTAGACATCATCAACGACTTTAAGGCAAACAGGGGACCAGGAATGCAGAACTTTGGACGAATACCAAATACCAAACACCGGGGAAGCTTTACATTGAAAGAATATTGGTTCGCAAGCGCTGGAATTCAGATTGTCGTGATGGCGGTTACGGTAACATTGGTATCTTTCCTGGTTGCTCCGGGAATGGCAGCGACCACGGGAGCTTTGATCCAACCTCCAGGAACCGCCGGCTGCGTGAGTGAAGACGGTACGGGGGGTACCTGCGCCGACGGTAGGGCGCTATTGTATCCCGAAACTGTAACAGTTAGCCCCGACGGGAGACATGTTTATGTGGCTTCCTACTTTAGCAATGCAGTGGCGGTGTTTTCTCGCGATATAGCAACGGGTAAGTTGGTGCAATCGAGTGACGTGACAGGCTGCGTGAGTGAGGACGGTACGGGGGGAAGCTGTGGCGATGGTCGAGCACTCGTGACTCCAGAATTTGTGACAGTAAGTCCGGACGGCAAACATGTTTACGCGGTAACCGACACGGCCAATTCGGTGGTGGTATTTGCCCGCGACCGTATGACCGGGGCGCTAACGCAACTTAGCGGGGTTGCCGGCTGCGTGAGCGAGGACGGCACGGGGGGGGCCTGTGCCATCGGTAGAGGACTATCAGGTGGCGAATCTGCGGCGGTGAGCCCGGACGGGAAAAATCTCTATGTGGCATCTCGGGTCAGCGGAGCGGTGGCAGTGTTTTCACGCAACGCAATGACTGGAGAGCTGACTCAGCTTAGCGGCCTTGCCGGCTGCGTGAGCCACGACGGCACAGGCGGTACCTGTGCTGTCGGCAGAGGAGGGCTTATTGGGGCTATGACTGTGGCAGTGAGCCCGGACGGCAGGCACGTCTATATGGGGTCATTGGACAACAACATGGTGGCGGTGTTTTCACGCAACCCGACGACGGGAGCGCTGACTCAACTCAGCGGGACTGCCGGCTGCGTGAGCGAGGACGGCACAGGCGGCACCTGTGCTGACGGCAAGGGGCTGAGCCGCGTCAGATCCGTCGCCCTAAGCCGGGACGGTCGGCATGTCTACGTGGCATCAGAACTCAGCAACGCCGTGGCGGTATTTTCACGCAACGCGACGACTGGAGAATTGACTCAGCTCAGCGGCATTGCCGGCTGTGTGAGCGAGGATGGCACCGGCGGTACCTGTGCTGATGGCAAAGGACTTATCGGTGCCATTTCCGTGGCCCTAAGCCGGGACGGTCGGCATGTCTACGTGGCGTCGGGAGGCGACGCGGTGGCGGTATTTTCGCGCAACCCGACCACTGGCGAATTGACTCAGCTCAGCGGCATTGCCGGCTGTGTGAGCGAGGATGGCACCGGCGGTACCTGCGCTGACGGCAAGGGAATTGTTGCTAACAGATATATGGCTCTGAGTCCCGACGGCAAACATGCTTACGTGGCCTCTTCCGGTACGCAACGCAGTGGCGGAATTTTCCCGGAGTCCGACGACGGGAGTGCTGACACAGCTGAACGGGCCGGACTGCATGAGTGACAGCGGTGACGGCCCTTGCGTAGACAGCAACCATTTATCGGCCCGGTAGGGCTGAGCGTCAGCCGCGATGGGAAGCATTTCTATGTGGCCTCTTCTGGCAGCTCCGCACTGGCGGTATTTTCGCGCAATGCCACAACCGGAGCACTAACCCAGCTTGACGCACCCGCAGGCTGCGTGGCCGACGTTGGTGATGGAGTTGACTGTGAAGACGGCAAAGCGCTGGATGACCCCAGATCTGCGGCGGTGAGTCCAGACGGCCGGCATGTCTATGTGGCATCGGCTGGTAGCAACGCCATCGCGGCATTTTCGCGCAATGCGACGACTGGAGAATTGACTCAGCTCAGCGGCATTGCCGGCTGTGTGAGCGACGACGGCACCGGCGGGACCTGTGCTGATGGTAACGGGCTTATCGGTGCCAGCTCTGTGGCGGTGAGTCCGAACAGTAGGCATGTTTATGTGGCGTCGAGCGTCAGCAACGCCATCGCGGTATTTTCGCGCAACCCGACGACTGGTGAATTGACTCAGCTCAGCGGCATTGCCGGCTGTGTGAGTGAGGACGGCACGGGGGGGACCTGTGCCGATGGTAACGGGCTTATCGGTGCCAGCTCCGTGGCGGTGAGTCCGAACAGTAGGCATGTTTATGTGGCGTCGAGCATCAGCAACGCCATCGCGGTATTTTCGCGCAACCCGACGACTGGTGAATTGACTCAGCTCAGCGGCATTGCCGGCTGTGTGAGCGAGGACGGCACGGGGGGGAACTGTGCCGATGGTAACGGGCTTATCGGTGCCAGCTCTGTGGCGGTGAGTCCGAACAGTAGGCATGTTTATGTGGCGTCGAGCGTCAGCAACGCTGTGGCGGTATTTTCACGCAACCCGACGACTGGTGAATTGACTCAGCTCAGCGGCATTGCCGGCTGCGTGAGCGAAGACGGCACGGGGGGGAGTTGTGCCGATGGTAACGGGCTTGCCGGTGCCAGCTCTGTAGCCGTGACTCCGGACAGTAGGCATGTTTATGTGGCGTCGAACGTCAGCGACGCTGTGGCGGTATTTTCACGCAACCCGACAACTGGTGAATTGACTCAGCTCGGCGGCATTGCCGGCTGTGTGAGCGACGACGGCACGGGCGGGGGCTGTACCGACGGCAAGGGGCTCGACGGTGCCTTCGCAGTTGTAGTGAGTCCGGGCGGAAAGCATATCTATGTCGGCTCATCCGATATCAACGCTGTGACGGTTTTCCAGAGGGATTAGAACAACTGATTCGTCATCGAGAAAAATCCATTTCTATCCATTCACTTATTATGACCGGACTTAAGAGAGCTATTATCCAAAGGTATGGAAATAGAAGATCGTAAGGCGTAACTTTCTCGAGATTTGAAACGCGAGCTGCCTGTTAGAGCAGGCAGTGACCGAGTGGTTGGGACGAAAGCAAAGCGACCTGCGGACATCGAACGTGGTGGATTCGACTTTTTCAGGGGTGCGGCTCAGAACCGCAGCTTCGCGACGGTTTAAATCGCAGATCAATGCCACCTGCTTAAGAAAAACTGTCGGAGAAAAAAGCCGGTTTGAACGACTAGGCTGCTTTAATGTAAACAATGTCCCAAAGCACTTCGTCACCTAGCTCCGGCCAAATCACTGGTCCCCTTCGTTGATATTGGGTAGGTTCCTAAAGTGACTCGAACACCCACGGACAGCACCCTCTCGATTCACTAGCTGCCTAAGGATTCAACCCACCGTCGTAAAATGGACATCAAAATCCTTCGCAATCTATACTCATAGGCGAATACCCCGGTTAACTGAGGTTCGGTCACAGGTTAATTAAGAGGCTGTCCGTGCTTTCCTCGGATAAACTCGCTTTGATCGCTTCCCCGCTATTCGCTCGTATGGATTGACCTTAACCAACCACTTCCACTATGGAACACCCCCAAACCTGCGGTCGTCATGATTTCCCACCCGCCGCTCTACACAAACGCCCCATTAACCGATAAAATCCGTTGTCGTAATTGACCTTTACTAATGAACGATCCGAAAACCCGTTTCTTTCTGCTCGGTGCCGCCGTCATCGCCATGGGCGTGATCCTCGGCACGGCACTGTGGCTGAAGCTCGGGCCGCAGACGCGGATCAGCTTGGTCAATCGCGCTGGCGATGATGGTTTGAAGCAATATGGATCAGTGCCGGATTTCAAACTGACCGAACGCAGTGGCAAAGACGTGAATCTGGCCGACCTGCGCGGCAAGATTTGGATCGCCGATTTTATTTATACGACCTGCACCGACACCTGTCCCTTGCAGACAGCGGCCATGGCCAAGCTGCAAAAAGAGTTCGCGGCGCAATCTAATGTCCAATTCGTATCCGTCAGTGTCGACCCGGAACGGGATACGCCGCAAGTGCTAAGCGCCTACGCCGACAAACATGAGGCCGATCGGCAGCGCTGGTATTTTCTTACCGGCCAGCGGGATCAAGTCATCAAGCTCGTCCGCGACGGCTTTCACTTGAGCGTCGCGGCGTTTCCCTCTGGCGCCGAGCAGAGCGGCATGATTCCGCATAGCCCGCGCTTTGTCTTGATCGATCAGCAAGCGCAGATCCGCGGCTACTACGACAGCCGCGAGATGGATGGTCTAGCGCGGCTGAGAAACGATATTGAAACCCTGTTGAAAGGATGATCGATGGCTAGCGACAAGAAAAAATCCAAAGGTAAACAACCGGCGAAAGCGCTCCTGCGCGATGGCCCCAACTGGCCGCTCTTCGCCCTAGCGGTGTTGGGTATGATCTTGTCCGCCTATCTCACCTACACCGCCTGGGCGGAGAAGCTCGTCGCCTTCTGCGTCGAAGGCAGCGGCTGCGATGTCGTCTTGAACAGCCGATGGTCGACGCTCGTTCGGCATGCCGACTTCGTTCTGGGGATTGTTAACCTACGGCCTGCTCGCCGCGGTGGCTTGGAACCGTTACGCGGACAACCAATGGCGCTGGGCTTGGGTGATCTCGCTCTTCGGTCTGCTTTTTAGTCTCTACCTGACTTCGATATCATTCTTTCGAACTCAAGGCGGCCTGCCCCTATTGCCTCACTTCCCTCGGCCTCATGGCGGTCATCTTCATCATGACCACCCTGCAAAAACCGGCGAATCTTGCCGAACTTTTCCTGGGGTCCATGGTTAGGTCAAGAGCGTCGGCGTTGGCGCCGCGATCGATCGTTGCGCTGCATCTCTACTTCGCCGGCTACTGGGGCAACGCCCCCGGCCCCGAAGACCCCTGGATCAAAGGACTAGCGGAGCACTTGACGAAAACCGAGGCGAAGTTTTACGGCGCCTCCTGGTGTCCGCATTGCAACGAGCAGAAACAGTTATTCGGCAGCTCAGGCAAGCGCATTCCCTATGTCGAGTGCAGCCCAGGCGGCGCACAGGGACCGCTTGCGGCAGTCTGCAAGGAGAAGGATATTCAAAAGTTATCCGACCTGGATCATTAACGGCCAGCGTACCACCGGCGTCCAATCCTTGGATACGTTAGCGCAAATGAGCAAATATAGCCGCCCAGGGACTAAAACCATGAAGCGAACCGTAGACCGGATATCATATAGTAGCGCCGTGCAACTCTCGCGCTGGCTTTGATCCTGCTGGGTTCGCGCCCGGCGGCCAATGCCGATCCGTCGAAGTATCCCGAGTATCGCCCAACAGACTCTGCCGGCCGATGTCACGCCCGAGTTTGTCGGCATCGATCAACTGATTGCCGACATCAAAGCTGGCGCTAAACCGATTCTTTATCGACGTCCGCACCAAAGAAGAGTTCGACGAAGTTCATATCCTGGGCGCCCAATCGGTTCCGCTGGCAGCATTCAAAGAATATTTAAAAAGCATTCCGCGCGACCGGCCGGTGGTACTCTATTGAGCATGCCCCCATCACCTGGCCAGTCTGGCCTATGGCATGCTCCACGAAAACGGTTATCGCAACATGAAAGTGCTCAACGAAGGCATTGTCGGCTGGTATCAGAAACGCTACCCCATGGAAGGCAGCAAAGTTCCGCGCTCTTAATCTATGTCTGGCACACCTGCCGTCGTTTTGCTGAGCGGCGGCGTCGATTCGGCGACCGCCGCCGCGCTATCGCCCAACAAGCCGGCTTCGCGATTCATGCGCTCAGCTTCCGCTACGGCCAGCGTCACGCTTGCGAGATCGACGCGGCGCAGCGCGTCGCGGACTTCTTGAATGCCAGTAGCCACTTGGTGATCGATTTCGACCTGCGCGCCATCGGCGGTTCGGCGCTCACCGATCAAATCGACGTGCCCAAAAGCCGCAGCGCGAGCGGAAATCTCCCAGGGCATCCCGGTGACCTACGTGCCGGCGCGCAACACGATCTTTTTGTCCTTCGGTCTCGCCTTGGCCGAACGCATCGGCGCCATCGACATTTTCTTTGGCGCCAATCAGCTCGACTACAGCGGCTACCCCGACTGCCGCGAAGAATATATCCGCGCCTTTGAAGCCATGGCCAATCTCGCCACCAAGGCGGGCGTCGAAGGTGAAAGCCGGTTGAAAATCCACGCGCCGCTTTTGCACATGACAAAGGCCGCCATCATCGCCAAAGGAATCGAGCTCGGCGTCGACTATGGTCTGACCTGGAGCTGCTACGATCCCAGCCAAGATGGCCGCGCCTGCGGCCTATGCGATAGCTGCCAGCTGCGCGTCAAAGGATTTAGCCAAGCCGGCGTGATCGACCCCATCGCCTACGTCGAGTAAACTGGATAGAAAACATGCTGCCCAGCCCCTTCACACCGCACTTTCTCACTCAGCTGGAAACTCTGCGCCTGCGCACGCGCAAGGAATTTCTCGGTAGCCATCCGGGCAGCTACTCGTCGCCGCGGCGCGGCACCAGTTTGGAGTTCGCCGACTACCGCCGTTACACGCCGGGGGACGACTTGCGTTATCTCGACTGGGGCATCTACGCGCGCACCGACCGGCTCTACGTGAAACTTTTTCGCGAAGAAGTCGACCTGTTCGCCTATGTCTTCATCGACGCCAGCGCGTCCATGGGCTACCCGTCGCGGGAACTGAAGTTTCTGCCGGCGACTCATGTCGCTCTGGCGCTGAGCTATGTCGTTCTCGCCAATCACGACCATGTGAAGCTGCACTTGCTGCAAGAGAACAGCCGCGCCAACACTACGCCATTCTATCGCGGCCGGCGGCGCATGACCGACTGCGTCAACTTCGCCACCTCGGCAACCCCAGGCGGCGCCCTGCAACTGGCACCCGCGTTGGCCGACCATTTGAAGAAAATGCGCCGGCCGGGCAAAGCGATCTTGATCTCTGATTTCTTGATGCCGGCGGCATCCTATCAGCCCGGCTTGAATTTACTGCGCGCCTTCAATCTCGACATCGCCGTCATTCAAATCCTGTCGCGCCACGAAGTCGATCCGCGCTTTCCCAACGGCAGCTTGGCCTTGGTCGACAGCGAGACCGAGCAGGAAATCAAGTATCAGTGGAACGCCGAGGCGCGCCAGCGATTATCAGTCTAAGCTGGCCCATCACAATGCCGAGCTGCGCAGTTTTTGCCATCAAAGCGGTATCCACTATTCGCTGTATGTCACCGATCGCGATCTAAGCGACTTCGTCTTCGCCACATTGCCGGCCATCGGCCTGTTTAAATAAGCCAATGGAATTTCTCAATCCCACCGCCCTGTTCGGTCTCCTGGCGCTGCCGCTGCTGCTGATTCCGTATTTGATCCGGCGCAAACCTCAGCGCCTGGCGTTTTCGAGCTTGCTGCTGTTTATCGAAGCCGGCGAATCGGCCAGCGCCAAACCTTGGGGGCGAATCCACTTGCCGCCGCTATTTTTCCTGCAACTATTGCTGTTGGCGCTGTTGATTTTCGCCTTGAGCGAACCGGTGTTGTCGATCCGGCCCACCAACATCGCCATCATTTTGGACAATTCCGCGAGCATGCAGGCGCTGGAAGACGGCAAGACGCGCTTTTCGCTGGCGCAAGAGCGGGCCAACGCGCTGGCCGGCGAACTCGGCGCCGGCGGCAAAGTCGATCTCTATCTGACCACACCGACACTGGAGAAAGTTCACGCCGTGCCGCTCTCGCCCAGCGAAGCGACGCGATCATCGGCAAGCTAAGCGCCCTACGACTTGGGCGAAGCGCCGATCGATTACGACAATGTGCTGGCGCAACTGGCGCGCCAGCACAAATATCAGCGGGTATATCTGCTTACCGATCGCCCGGCGCGCGGCCAAAGCGCCGTCGCGCGAGTGATCACCGTCGGCCAACCGCGCGCCAACTTCGCGCTGACGGCTTTCGACGTGCAGCGCTCGTCGCTGGTCAACGCCCGCTTGGAAGCGTCGGTCGAAGTCGCCAACTATTCCGAGCGCGATGAGAAAATCAAAATACTTCTAAAAGGCAACGGCGCCGAACTGGCGCACCGCGAGATCGTCGTCGGCACCGGCAAGACCGCGGCAGTTTCCTTCGAGGGTATTGCCGACCATCCCGAGCTACGAAGCCGAGATCGCCAACCGCGACGCTTTGCCCGTCGACAACCGGCGCTTCGCCGTGGCGCCGGCATCGCGCAACCTGCGCATACTGGGAATTACGCCGCGGCCACGCGAGCTGGAAAGTCTAAAAGCGATCCCCGGCGTGCAGATCGATATCGTCGCGCCCGCCGACTATGACAAAGTCGAGCGCGCCGGCTACGGCTTGGAGATTTATCATTTCGCCACCCCGGCGGCGCTGCCGCCCACCGCGGCGCTGTTCATTCTGCCGCCGGAAAGCAGCTCCTTGGTCGATCTCGGAGCGCCGGTGAGCAACGTCACCGTCTCCAACTGGCGCGATCCCGCATGTGCTGACCCGCTACGTCAATTTCAATCTGTTCCGGCCGGCCTACGCCCGTCCGCTCAAGCCGCAAACCGCCGGCGATATCGTCATCGACAGCGCCGCTGGCCCACTGGCATTCGCCAGCGAACGGCAAGGGGTGCGCTACCTCACCGTCGGTTTCGATCCGTTTCCGTACTTGGGGCGCGACAACTTGCCGATGTCGGTGTTCACCTTGAATCTGCTCGACTGGTTTTTCGACAGCCGCAGCGGCAAAAGCCAAGCCACCGGCGAGGCGATCTTTCTCGGCAAAGCTCAACACGGCGATCAAATCCTCCTGCCGGGCGGCAAGAGCCTGGCGATAACTCCAGGGGCGGGATTTTTTGGCGGGGCGTTTTACCAGGGCATCTATCAATTGAACCGCGGCGGCGAGCGCCAGCTATATCGCCCGTAACTTGCTCGATCGCGGCGAGTCCGACCTGCGGACGCCGGCGCCCGTCGCCATCGGCGGCGGCAGCCCAAGCGGCGCCAGCGCGTCGGTGCTGTTTTCCTTTTGGCCCTATCTATTGATCGCGTCGTTAGCGCTGCTGCTGCTCGAATGGTTCTTGAGCCCGCGCATGGCTTTCGATAAAACTCTGGCGCGTCCCGGCGCGGGTGGCACAACGGTCATGAACAATCGTCTTCGCCAATATCGAGTTCGCCCGGCCCTATTTTCTCTGGCTCTTGCTCTTGCTGCCGGTGCTCTGGCTGCGCTTGGGCGACCGGCGTTTGTGGGTCTTGCTGGCGCGCACGGTGATCTTGGCGCTGGTGATTCTCACCCTTGCCGATCCGCAGACCACGAGCCAGCAATCGCGCCAGGAAGAACGGATCTTCGCCTACGATGTCTCGCGCAGCGTGCCGCCGAGCATGCGCCCCTGGATGGCAAGCATGACCAAGCAACTGGCGCCTGGCAACGAGCGACCGCATCTATACTTTCGCCGGCGCGGCCAAGGAAAGCGCCAATCTGCAACGAGGCTCTCAGCGGCGACTCCAGCGCCAGCCAGCCGGACAAGACCAATCTGGAGAATCTTTTAACTTCGCTCCTCGCCCTGCCGGCGGCGCCGCGCTCGGTTTTCTTATTTACCGATGGCTGGGAAACCGATGGCAACGTTGAGCGGCTGCTGCCGGCCGCGGCCGCCGCCGGCATTAGAATTTATCCCATGCTGCCGGCCGAACGGCCGGCCATCGCCAATGTCGCCGTGACCAGAGTGATCGCGCCCAGCCAGGGCATGAGCGGCGAATTGCTCAATTTAAGAGTCAGCTTGGACAACCAGAACGACCGCCCGGTCGACGGCGTGTTGACCCTGACCAGCAACGGTCAACCGTTCAAAACCGACCGGATCAAGTTGCGGCCGGGAAGCCAGAGTCTTAGCTATCAAGCCAATCTCACCGAGCGAGGCGCTCACCGCCTATCGAGCGAGCTTCGCCGCTGTCGATGCGGCTGCCGATATTTTCACGCCGGACAATCACGCGCTTGCCTGGGTCAACGTGCGGACAAAAGCGAAAGTCCTGATCGTTAACGGTGCCGGCGGCTCGGGCCGCTACTTGGACGAGATCGTCCGCCGCCAGGGCTTTGACGTGGTTTCTCGTGGCGCCGATGGTGCGCCGCCACCGGCAGGGCACAAAGTCGTGATATTTAATAACGTGCCGCGGGAGCGCTTTTCCGCGGCTTACCTCGCCAGCGTCGAGCGCCATGTCGCCGACGGCGGCTCGTTCATCATGCTCGGTGCCGACGCCAGTTTCGCCCAGAACAGCTATCGCCAAACCCCAATTGAAAAAATCCTGCCGGTAGAACCGAAGGAACCGCCCAAACAGCCGGAAAAAAATCGCGCCGTCGTGTTGGTCATAGACAAGTCGGGCAGCATGCGCGACGACAATCGAATTCTATTCGCCAAGGAAGCCGCCAAAGCGGTGGCGCGCCAGCTCAAAGACATCGATCTATTGGGTGTCGTCGGTTTCGACGACAGTCCGTTTGTCGTCGTCTACCTGGAATCCATGGCGCGGCTGCGCGGTGTCATCGACAGCCAAATCGACCGGCTCAGGCCCGGCGGACAAACCTACTTTCTGCCGGCATTGCAGGAAGCCCGACGCCAGCTTGAGCGATCCAACGCGTCGCGCAAACATGTCATCCTGCTCAGCGACGGCGTCACCCGCGGCAGCCAAGGGCGAACTGGTCGATCTGGTCGGCGCGATGAAAACCGATAGCAAAATCACCGTCTCCGCCGTGGCGATCAGTAATGAAGCGGATGTCAGAATCATGAAGCGGGTGAGCCAATACGGCGGCGGCCTGTTCCACCACACCGTCGATCCGATCGACTCTGCCGCAGATCGTTCTTGAACAGCTCCAAGACAAACCCCGCGACGAGCCCAAGGACAATCGCCCGCTGATTCCAGTACAGTCCGGCGGCTCTGAACTGTTGGCCGGTTTCGGCGTGAGAAATTATCCGGCGGTGCTGGGCTATATGGACACCGAAGTTAAAAGGGGCGCCCAGGCTGATCTAATCATTCCGCGCGATGATCGGCGCGCGCCGCTGCTCGCTTCTTGGCGCTACGGCAAAGGCAAATCGGTCGCTTTCACCAGCGATCTGGAGGGACGCTGGACGCGCAACTGGGTTCCCTGGGATGGACTACAGGGTTTTTGGGGCCGGATCTTAGAATGGCTCAGCCCGAGCGAACAGAACCTGATCCCGTTGCACGAAGCGCGGGTCAGCTTCACCGGTGGGCAATCGATCCTCGACCTGACGGTCTATGAAGAGAGCAGCGCCAACAGCCAGTTCCGCTTTTCCTCAGCCGGCAAGAGCGGCAAGACCGAAGGCACGCTAAACAAACTCGCGCCCGGCCATTTCCAGGTGGTCCTGCCAGCCAGCGCCAGCGGCGATTACCGCATCGACCTGACCGAGGAGCGAGCCGGCCAGCGCATCGCCTACCCGCCGGTCGCCTACACGTTAGCTTACGATCCGCAGCGCCGAAGTGCCGCGACCGGAATTCAACTACCGGCTCCTCGCAAGATTGGCGGAAGGCAGCGGCGGTGAAATCAATCCCCGCTCACTAGACAGCCTGCGGCGTGAAAGTCTGACCAAGAACTTCCAGCCGGTGCGCCAGCCGCTGCTGATCCTGGCTTTCATCCTTTTGCTCGTCGAGATCGCCCTGCGGCGCATCGTTTTTAGGGAATCCGACTAAGCCCAGATTCGCTCCTAACACCGCGAATTGTCCGGGGTATTGGACTTTTTTTAGCAGCGATTTTAGGTTGACAGCCCGGCCCTAACAGACTATAAGTTGTAATCTTTGTTGTACTATGGCTTGCCAAACTACACCATCCGGGCAGCTCCATAATCGCCGCCCCGGACAACCAGGGATGTCGATTTTTCCGAGAATTTTGGCGTTCTCCGCGATCGTTGCCGCACTCGCGGTTGCGCCACTAGATAGTGAAGCGGCCAAGCAACTCTCAGCGCAGAACCAAGCCGTGCGCGGCAAACAAGCTCCTAAGCCAGCGTCGGTTCAAGCCAGCGCGCCGGTAAGGCGGCTCGACCAAGGGCCAGGCTCACCGCGCTCTACTGCTCCAGCCAAGCCCGCGGCCCATTGATCTTTCGGATAAACGCGAGCTGGTTAACTACCGTATACGCCCCGGCGAGACGCTTTCGGACGTATTGAACCGTCACAACGTGTCCAAAGCGGAAAGCCTGCTATGGGCACGCACCATGACCAGAAATATCGGTAGTGAAGCATTACCGGCGGGAAAGAGGCGCACCTCTTTTTTGGCAAGTCACTGGTGCGCGGTCGCGGCCTGGTGGCCCGGGGCCAGCTCAAGGCGGTGGAAATCGATCAAAACGACTCATTCACCTTAACCTTGGAAAAAGGCATCCGCGGCATCTTCGTCCAGCGCCGTGAAAAGCCCTACGACGTCGAAATGAAAACGGTCAGCGCATCGATTGAAAACTCGCTCTTCGACGACGGTCGCAAGGCCGGTGTCCACCCGGCGCTGCTTTCCCAGCTTGCCGACCTGTTCACCTGGGATATCGACCTGGAAAAAGACATTCGCAAAGGCGACCACTTCAAGATCCTCTACGAGCAGCGCAGCCGCAAGGGCCAAGAAGCCAAGACCGGGCTCGTATCCTAGCGGCTGAACTCAATAGCGCCGGCCAGAAGTACACCGCGGTATACTTTGAGCGGCAAAAAGGCGTTGGCAACTATTATAATCACGAGGGGCGCAGTCTGGCGCGTTCCTTCTTACGCTTCCCCTTAGAATTCAGCGCGATCACGTCGCCCTTCACCGAATCGAGATTTCATCCAGTTTTACGCACCAACCTGGCCCATACCGGCGTCGACTTTGCCGCCCAGCGTGGCACGCCGGTTCGGGCCGTGGGTGACGGCATCATCGCCGAGGCGGGTTGGAACGGCGGCTACGGCAAAGCTATCGACATCAAGCATGACGCAACTTACTCTAGCCGTTACGCTCACCTGGATCGATTTGCCGAAGGCATACAAGCTGGCGTAGCGGTGACCAAGGGTCAATTGATCGGCTATGTCGGTTCCACCGGCAGAACCACCGGGCCGCACCTCCATTTCGAACTTTATAAAGATCAACAGTATATTAATCCTCTAAGCATCGACTTCCCCGCGGAAGATCACCTTGAGCCGGCCCTGCACAGACTCTTCGAAAACCAGATGCGTACCTACATGGACGAGCTCAAGTCCTCGCCGCAGTCCTAACCGCGAACCCGGCCCTATTACCTGAGCCGTGCTTTTAGCTCTCTCTGAGCCTAGCGTTTTCTTGGTTTACTCAATATTATCGCGCTCACAGTGAGCAGCTTGCGGCGCAAGATTGACCCTCGCTCTAGCCACCGGAGCCGGGGTCGGATACTCTCCGTTTTTTCCCGGAACGATGGGAACTTTATTCGCCATGCCATTCTCGCTTGCTCTCAATCGCCTGGCCGAGACCGCTCCCACTGTTCGCGCTGATTCTGTTGGTTGGATTGACCTTCGGGGCAATAAAAATTTCGACCGCAGCGGCTGAGATTATGCACGGAAAGATCCGCAAATTATCGTCGCCGACGAAATCGTCGGCTTCATGATCGCCAACTTTCTCGCGCCCCTGCGCTGGGCGCCGTTGCTGCTGGGTTTCCTGCTGTTTCGCATTTTCGATATCGCCAAAGTTTACCCAGCGGCGCGGCTGGAAAAACTCCCTGGCGGCACCGGCATCGTCCTCGACGACGTGGCGGCGGGAGTGTATGCATTTGTCATCGTCCAAACCTTCCTTTATTGGCGGTGGTTATGATCGAAAAAGCGGTTATCTTGAGTACCGGCGATGAACTGACCACCGGTAAAGTGGTCGACACCAACTCAGCCGTCATCGCCGATCGGCTTGTTCGCTTTAGGCATCCGCGTCGCCGCGGTGGTGAAAGTCGGCGACGACCGCGACCAGATGCTCTGGGCCCTGCGCCAAGCGCAGGAGCTCGGCGATATCGTCATCGGCACCGGCGGCTTGGGGCCGACGGCAGATGATTTGACAACAGAATTGGTCGCTGAGTTGCTCGGCGTTAAGACCAAACAAGACGACGGCGTGGCGGCGGCGCTCAAAGCGCGCTTCGCAAAGCGCGGCGTGGCATTTACGGCGAACAATCTCAAACAGGCGGTCTTCCCCGAGGGTGCGGTAATCATCGCCAACCCCAACGGCTCTGCGCCCGGTTTTCGCGTCGAGCTCGGTCGAGGCAAAACACTCCTGTGGCTTTCCGGCGTGCCCCACGAGATGAGTGCCATGCTGCGCGAGTCGGTGTTGCCATGGATCGTCGAACGGAACGGCAGTCAGTCGACGATCCACGAGGCTACCTTCAAAATTCATGGCATTAGCGAATCGAAATTGGACGATCTGGTTAAGCCGCTGGATTTGGGCAACTTCGCCAAGCTGTCCTTTCGCGCCCATTTCCCCGATCTGACCCTGCGTCTGACCGTGAGTGGCGGTGCGGCACCAGACGGAGCATTTCTTAAAGCTGCGCGGGCAAATCAAAAACATTCTCGACGACTACATTTATGCCGACAGCGAGCTGACCATGGAAGAAGTGGTCGGCCAGCTGCTGCTGCGCAAGCAACAGACCCTCGCCCTCGCCGAGTCTTGCACCGGCGGATTGATCAGCCATCGCATCACCCGAGTAGCCGGCAGCTCGGCCTACTTTCTCGGCGCTGCAATAACTTATTCGAATGCCGAGAAGATTCGCGCCCTGGGCGTCAATCCGGCAACATTGGATCGTGTCGGCGCGGTCAGTCGAGACACCGCTTTGGAAATGGCGCAGGGTATCCGTCAGCGCACCGGCGCCACCATCGGACTCAGCGTCACTGGGGTGGCCGGCCCATCGGGCGGCAGTGCGGACAAGCCGGTCGGCACCGTCTGGGTGAGCATCTGCCGGGACAACTTTCACCAAGCCAGACTCCTCAATCTCATGGTCCTGACCGATCGTGAACGGATCGTGCAAGGCACCGCCCAAGCGGCGTTGAACTGGCTGCGCCAACTGCTTTCGTGAGTAGCGGGTCATGATCCGCGCATTTATCGCCGTGGAAGTCGCGCCGACGACAATCGCCAGCATCACCTCGGCAATCGCCGAGTTGAAACCCAAACTGCCGGCTATCCGTTGGGTCGCGCCGGCGAATTTTCACCTTACCCTCAAGTTCCTGGGCGACATCGAAGCGAACCAGGTCGATGCCCTCGGTGCCGCCCTGCAACGAGCGCTCGCCCCCTTTCCGCGCTGCACCATAAATGCTAAAGGTCTAGGGGTATTCCCCGGACTGAGACAAGCAAAAATTTTGTGGGTGGGATTTTTCGGAGACGGGTTAGCACGGTTGGCGGCAAACATAGATAGAGCGCTATTGGCGCTGGAATTTTCCGCTGAACCAAGAGAATTCACACCGCATCTAACCATCGGCCGCTGGCGCCACGTCGACCGGTCGGCGCTTAATCTCAAGCAGGAATTGCATCGCTGGCGCGACCGGGATTTCGGCGCGACCATCGTCGACCGGGTGAGCTTATTCCAAAGCGTGCTCAAGCCCACTGGGGCCGTTTATTCACAACTGAAAGTAATTATGCTTAACGACCAGGCAATCGATTAGGAGGCAGGAAATGGATGCAAATCGGGAGAAGGCGATCGACCTCGCGATAAGTCAGATCGAAAAACAGTTCGGCAAGGGTGCGATCATGAAGCTCGGCGAGGGCGGCATCGTCAAAGACGTGCAGACCATTTCCACCGGCTCCCTGGGACTCGACATCGCGCTCGGTATCGGCGGCGTACCCTGCGGCCGCGTGGTCGAGATCTACGGCCCAGAATCCTCCGGCAAAACCACCCTGGCGCTGCAGATCGTCGCCGAAGCCCAGAAGAGCGGCGGCATGGGCGCTTTCATCGACGCCGAGCATGCCCTGGATCTCGGCTATGCCCAGAAACTCGGCGTGAAGACCGATGATTTGCTCGTTTCGCAACCGGATCATGGCGAGCAGGCTTTGGAAATCGCCGAGACCCTGGTGCGCAGCGGCGCCATCGATGTCTTAGTCGTCGACTCGGTGGCCGCTTTGGTGCCCAAAGCCGAAATCGAGGGCGAGATGGGCGACTCGCACATGGGTTTGCAAGCCCGCCTCATGTCGCAGGCGTTGAGAAAGCTCACCGCCACCATCGCCCGTTCGCACACGGTGGTTATTTTCATCAACCAGATCCGCATGAAGATCGGCGTCATGTTCGGCAACCCCGAAACCACCACCGGCGGCAACGCGCTCAAGTTCTACGCCTCGGTGCGCATGGATATCCGGCGCATCGGCGCGCTCAAAGACGGCGATAATATTATCGGCGGCCGCACCCGGGTAAAGGTCGTGAAAAACAAAATGGCGCCGCCGTTTAAGGAAGCCGAGTTCGATATTCTCTACGGCACCGGGATTTCCCGCGATGGCGAGATCGTCGATATCGGCAGCGAGATGGGAGTCATCGAGAAAAGCGGCGCCTGGTATTCCCATGGCGGCGAGCGCATCGGCCAAGGCCGGGAGCAGGCCAAGCAGTTTCTCAAGGATCATCCGGAGACGGCGCAAAATATCATGGCCAAGATCATGGATAAGTACGGTTTGAAGCCGCACGATGCCGAAGCCCTGGCGGAACCAGCGCCAGAGAACAAGAAAAGCAAAACGAAATAACTTCAAGCTTTTGGATAGACGCTGAAACGATCAGATGCCAGGGCCGCGACCGCCGACTCGCCCGAACAGGCGTTGCAATTGGCTTTGCGCTACTTGAGCTACCGGCCGCGCAGCGAGTTGGAAGTCAAAAAATATTTGCGCCAGAAGGGCTGCGAGCCGCAAGTTGGCGAGGCCGTGATCGATAAGCTCCGGTCGCTGCACTATCTCGACGACCTATCCTTTGCCCAGATCTGGGCGCGTTCTCGGCTGGAAAGCCGCGGCTACGGCCCGAGAAGAGTCGAGCAAGAGTTACGCATCAAGGGTATCGGCGCCAATGTGATTCGGCGAAACGATACAGCAAAGTTTGAACCATAGGAGCGAACAGGAAAGTGCCAGAAAAATATTAACCAAACGATTCGGCGACGCGAGCCTGCAAGACGCCAAGGCACAGCGACGCGCCGTTGCCCTGCTGCAGCGGCGCGGCTTTAGCAGCCAAGTGATCTTCGACCTGCTGAAATATCGAATCGACGAAGACTAAAGAGCCATGATTACCGCAAACGAAATTCGCAAATCTTTTTTGGATTACTTCGCTAAACAGGGCCACACCGTGGTGCGCAGTTCGTCGTTGGTGCCCGACAAAGATCCGACGTTGCTGTTCACCAACGCCGGCATGGTGCAGTTCAAAAACGTCTTCCTAGGCCAGCAGCGTTTGCCCTATGTGCGCGCCGCCAGCGCGCAAAAATGTCTGCGCATCAGCGGCAAGCATAACGACCTGGAAGTCGTCGGCCGCGATACCTACCATCACACGCTGTTCGAGATGCTCGGCAACTGGTCGTTCGGCGACTACTACAAAGCCGAAGCCATCGAGTGGGCCTGGGAGCTGTTGACCAAGGAATGGGGTCTGCCGCAAAGACAAGCTCTACGCCACCGTCTATCTGAACGACGATGACGCGGAGCAGCTCTGGTACAAGATCAGCGGTCTGCCGCGGGAGCGGGTAAGCCGCTTCGGCGATAAAGAAAACTTCTGGGAAATGGGCGAGACCGGCCCCTGCGGCCCGTGCAGCGAAATCCACCTCGACCGTGGCCCGGCGGCCTGCGACAGGCAAGGCGTCGCCGGCCATGAATGCCGCGTCAACGGCGATTGCGCCCGTTACATCGAGCTGTGGAATTTGGTTTTTATTCAGTACAACCGCGCCGAGGATCGCAGCCTCTCGGAATTGCCGGCCAAGCATGTCGACACCGGGATGGGCATGGAACGCATCACCGCGGTGCTGCAAAAAGTCTTGTCGAACTACGACATCGACATCATGCGCGAGCTCACCGCCACCACCGAAAGACTCACCGGCAAGAAATACGGCGCCGATCCGACGGCGGATATCTCCTATCGCGTCATCGACGATCACGCCCGCGCCGTCAGCTGTCTTGATCGCCGACGGCGTCACGCCGAGCAACGAAGGGCGCGGCTATGTGCTGCGCCGGCTGTTGCGCCGCGCCGCCCGCCATGGCCGCTTGATCGGTTTGAAGGAACCTTTCCTCCATGAGGTCGCCAAGACCGTTGCCGCGGTCATGGGCGACGCCTATCCGGAATTGAAACAAGAAGAGCGGCGCATCCGCGAAGTGATTCGCATCGAAGAAGAACGCTTCGGCGAAACCCTCGACCGCGGCCTGGTTCTCCTGGAAGACGCCACCGCGAAACTCAAAGCGGAAAAACAACGAACTCTGTCCGGCGAAATCGCCTTTCGCCTCTACGACACCTACGGCTTTCCCCTCGACCTCACCGAGGACATACTGCGCGCCGACGATATCGACGTCGACCAGCGGAGTTTCACTGAACTCATGGAAGCGCAACGGAGCCGCGGCCGCGAGGCGCGCGAAACCGTCAGCATGGAATCGAAAATCCAACTGGACGGCCAGGTTTGTTTTACCGGTTACGACCGACTCGACGACGAATCGTCGGTCATTGGCATCTTTGGCAACGCCGGCAGCAAGCGCGAAGCGGTGGAAGGCGAGGAGATCGAGCTAGTCACCGCCGAAACCCCTTTCTACGGCGAATCCGGCGGGCAGGTCGGCGACCGTGGCGTCATAAGCACCGCGCGCGGCGATTTGGTGGAAATCGTCGATACCCAACATCCGACACCGCAGCTGACCGCCCATCGCGGTCAGAGTGAAAAAAGGCCGTATTCAAGTGGGCGACAAAGTCGAGCTTCAGCGTCGACGCCAAACATCGCCGCAAAACCATGCTCAACCATTCGGCGACCCATATTCTTCACGCCGTGCTGAGAGATGAACTGGGCCAACATGTGCGTCAAGCCGGTTCGTTGGTGACACCCGAGCGGCTGCGTTTTGACTTCAGCCACACGGGGACGATCGCGGACGAAAAGCTCGCGGCCATCGAAGCGCAAGTTAACCGGCATGTGCGCGCCGATGCCGGCGTGTCGATCCAGGAGTTGAGCTACGACGACGCGATCCGCCAAGGCGCTCTGGCGTTTTTCGGCGATAAGTATGGCGACCGCGTGCGCGTCGTCAAGATCGGCGATTTTTCCACCGAGCTTTGCGGCGGCACGCATATCCGCGCTTCCGGTGAGATCGGTTTGTTCAAGCTCAATTTCGAGGGCGGCGTGGCCGCCGGCGTCCGGCGCATCGAAGCCTTTACCGGCGAGGGCGCGCTGGATTTGATCAACAGCTACGAGTCCCGTCTCAAAGAGATCGGCGCGCTGATTCGCGGCAGCGCCGACGATGCCGTCGACAAGGTGAAACGACTGCTCGACCGCCAAAAGGAACTCGAAAAAGAAATCGACAAGCTGCGTGGCGAGTTGGAAAAAGATCGCATCCCCGAATTGCTCGCCCGGCAGCAAGCCGTCGGCGGCAACAAAACTCTGATCGCCCAGATCGACGGATTCGACGGCAAACAATTGCGCGAAATCGCCGATCAGTTAAAGATCAAGCTCGGCTCAGGGATCGTCGTGCTGGCCAGCGCCAGCGACGGAACCGTTAGCCTGGTCGCTTCGGTGAGCAAAGATTTGACCAAAAAATTTCATGCCGGTAACATCATTAAGGAATTGGCCGGCATGGTCGGCGGCGGTGGCGGCGGACGGCCGGACTTCGCTCAGGCCGGCGGCAAGGAGCCGGAAAAAATCGCCGCCGCGCTCAAACGCGCCGAGGAGATCGTTAAGCAGGTGTCATGAAGTTAGAAAATCGCAGCAGCCACGGCAAACTGCCACCGATGCTCCCCCCTCCATTGTCGGCTTATCAATTCTACTTGTCAGCCGCCACGGGTCGATTGCTAGCGTGATCACGATTCACACCAAGACCATCACCGAATCCACCGCCGGCTGCTGCGACATCGTCGACATCACCGCTAAATTCAAGGAGCAAATCCGCGCCGTGCAACCTGCGCAACGGCACGGCGACGCTGTTCGTCAACGGCTCCACCGCGGCGCTGACAACTCTCGAGTATGAGCCCGGTCTAGTCCAAGATTTGCAAGAGTTCCTGGAAAAACATATTCCAGCCGACCGGCGCTATCACCACGACGATCGCTGGAACGACGACAACGGCTTTTCCCATCTACGCGCCACGTTGTTCGGCCCCTCGTTGGCGATCCCGGTCGTTGACGGCGCGCCGACTCTGGGAACTTGGCAACAGATCATCTTGATGGACTTCGACAACCGCCCGCGCAACCGTGAAGTCATCGTTCAGCTCATAGGAGAATGCCGAGTGAAAGACGAAAAAACTCAGACCGCCAATCGAGTCGAGGAAATCGGCGTCAACCAGATTGAGTTTCACGATCCGCGTTTGTTCCGCGATCTGCTCGGCCAACATGACCAGCATGTCAAAATTCTTCAGAACACCTTGCAGCTCAAAATCCGCGTACGCGGCTCAGCAATGGAGATCGAAGGCGACCCGCTGCAAGTCGAACTGGCGAGCCAAATCCTGCGGCAACTCTACAGTCTTCTGGAAAAAGGCTATCCGGTTTACGCCAGCGACGTCGACTACGCCATCCGCATCTTGAGCGGCGATAACCGCGCCAAGCTGCAAGATATCTTTCTCGACACGATCTATATATCCGCGCACAAGCGCACGATCACGCCGAAAAGCATCGCGCAAAAAGCTTATATCGATGCCATCCGCCGCTACGACATCGTCTTTGGCGTCGGTCCAGCCGGCACCGGCAAGACCTACCTCGCCATGGCGATGGCCGTGGCCGAGTTAATGAAGAATAATTACGTGCGCATCATTCTCACCCGGCCGGCCGTCGAAGCCGGCGAAAAATTAGGCTTTCTGCCCGGCGATCTGGCGGAAAAAGTCAATCCGTATCTGCGCCCACTCTATGACGCGCTGCATGACATGGTCGAATTCGATCGCGCCCGCAAAATGGTCGAGCGCGGGACCATTGAAGTAGCGCCGCTGGCGTTCATGCGCGGCCGGACGCTTAACGATTCCTTCGTGATACTCGACGAAGCGCAGAATACCACGCCGGAGCAGATGAAAATGTTTCTGACCCGCCTCGGCTACGGATCCAAGGCGGTGATCACCGGCGATGCCACCCAGATCGATTTGCCCGCGGGCAAGGCCTCGGGACTCAAAGAAGCCGCCCGGATCTTGCGTGGCGTGCAGGGCATCCGCTTCGTCACGTTTACCGAAAAGGACGTGGCGCGCCATCACCTCGTCCAGGAGATCATCGCCGCCTACGAGCGCGACGATAATCAAAACAACGCTCGCGACCTTCTGGAAAAAAACTGAACGGATAGTTCGCTGACCGATTCGCCGGCAGGATTCTACTGAACCGCTTCCAATGCGATCTTCAGCTGGACCGTTTTGTCGTTGCGCAGCACCGAAACGTTTACGGCATCACCGACCTTGTATTTCTCCAAAGCCAGAAACAGATCGTTGGGCGACTCGATTTTTTTGCCATCGATGGCGGTGATGATATCGCCCAGCCGCACCCTGCCGGTATTATCCCGCCGTGTCGGCTGAATGCCAGCCTTCGCCGCGGCGCTGCCGCGCGCCACATCGACGATCAACACGCCGGTCACGTTCAAACGCTGGGCGATTTGTTCGTCGGCTACCTGCACGCCGAAACCGGGTCTGACGACTTTGCCGAAACGAATCAATTCGGTGACGATGCGATTGACCGTATCGACGGGAATCGCGAAACCGATTCCCGCCGATACGCCGGACGGACTGTAGATCGCCGTGTTGACACCGATCAAGCGGCCGGCGCTGTCGAGCAAAGGGCCGCCGGAATTTCCCGGATTGATCGCCGCGTCGGATTGAATCACGCCTTGGATCGGCCGCCGCGTCAGCGACTCGATCTCACGATTGAGTGCGCTGATCACGCCGGTGGTAAGCGTCTGGTCGAGACCGAAGGGATTGCCGATGGCAAAGACACTCTGCCCCACTTGCAAGTCTTTCGACGTGCCCAGCGGAATCGCCTGTAGCTTGGCGGTCGGCGCGTCGATCTTCAACACCGCCAAATCTTTGTCCGGCGCCACGCCGACCACCCGCGCCTTGTACGCTGACTGATCCGCCAACGTCACCTGCGCCGCGTCGGCGTTTTGAATCACATGAAAGTTGGTAATCACGTTACCGGTATTGTCCCAGATAAAACCGGAACCCGTACCCTGGGGCATCTGATACTGGTTGAGGGTGAACATGTCGCGCTCGATGCCGATGGACGTGATGTTGAGCACCGCAGGCGACGCCTGCTTGAACAGCGCGATGGTGGATTTCTCTTCGGCCATCAGATCGCCGCGTGGCGTCACCGCGCGCGCCGCCGTCTTGGGATTGTTGAGTGTGGCGCCGCCCAACCAGGCCTGCTGTGCCAGCAGGATGACCACCGATGACAACGCGACCACCGGCCAGAGATATTTCCTGCAACGCGAAATTGACAGTTCAGAACCTGGTTTGCTCATAATTTTCCTTGTCGTAAGCTTAGATCCGCCCTGGACAATCCGTAAAAGCTAGTTACACCCGGCGGTTTTGTCAAGCCGATTGACAGCGCGCCGCTCCGTGTTTAGCTTTCCGACATCTCAATAAACTCCCTTGGAAGGAGGGGTAAATATGGAACTCGTAAGATGGGAACCGTTTGAGGGTTTAAGTCGGCTGCATAGCCGGATCAACGATCTATTCGACGAGAGCGTCGGGCGGGCGCGCGCGTTGCCATCCGCAACTGCCGGCGCATGGTTACCGCCGGTGGATATTCTGGAAAGCAAAGACGCGTACTTAATCCGCGCTGAGATCCCTGGGATGAAGAAGGAAGACTTCCACTTAGAAGTCAATGACGGCACCTTGACGCTGAGCGGCGAACGCAAAGCGGAGAGTTTGACCGATGGAGTCGAGTACCACCGCAATGAGCGGACACATGGCAGGTTTTCGAGATCTTTTTATCTGCCGCAAACTGTCAGGCAGGACGGTATCAAGGCCAGCTATCGCGACGGGATTCTCGAGATCCACGTGCCGAAAGTCGAGGAGGCGAAGCCGCGCCAGATCGCAATCAGCGTGAACTAAAACAAGGTTCGGACCACTAAGAATTCAAGAGGGGAAAGCCTCGGCTTTCCCCTCTTGTTTTTTGTCCGAATCAATTTTGCGGCATATCAACTTGACCCGTGCCTGGACTGTGCGGTGGCGCGCACAGCCCTTCCCAAAAAATTCAACAACCATCGACTTATAGCCGAGGGTTGTTGAACTATGTATGCACCGGAATCTTGATACTTCTACTACAGGCGCGTTCGCGATTCGGCAGGGCTACGGTCGATAGGCCGTTTTTGTAACGTGCCTTGACTCGGTCACGCTCAACTTCGCAAGGCAGCGATAGCGCATGGGCAAAAGCAGCCTGGTTCTCTTCGAGATGATAATAGCCGCATTGTTCTTTTTTACCCGATTGTTTCTTGCCGCCTCGAATAACGAGAGATTCTGGGTGACTTCGACCTAACCTCGCCGCTGCTCAGTCCGGGGGGCGCTAGACTCGCTATCAACGCGTCATCGCTTTCGCCCAATTCAATCCCGCATCCCAAAAACTGCCAAACCGCTGGCGACCAACTCTTGCCTCCTCTTCGTGGGGCTTGAACCTGGTCAAACACCGTTCAAAGGCAGCATTGATATGTCTCTCAGTCGCTCATGGATGACCGCCAATTTTGTCGTATGATATCTGTCAGATGACTTTCTTTGTGCGCCGGAGGGCGTTTTGCCCATCAAACTTACTCTGCTTTAACTTCGATCTTTCTCGGCTTGGCCTCCTCAGCCTTTGGTAAATTCAGGGTCAAGACTCCGTGCTTGAGCTCGGCGGAAATCTTGCTCTGATCGACCTTTTCGTTCAATTCGAATTGGCGAAAGAAATTGACCAATCCGTATTCCCGATAAACCGGACCGCCGGGCGCCGCATGCGCCGCTTTGCCGCGAATGGTTAACAGGTTGTTTTCCACACGCACGTCCAGACCTTCCTTAGCGACTCCCGGTAAATCGGCGGTCACCACCAATCCGTTCGTCGTCTCATATATATCTACGGGCGGCGTGATGTATCTCTCCTGACTCCGTGTTTCTTCCCGGCTTGACGGGGCCTTTTCTTGCGCGCGAGCCGCTACAGTTCTCTCAGCCATGGCTGATTCCCTCCTTGTCATGAGTGATCAGGCGATTTTAACGCTAATTTGTTTGGGCTTGGCTTTCTCTGCTTTGGGTAAGGTCACGACGAGCAGCCCGTTTTTGTATTCTGCCTGGATGCCGGTCTCGTCGATCTCGACGGGTAGATCGATGGTGCGAACAAACTTCCCGCTGGCTCTCTCATTTCTATGAAACGCTTCCGGTTTGATATCTCCCGGGATGCCGCTCTTCTCTCCCGCTAAGGTCAGACGATTTTGCATCGCGGTGAGATTAATGGATTTAGGATCAACGCCGGGAGTCAAGGCTTCAACGTAAATGTGATCCTTATCTTCGAGCAAATTAACCAACGGATACCGCCGCGGTTCGCGGCCGGGAAGGAAAGCGACGCGATGCGACGGCCCTTGTTCAAAGCCAAAATCTTCAAAAGCTCGGCCGATTTCTCGCCGTAGGGCTTCCACGTCAGTGAAGGGATTCCACTCTGCCATAGTCCTATACCTCCTGTATTTTTTTCCCGACGAATTTTTTTCGACAGTAAGTTAGTCATGCGCGCTGGCTTGTCAAGGTGGTAGGCAGCAAAATCATCGTCGGGTCGGATTCTGATGCAGTTCGATGCGGAAAGAGCCGCTCGTTTCCCCGGTATTGTCGATCCGGTCAATTTTTCATGGACCCGGAATGTGATTGGATCCAGCTCACGTTAAGGTTTTCGTTAATTTCTGCAGCGCGATAAGATTTTCTCCAGGCACGTGGTATCCTCCCTTAGACATTCTGGAGAGCAAAGTCTCTCGCCGCCGCCGAGCTACCCGGTATAAAAAAATAAGACTTCAACTTAGACGCCAACGACCGGACCTTGCCGCTGAGCTGTGAACACAAAGCCGAAAGCTTGACCGATGGTGTCGAGTATCGCCGCACTGAGCGCGTCACGCGCTTGTCGCAGGCTCTGCTTGGCGGCCTATTGCACCAACCGATGGGACCGATCAACGTCATGGACACGACCACACTTGCCGAAGCGCACGAACGGCAAATCTTGTTAGTTATTCGATCTGCCGCGAACCGTGCTGCAGAATGGGTTTAAGGCGAGCCACCAGGAGGGAATACTGGAAATTCATGTTCCGAAAGCTGAAGAGGCAAAACCGAAACAAATAGCCATCAGCATGCTCTAATTCAGCGGTAGTTGGGTAGCATTCAATGAAGTAATGGCCGGGCCATGCTTGATGGTTACCCAAGCAAGGACTTTAATGGCAAAATAGACCGTTTCCCGTTTCCTTTCTCCCATACTGGCCAGGGAACAACAGACAGATGGGCAAAAAAAAGGCGCTCGGTTTCCCGAGCGCCTTTTTGCTCTGACGAACAAATGATGCTTAATAGTCTTCGTGATCGTGGGGCATCGCCGGAGCGTCTTTTTTCTTCTCCGGTTTATCGGCGATCATCGCTTCGGTCGTAAGCAGCAGGCCAGCGACCGATGCGGCATTCTGCAACGCGACGCGAACAACCTTGGTCGGATCGACGATACCCGCCTTGACGAGATCCTCGTACTCCTCGGTGGCGGCGTTGAAGCCGAACGCGCCCTTGCCGTTTCTAACTTTATCGAGCACCACCGAGCCCTCGGCACCGGCATTGGTAACGATCCAACGGAGCGGCTCTTCGACCGCTTTCTGAACGATCCGGACGCCGATTTTCTCATCGTCCGAAACTCTCATATTGGCGAGCACGGCAGAAGCGCGGATCAGCGCCACACCGCCGCCAGGCACGATGCCTTCTTCGACCGCTGCGCGCGTGGCGTGCAGCGCGTCTTCGACGCGGGCCTTTTTCTCTTTCATTTCGATTTCAGTGGCTGCGCCGACTTTGATAACGGCGACACCGCCGGCCAACTTGGCCAAACGTTCTTGCAGTTTTTCACGGTCGTAGTCCGAAGTGGTATCCTCGATTTGCGCGCGAATCTGCGTGATGCGGCCTTCGATCCCCGACTTCTTACCCGCGCCTTCGACCACCGTGGTGTTGTCCTTATCGATGATCACCCGCTTGGCCCGGCCAAGATCCTTCACGGTCACATTCTCAAGCTTGATGCCCAACTCTTCCGCGATCATCTTACCTTCGGTCAAGATCGCGATATCTTCGAGCATCGCCTTGCGCCGATCGCCGAAGCCAGGGGCTTTGACTGCGACCACTTTGATCGTGCCGCGAATCTTGTTCACGACTAAAGTCGCCAAGGCTTCGCCTTCGACTTCTTCAGCGATGATCACCAGCGGCTTGCCGGACTTGGCCACCGCCTCGAGGACGGGCAGCAAATCCTTCATGCTGGATATCTTCTTCTCGTTGATCAAAATGTAACAATCGTCGTAAACGCATTCCATGCGCTCGGGATCGGTAACCATGTAGGGTGACAGATAGCCACGGTCGAAGCGCATGCCTTCGACGAGGTCAAGGGTGGTTTCCAAACCCTTGGCTTCTTCGACGGTAATAACGCCTTCTTTGCCGACCTTATCCATCGCTTCGGCCAGGATCGCGCCGATCGCTTTGTCGTTATTGGCCGAGATCGTGCCGACCTGGGCGATTTCATCGCGGTCGCGGGTGGGTTTGGAGATCGATTTGAGCTCCTCGACCACTTTGGCAACGGCTTTGTCAATGCCCCGTTTGATGCTCATCGGGTCATGCCCGGCGGCAACCAGCTTCAGCCCTTCGCTGAAAATAGCGCGCGACAGCACCGTGGCCGTCGTTGTGCCGTCACCGGCTAGGTCGGAAGTCTTGCTGGCGACTTCTTTGACCATCTGGGCGCCCATGTTTTCAAATTTATCTTCGAGTTGAATTTCCTTAGCCACCGACACGCCGTCTTTGGTGACGGTCGGCGAACCCCAAGACTTTTCCAAGACGACATTGCGGCCTTTCGGTCCCAAAGTGACGGTTACCGCATCGGCCAGTAATTCTACGCCGCGCAGCACACGGTTGCGCGCGTCTTCACTAAAACGAATATCCTTAGCAGCCATCTTTCCCTTCCTCCCTATTCAATCACGCCGAGAATGTCATCTTCGCGCATGATCAGATGTTCCTCGTCGTCCAATTTGATTTCACTGCCGGAGTACTTGCCGAATAGGATCTTGTCCCCGGCCTTGACCCCAAGAGGTACGAGCTTCCCGTCTTCATACTTGCCAGGACCCACTGCAATCACTTTACCCTCTTGCGGCTTTTCCTTAGCCGTATCGGGGATGATGATGCCCCCTTTGGTCTTTTCCTCTTCTGCAATGCGCTTCACGATCACCCTATCATGTAGGGGACGGATCTTAGTTGCCATAACACCCTCCTCAATAAAACAAAGATTTAGATACCCAGAACGGTTGGATGCGGTCAATCTAATCTCGCAAAGCCAATCGTCAAGGGGGTCGGATCAGAAATTTAGCGATTTTTCATTTACTCGCCGGTGTGTCGCCCTTGTAGGTCGGCACCGCCAGGGTACGAATGAAAGCTACCAGGTCGCGGACCTGCTTTTCATCCAAGGCACTGCCCCAAGACGGCATAAAGCTAGACTTGCCGACCGCGCTGCCCCCCTTGGCGATGACATCCGACGAGAAACTTATCACTCATCTGATTCATGATCGCGCCGTTGGTGTGGTCGGCCGGCTTGGCCGGCAGCGACTTGGCCGCCATGCCATCGCCTTTTCCTTTCTCACCATGGCAGGTCGAACAATAGCTGGCGTAAAGTTTCCGCCCCTCCGCTTGATTCTGTGCCCAGCCGGAGACCTCGCCTAGCAGTAAGGTGCAGATCATCGTCGCCGTGAAAGACCCTACCTTTTTCATCCTGACTCGCTTTCCATGCAATTTGATCCGTAACTCCTAGCAGATATTGCGGGGAAATTACAGCATATCGCACAGGGCCCGGTTGCGCTATCCATTAGCCGAAAACGATGATAAGTAATTCAGCCAAACTGCCAGTAGCGGAGGCGACAATGATCAAAATCTGGGGTCGAACCGACTCTTCCAATGTGCAAAAAGTACTGTGGTGCTGCGGCGAGCTGAGCGTGCCATTCGAGCGCCTGGACTGGGGTGGCAAGTTCGGCGGCAACCAAGATCCGCAATATACCGCCATGAACCCCAACGGCCTGGTGCCGACGATCAAGGACGGTGACTTCGTCCTGTGGGAATCCAACAGCATCATGCGCTATCTCAACGCCAAGTATGGCAACGGCAAATTGTTGCCCGCATCCCCTGAAGGCATGGCCAACGCCAATCGCTGGATGGACTGGCAGCTCTCGGCATTCAACCCGATCATCGTGCCGCTGTTTTTCGCCACGGTAAGAACCGCGCCGGAAAAGCGCGATCCCCAGGCGATTCAAGCGGCGCTGGAGAAGACCGTCAAAGCCTGGCAAACAGTCGACGACCACCTGGCGAAGCACCGTTTCCTCGGCGGCGACGAGTTTTCTCTCGGCGATATTCCGCTGGGCGTTTGGGTGTATCGCTGGTTTAACCTGCCCATCGAGCGCCCCAAGCAAGCGAATCTCGAGCGCTGGTACGACAGTCTCAAGCAACATGAGCCCTACCGAACCCATATTATGATCCCGGTAACTTGATGCGCTAGCTGGATCGCTTGACGGCGGATTGCCGACAAAATCAGGTGGAAGACCGAACCTTAGCTGAGTGAGCTAAAAATCCGTGCCTGTACTCGGCGCCTTCAAGTCGATTACCCGGACCGCTTCCTCTCCGGGATTTTGGCTACTACCGAGTAGCCGTATCTTCCCAGAGAATCGCCCCAGCGCCGGCTAGCACATGTTCATCGTCGGCTACGAGTGCGTCATGGGTCAATCAACCGGGCATTTCGCGATCGGGGTATGAATCCCGCTCGCGTCCAAAGGGGATGTTCAACCCCCTTTGGAAACCCCAGCAATTTTGTGCCCGCAGCAAGCTGCGGGGAATATTAGATTAAAAACTCAGTTGAATTGCTGCCAGGGAAATCTAACATCGATCTTAGCGCCACCCGACGGCGTGTCGGCGATGGCGATCTTGCCGCCGTTGCGCTCGACAAACTTCTTCGCCAAGCGGCAATCCGATTCCCGTGCCATAGGACTTGGTGGTAAAAAACGGTTCGAAAACTTTCTCGCGATTCTCGATCGGAATGCCTTCGCCGGTATCCTCAACAGAAACCACGACCTTCGGTGACGCGCCATTTCCCGCGTCGGTCTTTGTCCGAATCGTCACGGTGCCGTCTTTGGGAGTGGCCTCCAACGCGTTGGTGACCAATCCCATAAGCACCTGTTCCGCTTGGTTCGCATCCAAGGTTAATTTAGGAATATTTGGCGCGAGTTCCAATTTCGTCCGCACCCCGGCGTCGGCAAATCGAGGTCGTAATATATCGACGACATCGTGGACCAACAAGTTCAGCTCCACCTGGAACGGGATGGGGTTCCATCGGCTTGGCGAAATTGAGCAACCCCTGCATGCGTTTTTGCACCCGGTCGACCTGCTCCATGATCCGTTGCAAATTCGCGCTGGTCTTCTGTATGTGCTCCGGATCGGATTCGGCCTTAGCATCTAACATCGCCACCTGCGCCGCGGCGCGGATCGATGACAGCGGATTGCCGATCCCATGCGCCACCGCGGCGGCGATTTCGCCCACCGCCGCCATGCGCTGGGAGGCGACCAACTCGGATTGCATCTTGAGCAAATTTTCCTGCTGCTCGTCGATCTGTTTCGCCGCCTGACGGACGATGGCGAATAAGGAAATATACAGCAGCACGCCGCCGCCGAGGGTGGCAAGCAGCACCATCATGCGTGCCTGGCGATGTCGCGAAACAAAATTTCCGGCCGTTTATAGATCTCGATCACGCCCAGGAGCTCTTTGCTCTCGGCGTAAATCGGCACATAGATTTCAATGGCGCTGCCGATCGGGGTTTGATCGAAGAGGTTCTCGGCCTTTCTTAAGCGAGGTCATATCCGCGACAACTTTTCCCTCCAGCGCCTCGCGCAACTCCTCGTTATCGGCGAAGGATTGGCCGACCAGCCGTTTGTCGTCCGACCAGATCACCACGCCTTTGGGGTTATAAACCTTGAAGCGGGTGATCTCCGGCATCAAAGTGACATGCCGCAGCAATTCTTCGAACTTGTGGCCAACCGATTTCCGGTCTGTCGCTTGAAAGTCGTAATCAACCAAAGCTGCTTAACATCTGCCCGCAGCATTTGCGCAGTGATTTCCCACTCTCGCTCCAAAATTTGTTGGGTCAGATATTGTGAAACGACAAACCACAGCGCCGTTGTCATAATACCGATGCAGAGAAAACTATAAAAGGCGAAGCGTGCGGTAAGATTCGCTCTAGAGAACGGACAAGCAAATGAAAATCTACCGAGCTTCATGAACGATTCGTACCGGTTTGAGATAGTTCGACGCTAAATCCACCGTCAACGCGAGCTTGTTCGGAGAAGATTTGTCAGTGCTGAAGTCGGCAATCAGGCGAGCTTTCCGCCCTCGGCCAAGCGCATCACCGCATCGACCACTTGATCGACATCGGGAATCATAGCATCGACCAGCGGCGGGCTATGCGGCGGCGGGATCGGCTGTGCGGCGATGCGCACCACTGGCCCTTTTAAATCCGCGAACAGATTTTCTTGAATCAGCGCCGCCAGCTCGGCGGAGAGTCCGCCGATCATCGGCCCTTCGTCGAGGACGATGGCGCGTTTGGTTTTGGCGACGGAAGTCAGAATCGTTTCATTGTCCAATGGCGCGAGCGAGCGCAGATCGACGATCTCGATATCGATGCCTTTTGATTTCAACTGCTCCGCCGCAGCGTCGGCTTTCAAGACCATGCCGCCGCAGGTGACGATGGTTAGGTCTTTGCCGGCGCGACGCACCACCGCTTTGCCGATCGGCACGGTGTAGTCGCCTTCCGGCACCGGACCGCGCACCCCGTAGAGATGATGGCTTTCAAAGAACAGCACCGGGTTGGGATCGCGGATCGCCGACAGCAACATCCCTTTGGCGTCGGCGGGCGTGGTCGGCATGGCGATCTTCAAGCCGGGGAAATGGATGAACGCGCCATGGTTGCAGCTCGAGTGACTCGGACCGCCGCCGGCGCGAGTGGCGAACTTGGTGCGTATCACCATCGGCACGTTCACTCGCCCGCCAGTCATATAATGATAACGCGCCGCATGCTCGCCAACTGATCCATGGCGAGCGGCAGCAAATCGGCGAACTGAATTTCCACCACTGGCCGCATGCCGTTGATCGCCGCGCCGACCGCCAGACCGACCAACGCAGACTCGGAGATCGGCGTGTCGAGCACGCGCTTGTCGCCGAACTCTTGAATCAAGCCGCGCGTGACGCCGTAAGCGCCGCCAAACAGCGCGACATCTTCGCCCATGACAAACACGCGCTCATCGCGCGCCATCTCGGAACGCAGCGCCTCGCGCAGCGCTTCCTGCATGCGCAGCTCTTTGGTTGCAACTGTCGCTGCTGCATTAGCCATGGGTCACCTCGAGCGGCGCATAGATGGCAGTGAGATCGACTGCTTTCTTGGGCAGCGGCGCGGCTTCGGCGCGCTTGGCCACCGCCGCGAGATCGGCGTACACTTCATCGGACATTTTCTGAAATTCCGCTTCGGTCAAATGGCCTTCGGCGATCAACTTTTCTTTGAGCCGTTTGATCGGACACTTTTGCTTCCACGATTCGATTTCTTCCTTGGTCCGATAGGCGGTTCCTGGATCGCCGCCAAAGTGACCGTCCCAACGGTAAGTCACACATTCGAGAAACGTCGCACCGTCGCCGTTGCGTCCTTTAAGCCGCAGCCAGCTCGGTCGCCTCGTACACCGCTTCGACGTCATTGCCGTCGACGGTTTTACCCTCGAAGCCGTAAGCCGCGCCGCGCACGGAGAGCTGTTTCACCGCGACGCTCTTCGCCAAGCTCACGGTCATGGCGTACTGATTGTTTTCGCAGACGTAAATCACCGGCAGCTTCCACACGCCGGCGAGATTCATCGCTTCATGGACGACGCCTTGATTGGCCGCGCCGTCGCCGAAAAAGCTCACGACCACTTCATTCGAGCCGCGCACTTTGGCCGACAGCGCCGCACCGGTAGCCGTCGGCACCGTGCCGCCCACCGTGCCGGTGTTGCCGATGAAGCCGAACGCCATGTCGCCCATATGCATCTTGCCGCCGCGTCCTTTGGAATAACCTTCCTCGCGCCCCATGCATTCGCACAGCAGCGTGTACAAGTCCGCGCCTTTCGCAATCAAATGGCCGGTGCCGCGGTGATAGCTGGCGATCAAATCGGTCGACTGCAACGCCGAACAAACCCCCACGGCGATTGCCTCTTGGCCGCGGTAGGAATGGGTGCTGCCGAACATCGCCTTGCGCTGGTAAAGCTCTTCGAGTTTCTCCTCGAAAGCGCGCAGCAAAACCATTTGCTTGAGCATCGCCTTGCGTTTCGCCTTGTCTAACATGAACCCTCCCGCAGGTATGGATGAATCGCTCACGAAGCTATTGAACCTCGCTCCTAGTTATTTGGCCCCCGCCAGGTTGTCAAGCCACGAGGCGCGGATAGGCGATTGACAGGCGCGCTGCGACGAGAACGAGGTTCAAATGAAAAATTTGCCGCCGGTCATTGAAGCAACGAGTTAGTATTGTATCGTTATTATTGCGGCATCGTGGGATGAGTAACTCGACCGACAGCTTCCCCGCAAGAACCCAACCGTTAAGGACACCGACGTGACGAGTTCGACGATTCTCACACCCTTGATGGGACTGGGCATAGCGCTGCTGCGCGCGACCCTACGCGTCAAGGTGTTGAATAGCCGGCACTATACGGAGCTGCAAGCCCGGCGCGTGCCGATCCTGTTTGCCCTTTGGCATGGCCGCATGTTTTTGCCCATCGATGCGCACCGGCACCAAAGCATCGTCACCATGGCTTCCAAGTCGCTCGACGGCAACATCGTCACGCGCTGGCTTGAAAACAACGGATATCTAGTCACCCGTGGGTCGACCAGCCGTGGCGGCAGCGAAGCGTTGCGCCGCATGGTCCGCCAAGTGCGTCTGGGTCACAACGTCGCGCTCACCGTCGATGGGCCGCGCGGGCCGGTTCATGTCGTTCAAGCCGGCGTCGTGCGCTTGGCGCGCATAACCGGAGCCTGGATTCTGCCGATCAGTTTTTCAAGTTCATGGCCGCTGTTTCTGCGCTCCTGGGATCGTTATCTCTTACCAAAACCGTTTTCCCAAAATATCGTCGCCTATGGCGAACCGTTCGCGGTTTCTCAGGAGATGTCCGACGAAGCCGCCCTGGAAAAAATCCGCGCATCCCTCGACGAAGTCACCGCCTCGGCCGACAAGGTCGCCGGTATCATCCCACCGTCGAGTACATGAACCCGCGGCGGCTCTGGGTTTAACCGTGGCAAAAACCAAGGGCGCAGCATGCTGCGCCCTTGGAATTAATAAATTTTCCGCCTTGGAATGCTACTTGATGTAAAACTGCAACGAGAGGTTGGTATACTGCACCAGCGGCCCGAAGTAGACGCCGAGCAGGATGGTTAACCCGGTCAGCGGTAGGAGCAGGGCGAAATCATTTTTGGCCAGGGAGATTTGCTTATCTTCCGGCAAGGGCGAATCGAGGAACATGATCTTGACGATCTTGGCGTAGTAATAAAGCGATATAACGCTGTTGAGCGCGGCGACGATGGCCAGGACTGCGAAGGCGCCGCCTTGCTTTATTACCGCCGAGAACAAGAAGAATTTGCCGATGAAACCGGCGAACGGCGGCAGACCGGTCAGCGAGAAAAGAAAGATCGCCAAGCAAATCGCCGGCACCGCGGCGCCGCGCCAGGCGAGACCGCGGTAATCGTCGATGTCTTCATCGCCGGTGACGTTGGCGATCATGCCGACGACCAGAAAGGCGCCGAGGTTCATGATCAAGTAGACCACCGCGTAGAACAGAATCGCCGCCAACCCTTCGTTATTGAGAATCGCCAAACCCATCATCATGTAACCGGCATGGGCGATGCCCGAATAGGCCAGCATGCGCTTGACGTTGCGCTGGTTGAGCGCGCAAAGATTGCCGATGGTCATGGTCAGCATGCTGAGAGCTAGCAGCACTTGCGGCCATTCGACACCCGCCGTGAAAGCCCAATCCCCCGAAGGCAAGAGCTTGGAAACACCGGGGAAAAAGAAACGAATCATGATCGCCAAGCCGGCGGCATTGGACGCCACCGAGAGGAACGCCGTGAACGGGGTTGGCGCGCCTTGATAGACATCCGGCGACCACATGTGGAACGGAAAGAAAACGATCTTGTAGCCAAAGCCGGCCAGGATGAAAATAAACGCCATGAACAGCGCGGCTTTGTTGACGTCCCTCTTGGCTGAGGGCGACCTGAATCGCGGCATAGTCCAAACTGCCGGTCATGCCGAAGATCCAGCTCATGCCGTAGATCATCGTGCCCGACGCGACGCCGCCGTAGATTAAATATTTCAGCGCCGCTTCGCTGGAGCGCCGGCTATGGGGCAAGAAGCCGGTCAGGACGTAGGAGCCGAGGCTGACCATTTCGAGGGACAGATAGGCCATCAAGAGATTGCTCGACGACGCCATGAAAAACATGCCGAGCGTGCAGGTCAGCAGCAAAGCATAATACTCGGCCTCATGGACCCGGTCGATTTCCTTGCTGCCGATGGACATGAGAATGCACAGGATCGTCGCCGCCAGTGAAAACACTTTGAAGAAGATGCTGAAGTTGTCGAGCACGATCATGCGGTGGAACAGCAAGCCTGGCTGGGCGCTGTACAGATCGAAGGAAACGATCAGCGCGCTCAGACAACCGATCAACGCCACCGCCGCCGGCCACCGCCGGCTCTGCGCCAGCAGATCGAGCACGATGATCAGCAAGATCGTCGCGGAGAGAACGATCTCCGGACAAAAGTAAGTGAGGCTCGCGACGTTCTTCAGATCCATGGTCTAGCCGTGCAGGTGCGGAATGACGATTGCGTTGATTGAATCCAAGGTCGTGCGCAGCATGTCGAGCACCACGGCGGGATAGACGCCGACGACGATGACGATGACGCCCAACGGCACCAGCGTGAAGATCTCGCGGCCGTTGATCTCGGCCATGGTCGAGATACTTTTCATTGGGCGGTCCCGAGGTAAACTCGCTGCATCGTCCAGAGCAGATAACCGGCGGTCAGAATGACACCGCTGGCGCCGAGGATCGTCAGCACCGGATACTTTTGCCAGGTGCCGAGCAGGACCAAGATCTCCGAGATGAAGCCGGAAAGTCCAGGCAGTCCCATGGAGGCGAAGAAGGCCAGCGCGGTCATGCCGGTGTAGACCGGCATGATCGCCGCCAAACCGCCGAAGCCGTCGATGTCGCGATGATGTGCCCGGTCGTAGACGACGCCGACCAGGAGGAACAGCATGCCGGTGATGGTGCCGTGGTTGAACATCTGCAACACCGCGCCGTTCATGCCCTGGGTGGTGAAGCTCGCCATGCCGAGCATGACGTAACCCATGTGGCTGACGCTGGAGTAGGCGACGAGCTTTTTCAGATCTTTCTGCGCCATGGCGCAGAGCGCGCCGTAGATGATGTTCCAAGCGCCGAGCGCGCCGAGAAACCAGAAGGCCAAGTCGGCGGTCGCCACCGGCAGCATGGGAAAGTTGATGCGCAGGATGCCGTAGGTGCCCATCTTCAAGAGCACGCCGGCGAGGATAACCGAGATCGCCGTCGGCGCCTCGACGTGGGCGTCGGGCAACCAGGTATGGAACGGAAAGGCCGGGATCTTGATCGCGAAGCCGATGAACAGCGCCAGCCAGATCGCATGCTGGAAACTCCAACCCCACCCGTTAAACGGCCACATCGGCAACACCGCGGTGCTGTACTTGCTCGCCTGGGCCATCATGATACGCATGTCGAAGGTGTGCGGTTCGACGGTGAAATAGAGCGCGAGAATCGCCAACAGCATCAACACGCTGCCGAACAAGGTGTAGAGAAAAAACTTGATGGCGGCATACTCGCGGCGCGGCCCGCCCCAAATGCCGATGAGAAAATACATCGGCAACAGCATGACTTCCCAGAAGACGTAGAAAAGAAAGAAGTCGAGAGCACAAAACACGCCCATCATGCCGGCGTCGAGCATGAGAAACAGCGCGAAGTAACCTTTGACCGCCTTTTCGATGCCAAACGAAGCGAAGATGCAGAGGAAGCTGAGCAGCGCCGTGAGCAGCACCATGGAAATACTCAGGCCGTCGACGCCCATGGTGTAGCTAATGTTGTAGGCGGGAATCCAATGATAGTCCTCAACGAACTGAAATTTAGCCGTGGTGCGGTCGAAATTATTGAACAGCCAGATCGCCATCAGCAGCGGCGGCACGGTGACGATGGCGGAAAACCAGCGCACCAGCTTGGCGTTGTTGGGCAATGCCAGAACCACCGCCGCCCCTGCCAGCGGAATAAACGTCATGTAGGTGAGAATATTTTGCATCTTCTCCATGCTCCAGTAAAAATCAGCTCCAGTATCGGACTTTGACGAACACGGCCACCGCCATCGCGATGATGATGCCGTAGAGATAACCGTTGATGTTGCCGGTCTGTAGCCGGCGAAATCGATTGCCCAGCCAGTAAGTTACATTGGCCAGCGCATTGACCAGAGCGTCGATGATATAAGTATCGAACAGGCCGTTGAGCCAGGCGACGAAGCGGGTCAACGCCGCCACGCCATTGACGATGCCGTCGACGATATAGGCATCGAAGGCCGACCAGAAGCGCGCCAGCACCAAGGTGCCATTGACGAAAACCGTTTGATAGATCTCGTCGACAGTACCATTTACGATCGAACAAGCGGTACGGCAGGCCGCCGGCGAGATTGACGAAAGTGTCCGGCGACATGGATTCGCGCCGGTACATGAGAAAGGCGATCAAGACGCCGAAGGATGCGACGGCAACCGAAACCGCCATCAAACCCCACTCGAGCGCATGGGAGGCATGGCTCTCGCCATGAGCGTGAATCACCGGCGCCAACCAGTGGGCGAACTGGCTGCCGCCCAAGACGCCAGGCAAACCGATCAAACCGGCGAACACGGCGCCGATCGCCAAGACCACCAGCGGCATGGTCATCACCGACGGCGATTCGTGCAAGTGTTCCTGGGTGTGGTGATCGGCGCGGCACTCGCCGTAAAAGGTCATGAACAACTGGCGGAACATGTAGAACGCCGTCATGCCCGCGCCGCACAGGGCCAAGAACCATACCGCCTTGTTGCCATGTTCGCTGGTGAACGCCAGCCAGAGAATTTCATCCTTGGAGAAGAAGCCGGCGAACGGCGGGAAGCCGGCGATGGCGAGCATCGAGATGAAGAACGTCCCGAAGGTAATCGGCATCCACTGTTTCAGCCCGCCCATCTTGCGCATGTCCTGCTCGTGGTGCATGGCGTGAATCACGCTGCCGGCGCCGAGGAAGAGACAGGCTTTGAAAAAAGCGTGGGTCATCAGGTGAAATACCGCCGGCCGCGTAACCGCCGACGCCGACGCCGATGAACATGTAGCCGAGCTGACTGACCGTCGAGTAGGCGAGAACTTTTTTGATATCGTTTTGCGTCAGCGCGATGGTCGCCGCCAGTAGCGCGGTGGCGACACCGATGATCGCGATGACGTGTAACGTCGCCGGTGCCATGGAAAAGAACACGTTCATCCGCGCGGTCATGTAAACGCCGGCGGTGACCATGGTCGCGGCGTGGATCAGCGCGCTGACCGGCGTCGGTCCGGCCATCGCGTCAGGCAGCCAGACGAAGAGCGGAATCTGCGCCGACTTACCGGTAGCGCCGACGAACAGGAAAAGCGTGGCAACGGTAACGACTGGCCAACCCCAAATGAGCGAATCCTTGATCGACGGCGCCCATTTGGCCATCTCGCGAATGGTCAGCGAGCCATGGCCCTGCGCGTCGAGCGACCAGAACAACAAAAACATGCCGAGGACAAAGCCGAAGTCGCCGACCCGGTTGACGATGAAAGCTTTATTGCCGGCGCGGGCGTTGGCGTGGTCGTGATACCAAAAACCGATCAGCGCGTAGGAGCATAACCCGACGCCTTCCCAGCCGACGAACAGCAAGAGCAGGCTGTCGCCCAGCACCAAGGTCAGCATCGCCGCGGTGAAAAGATTGAGATAAGCGAAGAAGCGCCAGAACGCCTTGTCGTCGTGCATGTAGCCGGTGGAGTAGATATGGATGAGCCCGCCGATGCCGGTGACGACCAGGATCATCACCGCAGGACAGCGGGTCGACTGAGAAACGCCATGTCGACCTGCAGCGAGCCGAGGTCGATCCAGCGATAAAGGTTGTCGATGAGAAAGCGCTTCTCCGGCGCCAGCCCTTTGAGCGTAAGAAAGGCGTTGACGGACAGCACGAAGGCAACGATCACCGGCGTACAGGCGATCACGCCGATGGCGCCCTTGCCCAAGCTCTTTTGAATCTTGGCGCCGAGCAGGCCGTTGACGATGGCGCCGAGCAACGGCAGGAACACGATCCAGCGTATGAAATCGGTTTGTATAGGGTTTTCCATCGAGCGTTCTGACCTTGAACTTTTGAACCTTGAACCGTTGAACTAATCTTTCATCGTTTCCGCCGCTTCGACATCGATGGTGTGGAACAATTTGAAGATCGCCAAGACGATCGCCAATCCGACCGCCGCCTCCGCCGCGGCCAACATGATGACAAAGATCGCGTAAATCTGCCCGGCGCTATTGCCGCTGCTGAAGTGGGAAAACGCGACGTAATTGATGTTGGCGCTGTTGAGAATCAGCTCGACGCCCATCAACACGCTGATGGCATTGCGCCGCGTCAGCACCGTAAACAAACCGAGAGCGAAAAGGATCGCAGCGATGGTCAGGTACGAAGATAGCTCATTGGGCGACATGGCTAGTCTTTGATCTCCTTACGCGACAACACCACCGCACCGATCATCGCCGCCAATAGCACCAACGAGGCCAGCTCGAAAGGCAACAGGTAGTCATAGAGAAAGGCGTCGCCGATCTTCGCCGTCGTGGCGTGAAGACGACTTCCTTGGCCTTGAGCCAAGGCGTGGTCTTCACCGTCTGAATCAGAAAATAAACCAACACGCCGATGACGATCAGCGCCGGGATGCGGCCGGCGGCGCGGTTGGTGATCGTCACATCGGTGATCCGATGGGTGAGCATGACGGCGAACAGGATCAGCACCAGGATGCCGCCGACGTAGATCAACACCTGCACCGCCGCGACGAAGTCAGCGCCGAGAAAAATATACAAGCCGGCGATTCCCATGAAACGTGCCCAACAGGGAAAACGCCGAGTAAATTATATTGCGCGAGAACGCCACCATACCCGCCGACACGATGGTGAGCAGGGCAATTAGATAAAAAACCGCCGTTGAAACAGTCATACCTTTACTCAAATTTTGGAAACGCGGAAAATTGCAGACGTTTTCGCTGACTTATCGGAAGATCCGTAACGGATCAAGGGGCTTGGGTGTAAAGATAAAAACCGCCCCGCTCCAGACGCCTATGCTTCCTCCTCGGCGGCCCCTCCTCCATCCGGCGTAGCAAATTCGTCCAGATACTTTAGACCGATGTCGACTTTGGTAATTAATTTTGGCTCGGTTTCGCCGCCCTTTTTTGGCTTGTAGAGATTCGACGCCTCAGGCGCGAAGTGGCGCACCAGGCCCGCCGGGTTATAGCTCGCCCCTTCGAACTCCTGCGAGTGGCGGATCGCGCCGGTCGGGCAGACCTCCGAGCACAGCCCGCAATACATGCACTTACAGACATCGATGTCGAAATGGGTGAACTGGCGCTGCTTGGTCTCCTTGTTCATGTCGATGCCGATGGTAATGCAAGTGATCGGACAGATCCGTTCGCAAGCCAGGCAGCCGGTGCAAATATCCAGATCGACTTCGAGGATGCCGCGGTAGCGCAGCGGCAAGGTCTCCTGGATCGGCACCGGAATCTTATCGGGATACTGGATCGTCATCGGCCGGCGCATCAAATGCGAGAAGGTGATCGACATGCCTTCGAAGGTCGACGAGATCGCAGCCTGAATATCTTTTACATAGCTGGTAAGAACACCCATAAATCCTCAAATTCTAGATATGCGGCTTCCAATAGGCCTCGGGCTTGGCGGCGCGAAACTGAAAGCCGACCCGGCGGAAAAAATTGATTATGGTGGCGAGGGCGAAGCCCAACGTGATCGCGCCAAAGACGCGCCGGCTAATCTCGGCCATAAACATGAAGCCGATGGTGCCCAGCAAACAGACGAACGATAACGGCACCATGTACTTCCAGCATAGCGCCATCAGCTGATCGACGCGCACGCGCGGCAAAGTCGCGCGGATCCACATCGCCACGAACACCCAGAAGTAAGCTTTCAGGAAGAACGTCACGAACTGCGCCACGCCCTTGAGCACAGGATAGCCGTCAAAGAACGGCGGCACCTGCCAGCCGCCCATGAAGAGCGTCGTGGCCACCGCGCCGATGACGTAAAGATTGCCCCACTCGGCGAAGAAGAAAAACAGAAAGCGCATGCCGCTATACTCGGTCACGTAGCCGGCGACCAGCTCGGACTCGGCCTCGGGAAGATCGAACGGCGTGCGGTTGCCCTCGGCCAGAGCCGCGGTGAAGAACAGGAAGAAACGCGCAGAAGGTAAATGGGTTGTGGAACATGAACCAATCCCACGGACCCCAGCCCTGCGCCTTGATGATGCCCTGCATGCTCAGCGTGCCGGTGAGAAACACGATCGTGAGAACCGACAAGCCCGCGGGAATCTCGTAGCTGACGATCTGCGCCGCCGAGCGCATGCCGCCGAGCAGCGACCATTTGTTGTTCGACGCCCAGCCGGCCATGAGAATGCCGACCACGACCAGCGAAGTCACCGCGAGTATGTAGAGAATGCCGATGTTGAGATCGGCGATGATCAGGTTTTCGCCGAACGGAATGACCACGAAGGCGCAGAGGAAGCCCATGAAGACGATATAGGGCGCCAGCGGAAAGAGCTTTTGATCCGCCGCCGCCGGAATGATGTCTTCCTTCATGATGTTCTTGATGCCGTCGGCGAGCCACTGGAGAATGCCTTGCGGTCCGACCCGGTTCGGACCGACGCGCGACTGCATGCGCGCCCAGACGCGCCGTTCGAGCCAGCTGGTCACGCCGGCGAGCGGCGCGACGAACACCGAAACACCACCACTGCCGCCAGCACCATGGCGATGGCGTAGACGACCTCTTTAGGGACACCGGCGAAGGCGCCCTCTTGCATCATTTGGTCGAGAAGAGCTTGCATATTAAACTCGGAAAAAACCTAACGGTCGATCTCCGGCGCATCGACGTCGAGACTGCCGATCAAGGCGATCAAGTCCGCCACCATGATCCCTTTGGCTGAGCTTATCGATGATGCTCATCGCCGTGAACGAGCCGGTGCGAATGCGCACCCGATAGGGATACTCGCTGCCGTCGCTGACCACGTAAAAGCCCATGTCGCCGCGCGGCGCCTCGACCCGGACGTAGTATTCGCCCGCCGGCGGGCGAAACTTTTTCGGGACCTTGGAGATCGCCGGCCCCTTGGGGATCATTTTCATCGCCTGGCGGAGGATCTTGACGCTCTCCTGCATCTCGCGGATGCGCACCCAGAAGCGATCGAAGCTATCGCCCAGAGCTGCCGACTTCGGCGGTGCCGACGGGAACGTCGAAATCCAACTCCGGATAGACGGAATACGGAATATCGCGCCGGATATCCCACTTGATGCCCGAGCCGCGCAGGTTGGGCCCGACCAGATTGTACGACAGCGCGTCCGCTTTACTGATCACCGCGACATTGGCCAAACGCTCGATGAAAATCTTGTTGCCGGAGAGCAAGCGGTTGAACTCCTCGACGATCGGCTCGAAGTGATCGAGAAACTCGGCGATCTTGGTCATGGTCGACGGCACGATATCGTAGCCGACGCCGCCGATGCGCATATAATTGTAGGTCAGCCGGGCGCCGCAGATCTCTTCCATCAAATTGTTGATGGTTTCGCGCTCGCGCAGGGCGTGGACGAACGGCGTCATGGCGCCGATGTCCTGGCCGATGGTGCCGACGGAAATCAGATGGCTGGCGAGACGGTTGAGCTCGCAAGCGATGACCCGGCAGAACTCGCCGCGGCGCGGCACTTCGATGTTGGCGAGCTTCTCCGCCGCCATGCAGAACGCCTGATTGGCAAACATCGCGGCGAGATAGTCGACGCGGTCGGTGTACGGCACGTAGCCGTGATAAGTGACCTTCTCGCCGATCTTCTCGATGGAGCGGTGCAAGTAGCCGACATCGGGGATCGCCTCGTTGATCACCTCGCCGTCGGTCTTGACCACGAAGCGCAACACCCCATGGGTGCTCGGATGCTGCGGCCCAACATTGATGGTCATCTCTTCGGCGTAGAAGCCGGTATCCGTGGCGGCGGTTTCGCTCATGAATTGGCCTTATCGCAACAACTTTTCTACCAGGGGCGCGCGCTGGGTGCTGATGCCGTCATACTCTTCCTGCTCGACGTAGTCTTTGCGCAGCGGGAAGCCGACCCAATCTTCCGGCAACATGATCCGGCGCAGATCGCTGTGGCCTTCGAAGATCACGCCGAACAGATCGTAAACCTCGCGCTCGAACCAATTGGCCACTTTCCACTGCCCTTCCACCGTGGCGATTTTAGGATTGTCGCGCGGCAAATCGACCTTGAGAACGATCTGATGGTTATGCGCGTAGGAAAACAGATGGTAAACGATCTGAATCTTCTCTTCCTTGGGCCAGTCGATGGCGGTCAAATCCGACAGCACTTCAAATCTGAAACTCTGCGCGGTCCGCAGGAAACGGCAGATTTCGACGATGTGCTTCCTTTTCGACGTTCAAATAGGGCTCGAACACATCGCCCTTGAAGTCGCGGACTTTGCCGGGAAAGAGCTTTTCCAGCGAGGCGTAGGTTTCTTTGGCTTCCATTTTGAATCTTAAGCCCCGGCTTCATCGCCCTCGGCCTCAGGCGCCTTCACCAGCCAGCGTTCGCGCATCATCTTGTCCTGAATTCGCAGCAACCCCTCGGTCAGCGCTTCCGGACGCGGCGGACAGCCGGGCACGTAAACGTCGACCGGAATGATCTTGTCGACGCCTTTGCAGACCGAATAAGCGAGCTGGAACAGCCCGCCGCAGTTCGAGCAACTGCCCATGGAGATGACGTACTTGGGATCGGGCATCTGGTCATAGAGCAGCTTGGTGCGCTTGGCCATCTTGTAGGTCAGCGTGCCGGCGACGATCATCAGATCCGATTGCCTCGGCGTCGCCCGCGGCACCGCGCCGAAACGGTCGAGATCGGCCCGCGGCCCGCCGGTCTGCATGAGCTCGATGGCGCAGCAGGCCAAACCGAACAGCATGTACCACTGCGATGAGGCTCGGCCCCAGTTGAGCAGATCGTCGACCTTGGTGGTAAAAACCGTTTCGGGCAACGTGTTGATCAGCGGTTTCATTGCAAAGACTCCGATAGCCAGGCCGATTAAGCCTTGACCTTCTTGACCCAGTCCAAGTCACCCTTGACCCAAGCGTAAACCAATCCGAGAAACAGAATGCCGACGAACATCAGCACTTCGACCAGCGCGAACAGACCGACACCGCCTTCGACCCAACGGCGAAACACCGCGGCCACCGGAAAGATGAAGGCGATTTCAACTTCGAAGATGATGAAAACCAATGCGACCAGATAAAAACGGATGTTGAAATTGACCCAAGCGCTGCCGGTGGACGGCTCGCCGCACTCATAGGTCGATAGTTTGCGTGTCTGCGGATTGGCCGGCCGCAACAACTTGCCGATCAACAGATTGACACCGACGAATCCAAGACCCAGCGCGGTGAACACCAGGACGTTAGCAAAATCAAATAACATCGTAAGTTTCCGTAGTTACACTGAGAGACAGATATCGTTTCCTTTTAACCACAAAAGCTTCGCAGATTCAAACAGATTGATTTGACTGGCTTTGAGCCGCTAAGTTTGCGAACCAATGGAATTTTGCTACAGTCAGCGGCGAGCCGCCGGGCGCGCTTTGCCAGGCAAAAACCGCCACAATGAGCCCACCGAACACGCGATTTTTCATCCGAACATTGCTGCAGGATGGCAATTTGTCGCTGACAATCCTGCTCTTCGCGCTGTTTTCGGTTACGATAGCGGCACCATGTTCGGGGCAAAATCGTGTCACCCCAGTACGCACCGCCTACAGCGCCCTCTCCGCCGGCATCGGCACGCTTTGGCTCACCCATGAAGATGGCCATTTTCGCAAACATGGCTTGGACTCGAACCTGATCTACATCCGCGGCGGTTCCACCGCCGTGCAGGCGCTGCTCGCCGGCGAGATTCACTTCGGTCATCTGTCGCCGGCGCCGATGCTGACGGCTTGGGTTCAGGGCGCCGACTTCGTCTGGGTCGGCACCACCACTCATCAAATGGTTTTCACCCTACTCGCCGATCCGAGCATTGCCAAAGGCCCGATCTCAAAGGGAAAAAGATCGGCATCACGCGCATCGGCTCGGCCAGCGATCTCGCCGTGCGCGCGGCGCTGGAACAATTCGGTTTGAACGCCAAAGACGTGACCATGATCGCCCTGGGCGGCATTCCCGAGATCCTCGCCGCCATGCGCGCCGGCGCAGTGCAAGCCGGCATTCTTTCGCCGCCGACATCCACTGCGGCCCGCGATTTGGGTTACCGCCCGCTCTTGCATATCCCCGATCTCGGCCGCGAATTTACTTTCTCCGGCATCGCGGCGAAACGCTCGTTCGTGCAGAGCCAGCCCGAGGTCGTGCGCGCCTACATGGCGTCGCTCACCGACGGCGCCAAAGTTTATAAGGAAGACAGCCGCGCCGCGTTGCGAATTCTGCGCAAATACCTGCGCGCCGACGATCGCATACTCGAAGGCGGCTACAAAGAATACGACGCGGCGATTTCCAACCCGCCCTATCCGGGGCTCAAAGGCCTCGAAGCGGTGCGCGACAGCCTGTTGGAAACCACGCCGCAACTGAAAAATGTCGATTTGCGAAAATTCGTCGATGACCGCTTCGTCCGGCAAATGATAAAACAATGATGAGTCGAGGATGGAGGATTCGAAGATGGAGGATGGCCAGGTCGCATCAAGTAAGCGATCCTCTATCATCCATCCTCTGATCCTCGATTTCACCTGTTCAGATCGACAAGGAGGAAACATGAGAATCGAAACCGAACGGAAAATGAAACGTTGGCGCGAACAGCGCTGGATCCTGGATCAGGTGATTCAAACCCGCGGCATCGACTGGGACCAGGGCCGCACCGGGAAAATTATCCGCAACTGCGGCCCCAGCGGTCGAGAAAGATTTGACCGAGCTGTGCAGCCGAATCAAAAAATTCGTCGATATCCCGCGCGAATTCTCCCAGGCGGCGGCGCGCCGCGAAGAGCAAGGGCGCCAGGCCGAAGCGGCCGGCAAGTTAAATGAAGCGCGCGACCACTACTACATCGCCGCATGCTTCTACACCAACGCCATGTGGGCGATCTACGAAGACGGCAACCGCGAGCGCATCCACTGGCAGGAGCGCAAACGCGCCAGCTACGACAAGTTCATTCAATATGCCGGCAGGCCGATCGAACGCGTCGAGCTGCCCTACGACGGCAAGAAAGTCCAGGCGCTCTTGCATCTCCCGCCGGGCCGCAAAGCCGGCGAGAAAGTGCCCTGCGTCATGTACATCCCCGGCATGGACGGCGTCAAAGAAGACCACCCGGCCAGCGGCGATCCGTTCATCGAGCGCGGCTTCGCGCTGTTATCCGTCGACTGCCCCGGCCATGGCGAGACCCGCGAAGGCGGCATCAAATGCACCGCGTCCAACGTCGAGGATGTCGGCAAACTCGTCGCCGACTATCTGGTCAAACGCCCTGAGATCGACGCCGATCGTCTTGGCGTCATGGCTTCGAGCATGGGCTCCTACTGGGCGCCGCGGGTGGTCGCCGCGGAGAAACGCTTCAAAGCCTGCGCCGTCAGCGGCGTCTGCATGGAGCCGGGCCAGTTCGCCATCTTCAACATGTCGTCGCCGACGTTTAAGTTGAATTACATGTACATGTCCGGCTACGACGACGAAGCCGCCTTCGACGAATTCTGCCAAACCCTGTCCCTCGAAGGCGTCACCGCGAAAATCACTTGTCCTTACATGATCGTCGCCGGCGAAGACGACGAGCACTGCGACATGAAGTTCGTCTACAAGCTCATGGGCGAAGCTGCCCGCGCCGAAACTGCTCTACGTCTTCGAAGGCGAACGCCACTCGATCCGCAATCCCAAAGCGCGCCCGCTGGTGATCAACTGGCTCATCGACACCCTGCTCGGCAAGCCTTTCAAGTCGGAAATCATCCGCATCGAAACCAGCGGCAAGGAAGTGCATCGGGATTGGTGAGAAGTCGTGATCGTGGTTCGTGATTCGTGATCGTCAGCGATTCCGAGCCACGAGCCACGAGCACGAGCCACGAGCATGACATGCGGATAGCCTACGGAGATCTCATCGGCGGCATCAGCGGCGACATGTTCGTCGCCGCGCTGATCGATCTCGGCTTGCCGCTGGGCAAGCTCAAAGCGGAGCTGAAAAAGATTCCAACCCTGACGTTCGCTCTCAAGACCGCGAAGAAGACGGTCCACGCCGTCCGCGCCACCCAGTTCCAGGTCATCTGCCCGCGCCAGGAAGCGCCGCGCTCCTGGCAGCAGATCCGCCGACTGATCGAGCGCAGCAAACTCAGTCCGCGACGGTCAAAGCGACCGCGCATCGACATCTTCACCCGGCTCGCCCAAGCCGAAGCGAAGATTCACGGCGTCGCCGTCGATCATGTGCACTTCCATGAAGTCGGCGCCACCGATTCCATCGTCGACATCGTCGCCGCGGCGATCGGTGTCAGAGGAATTAGCAATAGACCAGACTACATTTTTCCAGGATTCCCCTGGGCCACGGCATTGACCCGCTCCGCAGCATGGCCCGCTGCCGGTGCCGGGACCGGCGACAATGGAATTGTTGAAAGGTCTGCCCACCTTCGGCATCGATCTGGAAAGCGAGACGGTGACGCCCACCGGCGCGGCTTTGCTAAAAGTGTTGGGCAGCAGTTTCGGCGACCAGCCGGCCATGACCATCGACAAGATCGGCTACGGCACCGGGCAAAAAGAATTTCCCAACCGGCCCAATCTGTTTCGCCTAGTCATCGGCGCGAACGCGGCCAACTTACAGCATGAAGAGATGCTGGTCATCGAAACCAACATCGACGACATGAACCCGCAGCATTTCGACCATGTCATGGAGCGGCTGTTCGCCGCCGGCGCCCGCGATGTCTTTCTGGCGCCGATCCAGATGAAAAAGAACCGCCCCGCCACGCTGCTCACGGTCATCTGCGAACTCGCCCGGCGCGATCGCCTCGCTGCGGTTATCTTGCAGGAGACCACGACCATCGGCGTGCGCTACTATCCCGTCAGCCGCATTCTCTTGGCGAGAGCAGTCGAAAAAAGTAAAAACTCGCTTTGGCGAAGTCACGGTCAAAATCGTCACCCAACCGGACGGCAGCCGAGCGCGCCACGCCGGAATACGACGACCTGAAGCGCATCGCCGCAGCCAAACGCATCTCGCTCAAAACCATTCACGACGAAGTGATGAGACAGCTCAAGTAGCTAACACTGCTTCAGTGCAAATTCCGCATTTACACAGCGTAGCAGAGGCCGAGCGAGGCGCGATCCTGGAATCGGAAGACCCCTAGGCGTGCAGCTTCAAAGTCTATTTCCACCTTTGGCAACCTGGCGCTATGGCTTCGCAAAAATCACCAAGCACTGCCGGATCGTTGCTTGCTCAGGGGCAGAATCCATTGTCTACATGACGGCAGGATTGCAGCTCGCTCGGCCACGCCAATTTTAACTGAGGAATCTACGATGAATCCACATCATGTCTGAGGATCACACCGAGAAACCGGCGCAGCGGTTGTCGCCCTGGGCCTCGCTGCGTCTACGCGACTACCGACTGCTTTTCCTGCTTTCTCTGTGCGCGACAACCGCGCAGCAGATGCGCCAGACGCAGAACTTCTACCAAGTCTACGAGATTTCCGGATCGGCGTTTCAACTCGGCCTCACCGGCGTCGCCCAGGGCGTGCCGATTTTTGTCTTCGGCCTGTTCGGCGGCACCTTGGCCGATTTTGTCGATCGCAAGAAACTCATTCTGGCGACCACTTTGGGGAATCTTGTTGGTCGCGGTCGCACTTGGCGTACTGACCCTCGCCGGCCTAATCGAAGTTTGGCATATCCAAGTCGGCACGGCGATGACCTCGGCGCTCAACATCGTGCTCAATCCGACGCGCATGTCGCTGATCTCCTACCTCGTGCCGCGCACCCATCTGACCAACGCCGTGTCGCTCAACTCCGCGATTTCCCAAGGCTCGCACTTTATCGGCCCCATGCTCGGCGGCTTGAGTCTGGCTTGGATGAGCACCGGCAATGCTTATCTATTCAATGCGCTTTTTTATCTGCCCGCCGTCTATCGCCATCGTCTCGCTGACGATTCCCGCTGAGTATCGAGATCGAATCGCGAAAAACTTGCGCTCGCCAGTCTGCTCGGCGGCGTCAAGTTTCTCTTCTCGGAACCGGTCGTGCTCGCCATGGTGTTGCTCGACTTCGTCGTCGTCGGCGTCGGCTATTTTCGCCCGCTCTTGCCGGTCTTCGCCAAAGACATTCTGTTCGTCGGCCCCGCCGGTTTCGGCATGCTGTCCTCGGCGCCGGCGATAGGCGGCATGATCGGCACGGTCACCCTGCTCGTTGTTCGGCGACGTAAAAAATAAGGGCATGCTCGCCCTCTGGTCGTTTCTCGCTTACGCGCTGGCGGTTGGCGGCTTCGCGCTGTCGGCGAATTTCTGGCTGTCGTTTGGACTTCTCGGCGTCACCGGAATGGCCAACTCGCTCCAAGCGGTCATGCGCCAGACGACTTTTCATTTGCTCACGCCGCAGCAGGTGCGCGGCCGCGCCTTCGCCGTGTTTCACATGTTTTCCCAAGGCGCCAACAGCGTCGGCGCCACCGAAGTCGGCTTCATGGCGGCGCTGCATCGGCGCGCCCGGCGCGTTGCTGTTCGGCTGCGCCGTCGGCACGTTGCTAACGTTGGGATACTGGATCGGCATGCCGAACCTGCGCAAGTTCGGCGCCAATTGACTAAAGCGAACTACGCCAAGCAGGCTGCGCAGCAGGCTCTGCGCCGGCATGACGAAACTTCGCTTCGCCTGTTATACGCCGTGCCCTCCTGAGCTTTGCCGAAGGATCGAAGGGGCGCTGGATCTCAACCATCTCCGAGAGGGACATTAAACGGAGATCTTGCCCGGCGACCTCAGATACTCGATGCGCTCTCTGATGGCCTCGGCCAGATCGAGATTGGCTAACCCATCGGCATTTGGCATTTTTTCCGATCCTAACTTGGAAATTCTGTCGTCGATCTCGTGGAGCGCCGTTCGAATGCCGCCGCATCGCCTGGCAACTCGATCTCAAAGATCGCTTTGAAGCCGTTCAAATCGCCATGGGAACCTTCGCGCTCGACGAGCAATCCTTTCTTTATAGATGATGAAATCGCCGATGTGGGTGCCGCGAGTTTAAAGCTTGTAAAAATTATTCAAACTGGGCTACGCTATCGCGGCGAGATTAAGCCGAGATGGGAGCATTCAATGGCCGGATTTGCCAATCTCACAAATTCGTCATGCAATTTTCATAATTTCGCAACATACGAACCGACCTCTCTGAAATCATTAGTTGGATTCGCGCACCTAAGTAGTGCTGCAGCCACTATCCACCACTTTCCTCCGCATAACAGAGCGACCCGCGTTGACCGTCACGAGCAATTTTTATAAAGGCTGGCCGAAGCAAAATCAGAAAGGAGAAACAGAATGAAAGCAAATAGAATCGTTTATGCATTACTCTTTGGCGCGCTGCTGGTGACGACGCCGACGGCGGCTCACGCGGACAATGACAAGAACAAATTGAAGGGGAATCACGAGAAAAAATCTAATGGCATCACCTTGACACAGATCGGCAGATTCACAGCAACGGGGCCCAGCAGCCCGCTACCGCGAGCGGAGATCTCAGCCTACGATCCCGCGACAAAGAAACTGTTCGCGATCAACGCAGCTGATTTCCGTATCGATGTTCTGGACATCAGTACGCCACATCTGCCGACGGCGTTGACGCCCATCCCTCTGGGAGTCGGAGTATCCGAACAGCATCGCCATTCACGACGGCGTCGTCGCGGTCGCCCTCGAAGCCATTCCGAAAACCAGCCCTGGCGCGGTTAAATTTTTCGATACCGATGGTATATTCTTAAACCAACTCACGGTCGGAGCGCTGCCCGATATGCTCGTCTTCAGCCGTAACGGCCACTGGCTGTTGGTCGCCAACGAAGGCGAGCCAAGCACCTATGTTGAGCCGCGTTCCCTCGACACCGATCCTGAAGGCACCGTTAGCATCATCGACATGCGCCGCGGCCCGGCGTTTCTTACCCAAGACGATGTCAGAACCGCAACGTTCAACGATTCGATTCCCAAGACCAACCCAGAGAGCATTCGCATCTTCGGCCCGGGCGCGACACTGGCCCAAGACCTGGAGCCCGAATACATCGCCATATCGCAAGACTCCAAAACCGCCTGGGTTACGCTCCAGGAGAGCAATGCCATGGCGATTCTGGATATCGAAAGAGCCAAATTCACCCGTCTCGTCGGGCTTGGGTTTAAAGATCATTCTCTGCCAGGAAACGGTTTGGACGCCAGCGACCAAGATCTCGCGGTCGATAACGGCGCGCTCAAAGACGGCATCAATATCAAGAACTGGCCGGTGTTCGGCATGTACCAGCCGGACGGCATCGCGTCCTACCGAGTGGGCGGAGATACCTATCTGGTCATGGCCAACGAGGGCGACACCAGAGCAGACTGGCCGGGGTTCATCGAGGAAGTGGCTGTTAACGCGGCCGGCTACGTCCTCGACCCGGCGGTCTTTCCGAATGCGTCCGATATCAAGGAGCAACGGAATCTCGGCCGGCTGGTTGTGACCAATGCCACCGGCAACACCGATGGCGACACGGAGTTCGAAAAGATTTTCGTGTCAGGAGCGCGTTCCTTCTCGATCCGCAAGACCAATGGCACGTTGCTCTACGATAGCGGCGATGAGTTCGAACGGCGAACCGCAGCGCTGGTTCCCGATCTGTTCAACTCCGATGGAAACACGACTTCATTCAACACACGCAGCGACAACAAGGGGCCGGAACCGGAGGGAGTTACGATCGGTAAAGTCTCCGGCCGGACCTATGCGTTTATCGGACTGGAGCGCACCGGTGGAGTTATGACTTATGACATCTCCGACCCACGCCGGCCATTTTTCGTCCACTACGCCAACACCAGTACCGCGGGTATCTCGCCGGATGTCTCGCCTGAAGGCGTGCTGTTCATCAATGAAGACGACAGCCCCAATGGCAAACCGTTACTGGTGGTCTCCCACGAGGTTAGCAACACGACGACCATCTTCGAGATCAATAAGCAACTGAGCAATGTTGCCACAGCCGCGGTGATCGGGGATTGATGAGCTATGGGCCAACGTCGGCATCAGGTGCGGAGTGACTTAACGGTCGCCGCCGCACCTGATCCGGACCTGCTTGATCGTGCTCTCGATCGACCATGCAAACACAGCCCTAGTCCAATCTGGCATCACTCGCGTCGAATTTCCGAGCTAACGAATTTTCTCGAACCTCAGGCCGCGGCTCGGTCGTTCCCGCGACGCGTCGAAGGTTGGTCTGCACCGCCTTGTTCGACATCTTTTTCCCATTCGCTCGTATAACCAAAAAACTGCAGCAGTTCTTCGTGAGAACTCAACGCTGCACCAATCACAGATCGTTCCGATTCGCGAGAGGTTGCCAATTTGCCGCTCATTTTGATTTGATATTCCCTGCAGCCGGTAATCTTTGACTTTTATTGCTCTTGTCGTGTCGATTCCGATCAGTTCGGGAAAGTGGTCAGTGATACGCTTCACTGCTGCTTCGGGATCATTGCAGAAGTTCTCGTAAGTGAAATGGATAGGCGAGTAAGTCTCAATTTGCTTCTTTAACCAACCAGATCGAAATGCCCACGTAGCAGCTAATCTCCTGATGATTTCTGTTCGCTCATCTTTGGATTTTTCTCTTGCCGTCATGGGCGCGATAAAGAATGCTTGCACAGCTTGCGTAAGGGTTTCGGTTAAAAGCAACGATTTTATGTTTCGGAAAGGTCTCGAGAAGCCTGTCGGTTCTTACGAGGTTCGGAGGGCTTTTCTCGATTACAACATTGACTCTGCCGACATGCTCCTCGATAAAGCGAATTCTTGACGACCAGACGGCCTTTACTGATTTCCAGTCGATATACTTATCGGGATTCCAACGGTCGGCCTGGCACATTCCGGGAACAAGCCACTGTCCTTCTCCCCGTTTTTGTATGAGAGTGCTGCGGTGAGCACTGTTCAAGACTTGAGCCAGAGCGGTGGATCCAGAATAAGGAGGCGTAATAATGAAGAGAAAAGTAGGATCCGAAACGAGTGGTGAATCAGTTGGACTGGGCCAATTATCTACTTTGATGGTTGATTGGATAACTCGAAGAAGTTGCTTGGTTTTTTTGATGATAACTTTTGTCGATCCGTGGGCTTTGCGCCCCACTGTATCCCCAAAAGCGTTGTTAGTGCCAATTTCGTTGACTCGTATCCCCGGCTTGAAGTTCACTGGTTTTCTCCTTCCTCTTTCATTGAACGGCATCTGACGCTGCAAGCGGCAGAGTATCGCTGGCGACGCCACTATCCACCGTTCATGGTTACGCGGTCATTAACTCACTGTAAAATTTCGTCGAAAAAGACGCCGCTAATTGGCGTCTTAGCTAGCGAAGGACGAGACGGATAGTTCGCAATGATGAGCTTGAATCAAATCGCGAAAGGAATCCGGGTCGCAGCGTAAATTGGCGCGGAAAGTTTTCGCTTCCGGCAAGTTCATGTCGCTACTGTAAATGATCAGCGGCACTGCGGTTCATGCAACGAACCGTGCGATCGGTAGGTAGATTCCAACCCTTCTATGGGATTTTTTTCATAGCCGAAAAATTAGACCGGAGAAACTATTGGGTCATGGCCCACGAGGGCGATGCGAGAGACTTGCCAGGATTTAAAGAGGGTTTGCGCGTTAGCGCGGCTGGCTAGGTGCTCGACCCTGCGCTCTTTCCAAATGCGGACACGCTAAAACCCGCGGCCAACCTCGGCCCGCTTCAGGTGATCAATGGACCGGCAACCCACGAAATCAATCAATGCCAATCGGCGATCGCGTCGCCGCACCGACTGGCTCGGCGCGGATGAATTCGTAAAGCTGTTCCTGGGAGCGCGCGGAGAGAGAACCTTCCGACGGCGTCCGAACCGAACTGCCGTCCGGCTGAATCCGCCAACCTTTGACGTTATCGCCCAACTGAATTTCCAAAATCTTTTTCAGCCTGGCCTGATGCTGCTCATCGAGCACCGGGAAAGCGATCTCGACGCGGCGATCGAAATTGCGCTGCATCCAGTCCGCCGATGCCAGCAGGTACTCCGGCTTGCCGTTGTTTTGGAAGTAAAAGATCCGCGCATGTTCGAGGTAGCGGTCGATGATCGAGATCACCCGGATGCGCTCGGAGATTCCCGGCAATCCAGGACTGCAGACTGCACATACCGCGGACTATGAGATCGATTTCGACGCCCGCTTGGCTAGCTAGGTAGAGTTCGTCGATCACCGACGGATCGACCAAACTGTTGACCTTGGCGATGATTCGCCCTGGTTGTCCGGCGCGCGCATGGTCGGCCTCGCGACGAATGCTGGTGATGAAATACTCGCGCAGACCGAGCGGCGCCAATAACAAATGATGAAACTTTTGCGGCCGGGTGTAGCCGGTCAAAAGATTAAACAGCTCGGTCAAATCTTGGCCGAAGGTCTCGCGGCAGGTGAACAAGCCGAGATCGCTATAGACACCGGCGGTGCGGACATTGTAGTTGCCCGTGGCGAGATGGCAGTAACGGCGAATACCGTCGGCTTCCTGGCGCACCACCAAACAGACTTTGCAGTGGGTCTTGTAGCCCACCAGCCCATAAACCACATGGGCGCCGACTTCTTCCAGGGCGCGCGCCCAGGTGATGTTGGCCTCTTCGTCGAAACGAGCTTGCAACTCGACCAGCACCGATACTTCCTTGCCGGCTTCGGCGGCGCGCGCCAGCGCTTGGGCGATCGGCGAGGTCGGGCTGACGCGGTAGAGCGTCATCTTGATCGCCAATACCTTCGGGTCTTTGGCCGCTTCTTCGACAAAGCGCACCACCGCATCGAAGGACTGGTAAGGATGGAATGCCAAGACGTCGCCGCTGCGAATCGCGCTCCAGATATCGGGCGCGCGCTCAAAGGCTGGCACCGGGACCGGAGCTTGAGGCCGATCCTTGAGACGCGGCAAATTCACCGCGGCGTATAATTGAAACAAATCGGTGAACGCGGTGAAGCCTTTTCCAGGGTAGAGATCTTCGCGTGTGAGCTCCAGCTCCTCAACCAATTGTGTGACGGTCTCGACCGGTAGATCGGGGTCGTATTGCAACCGCACCGCATCGCCCATGCGCCGCTCACGAACCCCTTTCTCGATGGTCATCATGAGATCCTCGTCGCGCCGGCGTGAAACCAAGAAATCAGCATCCCGGGTCACCCGAATGGCGTGGCACGAGCGAATTTCAAAGCCGTGATAGAGGCGCGGCAAATAGTGGCGCAAGGTATCTTCCAACAGCATGAAGGCATGTTGTCCTTCGCGCGCCGGCAAAGCGATGAAGCGCGGCGCCACATGGGTCGGGATATGGACGATGGACAGGTCGGTATGCGGCAGACGTGAAGCGAGAGTCGGCCGCAACGACACCACCAAACAAAGCGAGCGATTGGCGAGATAGGGAAACGGATGGGCCGGATCGATCGCCAGCGGCGTGACAATCGGATAGAGCATGCGCAGGAAATATTCTTCCAAGAAACGCTCTTGCTCGCCGCTCATCTCTTCGGGCCGAACCAGATGAATTCCTTCAGCGCTCAGTTGCGGCATGATCGTGTTGAGGAAACATAAATGCTGTTCCGCCGCCAGTTCATGGACCCGCGCCGATATCGCCGTCAAGCGCCTCCGCCGGCGTGAGGCCGTCGGGATCGCTGCTGTTATCGCCCTCGAACAACATGGCTTTGAGCCTGGCCACCCGGACCATGAAAAACTCATCGAGATTGGAACTGAAGATCGCCAGAAATTTCACCCGCTCCAACAGCGGCACGCTCTCATCCTTGGCTTCTTCGAGCACGCGCCGGTTGAATTCCAGCCACGACAATTCCCGATTGATATAGGTATTTGCGTCCATCACGGTCTACTCCGAAGATTGCCGGGTGCCGGATCGTAAAAATCAAAAAACCCTCGACTGGAAGCCGACTGCCCTTTCCGTCTTTCCCGCGAAAGCGGCAATCCAGACTTTCCTGTCGGGCATCCCCGCAATCTAGCCTGGATGCCCGCCTCCGCGGGCATGACGATATGATATACCCGCTGAACTTACTTTTTAACAAACAATAGTTTTGTCACGGCTTTGTGAACTTTCGATTAAATCAGCCGCCTTATTAGGGTTCACCAATACTAAGCTAATCCGCAATCGAAGCTTGATCAAGCTCCAGCCCGGCCGTTACCGGTCGGAGCTATTTCTGTCGGGTTGTGATGGTCATTTTGCTAATCGCCGCCTGGTTGTTGAGCCCAAGCCCGCTGGCGGCAACGACTCTGTTGGACCACTTCGATAATGAAGCGCAAACCTCGTTCACGCACGCCGCACTTGGGCTCAGCCGTCGCTGCCGTGCGCCGCCCGCAACATCGTGCAGGCGCTGCGCGGCGAGACGTGGAGCGACGCCGTCAACATAAGGCAACCATATGTGACCCGCCCAAAAATTCGCTGAACCATTCTAAGTGGAGGTAGGGGCCAATTGGCTTCGTGCGGCGGGCTTGCCCCTTGCCGCGCCATGAACTCTCAACTGCAGAATCCGGGATTATTGAATGCGCAACTCTTTTTGCACTTCGCGCAAGAGCGATAGATCGCGCACCTGCGACAACGGGATCGGCTTATCCGTTCGCACCGTCGCTTTGCGCGACTCGATGGCGAACTCGTAGGTCTTGTCGACGGTGCCGCCGTCGAGGCTGAACGAGGGCAGGATCGAATCGTAGGAGTCGCGCGCGACGTCGGGCGTTTGGCTCAACCACTTGCTCATGATCGTGATCGTTTCGTCGCGCCGCTCATGCATGGCGCGCAGGCCGCGCAGCATCGCGCGCAGCACTCGTTTGGTTTCTTCCCGGTGCGTCTTCAGACGCGTATCGGTCACCGCCACTGCGGAGATCGGGCTACCGATCTTCAAGTCCTTGGGCCCGCCGAGAATATTGTAACCCTCGCGCGCCAAACGCACCGGCCCCGGCGGCACGGTACAGATGGCGTCGACCAACCCTTTGCGCAGCATTTCCGTCCGCACCGGTTCGTCGCCGCCGAGGGTGAGGAATTGGACATCTTTAACGTCGATACCCTTGGCCTGGAGAATCGCCTCCGCCGCCAGGTGATCGGAGCCGCCGATGCGCTGCGAGCCGATCCGTTTGCCGCGCAGGTCGGCGATAGTTTTGATCTCCGGCCGCGCGACGATGCTATGCAGCGGCTTATCGGTCAGCACGCCGAGAATTTTAAACGGCAATCCCGTCATGGCGCTGCCGATGATGTTGCCGAAGCTGAGCGTGTAATGCACCTCGCCGCTGAGCAGCGCCGGCACCGTCACCTGGCTGCGCATCTGGATCAGCAGCGGTTCGAGATTTTCCTCCTTGAAGAAGCCTTTGGCCACGGCGATCTGCGCCGGCAGGAAGGCGTAGCTGCGGCTGCTGTAAGAAATAATCACTCTATCGGCGGCGTGCAGCGATGCCGACAGCAGAACCACCAGCGAGACAGTGAGAACATTTAATCGGATCTTCATTTTTTTCCTATCCACAACTCGATGGTTCGAAAATCAATTTCCGCTTCGAACAAATTGGCCAATGCAGCGTCCGGTTCTTGGAACGGCAACTCACCGAGACAAGCGACGCCGGTCAAGCCCGCCAACACTTCGCGATTGGTGTCGGCGGCGAGAGAAGTCTTCATTGGACAGTCGATTCAAAACATAGCCGAGCAAGGTCAAATCTTTGCAGCTGGCATGTTCCAAGCTGAGCAGCAGATGATTGATCGCACCGAGCTTGTTGGCCGCCACGACGATGACCGGCAGTTTGGCGACCCGGGCGAAATCGGCGAAGGTATAGCTCGGCAAGAGCGGCACCATCAATCCGCCGGCGCCTTCGACTAAAGTAACGTCGTGGGCCGCCTTGATCTCGTCGAAGACCGTGAGCAAGTCGGTCGATGTCGATTCTTACACCGGAGCGTTCCGCGGCGATGCTCGGCGCGAGCGGTTCGGGCAAACGGTACGGGCATATCTTGCTCAATGGGCTCGGCACACTCGGACGCTTCCTTCAGACGCCAGGCGTCTTCCGGGATAAAGCGCGCCATCGCGCATGACGCAGCCGGTTTCCGCCGGCTTCATGACACCGACGCTGTAGCCGTAGGACTTCAACAACCGCGCCAAGCCACAGGTGAAAAATGTCTTGCCGACGCCGGTGTCCGTGCCGGTGATAAAAATCGCTTGGCCCATTTAGTTTCCCGTCACCTTGACGATGCAGTCGTAGACCACATCGAGCAGAGTCGTCAGCTCGCCGTCGGTGATACTCAACGGCGGCATCAGAACAATCACATCGCCCAACGGCCGGATCATCACGCTGCGCTTGCGCGCTTCGAGAATCACTTGATGGCCGACGCGCATCTCCGCCGGGTAGCTCTTGCCGGCTCGCCTTGTCGTGCGACCAACTCGATGCCGATCATGTAGCCCCACTGGCGGATATCGCTGACATGGGCGAGCGGCAGAAACTCGTCGCGCAAGCGCTGCTGCAACATCGATACACGCGGCTGCATTTTCTCGACGATATTTTCTTTGGCGAACAGTTCGAGATTGGCGATGGCCACGGCGCAGCCGAGCGGATTGCCGGTATAGGTGTGGCCGTGAAAGAAAGTTTTGAAATCTTTGTAGTCGCCGAGAAACGCCGCGAAGACAGCCTCGGTGGTAAGCGTCGCCGCCAGCGGCAAATAACCGCCGGTGATGCCTTTGGCGACACAGAGAATATCCGGCGTCACGCCGGCATGGTCGCACGCGAACATCTTTCCGGTGCGGCCAAAGCCGGTGGCGACCTCGTCGACAATGAATAGAATCCCATGGCTGCGGCACAGCTCGCGGATCGCCTGCAAATACGCCACCGGCTGCGCCCACATGCCCGCCGCCCCCTGCATGAGCGGCTCCATCGCCACAGCCGCCAGCGTTGTGTCCATGTTCGGCGAGTTTTTCCGTGGCATCCTTGATCGCCGCCGCCAGGGCATCGGCTTCGCTCATGCGCTGGTAATAGCGAACACATGGGGCGGCGTGATGCGTATCACCGGGAACAACAGACTCTTGTGATAGCGATGAAAGGTTTCCGAAAAACCCAAGCTCATGGAGCCGACCGTGTCGCCGTGGTAGGACTCCGCCAGCGTGGCAATTCTTACACGCTCGGTGTCGCCTTTGAGTTGCCAGTATTGCACCGCCATCTTCACGGCGATCTCCACCGCGGTGGCGCCGCTGTCGGAATAAAAAACCCGTTGCAACCCCTTGGGCGCGATCTCGATGAGCTTTTGCGCCAGATTGATTCCCGGTTCATGACTTAAGTCCGAGAAAGGTCGAATGCGCCAAGCGATCGATCTGTTCCTTGAGCGCATCGTCCAATTCTTGCTTGCGATGGCCATGGACATTGCACCAGAGCGACGACACGCCATCCAAATATTTCCGGCCTTGATCGTCGACCAAGTAATGGCCGTCGCCGCGGCTGATGATCACCGGATCCTCGCTCATCCACTCCTGCATCTGCGTGAACGGATGCCAGAGATAAGCTATGGTCGAGCTGTTTTAGCTTGTCGTGATACGTGGCCATTCGGCGTTTCACTTCCTCGAAGACGTTCAATGCGCGCTCGATCTGCGCGTCGCTATGCGTCGCCATCACCGTAATGCGCAAGCGCGAAGTTCCCACCGGCACCGTCGGCGGGCGAATGCCCTGGGCGAACACGCCGCGGTCGAGCAACGCCGCCGACAAAGCCATGCAGCGCGCGGCGTCGCCGACGATCAGCGGCAAGATCGGACTCTCGCTTTTGCCTAATTCAAATCCGAGCCGGCTCAGTCCCTGTTTTAGCTTCTGGCAATTGTGCCGCAGCGCATCGCGCCGTTGCGGCTCACTTTGTACCAGATCGATGGCCGCCAGCGCCATCGCCATCACCGCCGGCGGCAGCGAAGTCGTGAAGATAAAACTGCGGCAGCGGTTGATCAGCAAATCGCACAACTCCCGGCTGCCGGCGACATAGGCGCCGAAGCCGCCCAGCGCTTTGCCCAGGGTGCCCATTTGAATCAATACTCGCGAGCGCCAAACCCAACTTGGCGACCACCCCGGCGCCGTTGGCGCCGAACACGCCGGTGCCATGGGCCTCGTCGACCATCACCATGGCGTCGTACTTCTCGGCGAGATCGACGATCGGCCGCGAGCGGCGCCTCATCGCCGTCCATGCTGAAGATCGTCTCGGTCACGATCAAGCGCCGGCGCGCCGACGCCGCTTGTTTAAGAGCAGCTTCGAGCCCATTCAGGTCGCAATGCGCGTACACCAAGGTCTGCGCTTTCGACAGCCGGCAGCCGTCGATGATGCTCGCGTGATTGAGTGCATCGCTGAGAATCACATCGCCTTCGCCGGCTAACGTAGAAAGAATCGCCAATGTTGGCCTGAAAGCCGGAGTTGAACACCAAAGCCGCTTCGGTGCTTTTGAATTGCGCGAGCTTGGCTTCCAACTCCTCGTGCAAAGTCATGTTGCCGGAAATCAGCCGCGACGCTCCCGAGCCGCAGCCATAACGGTCGATCGCCGCCTTCGCCGCCGCCGCCAACGCCGGATGGTTGGCGATGCCGAGATAGTTGTTTGACGAGAAATTGATCACCTCGCGACCGTCGAGCGTCAACGTCGCTCCTTGATCGCCGCTCCACCAGGCGCAGCTGGCGATAGAGCCCGGCGTCTTTGACCGATTGCAACTCGGCAGCGATGAAATCGGCGCGCATGGAAGGCGAATTATTGCATCAACGTAGCAATTATCAACCTAGCGATGGGCCCAGCTTTCCTGCTATAAAATCTCCCATGGCCAAAGCTAAGTCCGTCTACGCCTGCCAGAATTGCGGTTACCAATCGTCCAAGTGGCTGGGCAAATGTCCCGACTGCAATCAGTGGAACACCTTTGCCGAAGAACATTTCGAAAAAGCCACCTCCACCCGCGGCGAACTGAGCCTCGGCAGCAAAGAAGAACCCACCTCCATCGGTGACATCAACACCGCCGAAGAAGGCCGGGTGCAGTCGGGCATCGGCGAGTTCGACCGCGTCCTCGGCGGCGGTCTGGTGCCCGGCTCGGTGATCCTCATCGGCGGCGATCCCGGCATCGGCAAGTCGACGCTGCTGCTCCAAGCCGTCGCCGCGGTCAGTCAGAAAGGGCTCACCTGTCTCTACGTCTCCGGCGAGGAATCCCAACGGCAAATCAAAATGCGCGCCGAACGGCTCGGCGTCGACGCGCCCAATCTGCTCGTCCTCAGCGAAACCTCGCTGGAACGCATTCTCGAGCATGTGAAAAAGATCAAACCCGGCCTGCTGGTCATCGACTCGGTGCAGACGATGTTCTCGTCGACCATCCCGTCCGCCCCCGGCAGCATCGCCCAGGTGCGCGAAACCTCGGGCTCGATCATCGTGCTGGCGAAGAAAACCGGACTGACGACTTTCTTGATCGGTCATGTCACCAAGGACGGCGCCATCGCCGGGCCGCGCCTGCTCGAACATATGGTCGACACCGTGCTCTACTTCGAAGGCGAGCGCGGCCATAGTTTTAGAATTCTGCGCGCGGTCAAAAACCGCTTCGGCTCGACCAACGAGATCGGCGTCTTCGAGATGAAAGAAGCCGGCCTCGCCGAAGTCAGCAATCCCTCGGAGATATTTTTAATGGAGCGGCCGCTGCAAGTGCCCGGCTCCGCCGTCGTTTGCAGCATCGAAGGCACCCGGCCGATCTTGGTCGAGTTGCAGGCGCTGGTCTGCCGGTCGTTTCTCGCCGTGCCGCGGCGCACCACCATCGGCGTCGACCACAACCGCGTCGCTCTCTTGGTCGCCGTGTTGGAAAAGAAGATGGGCGCCAAGCTGTTCGATCAAGATATTTTCGTCAACGTCGCCGGCGGCGTCCATGTCGACGAACCGGCGGTCGATTTGGGCGTCATCGCCGCCATTGGTTCGAGCAGCCGCGAAGCCGTCCTCGATCCCAAAACCGTTTTCTTCGGCGAAGTCGGCCTCGCCGGCGAAGTCCGCGGCATCTCCCAGGCCGAAACCCGGGTCAAAGAAGCCGGCAAACTCGGCTTCGAACGCTGCATCCTGCCGGCCAGCAACGTCGCCCAGCTAAAACATATCAAACATCCCAAACTCGCCGCCGTCAGCTCGATCCAGGAATGCTGGAAGCTGCTCTTCTGAGCAAATCGGAATATCTCCTGCAAAGCCGCAAAGGCCGTAAAGATGACGAGCTCGGTGCCCGTCATCCCGAGCGAATGCGAGGGATCAAGATAGATTTCTCCCTGTGGTCGAAATGACAAGATTTCCGAACTTAGCGTCTTTGCGCCGTCAGCGGCGAAAATCTCCGAATCAGAGAACCTGCGGATTGCACGAACCCAACAGGCGGCAGTCGCGCTGCTCTTGAATCCGATTCAACTGTCCGTTATCAATATGACTCCGCATTACTCCCGTGCCGGAGTGGTGGAATGGCAGACGCGCCGGACTCAAAATCCGGTAGGGGCAACCCTGTGCGAGTTCAAGTCTCGCCTCCGGCACCAAATCCTTCTGATTTCACGCGATCGCGAATACATCTCTTTTCGCGGAGTCACCCCGAGGGCGCGCTTCATAACAAGAACATCGATTCGCCGCTCACAGGTAGAATTTTCACTGAAGAGCAAGAAACGAACACCCATGTAGCCCCAATACAGTCACTACTGACCCCGCGCTCAGTGGAATCAATGTGGGTGCGCCAGAAGGTCAGCACTGCAATTGCGATGGAACGCAATTTGACGTATTTATACGGCACGCTATTTCCGTGTGAAACATAGTTGCTTGCTTCTCCCGCAGTTACTGAGTGAGAGAGAAACATCTGACAACGGGGAGCATCTCGGTCTGGTCTGATATAGAAAACCGGCCATTAATGCCGATTAGATCCTTCGGGAAAAACTCTCAGAACTTAAGAATAAGATCGCCGTCTATTTTGACTCGGATCTGAAAAACACCTCGAGGAGTCGGTTACGAACTGAGCGCCAATTTCCAGGTCATTGCAAAATCGTTTCACCCACATGCTAAGTCATAGTACAAAGTATCCATTTATTATCACTAACACTGGGGAGGATAAACGATGCTACGTCTATACGGCGCCGCGCGATCTCGTGCCGTGCGCACCTTGTGGATGCTCGGTGAGCTAGGCCTGGACTACGACCACAAGGATTACCTGCCCCGCGCGCCGGAGACGCGGACTCCGGAGTTTCGCGGGTTGAATCCCAATGGCCGCGTACCGGTGATAGACGACGACGGCTTCGTGCTGTCGGAGTCGATGGCGATCAATCTCTATCTCGCGAAAAAGCACAAGAGTCCACTGTATCCGTCGGACCCCAGAGACGAGGCGCTGGTTTGGCAGTGGAGCCTATGGGAGACCGACCGGCTCGATCGCCAGATCGTGAACTACGTCAGGCATACCAAGGAGTTTCCAGAGGCCGAGCGCAAAAAAGATATCGCCGAGGCCGCATGGCAGCAAGTGACGGAATCGTTTGACGTGCTGGAGACTGCGCTCGCGAAAGCGGAGTGGCTTGCCGGGCCGGCATTTTCAGTCGGCGATCTCAACGTCGCCGCAGCGCTTTACCGTGCGTTGGCGATCGATACCAGGAAATGGCCCCGTACACAGGCTTGGCTCCACCGCTGCTGGGAGCGCCCGGCAGCGCAGCGGGCGCGCGCCATGCGCGAAGGCAAATAGAACTGGGGTAAGAGGTTTTTATACCGCCACACAATCCAGTTAGCTTAGAACATTGACAAGTTGGGATAGCCGGCTTTTTACAGCCAAACCGGATTTGATTTTATAGAGTCGCAAATAGTTTTAAGTTTGACACGTCTCTGACGGCGACCAAGTCGCCAAGGGATTTGGATTGAGTCGTAGGAGAATTCCGCTCAATAAGGGGCATAACTCCCAGGCGGTGAGCAGCGCGTCCGTCGTAAGCGTCTGCTTAAAAGGCGAGTTAGGCGGCTTCCCTAAACGTCGAAATCCATTCATAATTGTCGAAAACTGCTCTAAAATTGTAATCGTAGATCGAAAATCGAGTAATTAGTCCTCTGTTTGGGCCGCGAAGATGATCCTCAAGTTGAGGGCGCACGAAGTTTCCGCCATGTCCTTACTGAAGTAGCAGCAGCGAACCGTTATTGAAGCATAAAATAGCAACAAGCCGTGTTTGTTTTCATAGTCACACCCTCTATTTTGGCCCCGGCACTTTGGCGACGGGTTTGCCGCTGAACCCTTCCTCCACAAGCTGCGCGAGAAATTCGGCGAATGGTGCGATGTTCTGCCTCACGCTTGCCTCCTCCAGGGCGGCCATGTAAGCGTCGCGCCGCTCTAAAGGAACCACGGTCCAGGGGTAGCCGCCTGCCGCGAGCATCACGTTCATGAGGAACCTGCCAATACGGCCGTTGCCGTCGATGTAGGGATGGATATAAACGAAGATGAAATGGCCGAGGACAACCCGCACCGCGGGCTCGGCCTCCTGCGTCAGCATCTCGAAAAACACCGGCATGGCATCGCGCACCGCCCCGTAGTTCGGCGGAACGTGCATTGAGCGGCGGATATAGACGGGCGCGTTGCGGTAACCTGCAAGATCGGCAGGCCGCAACCAGCCGGCTGTCACGCTCGGCGCAAACATTTCCCGGTACCAGGCGCCGTGATCCTCCTCGGCAACGGTTCCGGGATTCTCGCCGCTCAGGACCCTGCGCAAGCTCTTCTGCACGGCCTGAAACGCAAGCCAGTAGCCTCTCGCGGCGAGAGCATCGCGGTGCTCGCGGTCCTGTTCGTTTGCGTCAGGGTTCCAGGTGCCGCTGCGCAGCCGCTCGATCAGACCGGGATTGACGCGGTAGCCTTCGATCGACAGCGAGTGATAGGCGTCGGTGACATAGACCTCCTGCACATGCTTGAGATAGGCAGTGATTTCAGGCCGCTGTCCCGGCGATGCAGGAAACTTTTCAATGACGGGGCCGCGCATTTGCTGCCACATGAGACTGATGCGACCCGCGTAAGGAGACGCCTCGCGGCGTGGGAGCACAAGATTTATCCTGCTTGCGAATGGGTCCTGTTCGCGCACGGTGTAACCGGCAGCGCGCATGGCGCTCACGATGTCATCGGCAATGCGGTCGCGGCTGATGTTGCGGAAAGCTCCTGCGAGCCGTCCGGCGATCTTGCTGTGCCCGCCCTCCAGGAGGCGGTCCAGCACTTCGGAAGCATCGCGGATCTCCGCAAGCGCGGCGCGCGCGTCGGTGGGATTGTGCTCGAAAAGCGCGGGCGAGCTGGCAATGAGCGCAGCGGGCAGCGAGAACAGGCGCAGACTTTCTTTCTCCTCGATATCCTTTTCGTCTGGCATGGCGGCGCGAACATCGAGCAACGATGTTCCGTAAGGAAACATGGTGGCCTTGTTGCCGCCCTTAGGCGAGCGGACGACCAGCTGAGGCGGTACCGCATGGTTCCCGGTGTGCAGAGACAGGGAATGCTCCGGTGAGAGACACCATTCGCTGCCAAAGCGCTCGCGCAGGTATGCCGCGCAAAAGCCCCAGAACGAGGCGTACCACGCTGTGCTTTCACCGGCGGCGTCATCCTGGCGCGCGGCTACGTACCAACCCTTCATGACCTCTTGCAAGAAGCCGTTCTTGAGCAGGCGCTCCCGATGAGCGCGTGAAAGATCGGTCGCCCGGATTGCGACGACGCCCCGGTCTTGAAGCGCCTTTAAAGCGTCAAGGGATTCAGCCAGTTTCTCCTGCGGGGTTGCCATAATATTGTCCTGCAATTAGGTTATTGTGTAGTGTGATTATTAGGTTATAGCGTCGTCCTTTCATTAGGTTATTACGTTGTACTATTTTTAGGTTATTATGTCGAGCTGTAATTAGGTTTTCGTGCGGAACTATCTATTCGCGGGCGCCAATCAACAACGTTTCGCCGAATGCACTGCTTGCCACAAACTTGCCACAAGCTGAGACGGACCGAAAAGGCACTTGGTTCATGATGCCGGTTGGCGATTAGCGCCGGCTAAAGCATTCAATTGATTGGCCATCGCATGGCCGAAAGAGTCATGTTGAAGAAAAGGCACAGCACCATTTGTGCTCGCGTTCGTCTTGTTGTATTCGAGGGTTGCTAATGCATACCGCCTTATATGTAATCTCCGATCTCCATCTTGGCGGCGCGCCGGGTAGCGATGGCCACCCAGGCTTTCAGATCTGTCCTCCTCGCACACAGGCGCTCCTTGCACAGTTCATCGATCGACTGCCGCGCCGCGCCGCCAACGCGGATGTGAGGTTGGTGCTCGCCGGTGACATCGTCGACTTTCTCGCCGAGGAGCCGTTTCAGGCCTTCACGGCCGATCCCAAGGTAGCACAAGCTAAGCTCGGGCAAATTCTCAGCACCACTGCGCCAGTGTGGGACGCAGTGCAACGTTTCGTCGCCGAACGCGAGGGCGCCGTGACTCTCATGCTCGGCAACCATGACATCGAACTTGCGCTGCCGGGAACGCGGCAACTGCTGCTCAACCGCATTGGGCCGGGTCGCATCGAATTCATCTACGACAACGAGGCCTTCACCTGTGGTCCGGTGCTGATCGAGCACGGCAACCGCTTCGATGAGTGGAACGCGGTGCCACATGGCGCATTGCGGCGGGTGCGCTCGCAACTGTCGCGCGCATTGCCGGCGAAGCCGGAATTTCCGGCGCTGCCGGGCAGCCGCCTGGTCGTCGACGTTATGAATCCGCTCAAGCAGCAATACGCCTTCATCGACTTGCTGAAGCCAGAAGATGCCGGCGCTTTGCCGATCGTTGCGGCACTTGGGGCTGGCGGCGTACGCGAGGTCTGGCAGTTCTTCCAGAAGTATCGCCAGACCTGGGCCGTCGACTTCGATGAAAACCGCGAACCGCTGGATCAGGAATACATCGGCGCGGGCGATCAGAGCGATCAGCAGCTGTTCGACCTCGCACAGGATATCGCCTCTGGCACTGACGCCGCACAGGTCAGTGCCGTGGGTGACTTACTCAAAGGGGTTGCGGGTGCAATCACCGACAAGGTGCATCAGGCGCGGCGCGACGCCTTGTACAAGGCAATCCGCGGTAGCATGGGCAAGCACCGCGACGCATTCGACGTCGACAAGGAACTCGAGACTTACCTTGTACCGGCGCGCACCGCAGTGGCGTCGGGATTCCAAGTCGTGGTCTATGGACACACTCACCTCGCCAAACGCATTGGCCTCGGCAAGAATGGCCCGGCCTTACCTGTCTATCTAAACACGGGAACTTGGGCCGATTTGATGTGCATACCCGATTCGGTCTGGGGCACAGAGGAGGATAAAGCGCGCGCGGCCCTTACCGCGCTGGTCGCCGATCTGGAAAGCAATTCGCTGGAGCAGTGGCGGCGCGGCGCACCGACATACGCAAAGATCGAGATCGAGAACGACACGGTGCGCGACGCCGACGTGTACTTCGCCGATGGTGACGGCAGCGAGCGCGTCACGACCCCTGCGCTGATGCAGCGGCTAGCAGGAGGTTCCCTGCGTGGCTGACGACAATAACAACGTGCTCGTTCGGTTGAAGCAAACCTGCGTATTCATCAGCGGGCCGGACGGCACCGGCACCGGTTATCTCGTCGCGCCGCAGCGGATTGCTACCGCTTTGCACGTGGTCAAATCCTGGCAACCTGGGCAACGCTTTCCGGTGATCGTCGGCGCAGGAGGGACGGTCTGTCACGCCTCGCTAGTGAAATCCGACCCAACTACAGATGCCGCCCTGCTCAGCTTCGAAGAGACCGTTGACGTGGTCCCGATGCCTATAGCTGACGGGCTCAACCGCAACGTTATCTGGGAGTGCTATGGGTTTCCCGCCGTAGCCAACAAGACTGACCAACCGGCTGGGTTGCCGATCGATGGCCAGGTCAAGGATCCGCAGACGATGAACGACATCGGTCAAACCGCGATCCTGCTCTATTCCGACATAGTGGCGGCGGGCAATGCATCGCCTTTGCATGGCTTCTCCGGCAGTCCGGTCGTCGTGGCTGGCGCTCTGGTCGGACATCTCACCAAGCATATCGGCGACCCGGATGACAAGCGCCGTGCCGCCTACGGCTATGTCTATGCGTGCCCGATCGGCGCGGTGGTAAAAATGCTCGATGTCACGCCGCAGACGGTAACGATCGCGCCGCCGAAACTAAAAACCCTGGCCGAGTCGATACCCGGCATCGAGGCGCAGGCCTATCACGTGTTCGTCAGCTATCGTTCAACCGATCGGCCGTGGGCAATGAGCCTTGTGGCGCGCCTGGAGGGTGCCGGTCTGCGGGTCTTCATCGACCAACGGGAGCTGCTTCCCGGCGACTACCTGGCGGAGCAGCTTGAATCGGCGCTGAACCGTAGCCGCGCAGCAGTCGTGTTAGTGAGCAAGGGTTGGCTCGAATCACCGTGGTGCCAGCAGGAGGCCAATGTGCTGGTCAAGCGGGCGGTCGAAGACAAGACGTTCAAACTCGTGCCGCTGCGGCTCGACGACAGCGCGATGCCCGAGTTTCTCGACACGCGTGTCTGGCTCGACTTCAACCGTAAACCCCGGGCGGAGGGAGAAAACTTAGATCGCTTGTTGAGCGCGCTGATCGGGCGCACGCCGCCCCAAGTGAATTCTCCGACTGCGCGCGCGGATGCGGCCGATGTTCGGGTAATCGACCAGTTCGTCGCTGAGATCAAGTCGGCTGCCAAAGGGGATGGCAAACGCATCTTCGAAATCGTCAATGAGTGGCGCGCGACCGGATCACCGGACGTGGCTCCTTTGATTGCAGCGGCGGAAGCGCTTAGTGGTAAAGGCCAATTTGAATCGGCATTGGAGGTACTCGAAGGGGCGCAGGCGACGTTGCGCGTGCGCCAGCTTCGCGCCTTCGCACTGCGCAAAATGGGCCAGGTCGACGAAGCGATTGCGCAGCTCGAAGCGCTGTGCCGCGAGGGCCAGCTCGATCCGGAAACCGGCGGCTTACTCGCGGGAAGCTATAAAGCGCGTTGGCTGAAATCGGGTGACATGGCGTTTCGGCAATTGGCGTATCAAGTGTACCGCGAAACCTATGAGCGCTCTGGCGACCCGTTCAACGGTATCAATACGGCAGCGATGGCCTTGCATTGTGGCGATGAGGCATCGATGTATCAGGTCGCCGGGCAGGTCCGCGACCGACTGATGAAAGTTGATAACTCAAAGCTGACGCATTGGGATCTGGCGACCATCGGCGAGACGTATCTATTGCAGAAGCGCTTCGACGACGCGCGCGATTGGTACGGCAGGGCTGCCGGCAAAGCCGCCGGTCTGCATCAGGACATTGCTGTGATGCGCAGACAGGCACGCCTGAATCTCCAGGCGCTCGGCCAACCGCGGGACAAGCTCGATGACGTGCTGCCGGTACCACGCGTGCTCGCCTACTTCGGCCACATGGTGGATGCAGATGACCGCCCGACGCCGCGCTTCCCGGCGAGCAAGGTCGGCGACCTGCGCAAAATCATCCGGGGCCGGATCGAGAAATATGGCGCGTTACATGGTTTCGGCCAAGCGGCACGCGGCACCGACTTGATTGTGCTTGAGGAGTTGGTGCGGCGCGACCTTACCGCGACTGTTGTGTTGCCGATTCCGCAGGAGGATTTTTTAACCCTGTCGGTGGGCGGTCAATGGAAGGACCGCTTTGCCAAGTTGTCGCAGGACAAGAAGCGGATCGCGTTCGCGTCTCCGCTCAAATCGCAGCGTCCGCCAGATGCCGAATTAGCCATCGCGCTCGCCGACGCCAACCGTGAGGTGCAACGGCTCGCGATCGAATTCTCCCGCCGCCTGGATGAAACGCCGATCGTCCTGGCGGTCTGGGACGGCAAGGAAGGCGACGGCCCCGGTGGAACCGCCGAAGCGATCACGCTCTGGCGCGATGAGGGATTCGACATCGATGTAATCGACATCGCCAAGCTCTGAAGCGTCGCGGGGCACTTTCTGTGCGCTGTGTCCAAACTGGACAAACATCACTCGAGAGAATCGACAACCGCACGATCATCGGCATCTCCCATACAAGGTAGGTGACGAGCGGCTTGTGGATAACCATAAACGCTCAGCGAGCATAATCAGACGCGAAGACGCTCCAACCTTTCCATGCCGTCAAGCACGCCATAGACGGTCCAGGCGTGCGCGTGGTCGTGCACTCTGCCCTCGCGCTCCGGTGTGCGCACCACCGCGTTGACGACAAAACCGTAATCGGGATCTTCGTAGAGCAAGAGATTTTGTGACCTTCGGTGCACAGCCAAGTTTTAGAATGCTGGCACATGTTTGGATCGTTGACCAAGGCTTCCAGAAGAAGTCTGATTTTTTTCATGCGCGCTTCGGTATCCGAATTGGCCGCGTAAAATGCGCGAGCGGATTGCATCAACTGGTCGAACACCGCCAGCCTGTCGCTTGTCAGCCATGATTGATCCTCCCCATGAAATGTGATTTTTGTTTTGTTTATAGTGAGTTGAGAAAACGCGCGCAACCGAGACGACGACCGCGCGCGAAACCCAGCGGAGGATCGAACCATGGCCAAGAACGGCTTCAAGATTATCGACAGCGACATGCATATCATGGAACCGCCTGATTTATGGGAGCGCTATATCGACAAGAAGTTCAGGGATCGCGCGCCGCGCGGCGTCGTCAGCCATAACGTCCGCGACCTGCGCATGGTTTATCCCGACGGCCGGGATTGGGCGCGCCAATCGCCGCGCGAAAGCGATGTCGCCAGCGGCCACAACTTTGAGAAGAATCAAAACACCTACCGGGCCGATGCCGAGCGCGGTTGGACCGCCGAAGTGCAGCTCGAAGCGATGGATATCGAAGGCATCGACATCGCGGTTTTGTATCCGACCCGCGGTCTGCGCGCCTTGGTGGTCGACGATATGGACGCGCCCTTCGCCGCCGCCATGGCGCGCGCCTACAACGACTGGCTCTACGATTTCTGCAAGCAAGATCCAACGCGCTTGATCGGCGCGGCGATGATCTCGACCTACGATATGAACGACGCCGTCAGCGAGGCGCGCCGCTGCGCCGAATTGGGCTTTCGCGCGGTGTTTCTCCGCGCGGTGCCGCTGGTCGATCATCAATGGGAAGACGACTATTACGAACCGCTGTGGGATGCGTTGGAAGCGCTCAATCTCTCGGTCGGACTGCACGAGTCGACCGGAACGGGAAAAAAACAAGTGGGCCGGCGCCTCGAGCCCAATCTCATGCTGCGCCGGGTTTACGCCCAGCCCTTCGAGCAGATGATGGCGCTCGGCAATTTCTGCGCCGGCGGCGTGCTGGCGCGCCATGCCAAATTGCGCGTGGCGTTTCTGGAAGCCAACTGCAGCTGGCTGCCCTGGCTGCTCTGGCGCTTGGATGAAACCTGGGAGCTCGAAGGCGATGTTTGGGCGCCGGCGTTGAAGATGAAGCCCAGCGAGTATTTCAAACGGCAGTGCGTGGTATCGATCGAACCCGGCGAGATCACCGCGACTAATTTAGTCGAACAGTTCGGCAGCGGCCGGTTGGTTTTTTCGACGGATTATCCGCATGGCGATTCCAAATATCCCGAAGCGGTGAATCACTTCCTCAAGCTGCCCATCGCCGACGAGCACAAACGAAAAATTCTCTGGGACAACTGCGCCGCCTATTATGCGATGTGACTCGGTGAATTGACAAGGCGCGGCTCCAGCTTCGAATGGAATCCGGAGCCGCGCCATGGATGAAGCTATCGGGAATAATTACCTCTGGAATAGTCGCGGCGGTGATGCAGCCAGTGGCAACCGGACGCCGAAACGACTCCCATCACCAACAAGACCAATAGCGCGGTGGTTTTCATGGTCCCTCCTTTCCTTGCCAGAGTTCTTGAGTGTAACGACTGAGCCAATTGTTTTGTCGTCATCGTCTGATTCCTTAACTTGTTAGACGGCGGCGCAGATAATTCGCACCGGTATCGACAAAAATATTCCCCGCACAATCGGCGCGGCAATGGAAAAAGGCTTGAGAGAAACAGCCCGCCGGGAGAATCCAGTTACGGCGAAAGACAGAAGCGCCGACTTGTGCGTGAAGGCGAAATTGCCCTCAGCTATAAACCAAGAGATTGTAAGTGAGTCGACTCGAAGCTGATTTGCTCTAATGCGTCATTCGCGCGAAAGCGGAAATCCGGGTGACGGCAGCGCGGGTATGACGGAACGTCTCTTCGCCTGCCTCGCTGGCACTAGCAGATTGACAGTGAGCCTACTTCGATGGATCAATCCCGGTTGCGGCGATCATCGTCGAAGCGTTGTCTCAAGCGGTCGCGGCGGTCTTGCGGCATGCGGTTCCAGCGGTCCCATTCCTCGCGCAGGTGTTCTTTGTCTTTCGGCGGCAGCTTTTCCCAGCGCTCGTAGTTGCGGCGAATCCTGTCCTTCTCTTTGGGATTGAGCTTGCGCCAGTCATCGCCGGCGGCCAGCGCGCTGGACTCAAGCAAGAGAAAAAACCCGAGGACTATTAGAAACAGTTTATGCGTTTTCATCTTCGTCATACCGGCCAATTTATTTAGGCAACCGCCTGCGTCGCTCGTCGATTATGAATATCGCTGGTCTTAGGCGCCGGCTTGCTCCTATCGAGTTCCTCAAGCGTGCTGAGAGATTCGAGAATCTCCAGCGATTTGAAGAATTCGAGCTGATTCGAGTCGACCAGCACCTCGGCGGGAATGCTCGGCGCCGGCGTATCGATGAATGAAACCAGGTCACTCTTTTCCAATACCAAGGCGATCGCCAAAGCCGCCACCGCCATCGTGCCGAAGGCCGGCATCAGCCAACCGTTCAGCGGTGCGAACCAACCGCGCCACCAACTTTGTCGCGCCTCATGCGCGTCCAGCTTCGCCATGGTTTCACGAAAGTAACTATCCCAGAACGGCTGCGGCAATTCCGGCTGCGGCGCCATCTGCGGTAAGACGCGGCCGAGATCGTCGACAAAGTTGCGGCAGCGGCCGCACTGCGCCATATGCTGCTCCATCGCCGCGCGCTCGGCGGCGCCGCTCTCGCCGTAGTAGTAGAGCACCAAATCCTCTTCGTAGTTTTTGCAGGCGCCTTCGAGCGGCGCAACATGATTTTCCATAACCTTCTCCCTAAACGAACTCCACCAGGCTGTGGCGCAAGTGCCGCTACCGCCCTGTGCAGATATACCCGAACGGTTCCTTCGGTGGTTTTCATCACCTTGGCGATATCGGCGATCGGCAGACCTTCATGGTTCCTCAGTAGAAATGCCGTGCGTTGCTTGTTGGGCATCGACTCCAAGGTCGCATTGGCGCGCCGCGTCGCTTCGCCGGCGATCGCCTGCTGATCCGGCTGATACTGGGTGTCGACCAACTGGCGCTGCCCGCCAGCTTCCCCGGCACTCTTGTCCAGCGACTCCCACATCACCCTGCCACTGCGCCGCGCATGATCCAAGCAGAGATTGACGACGATCCGATAGAACCAAGTATAGAAACTCGATCGCCCGTCAAAACGCTTGATATTGGCGAAGGCGCGCAGAAACGCGTCTTGCGAGAGATCTTTGGCGGTCTCCGTGTTACGCGTGAAGTTGTAAGCGATGTGAAACGCCTTTTCCATATAACGCCGCACCAATACCTCGAAGCAATCGGCCTGCCCCTGTTGACACAAGGCCACCAATACTTCGTCGCCGAGATCCTGCGTGCTTTCCATGGCTGTTAAACGCTGGCGATCAGTCCAGCCGTTTAACCGTTAGACGCCTCAGCCCGGCAAAGGTTAACACCGCCCCTCTTGCCAGGGGAAATAGCCTAAGTTGGCGGATTAGTATGATTTTCGCTCGAGGCCACAGGGCCCCGAACGACCGGGGGGATGCACCAAAGAGACCCAGATTTCCTGGCGCCATACCACCGCAGCCAAAGGGCAAAGAGTTTTTCGTCACGAAGCAGCTAGCAACGCCAAAACCGCGACCAAAGAAAAGAGCAGGACTCGGAAATTTGACCGTAAAGAGCACGGCGCACAATATATTCCCGGAGGAAATCCGAGCGTAGGGGCGTATGGCATACGCCCTGGGGCGGCGGAGCGGCGAGCCCTTGGGTAGAAAATTTACCCAGAGGCGGAAACTAATGAATTTTGGTCCCCCGAAGAAAATTGTTAGCGGGCCTGAAATCTTTGCTGCCGCGCTGGCTGCGCCGGCGATTTAACTCGGGACATAGGCAGAACCAAAACGCGAAACGCGCCAGCATCCGCGCTCAATGACCGGATTGCGCGCCGATGCCGGTGATCTTGATGCTGCCATGCTTGGATTTGTACTTGCGGTTGAGCGCGATGATCACGCCGGTCAGACCTTCGATGACATAGGCGTTGCTCGCCGGGCCGGCGTCATAAGCCGTGGCGCCGATGCGCTCGATGATCTCCATCACTTTCTGCTTCGCCTCGGCATTGTCGCCGCACACCAGCACGTCGCCCAGCGGCGAATCGACATCGCCGAGATCGACGGCGGAGATATTATGCAGCGCGCCGATCACCGGCGCTTCGTCGCCGAGAATCTGCTGCGCTTCCTGCAACGCCGATCCGGCGGCGGGCACGAAAGGCTTGACTTTATTCAGCGGCACCACCGTATCGATGATAATCTTCCCGGCCACCTGGCCTTTCAAATCCTGCACCATCTGCGCCTGGCCTTCGTAGGGGACCGCGATCACGACGAAGTTGGCGTCCTTGACCGCCGCTTGATTGGTCATGCCGATCATCTCGCCGGCGCGCAGACTGGGCCGCAAAGTCTCCACCGCCTTGTGAGCTTTCTCGGCATCGCGCGAACCGATGATAATTTTAACCCCCGGCGCGCCCAGACGGAGCGCCAAGGCGCTGCCCAAGTTTCCCGTGCCGCCGACGATAGCTACAGTGAAGTTGTCCATGTTATTTTTCCAACCTAGCGAAAAAGATCTTCCGCCTCGGGGCGCAAGAGCTCCTGCACCGATCCTTCCTCGTTAATTTGTATGTCATAGCCGCGCACGATCACCACCGGCACACCGTCGCGCTTGCCCATCACCAACTCGGCGGCGGACGCCAATTCATCGGCCACCGCCGCCACCGCCGCTTTAAGTTCGTAACCATGGCGATCCTTGAGACCGCGCTCATCCTTGATCGGATCGATGCCGGCAACCCCAACCGCCACATCCACCGTGCCGACGCGCCAGGCGCGGCCGAAGCTATCGCTGACCACGATGCCGACTTGCTTGCCAGTCCGGCGCTGAATCTCAGCGCGAATCCCGCGCGCCGAGCGGTCGGCGTCCTTGGGCAATAGGGCAACTTGCTTGAGCCCGACATTGGACTGATCCACGCCGGCATTGGCGCAGACAAAGCCATGATGGGTCTCGACGATCAGCGCCCGTCCGCCGGTGCGAACGACTCTGCGGCTCTCGCCGAGAATGACTTCGATCAGTTCGGCTTCTTTACCGAGTTCGCGCGCCAGCTCCCGCGCCCGCGCCGACGGCTGGATCGTTGCCAGCGCAATCATTCGGCCTTCGGCTTTGGAAACAATCTTCTGCGCCACCACCAGCACATCGCCGTCGGCGAGTGGCCACTGCTGCCGCTCGCAGGCATCGCAGATAAGCTGCCCGACGGAGTCGCCGGCATGAACCTCCGCGATCCCTTCCAAGCCGACCAGCTCGATCCTTTTCATGCCCCACCAGAACCTTGGGCTAGTCGGCGCGCCGCGCTCAGCGAGCAACTCCTGCGCCACCCGGGTCGACTCGCCGCCGTGATAACCATAGGCAAGAAACCGTTCGAGATCCTTGGGCTCGTCGATATCGAGAGCGATATGCTCGTTCTCGACAAAGCGAGCCGGCAACCCTTGCGCGGCTACCTGGCCCATATGAAAAGTGAAACTGTCATGGCCAAAGCGCAGTTGGATCACATCCGGCGGCGCCAACAACAGCGCGTTGGTGCCGAGCTTGTCATGGGACGGCACCAACAAAGCATAGGGCGCAGCCGCATCGACGGGAACCTGCGCCAGCACCGCTTCGACATCTTCGGCGCGCACCAGCGGCATATCGCCGGGAACGATCAGCACCGCTTCGCAGCCCGCCTGCTTCAACTCAAGCCGCGCGAAATCGACGGCGCTGGTCTCGCCGTTCTCGGCGCTCTCGCGGATCACTGCCGCACCCGCCGCCGCAGCGATGGCGGCAACCTTATCGTCGCCGGTGACGACGAAGGTTCCGCGCAAGCCCGCGCGCCAAGCGCACCTGGCGCAAGACATCGCGGAACATGGTTTCCGCCAACATTTCGCGCGCCGCAACGCTCAGCAGCGGGCTCAAGCGTTGCTTGGCGTTGTGAAAACCTTTCACGGGCATCAGTGCGGCGACATTCATGGAAAGAAAATTCTTAGACTATTTTTTGACCAAGGCCAAGACTTCGCGCGCCAGGCGCCTTTTGTCGGCGATATCACCCATGCGAATATCGGTGCAGATCGGCATAACTTTGAATGCCTCAACCGCCGGCACGGCAGCACAATCTTCATCAGCAATCAGCAGGGTATCGAGAAAGTCGCCGTAGCACCCAGCGACACCAACAGCGGAAGCGTCGAAGCCGCTGGCGACCATCAGCTTATGCGCCGGGCCGGAAATCGCCGCGCCACCGATAATCGGACTCACACCGACCACCGGAACGCTGAACCTGTTTGAGGGCACTGCGAATCCCTGGAACCGCGAGAATCGGGCCGATGCTGGTGATCGGGTTGCTCGGACAAACGACGATCGCCTGCGCACGGTGAATGGCGTCGAGCACACCCGGCGCCGGCTGCGCTTGTTCCGCGCCGACGAAACGGACGGAATTCACTTCGCGCGCCCAGCGCTCCTTGACGAAAAACTCCTGAAACGAAATCTCCCCCTGCGGCGTCTGCACGCGGGTCTCGACGCGCTCGTCGGACATCGGCAGGATTCTCGACTGAACCCCCAACTGCCGGCGAATCCGCTCGGTCACTTCGCATAGTTTCAGCCCTTCGTTGAGCAACTTGGTCCGCGTGATATGGGTCGCCAAATCCTTATCGCCGAGATTGAACCACGCGTCATTGCCGAACCGGCGCAGCTGCTCCAGCGTGGTGAAAGTATCGCCGTGAATTCCCCAACCCTTCTCATTGTCGCTCAAGCCCGCCAGCGTGTAAGTGATCGTGTCGATATCCGGCGATACGTACAGGCCGTGAAAAACCGCATCGTCGCCGGTGTTACAGATAATCGTCAGCTCGGCTGGATCGATCTCAGCGGCCAAGCCTTCGATGAGTTTGGCGCCGCCGGTGCCGCCGGTGAGAACGACCAGCATCAGGAAAGCCCTGGCGGAAGGTGGAGTAATGGAGTGCTGGACTACTGGAGCGTTGCCTAGCGGACCGCCATTTTTGACCAAGCCATCGGCATCGCACAGCGGCTCGATGTAGGAACGAACACGCGCCGGCAGATACTTGTCGCCCTGGCGAATATACTCGGGATAAATCGGCAGCCGCGCTTTCAGTTCGAATCCCGCCTGCGCGCTTTTTTCCTGGAGCAAGCGCAGTGCCGGCCAGGGCGCCTCGGGATTGATGAAGTCCGGCGTCAGCGGCGACACGCCGCCCCAGTCGTTGATGCCGGCGTCGAGATAAAGCTCATAGCCGTCCGGCGTCAGATTGGGCGGCGCTTGGATATTCATCCCGCCGCCGAGGATCAAGCGCGCCAGCGCGATGGTCTTGACCATGTCGTTCTGAGTCGCGTCGGGATGGCCGCGCATCGGAGTCGTCGATTTCGCGCGAAAGTTCTGCACGATCACTTCTTGAATGTGACCATAGCGCTCATGCAGCTCGCGAATTGCCAACAGCGAATCGATTCTCTCCGGCCAGTTCTCGCCGATGCCGATGAGAATTCCGGTGGTGAAGGGAATGCGCAGCTCACCGGCCAGTTCCAACGTGCGCAGCCGCACCGCCGGCTTTTTATCCGGGGCATTATCGTGAGCGGCGCCGGCCAGCAGCAACCGCTCGCTGACGCTTTCGAGCATCAGCCCCATGCTCGGGTTGAATTCCTTCAGCCGCTGTAAATCGCCGCGTCCCATGACGCCTGGATTCGAATGCGGCAAAAGTCCGGTCTCTTCCAGCACAACGCGGCAAGCCTCGACGAGATAATCGAGGGTTCGCTGATGGCCGCGCTCGGTCAAGAATTGTTTCATCTCCGGGTAAATCGCCTCGGGCTTGTCGCCGAGGCTGAACAACACCTCCGTGCAGCCCAGCGCTTTACCCTGGCGCACCGAGCGCAACACCTCATCTAACCTCATGGTTTTCGCGCCCGGCTCATCGGGCGCCTTGCGAAAGGTGCAATAGCCGCAAAAATCCCGGCATAGATTAGTCAACGGCACAAAAATCTTCGGCGAATAAGTGACGGTGCGCCCCTTATACCGGTCGCGCAGCTCGGCCGCGGTCGCCAGCAGCGCCTGCAAGTCATCTCCCTCGGCGTCAACCAAGGATAGCGCCGAACCACGGGATAAGAGTTTCCCCTGTCGGCAGTCTTGAAGTATCGCGTGCATCTGTTGTGTTTGAATATCCAATTGACCGCCGGTATTCAAACCAGCGCTGCGGCGGGTAGTGGCTCAGTTTCATAAAATTTGTAAGGGCGACCCTGCGCCTGCCCTGAGCGGAGTCGAAGGGTGGTCGCCCGTCCGAGAGGGCAGACACACGGGTCGCGCCCTAGGATGACAAGTCGTAGAATCCAAATTGAACCACTACCCCGCGGCGCACCGTACCGGCCAATTCCGGTTGCCCTTGAGACTTTCGCTGTGGTAGGTCTCGTGGTGTCGAGAAACTCGGGGAGGAACTACCATGGACAACTTCGATAACGTTCTGGTCGTCGACGCCGACGGCCATGTTTATGAAGGAAATATCGACTTGCGGCCGCGCATGCCGGAAAAGTGGCGCTCCCAGGCGCCGATTAACCTGAAAGACAACGAAGGCAACGGCGCGCATGTTGCTCGAAGGCCGCATGTGGTCCGCCTCCCAAGGGCTCGGCCCCGGCGTCTCCGGTCCGATGACCGACAAGGCGCGCGGCTTTCGCGAAGGCATGGTCGATCCGCTGGCAAGGCTCAAAGACATGGACGCCGAAGGCATCGACGCCGCGATTTTATTCGGCACCCAGATCGCCCTCACGGTCAACGGCTTGATGAGCAAAGAACTGTCCGCCGTGCTCTGCCACGCCTGCAACGATTGGCTGATGGAATACTGCTCCGCCGATCCGAAAAGATTGCTCGGCGTCGGCCTGATTCCTTGCCAAGACCCGCCAAGCCGCGGTGAAGGAATTGGAATATTTGAAAAAAGCCGGCGCGGTCACGGCGATGCTGCCGACCAACGTCTACGGCTTGAACAACATGGGCGACAAGATGTTCGACCCGATCTATGAATGCGCCCAAGCCATCGGCATGACGCTGAGCGTCCATCCGCAAACCGGCCACGACGGTGTGCCCGGCGTTTCCGGCGTCATGGGCGCCGGCAGCGAGCGCTTTCGAAAATACGTCTACGTCCATATGACCGCGTTTCCCTTTGAACTGATGATCGCCATGATGCACATGATCGGCGAAGGCGTGTTCGATCGCTTCCCGAAACTGCAAGGTCGGCTTCATGGAGGGCGGCGCCGGATGGCTGCCGTTCTGGGCAGAGCGCTTCGACGAACATATCGAAAAGCTCGCGCCGCAAATGCCCGAGCTAAAACGGCGGCCGAGCGAGATCATCAAAAGCAAACAAATCGTCCTCACCTGCGAATCCGAAGAAACCGGTCTCGACCGGGTATTCGCCGCCAACGGCGAGGACACGGTGCTCTACGCTTCGGATTACTGCCACTGGGATTGCCACTTCCCCTATTCGGTGAAAGACGTGGTCGACAGCCAAGACCTGAGCTTCGCCCAGAAAGAAAAACTGCTCGGCAAGAACGCCGTTGACTTCTTCGAGCTGAAAAATCTGCCGAAGCCCAATGCGCTCAAGATCGCTCACGCCAGCTGGGTCAAAGGCGATCAACCTAAAGCCGCCATGGCATAAGGAGAGTCGGCATGGAACCCTTAGATTTTCAACACCAAGTGTGCGCGCACCGACGTTCACGTTCACCTCGTCGTCCCGCTCTTTCTTACCCTCGCCCTTCGATGGGAGAGGGAAGGGTGAGGGCAAGAAAACCGGTGCGGGCAAGAAAACCCCACTTCAAGCATGTCTCCTCTTCGCCACCGTCCTGCTCATTGCAGCAGATAGCCCAGGGAGCGGAGAGCCCATATAAAATCCGCATCGGCTTTCCCTCCCTGGCGTTTTCTTACATGCCCTACTACGTCGCCCAGGAGAAGGGTTTCTTCAAAAAATACAACATCGAATCGGAGTACATTCAGATAACCAACTCGATCGCGCCGCAAGCCGTGGTCGCCGGCAATATCAATTACTTCACCTCCGCGTCGACGGCGATTTCCGCCGGCATCGCCGGCCTGCCGCTGGTCATGGTCATCAACTTTTGCGACGTTTCGCCGTGGGTGCTGGTAACCCATAAAGACATCAACAAGCCGCAGGATCTAATCGGCAAAACCGTCGCGCTCTCGGGCGTGCGCACTTCACCCTATTATTATTTTCAAGCGTTCGTGAAAAAATCCGAACTCAACGACAAGGATGTCGGCACCATCAACACCGGCGGCACCGCGGATAGTTTTCGCGCGCTGACTAGCAATCGCGTCGCCGCCACGGTATTGACCCCGCCCTTCGATGACAAGGCAGTGTCGCTGGGCTACAAGAAATTCGCCCAACTGGGCGAACTCGCGGAAATACCCTACGTCGGCATGGTCACTTCGCTAAACGAAATCAAGACCAATCGCGAATCCGTCCGCCGCACGGTGGCTGCGGTCATGGAATCGGTCGGCTGGCTGCGCGCCAACCGCAGCGAGAGCGTCAAGATGATCGTCGATAAGTTCAAAGTGAACCAGCAGGAAGCCGAAGGCACCTACGCGACGTTGATTAGAATTTTGAACAAGGACGGCCGCATGAATCCCAAAGTCGCCCGCGGCTATCTCGACATATTGCGCCAAGAGCGCCCCATCGCCGCCGACTACGATCCGATGAAGCATGCCGATTTCTCCTTGCTGCCGCGTAGTTGATACGCGACAATAGCGGCATGCGGGTGAACGATAGAAGAACCTTCGTCCTCGTCTGGCTAATTGGCGTTTGCCTGAGTGCGAGTCTCGATCTACCCGCACCGGCGCGCAAACACCTCGGCATATCAAGGTCGTACTGCACTCCCAGCAGACCGAAAGCTTGAACCGCGACGGCGTTCAAGGCAGCGGCAGCGTGGTCATCCGCCGCGGCACTGTCAGTCCGTCCGGGCGCGTCATCGCCAATGAACGTCAGACCACAGTCCAACGAACCACCGGGATATTTACTCTGGTGCTCGACGGCGGCGAGTCGATCCTGACTGTGGCCACGCGGGTGCCGCAGAGCCAGGCGAGCTATTTTTACAACTACGCCCTTGGCGTCGGTTATGTAGAACGGCGCATCGTCTTCAACGATGTCGGAACATCACTGAGAGTTCACGCGACAACTTTGGCCGATGGTCAGATTCGACTGCGCCTCACTCCGAGAATCAGTTATTTCTCCGTCGACCGGCCAGGCGCCATCGATTTCACCGAAGCATCAACTGAAATCATTGTGCCCAACGGCCAACTGGTTTCACTCGGCGGGGCAACCAGCAGCATGCATGAAGTGACCCGGCAGATCTTAGGCTACCAGAACCGCTCCAGTAGCGACGAAAGCCATCTCCAAGTCAGCGCGACGATCCAATAGTTTTCATCTGACCGTCACGCCAGTCTGCTGTTACCTCCGTTGATGGCGGCCACTCGCCCGATCGCATTTAAAATTCTTCACGGGGTAAACTATATGAACTGGCGCGTCGGACTTTTTCATCGTCGCTGGATGCTTGATCATCAACGCCTGGGCCCAACCGGCGGTGGAACTAGCGCGCGCGGGTTTGAGGCTTGACAAACCGCCCTCGCCTTGATGACCTAACAGCCAATAAGCAAGGAGGATTCCCCCATGCCATACAAAGGACACACGATTATCGACGGCGACGGTCACGTCATCGAAGACACCAAAGCGATCATCGATTACATGCCGCAATCCTATCGCGACAAATATGACACCCACCCATTTTTCAATCCGTTTCCGCCCCTCGACCATCTGCATTCGGCGAACATGCACGACTTTCCTCCCGGCGCGTTCAACAAAGTCGGCCCCGCCGGCTGGGTCGATTTTCTCGAAGATATCGGTATCGAAAAAACCGTGCTCTACACCACTCTCGGTTTGGCGTTCGGAAAGATCGTCAGCCGCGACTGGGCCATCGATGTCGCGCGCGGCTACAACGACTGGATCTACCACACCTACATGAAGTTCAACCCGCGCTTCCAGGCCATGGGCTTGCTGCCGTTGCAGGAGCCGACCGCAGCGGTGGAAGAACTGCGACGGATCGTTAAAGAACTGGGCATGTGCGGCGCCATGCTGCCGTCCACCGGCATCCAAGCGCACTTGGGCGACTCTCGCTACTGGCCGATCTACGAGGAGGCCAACAAACTCGGCTGCGCCATCGGCATCCACGGCGGCGCCCATGAAAACCTGGGCCTCGATGATTTGACCCCTACGCGCCGGTCCACGCCCTCGGCCACCCCTTCGGCCAGATGATCTCATTCGCCGGCATCGTCTTTAACGGTGTCTTCGACAAGTTCCCCAACGTCAAGTTCGGCTTCATGGAAGGCGGCGTCGCCTGGGTGTTGATGTGCCTGGAACGCTTCGACCGTTCCTGGGAAACCCACATTCAACGCGACCCGCGCAAGCGTTTTCTCGATCTGAAGCCGAAGGAAAAAGTTTGCGAGTATATCGCCCGCCATGTCGACGCCGGCCGCATCTTCGTCGGCTGCGAAGGCGAAGAGCCGGACATCGCCCACGCGATTAAGCGGCTCGGCAACAAACCCTGGGTCTACTCCAGCGACTACCCGCACGAAGTCAACAACGAGTTCTGCAAACACGAAATCAACGAAATGCTGGAAAACCCCGACATCAGCGAAGCCGACAAAGCCGCCGTCCTGCACGGCAACGCACGGCGCTTCTACAATCTGGGCGCGCCGGGGCTGTAAAATTCGTCACCATTCTCCCGAAGGACCCAAAAGGCGAGCCCAAACAGCTCGCCTTTTTTATTGTTACCATTTATCAACGGCTAGTGACGAGCGAACTGCGCGAAACACTGATTATGTATTGCCAAAAGAACTTCTTGACAAGCCCTGGGGTCGCCGTGAAATAGTCAGTTCAACCCGGGAATGCACGACTTGATCCGCAAAAAAATTAGGAGAATTCCCCATGGCAAATCCATTAGGCATCGGCCTCATCATTCCGTCGGCCAATCGTTTGACCGAGCCGCAGTTCAACACCTACCTTCCCGCTAGCGTCGGCGCCTTTGTCACGCGCTTGCGCATGGCCGGTAAGCACCGCAAACCGCTGGCGGAGTTGAAGCCGTCGCTGATCGAGGCCGCTGAAGCGCTGTCCGACGTAAAACCGAGCGTCATCGTGTTTCATTGCACGGCCAACTCGATGGAAAGCGGACTGGACCATGAAAAAGCGATCGTCGACATCATCAAGCAGGCCAGCGGCTGCCCGACCATCACCACCGCCCAAGCTCTGACCCAGGCGTTCGACCATGTCGGTATCAAGAAACTCGTGCTGATCAGCCCCTACGTTCAGGCCACCAACCAGCTCGAAGTGAATTATCTGAGCGAGACTGGCTACACTGTGCTGCACGAGAAAGGACTGGCGCTCGACTCTCAAGCCTACTCAACGGTCACGCCTGAGGAATGGATGAAAGTGGTCAAAGAAAACCTGCGCGCCGATGCCGACGGCTATTTTCTCAGCTGCACCAATACCCGCATGATCGAAACGATTACTGACCTTGAGCGCGATTTGGGCAAGCCGGTGATCAACAGCAATCAAGCGACGATCTGGGCCTGCTTGAAAAAAATGGGCATCAGCCATGCCGACAAGCGCCTCGGCCGGCTGTTCAATTAGCATAACATTCCCCCCAAAGAAGCTAATCATGCGCCACATCTTGTTCGCTGGACACGGGGTGAGCGGGCAGATAGCTCCTTATTATCCATTCCCCCTTTGGAAAAGGGGGATTTGTGTGCGTGGCGGGCGGTGTCTTCATTGCAACAGAGCAATGGAGCCAGCTGTTGTGAAAAAGAAAATCTCCCCTATCCCCTCTTTTCCAAAGAGGGGCATCGGAATATCCAACTGGTCTAGCTAGGGTGTCGATGCAAATCTGGCGTATTTTCAACACCGACCGTGTCCAGTATTCCGTAGGATGGGTGGAGCGAAGCGATACCCATCATGTCCGACTTGCGGCCTTCGTGGCGAACAAGAGCGATGGGTATCGCGGACTCCACCCATCCTACAGGACTCCCGTGCTAGCCGAACGCGCCATAGTCCAAGGAGCGCTCAGAGGCAGAGGCCCATTGGCTTCATTGCGGAGGGCTTGCCCCTTGCCGTGCCGTTCATTGCTAAACGCAGCATCCGGACTTAGAAGAGCGTCGCACTTTCGTGCGTTGCCAAGGCGCCGATCAGCCTTTCTTTAAGCCCGGTGTTGCGAATCTCCACTCTGACGTTGCGGATCGCCATGCCGAGCGCTTTGCGGCTGCCGACGACGATGACGAGCTTTTTGCCGCGCGTCACCGCGGTGTAAAGGATGCTGCGGTAGAGCATGATGTAGTGCGAAGTGTGCAGCGGTAAGACCACCACGGGATATTCGCTGCCCTGGCTTTTATGGATCGAGGTCGCGTAGGCCAGACTGATCTCATCCCACTCGTCAGACTCGTACTCGACGACTCGTTCGTCATAATCGACGCGAATCTTGCCATCCTCGCGGTCGATGGAGACGATTCGTCCGAGATCGCCGTTGAACACCCCTTTGTCGTAGTTGTTGCGCAGCTGCATGACCTTGTCGCGCACTCGTAAAGTCATACCCGCCCGCTCGATCGCTTGGCCGGTTGGATTGAACAGCGATTGCAAATCCCGGTTGAGTTGAATCGTGCCGAGCAAGCCGCGGTGCATCGGCGTCAGGAGCTGGACCGACTGGACGATCTGTTCCGGCGGCGCGCCGAGCCATTGCGGGATGCGCTCGCGCAACAGCTCTTTGATCGTTTCAAGAATCTCTTCCTCGCTCTCGCGGGCGATGAAATCGAAGTCGCGCCGCTCGCGCGCATCGGAAAATTCCAAGTTCTGTCCTTGGAGTATCCGGTGGGCATTGACCACGATCAAGCTCTGTTGCACCTGGCGAAAAATGCGCCGCAGGGTCGCCACCGGAACCGACTGTGAATCGATCAAATCCTTGAGCACGCTGCCCGGTCCCACCGACGGCAACTGGTCGACATCGCCGACCAGAATTAAATGCGTGTGCGGCTCGATGGCGGCCAACAAATGATCCATCAGTGCAATGTCGACCATCGACGCCTCGTCGACGATGATGACATCGACTTGCAGCGGCTTATCGGCGTTGCGTTGAAAGCCGCCTTCGCGCGGATTGTATTCGAGCAGGCGGTGCAGTGTAGTGGCATCTTCGCCGGTACTCTCGGTCATCCGTTTGGCCGCCCGCCCAGTCGGCGCGGCGAGAGCGAAAGTAACCTTGGCGCGCCGCAGGATCGCCAGCAGCGACATCAGCAAGGTGGTTTTACCCGTCCCTGGCCCGCCGGTGATGACAAAAACCTTTTCCCGTAATGCCCGCCGCGCCGCGCTGACCTGATCTTCATCGAGGTTGATCGGCAGGTCGGCGAACAGCGCACCGCTCAACAGATCGATGGCGCCGCGGCTGACGCCCTGGTCTTTCTCCCACGGCCGCGGCCGCCGGTCGCCTTGGAGAAACGACGGAGTGGTCAAGAGCCGGGCAAGCGCTTGGGCGACTCGTTGCTCGGCCTCGAACAAATTAACCAGATAAACGCGGGTGAGGTGCGGATCGCGCTCGCTCTGCAAAATGACCTCGCCGCGCTCAGCGAGTTTCTCCACCGCGATATCGATGCGCTCGTCGTCGACTTCGAGCAGTTGGCAAGCGCTTTTTGCCAGCGCGGTTAACGGCAAGTAGCAGTGGCCGCGCTCCGACGATTCGCGCAATACATGCAGCACACCGGCTTGCACCCGCAGCGGAAAATCGCCGCGGATGCCGATATGGCCGGCGAGCCGGTCGGCGAGCAGAAAGCCGATGCCATGCACCTGCTGCGCGAGCGCATAGGGATTTTCTCGCACCTGAGCGACCGTGTCGGCGCCAAACACTCGATAAATGCGCAGCGCCAGCGAAGCGCCGACGCCGTGGCCCTGAAGAAATACCATGACATCCTGCATGCCGCGCTGGGCCTGCCAGGCTTCCATGATGCGGCGCGCGCGCACCTCGCCGATACCGTCGACATCGAGAACCCGCAGCGGTTCTTCGGATAACACCCGCAGGGTCTCCAAACCGAAGGCGCCGACCAACCGCTTGGCGTAGGTCGGCCCGATGCCTTTGATCATGCCCGAGCCGAGATACTTTTCGATACCCTCGAGGGTCGCCGGATCGACCTTGGTCCAATGGTCGACCTGGAATTGCAGGCCGTAACGGGCATGGCGCTTCCACACGCCGGTGACTTTGATCTCCTCGCCTTCCGAAACCGGAAACAGCACGCCGACCACCGTGGCGGCCGGTCCGCCATCTTCGTCCAGGCGCGCTACCGTGTAGTGGCTCTCCGGATGCTGATAGGTGATCCGGCTGATGGTGCCCTGGATGGAAGTGAGTTCGTTCTGTTTATCCGCCAAGAAATACTCCCTAGCCTGGCTTATTCATGCTACCAGGAAAGCGAACGCCAGAGTGTCGATCGAGGTGGCACCCTGGAGGAGCGAAGGCATCAGCGCCAAATGTTTCATCGTCATGCTCGGCTGCGAGGTTTGACCTTTTTATAGGTGATTTCACAGCAGATCGTCTCGCTTGCGTCGTCAAGGCAGAGCCGCATTGCCTTCGCTCCGGAAGGGTTTTGCCTCGATCGCTGCTTCACTACGAATGATCCAGGCTAGGGCGATCCTACTTCAAAGCGCTCAAAGCGTAAATCGCAGCCCTTGCCTTTTCCCGGTGGGCGGCTAGAATTCCTACCAACCCCCATGCCCAGTCGCAGCCCACGCCCGCGGCCCCGACAAGACCGGTCGATTTGTTAGCACCACCACGCTGTTTTGCGCTTCGCTCGCTGCATCGAAGCCCAAATCCCAGAGGAGACGGCACCGATGACTCTCGATAATTTTTGGTTTCAAGCGATTTTGATCCTCGCGTTGATTTTCGCCAACGGCTTCTTTGCCGCTTCCGAGATCGCCATGATCGCCATGCGCAAAAGCCGCATCGAAGCCCTGGTCGACAAGGGGATTAAGGCCGCCGCTGCGGTGGCCCGGCTGAAGGCCGACCCCGACCGCTTCCTCGCCACCGTACAGATCGGCGTCACCGTGGTCAGCTCCTTCGCCTCCGCCCTCGGCGGCGCCGCCGCCATCGGCTATCTCAAACCGGAGATCGAAGCGTTGCCGTTCGCTCTGGCTACCCGCTGGGCCGATGCCATCGCGCTGACCATCGTCGTCTTGCCGATCGCTTATTTTTCGCTGGTTCTCGGCGAGCTCGTGCCAAAATCTTTAGCTTTGCGGTTTTCCGAACCCATCGCCTGCTTCGTTGCCCCGCCCATTGAATTGCTGGCGCGGGTCAGCGCGATCTTCGTCAGGTTCCTGACCGCGTCGAGCAATCTGGTGCTCAAACTTTTTGGCGGCAAGGATGCCGGCAGCGTCAGTTTCATCTCCGTCGACGAAGTCAAATCGTTGATTCGCGAAGGCGCCGCCAGGGGCATCTTCAACGAGACCGAGAAGGAATTGATCCATAGCGTATTTGAGTTTACCGACACGCCGGTCAAAGCGGTCATGAAACCGCGCACCGAGATCCATGCCATCGAAGTGCACACACCACTGGCCGAGGTGGCGAAGAATTTTGTCGACAGCGGCTTTTCCCGCGTGCCGGTTTACGAAGGCGATCTCGATAAAGTCATCGGCATTCTCTACAACAAAGATGTCTTCAAAGCTTTGCAGGAGCACAGCGACTTTCACCTGCGCGATCATTTGCATCCGGCGTTCTTCGTCCCCAGCACCCTGCCGATCAGCGAACTGTTGAAACAGCTACAACGGCGCCGCCTGGGCATGGCTCTGGTAGTCAACGAATTCGGCGAAATCGAAGGGCTGGCCACGCTGGAAGACTTGATCGAGGAAATCGTCGGCGAGATCCGTGACGAATACGACCGCGAAGAACGCGGCCCCGTGGAGCGCCTGCCGGACGGGTCGATGGTGATCGCCGGCTCGGCACTGCTTAAGGACCTCAAAATCGATTTCGACCTGCCATTCGAAGAATCGCCGGACTATCACACCCTCGCCGGCTTATTGCTGGCGCGCTTGAAAAGAATCCCGCGCGGCGGCGAATGGATCGATGAATTCGGCTACAAACTCACCATCGTCGACATGGAAGGCCGGCGCATCGTCAAAATCAAAGTCGAGAAAAGCATAGCGGCGTAGAAACATGGGGCAATGGAGTGTTGGAGTACTGGAGTATTGGGCCGCCAACACTCCATTACTCCATTACTCCATCACTCCGGTTCTTCAGTAGCAGCGAATCTCGATCTCATTACCATCGGGATCGAGAAAATACACCGAAGTCGCCTGGCCGCGCGCGCCCCAGCGCGACACCGGACCTTCGCGAATGGCGATCTGGTTTTTCTTAAGCTCTTCGATGACGCCGACAAAATCGCCAGCATCGACGACTAAACAAACATGATTGAGGTTGCCGTCGACTTTTTCCGTAACCGATCGACTGTCAACCGGCTTGCGTGGGAAAAGATCGATGATCGTGGCGTCGTTGATGCGCACCGATGGAAAACCGACTTTTTTCGACTCGAAATAGTTCGACCCGTTCGCCTTCCAAACCCAACACCTCAGTGTAGAATTTTAGCGCCCTATCGATGTCGCCGACATTAAGCACGATATGATCGAGCGCGGTAATCTTGAAGCTGCCCATGGCGTAACTCCTTTCGATAGAGCCAATATTATCACTCACCCGGGAATCTGGAGGGCTTGCCCTGGCGGCGTCAGCCAATTCCAACGAAGTGCTTCATGAGCTTACGCTCGCCTACAGAGCATGAAAACGGTTGGCATTCCCAGAACAGGATGCCCCTCAATTCGTCATTCCCGCGCACGCGGGAATCCAGGTGACGGACAGAGTCCGTCATACCGTTGAAAAACGGTATCCAGGTGGATGATGGGTCTGGATACCCGCTTTCGCGGGTATGACGGAGCCCCGCAGGTTCTTTGTTGTGCATATCATCCCCTTACATTTATTTTCTAAGGAGCATCCGGGCTAAGCTGTGATCGCTGCCAGCTCGTTTAACAACGCCCGCACTTCCTTCGGCGTGCCCACGGTGATGCGCAAGCAGTCGCGCAAACCGGACACGTCGAAATAGCGCAGCAAAATTTTTCGCCGCTTGAGCTCTTCGTAAACCGGTTGCAAATTTTTGCCGCGCTGGCGCGCCAGGATGAAATTAGCGTGGGACGGATAGACCTGATAGCCCAGGCGCTTGAGCCCGCCCGCGAGCCGTTGGCGGCTGCGCTGAATGCGCGCGGCATTGCGCTTCATCCAGGCCAGGTCTGCGAGTGCCGCGGTGCCGGCGACGATGCTCAAACGATCGAGGTTGTAAGAATCGCGCACCTTGTTCATGCCGGCGATAATTTCCGCCGACGCGAAGGCGAGACCGATGCGCATGCCGGCCAGCGAAAACGACTTGGACAGCGTCCTCAGGACAATCAGATTCTCTAAGCGCCCGACTAGCGGAATCGCCGACGCTCCTTCGCTGGCGGCAAAATCGACGTAGGCCTCATCGACCACGAGGATGCCGGCAACCGCGCCGGCGAGTTTGACGATCTCCGGCAGCGACACCAGCGTCCCGGACGGCGCATTGGGATTGCACAGCAAAGTCAGCGGCGCGTCTTGCCGCGCCAGCGCTTCTGGCACAGAAAAATCTTCCGGGAACGGCACCCGCGCCGCGACTCCCGCCTGGATCTCGACCAGCGTATCGTAGAGCGAGTAGGTTGGAACTGGATAAGCGACCCGGTCGCTGGGGCCGACAAAACAGCGCAGCAGCACCGACAAGAGCTCGTCCGAGCCGTTGCCAGCCATGATATTTTCTTTTTTGACCCCATAGGCGGCGGCCGCCGCGTTGCACAGCGTATCGCTCAGCGGCTGCGGATAGAGACGCAGCGAAGCATCGATCGCCTTGCGCAATGCAGCGTATACTTTGGGCGATGGCGGATAGGGATTCTCGTTGGTGTTGAGTTTGATTATGCCATCGTCGCTCGGTTGTTCGCCGGGAACGTAGCCCGACATCGCCTCGATGTTGGCGCGGAAATAGTTGGCCATGGCGCGCGATTCTAACCACACTCAGGAGTGATTTCAAATTGCCCCATGGGGCTAGACAGTCCAATGGTTACCTTGGTTTGCCTTGAGCGTCATCCGAACAGAAATAGAAGTCGTGCGGCCTCCGATAAAAACAATTTTGTCCAGCAATACCTGAAATTGTCCAGAAATCCTCGCGGTTGCAGAATTCTTTGCTGAATTGCTCATTATGCCAATTGTAAGTAGCTGATTTTCAAACGACGCAGGTTTCCATCGGTGGCATGTTTTTGGCTACGATTGGTGCTCGAAGCGCCCGCCCAACAATCTATCAATTTGATTTTGCGGAAGAGATTAAGGTGGCAGCGAGCAGTATTAAACTAAATGGACGCACCTAAATATCAAAAAAACGATCCGGCGATTCTCCTGCTCAACGAGATCGACATCCTGTTGGCGCAGACGCGTCTGATGGAGCTCTACCTCAAACAAGCGCAGGCGACGGCGGTCAATGAAAATGCGCGAATTCACGAGCAGTATGAGTCCCAATTGGCGACCCTGCGCGCCGATCTCGCCGACAAAGAGCGGCAACTGCAACAACGCCCAGTCATCGCCGTCGAGCGCAATCTGAGCGAAACCATCGGCCAGCTGCAACGCGAGCTCAGCGCAAAACAACAAATTCTTTCCAGCCAGGAAGTCACATTCCAACATTCCACTAGCGAAATCACCGCGCTGCAAGGCCGTATCGCCCAACTGGAAGCCGACAACAGCGCTGCCGTGAGCGCCGCTCGCGCGTCCAACGCGATCCGCGAAAGCCTTGCCGCCGACGTCGCCGCACTCAATCAGGAGCTCGAGACAAACCGGCGCGAGTTGCACCACCAGCAGCTCGCCGCGCGGGAACTCGAAAGCGGCTTGCGCGAGCAACTGCAATTGCTGCAAAACCAAGTCGCCGACAAACAAGCCTACGCCTTTAGCGCCGACGATAAGCTGGGCAAAGCGCAGCAAGAGATCGCGGCGTTGCACCAGCACCTGGGCTCGCTCCAGGCAATCCAAGATGAACTTCAATCGAGCGCGGCGCGTGAGCTCGAACAGACGCGCGGCCGTTTTGAAAGTGAATTGGCGAGCCTGCGCAGCGCCCTCGCCGAACGCGATCGCTCGGTGCTGCAGAACCAGATCGCGCTACTTGAAATCGAGCGGGGCCTAAGAAGCGAGATCGACACCCTGCGCAACGACCTGGAGCAACGACAAGCAGCTCTCGGACTGCGCGACAAAGAATTGCGCGCCGCCGGCGCGCAGATCGCCGCGCTCCAACAAAGAGTTGCCGACCTTGAGTTGGCCCATCGCCAGGCGACAGACGCCACCGCGAAAATCGATACGCTGCGGCGCTCGTTGGCCGAAGAAGTAGCGAACCTCCAGCATGAAGTCGAGGTCAAGGAAAAGGAACTGACCCAGCGCTACGAAGCGGTGACTGCCGTCGAGCTCGCCTTGCACGGCCGGATCCAGGCTTTGCAGCAGGAACTCGCACGCGCGCACGAAGCCTCGAACGCCCAGGAAGTCGAGCTACAAAACCACGCCGCCGAGAGCGCCGCCTTACAAAGCCGCATTGCTGAACTTGAACGCTCCCAAGCCGACACCAGTTCGATAGACGCCGCCCGTCAGCAACTGGAAAGCGATCTTAATCGCCTGCGCACCGCCCTCGGACAGAAGGAATACTTGCTGGCCCAACGCGAGCGCGCCATCGGCGAACTCGAAGCAGGTTTTGGCGCGGAGATCGCCACCCTGCACCAGCAGCTGGAGCAAGAACGCAGCAGCGCCGCGCGAACCCATGACGAGTTACTCCAGGCGCGCAGCGAACTCGCCGCCAGCCGCGAGCAACTTGAAGCCCAGCTCAGCCATAAAGACGATGAACTCGGCAGCCTGCGCGCCAGCGCCACTGAACAAAGCGAGCAACTGTCCAACCAAGTTAATGACTTGCAGCGCCAACTGGCTGAGCGCGAGACTACCGTCGCCAACCTGGAAGACACGCTTGGGCGTGGAGATCGCCGCCCTGCACCAGCAGCTGGAGCAAGAACGCACAGCCGCCGCGCGAACCCATGACGAGTTACTCCAGGCGCGCAACGAACTCGCCGCCAGCCGCGAGCAACTTGAAGCCCAGCTCAGCCATAAAGACGATGAACTCGGCAGCCTGCGCGCCAGCGCCACTCAACAAAGCGAGCAACTGTCGCAGCAAGTTAATGACTTGCAGCGCCAACTGGCCGAGCGCGAGACTACCGTCGCCAACCTCGAAGCGCGCTTGGGCGTGGAGATCGCCGCCCTGCACCAGCAGCTGGAGCAAGAACGCAGCAGCGCCGCGGGAACTCATGACGAACTACTTAAAGCGCGCAGCGAACTCGCCGCCAGCCGCGAGCAACTTGAAGCCCAGCTCAGCCATAAAGACGATGAACTCGGCAGCCTGCGCGCCAGCGCCACTGAACAAAGCGAGCAACTGTCGCAGCAAGTTAATGACTTGCAGCACCAAGTGGCCGAGCGCGAAACTACCGTCGCCAATCTGGAAGCGCGCCTGGGCGTGGAGATCGCCGCCCTGCACCAGCAGCTGGAGCAAGAACGCAGCGCCAAGGCAACCGCCAATGACGAGCTGACGCGGTTCCAAACCGAACTCACGACCACGCGCGAGCGTTTTGAAGCTCAGCTCACACAAAAAGACCAGGAATTAGCCAGCCTGCGCGCCAGCGCCACCGGCCAGACCGAGCACCTGTCCAACCGGATCGATGAACTGCAATCACAATTAGCCGAGAAACAGCTGCTGGCCGAAACACACGCAATTGAACTCGATCACTTAAGAACCTCCGTCACCCAGCTCAACGAGCAGCTCAGCGAAAAAGCCGCGAATCATGCGCAGGCCCTCGGCCTTTGGCAAGATTCCCAGGCGCAACACAGCACCGAAATCGCTCAGCTAACTACGGCGCGCGACGAGCTATTGTCCAGTCAGACCGCGCTGAAAGTCGAGCTCGATCAGGCACACGGCGCCAACGCCGGTTTGCGTGGCGAGCTGCAGGAATCGAGAGACTGCGTTGCTGAACTCGAGGCGCTGCTAAAAAGCAGCCAAACCGCCATGGCCGTGGTCGCAGCCGAGCGCGCACAGCTGCGCAGCGAACTTGAAAACCTTGACGCGCTCCACAACCAGACCAAGGCCGATGCCGCCCGCGAACTTGCCCAGGGCCGCGACGCCTTGGAAAGCGAACTCAGCGCCCTGCGCAACGAGTTGCAACAAAAAGCCTGGTCGCTGGCACAGCACCAGGCCAGTGTCGAGAACCTGGCGCAGATCCACCGCGAGCAGATGCGCAAACAGGAAGCGCGGCTGAGCGAGCAACAACCGGTCATCGAACAGCAATCGCGGGAACTAGAACAAGCGCTCACTCGCGCCAATGGCTTGCAGCGGCAGGTCGAAGAACTGCGCGGCGCGCTGCAGCAAGCCCAGGCCGCCGGCGCCAGCCAGGCCGAGCAGATTCGTCAGGAATACGCCGCCCGGTTGGAAACCGTCAACTCGCTGCTGGCAATAAAGTCGGCGGAGATGGCCAACAGCGACGCGGTCCGAGCCAATGTCGAAGCGTCGTTGCGTGGCGAACTCAGCCGCCTGCACAGCGAAATACAGTCGCGCACTTCGGCGTTGCAGAGCCGGGAGGACGAGCTCAACCGCGTGCGCGCGGAAATGACCTCGGTACAGAATCGCCTCGTGCAGTTGGAATCGGTTAGCGCGCGCACCGAAAGCGAAGCGCGTGAGATCAGCCAGGCTAAGAGCGGTCTGGAGAGCGAGCTCGCCGCCCTGCGCAACGAACTGCACCAAGGATCTTCCGCGGTGGCGCACCAACAGGCGGCCATGGATGATCTTGCAGCGCGCCATCGCAGCCAGGTGGAACAACTTGAAGCGAATCTAAGCGAGCAGCATAGAGCGAGCGAAGAGCATCGACGGGAAGTTGACCAAGCGCAAGCGCAGCTCACCCTATTGCACAGCCGGATTGAAGAGCTGCAAAGCACATTGCAGCAGACCGAAGTCAGCGCCAACAGCCGCACCGAACAGCTGCGCCAAGAATATGCAGCGCGTGTCGATACGCTCAAACGCGAACTGGTCGAGCGTTCCGCCGAGCTTCAGGACCGCGCCGGCGCTAATTCCGACAGCGAGCAAGCTCTACGCAGCGAGATCGATCGGCTGATCGGCGAAGCCCAAGAACGCAATCAGATCCTGCAAAGCCGCAACGATGAGTTGGTGCGGGTGAAAAACGACCTGGACAGTTTGGCCGAGCGCTTCAGTCAATTAGAGTCCCACGCTGTCCACGCCCAAAGTAACGCCAGCGGCGAAGCCGAGAGTATGCGCACCGGGTTTCAGGCGCAGTTAGCGCTGCTGCAGGCCGAACTCAGTCAAAAGGAGTGGGCCCTGGAAGAGCGCCAAGCGATCATCGCCGGAATCGAACAAGAACATCGCCAGCAGCTCGACGCCTTGCGCCAGCAGTTAGCCGAGGAAGAACAGTCAGCCATACCGGCCGACAACGCATTCGTCATGGGCGATCCCAACTTGACCGAGGCCCAGCGGGAAAAACTGCTCAAACTTGACGACATGGTCAATGCGATTCGCTCCAGTGACAATGTCAGCGCTCCAGCACCGTCGGGACGGCGTTGGCAAAGCGGCTTCGGATGGAAACGGCGCTGGCGCTCGTAACGCCTGGTAAAATCTGGCGAGCAGCTGAAAGCGGCAAAGCGAAGGATAACGATGATTCAAACAGAACGCGTAACCACTGGGATCAAAGGCTTGGACCCATTGATCGAAGGTGGCTTCCCCAAGGGTCGTTCGATCCTGGTGACCGGCGAGCCGGGCACCGGTAAAACCATTTTTGCGCTCCAGTTTCTCGCCGAGGGTTTAGCACGCGGTGAAAAATGCATCTTACGTCACCGCCGACGAAGGACCGCTGGACGTGCTCGAACAAGCCGCGTCGATGGGTTGGGACTTTGAACGCCATGCGGAGCAAAATGAATTGTCGATCCTTAACGCCGGCGACCTATTTAAGTTCACTGCCCGGCGCCGGCCATGACCGCCAAATCGACATTCACAAAGCGGTGAGCGACCTGGCGACTTTCGTCAATCGGCTTGGCGCCGAGCGATTGGTGCTCGATCCCGCCGGGCCGTTTGTCCTGTTGCGCGACGTCGCCACACGAATCCAAGATCAAACCCGCTTACTGATCAAATTGCTGCGTTCTTCGATGGCGACCACCAACCTTCTCACTTCCTATGCAGTACCAAGAACCGGCGAGCGCAGCATGCACGGCATTGAAGAATACATGGTCGCCGGCGCCGTCGTCTTGGAAATGATTTGGCGCAACGATGGCGCGCTGGCGCGCAGCCTGATCGTCGAAAAAATGCGCTGTACCGACGTTAAACCGACCCAACTGGAATTCGACATCGTCAAGGGTGAGGGCTTGGTGGTCCTGCCGAAGCCCTGACAACCGGTCGCACAATATCTCTATATTAATGGCTAACGAACGCATCGCCACCGGCATCACCGGCTTGGATGCTCTGCTGCTCGGTGGATTTAGCCGTGGGCGCACCTATCTCTTTGCCGGCGAATCGGGCACCGGGAAAACCATCGCCTGTTTGCAGTTAGTCGCTACCCGCCTCAAAGCGGGTGATAAGGCGGTCTACGTGACCGTCGACGAGCGCCCTTCGGAGATCTTGGAGGCCGCCGCGGCATTGGGTTGGGATCTCCAGAGCTACATCCAAGAAAAGCAATTGATCATCCTCGACGCTTCGCCCTACTTCGGTGCCCGCGGCGGCGGTGAAAAAGGCATCGATCCGCAAAAGATCGTCGCCGATCTCGGCAATTATGTCAGACGGCTCAGCGCGACGCTCTTGATTATCGATCCGGTAACGCCGTTTAGCCTCCCACCCGACGCCAGTAGCCCGGCGCAAGATCAAGCGCGCTCGCTGATCCAACTGGTGCAAACGCAGATTAGCGTCACTAACATTTTGACGGCGCAGCGTTGCCCCGACGGCGGCCCATCGCCAAGTGTGGCGATTGAAGAACATCTTGCCGCCGGTGTCTTGGTATTTGAAATGGCCGAAACTGCAGCCGGCTATGAGCGCACGGTAACCGTCAAGAAAATGCGAAGCCTCGCCACCGCACCGGTGAAATACCGCTTCACCATGCAAAAAGACCAGGGCATCGTCCTCGACCTGCCCGGCAACGTGGCTGCCGCATCGAGCGCGACGCCACCCATGTTCGAATACTTCGATCCGTCCAAGCTGCGAAACTAGCGGCCGGCGAGCGCGAAGAGCTGCTATAGCTGCAAATTTGCCGGGCGTGCGCAAACTTTCGGAAACCTCATCGCGGAGGCGCAGAGGACGCCGAGTAAAGAATTTTTTTCATTAAGATATTTTCCGAACTCCGCGAACTCCGCGTCTCTGCGGTGAAATCCCTTCTTCTTTGGTTGCGGCTTTGGCGCGCTAAGCGTTCACGCGGCACTGGAATCCGCGATTTCTCCCGGTTCAAGCCTTTTTCTTGACAGCCCGCCGAAGGATGCTTAAATTTCCCCGCAAGCTACGGAGAAATCATATGAATTTAGAGAAACTTACCACCAAATCTCAAGAGGCATTGCGTGACGCCCAGTCTCTGGCCGACAAACGCAACCATCAGGCCCTCGATGTCGAACACCTGCTTTTCTCATTGTTAGGGCAGAAGGAAGGCGTGGTCTTGTCGCTGTTGCAAAAGCTCGGCGTGCCGCTAACCAACCTAACCGACAGGCTGCAAAAAACCCTTGACCGCCTGCCTCAAGTGACCGGTGCCAGCGGCCAGAGCTATATCACGCCACGGCTCAAGAAACTCATTGAAAGCGCCGAGGCCGAAGCCGAAGCGTTGAAAGACGAGTATGTCTCCACCGAACACTTGCTGCTCGCCATGGTGCAGGATAGCGGCGAAACCGGAAAAGCCCTCAAAGAGTTGGGCGCAACCCGCGACAAAATTCTCAACGCCCTGGTCAGCATCCGCGGCTCTCAACGGATCACCGACCCGAATCCAGAAGGAAAATATCAATCCTTGGAAAAGTACGGCCGCGATCTCACCGACCTGGCTCGCAAGGGCAAGCTCGATCCGGTGATTGGCCGCGACGACGAGATTCGCCGGGTGATTCAAGTGCTATCGCGCCGGACTAAGAATAATCCGGTGCTGATCGGCGAGCCGGGCGTCGGTAAGACCGCCATCGTGGAAGGCCTCGCCTTGCGCATCGTCAACGGCGATGTCCCGGAAGGATTGAAGGACAAAAAACTTATCTCGCTCGATCTCAGCGCCCTGGTCGCCGGGGCGAAGTTCCGCGGCGAGTTTGAAGACCGTCTCAAAGCGGTTTTGAAGGAAGTCACCGAGGCCGACGGCCAGATCGTTCTGTTCATCGATGAGCTGCATACATTAGTCGGCGCGGGCGCCGCCGAAGGCGCCATGGATGCATCGAATATGCTCAAGCCCGCGCTGGCGCGCGGTGAGCTGCGCTGCGTCGGCGCGACGACGTTGGACGAGTACCGCAAACGAGTCGAAAAAGATCCGGCGCTGGAACGGCGCTTTCAACAAGTCTACGTCGGCGAGCCTTCGGTGGAAGACACCATCGCCATCCTGCGCGGCTTGAAGGAACGCTACGAAGTCCATCATGGCGTGCGTATCACCGACCCGGCGATTATCGCCGCGGCGACGCTGTCGCACCGCTATATCAGCGACCGCTTCCTGCCGGACAAGGCGATCGACTTGATCGACGAAGCCGCGTCGCGGCTGCGCATTGAAATCGACAGCATGCCCATCGAAATCGACGAGGTCGAGCGCAAGATCATGCAATTGGAGATCGAGCGCCAGGCACTCAAACGCGAACAGGACAAAGCGTCAATGGATCGTTTGGCGCAGCTCGAACGGGATATTCACAATTTGAAGGAGACCTCGAGCGCTCTCAAAACCCATTGGCAGAATGAAAAAGCCGCCATCCAACAGCTGCGTGGCATCAAGGAAAAGATCGAAGCGACCAAGGTCGAAGAACAAAAAGCCCAACGCGAGGGCAATCTCAACAAGGCGGCTGAGCTGCGCTACGGCACGTTGACGCAGTTGCAGAAAGACAGCGACGCGGCCAATCAGAAACTCGCGGAACTGCAAACCCATCAAAAGATGCTCAAGGAAGAAGTCGACGCCGAAGATATCGCCGAAGTGGTCGCCAAATGGACCGGCATTCCGGTTTCGAAGATGCTCGAAGGCGAAGTCCAGAAGTTGCTCAAAATGGAAGATCGGCTAAAGCTCCGCGTGGTCGGCCAAGAGAACGCGATTCATCGCGGTGTCCAACGCCGTGCGCCGCGCCCGCGCCGGCTTGCAAGATAGCAATCGGCCGATCGGCTCGTTTATCTTTCTCGGCCCCACCGGCGTCGGTAAGACCGAACTGTGCCGGGCGTTGGCCGAATTTCTCTTCGACGACGAGCAAGCCATCGTGCGCCTCGACATGTCGGAGTACATGGAAAAACATTCCGTCTCGCGCTTGATCGGCGCCCCGCCGGGCTACGTCGGCTACGATGAAGGCGGGCAACTGACCGAAGCGGTGCGCCGCCGGCCCTACTCCGTGGTGTTGTTCGACGAAATCGAGAAGGCCCACCCCGACGTGTTCAACGCGCTCTTACAGCTGCTTGAAGATGGCCGCATGACCGATGGCCAAGGGCGCACCGTCGATTTCAAAAACACCGTCATCATCATGACATCGAACCTCGGCAGCCAGTACATCCAAGAGCTCGCCGGCAAAGACCGTAAACAGATGGAAGACTATGTCGGCAATGCCTTGCGCGAGGCCTTCAAGCCGGAGTTTTTGAACCGGGTCGACGAGACGATCATTTTTAGCAGCCTCGGCCGCGATGAGATCAAGTCGATCGTCGATATTCAGCTCAAACGACTGCGGCAGAATTTGGCCAACCGCAAGATGGCGCTGGAGATCACCGCGCCGGCCAAAGCCTTGCTCGCCGACAAGGGCTACGATCCGGTCTACGGCGCGCGCCCGCTCAAGCGCACCATCCAGCGATTGATTCAGGACCCGCTGGCGGTTAAGATTCTCGCTGGCGAGTTCAAAGAAGGCGACACCGTGAAGGTAGAAGTGGACGACGACGAGCTCAGCTTCACCCATGGTCCGCCGCTGGCGAGCGACGCGACCTTCGAGCAAAGGACCCTGCATTGAGTCCATCGGCAAAAAAGATTCCCATCGGCCTGGCGAAAGTGCGCAAGGAACTGCCGCCGCCGGGAAAAATCTTGAAAAGCAAAAAAGACGTTCTGCGTAAGCGCGCCAAAGCCGAGCTCAGCCGCGAACTCAAAGCATCGCTGCGCGACAGCCGATCATAATTTTCTTCTGAAAAGAGACGCTCAGAAGAGGGGGCAGCCGGCACCGGCCCGCCCCCTCTTCATTTTTGGTTCATCCGGCTGCCGTGTGCGTCGGGGCGGAAAATCTTTCGCCCCGACAATGAACTTCCATGGTAAACACCCATCCACAAACGGTATACCGTTAAGAAATCTAATTTTTGATTCATGGCAGATTCAACTATCAGCGACGAGCAACGACGCCATTCCCGGCTGGTGCTTTATCAAGTGTCCCTCGGTCTCGCCGTCGTGGCGATCAACCATCGCGCCATTCAAGTCGCCTTGCCCACCCTCACCCATGTTTTTCACAGCGACCTGTCGTTCATTCAGTGGGTTTTGTTGGTTTACGATCTCTGCGTTATCGGTTTGGTCCTGACGTTGGGCAGACTCGGCGACCTGTTCGGCCGCAAATGGATCTATATTTCCGGCTTTTTGATCTTCGTCCTGGGTTCGCTGTTTTGCGGTTTGGCGCAATCCTCCACTCAATTAATTTTGTTCCGCGTGCTCCAAGGCATCGGCGGCGCCATGATCATGGCCAACGGCCGTGCGCTGGTCACCGTCAACTCGCCCGCGTCCGAACGCGGCAAAGCCCTCGGCTTCACGTCCATGGCGTTTCACGTCGGTTACATCACCGGGCCGACGCTGGGCGGCTTCATCATCGACGCGGTGGGCTGGCGTTGGGTGTTCTTTCTCACCGTGCCCATCGGCCTGGCCTGCGCTTATTTCGGTTGGATAATTCTCAAAGAGCGCGCTGGCAGCGAAGCAAAGGTCCAAGTGGACTTCGCCGGCGCCGCGTATCTGCTCTTGACCAATATCTGTTTCCTCTATGCGCTCAATCGCCTGCCCCACCGCGGCGCCCAGGACAGCTTGGTCGTGATTTTTTTCATCGTCGCCGCCGCGACGCTGTTTCTGTTCATTCGCACCGAACAAAAAGCCCCCACGCCGATCCTCAGTTTATCGTTGTTTCGCAACCGGCTGTTCACCGCGGCCAATTTGAGCCTGTTCTTTTTGACTTCGACGCAGGCCGCGGTTAGCGTCTTGATCCCGTTTTATTTGCAGAACCTGATGGGTTTCACGCCGACCCAGATGGGCTGGATCTTGATCGGCGGCTCGGTGGTGATCATCGTGTTAGCCCCGGTGGCTGGCCGCCTGTCCGACCGCTTCGGTTCGCGCATACTTTGCACCGTCGGCGCCGCGATCATGATCGTCGGTCAATATTTCATCGGTTCGCTGACTTTGCAGTCGACGATTTTCCAAATGGTCATGCCGCAAATTTTGATCGGCTTGGGCTGGGCGCTGTTTAACTCGCCCAATCAGAGCGCGATCATGAGCACCGTGCCGCGCGACAAAGTCGGCGCCGCCTCCGGCATGACGCTCACTACGGCGAGAATTGGCGGCGCCATGGGCATCGCCATTTCCGGCGCAATCATGACCTACGCCTTGGGCGCCAACGGCCTCACCCCGGAGCAGATCGAGTCGCCGGCCAGCTGGGCGGCGGCGCCGGAAGTGTTTTTAAAATCCTTTAGCTTCACCACCCACTGGATCAACGCCTTTGCGATTTTTTCCGTGATCTTCGCCGCCATGCGCGGCTCACGGAAAGATCAGGCAACCGCGAGATGACTCCGCCAACGCAAACCCACGAGGTAGTCCACTCAAAGCGCGCCTCGCGCTTGATTTTGTTGAGCGTCTGCCTCGGCCAGGCCCTAGTCGGCCTCGATCAACGCGCCATCACCGTCGCCCTGCCGACGTTGACGACGACGTTTAACACCGCCTTCAGCACCATCCAGTGGACCATCCTGGTCTACGATCTGGTTCTAATCGGCCTGATCATCACCATGGGACGGCTCGGCGATATGTTCGGCCGGCGGCGCTTTTACACCCTGGGCTTTTTGATCTTCGTCACCGCGTCGGCGATCTGCGGCATGACCCAAACCACCGGCCAGCTAATTTTTTTCCGCGCGGTTCAGGCCATCGGCGGCTCGATGATCGCCGCCAACGGCCGCGCCATCGTGTCGGTAAACTTGCCCGCTGAAGAACGGGGCCGCGCCCTGGGACTCACGTCGACGGCGTTTCACATCGGCTTTCTCACCGGCCCCGCACTCGGCGGATTCTTGATCGACAGTCTCGGCTGGCGCTGGATTTTTTACATCAACATGCCGTTTAGCCTGGCCGGCGCCTATTTAGCTTGGAAGGTCGTCCCCGAGACGCGCATGCAGGGCAAAACCTCGGTGGATATCGCCGGCGCGGTGCTGCTGTTATTGACCAATGGCTTGTTCATCTACGCCATCGATCAATTGCCGCGGGTCGGCTGGCGCCATCCGGCGTTTTTTCTGACCCTGGCGCTGGCCGCCATCGCGCTGGTCTTTCTCCTGCGCGCCGAAGCCCGCGCCAAGCTGCCGATTCTGGTGCTGTCGATGTTTCGCGCCCGGCTGTTCAGCGCCGGCATCGCCAGCTTGTTCGTGCTTGCCGCCACTCTGTCGGCAATTAATTTTCTCCTGCCATTTTATTTGCAAAGCTTGCTCGGCTACTCGGCTTCGCAGACCGGCTGGATCATCGTCGCCGACTCGGTGATCATCATGGTGATGGCGCCCATCGCCGGCGCGCTATCGGACCGTCTCGGCTCGCGTCTGCTTTGCACCCTCGGCTGTTTCGCCGTTGCCATCGCGCAGTTCCTGTTGGCATCCCTCGACCTGCATGCGCCGCTGCTGCGCATCATGCTGCCGCTGGTGCTTTGGGGCGTCGGCTGGTCGCTCTTCAACGCGCCCAATCAACGGTCGATTTTAGGCGCCGTGGCGACGGATAAAATCGGCGCCGCCGCCGGTATGATCGCTACCAGCGCGCGCACCGGCGGCGCCATGGGTGTGGCTCTATCGGCGACTTTGTTCGGCTACCTCCTGGCCGGCGCCGGCTTAACCGCTAATCAAGTGAATTCGCCCAACAGCTGGCGCGCCGCGCCGGAGGTTTTTATGAGTTCTTTCTCGACGACGATCTACGCTTTGAGCATTTTCACTTTACTCGCAGTGTTTTCTTCCGCAGTCCGCGGCACACACAAAGAAAATTGACCGCGCAACAACAAATTTCAGGGTCTTGATCGATTTTGTGCGGCCAGTTCCCTTGACACCAACCCGCCGGCTCTCCTACTCTCCGCTCGATAGTTCGCTCGGGGAGGCATAATGAAATTGTCGACAAAGCTCGCCAAGGTACTGTTCGTGACCTTGCTCGGCGCGCAAGCATGCGTGTCTGGGTCATTCGCCGCCGAAGCCCCAAACATCCGCATCGTCTACAACGCCCTCGGCGGTTCCATGGCGCCGCTGTGGTTGGGCCAAGAGTTGGGCCTGTTCGCCAAACATGGCCTGCAACATAGCCTGAATTACTTGGCCGCGACGACTTCGGTGCAGGCGATCGTCGCCGGCAGCGAGGACATCGGCATGGTCGGCAATCAATGCATCGATGTCGCCCTCGAAGGCGCCGACACCATCTACGTCGCCGGCAACATCAATCGCTTTGTCTTCCACTTGTACGGCGATCCGGCGATCAAAACCGTGCAGGATCTGAAAGGCAAAACCGTCGCCGCCACCCAAGCCGCCGCCTCCACCGACTATGCGACCCGCATCGTCCTGCGCCGTTACGGTTTGATTCCTGACAAGGATGTAAAAATTCTCTTCACCGGCAGCATGCCGGCGCTGGTGACGACGGTGAAGTCCGGCAATGCCGCCGCCGGCCTGATGTCCGCGCCGACGACGATTCAAGCCCTCGAGTTGGGTATGAAACCGATCCTCAACGTCACCGAGCTAAACATCCCCTTTGTCTTTGTCGGCGTCTGTACGACACGAAAAATAATTCAGCAGAAACCCGATCACATCAGCCGGTTTCTCCGCGCCTATATCGAAGCTCTGGCGATCATTCGCAGCGACAAAGAGACCACGTTCAAAGCCATGGGCAAGTTCTTAAAGACCGATAACCGGCAAGTCTTGGAAAGCATCTACGACGATTACGGCAGCGCCTATCAACGCGTGCCGCTGATGACCCGCCAGGAAGTCCAGGCGGTCCTCGATGTCGTAAAAAGCCCCAGGGGTGTCCAGGCCAAGCCCGAAGTATTTTACGACAACTCCTTCGTGCAAAAGATCGAAGCCTCGGGCTTTATCAATTCGCTCTACGCCCGCTGAGCTGTGGAATGGCAACCATTCATCGATCCGAAAAACCAACACGATCACGAAACACGAACAAGCATGTCCTGGTTCCTCCACATCGACATGGACGCCTTCTACGCCTCGGTGGAAGAAGCGCTCGATCCGAGTTTGAAAGGCAAACCGGTCATCGTCGGCGGCCGCAACGGCCGCGGCGTGGTGACCTCGGCGTCCTACGCGGCGCGAGAGTTCGGCGTGCGCTCGGCGATGCCCGGGTTTCAAGCGAAAAAACTCTGCCCGCAGGGAATTTTTCTGCCGAACCGGCGGCGCACTTATGGGGAATTCTCCGACAAAGTATTCGCCATCCTCGAACACTACTCGCCCGAAGTGCACAAGCTGTCCATCGACGAAGCGCTGGTCGATCTCACCGGCACGGAGAGACTGTTCGGTCCGCCGCTCAAAACCGCCGACGCGATGATCCGGCGCATCGAAAATGAATTGGCGCTACCCTCCTCAGCCGGATTGTCGACCAGCCGCGTCGCTGCCAAAATCGCCGCCACCTTGGCTAAGCCCCATGGGCTGATCCAGATCCCGGCCGGGGCGGAAAAAGACTTTCTCGCCCCGCTGGCAGTGGAGACGATCCCCGGTGTCGGCCCCAAGACCCACAAGACCATGCTCCAGCGCGGCATCAAAACCATTGGCGATCTATTGGCACGGCCTGAACTAGCGGCGCGCTATCTCGACCTCAGCGAAGCTGCGGCACACCCCCACCACCACGATCATTCCATCGGCAATGAAACGACCCTGAGCACTCCGCTCAAGACCATCGCCGAAATGGAAGAAGTGCTTTGGCAGCTGGTCGAAGAGGTCGGCGGCAGGCTGCGCCAGGAAGAGTACTTTGCCCGCTGCTTGACGGTGAAGATCCGCTATAGCAATTTCCAGACGATCACCCGCTCGCGCACCCTCGCCTCGCCCACTTGCTTTGACAAAGAGATTTTTCAGGCGGTGAGCGACTTACTGCGCCAGAACATCGCCCAGGGTCGCGCGGTGCGTTTGTTGGGCGTGAGCGCCAGCGCGCTGCAAACTTCCGGCTGGCAGGAGCCCTTGTTGAATCGTCAGCGGCGCGAATCTTTCGGACGTCTGTATCAAGCCATCGACAAACTGCGCCGCAAGTACGGCGAGCAGACCATCGGCGCCGCGACGCCGCGCAAACGTTCTAGTTGATTTTGCCGCTAAAGCTTCATACTGTTTTCCATCTCGACGAACATCATGGCTACTACGAATCATCCTTTTCTTGCCGCCTGCCGGCGCGAACCGACTTCATTCACTCCGGTCTGGCTCATGCGCCAGGCCGGCCGTTACATGGAAGAATACCGCAAGCTGCGCGCCCAACATGGCTTTCTCGAACTGTGCAAGAAGCCCGATCTCGCCACCGAGATCACGGTCACGCCAGTGGAGAAGTTGAACGTCGACGCGGCGATATTGTTCGCCGATATCCTGTTGATCCTCGAACCGATGGGCGTCGGCCTGGAATACTCCAAAGGCGATGGCCCGGTGATCCATCGGCCGGTGCGCAGCGGCAAGGATGTCGACGGCTTGATAGATTTCAAGGTCGAGAGCGAACTCGCCTACGTCTACGAGTCGGTCAAAAAGATTCGCAAGGAATTGCACAACAAAGTGCCGCTCATCGGCTTTGCCGGCGCGCCGTTCACCCTGGCGTCCTACTTGATCGAAGGCAGCGGCTCGCGCAACTATGTCCATACCAAGAAGCTTTTTTATGGCGCGCCGGAAGCGTGGAAGCGCCTGATGGAACGGCTGGCGAAACTCATCGGCGAGTATTTGAATTGCCAGATCGCCGCCGGCGCCCAAGCTGTGCAGATCTTCGATAGCTGGGCCGGCTGTCTGACGCCATCCGACTACGAGCAATTTGTTCAACCCTACACCAAAGCGGTGATCGACGCGGTCACTCCCGGTGTGCCGGTGATCAACTTCAGCACCGGCACCAGCGGTTTGCTGAAGAATATCCGTGCCGCCGGCGGCGATGTCATCGGCCTGGACTGGCGTGTCAATCTTGACGAAGGTTGGGCCACCGTCGGCCACGACGTCGCCGTCCAAGGCAACCTCGATCCGGTCGCGCTATTCGCTGCGCCGAAGGAAATCAAAAACCGAGTGGCTGAGATCCTGCGCCGCGCCGCCGGCCGTCCCGGCCATATTTTCAATCTCGGCCACGGCGTCCTGCCGGAAACTCCGGTCGATCATGTGATCGCCATGGTCGACGCCGTGCACGAACTGAGCGCAAGGTAGAAGAAGAGTTGGAAACATGGAGTACTGGAGTGATGGAGTGATGTTAAATTCGCAGAACTCCCCGTCCGTCCCAACACTCCAATACTCCAGCACTCCATCACTCCATTGACCCCGATGCCGCACCCGTACCAGGCCATCCTGCTCATCGCTTTCGGCGGCCCTACTTGCCTTGAAGAAATTCGCCCCTTTCTCGCCCGCGTAACCAAAGGCATTCCGATCCCAGCGGCGCGTCTTGAGGAAGTTGCCCGCCACTACGAAGCGGTCGGCGGCAAATCGCCGCTCAACGAAATCACCTTTCGTCAGGCAAACGCATTGAAGAATTTCCTGAACAACAGGCTGCCGGTATACGTCGGCATGCGCAATGCGGCGCCTTTCTTCGTCGATACGTTGGCACAGATGGCAGCCGCCGGCGTCACGCGCGCCCTCGGATTCATTCTTTCGTCACATCGCAGCGCAGCGAGCTGGGAGCGCTATCAGGAAAATATCGCCGACGCCCGCGCGGAGCTGGGCGGCAGCGCACCCGAAGTCGATTATTGCGACGGCTGGCATGACCATCCGCTATTTATTCAAAGCTGGACGGAGCTGATTCAAACGGCGAACGAAGGGAATCCACGCTGACCGGCGACAGAGCACACCGTTGATTTTCACCGCCCACAGTTTGCCGACGGCCATGGCCGGTCGCTCTCGCTTACGTCGAACAACTAACCACGAGCGCCCAGCTCATCGCGACCAAGCTAAGCCACCCGCAATGGTCGCTCGCTTATCAAAGCCGCAGCGGCAGACCGGGCGATCCCTGGCTCGAACCGGATATCGGCCAGGCGATCCGCGACTTGGCGGCTGCGGGGCGAAAAGCAAATCATCGTCGCGCCCATCGGCTTTGTCTGCGATCATGTCGAAGTGCTCTATGACTTAGACATCGAAGCGAAAAAAATCGCCAACGATCTGGGGGTCGAACTGATCCGCGCTGGCTGTCCCAATGACCATCCGACGTTCGTGCGCATGATCGCGGATTTAATTGCCGCCAAGATCAAATCCGTCGAGGATAATAGAGGATAGAAGATGGACGATCGCAATCCTCGATCCTCAATCATCCATCCTCGACCGGTATTTTGATGCAACGAATAGTCGTCATCGGCGGCGGCATCGCCGGACTCGCCGCCGCTCACCGCCTCACTGAACTTGCCGGCACGAATTCGCTCAGCATCGACGTTACACTGCTCGAAGCATCCGGACGCCTCGGCGGTTCCATCGCTACCGAGCGCGTCGGCGAGTTTCTCGTCGAAGCCGGCCCCGATTCGTTCATCACCGAGAAGCCTTGGGCGCTCAAGTTATGCGAGCGGATCGGTCTAACCCATCGGCTGGTTTCAACACAGTCGGCCTATCAAAAAATATTTATCGTTCACAACGGCCAACTGGTCGCGCTTCCCGAAGGATTCTTCCTGCTCGCGCCGACGCGCCTCTGGCCGTTTATCCAAACCCCGCTGTTTTCCTGGCCGGGCAAGCTGCGCATGGCGGGCGAGCTGCTTTTACCGCGCGGCGAATTGTCCGACGACGAAAGCCTAGGCGCCTTCGTGCGCCGCCGTTTCGGCAACGAAGCCTTGGAACGGGTCGCTCAACCGCTGGTCGGCGGCATCTACGCCGCCGATCCCGATAGGCTCAGCCTCGGCGCCACCATGCCGCGCTTCAAAGAAATGGAACGCGATCGCCGCAGCGTCATCTACGCCATGTGGTCGGCCCAGCGCCAGCGCGCCAAAAGTGCGACATCAGCTGAAACCGGCAGCGGCGCGCGTTGGAGTCTATTCGTCACCCTCGCCGGCGGCATGCAGGAACTCGTCGACACGCTCGCCGAGCGTCTGCCCGACGGCAGCGTGCGATTGAACTGCGCGGCTAAACAACTGAAGCTTGGCCCCAACGGAAAGAGCTGGCAGGTTACCGCCGGCGATAATCATGTCATCGCCGCCGACGCGGTAGTTCTCGCCACCCCCGCTTTTCGTGCCGGCGATTTGCTGAGCCCCATCGACAGTAATGCCGCCGGCGAATTGAAATCGATCTCCTACGCTTCCACCGCCACCGTCAGCCTCGCCTACCGCCGCGAAGATTTTCCCCAAGCGCCGAACAGTTTTGGCTTCGTCGTGCCGGCCATCGAGAGACGTAAGATCATGGCCTGCACATTCAGCAGCCTGAAATATCCCGGCCGCGCGCCCGAGGATAAGATTCTCCTGCGCGCTTTCGTCGGCGGCAGCTTGCAGCCTGAACTATTTGCCGCAAGTGACGGCGAGATGGAGAGCAGCGTCCGAGGCGAACTGGCGGGCCTGCTCGGCATCACCGCCACACCGATATTTTCGCGCATCTGGCGCCACGCCAATTCGATGCCGCAATACCATGTCGGCCACGAAGCCCGGGTGAAACGAATTGACGGCGCATTGCAATCGTTCCCTACCCTCACCCTCGCCGGCAGCGCCTACCATGGCGTCGGCATCTCCGACTGCGTCCGCACCGGCGAAGAGGCGGCGGAAAAAGTTCTTGCTCGCATTTCTCCGAATCCATAGGGTGCGCTGGGCGTACCGGCAAACAGGCCACGGCAACGATCATCGTAGGGGCGGGTTTTAAACCCGCCCTCCTCCTTGACGTATGAGCAGAAACTGGACTATCACGTCCGTATCGTCGCTATTACGCAATTCAAACGAGGATATCCGCCGATGTTTATCATCGACTCACAAGTTCATATCTGGGCTCCAGAGACACCGGACAAGCCTTACGCCAAGGAAAACGCCTCGCCGCCCCATCGCGCCCAGCCCCTCGGTCACGACGAACTGTTGCGCGAGATGGACGGCGCCGGTGTATCGCGTTGCATTCTCGTGCCGCCCACCTGGGAAGCCGACCGCAACGATACTTCGCTGGAAGCGGCGCGGCTCCACCCCGAGCGCTTCCGCGTCATGGGCAAACTCGCGTTGACCAATCCCAACGGCCCGGCGTTGATGGCCGCCTGGAAACAACAACCGTTCATGTTGGGTATCCGCATGGTTTTCAACCGCGGCCAGTCGGCGCAGTGGTTGAACGATGGCACCGCCGACTGGTTCTGGGATGCCGCTGAGAAATACGACATTCCGGTGATGACATTGGCACCGGCCGATGTGCCCAAGCTCGGCGAAGTCGCCGAACGCCATCCGGGGCTGCGCTTGATCGTCGATCACATGGGGCTGAATTCAGTGCTGCGCGGCAAACCGCTTGACCCGTCGGTCGATACCGTGATCAAACTCGCGCGCCACAAGAACCTCGCGGTTAAAGTCTCCGCGCTGCCATGTTACGTCAACGAGGCGTATCCTTTCCCAACCCTGCACCCGCTGGTGCGCCGCGTCGTCGATGCTTTCGGTCCGCAGCGCTGCTTCTGGGGCACCGATTTGTCCCACCTGCCCTGTCCGTATAAACAAGTGGTGACGTTGTTCACCGAAGAAATGAAGTCGCTATCGTCGACCGAGTTGGAATGGATCATGGGCCGCGGTCTGGCCGAATGGTTACGCTGGCCGCTGCCGAATTAAATGGGTTTTCAGGCTTTCCTGTGAAGCACGGCTCGGAGATTGCACCGCGGAGACGCAGAGGGCGCAGAGTAACCACTTTGTGATTTAAAAATACTCCGAACTCTCAACTCTGTGCCTCTGTGGTGAATTCTTCTTCACTGGAAACCCGCAATAGCTAAATAAATTGGAGGATAAATCAATGAAAATTGTCAATCGCGATTTAGACATGAACAAAGACGGCGTGCCCGGTTATCTCGCCCATCCCGACCGCAAAGAGCCCGGTCCCGGCATCATGATCGTGCACCATCACTATGGCTGCACCGGCAACATGAAAGTCAAAGTCTGCGACTACGCCAAGCTCGGCTACACGACGATCGTTCCGGACTTATATAAGATGCTCGGCGCCGCCGATGGCGTGCATGAAGCACAAAAGACCACCACCGACGGTCAGTTCATCGAGATCCTCACCCGCTCTTGGAATTATCTCACCAGCAGACCGGAGGTGGACGCCAAGCGCTGCGCCGTGGTCGGCTACTGCATGGGCGGCCGCATCGGCATTCACTTCGTCGCCGCGACGCCGAGCGCGCGCGCCTTCGTCGGTTACTATCCGTCGGTGCGCGATGAAGAGCCGAGCAAACTCCGGCCGCGTCATCCCAACGACGCGGTCAAAGATTTCAAATGCCCTTCGCAAATCTTCCTCGGCGGCAAGGATCATGTCGCCAGCATTCCGGTGCAGCAAAAACTAATGGCGAGCTTCCAAGCCAACGGCCAGCCATTGGACTGGCACTTCTTCCACCGTGCCGGTCACGGCTTCGCCATGGCCGACGGCGACTGCTACGATCCGGCATTAGCCGAACAAGCGTGGGGCCTGATGGCGAGTTTCCTCGGAAGAGAATTGGCAATCAGCTAACGAAGCGCGTAGCTTAGGAAATCGTATATACGAAGTTCGCCGCTTCACTGCGTTCGCTCCAGCCGGCTTTAAGATAAAACTGCCGCTGGTAGGATTCGCGGTTGCGCAGGTTAATCAGGGAGAGCCGTTGACAGCCGCGCGCCCGTGCTTCGACCTCGATGATTCTGAGCAGTTGGCGGCCCACCCCTTGTCCGCGCGCGTCATCCCGAACGAATAATTCAGAAACATAACCCTCTGGCCCGGCCATGAAAAGATACGGCAGCCAGTGCACCGAACCATAGCCAGCGATCTCGCCATGGGGCGATTCGGCGACGTAGATGGAGTGACTATCGTCGGCGAGACATTGCCGAAGCCGGCCTTCAACTCGCGTGACCGAGTCCTTGAACTCCCGGCTGCTGAACGCCTCGAACCATCCTATGCCTTGCAGCAATTTTGCGATCCCGGCCGCATCGTCGAAAACGGCCTTTCTGATCGGTATCTCCATGGACTCCTCCGTTCTGATGAATCGTTACATACGCTCATCGTGACTGTGCAGCTAGCGCGCTTAAAGCGATTTTGCCGGTGCAATCTACACCACCTGACCGGCCGCATGACCCGACGACCAGGCCCACTGGAAATTGAAACCGCCAAGATGGCCGGTGACATCGACGACTTCGCCGATGAAATATAGGCCGGCAACGATCTTCGACTCCATCGTAGTCGATGAGAGTTCGTCGGTGTTGACGCCGCCGAGGGTGACCTCCGCGGTCCGATAGCCTTCGGTTTCGTTCGGCCGAAAGCGCCAACTTTGCAGCCGCTCGCAGATCGCCCGCATGTCGCGCTGGGAATATTGGCGCAGCGGCCGGCTGCCCAGTTCGATCTCGCACAACCGTTGCGCCAGGCGTTTCGGCAGGAATTCGCCAAGCACGGTTTTCAACTCCGCGTCCGGTCGCGCGGACTGTCGCCCTTTCAGCCAAGCGTCGGCATCGGTCAACGGCAGAAAATTAATCGTCAGGTCATCGCCCGGCTGCCAATAAGACGAGATTTGCAAAATCGCCGGACCGCTGATGCCGCGATGGGTGAACAACAACGCGTTGGCGAAACTTTGCCCGCGACACTCGACCTGTACAGGCAGGGCAACACCGGACAGATCTTTATACCGCACCAGATCGTCCGCGCTGAAAACCAACGGCACCAGACCGGCGCGTGTCGGCACGATGCCGTGGCCGAATCGCTTGGCGAGTTCGTAGCCAAATCCGCTGGCGCCCATCTTCGGCACCGACAGGCCGCCACAAGCAACCACCAAAGACACCGCTGCGAATGAGCCGCGATTGCTCTTGATGACAAACCCCGCGGCGCCGCGCTCCACGCTGTTCACAGTGCAATCGGTCGCTATTCGCACGCCCGCCTGGCTGCATTCGTCGGTCAGCAGCTTGACGATCTGGCGCGCCGATTGATCGCAGAACAACTGGCCCAGCTCCTTTTCGTGATGGGCGATGCCATGACGCTCCACCATGGCGATAAAATCCCACTGCGTGTAGCGCGCCAGCGCGGACTTGCAGAAGTGCGGATTGGCCGAGAGAAAATTGTCCGGCGTGACGTTGAGGTTGGTGAAGTTACAGCGTCCGCCGCCGGAGATGAGAATTTTCTTGCCGACGCGGTCACTATGTTCGATGACGAGAACGCGCCGGCCGCGCTTGCCCGCCTCGATGGCGCACATCAAGCCGGCGGCGCCAGCGCCGATCACTGCTACGTCGTAATCGATCATTAACCCGTCATACGGCGGTTCTACTTCTTATTGAACGCCGCTAGATAAGGCGCTGCTTCCTGAAGCACGCGCTGAAACGAAGGTCGCTCGGCAAGTCGATTCATGATGGTAATAGAGTATCATTTTGAATCGTCAATGATTCCAATCTCACGAACCTCGCCAGGTTGAATTTCATCTAGAACCGCCCGTAGCTCAGGCACAAGCGGGAGCAGATCCAAGAGTCTATTTGTCTTAGCACGCAGAATAATCACACCGAATAAACGGCTGCTAAGGTTTTGCTGATGTCTCAGACTCTTGTCGACGGTGATGAAAGCATCGAACCCACCGCTGATGGCCGTCAGTAACGGGCCATCGTCGAGATCTCCCCAACCCAATTGTGGCGCAGTCCGGACTTCGTGTGCGGATATTTCGCGGGCAAGCTTTCTAGGCACGCAGCTATCGAGAAGAACTCGCACGCTGGCTCCAAGGCAATTACGCCGCGGCGGCTTTCGCTAGCAACGCGGTTTTAGCAAGCTCCAAAACGGCAATGGCGTGCTCCCGCGACACACTGGGAAAGTCTTCCAGGAAATCGTTGAGCGAGTCGTTCGCTTCGAGATATTCGATGAGGGTCTGTACCGGAACTCTCGTGCCAGCAAACACGGGTGCACCGCTCATGCGATCAGGCGACATGGTGATCAGTGGTTCAGGTAATGACATCTTCAACTCCGAATCCATGCCGGCAATATACCACAACCCATCGCTTGCGGCGATCCAAGCAAACCAGAGTCGCTTCCCCGCCTCTCCGCGAGAAAGCGCCCTCAAATGATTCCCTTCTCCTTGAACTCGGCGATCTGCTGGTCGGTATAACCCAGCGGCTTCAAGTACTCAGCGTTGTGTTCGCCCAACTCCGGCGGCGGCAACGGGTGGGGATTCTTGCTGTCGCTATACTGGTTCGGGAACGCCACTGTGCGAATGTTCGGCTTGTCTTTGCGTTCGATCTCGATCTCCAAGCCCATATGTTTGATCTGCGGGTCTTGGAAAACTTCCTGCATGTTGTAGACCGGCGTGTGCGGCACGTCCTCGGCTTCGAGCCGTGCCATCCAGTGAGCGCGCGGTTTTTCTTTGAAGAACTCGCCGAAGGTTTTGGCGAGATCGTCGTAGTTCTTGCGCCGGTTGGGCCGCGTGTTGAAGCGCGGGTCGTCGATCAGTTCCGCATGGCCGGCGGCTTTGCATAATCCTTCCCAGAATTTCTCCGGCGAGGAAAGATGAATCGCGAACATGGCGCCATCGGAACCGGTGAACGCGTAGGTCTGCGACTGCATCGGCCGGGTGTAGGGACCGGGAATCTTTCCAGTGGCAAGTGAATCGGTCGCCGGAGCGATCAAAAACGCCAGGACGGAACCGGCCATCGTGGTATCGACTTGCTGGCCCTTGCCGGTCTTCGCCCGCGCGGCGATGGCGCCGAGCACGCCGATGGTAGCGAACATGCCGCTCAAACTGTCGGCGTAATTGGGACCGAGGGGCCGGGGATTCTGCGCGTCCATCAGCAAGCTCAGCATGCCGCCCAGCCCTTGGCCGACGGTGTCATAAGCCGGCCGCTTGACGTAAGGTCCGGTCGGTCCGGTGCCGGTGATCGAAAGATAGATCACCCCCGGATTGGTCTTGCTCACGGTGTCGTAATCGATGCCAAGCTTTTTCATGACCCCGGGCCGATAGTTGTCGAGAACTACGTCGGCAGTCTTGGCCAAAGCTAGAAAGATTTCTTTGCCCTCGGGAGTCTGCAGATTGAGCGTGATGCTGCGCTTGCCGCGATTGTACGCCCAGAAGTTCGGCTCATCGCCGCCCAGGTCCCAGCCGCGAAAGGGATCGCCGCCCTTGGGATTCTCGACTTTAATCACCTCCGCGCCCATGTCGGCGAGCAACATCGCGCCGTAGGGCCCGGAAATAAAATTGCCCAATTCCAGAACTTTGATGCCATCTAAACAACCGTTCATGCCCACTCCTCAATCCAATAATTCTTTCGTCATCCTCTAGCGCGCGATTTCCTCACATCGAGAGATTATAAGTTCTTAGATCACGCCGCTCGCCGCTTCGTTTCGACGCGAACCGTAATTCCAGCTCTCGCCAGCATGACAATCAACTTGTCCACGCTGAATCGGCTGATTTCCCCTTTCAAGAGATTGCTAATACGCGGTTGTGTCTCGCCGAAGAATTCTGCCGCCTGCGCCTGAGTCCAGCCATTATTTAGAATATGCCGGCGTAAATCGAGCATTAAATCGGCACGGATTTTCAGGTTCGCCGCTTCGCCTGGGTTAAAGCCCAAGTCTTCGAAGACATTGGAACTTCCCTTGATAACACTCTTGTCTAAAGGGTCATTTTCCAGTTTCTTTGTGAACCTGTCGCGCTGTTTTGAAACGCTGCCGGCCGATCGCGATATCTTGCTTGGAGGTTTTTTGACTTTTCTTTTGGAACGCGTGGAGGACATAGACACCTTCATCAAATTTGCTCAAGTAAAATACCCGGAAAAGCGTCGCCGGTTAGGATACGGATTTCATAAACGCCAGGACCTATCGTTGGCATCGGTTTGAAGTCGCTGGGCTCGTCCCCTTGTTGGAGGGCTCTCAATTCAAATCCAGCCTTGCGACGGGCTTCGTCTGGAAAATCACGTAGATCGCGCCGTGACGATCCTATCCAGACGATGGGTTTGTCAATCATGCTTACATGCCAAATTAGGTATACACGAACGCGACGCCGCCGTCAAAACCGATGCCAGCCGTCCTTGGCATGAGCGAACCACGACTTGGCGAACATAGACACGAATTTGCGTGAGAATTTAGATAATCCCCTTCTCCTTGAACTCAGCGATCTTCGCCTCGTCGTAGCCCAGCGCATTCAAAAACTCGCCATTGTTCTCGCCCAGCTCGGGCGGCGGCGAAGGAAACGGCGACGGCGTATCGCTGTGGGTCAATGGAAACTTCACAGTTTTGATCGTCGGCTTGTCTTTGCGCTCGATGGCGATCTGCATGCCCATATGTTTGACCTGCGGATCGTCGAAGACTTCTTTCAGGTTGTACACCGGCGTGTGCGGCACGTCGTTGGCTTCGAGTTGCTCGACCCAATGGGCGCGCGGCTGTTCTTTGAAAAACACCGCGAAGGTCTTGTTAAGCTCGTCATAATTGGCGCGCCGGTCCGGCCGCGACTTGAAGCGCGGGTCTTCGATTATCTCCGGATGGCCGACCGAATTGCACAGCCCTTCCCAAAATTTTTGCGGCGACGACAGATGAATCGCCAGCATGGCGCCGTCGGCGCAGGCGAACGCATAGGTCTGCGACTGGCGCGGCCGGGTGTACGGTCCGGGGATTCTTCCATGGGCCAGCGTTTCGGTCGCCGGCGCGTTCAGGAAAGCGAGGATCGATCCGACCATGGTCGCGTCGACCTGCTGGCCCTTACCGGTGGACGCGCGCGCCACCAGCGCGCCCAAGACCCCCAGCGCCGAGAACATGCCGCTCAAACCGTCGGCGTAGGCCGGCCCCACCGGTTTGGGATTTTTTGGGTCCATCAACACGCTCATCATGCCGCCCATGCCCTGGCCCACGGTGTCGTACGCCGGCCGTTTCACATAGGGTCCCGATGGGCCGGTGCCGGTGATCGAGCAGCAAACTATTTTCGGATTGATCTTGCTCAGCGACTCGAAGTCGATGCCGAGCTTCTTGGTCACGCCGGGACGATAGTTGTCCATCACCACGTCAGACTGCTTGACCAAACCGTAGAAGACTTCCTTGCCCTCGGGAGTCTGTAAATTCAGCGTGACGCTCTTCTTGCCGCGATTATAGGCCCAGAAGTTCGGCTGATCGCCGCCGAAATCCCAACCGCGAAACGGGTCGCCGCCCTTGGGATTCTCGACTTTAATAACTTCCGCGCCCATGTCCGCCAGCAACATCGCGCCGTACGGTCCGGAAATAAAATTACCCAACTCCAAAACCTTGATGCCGTCTAAACAACCGCTCATGCTTCTGTCTCCTTAATTAATTTCTTGCTATCGGCCGATGCCTCTTTCGTCTTGGCATCTTGGCATTTTACCTTTTTATTTTTGCCTTTTTACTTTTTACTTTCCCCTTGCCTGTTGCCTATTGCCGCCTTAATCCGATAATGAACTTTCATATCGCCCATTTCGCGGGAGAACAAGATGGCAACACCTCCGCCGGTCACCGACCTGCTCGCACGCTTTGTTAACGACACTGACATGTCGACCATGTCGGGGAAAACTTTGGCCGAAGCCAAGCTGCATATCCTCGACACCCTCGGCGTCGCCCTTGCTGGCGTGTCCACCGAGGTCGCGGCGATCGCGCTCGATTATTGCCAAGGACTGGGCGCGCGTAACGAGTCGTCGATCTGGGGCACCCCGGCAAAAGCCTCTGTCAGCACCGCCGCCTTCGCCAATGGCCTGCTGGCCCACGCCCTCGATTACGACGACTGGGATGCCTTTATCCATGTCGGTCATCCGTCGAGTATGATCGTCGGCGCGGCGTTGCCGTTGGCAGAGCATCTCGGCGCTTCCGGCAAAGACCTGCTCAAAGCCTACGTGCTCGGCATCGAAGTGATTTGTAAGATCGCCGCCAACGCGCCCAATGTCCAGGACCGCGGCTTTCACAGCACGCCGGTCTTTGGCAGCCTCGGCGCCACCATCGCCTGTGCCAGCTTGTTGAAACTACCCGTCGACAAAATCAAAGCCGCTCTCGGTGTCGCCGCCTCCGGCGCTGGCGGTATCCATCGTCAGCAAGGCTCAATGGTCAAACCGTTTCACGCCGGCAACTCCGCGCGCAACGGCGCCGAGGCTGCAATACTGGCGAGCAAAGGTTTCACCGCCGACGCCGCCATCTTCGAAGCGCCGCGCGGCTTCTGCGACACCTTCTTCGGCCCGGACACCTGCGATTATGAGAAAATGGTGGCCGACATCGGCGCACCTTACTTTCTCGATTCGCCCGGCATCGGCCTCAAATGGCACCCATGCAGCGCGCCGCAGTTCCTCGCCGCCGACGCCGCGTTGCAATTGAAGCGTCAACACAAAATCAATTTCGCCGATGTCGCCAAGATGGAAGTCAGCATCCCGCCCAAACGCTACGCGCGCCACTACTCGGCCGAGGTCAAAACCGGCCTGCGCGGCAAGTTCGCCATCAACTACGTCGTCGCCATGTGCTTTCTCGACGGCAAGCTGGAGATCGCCACTTTCACCGACGAGAAAGTCAACGAGCCTAAAGTGCAAGACGCCTTCAGCAAGGTTCAAGTCATCTGCGATGAGTCGATCCCCGAGCCCGGCCCCTACTGCCCGGTCAGCGTCGAATTGAAGGACGGCACCCGCCACAGCTACACGGCGAAGATCGCCAAAGGCGACCCGCGCAATCCGATGACCGAAGAAGAAGTGACCGAGAAATTTCGCGGCAACGTCAAAGCCCTGCTGTCGGAAGACCGCGCTAGAAATCTCATCACCACCGTGCAGAACCTTGAGACTGTCGATAACGTGCGGAAGGTGGCGAGCTTGCTGACACTGTCATGAGCAGAATCCAGAAGGATGGGTGGAGCAAAGCGATACCCATCGCCAAACTCGGAAAAATGACATGGGTACAATGACCCAAATCACCGCCCGCGACGGCCATACCCTCGATGCCTATCTGGCGCGGCCGGCAAATAAGCCGCACGGCGCCATCGTGATCGCTCAAGAAATGTACGGCGTCACCAGCTATCTGCGCGATACCTGCGATTTCTACGCCGCCCAGGGTTATCTCACCATCGCACCGGCACTCTACGACCGGCGCCAACGCGGCCTCGTTCTGGAATATACCCAAGCAAACCACGATCTCGCCCAGACGATCTACAAGAACTGGAACTGGGAGCACGCCCTCGACGATCTCGACGCCGGCAAGAATGTTGTCTTGGAAGCCGGGAAAGTTGCCATCGTCGGCTTCTGCTGGGGCGGCACGCTGGCGTGGCTCGCCGCCTGCCGCCGCGACTACGCCGCCGCTGTCGCTTATTACGGTTCAATGATGCCGGACTTCGCGCTTGAAACCGCGCGCTGTCCCGTCATCGCCCATATCGGCAGCGCAGACACGACCATGCCGCAAGAACGTATCGATCTGTTTCACCAAGCCCAGCCGACCGTTCCGATCAACATGTATCCCGCCGCCCAGCATGGCTTTGACAACCCGAGCCGCGCCGACAGATTCCACCCAGAAGCCGGCCAGCTCGCCCGCGAGCGCACCCTGGAATTCTTGGCGCGGCACGTCGGGTGAAGTAGTTGGAGTGATGGAGTACTGGAGTATTGGGTTCGGACGCGATCCGGCTGGTTGAATCCAGCGACACCAAGCAAACCTGTCATTGCAAACATGTCATTTCGAGCACAGCGAGAAATCCCTCCATTAACTACCTGCGTGTTCCTCCTGAAGTAAGTGAACGTATCTGACATCGTCCAAGAAACCATCACTCCAACACTCCATTACTCCATCACTCCAACTCTTCGTTCTGCCATAGACAACTATTTCCAACTGCGATAGAGCGAAATCGCACCAGCAGTCTTATTCATCCCAGGAGGCTCGTCATGGCCAGCAATCAACCTTTGGCGCCGCTCTTCGAAGCCGATCGTCTCGCCATCATCGGCGCCAGCGACCGCAATCACTACGCCGTCAATGTTTTTAAGAATCTGCAGAACTTCGGTTTCGACATATCGAAAGTCGTGCCGATCAATCCTGGCCGTCCCGAAGTCTTCGGGCTTGAAGGCTTATCCGAGCATACTCGACGTTCCCGGCGAGCTGCCGCTCGCGGTGATTGCCGTCAATACCCAGAACGTGCTCGCCGTCGTCGAGGATGTCGGCAGAAAAGGCGTCACGGCCGCGGTGATTTTCGCCGACGGTTTCGCCGAAGGCGGCGAAGCGGGAAAGAAGATCCAGCAAGATGTCACCGCCGCGGCCAAAGCGGCGAACTTGAAGCTCCTGGGCCCCAACTGCATGGGCTTCGTCGCGCTGCGCTCCAAGCTCGGCATCTGGGGCGGCGAACTACCGAAGAACATCCGCCCCGGCAATATCGGCTGCATTTTTCAGAGCAGCGGCATGATGAATTTATTGATGAACTTTGGCGTCAAGCGCGGTTTGGGCTTTCACCTCTGCGCCAGCGGCGGCAACGAGATCGTCCTCAACTCCGCCGACTATCTCGGCTACCAGGCCGAATGTGCCGAGATCGACGTCATCTCCTGCTATTTCGAAGCGGCGCCCAAAGAGCCGGAACGCTTCGCCGCCGCCCTCGACCGCGCGATAATCAATGGCAAAGCGGTCTTGATCCTGCGCGCCGGCCGCACCGAGCGCGCCAAGAAAAACGTCATCGCCCACACCGGCCAGCTCGCCGGCTCGGCCGCGGCTTGGGACGCCTTCTTCGAGCAACATGGCGCGATCATCGTCAACGACCTCGACGATCTGATCGACACCACGGCGCTGTTTGCCGGCGCGCGACTGCGCCCGGACAAACATGAGCGCGGTGTCGGTTTGATGACGATCTCCGGCGGCGACTGCACGCTGCTCTGCGACATCGCCGACCAGGAAGGTCTCAACCTGCCGGAGCTGAGCCCGGCAACCCAGCAAGTCATGGTCGAAGCGCTCGACAAGCCGACCGTGCTCGGCAACCCGCTCGACGTCGAAGACTTGCAGCGCATGAAACCGGAGGGCTTCGACCGCTGCCTGGAGAAGTTTTTCGCCGAAGCCAACTTCGACATGCTCGGTGTGCGCTTGAATCTGCCCGAAGCGATCACGCCGGCGGCGGAGAAGCTGTACACGCAGATCTCCGCGCTGAGCAAAGCCAACGACAAGCGCGTCTTCGTCCTCACCCGCGCCAGCGAGCCGCCGGCGCAAGTGTGGTACGACAAGTTGAATAGCCTTGAGCCTGACCTTCACCGGCGACTATCGCAAATCCGTTCGCGCCATGAGCCGGCTGCGTAAAAACGAACGCGACCGCGCCATCGGCCGCTTCCAGCCGCCGACCAGGTCGAGTGCGCAACCGAACCTTCTATCCTTCGACTCCGGCGTCGTGTCGTACCAGGACACCGACAAGCTGCTGCAATCCTACGGCATCTCGCTCGCCCCAGCGGTGATCGCGCAATCAGCCGGCGAAGCGGTCAGCGCCGCGGAAAAGCTCGGCTATCCCTGTGTGCTGAAAATCGCTTCAGTCGACATCCCGCATAAGACCGAGTTCGGCGCCCTGCGTCTTGGCTTGGAAAATCGCACCGCGGTCGAGAATGCTTACGAAGAAATGCTCGCCAACGTGCGCACGAAAAAGCCCGACGCCAGAATCGAAGGCGTATTGGTGCAAAACCAAATCAAAGGCGTCGAATGCCTGCTCGGCATCGCCCGCGACGAACAACTCGGCCCGACTTTGGTGATGGGCTTGGGCGGCGTCTTCGTGGAAATCCTCGCCGACGTGCAGATTAGCATCCCGCCCATCAGCGCCGCCGAAGCCAAGCGCGCGCTGGCAAGTTTGAAAGGCGCCAAAGTCTTCACCGGCGTGCGCGGCGCAGCGGCGGCAGACCTCGACGCCCTGGCCGACATGGCCGCCAAGCTCTCTTGGCTTGCCCACGATCTCAGGAATGAGATCGCCGAGTTCGATTTGAATCCAGTGGTGGTGCTGCCAGCCGGCCAAGGCGCCTTCGCCGTCGACGCCTTGCTGGTGATGCGATAAAGGCGCGTGGCCATGGGAGCGCGGACATTGGAGCGCGGACATTCCTGTCCGCGTGTTTTAATCGCGGGTTAGAAAACCCGAGCTCCTTTCAAGACAAGACTTGCCGCAGCCATTCAAGATCACCTCAGCGCACTGAAGATCACGCAACGTTGGGCATTTTAGTTGCGAAGTCACTTACAGCGGAACTGGCGGCCCATGGACTTGAATTAACGACGATGGTCGAGCAGGATGAGAGTCTGATTCGCTGCGAGGCAACGCTCATGTCCGAAGAAATCCTCATCGACGCCAACCCGGCACCTTCCCTGGTTAGCGCCACACACCTGATCTATGCTCTGCACGCCCTCAGTCTCCTGATCGGCATAACCACCGCTGCGTCGATCATCGGCGCCTTCGTCTTTGGCATTCCCTCGATTATCGCCGTCATCGTCAACTACCTGAAGAGAGCAGAGGCGCGCGGCACCTTTCTCGAGTCCCACTTTCGCTGGCAGATAAGAACCTTTTGGTTTGGCCTGCTCTGGTGTCTGATCGGCGGCTTTTTGTTTGTGACTTTCATAGGCATTCCGCTTGCGATAGTGGTTTTCGTCGCCGCCGGCCTGTGGGTCATCTACCGAGTCGTGCGCGGCTGGCTGGCGCTGCGGGATCGCAAACCGATGTACACCAACCGCTGACCGCGGCGGCGCGCCTTGTTGCCGAAGCAAATTGCCGATCGAAGGTCGGCGGACTCAAGCACGAAATTTAAAACCGAAAATCCGATATACCGGTTCCGTGATGTCTTCTGCTCTCGCTTTATTTACACCGACGTTTCTCGCGACGTTTTTGCTCCTCAACCTGCTCGCGGTTACGCCGGCTAACTCATGGTTCGACAAAGGCCACCGAATCGTCGGTTTGATCGCCCAGGCGCATCTCACCGTCGACGCGCGCAAGGAGATTGAAAGGATACTTCCAGGAGGCATGACCTTGGCGGACGCAGCCGTTTGGCCGGACCATGAGGGGCGAAGCATACGTGAATTCGACCCCCTCCACTACGTCCGTATTCCCGAGCCTGCCAGCGGCTACGATCAAGCACGCGACTGCCCGGAGAGAAACTGCATGGTTGAAGCCCTCAACTGGTTTGCCGCGGCCGTCGCCGATAAGCATGCGCCGATCATGATGAGGAGACTCGCCCTTCGCTACGTCGCCCATCTGGTGGGCGACATGCATCAGCCGCTTCATGCCGGCCGCGCCGCGGATCGAGGAGGGATCGATATCTCCGTGACTTACCGAGGCGCAACAACCAATCTTCACTATCTTCTGGGATGCCAACCTGGTCGACTTGGAGACGGGCAATGAGGAGGAGATCGCCAAGCGGCTGACAGCGAATCTCACGGCAGCGGATCGCCGCAAATGGCAGGCCGGCGACCCCAAACAGTGGACCAATGAATCGTTGATGTTGGTCAGGTCGCACGCATACAACACCGGAACCTCTGGCGAACTAACCGATGATTACGTGGAAAAAGCCCGCCCGGTGGTCCGAAGAAAACTTGCTCAGGCCGGAATCAGGTTGGCTTGGTTGCTCAATAACGCGTTGAAATAGCGACGACCGCGCCGAGTACCGCACGCTCCCTTGACCACAATCCTCTCCTGCTCCGGCACTAATCATGCGCCATATCTCATTGGCTGGACACCGGGGTTGAAGCAGAGGCCTCATAGTTACCCCTTCCCCCTTTGGAAAAGGGGGATTGAGGGGGATTTGGTTGCGGCATGGGGGGAGGTTTCTTTAGCACCAGCGCAGCATTCCAGTTCTATAATGGAGTTGCGTAGGCGCGACAAATCTCCCCTAGCCCCTCGTTTCCAAAGAGGGGGATCGGAAAACCCGCCGCGACTTGAGTGCTTTATCATAATTGGTTGACACTCTCGCACCCGCCGTGTCCAGCTGAAACTTATGGGTAACGATGAGCCTCGGCCACACTGCGCGACTTAAGACGATTCACAACTGAGGTTGCCGAACGTCTAAGCAGATAGCGCTTGACGCTGCTAAGGGTGTTTCAAGACACCGCCCCGGTGCCTCGGCGAATACCAGGATCCGGTTAACGCCTGCGCTTAGGAGGATAATGGTCATGATCGGAGAATCCACCGCTCAAACGCGGCTTTGCCCAGACTGCGCCAACAGTATCGCGACAGATGCCGCGAATTGTCCTTATTGCAAGGCCGATCTGTCATCGCAGTCTACTCCTCAATGGCTCAAGCGCGACGGGCAATCAGCGCAAACAAGCATCGGCCCGGAGAATCACAAGAGATTCTCAATCCCGGCAAAATATATTTGGCTCACCGCCATGCTGGTTGTCGCTTTGAACGCCTTTTTTGCCGGAGGTTACAGAGAACGCAGCGAGCTTTCGCTGTCTGCTCAGGCCAACCTCAAGCAGCTCCAAGGAAAAGATCAAATAATTCAAAGTCAGGAAGGGCAACTTGCGCAAACGCGCCAACAGCTGAACGATAGCGCCAATCAGCTCGCCGAAATGAAGGTTAAACTCGAAGCAAGCCAGAAAGAACTTTCGCTGGCAAAGCAACGCGTGAGCGCCGCCGCGCAGCAATTAGATCGTCCGACCGCGAGCCGCTCTCCGGTGGCGAGAAGAACAGCCTCGCGCGCGACGGACGCCGCTGGCTCGCTGCCTCAGCCAGCGACGGCAAGACCAACAGCCGCTCCGGGTGTCTATGAGACAACCCGAGCGACGTCGGTATATGAAAATCCGTCATCGGCCGCGCGCGTTATCTCGCAAATCGGCGGCGGAACCAGGATCAACGTCGTAAGTTCTGCCGCAGGTTGGCTGGAAGTGCGGTCCAAGCGCGGCAATCCTCCAGGCTACGTACGCGCCGATGATGCGCGGGTGATCGGCGGAAACGAGCTGAGCATTGTCCGCGACAGGGCTCGGCCTGTTGCTCAATTCACTGCCAAAACTTCAATTCGCTGCCAGTCGGGACCGCTTCGACCACTGTCAATTTCACCAGTCCGTGCGCCCACCCGGATTGTGTTCTAAGACCAGGCCGCGACCTGTCCGGCTCGGCGTTTGCCCGTCCCGCCAGGTGCCGCTTCCTTCCGCCGGAAAATCGTCTCGCACACCTCACACCTTTCATCGTCAGCGACAACGTCAGGACACAAGCCGGTAAACCCTTAACTTTCCCCTCGACATAGAAAATTGACTTTTATAATGTGGGCGTGAGCGGTTTTCGCCGCCGGTTCGGCAACTTATTTCCAGGAGGAACTGAACGATGAATATCTTAATCCGGTCGATGATCTCACCGCTGCTGATCGGCGTGTTGTTGTTTTCCGGCAAAGCGGCATTCGCCCTCGATAAAATCAACGTCACCCTGCCGTCCAAGTCGTTTCAGTTCATCATCTTTCCGCTCGCCAAGGAGCGGGGTTATATGAAAGAGGAAGGGATCGATCTCAATATCGTCGTCATGGCCTCGACCCCGGGCCTGCAAGCGGTGCTCGCCGGTGAAATGGATTTCACCGGTTCCGGCAGCAGCGCCCTGGTCGCCGTCACTCAAGGCAACGCGCCGCTCAAAACCGTCCTGGCGGTCACCGATCAGGTGCTGCAGTGGCTCATGGTCCGGCCCCAGTACAGCGCTTTTAAAGATCTAAAGAATAAAAAGATCGCCGTCACCGGCGTCGCCTCGGTGGCGACGTTCATGTTGAAAAAAATTGCCCCGAAGTACGGCCTCGACGCCAACAAGGATTTGACCTTTCTCGCCCTGCCGCCGGGCCAGCGCCTTGCGGCGCTACAGTCAGGGGTCGTGGATGGCGGCCTATTGAGTTCCGAGGAACGCTTTGCCGCCCTCGATCAAGGCATGAAAGAGATCTTGTATCTGGGCAAAGAAGTGAAAAATTCCTGGGGCACGATGGCAACCAACGACCAATTCATCAAAGAAAAACCCAAGTTGATGCATGGATTCATGCGCGCCCTGCTCAAAGCCCTGCGCCTGGTCAAGCAGAACCGCGAGGTCGCGATGGATGTGATGATGAAATTTTCCGAGTTAAACAGGGACTTGGCCGCGCGCACTTACGACGGCATGATCGGAACTTTTACGACCAACGGCGTGGTCGACGAAGAAACCCAGAAAAACGATCTCGACATCGTTCGCGAGGTCCTCAAAGTCACCAAGGAAGTGCCCATCGAGCGCGCCTACGATTTCAGCTTTGCCAAGAAAGCCGATAGCGAGCTAACCCAAGCGGGCTGGAAACCTTAGAAACTCTTGCGAGTGGGGCGCTCCAGCCTTGGCGTAATTGGGGCATCTAATGTTCGTCCCGATGGCGCCACCCAATACGATCCTGTGGTGCCGGATGATTCTGGACATTTTGACACCATGGTTTTATTTCTGGGACTTTTGAGTTTACTGTAATGCTCTTTGCACCACGAAGTGAATCATGATCTTACGCACGCCCACAGATAATGAAAATACCGGAAGCCATTCCTTAGACTCGTCATGCCGGCGCAGGCCGGCATCCAGGGGCGGGAGGGGGATGGATACCGGCCTGCGCCGGTATGACGGAACAGAGAGTCGTTATCGATGCGCAGATCATCGCTGCACGTGTATTTTCGAAGGAGGACACGAAGAGCACGAGGTTCGGAGAAATAATTTTCCGAAACCTTCGTACTACTATAGTTGACAATTTGCCCGGCTCGCGCAAAATTTCGGGTGATCCGCAATACCCGAAGAGGGGATCGACTCCCGCCAAGGCGCAAAGCACGCCAAGTTCGGAAAGAAAAAAAATGGGACTTTTACAAACGGTCTTCACCACCTTATTATCCGACCTTTGCGAGCTTAGCGCCTTTGCGGGAGATATTCCGAGTTTCGATTGCGGCTCTGTCGCGCTGGTCCTTCTTCGAAAATACATGTGAGGGGATGATATGCACAACAAAGAGCCTGCGGGGCTCCGTCATACCCGCGAAAGCGGGTATCCAGACCCATCATCACCTGGGATACCGTTTTTCAACGGTATGACGGACTACTGTCCGTCACCTGGATTCCCGCGTGCGCGGGAATGACGCGTCAAGCAGACCGCCTATGGAGGGAATCCCAGCCATTTTCATTTTCTGTAGACGAGCGTAAGGTCATGAAACACTTCGTGGTGCAAACACCATTAATGTCCTTCGCATTACTATGCCTCAAAATTTACACGGCTTGCGCGAATTGCTCGATGCGCCAAATCCGAGAAGGCGGGTTTCAAACCCGCTCCAACTCCCGATTCTTTTTTGCGCCCTTTGCGTTCTCTGCGGCCATTCTTCCTTTCGGTTGCGGCTGCGCCGCGTTAGGCTCTTCGTGGTGCAACAAACAAACTGAAAATTGCCCATGATCCACGCAAAAACCTGCAGGACCAGTTTCTAACGGAGGCAGATCGACTCAGCATGGCGCAAAAATTTTACGTCGTATGGTCAGGACGGCAGACCGGTGTCTTCACGGATTGGGCGACCACGCAGCGGGCCGTCGACAAGTTTGCCGGGGCGCGCTTCAAGTCCTTCCCGACCCGCGCGGCAGCCGAGCAAGCCTTTGGCCGCGGCGGCTCCGCAAGCAGTCCGGCAAAAACAACCGGCAGCTCAAAAGCCGGCACATCGGACAGCCAACGCCGTGCCGCACATACCGCGCACCAGTTCGATGTCAGCATTTATTGCGATGGCGCCTGTGAGCCGAACCCCGGCAACGCCGGCTCCGGCATCGTCGTCTATCGAGCCGGCGAACTGGCGGAACTGTGGTATGGCCTGTACAACCCCATGGGGACCAACAACACCGCCGAACTGCACGCGCTCTATCACGCCCTGCGCATGGCCGAAGCCGAGATCAAGAGCGGCAACAGCGTCGAGATCTGCAGCGACTCGGCTTACTCCATCAACTGCATTCGCACTTGGGCACCGGGCTGGGAAAAGAAAGGCTGGAAAAAAGCTGGCGGCGAAATTAAGAACCTGGAAATCATCCAGGCCTGCTACGCGATCTACCGACGGATTAAAAAACAACTGACCCTCACCCACGTTGCCGCCCATGTCGGCACCGAAGGCAACGAACTCGCCGACCGCATGGCCATGCTCGGCGCCCAGCGTAAAGAAAAAGAACTGCGGCAATATCAGGGGGAAATAGATATTCCGGCGCTGCTCAAGATGCGGGCCGGGTGATTGTGCAACTGCGACCTTGTGAGGTTTGAGGTTATTCTGGGTTTCCTATGAAGAATTATTCACCACAGAGACACAGAATTCTTAGCGCAGCAGAGCCGCAACCAAAAGAAGAATGGCCGCAAAGAACGCAAAGGGCGCAAAGTTCGGATTTCTGTGTAGGGGCGTATTGCATACGCCCTGGGGTGGCGGCGCGGCAATCGCATGATTGCGAAGTTCGCGCAGGCGACGCAAATTATCATGGATAGTAGTACAGAGTTCGGAATTTTTCCCGAGGGAGGATTTCTTTCCTCCGCGCCCGGAGTCTGTTCTGAGCCACGTCGAAGGGCGCCTCGGCGGTGGAATCTTCGAACCCTGCATCACAGGAAAGACTGTAGAACCATACTTGATCGCACCGCGTGATTGCGATAAGCGGTTCCATAATTTGAGAGGAGAACTCCGTTGAAGCAAAAGTATTTCGATTGCCACTTTCATATCATCGACAAGAATTTCCCCGTCGTGCCCAATCAAGGGTTCATGCCCGACGCCTTTACCAGCGAGGATTATCTAGAGCGGGTCAAAGCGATCGATCTTTGCGGCGGCGCGGTGGTGTCGGGCTCGTTCCAGGAGTTGGATCAATCGTATCTATTTCACGCTTTAAAAGTGCTCGGCCCGACCTTTGTCGGCGTCACCCAAGTGCCGCAGACCGTGTCGGATCGGGAGTTGCAGGAACTCGACAACGCCGGGGTTCGCGCCGTCCGTTTCAACGTCAAGCGCGGCGGTTCGGAAGACGTCCGGCATCTGGAAGGCTTCGCCCGGCGGGTTCATAAGCTGGTCGGCTGGCACACCGAGCTCTATGTCGATTCCACCGAGCTTGCCGGTCTTTTCGATACGCTGGTGTCGTTGCCGGCGGTCAGCATCGACCATCTCGGTCTCTCCAAAGCCGGTTTCCCGACGCTGCTCAAACTCGTGGAAAAAGGTGTGCGGGTCAAAGCCACCGGCTTCGGACGGGTCGACTTCGACGTGCGCTCCGCCCTGACCGACCTGTACGCGGCCAATCCGCGCTCACTGATGTTCGGCACCGACCTGCCGTCCACGCGCGCGCCAAGGCCCTATCTCGATAGCGATTACACGCTGGTCATGGAAACCTTAGGAGAAGAAAAGGCGGCGAATGTTTTCTACAAGAACGCAATTGAGTTCTATCGGCCGAAGATCTTAACTAGCCCCTGAGCGATATCCCGGCGCGTCAATTGACTGAGATTTTGGTAATCCGCACTTGCGCTAAGTACCTGCCGAACGGATTCACGTACCGCCTGCAGTCGAGACAGCGCAACTCACCGGCGGGTTGAGGTTGAGGTCACGACTGATCTCCGCCACCCTCGCCTGCGCGTTTTCGCCTCGTGCGGCGAGTTGGGCCGTTGGCGCTGGCGATTCGCCGTCTCCCGCGAAACTGCCGGGGCCCGCGGATATGTTGTCGGTCATGAACTGGTCCACGGTCTTGGCCACGTTGCCGATCAGTTCACCATAAGCCCGCATCTGCTCGATGGAGGACTCGACGATCGCCTGGAACACGTTCTTGATTAGTCCGCCGACAAATTTTGGGAAGTCGACAACGAGACGGCGGTGGCTGCGTTGGCATGTCTGGCAATGCCTTTCTCCCGAATCCATCGAGCAAATAATTCGACGCGCATATCGGACTGATCGAAGCAGATTTCGAAACCCAAGCCGGCGTCAGCGCGGCAGCTTGTCCAACGATTCGACGAGCTGCTTCAAGCCATCTTTCTGCGCCGCGGTGTTGGCTTTGATCTCTTTGCTGCGGTTCTTGAGCGCCTCGCTGAGTTTGCCGAGCTGTTCCTTGGCTTCCGGCGATTGGGCGGCGAAGTCGCGCAGCTCGCGGTCCTTGAGCGCTTCGGTTTGGCCGGCGACGGTTTCCTCGTCGCTTTTCGCCGCCCGTTCGATGGCTCCGGCCAAATCTTCCAAAACAAACTTGAGCTGCTCCATGGTATCGCCGCCGGCGCCGGTGGTCTGTGGGCCGCGCACGGGTGGATTTTCCGCCGTCTCAGGAATTATGATGAGCGTGCCCGGTTTGATTTTCGTCAAATCGTGCAGGTGAGGATTGGCCTTGAGCAACGCCGCCTCGGCCTGTTTGCTCGCGGCGGCAGAGCCGCGGCCTTTGATATCGAACAGGCGCCCCGCCAGTTCGGAGATTTCACTTTCGCCTTTAGACACCGCGTATTTCATGGCGCGCTCCCTTTTCGATTATTATTGATGCACGTTAAGCGCCGTCCACGGCGCCGGAATCTGGTTGCCATTGACGCCGATCAGCCGGGTGGTGACGTTACCGACGACGGTGAACAACGCCCGCTCCGGCAAGTTGAGGTCCACGCTGAATGTCACATCGCTTTCGTTGGTCACATGATTGGCATTGACGATGGCGCTCTGGGCGGTCACCGCCACGGCTGATCGAGCCAACGCCAGCAACAGGCAGCGGTTATCGTTAAACGTACAAGCGCCGCTGATGGCGATCAAGACCGCCTGCGCCGCGCCGTAGGCGTCGAAATGATTATCGTGCAAGCTCACCAACTCCCGTCCCAGCGGCCGGGCAATGACTTTGGCATCGCTCAGGATAAAAGACGTATTGGACTTGGCGGCAAAAAAGTTGGTAAACGCCCGCAGCCGCGGCGGCACGGTGCGCGCGCCGGAGATCACCACGGCGTACCATTGGGCGCCGTCGATCAGCTTCGTCTGCGTCTGGCTGCGCCGCACCGTGTTGCCGACGATCTGCAGGCGGTCGAAGGTGCCGACGCTTTCAATGCCTGCGCCGGTGTGGTTGCCCTCTACTGGTCCGATATCGAGCGCGCTATTGCCCGCCACGCGCACCGCTTCGCAGCCGATCAGTTGAATCGCCACCGGCCGTTGATTGGGCGCGCGCAGGCCGACGCCGATTATCGAATTGTTGACGACTTCGCCGTTTTTGCTATCGACCAGGCGAATGCCGGTGAGCGCGGCCGTCTGATCGCTGTTGGGCTCTCCGACCACGTCGCGAATCTGGTTGTTCTCGACGCACAGGTTTTGCGCCGATGCCTCCTCGCCCATGACGATGCCGCCGAGGCCGACATCCTCGATGAAATTATTCTTGATCATCGCCGAATTGACTGGCGCGCGAAGATTGACACCGTGGCCGCCGACAGCGGTGACCCGGTTGCCGATAATATGGCATTGATCGATGCCGGTTTTGTCCAAGCCCGGCGCGACCAGGATGCCGTCGTTGGCGCCGCGCGCGCGCACTGACGTGATACTGTTCTCGGTCACCCTGGTGCCGTCGGTGCCGATGGCGATACCGATGCCGTTGACGCGCAGCTCGTTGGCGCCGATCTCGACGCTGAAACCGGCGGGCACGTAACCTAACATCGCGATGCCGGCTTGGGCGCAATCGCTGAAAAAGTTGCCGCTCACGCGGGTGGTCAGCGCATGCAGCGCCAGACCGACAAAGCTGACGCCGCGCCGGCCGCAGAAAAGCCCATTGTCGCGAATGTCGAGGGCGAGCGTGATGAGCGGCTCGCTCTGTTGCGCCGCCACGGCGATGCCTGCGGCGGTCGGTTTAATCAGGTTGCCGATGCCGATCGGCGCGACCAGTAGATTTTCCCGGATCGTCGTGCTCAGGAGAATGCCGGCCATGCCGATGGCGGCGCTGTTGGTCGCCTCGCTGCCGAGCCGCAAAACCGCGCAGCGCTGCAACGTAACGCTTCCGCTGTTGGTCAATAATATCGCCGGCAGGGCATCGCCCTCCGCGGCGGCGGTGGCGAGGGAGAGCTTTTCGATGGTGACGCCGACGGAGTTTTGCACGGTGATGGCCGGCCCGCGTCCGAGGTAATTCAACTGCGTCTCTGCGCCTTGACCGCGGATCGTCAGCGAGCGCAGGCCGTCGATGTTGATCGGCAGCGGCGCCTCGCCGAGATTGTAAACGCCGACGCCAAGGCAGACGGTGCCGCCGCCGGCGGCTTTGACCTGATCGATGGCGCGCTGGATCGTCAGCGTGCCCTGATTATGCGCCGCGGCGCTGACGCAGACCGTGCACTCGCAACTTTCGTCGCCGAACTCGGGCGGCCAGAGCGTCCGGCAATCGCTGACGGTTGCCGGAAACGTCACCAGCGCCAGACGCGCGAAATGATGATGCGTGCCGCGCGGCGGCTCGGCATTCAGCTCTTGCACCGAAGCGTCGGCCGTGCGCGCCGCGAAGTTCCAATAGTCGCCCAGATGGTGGTTGCCGCCGCTAGCGCTGTCGAAGGTGATCTGCACGCCGTCCTCGAGAACGATCGACGTGCCGCCGGCCGGCAGCGGAATCACCCCCTGGCTGCCCGGCGCGTTGAGATCGACGATCAGGACGCCATTGCTATCGCGCACCTGGCCGCTCTGGTCCCAGCGGCGCACCCGGGTGTGGTGCGCCGGCGTGGTGTTGCCTTGAGCGTCGGTGGGGAAAGTTGCCCGCCGCCAGCGGCGCGGTCAGCGTGATGATGCGGTTGTCATCATCGACGTTCTTCACCTGGGCCATGACGCCGCTCTGGCCGCCCAGCTCGCGGCGATCGTCGGTGATCTCGAGCCAATCACCGATGCGGAAATGCATCACCGAGTCGCGGCCGAGGCTGGCGACAGTTAATTTATCGAGCGCCGTGATCGCGGTTACCGCGCTGGCCACCGACGCGTTGTCGCGCGACCATTTGAAGGTCGCCGTGCCGCCGGCACCGCCCGCCCCGGCGCTGTGGACTTCAACCCGATAGAGACGATTGTCGAGGCCGCGATAGCCGCCGCTCGGCGGGATCAAGCAGGGATCGCTCGCCGTCGCCACGCCGACCGCTTTGCTGCTCAAGCGCCCGGCCGACGGCGCGATCAAACTATCCCAAGCCGGCAGCGCCGCGCCGCAGGTAACGCCGGCGCCAACGTTGGCCAGCACGCGCACTTGCCAGACGGTCTGAAGCCGGGTCGTGGTATCGACGCCGACCGCCGTCTCGACCAGATTAGGATCCTGCAAATAGGTCACCTCACGCTGCCAGACATCGAGATAAACCAGGTGCGGCCCGCCGGCGCTGGGGGCCGGCGCCGCGCTTGCGACTTCGGGAAAGTAGGGCTGCTCATTGTAGGGCAGCGCCAGCGTGCCGCGCTGCTCGGCGAGAATCGGATCGAATTCCATCGGCGCCTTGCCGTGATTTTCGGCGAGCAGGCCATCGACATAGATGCGCCCGCGGCCGATGGTCAAGACACCCGCCGCAAGCTGTATGCGAAATCCCTCCGGGGTCTCCTTCGGCACGGTGCTCTTGCCGATGATATCGGTGGTCTCGGCGCGCAGGCGGCGATCGAGGATGGCGACCAGCTCATTCCAATCGGCATCGAGCTGAACCCGCCCCTGCTGCATCAACACGCCGGTGAAATCATGCTTCACGTCGAATCGTTGCCGGCTGTAATCTCCGCTCATGTTTGACTCCCTATGATCGAGTTATTCGCCGCAGTTTGCTGCCGGCTTTGGGCACGTGCGGGTTAATCCCCGTACGCGAAGTGCCCAGCATTGCTATCCAAAAAACTAATACCAACATGTTTGTCATAGCCTGCGTCTTTAATATTCCGAGAGTCGAAGATTCTCGGATTCGGAAATTCCTCTCGCCAAGCAGGTCCTGAGCAACGTCGAAGGGGCGCAAAGACGCCAAGTTCGGAATTGTTGTCATTTCGACCCTTGGGAGAAATCTATCTTCAGATCCCTCGTGTTTCCTCGGGATGACGGTCATCGCCCGTCACCTTTGCGAGCTTGGCGCCGTTGCGAGAGATATTCGGAGTTTCGATTGCGGCTGTTCGCCGACAGGCGAACCTCTTTTCTCCAGCGAAGTCTGGGGAAAAGCCTGCTCAGCTGTCATAAAAAACTCCCGCCTCCAGACCGAAGCGCAGATACTCGTCCAAGCGCACGCGCAAATTGGTTTCGCGCTGGGGTTGGTAAAGATCGTGGAACGCGCCCATCTCCGCCTCATCGTCGGCGCCGGCGCGAATCTGTGCCGGACAAGACAGCCGCAGTTGGCCGTAACTCGCCAGGCCGTAGCGCAAGGTCGAAAAACCCGGCGCCAGCCAACTCTCGACATCGGCGCGAATCGCGTTCACTTCGGTCGCATCGATCGGTCCGCCGGCAGCTTTCTCGGCGCCATCGATGCGCGTAGCGATCTCGAAATCCGGCTGGCAGCGGTAACGCCGCGGCGTCAGCGATCCGGGCGGGAGATAACTGAAGCGCACGCAGCCCTGCTGCTTTTTTTCCGAGCGCACCGGCGCAAGCCAATTGTCGCCCGCCGACAGCGCCGCGACGAAAATAGAATTGGCAACCAGTTTGAATTCCCCGCTGCGCACTTTGCCGACGATGGTGCTGTTAAGAATTTCCACGGCGCCGCCGGCGGCTTCCGGCTGTCCCGCCGGCACGCTCGCCGTGCCGCAATAAGCAACATTGGTTTCTCCCGTGGCGTCGACAATCGAGTTGGCGATCCTGACCGTCGAGCCGGCGGCGACCCGCAGCGGGCCGACGATGCAGTGATCGATTTCCACTGTGACATTGGGAATCTCGACCACCAAAGTCGGCTGGCCATCCGGCACCAACGTGCAATGGCGCAGGCGCAGGCGCCGCAACTGGTTTCCCGGCGTGTTCGAAACGCGCAGCGCGCCGCCGGTGATCAACAAACCGTTGAGCGTCACCTCGGCTTGATCGCCGCCGGCGATTTCCCAAGCGCCACCTAACACCAACGTCGGCCGGCGCTCGTTGGCGCCACGCAACTCAACCTTGGTCGCGGTGGCGGCGTTAAGCACGGGAGTTTCAACGTAGCGCCCGCTATCGGTGATCTCGACGACGCCGCCCGCCGGTTGCACCAGCGCCAGCGCCGCTTGCATCGTCGCGTTGGGAATCGGCACCGATGCAGCCGCCGTCGGCTTCTCGGTCAGCGTCGCCGCGCGATCATATTCGCCTGCCCCCATGTCGGCGCTGAAGCCGTAGTGAAATGTCACCTGCGGCGGCTGCGCTTGGACATCGCCGCAGGCGATCCGGCCAAGCACCGGATCGATGGCGATCTTGCCCGCCGGCGGCGGCGTATGCGCCCAACCGCCGGCGCTATCGCTCAGATTGCAAATCTGGATCGTCGCAAGCGCGGCGCCGGCGATAAATAAACTCTTGTGCTCGCCGTAGTAGCGGTCGAGAAAATTCGCCAGCACCCGCCGGCTCAGCGGCACCGGCGCATTGATCGGTTCGGCCAGATGGCTGATCTCGAGCTCGGCTTCATCGCGAGTAAACAATTGCCGCTCCATCGCCAACGGGTCGAACAAAAATCGCTGGCCATCGCCCGGCGCCGCCGGCACCGCCGGCGAGCCGTGCAGACGATACGCCCGCAAGCGCCAGAGAAAGACGCCGATGTTGGGAATATTGTGCTTACCCTGTCCCTTGGCGATGCCGCGCACGTCGACGGTATGGGAGAGTGAATCGAAGGGGGTGTTGAGCCGCTCGAGTTTTTCCCACCGGCGCAGATCCGGGGCGTAGCGGCTCTCGGGCCGAATATGGTTCATATGCTGCGTCCAACCCAGGAGCTGGAACATTTCCGCCACCCGTGCCGGCCAGCCGGTGACGTCGCGCGCCAGCTGTTCGAGCATGGTCGCCGTGCCCTTGCGCCGGCGCAAGGCGATGGTGTGGCCCACTTCCGCGCGCGGGCTCGCCACCTTGGGAACCACTCCATGCAGCGTCCGGTAACCGATCAGATCGCCGATATAGGGCACCAGCCAATCGGCGCAGGTTTCGATGAACTGATCGTCGTAAAGCTGCTGGTTGCTCGCTTCGAGCAGCGCCATTTGCTCGGCGATCACCGCCATGAGCTGGCGCAGCGCGCCGCCCTGCTCGGCGTCGCGCACGCGGTAAATCGCCGGCAGCAGGTTGAATAATTTTTCGCCGTCGTAGCTCATGCCATCACTCCCAGTTGATCGAGCGGCACGGCGTCCAGCGTCAGCAGCTCCGCCGCCTGCAACGCGCCGTTCGCCGCCGTCACCGGCGCTTCGGCGAGCAAGCGCTGCTCCAGGGTCGCGGCCTTGTCGCTGCGATAAAGTTTATCGACGTCGACCGCGATGACGCCGGCGACCGATTGCATCGCGGCGATCACTTCGCTACGCATCACCGGCTGGGCGAATTCGCGGTGGGCGAAAGAAAATCCGTCGCGTAGCGCCAGCTCGACTTGGGCCAGCACCAGCTCCGGCTCATAGGCAGGATCGATCTTGACCTTGCCGGCGAAGCGGAAAAAGGCCGGGCGGTACGTCTTCACGCTCAGCGCCACGAACGGATCGCCGGCGGCGCGCAGCGCTTTGAGCAAGTTCTGGTAGGTCGCGCTATCCGGCAGGATCGGCGCTCCCGCCGGCCCCGCCACCGTCACCAAGACAGCGCGGTTGCGACCATCCCAGCTCCAGCTCGCCAAAGCTTTGGCGACGCCGCCGAAGGCGCGGGCAAAGTCCTGGTAGTCGCGCAGCGACACCACTCGCTCCAGGGTGAGCACGCGCAGCGGCGCGTTGGCGCGCGCGTCGTCGATTTGTTCGGGGTCCTGCGCGCCGCTGGCGGCGAGCGGATTGGTTACGCCGTTGACGCCCAATGGGCGCGACAGCAGCATGCTCAACTGTCCGGCTTTGACCAGCCCTTCGATGCCGATGCCCTTGCGATACTTGGCGCGCAGGTTGTTCGCCCCGCTCGGCAAGCGCGCGCCGCTCTTGCCGTCGCCGAATTGCACGCCGGTCTTGCCGTCATCGTCGCGCCGGCTGATAAAAACATGCTCCTTGGGCGCGCGCTCGAAAAACGTCTCGGCCTCATCCCAACGCACGTCGTTCACCCGCACTTCAAGGGTCGACGCCGCGCCGCTCGGATTACTCGCGCTGACATAGGTCAGCGGCGGCTGTTTCAAATGAAACTTCTGGAACCCTTGGCTGGCATCGCCGGAACCGAGGATCTCCTCGACGGTCTCGCCGTGGGTGGCGTGCGCGAGATTGGCGTTGAAGGAAAAACTCCCACGCTCGTAGCGATGCGCCAGCGGCGGCGTCACCGTGATCTGCGTGCCGGAGATCGCGTTGATCCGCACCACTTCCTGGATGGTCTCGCCAGTCGCAACGTCTTTGCCCGAGGCCGCGAGCAGTTGGCCGATATTGATGCCATCGGCGACTTTGGCGAGTTTAACCTTCGTGCCAGTGATCGGCTCGGCTCAGCGGGAACTCGGCGATCTCCAGCAACTCGCTCTGGGCGAACACCAGCGTGTCGCGATAGCTCGAGTCCGTCGAAGAAATCCAAATGCTCGTCGGTGTCCAAAGTGATGCGCGTGGTTTTGCCGCTGACGGTAAAATTCGCCTGCGACGCTTCGACCACTTTGCTGGCGCGGTAGAGTTCTTGATAGGTTGGCTTGGACAGCACCAGCCAACTCTTCTCAAGTACCGCTGGATAGGTTGTATCCAAATCGATGGTCTGGTTGGAGATGGAGAAGGGCCAGTCACTGCTGACCAACTGGTTGTAATGCCCCAGCGTCTCATTCGACAGCGTTTTTGGATTTGGCGCATTGAAGCCGAACAACCCGGCCCGAGTTCTTAACGCGTAGATCTTCGGTTGCCGCCGCCGGCAACACTCTGTGCGGCGAAGTCGTGCCCAAACCCTCGACCCATTCGATGCGCGTGCGATTCCCTTCTGCGTCGGCTTCAACCGCGCTGATCCGGCGGAAGTCCCATTCCTCCCGGCCCGGATTGTCTTCTCGTTCTTTGCCGACGAGCAAGATCGCATCCCCCGCTCTGAGATTGGTAGCGATACCCTTGAGATACAGAAAGCGGTCGCCGAATAGCGGAACATGCACCTCGGTGCGCTGCGCCGTCAGCGCGTTCCACGCGACCCGCGCTTCAACCTTTTCGATGGTCTCGTAGGTCTGCGGTTTTTCGTTCGGGCCGGCAATGCTCTGCACCCGGGTGCCGGCGTCTATATATGTCTGCGCCGGCGCGCCTGGCGCGGTGTCTAGAGAAAACGCCAGCACCGCGCTCGCCGCCACGCCGGGATGAAGTTCGTAGCCGATCAGCCGGGCCAATTCCAAGACCGAGCGGCGCTCGCCGGCGGTGCGCAGAAACGCCTCGTCAGCCATGCGTTCTTGGTAAAACGTCAGCACATCGGCCATGGTCGCCGCGGCGTCGAGCAGCGCGATGGTGAAATCGTCATCGGCGCGGCTGCGCAGTTGCTGCAACGCCGAAAACTCGGCGCGCGACAAGGCCGCCAGGAAGCTCTGTTTGAATGCGCTATGAGTGCCGATGCGGTATGCCAGCGCCGACAGTCCGGGCCGGTTGAACAGCGCGCCGGGAGTGCTTTGAGTCACGCCGGTGCAGCAGCCGCACTGCCCCAGGCCATGCAGCGATACCAGGGCCGGGTTGCTCACTTGCCACCTCCGACGCTGAGATTGAAAACGCCATGCTCGGGGAAATTGCCATCATTGTCGCAGCGGGCGATTTCCAAACGGCCCAATTCCAGCTTGCCGGCGGCGAGCGGCTTGTTGTCGGGCCTGCCTTGGCGTTGGAATTTATCGATCTGCACCGAGGTCACGCCTGCCACCGCCTGCGCCGCGGCGATTAATGGGCTTAAATAAACCGTTTGTCCGAAAGTGAAGTTATCCGGATGGAACAAACCAAGCCGGCCGTCGGCGAACTCCCGCGTGCTGAACAATTCCAGCAACTCGCGCTTGACGTCGGCGCGGAAGTAGGCCGGATCGGCGCACACGTGCATGGCGATTTCCAACGACACCGGCAGCGGTCCGTCGACTTCGATGTCATGACCCGCCATGCGAAAAGGTTCGACAAACCGGCGCACCGAGGCTTCGAAGGCGCCGTCCACCGGCTTGCCCTGCTGACGATCCACGGTGATAAAGACCGTGTGCCAGCTGCCGGTCCAACGAAACGTCGCGAGCGCGCGCTGCACGCCCGGATGGCGACCGGCCACCGCCGCGTAGTCGGCTTCGGTGACGGCGCGCTTCTGGGTGCGATAGGCTGCCGGCGCGTAGGCGCGCACTTGCTCCATGGTCTCCGGCTCGACGCCGCCCCGGGCCGCCAGCGGATTGCCGATCTCGCTGATCGCCGCGGCCAACAGCGCGTTACCGGTGTGCACATGGGCCAGCGCTTCGGCGCCGATATTGCCGGCGGCGCCGTTGCCGATCCGATAGTCGGCGGTAAATTCACTGTCCGACTTGGGGCGCCGCCCAAGCGTATCGTCGCCGAAGCGCAGCTGCGCCTGGCCGTCGCTTTCGATCTCGACCACGAAGTGGTTGTCATCCGCAGCGCTTTGCAGTAAATCCGCGCGCGCTTGCCAAGGCGTTGGATCGCCTTTGTCGACACCGGTAAGTGTGATCTGCGCTTCGGCGGCGCGTTCCGACCAGACCATCGCCGCGCTGGCCGCGCCGCTCTGGTCATATGGCGCGGCGAAGGTCAGCGGCCGCTGGGCGAGGGTGGGCCGGAAGCGCGGCGCGAGCGGCTCGAGGTCCGGCGCAGCGCAGCGCTCGCAGCCGGTGCTCGACGGCGCCACCGGCAACGCCGCACCGACACTGCCGAGCTCTTCGCCGCCGATCGTCGCGCCATGATCCGCCAAGACGATATTGCCGCGCACCACCGTGACGTTGTCGATGAACTGCGCGCCATGGCTCTTGTCGGTCTGCGCCGACAGACAAAAGGGAAATGCCAAGGCATCGGCATCGGCCCAAGCGATCTGGGTGATTTGTTGATTAGTGAGCTGATCGCGCAGCGGTTGATTATTTTCGTCGCGCGCTTGAACGTTGACGAGCCGCACAGCCCAACGATGCTTTGGATCGGCATCCTTGCTCCCGCCGGTGTGAGGATTGAGCACCTCTTCGAAGATCAAAACATGACCCGGCTTGAGATCAGGGTGAAAATCTTTGAGCGTCGCACTGGTCGCGCCCTTGGGCAGACAGCAGCGCTGATCGCTCCACGTGTAAAGCTCAAATTTATTGTGATCGGCGAACAGGCTGACCGTTTCCATCGGCTCGAAGATCGCCTGCGCCTGGGCGCGCAGCTGCGGGTCATCCGGCAGCACCGTGGGCTGGTCGGCAATCCGCGTGAAGAACTGCGTATCCCCAGGCGCGATCGTCGCAGCGGCGCCGGCTTGCAACCGCACCTGCACCCAGGCGCGCGCGTTGCAGCCGTCATGCATATGGTAATCGACCAGCTTGGCGTGACGGCGCACCGAGACGCGCCGGCGCGCCGTGCCGAGATAGGCTTCGGTCGCCACCGCATCCTGCTGATAGCTCAAATGGTCGCCGACATAGGCCAACATTTCGACCAACGCCACGCCGAGATCGGCGGGGTTGCGCTCGCGCCACTGCGGCATCAGCGCCGCCATGCGGTCGAGCATCAAGCGGCGAAAGCTGCCGTAGTCCTTGGCCAGATAGTTGATTTCGGGCTCCTCGGGCGGCGCGGCCGGACAATCGCAGCGCGGCTGGCAATCGAAATCGCTCGGGCAGTCGACCTTGAAAGAAAAATCCACGGCGGCGAACAGCGGATCGATAATCGTCGGCGGCGCCAGGTTCTGTGGGTTTTGCACCAGGCGCAAAGTATAGATGGAGAAATCGCCGTACCGATTGAGCTCGATATTCAGCAGTTTGGCATCTTGAACATCGACGGCGACGTTAATGGCGAAGATGCCGCCAAAGATGCCGGGTACACGCTCGCCGCCTTCGATAAGAATGTTTGGCTTATCGAGCGCGCCGGCTGCCAGGTCATTGATGAAATGGACGACCAGTTTTTTCTGCCGATTGGCCGGATCGCTCTGCGCGATCTCATGGTCGAGCACTTCGAGATAATCGATGCCGTTGAAGGCGCTGCCGGCCAGATCGTTGCGCCGGCGCTGATCGCAGCAAAAATAAATCATAGGCCGCTCCCGGCCCGGCTGAACTGGGCGGTTTGCCGCGACTGCGTGCGCCGTGTCAAGTACTGAATCGCCACCCGCAGCGTGCCGTCGTCGGCCTCGACCTGCACCGATTCGACGACGATCAGATCGCCGAGCCATTGCTGCAGCGCGCCTTGGACGAGAAACTGCGTGGTCGCCGCCAAGGTATCGCTGTTGGGGGCGAAGACCAGCTGCATCAAACCGCTGCCGAAGCTGGGCCGGTTGACCCGCTCGCCCGGCGCGGTGAACAGCACCTGTTCGATCAGGTCGCGGATATGGGCGTCGTCACCGCTCTCCGCCGTGCGCCCGCGCGAATCGAAATGAAATGGATAGTCGAGCTGGCTCATAATCCGCTCACTCTGGTTTGCGTCAAGATAATATTCACCGGCGTGCCGGTGGGCGCGCAGATCGCCTGGCTCGATTGCAACAGCACCGGCATGCCGCCGGCGAGCACGCGGGTCGCGCCGACAAGCCATTGGGCGCTGACACAGGGGCCGTTGCCGCCCGGCGGCACGAACGGACAAGCGGCGACGACATAAGGCGCCGGCAGCGTCGTCACCGCCATGCCGTTGACCAACACCCGCGCGAAGGTTGCCGTCGGCTGCGCCTGGCCGCCGTGAGCGCACATCACCGTGGCGCCGGCATGTAAGAGAAAGCCCGGCATGTTAATTTATCTTCCGCGCGTTTATTAGAATCACGTCACCACCAATGCGACTTTGTTGATCATCACGCTCGGTCCCATCAAATCGACGGACGCGCCTTTGCCATTGTTGATGTAGATGCCGGTGTCGTTGACGACGATCATGGCGCCGCTCGGGCTGCGCAGCACGATGCCGCCGGTGCCCGGCGGCGCCGGCGCCGGCACCGGTGCCTGCATCGGGATCGGCACGGCATCGCTGATCATGATCGAGTTCTGCAACGTCGTCTGAATGACGATCGTCTGTCCCGGCGGAATCGGCGGCGGCGCCAAGGCGGCCGGCGGCAACTCGGCCGCCGAGCCCCAAAAACCGCCGACCCAGATCGGATAATCCGGATCGCCCTGCTCGAACTCGATCCACACCCCGGCGCCGATCTGCGGCACCATGTAAACACCTTCCTGTTTGCCGGCGATGGGCACGCATGGCAGCGCCCAAGTCATCGGTATGATGCCTTGCACGTCCGGCACCAGCGCCTGGATGCGGCCGCGCTGCTCGGGATCGAGATTGTTGATCACGGTGCCGCGATACTTGCCGTAGTAGCGGGTCATCTTGCCGTCGTTCATGCGGCCACCTGCGACAGGGTTGAAATCAGACCGTTGCGGCTCAGCTCGAAACTCTGCTTGTACTCCCCTGCTTTGATCTTGTGCGTCACGCTCTTGACGTAATGCAGTCCGTCATAGGCCAGCCCGGCGCCGCGCACGCCGACCAGTTGGCGCGCCTTGAGCACGCTGCCGTAGCGCAAGACATCGAGCTCGCCCTTGCCGGTGACGGCGTCGGCCCACTGCGACGCCTTGGCCAGGCCGATCATCACGCCCTGCGGGATCGAGCGCTTGGCCAAGTCATTGCTTGCCGGCGTCAGCTTGGTCGGGATCGGCGGGATCAGACCCAACGGCGGATTGAGCGGCGTGATCGGCGGGATCGGTATCGGAATGATCGCCTTGGTCAGTTCTTCGTAATAAAAAACCGTCGGGATGCCGTTCTGATGATTGTTGAAGGAAAACGTCAGCGACTCGACGTTGGTATGAACGTCCATATTGATGTTGAGCGCCTTCTGCACCGCGCCGACTTTGATCTGCGGCCCCCAGTAGGCGACGTTGGTGCCCGGCGCCGGGCCGGGATCGAGATAGAAAACGTAGCCGACGTTGTCGGCCAGCTCTTTGATATAAGCCGAGGTCGGTGCCCTTTTGCGCCGGAATGCGCGTGGTCGGAATCGGCACGTCGATCAATACGCTGGGAATGATCAATGGGATCAGCCCGAGAAAAGCGTACTTGAGCAGGATCAGCGCCACCCGTCCTTCCGCCGGCGTCGCCGGAAACGGAAAGCCGCTGAAATCGATCTTGTCCATCAACACCGTCAGGTCGTCACCGGTAATCGACAGCGTCGAACTGCCGGGGTCGCGGCCGGGGAGGATTTGCTGATGGGTCACCACGCCGTCCATCAACACATGCGGCGTGCCGCTGACGATGACCACGATGACGACACGCATGATCGGGATCGGCGCGCCGCCGCTCAAGAGAAACAAGTGTGTGCAGCGGCGAGCGATTGTCGAGCGTAAACGACATCTGAAAGCCGCTGGCGCCGACGTCGTTGACGGTCACCGACAGTTCGGTCAACGCGTCCATCACGACCTTGGGCGCCGGCACCGGCACCAGCGGGCCGAGGTAAAGTTGCAGGGTAACGCCTTTAAGCATTCTGCGATCCCGCGATTCCCTGGGGCAAGGTGATCTTGATCACCGCGCCGATGACTTCGACCAATTCGTCCGGACGCATGGCGCCGTTGGCGTCGCACAGGCGCCAGAACTGCTCCGGATCGCCGATATACCTGGCGGCGAGATTATCCAAGCGATCGCCCTGCACGACGAAATGCTCTTGCATCACGCTGAACTGTTCCGGCGCCGGCACGAAGCGGCGGCGCAGATAAACCACCGTCCGGCCGTCGCTCGTGGTCAGCTTGGCGGTCGCGACGGCGTGATAGCGGCTGTTGGCGGCAAACGCCGAAGTCGCCCCGCCCGCCTGCAGCAATGCCTGCAACGCTTGAGTTGGATCGTTCATGGAATCCCTCCGAGACCGAGCATGCCGAGGGCGCCGGCGCCATTTTTCGCCGCGAGCTGCTCTTTGAGCTGCTGGTACGCCATAAATAAGCTGCCGCCCTTATTGTCGTAACCGAGATCGGTGACGCTCAGCACGCGCATGCCGAGGCTGACTTTGGCGCGCAGCGGATTGAGCGCCGTATCGAAGGCTTCCTCGGTGACGCTGAAATCGGTGATGCGCACCGGCACGATGCGGCTCTTGCTCCAGACAAACAGCGTCAACGCCGACAGCGTCGGCAGGATCTCCAACATGCCCGCCGCGGCCAGCGCATTGTTCGCCAACAACTGACCGCTGGCCGGATAAAGGATCGTCTCCAGCGCCGCCAACTGCGGCTGGATGCCGAACTGCACCGCGTTGGCATGCTGATCGGGAAACTCCAATTGATCGGTGGCGTCGATCTCGGCGTCGAGCTTGATGGTCTCCACCGGCGGGCCGGTGAGCCGCATCGCCTCGGCGCGGTCGCCGCTCTCTTTCACCGCTTGCGGCTGCAACGTCCGGCTCAGCGTGTCCGGGTTGTATTGCAGGACAATTATCCGCTGCACCGCCGAAGTGTCGGCATCGATGAGCACGAGGCCGCCTTTGAGCAGGCGCGGGGAATTGGGAAAAGTCGACATGATGATTACACTCCATTAAAACTAAAAACGCCGCAGCAGGCCCGAAGGTCACCCGGCTTTGCGCCCGGCGCTGGCTGAGCGACCGCTTTGTTGCACGACGTGGGCCAGCTCATGGGCCAAAAGTTGCTGTCCCGCGCGGGTTCCCGGCGCATACTGACCGGCGCCGAAAACCACGTCGCTGCCGACCGTGTAGGCCAGCGCATGCACCGAGCGCGCCGACTCGGCGGCAGCCGCATCCGCATGCACGCGCACATTGGCAAAGTCGTGGCCGAAACGAGACGAAAAAAATTCGCCCGTCGCGGCGTCGAGGCGCTGGCCCGGCGTAGCGAGCACGCTGTGCACCATCGGCGGAGCGTCCAGCGATGCGCTTGCGCCGGGCGCGGCGCGCCGTTGCCCAACCAGCGTCGGCCCCGGCGGCGCTGCCGGCTTGGCGCTCTTACATTCGATTACAGTTAAGACCAGATTGCCCGTCCGGACAGGCGTAATCGTAGAAACACAGCGGCGTCGCCGGCGGCGGTGTCTCGGTCGTGATCGGCCCCGGCCCCATGCCGACGACGATGTCCTTCTCGCGGACAATCACGCGAACCACCAGGCCATCGCTGAAATGCACGTAGCAGCCATAATTACCGTTAGCGATCGGCGGCTCGCAGTCGATTTTTTCCACCGTCGCCTGCGACGGCGGCGTTATATCGTTCTGCACATAGGTTTCCGCCGCCCGCTTGCTGATGCTCTCCGGATCGCCGCGCCAGCTCGGACAACGGCTGCCCTCCTCCGGGGCCGGCCCGCTGTCAGTCTGCGCAGCGCTCTCGGCCGGTGTCTCACTGGTCTCCTCTGCCCGTTGGATCATCGAACCATTCAGGTTCGCGAGTTCATCACCGGCAACGCGCCGTTGCGCGGTCGCGCTGGATTGTCGCTGACTTGAGTTGAACTCAGAGTCAGCCGTGCGCATCACCTGCTCTGCCACCCGGTCCGCTTCCTGTTCATACCGATCGCCCGGTTCGTTAATGCGCAGCTTCGTTTGCAGCGGCTGGCCGACCAGCTTGTTCTTTTCACACTCGGCACAACTGCCAGTCAGTCCGCTCGAGCCGCCGCAGGCGCACTTGCGCTGCAGCATCGCGCCATGGATCGGCGTAAATCCAGAACTTGAGCTATGCGCTCTTTCCGCGTGGAGTCCGACGCTCATCTAATGAGCCTCCATAGTGACCGTGTTACAGTTTCTATCTGTGGCCGGATTGGCCAGTCTAACGTTGCGTCCCGCCGCGCTATTATGAAACAGTCTTGCCTTGGCATTGATGTTGTTAATCACCGCCGTGACGATGTCCTCAGGCCTTTGGTTCTGCCCCACAGCATCGCCATAGAGCTTGGCACTGCATTGGTCTTTGTCGGCATCGACAACTGCTTTTCGTTTCGCTCGAGCTTCGGTCACGGCCTTGTCCCAGGGCGCAATGATGTCATTGAGAATCACTTGGTAATCGTCAGCGTGACGCTGTTCATGGGCGCGCGTGCGATCGCGCTGATCCTGATTCTTCGGACTGCCATTGACGGTGAACGTTGACGCATCGGCGCCGCTGCACGCGGCGCTCAAGCCTGGCAACAAATTACCCATCGCCGCCTTGGTTGTGGCGGCGGACCATGGATCCGGACTTAATATCCTCATGGCAAAACTAACTTCGTTATCGGGCACCGAGGCAAACCAACATCGCGTCTGTCGGCCGCTGGCCGAGCTGCCGAGGCGCGGCACGTGCAACGCTTTGACGCCATCGTTCACGGTCGTAACGGGCGTAAACGTTGAACCGTTCAAGACAAAGTCCGTTTCTCCGGCGCTTTGGCCGTTCAAAACACGGTCAGCCAAGTTTAGCGTTTCGCTAATCGAACCGTTGACGAACGATGCCGTCCGCTGCAGGCTCGGCGCTCGATACGAGCCCGCTGCGCTTTGTTGCACGACGTGAGTTAATTCATGGGCCAATAGACGCCGCCCCTGGGTGCTATTAACTCGGTATTGTCCCGCGCCAAAGAAAACATCAGCTCCCACGGTATAGGCCAACGCACTCACCGCCCGTGCCGATGCCGCGGCGCGCCGGTCGCTGTGCACACGCACTCGGCTGAAGTCGTGACCGAAGCGCGGCTCGAAGAAGGCCCGCGTCTCTGCATTCAGCGGCTCGCCGGGTGAAGACAGCACGTCCTGAACAATCGCCGGCGCGGCGGCCGGCGGCCCGGCAGCACCAGCACCGACATTTCGTTGCACGAGTGCAGACGTTGAGATCTTCGATGTGTCCCTCGCAGATGCAGGTTCCGTCATCCGCATCACCTGATCCGCCGCCTGGTCCGCTTCCTGTTCGTACCCATCGCCCGCTTGGTTAATGGGCAATTTGGTTTGCGACGATGGGCCGATCAACACTTTCTTTTCACACTCTGGACAACTGCCGGTGAGCCCGCTCGAGCCGCCGCACGCGCACTGGCGCTGCAGCTGAATTCCGCGAGCCGGTATGTATGTGGGCATCGCGGCGCTTTTCAGCCCGCCATTCATATGGTGTGCGATCATCTTAATGGCCCGCACCTTTGCTCGCTTCGGTCATTTGATTCCTCAAACAAACATCTCGCTCTCGCCGGTATTCTCACTTCTTCTGCAGCACGAACGGATTTGGATAGACGCTTACATTTCGCGCACCGTTGATGACCTCCAGCGCAGGAGCGGCATGACGCTCTGCTATGGCAGTGCTCTGGTATTGGCTGCCCATCAAACCTTTAACTGTCGTGCCGCGAGCAGAGGGTTTGGTGGCTGCCGTGCCGGTGATTCGCAGGTATTCGCTCGCGGTCAGCGCATATTCGTCTGGATTGCCAAGGACGTGGCCGAATTCGTGCGCGACCGTCTTGGGCTCCAGATCCTCGAGGTAGAGATGCATCTCGCGCTCGAGCCAGATGTTGAGCGCGGCATCGCGCGCCGCTCTGACGAATGATCTGTCCTTCCAGTTCATGACAAATATGGTGATGTCCGGCGCGCCGAGCCCCTCGGCCATGAACGGCGCGAAAACCAACGCAAGGCTGTGGCCGTTGTCGCGCAGCACGAACTTGTTGTTCCAGATCTTGTCGATTTCGCGCAGCCAGTCCTCGATCACATCCGTGTCGAATTTCTGCTTGCCGCGCATCCGGGTCCGGTCAATGTTGCAGCGAATCGGGATTCTCACTTCCGTACCCGCGAAATGCACGGGAAGCCTGGTCTGAACATTTTCTTCGTGGCTATGGTAAAAGCCTTCCGAGCCGGCTATCTGATACCGCGGTTGATCCGCTCGAATAGCGCTCAGCAGCTTGCCGGCATTCGCAGTCGATAAGCCGGAATTGGTCAGCATGAAAAAAACCCCGGGCTCTCGGCGCAAGGCAGCGAGAGCGCCTGCTGTCGCCGCAAGCGATTGAAGGAACGTGATAGCGCCGGCGGCGTCGATTGGTTTTTTCTGGAAGCTGCCGAGCAGCGCGGTCACGTTTGCCGGGAGCGGCGCACTGCCGTACTTGAGCAGCAGGCTGGTTTCACACAACTGGACACCGCTCAATTCGTCGCCCATCTCTTCGAGAATGACCGGGTCATCGCGCAACTTATCAAGATCGGCCGCCGGCAGAGCCGGATCAGTCAGGAGCTTGCGAATTTGCCCGAGGTCGCGCTGGTTAATCGCTTTCTTGAGATCCTTTTGTATTCCCGGCCGCTGCGCTCGGCACGGCGGAAGCGGCTGCCAGGGCGTCGGAAAGTTCGTCTCCTGAGAGTTCGTCCTTCAACATCGGCACAAACCATGGATCGTCGAGCAATTCATCTTTCGGCGTCGCGCGCTGGCCGCCGGTCATTCCCGGAGCGCTGTTGACCGCTTTTAGCGTGTCGATGAGCTTGCTCTCTTTGGTGCCGGCGCCCTTCACGGACTCCCAGATGGGAAAAATGAAAGATTCCGCCGGCGCCTTCGGACCCGTGAGTTTGGGAAAGTGATCCGCCCCGCCGTAGCGCGCAATCATGCGCAAGTACCAAGTCTCCTCGTGATCAAACTCATCGGCAAGCTTCGACCACAGCGAAGTATCGCGGAGCAGAGTCTGTTTGCTGGTCTCGCCGGTAGCCGCGGTCAGGTTTGTGACCACGTCTTCGAAATCCCCCGTAGTCTCGACATTGAGCTCGTAGCGCTCGCTTATTTCGAGATGGGTGCTGGTTCGAGCGCTGGTGACTCCGGAGCCTTGAGCCTCGACCCCGCCGGAGAGCAATTGCCGGCCGCGCTCCAACTCCTTGCCCGACATTTCATCTGCCATCACCTCGGCCACTCCCGGCATGTCCTGCATCTCCTTGCGTTCCGCTGGGTTGACGCCGCGGAAGATAGAGTAAATTCGCGCTTCGTGGGTGCCGACCATGTCGGTCGCCTGGATGAAGCTCTTGAAATGAGCAGGGAAGGACTCTTCTTTCTGGTAGGTGAGCAGCAGGTAGGTCTTGAGCAGCTCCATCTCGTCGACTTCGCGGCGAATGTTGCGCTCGAGGACCTTGTCTGAGCGCAACTTGTCGCGCTCGGCCTGCGGTTCCTTGCGGATCTGCGGCCAGGTGTTGTCGATGCCGACAAAGAAATCGTCCAGCTCATCCTCGATCGCGGCCTTGAGCGACGCCGCGTCGCGTAACGGCACAGCCGACGGCGCCACGTGATGCTGAATCCGATAACGAGACGAGCCATTTTGGCTGCGCTCGGCTACAGCGGATGCCTCGGCTTCGGCTGCTGCGATCGTCCCGCGCGAGCCACCCGGGTACTGTTGCAGGACGTGGGTTATTTCATGAGCGAGCAGCGCCTGGCCGCGGCGCTCGTCCGGTCGATATCGTCCTTTGCCAAAGTAAATGTCTCTGCCGATGGTCAGCGCGTTCGCCTGGTGCTGCCGCGCCAGACGCGCAGCGCTCGATGAATTGTGCAGGCGGACATCGGCAAGGGACGTCTGAAATTGTTCTTCAAAGGACGAACGCAGTCGAGGCGAAAGGGGCGCGCCGGCATCGCCGATTGGCTGGTCGGCGCCGTGGACCAACGCCCTGCCCGCGGGAGTGGCATCGGGTCGCAGGTTATTCGGCAGAGTGGCTGCGACACCGTCATGTACCCGTACCCGCGAAAAATCATGGCCCAAGCGATGTTCCATCTGCTGCGGCCGCGCCGTGCCCGTCTGCCGATTATCTTGTCCTGATGAGCGCTGGATGCGCGGCAGCGCTGTGCTAACAGCGGCGCTGACCGGCGTTGCCATTACCTGATCCGCCACCCGGTCCGCTTCCTGTTCCAGCGGGTCGTTGCTCGCGCCAATGGTGAGCTTCGGTTGCAGGAATTTCTTGCTCGCACATTCCGAACACTCGCCGCTCAGCGACGCTGTCGGCGCGCCGCACGCGCACGTCCGTTGCAGCACCAGACCGGCATGCATCGAATGGCTCGGCGGCGGCGGCTTAGCGGCAACGTTCTGCAAAGGCGCGGCGGCGGCGGTCATCTCAGTGGCTCCTTGGCAATAACGCGCTCGACGTTTTCGCCAATGCGCAACAGCATTGCTATCCAAAAAACTAACACCAACATGTTTGTCATAGCGTGCGGCTTTAATATTCCGGGAGTCGTAGATTTTCGGATTCGGAAATTTCTCTCGCCAAGGCCGCATAAGGTACGCGCGAGTTCATGAATTGCCCTTACTGTCATTTCGACCCTTGGGAGAAATCTATCTTAGATCCCTCGCATTCGCTCGGGATGACGGGCATCGGCCCGTCACCTTTGCGAGCTTAGCGCCTTTGCGAGAGATATCCCGAGTTTCGATTGCGGTTACGCCTCGTTGTGTCCTCCTTCGAAAATACATGTAAGGGGATGGTCGCCAAAATGAAGAGGGTATCTGGGTTCCGTCATACCCGCGAAAGCGGGTATCCAGGCTAATTGGGCGCAGATCAAACCTGGATTCCCGCGTGCGCGGGAATGACGCGTCGAGTAGACTGCCTATGGAGCGAATCCCATGCATTTTCATATTCTGTAGACGAGCGTAGATCATGATTCACTTCGTGGTGAAAAACTATTTCCCAATTGGTTGCCGCTATGCCGCGCTAGGCTCTGCGCGATTGGCACACTGACCAGCCGCAGCCGCGCGACACATCGAGAGCCCAGCTGTACGATGCCAGGCAGAAAGGACGGCGAGGGAAGCGATCCGCTGCCGGTCGGCTCGGTAATAAATTTGAGTTCGGATTCCATCTGTTAAGACCGCTGCGTTCTTGCGCCTAAGTTCGTTGCCGAGCCAAGACAGCGATAAATCGCCTGGGCGATTTGTCCACCGACGCCGGCGGCGCGCATGCCGCTAGCGATCTGGATGGTCCCGCCGTCGAGCTGTCTTTCATGCGCCGCGGGATTGGCCGGCACCCCCTGGTCGATCAACAAGCGCGCCAATTCGCTTTGCACGGCATCGGCCACGCGATAGCGGTCGCCAGGCGCGACTCCATCTAAAACCAGTCGATCGATGCTAACTTCCACCGACGCCGGCGGCCTCATGGCGCCCGGTCCATGAATTGTGTTACCGAGCGGCGCGCTGCCACCGAGCCGGCGGCGCATCTGTTCGCGGTGGTTCATCGCCAGCCGCCGATCTCGGCTTCGGCGAGCGGCCGTTCGAGCTTGGCGTATTCGCTTTTGGCGGCGTGCAGCAAATGGCCCATGCCCACCGGCTGGTTCGCCTCGGCGGCGAGAAACGCGGCGTTGAGCGCCATGTTGCGAATATTGCCGCCGGCAACTTGCAGGCGCGCCAGCTGGACAAAGTCCAAGCCGTCGGTCGGCGTTTGCGCGGGAAAAATCCGCCGCCAGATCTCGGCGCGTAGAGCCGCGTCGGGAAATGGAAACTGGACGACGAAGCGCAGGCGGCGCAGGAACGCCGTGTCCAAAGCGCTTTTCATATTGGTCGTGAGGATCGCCAGGCCGCTGTACGCCTCCATGCGCTGGAGCAAATAACTGATCTCAATATTGGCGTAACGGTCGTGGCTGTCTTTGACCTCGCTGCGCTTGCCGAACAGCGCGTCGGCTTCGTCGAACAGCAATATCGCGCCGCTTTCTTCGGCGGCGTCGAAGACCCGGCGCAGATTTTTCTCGGTCTCGCCGATGTACTTGCTGACCACCTGGCTGAGATCGATGCGATAGAGATCGAGCTTGAGTTCGTTGGCGAGCACTTCACCGGCCATGGTTTTGCCGGTGCCGCTGGGGCCGGCAAACAACGCGCCGATGCCCAGACCGCGCGCCCCCGCCGCGCCGAAGCCCCAGGCGTCGTACACCTTGGCACGCTGGCGCACCTGCACGACGATCTGTCGCAAGATCTGTTTCTGCGCGTCGGGCAGCACGAGTTCGTCCCAACCGGTGACCGCAACGATGCGCTGGGCGAGGTCGTTGAGACGCGGCCGGGCATGGGCCCGGCAGATGTCCCACAGAGCACCAGTGAGATCGCCGCCGTCGCTGTGCGCCTGCAGGGCTTCGTCGCTGGCGCTGCGAATCACGTTAGCGGCAAAGTTGAATTGACTGCCGATGGCGTCAAGTGTGCCATCAAGTTTGCCATTGACCGCGGCGCCGGCGCTGCCGAGCCGCTGCTGCCACAGCGCGCGCTGCTCGGCTTTCGTCGGCTTGTCGACTTCGAGCGTGGTCACGCGCCGCGCCAACATCAAGCGCCGGTTCGCGCTGCTGAGGATTAGAGCGCCGCGCAAATCCTCCAGCAAGCGGGCAACCGCCGGCTCGCGCTGGGGCTCCGCGCTGTCCCGTTCAGGTAGTTCAATCAACAACGCGCAGCCATCCAATATCGCCTCGCGCTGCCATAAACGCATGAAGGCATCGAGCTCTGCGCCATGAAGCGGCAAGCTTTCACCGCGCAGGATATAAAGACCGAGACCGACATCGGCGCAGGCCGCGGCGGCGATGGCGCGTTTGGCCGCTCGGTCAGCGCCGCACAACTGGATGACCGGCAGCGCTTCGCCGCGGGCGGTCGCCCACGCATGGGCCGCTTGCCGTGCCAGTTCGCCGTGCGACGCCGGCAGCTCGCCGCTGGCGGACGCCGCTTCCAACAAACCGGCCAAGCGATCGTCGAGATGCGACACCCCCGCCAGGTAGTGCAGCACCCGCTCGTCGATGCGCATGCGCGCGGTCGTCAACGTGTCGCTGCTGGTAAGCTCGATCAGGCGCCAACGGCGCAACGGACCGGCGGGCGACAGCGCGCTCCAATGGGGCTGGTCAAGGGCCGCCAGCGCCAAGCCGAAAGTTGGAAACGACAAGCGCGGATCCTGCTGGGCAGCGGCCACCGCCTGGGCAAAGCTGGCATCGAGTTCGACGCCGGCACAGAGCAGCAGCGTCGCGCGTTCGAAACCCGACAGGCCAAAGGCGCCGCATAGCTGTTCGAGCGCCGCTGCTGGATGAATCGCTTCGCTAGCTTGCGCCGCCGTCCCTGGCTCGGGGCTATTGGCGTCACCGGCGGCCGGCAGAGCGCCGGACCGACGTTGCAAAGTCAGTCGCAGCGCCGCGATCTCGCGGCTGAGATGGGCTTGATTGGCGTCATGCCAGCTCTGATCGGTTGCTGCTGCGTTCATGGCAATGTCACCGTCGGGCCGAAGCTCGGGCTCAGGGTGTCGAGATCGAGCAAACTCTCGGCGCCATCGACCTGAAGCCGGACGAAATATTGCCCGGCGGGTACATTGGCAATGGCAATCGCCAGCGAACTGCTATCGGTACTACGCGGTGGTGCCAGGAAACTAAACGCCGCAGCCATTTACCGCCGCGCTGGAGTTGAGCAGCAAGACCAAGCGCTGGTTGCGCCCGATGATCAAGTCGGTGCCGACTTGCAGCGCCGGCAGCGGCGCGCCGCCCTGCGGGTCGGGCACCGTGGTGACGACGATCGGCGCGTTGATTTGCGGCCGCAGCACGAAGGTTGCAACGTTGGATTCGAAACCCCGGTGCGGCGTTCCCGGCGCCGGCAATCCCATCAGGATCGGCTGCGTGACTTGCAATGCCTGGACACCGGGCCGCAATCCCGCGGGCACCGCCAACGTGATGCGCTCCGGCGCGACATTGGCCGGGGCCGGGGCGAACTCCGCGCCGCCAATGACAATCGTCGTCACCTCGCCGCGCAGCTGCTTGCCTTCGATGACCAACGTCGACAGCGAGAGAATCGGCGCGTTCTCTCCGGCTTGCGCGATCACCCGCTCGATGGTCGGATGACGAAACGGCACGACGTAAAGATTGCCGCGTTTGCACCGGCAGTGCCGGGCGCGGCGCGTCGTCGCTCTCGATCAGCACGACGCTCGCCTGATAAGCCATCGACAGCACATAGGGGGATTGAAAAAAAATCGACCAGAGCTTGGACAGTTCCTCAAGGGAATAACCGAGCGGCGTGACCCGCACGACGTCGACCTGATCGGCGAGATTGGACGCCGGCAGCACGGCATCGTAGGGCGGATTGGCGATGGTCTGAATAATATCCTGAGCGGTGATCAACGGATGAGCGTGCAGCTGGCGCACCGCCGCGCCGAGCAAGCGTTGCGGCTCCAAAGTGGTTTCGTCGCCGAGAAAACTGAGCAGATAATGCAGAGTCAGTGCTGCCTGCGGCCGTTGCGCCAACTGCCCATCGCTGCGCCGCGTCGGCAAGTCGGCGTTGCGATAGGCGGCGTTGGGAATCACCTGATAGAGATATATGTTGATCGCCGGATTCGGATTGGCCGCCGCGCCGTTGGGCCGCGTCGTCGTCACGCTCGCCCCCGGCACCAGTGCCGTGGCATTGAGCAACTGGGTGTGCAGCGCGCCGGTGACGGTGGCCACTGCCAGATGATTGCTCATCGCCTGCCCTCGTTGCGCTGGCGCAGATATTCTTCCAGCGATAGCCGTGGGTTGCCGCGGCGCTCCGCCGAACGCTGTGGCACTGCGGTTGGCGCCGGCGTCACGGCGCGAATCTCTACAGTGCCGATGGAGATTTGCACCGTCGGAGTTGCCGTCGGTCCTACCGCGGACGGGTTGGACGGAACCATGACGGCGCTGGCATGGGGCGATTGGCGCATCTCAGCCGGCGCTGTTGACTCGCCAGTATTAAATTCTCGATCGAGATGGTTCCTGTCGACTTCAACTACGTTCTGCTTTGCCTGAGTCATCGGCATTGGCGACGCGACCGCGCCCGGCTCCCGGTTGGGCGCCTCGAGTTGCCGATCGACGGCACGATCAGCGCGCGCCGCCAGGGCAACTGCTTGATCCCAACCTTGTGTCAGGCTTTGCGGCATATCCCCAGCGACGGTGGCGATCTCTGTAATACTCATGTTCCGGCTTAGTCGAATCGTTGTCATCATAGGGCGCCGCTTTTCTCGCCGGCGTAGCCGTGCGCTCGCGGGTCTCTTCCAGTCGGGGGAGCGAATCGCTGACGACTTCACTTTCAGTCGTCGGCAGCAACACCGGCATGAGATCCGGCTGCACCACCGGCGCAAGGCCGAGGGTTCTTTCGGCGAGCCGGGTAAAGAAATCGCCCATCAGCCCACCCGCTCCAGATAAAACTGCCGGCGCGCCGAGCTCATCGCCAAAATATCCGCCTCGCGCCAGCCGTAGGCCCAGGCGAGCATATGCACGTCATTGAGATAAGCTTTGGCCAAAGCATTGACCTCGGCCCAGAGAAACCTGACGATATCGAGGGTCAGCTGCCAGGCGTGAGCGCAGGCAACGCAGCGCAGATCGAGCGAAATGTCGGCGGCGCCGTCGAGCGCCGCCAACCGGGACGACAGCGCTTCGACGCAGGCCGCCGGTAAATCTGCCGCGGCCAGCGGCGCGCCGTCGCGCCGCGCCTCGACGACGCATCGTTGCAGCAAAACCGATCGCGCAGCGTTGACGTCCGCGCAGCGCGCCGCGGCGGTTAAATCTGCCGTGTTGAGTCGGCGGAACTGGATGCGAATATCGTCCACCGTCAGTTCGGCGGGCTCGCCATTGGCGGCATTGGCAAAGCTCTCTCGAAGCTCGTTCACGTCAACGGAAAATTCCAATCGGGCCCGGCAATTCGGACACTCGGCGCAGCTCTTGAGCGCGCGCCCGAAAAGCCCCTCGCGCAGAGCGAGCAAATCGGCATCGCGCTCACCCACCGTGAGCGCGGCGAGAGCGCTGTCGGTCAATTCCGGATGACAGGCGGAAACCAGAGTGAGCGCTCGGTCAACCCAAGGTTGCCGCGCGCCCCGTTCCCACATGCCGATCAACTGCGCGGCTGAAAGTGCTCGCATGGTGCCTCTTAAATGACTGGCCGCAAAGAACCTACGACGGTACTCAGGGCGATCCGCAACCAAAGGGAAAGAGTTTTTACCGGGAGTCGTAGGGGCGGGTTCTCATAAACCCACCCTCCTGGCATTGGCGCATCGAGAAATCCGCCCGGCCAAAGACTCTCGGATTCGGATATGCCGTCTCGCGAATGATGGGCCTGATACGCCACTTTCGATGATAAGACGGATCCCCGAACGGCTCTTCACCGTGCATATTATCCACCTCGCATGTATTTTCGCGCAACTTTACGGGGACACGACGAGTTAAGGATGACGGCTATTCGCCGACATTCGTGCCTTCGAACCTGCATTGCTATCCATTAGAATTTGCCGCGCCTGCGTAAATTTTCCGGCCATGCGATCACCGCTCCGCCGCCCCTGGGCGTATGATCGCGGTAGGGACGGTCATTGCTGACCGCCCCCCGCACAGATCCGTACGTGCGGAACTACCGCATACGGCTCTTACCTTGGATGTTGACGTGCAAACCGCACGTCGGGATAAGGATGCAGAATCTTCGGCGTCGGCAGCCAGCGTTTGCAGAGCTTCGAGAACTTTTCCCAGGTCAGGCGGCGGCCGCGTTGACTGCGTCGACGCAGCGTGCGGAGCCACATGTCTTGGATCGCGTCACGGAATTGTTTCAGGCGTGCGTAGTTGCCGGGCACCGCGTAGTACTGGCACCAGCCGCGGAACACGCTTTGCAGCCACGCGCCGACTTGCGCGAGGTCGTCGTGCGTCTCCGTGATAGTTTCTCTTTGAGGTCTGTCAGTTTGGCTTGGAATTTCTTCCGCGACGTTTTGCGGTGGATCGTGAAGTCGCCTCGCCGGGTCTTGCCGCTGATGTGCGTGAAACCCAGAAAGTCGAACGTCTCGGGCGGGCCATCGCCGCGTTTCGCTCGCCGCTCCTCTGCGTAGCGTCCGAATTCGATCAGCCGCGTTTTCTCCGGGTGCAGTTCCAAGCCGAACTTGGCAAACCGCTCCCCCAGTGCGGCCAAGCATTTTCGGGCGTCCGATTCCTCGCGGAATCCGATCACAAAGTCGTCAGCGTAGCGCACGATGGTGACTTCACCTTTGGCCTGACGTTTTCGCCAGTCATGAATCCACAGGTCCAGCACGTAGTGCAGGAACACGTTCGCAAAGAGCGGTGAGATCACCGCTCCCTGCGGCGTTCCGACTTTCGTGGGGGACCACTCGCCGTCTTCGGATACTCCGGCCCTGAGCCATTTCTTCAGCAGCCGCAGCATCCGTCGATCGGCGATTCGATGCTCCAGAAACTTCATCAGCCACTCGTGGCTGATGTTGTCGAAGAAGCCGCGAATGTCCGCATCGATGATCCAGTTCACTTCGCGCTTCGTGATACCGACGAACAGAGCATCCAGAGGCTTGGTGACGGCTTCGTCCGGGACGAAAGCCGTAACTGAACCCCAGAAAGTCCTGTTCGTAGATGCATTCCAGAACCGTGCGCGCCGCCTGTTGGACGATCTTGTCCTCCAGGGCGGCGATTCCCAGCGGTCGCATCCTGCCATCCGGCTTGGGGATGTAGGTCCGCTTGGAGGGCTTGGCCCGGTAGGCTCCGCGATGGATTCGATCCGTGCAGATCGTCGATCCGCTGTTCGAAATCCTCCGCGTAGTCACGCCACGTCTCACCATCGACTCCCGGCGCGGCTTGCTTCTTCAGTTCGAAGAAGCTCGCTCGCAGGAGTTCCGGCGTGAGGTGGTGCAGCAAGCTGGTGAACTTCAGCTTCTTATCCTTCCGTGCCGCTTCACGTACACCGAGCAATCCACGCGACCTGGGTACGAACGGTGTCCCGTCCGAGTTCCGGCGCTGTGTCCGGTCCAGTAGCGATTGCTCGGTGTTCTCCTTGGTCAGTCCCCTTCCCTCCACCGACTCCGCAGGCAGCGGCACGCCGCCCTTGTTCGCCGGTTTCTCCGGTACTATGGAACTGTCTGACTCCCCGGCGACGTGCATGTCGGACTTGTGGCCTCGCGCCTTCTCCGACCGATCCGCTTCCATGGGAGAAGCGGATGTCGCCGGGGTCTCTCGGCTTCCGTGAGGAAAGTTTCCAACCGTGCCTGTGGTCTTAGACTCCGTGGGGGTCATGTCGGACTCGCCGTTTGTCGTTCGACATGACTATTGCCTTCCCCTTGTCAGGACAAGGTCGGCCACCACAAAAGATGTTTTCGGAGTTCAATACACAGCCCGGCTGTACCTCTGTGAACGCTTCGTCCTGCCGGTTGCCCGACACACGCATCACTCGAGGCCAAGGCGACTGGCTAGGTCTTACCTTGTACGACTCTTTCATTCGCTACTTTCCTCCGGCTTATCGCCGACGCACCCATACGCCCCTACATTCGGACTTCCGCATGAGATTTATTTTGCGTCCCTTTGCGTCCTTTGCGGCCACTCTTCTTTTCTTTGCTTGCGGCTGCGCCGCGTTGGGTCCTTCGTGGTGCATTACTCCCGATAAA
>CAWJZV010000044.1:0-70389 GCA_963847445.1 uncultured delta proteobacterium | reverse complement strand
GACGGCACGTTGACGGCGTAGCGGACCACGCCTCTGGCGAAGAAAGTCGACCATCTGCTCGGCTACGGCGATAGCGACGTTCAACTGGGCCTCGTCGGTGGAGGCGCCCAAATGCGGCGTGGTGATGACTTGATCGAGCTTAACCAACGGATGATCCGCGGCGGCGGTTCGTCGACGTAGACATCGAGTGCCGCGCCGGCGACCTTGCCCGGTTTGATGGCGTCGGCAGAGATCCTGCTCGTCGACGATGCCGCCGCGGGCGCAATTGATGATCCGCACGCCGGTCTTCATCTTGGCGAAGGCGGCTTCATTGATCAGCCCTTGGGTATCGGCGTCAGCGGCACATGCACCGTGATGAAATCGGCCTTGGCGAAGATCTTCTCGAGGTGCCAGGGTCGACGCCCATGCGGGCGACGTTTCCGGCGCGATAAAGGGATCGAAGCCGATCACTCTCATCATCAGTCCCGCGGGCGCGTTCGGCGACGATGCGGCCGACGTTGCCGAGCCGATAACGCCAGATGGTCTTGTTCACAGCTCGACGCCAACGAATTTATTGCGCTCCCACTTGCCGCTCTTGAGCGAGGCTGTCGGCCTGGGGAATATGGCGCGCCATGGACATCATCAGCGCAATCGTATGCTCGCCGGTGGTTACGTTGTTGCCGCCGGGGGTGTTCATGACGACGATACCGTGCTGGGTAGCGGCGTCGGCGTCGATGTTTTCATAGCCCACGCCGGCGCGCCCGATGACCTTCAGATGGGTTGCCGCATCGATCAGCTCGGCGGTGATCTTGGTGCCGCTGCGGATCACCCAGCCGTCGTAGATTGCGCAGATTTTTTTCAGTTCCTCAGGCTTGAGGCCGATTTTTACATCGACTTCAAAGCCTTCGGCGTTGTGAAAAACCGCCAAGCCTTCGGGTGCCAGGGAGTCGGTGACCAAGATTTTCATTTTCTGTTCCATGGATAGTTTGTCGGTCGAGGGGATCGATGATTGAGGATGGCGTTAATGGGCTATCCTCTAACTTCGATTAACTTCGATCCTCTCGGCTTCAGGGCAACGCCTCCAGCAGAACTTCTTGCGCCGCTGCGACGCCCCGGCCCAACGGGATTTCGGCGCCGAATTTTCTCAGCGCCATCTCTAACGCGGCGATGGCGGTGATCACGTCGAAGCCGCCCATGTAGCCGATATGGGCGATACGGATCGCTTTGCCTTTGAGCTGATCTTGGCCCTCGGCGAGGACGACGTTCATCTTGTCGCGCAAGTATTCGAGCACGGCGTCGGCGTCGATGCCCTCTGGTAAAAAAATTCCCGTGGCCGCCGGACTGGGGCTGTCGGGGGCGAGCAGTTTTAATCCCAATGCTTTGGCGGCGGCGCGGGTAGCGCGGCACAATCGGTCGTGACGCGCATAGACATTAACCAGCCCTTCGCGCTGGATCATGTCCAGCGAAGCGCGTACGCCAAAGATTAGCGACACCGCGGGGGTAAAGGCGCCGGAGCCTTTTTGCTGGTTCTTGCGTTCGAGATTCAAGTCGAAATAAAAGCGCGGCAGCTTGGCCGTTTTCGTTTTCTCCCAGGCGCGGTCGCTCAGCGCAATGAACCCCAAGCCTGGCGGCAGCATGAGCGCCTTTTGCGAGCCGGTGACGAGCACGTCGATGCCCCATTCGTCGAGTGGTAGCGGCACGACGCCGACGGCGGTGACGCCGTCGACTAAAAAGAGCGGGCCGCTTTTGGTCAGCTTGGCGATTTCTTTGACCGGATGGAGCACCGTGGTCGAAGTTTCGCTGGCTTGGATCATCACGCCCTGAATGTCGGGATGGGCTTTGAGCTGCCGTTCGACATCGGCGACTTTGACCGCCTGGCCCCACTCGACTTTCAGCTCGATGGGATTCAAGCCAAAGGCGTTGGCAATATTAAACCAGCGCTCGCCGAATTTGCCGCCGTTGATGACCAGAACCTTCTCGCCTGGGGAAAACAGATTGGCCACCGACGCTTCCATGGCCCCGGTGCCGGAAGCGGCCAGCATCAGGACATCGTTCTTGGTGGCGAAAAGTTTTTTCAGCCCCTCGCGGGCTTCGTCAAAAACTTTGTTAAACTGCGGCGTGCGATGATGAATCATCGTCTCGGCCATCGCTAGGACCACTTCGTTAGGGATTGGCGTCGGGCCGGGGGACAGGAGATACTGCTTAATCATGCCTCAACTCCATCTCGGACCATCATGTTATGGCAGGATTTGACGTGGAAATTATTGCGTCGGCGGTAAAAATTAACGGCGCTTGATCCACAAAAAAGCCTGGACCTCTATCGTTAAGAGACCCAGGCGTTCGGCCGTCTTAATGCTTTGCGCTCCCTCGTGGTCGATTCCACGTTGACGCCAGTCGCGCAAAACTTACGAAAAACTTTTATCTCGTAGCGCCGGCAATGTCAATGTTGGGCTGAGAGACGGGAGACAGAGACAGCAAGGCAAGACAGAGACGGAGAATTGAGATAGAGATTTCAGATAAGAGGAGGGGTAGGGCGGTCGCTGTCTCAAATCTCTGTCTTCTTCACTATGGAACGACTGCTTCTTTTCGACATAGACGGCACGCTGACGCGCACTGAGAATGGTTATCTGCCGTTCAACGACGCGATTCTAAAAACATTTGATTTCGCCGGCGATATCCGCACTGTGGTGCCGGATGGCAATACCGATCCGCTGATCGTGCAGGAGATTTTTACCAAAGCCGGCTTGGAGGTTGCCCTTGGAACGGAGCAGTGGCGGCAATTCACAGCGCAACTTGCAAGCAGCTACCGCGACCACGTGGCGCGCGGTGCGACAACCGTTCGGCCACTGCCAGGGGCGGCTGCTCTGTTGCAACAATTGGACGGCGTAGGGGATTTTCACTGCAGCGTGGTCACTGGAAATTTCGAAGCGACGGCGCAAGTGAAACTGGAAGCGGCCGGGCTGAGGCATTATCTGGCTCGCGGCGCGTACGCCAGCGATTCGGACCACCGGCCGGATTTGCCGGCGATCGCCAGGGAGCGATGGGAGTTCGCCACCGCGCGGAAAATCGCGGCGGCGCAATGCGTCATCGTCGGCGATACGCCCAAAGATTTGCAGTGCGCCCGCGCCAATGGCATGAAATGCGTGCTTGTCGGCACCGGCCGTTATCGGGTAGAAGAGCTGGAGTATTGGCGGCCCGATGCTTGTCTCGCGGACCTGAGCGACACACAGCAAGTTGTTGGGCTGCTTTCCAACTTGTAAAAATTGATTGGAGGCAATTATGCGCTATCGAACGATTGGCACCACCGGTGTGAAAGTATCCGAGATCGGATTTGGCTGCGGCAACAATGCTGTGCTCATGGTTAAAGCGCCCTACGACGAGCAGGTTAAAGTCGTCAGCCGCGCGTTGGACGCCGGTATCACATTCTTCGACACCGCGTTCGCCTACGGCCTGGGCAAGTCGGAAGAGAACTTGGGGCGTATCCTCAAAGATCTTGGCGTGAACCCTGTAGTATCGACCAAGATCCGCCTCGAAGCCGACTGTGTGAGCGATATCAAAGCGGCGACCATCCGCGCCGTCGAGGCCGGGCTCGAACGGCTCGGCCGCGAGCGTGTCGATTTCGTTCAGTTGCACACCCGCGTAACTCAGGCGCGCGGCATGGAGAAGCGTTTCAGCCTTACTCCCCAAGACGTGCTCGGCACGGGCGGCGTCGCCAATAGTGTAATTGCTGGTTTTAAAGCGATGCGCGGGCGCGGCAAGGTCGGTTTCTTCGGTTTCAGCGGTCTCGGCGAGACCCCGGCGCTGCACGAGTTGGTCGACAGCGGCGAGTTTCACGGCTTTCAATGCTACTACAATTTACTCAATCCCAGCGCCGGCCAACCGGTGCCGAAGAATTTCAGCGCCCAGGACTACGGTTTGATCCTTGAACGTGCCGCCGCTAAAGGCATGGGCGCCTTCATCATCCGTGTACTAGCCGCCGGCGCGCTGACCGCTGATCCCAGCGCCGGAGGTGGCGGCAGCGGCCAGACCCTCTCGCCCGGATCCGACTATCCGCGCGATCTGCAACGCACCGAGAAAGTGAAAACCGCCCTCGGCGTCGCGGCAAAAGATTTGACTCAAGCCGCTATCCGTTTCGGCTCGATGCATCAGACGACTGCGGCGGTGCTGGTGGGATTTTCCAATACGACCCATGTCGATGAGGCGGTGGCGTGTTCGGAAATGGCGGGGTTGAGCGATGAGCAAATGGGGAAGATGAGAAAGCTGTGGGAAGCGGATTTTAACAATTAGTTAGTTTTTGCTCTGAGGAGACGCGCAATGGCTTTGTTCTTTCATTCCGACGATGTCGATCAGCTGATTCCGATCAAGGAGGCGGTGGAGATCACGGAAAGCGCGCTGCGCGATATGATATCGCCGTCTGGCGTCTGCGCGCCGCGTAAACGGTTAAATCTGCATCGCAACGTGGCCGAAGGGACGTTTGACACCGTATTAAACATTTATGCTGGGGGGTCGGCTCACTACGGCGCGGTGGGGGCGCAGGTGGCCCTGCATCGAAAGGCGATCGCCGGTAATACGCAGAAACGGCCGCCGTTCAACCCAGATCAGACGGAGTTGGCGCTGATTTATGATTCCGACACGGGTTCGCTGCTTGGCGTGATGGCGCATCGGCCGCGGGATTTTACCGGCGTGGCCGATCTACGCACGCCGGCGACGAGTTTGGCGGGATTGGATTTGTTTGCCCGCAAGGACGCGCGGCGGGTTGGTATCTATGGCTCAGGTCAGCAGGCTTGGGCGACATTCGCCGGCTTGTGCGAGATGCGCCATATCGAGAGCGCGAAGGTGTTCAGCCCGACTCAGGCGCACCGCGAAGGCTTTGCCAGGAAGATTAGTGCGAAGACTGGCGTTGCGGTCAAGCCGGTGGACAAGCCTGAGTTAGCCGCTAAGGATGTCGACATCATCCTTTGCATGACCAATACCAACGTGCCGGTGCTCAATGGCTCGTGGCTGGAGGAAGGGCAGTACATTATTTCGGTCATCGGCAGCAACATCGAGTTGGTCAAGAGCGGTAATCTCTCCGCGCCGCGCCGGGAGGTCGACGACGGTACGCTCAAACGCTGCGACTTCATCGTTGCGTTATCGAAAGCTCAGGCCATCGATTCCCAGCAAGGCGACATCTATTGGCCGGTGCAGGATGGCGTGATCACCTGGGACAAAGTCGTGGAGATCTCCGATGTGCTCGCCGGAAAAGTCAAAGGGCGCACCAACGATAAGCAGATCATTCTCTACAAAAACCAAGGCGGCCAAGGCATCGTCGATATTGCGCTGGCGAAGCAGTGTTACGATTTGGCGAAGCAACATGGTAAGGGCTACGAGATGCGCATCGAGCCGCGGCTCAACTGGTGGGTGCAAGGCGGGCGCGCGGAGACTTGGTAAGATTTACTGTTCAAGGGTTCAAGCGTTCAAGGTCGGAGAAAAGCAAGAAGGATGGAGGGTGAAGGATGAAATTGACAGCTTTAATTCGCTGGCGTTTGGGAATAGTCGGCGTGGCGATGGTGCTGGTTAGCGCACTCTGGGCTGTTCGGGTCCGTGCGCAGGCCGAACCTTTCTACAAGGGTAAACAGATTCGCATTATTACCGGAGCCACGGCGGGCGGGTTTTATGACCGCTGGGGACGGCTTTTAGCCCGGGCAATGCCCAAATATATTCCGGGACAGCCCGATATCATCGTGCAAAACATGCCGGGCGCGGGCTCGCTGGTGGCGCTCAATTACGTTAATGGCGTGGCTAAGCCCGATGGTCTTACCACGGTCATGCCTAACAGCAACGTCTATTTGGAGCAGTTATCGGGTCATAAAGAAGTGCGTTTCGATTTGCGCAAGTTCTCGATCATTGGATCGCAAGAGAAGAACTATATGTTGCTCTATATGCGCGCGGACGCGCCGTACAAGACCATCGGCGACATCATCAAAGCCAAAGAAGCGCCGAAGTGCGGCAGCACTGGCGTCGGCAGCGCCGGCTATGTTCTCGACCGGGTTTTGGACGTGGTTTTTGGCGCGAAGATCAACACCGTGATGGGTTATCCGGGCGGCAACGAGATCGACCTGGCGGTGGAAAAGGGCGAGATTCAATGCCGTGGCAACACCGTCTTGCCACATTTCGGCCGCGAGCCCTTTGACACTTGGCATAAGAAAGGATTCGATCGCCATCTCATTCAAACCGCACGCAAACGCGACCCGGTTGTCGCCGAGGCGCCGACGATCTACGAGCTTATGGACCAATACAAAACCACTGAATTGAATCGCCGGCTCGCCAACGTTTTGCTCGGCGGCGCTGAGTTTGGCCGCTTTATGCTGGTTGCGCCGGGAACGCCGCCGGACCGAGTCAAGATGCTCCGGGAAGCTTATGCCAGGGCGATGAAGGATCCCGAGCTGATTGCTGAAGCCAAGAAGGGGCGTATGGATATGGATCCTTCAACCGGCGAGGAGCTGCAAGCGCAGCTGCAAGAGATCATGGATCAGCCACCCGATGTCATCGAGCGCATGAAAAAAATCTTATCGGAGTAGACAATGACTCGTTCCAGGTTTCAAAGTTCGTTTAAAGAAACTCTGCGGAGGATGAAACGATGAGGCTTAGACTTGTCCTGCTGTTGGTGGCCGTCAACTTATTCTTGGCTAATCCGTCCCATGGCCAATCCCCCTACTTCCAGGGAAAGAACTTGACCGATCATCGTCGGCACCGGCGCCGGCGATCTTTATGACCTGTACGCGCGCGCGATCGCGTTGTTCATGGGCAAGTACTCTGCCGGGCAATCCCAACGTTTTGGTGCAGAACATGCCGGGCGCGGGCCATATGATCGCGGCCAACTATGTCTACAACATCGCCAAGCCGGATGGTCTGACGATGGGCGCGATCAACGCGGGACTTTATTTCGAGCAACTGATCAGTCGCGCCGAAGTGAAATTCGACTGGACGAAGTTCAATTGGATCGGCAACGCGACCAAGTCGCCGCAGGTGCTCTACATGCGCGCCGACACGCCGTTCAAGACTATCGAAGACGTGCGCAGCGCTAAAGAACCGCCTAAATGCGGCACCACGGGGCTTAGCAACATGGGCTACTTCGTGCCGAAACTTTTGGAAGAGACCGTCAGCGCGAAGTTCAATGTCATATCCGGTTATCAGGGCGGTAATGAGATCGATCTCGGCGTCGAGCGCGGCGAGATTGTCTGCCGCTCGCTCAGCACCGAAGCGTATTTTTCTCGCGAGCCATTTCTTACTTGGCGGAAGAACGGTTTTTCGCGCGAACTGGTTCAAGGCGGCAGAGCGAGGATCGAGAAGCTCGCCAACGTGCCGACCATTTACGAACTGATGGACAAATATAAAACCCCGGAGTTGGGCCGCCGCCTGGCCACCGCGCTACTGGCATCGGGTGAATTTCACCGCCCCTATATGGCGCCGCCGAAGATCCGGCCGGAAGTGGTGAAGATGCTGCGCGAGGCGTTTAACAAGACGATGAAGGACCCGGATTTCTCGCCGAGACCAAGAAAAAACGATTGGATATGGACCCGACCACCGGCGAGGAAGTTCAGAGGCCTTGGCCAGCCGAAGTCGATGTCTCAGCCGCAGGATGTGGATCGGACAGACTCAAGAAATTGATGGCGAACCGGATAGACGATCGCGATGCGAATTTATCCGATTTCACGGCTTGATATCCTGCATAAACCACTCGCTGGGAATCTCATGGCCCATGCCGTTCTCTTTGGCCGCTTTGTAAGCGCAAAAACCCATGGCGGCGAACTGGACGCCGGTGCCGACGTTATTTAAGAAGAAAGAAATCTGCTGGTCGTTGATCCGGCTCGGCACTTTGCCGGCGATGAGATCGCAGATCTCGGGATACTTAGTCCAATCGCGCGGTTTCTCGCGGCGCACGCCGGGCATGTCTTCGACAATTCCCGGCGGTTGATAGTGCTGGATACCGCCGAACTGGGTATGAATGGCGATGGGATCGCATTTGTTTAGGACTTCCAGATCGGTTTCAAACTCGCGGATCGAGTTGTAGTGCATGCCGGCTTCGAGCCAATCGACCTTGACTACCGGGCGCGACGAATTGGTAGCGCTGCAAATGACGTCGCAGCCGCGTACCGCTTCTTCCGGGCTGGCGACCGGTTCGCCGGCGACACCGGTTTCCTTTTCCATCTCGGCGACGAAGGCTTTGCGATGTTCCGGCGTTGGGGCTGAAGACTTTGACTTTTTTGATCGGCATCACCGCGGTCATGTAGCGGTAATGCGCTTTGGCCTGGCCGCCGGAGCCGATGAGGCCCAAGGTCTGCGGAATTCTTTCTGCGCCATGACTTTCATGCCGAGCGCGCTGGTGACGCCGACGCGGGTTTGCTGGATCAAGCCGTCGGGCATGATGGCTAACAGTTCGCCGGTCTCCGAGCTGTAGAGTTGCACCAGACCGACGAACAGTCCCTTGCCCGCCAGCGGGATTTTTTCCAAGCGCACCGTGCCATGGACTTCTTGTTCCTGGACGACGTCCGAGGTTATCGCGCAAGGCCAAGACCCCGTACTTGCCGACGCCGCCGTCGACGGACTTAAAACTGTAGGTCGAGTTGGGCAGCGCAGTGGGGCAGATAGGAATGGCAAGTGGGCCGGTTGACGGCGCGGCTTGCGGCCTGTTCGCGGTAAGACTCCTCCATGATGGTTAGGCAATCCTTCACATTGAGCGCCTTGTCAACGTCGTCGTTGCTGAGAATAAGCGTCATTCCAGAACCTCCAAGTGATCGGTCGAATAACTTTTTAACATAGGGCTGTAGGCGAGGGATAGCTGATTTGAAAATTCTTGGGCCTGCCCGAGACCGGTCAATCCGATGGTTTTCCCCACGTTGGTTGACATCTTCGAGCGGCGTTGCACAGACTTCGTCGGCACTTCCATGGCATTTGCTTGCCACTTGCAGGACTGCTTGGAAGTCTATGTTGATTTGGCCGACCGTTGGCTGCGCCGAATGGCGCCGGTCCGGCTCGGCGCGGGCATGGTGTGAGAATTGCTAAAATTCTTTCCGTTCGTCCGTTAGAGTCTGCAATCTACGCCAATTGAGAGGGCAATCCATGCTTCAAAGCCAGAGCCGCAAATCGTCCCAAGACTCGCCTCCTCGTGAGCTTTCGTTGGTTATTGGTCCCACTGAAGTGGCCGACGTAATGATCGCCAAGGTAGTCACTTTGAGCACGCATCACGGTTTTGACGATGCGGTGCGGCTGATGAAGGACCGCCACTTTCGCCACTGTATCGTGGTCGACATGCAGGGTAAGCTTTGTGGTGTCATCTCCGATCGAGACATTTTGCGGGCCATGGCGCGCGATGGGCATTCACGGTCAAAGTCCCTCGATCAAATCATGACGCGCAACCCGGTCACGGTGAAGCGCCATACCTCGATCCTCGATGCGGTTTCAAAAATTATTTCGAAGAAAATCAACTGCCTGCCGGTGGTGGAAGACGACGGCACCGTCTGCGGCATCGTGACGTCGACCGATTTACTCAAGTCCTACCAGCAAGTGCTCGAGATGGTGCACAAACAGGCCGGCTGATCGGGTTTCTTCACCTCTGCATTGATCGACTTCTAATTGGCGCTAGACTTAGCCATGGCGCGGAAATTTTCGGTCACGGTCAAGCCGAACGCTCGCCATATCGGCGTCGAGAAAATCTCGGAATCGGAATTTCGCGTTGCGGTCCGTGCTCCGGCACAAGGACGGCGCAGCCAATCGCGCGGTGATCGAAGCTTTGGCGGAATATCTTCGCCATTGCCAAATCCTCCCTAAGAATCGTCCGCGGCCACTCGTCGCGAAAAAAGCACATAGAGATCGATTGATCCGGCTTCGTCGGCGCTGTCCTCGTTTCAATTGGGGAACTGAGCTTGCGACGAAGGCAAAATCGGCATATGAAATCGGAGAAACCTCCGAGGACGAACATTTGTCAAAAGCCGAAAATATTGAAGCTGTAAGCTTGCCGCTCGCCAACTGGGGCCGGCTTGCCGCCAACTGCACCGCGCATATGACCGAGCATCTGTTCAATGCCGTGGTCAGCGTGATCTTACCGCTGATCACCGCGTCGTTGGGACTGAGCCTGTCGCAGGCCGGCGCCCTCGCATCGATCCGCACGCTTATGGCTGGCGTGGCGAGTTTCCCTTCCGGTTTTCTTCGCCGACCTGGCGAGCCGGCGCAATCTGTTGCTCGGTGGCTGTATCGCCTTGATCGGCGTGGCATCGTTAGGCTTGAGCGCGTCGTATAGTTTCCCGCTGTTGATGGTTTTCATGGGGCTCGGCGGATTTGGCGGCGGTTGGTTTCATCCCCAGTCGTTGGCGATTTTGTCCGAGAAGTATCGCACCCAGAAAGCTTTCGCTCTTGGCGTGCATGATAGCAGCGCCAATCTCGGCGAGGTCATCGGGCCGTTGGCGATCGGCTTGATGCTCAATTTTTTCGATTGGCGCACCGCGCTGCTGTTCTGGGCGATTCCCGGGTTGCTGGTCGGCGCGATCTACGCGCTGGCGGGCTCCGAAGGCATGCTCGCTGTGCCGCGCGGCCGCGACTACCGCAAGGCGATCTGGAATGACGTGCTCAAGAACAAAACCGTTTGCGGGCTCGTCGCCGTGTCGACCTTGCGCGCCATGGGGCAGACGGCGTTGGCGTCTTTTCTGCCGCTCTATCTGGCGTTGCATTTACAATTGCCGGCCGCCGTCACCGGCGCTTACATGTCGATCTTGTTTCTCTGCGCCGGGGTGGCGCCGGCTCTCGTCGGTTGGGTTTCCGACCGCATCGGCCATCGTTATTTGATCGTGCTGTTTTCGCTCTTGAGTGTGGCTATGGTGGTGGCGATCCCGCACTTGGGTTCGGGGGCTGTCCTAGTTGCCGGCTTGGGGGCTTTGGGCGCGTTGCTCTGGGCGTTGCGGCCGGTGATCGTGTCGGCGGCGATGTCAGAGGCGCCGCAACAGCTGTCGGGCAGCATCGTGGCGCTCATCTATGGCGCCAATATGGGTCTGTCTTTCTTAGCGCCGCTCTTGGCGGGCGTCGTCGCCGATCAATACGGCCTGCCCACCGCGGTCACCGCCATCGCGGTATTCCCGCTGCTCGCGTCCTTGATTTGCTTTGTTCTGCTGATTCAACGGCGCGCGTTGAAACCCGGCTTTTCCGTCTAGCAGGAGAATAGTATTGTCGCGCGGGCCAATGCGCTGGCGCTTAACTTAGCGGCGCCGTTTACGCGCCGTTTTGGCGGGGGATTTACTTTCTTGCGCTTGTGCTGTGGCTCTCGCCGGTCTGGCCGTCGAACTTGGGCTGGACGTTGTCCTTGATCCATTTCTGATCCCACCATTCCACCGGCAGGATCGCGACGCCGTGCAGATAGACGCCGAAATGCAGGTGATCGCCGCCGGCCAGGCCGGTTTCGCCGGTCTTGCCGATGGGCTGGCTTTGCTTGACCTTGTCGCCGACTTTGACGTCGATGGAACTCAGATGCGAATAAAGCGTGAACAGGCCGAGGCCGTGATCGATGATCACCGTGTTGCCGTAGATTCCCAGATCGCCGACGAAGGCGACGACTCCATGATTCGCCGCTTCGGCCGGGTAGTGTTTGGTCACCGACAGGTCGTAGCCTAGGTGGTAGGCCTGATCGATTTCTTCTGTCGTTGTAAATGTAGGTGCGCGCGTCGGCGAAGTTGGCCTCGACCTTGGAGTTGCTGAGCTGGCTGAAGGCGCCTTCCCACAGATTTTGACGGCGTCGATTTCTCGGTGATCGCTTTGATTTTATCTTCGTTTTCCTTGCGCAGCGCCTTGTTTACTTTGACGAAGATCTCTTTGGGGCTGCCTTGGCGCGCGCCGACGTCGTTTAACAGCGGCGTGACTTTGTTACGGAGAAAATCTTCGGAGATCTGCAGGGTGCTCTTTTTGTATTTGACGTTCTTGAGCGTGTAGGCAAGCCGCATCTCTCGCGTGTTGCCGGCTTTATCGGTGGCGACCAGCGCGGCTCGTTCATCCTCGCCGACGTTGTAGGCATGGGCGAAAAAGGCGACGTAATGTTCCGGTTGGCTCGTGATCTGTCCCTTGTAGCCGGGAAAAAAATAATTGCCGATCTTTATTCCGGTCGTCGACCGTGTCCGGCGAAGGCTTGTAAACGATCATGCCGACACCGCCAAAGTTGACGTAGCGGTCGTCGGCGATGATCTCCAGCGTCGGCGGGGTAATATCGATGGTCAAGTTTTTCTGAATCGCCGTCTCGTTGCCGCGAAACAGGTTCCACAGCGAATTATCGCGGGCACTGACCCGCAGCACCGCCGGACCTTCCTTCAAGCCGGCGAGTTTCGACGATAGCATGACGGTGAGTTTTTTTTGCAGCGTCAGTTCGCTGTACTGCTCGGATGCCAGTGGATAATCGGTGCCGCCGGAATTGAGCACCGCGGAAAATGATTTTAACCCGGTGCCTTGCTCGGTGACCTCGATCTGCAACGTTCCCAGGCCGAGGGTTTCACTGTCGGGGGTAATCTTGATCTGCGGTTTGTGCCATTCGAAGCGCGGGACGAGAAAGTAACCGCCGGCGACGACGATGGCGAGAAGCACGGTGTAGATGACGCCTGGCCCGGGGACGAAGCTCCTCTTGGGTCTGCCTAGTTCGAGTGCGCTCATGTTATATTAAAGAATATAGAAAGGCTGTGAGATTGTCCAGTCAAGATAAACGCCGTCGGTAATGATGTCAATCAAAACCACCGGTATCACCGGCTCAATTTCGCATCGATGCCTGAAAACCGGAAGAGATTTCTCCCTGCGGTCGAAATGACAAAGTGGCTGGCGCAGGTACGATTACGAGCACTGGGGAAAATTACTTGCTGTCGGAACCGTCGAATCAGAGCAGGCCTTTTTCGTTGAAGCTAAAGTAGCGGTCATGGCCGATCACGACATGGTCGAGCACGCGCACGCCCATGACATCGCCCACGTCTTTCAACCGTTTGGTGATATCGATGTCCTCGGGGCTCGGCGCCGGATCGCCGCTCGGATGATTGTGCACGAAGATGACGCCGGCGGCGGACTCTCGAATAACCGGATTGTAGACCTCGCGCGGATGGACCAGCGACGCGGTGAGCGATCCCTCGGAGACTTTGACCTCGCGCATCTTGCGGTTTTTGTTGTCGAGCAGGACGACGTAGAAAAATTCGCGCTTCTCCCGGCCGAGGCTTTCGCGGAAATGCTGAAAGACATCGTTCGGCGGAGTGGAGCGGCTGGCCGGTTTCCCATTTCTGGCTGCCGATGCGCTTGCCGATCTCCAGACAAGCCTTGAGCTGGGCGACTTTAGCCGGGCCGATGCCTTTGATGCTGCATAGTTCGGCGACCGCCGCTTCGTCGATGCCCTTTAAGTCCGCCGAATTGGTTGAGCAGAAGCCGCGCATGGTCGATGGCGCTGTTGCCGCTGGCGGCGTCGCCATTGCGCAAGATAATCGCCAAAAGCTCGGTCTCGCTCAAAGCCGGCGCACCTTTGGCGAGCAGTTTTTCTCGCGGCCGGTCTTCCTCGGGCCATTCTTTGATGGTGTACGATAAGGTCATGAACACCTCGCGGCACAGCGTCAACGCGGCCAGAGAGACCGCAGTTGCGTGATTCGTCTACCACACTAAGCGCGAGGGCTCAAAGGGTGTGTTGACGGGTTCAACCAATCACGACCACTGTCGAGGTCCTTCGACCTGTTCAGGATAGACTTCGCCGAGAAATCTCGACATTCCGCAATATTGCGAAAGTTCTCGAGATGAGCCCTTCACTTTCGCTCAGGGTATGACAACTACCCGAAAAGTCGAATCAATCCATCATTCGCAGCGCCAACCCTTTGAGGTACTCGCCTTCGGGGTGATGCAGACTGACCGGGTGGTCGATGGGATGGCCGAGTTGTTTGATGATCGAAGCTTTTCTACCGGCATCGACGGCGGCGCCAAAAACGACTTTTTGAAACAGCTCCCGCGGTAGATGCTGCGAGCAGGAAAAGGTCAGCAGGATACCGCCGGGATTGAGATGCTTGAGCGCATGCAAGTTTAGAAATTTATAGCCGCCGGTGGCGGCGTCCAGGTCGCCGCGCCGGTGCGCCAGCGATGGCGGGTCGAGGACGATCACGTCGAACTTGCCGTCGGTCTCTTTTAAGTATGCAAAGGCATCGCCTTTGATGACCTCGCCGGGCGCGTCGGCGAAGCCATTCAGTTGCAAATTTTTCTCGGCCAGCTCCAAGGCCGGCATGGACGAATCGAAAGTGACGACTTCCTTGGCGCCGCCGGCATAGGCGTAGACCGAAAAGCCGCCGGTATAGGCGAAGCAATTAAGCACCGAGCGGCCGCGCGTCAGGGTCGAAAGAAACTGCCGGCTGTCGCGCTGATCGAGAAAGAAGCCGGTTTTTTGCCCGCGCCGCAGGTCGACCAGGAATTTATGGCCATTCTCCTCGAGTGGCGAGGGTCTCCGGCGGCGGCTCACCGGCAAGTACGCCAACGACAGCCTCGAGCCCTTCCTCTTCGCGCACCCGGCCTTCGCTGCGCTCGAATATGCCGGTCGCTGGGCAAAGCTCCGACAATGCGGCAACGATCTCTTCTTTGAACGACTCCATGCCCGCGGTGTAGAACTGGCAGACGAAATAGTCGGCGTAGCGGTCGACGATCAGACCGGGGAGAAGATCGCCCTCGCCGTTGATCAGCCGGTAGGCGTTATTGGCCGCGCCCAATTGCTCGGCGCGAAAGGCCAACGCTTGGACCAGGCGGTTGGCAAAGAAGCCTTGATCGATGGTCTCTTTTTTCCAGGTGAGCAGGCGCACGCGCAGCGTTGACTTGGGATTGTAGAGGCCGCGGCCGAGCCAGTTTTTCTTGTTGTCGAAGATATCGGCAACGTCGACGATTTGATCGTCGCCTTGGCAGCGCTCGATGGCGCCGGAAAATATCCACGGATGGCCCCGGCGGATTGGCATATCGCGGTTAGGCTTGAGAAATACTTGCAGCATTGGGCTTTTAAATTTCTCGGTGTATGGCGCGATGTTTGGACGATTTGGAGTGATGGAGTAATGCAGTGCTGGAATGATGGGTCATCCGAATATCCAAAACTCCAGTACTCCAACACTCCAAGATTATTCCTTCTCTGATGAACGTGCCGCTTTTGCCGCCGCTCTTTTTGACCAGGCGGATCTCGCCGATGGTCATTTCGCGGTCGACGGCTTTGCACATGTCGTAGATGGTGAGGCCCGCCACCGACACCGCGGTCATGGCTTCCATCTCGACGCCGGTCTTGCCGCTGACGCGCACCGAGGCTTCGATGTCGACGCGGGCGGGATTGTTCCCCGGGGTGAGATCGATTGCGACCGAGGTGATGTTGAGCGGATGGCACATGGGAATCAGTTCGGAAGTCTTTTTCGCCGCCATGATGCCGGCGACCCGCGCCACCGAAAAGACATCGCCCTTTTCGATCTTGTCGTCGAGGATCAGCGCCAGGGTCTCCGGCACGCATGTGAATGGTGCCGCAGGCGGTGGCGATGCGGCTGGTGACTTCCTTTTCGCTCACGTCGACCATGCGCGCGCGCCCTTGTTCGTCCAGGTGACTGAGTTGTGCCATAGGTTTGGTTTCTTTCTCCCCTGAGAAATTTATGTTACAGAAACCGGATGGATAAGCAAAGTCACTACCGTGTAATCATTCTTGGATCCGGCGCCGCCGGTCTCACCGCGGCGATCTACGCCGCCCGCGCCAACCTTCAACCGCTGGTCATCGAGGGCTCGCAGCCGGGCGGGCAACTGACGATCACCACCGATGTCGAAAATTTCCCCGGCTTTCCCAAAGGCATCATGGGTCCCGAGCTGATGGAGGAGTTCAAGAAGCAGGCGCTGCGTTTCGGCACTGAGACGTTTTTCGGCGAAGTGACGGCGGTCGATCTCAAACAGCGGCCATTCAAAGTCACCGCCAGCAAAGAAGTTCTACACTTGCGACACGTTGATTGTCGCCACCGGCGCGACGGCGAAGCTGCTGGGCTTGGAATCGGAAATGAAACTCATGGGCCATGGCGTGTCGGCGTGCGCCACTTGCGACGGTTTTTTCTTCAAAGACAAAGAACTTGTCGTCGTCGGCGGCGGCGACACGGCGATGGAAGAGGCGACCTTTCTCACCAAGTTCGCCAGCAAAGTGACGGTCGTGCACCGGCGCGACAAACTGCGCGCGTCGAAGATCATGCAGGAGCGCGCCGAGAAGAATCCGAAAATCTCTTTTGTCTGGGACACCGCGGTGGAAGAAGTCTACGGCGACCCCAAAGCCGGCGGCGTGACCGGAGTTAAGTTCAAGAATTTGAAAACCGGCAAGAATTCCGACTTCAAATGCGACGGCCTGTTCATCGCCATCGGCCACGAGCCCAATTCCAAACTGTTCGTCGGCCAGCTCGATCTCGACCCGACGGGCTACATACTCACTCACGACGGCACCAAGACCAACGTCTCCGGCGTCTTCGCCTGCGGCGACGTCCAGGATCACGTCTACCGCCAAGCGATCACGGCCGCCGGCACCGGCTGCATGGCGGCGATCGATGCGGAGAGGTTTTTGGAGAATCAGGAAGGATGAGCAGGTTTCAGTCAGCATGCGCTCATTGCAAATTTAGACGTGCTGGGAGCTTTCATTTGATGCGGCGCCATTTAGGATTCGAGTTTTTTTAACTCTGCCAGAAGAAATTCGCGGCTGGGGATTTCTTTGCCGTCGCTAAAGCGCATGAGATAGGGCTTGCCGGAGGTGCCGGACTTGGTGGCGACTTTGTCGATAAAATCGCGGACGGTTTTGACATCGGCCTTGTTGGCGTCCCATTTGCCGCGCAGGAAGCGCACCGCGGTGGCGGGCTCGTAGGTGGAGCCGTTGCGGACGAACTTGGCTTCTTTTAGATCGCCGACTTGCTTGATCAGCGCTTCAATCTTTTGCTTCTCGGGAGCGGCAGGTTCTGGGCGTTGACGAACGATGGCGCGGTTAGAATCACAAGAAGCGCTAACAGCAATTGTGATGCGGCCAATTGTGTTGTTTAGTAAGTGGCTGTAGTGATTGCTTCCCCCTTTGGAAAAGGGGGATTGAGGGGGATTTGCGTGTGTGGTGATGTGGAAAATCCCCCCTGGCCCCCCTTTTTCAAAGGGGGGAATGAAAAGATCGCGTGCGTCGACCGATTTTCTCTAACGCAGAATTGGTTAGTAGCCATTGCCTAGTTTAGACGTTCGACGACGATAAATCTTCTGGGCTCTAAACCTCGACTACTTGGCGCCGTTGCGGATCATTTCCAGCACTTGGTCGGTTGCTGCGCACCCGGGCCAGGCGTGGGAAAGACCGTGTTCATCAGCGCGGTCATGGAATCGTCGTGGGAGTTGCTGCACGCGTCGCGCACGACGACGATGTTGTAGTCGTGGTCGCGGGCCGAGTAGACCGTCGAGGCGACGCCGACGTCGACGGCGCCGCCGGAAATAATGATCGTGTCGATGCCGCGGGTGCGCAGCGCCAAGTCGAAGTAAGTCTGATGGAACGTGCTCCAGCGGTATTTCGGAATGATGTAATCCTGCGGCTGTGGCGCGATTGCATCGATGACTTTCTGTTCCCACGATCCTTCGGTGGCGCCGTGCACGGTCGGATTGCAGTCGTCGTTGGGCCAGGGGCGCAGGCGCATGTCGGTGTCGGTGATCGCCATATAGCGGCTATGGCCGTCGGGGCGGTGATTGGCCATGGCGTAGTAGATCAGGATGCCGTTCTGCCGCGCGGCGTTCATCAAGCGCACGGCGTTGTCGACCACCGGTTTTAAGGCTTTTTGCTTTTCTTCGGGGATGCCGTGGAAGTAGACGTTGAGCATGTCGAAGAATAGCAGGGCGGTTTTTTTGTTGTCGAAGTGATGGACATTCATGATGTTTAGACCTCCAGTGAATAACGGAGTGATGGAGTATTGGAGCTAATGGATTCGGATAGCGTCCCAACTCTCCTATACCCCATCACTCCATTGGGTTTATTTTCTCTCGCAGGCAATCTCCCACCCGTTTTTGTTCACGTCGCAGAGCATGAAAGATTGGCTGTCCTGTCGCCCCTTGCAACGACCTGCAGGGCGTCGCGGTTCTTGATGAGCGCAGACCGATCGGTCGGGTCGCCCCGGGAATTAGACAGTTTCATGTGCTAGTTTGCGATGTAGGCGACTTCCCACCAGTTGCGATCGAGGTCACAGATCTGAAAGGACTGGCCGGCGCGGCTGTCTTGGACCGCTTCGATGGCGGTCAGGGCGAACTCCTCCTCGGCGCTCGGTGAATTCCCGATTGGCTTCGGTGAGAGCGGCGGACGACTCGACGGCTACGGTGTAACGCTGCAACGGCGTCAGATAGTGCTTGTTCTTCGGCGGCACTTCCAAGCTCACGACATACCAGGGCGTGGTTGGATGTTTGACGTCATGCGGCTCGATGGTCGGCACATGGGTGATGACATCGAGACCCAGCCCCTGCTGATAAAACTTCTTCGATGCTTGGAGATCGGTGCACTCCATGGTGCCATGGGTCATCGCCTGCGGCACGTAGCCGCAGCCCGGCAAGCGTTCTTCAGTGAGCACGGTCTTCCAAGGGTAGGCGACCTCATAGGGCAGACCGGCCTTGTGGCGATTTTCATAGGACTCGATCTCCCAATAGTTGCCGCCGGGCTCGACGAAAAACATCGAGTAGGAGCCGGCGCGCTCTTTCCGTTTGACGACTTTAGTGAGGCCCAAGGTGGCTTTGTTGGCGAGGAGATACTGGTAGGCGTGGTCGACTTCTAGGTTGTTGGCCACGCGCACGCCGTAGTGATTGCGCTCGGGTTTGTCTTTGACCTCGGCGCCGCCTTCGTGGACGATTAATTTCCAGCCGGTGTTGGGATGTTTCAAGACCGCTTCACGATCGCGCCGTTCGAGCAGATCGAGCCCCAGGACTTTCGTCAGCACGGGAATAGTGTCGTCGAGAAAGCGGACTTCGGTGTGGCCGTGCACCAGGCCGGTGGGTTTAAGGACTGAGTTGTTTGTGGCATGAGATCTCCTTGAGGCTAGACCAGTCGGATCGGACCGATAGGACGTATGACTTCGGAGCGCGGTGGCTCACCGAGGTGTTTGACCTCATTCCGCGACAATGCGGTTGCGCAAGCAGCCGAGTCCCTCGACTTCGGCTTCGACCAGGTCGCCGGGTTTTAGCCACCAGGGTGCTTGGTCGGGTTTTCGGCCGGCGGCGACGCCGCGCGGCGTGCCGGTGGTGAGCACGTCGCCGGGATTTAAACCCATCTGCGACCAGTAGGCGATCATGTCGCGGATTTTGAAAATCATGTAGCCCAGGTTTGAGTCCTGGCGCGTCTCGCCGTTGACGCGCAGCCAGAGTTTTAAGTTTTGCGGCTCGGGGACTTCGTCGGCGGTGACCAGATAGGGCCCCATGGGGGCGAAGCCGGGGAAGCTTTTGCCCATAAGGTGGATGCCGCTCTTGTTCTCGCCGCGAATGATGTCGCGGGCGCTGATGTCGTTAAACGACGCGTAGCCGGCGACGTAATCCAACGCCTCTTCTGCGCTGACGTCGACGCAGGGCTTGCCGATGATGACGGCGAGCTCGACTTCGTAATCCAAATTTTTCACTTCCGGCGGATGCGGTATGTCGTCATCGGGACCGATCACTGAGCCGGGAAGTTTAAGAAAAGCGACAGGCGCCGCCGGCCCTTTTTTAGACGACATCTCGGCGACGTGATCGGAAAAGTTTTTACCGGCGGAGACCAGCGCGCCGGGACGGGGCACCGGCGCCATCAGGCGAACGCGCTGGCGTTCGACGACGTTGCCATTACCGCCGTCGGTCGCAGCATGTTTGATTGCCATGCGGGCTGCTGCCAATGCTTTGTCGCCGCGCTTCAAAAATTCGACCATGTCGCTGCCGAGGGTGGCAGCGGCCGACTGATCCGCCGCCGCGGCGTTCTCCACCGCGCGCAGATAAGACGCATAAGCTTTGTGTAAGTCGACGATCTGGCCTGAGCCCGAGCCATCGATAATGGCGCCGATTCTTTCCTGGTCGTCGTCGATAAAAGTAACCAGCTTCATCGGCGCATACCTCCCGCGGCAATAACTGGGTGCGACAGTTCGCCGATGGCCGGCGACGCGCAGCGGATCGTCGAACCGATTTTCAGCGGCACGGGATTTTGCAAGCGGTCGCCTTGCAGCGCCATGCTGGCGCCGATGGCGAACCAATCCCCTGGCTTGATCCCCAGGATCGACCAGCGGGCGACGATCTGCTCGACGCTGAACACGCAGTCGCGCAGGGCGAATTTCTGCTTGACGCTGCCGTCCAACGAAAGCTCGACTTCCAACCCAGCAAAAGTTTTCTTGTCATTGCCGATGAGAACGGCAGGGCAGACGCCGGTGCTCGACGGGAAATTTTTGCCGAGCAAGTTGTTGGTCGTCAGCCCTTCGCGCTTGTTGATGTCGCGGGCGGTGATGTCGACGATCAACATCGCACCGGCGACATGTTCCCAGGCCTTTTCCGGCGGGATGCGCTTGCCGGCCTTGCCGATGACGATGGCGATGCAGCCATCGGCGTCGAGTTCTTCGGAGAATTTTGGCCAGACCACCGGCGCACCGGAGATGACGAAAGTTTGCGGCAATTTGTAATAGCCCGTCGGGATTTCCGCCGCCGGCAGCGCTTCAGTGCGCGCCCGGTCGGAGAAACCGATGACGAAACTTTTTTCGGGATTCGGCAAAGGCGGTAACAGGCGCACGTCGCTCGTTTCGTAAGCGATTTTTTCGCCGCCGGGGCCGCGCAGCTCGTGTAGACCGGTTTTGCTGGTGAAGGAGATGACCTGACCCAGCAGCTGCCGCGACGGTTCGCCCCATTCGAGAAAGCCGGCGATGGTGTTAGGGAAATAATAGCTTGCCAGTTCGTCAGCGTTGGCCCGGTTGCCTTCGGCCTGAGTCAAATAGGCGGCGCAGGCGACCTGCAAGTCGACCAGTTGGCCGTCCAGTTCGCCGAAGATTCTAGTTTGATTCGGCCGCGCACTTTCCAATAGACCGAGATAAAGTTTCATTGATCACGACCTTACGGATGAACCGATAGACTATTGCTCCGTCTATCACGGAAGCACAGGGATTTCACGCCCGTCGGCAGGGAATGTCGGATGGTGACACTGGAAAAATTCTACCTGGCTAGAAATTCTTGAGCTAATTCTCTGAATTTTTGAAATTCAGGGTCTTTGTGGATGAGGGTTCCGCGCAGTGCGAGCAGTGCCGATGTGTCTAGGACGAAGAGATTTCTAACGGCCATTTTCTCGGCGCCGATCCAGCCGTCTTTCTTTTAAAAGGCGCTGAACCTGTCCTTTGGGACCGGAGCCTCTGAAAGCATTGATCGGGTCGGCTGGTATCGGAATGATTCTCGCGGTATTTCCTTCAATGGCCCACTCCAGAGTCGTGTTGGCGCGGATATTAAGTTTTTTTCTGACCTCGGAAGGAACGGAAACCTGGCCGCGTTTTGTTACCTTTGTACGCATAAACCAAAGTCTACAAGATGGTAGATTGGAGCACAAGTAGGTTGTGCTTGGCTGCTTGCCGGTGGCACTTCAGCGAGGAATCGACTAGCGCTTCCCTCGTTTCAAATCTTTTAGCACTTCTTTGGCGGCATAGTATCCCGGCAGGCCGGTGATGCCGCCGCCGGGGTGGGTGCCGGCGCCGCAGAGATAGAGGTTATCAATGGGCGTGCGATAGCGCGCCCAGCCGGGCACTGGGCGCATGAAGAAGATTTGATCCAACGCCATCTCGGCGTGATAGGGGTGGCCGCCGGTGAGGCCGTAGGTTTGCTCCAAATCCAGCGGTGTTAAAACTTGCCGATGCAGGATCGAGTTCTTAAATCCCGGCGCGTATTCGTCGATCAGGTTGACGACAGCATCGCCCAACGCCTCGCGCTGGTCGTGCCAATTTGATTCGCGCAAGTTATACGGCGCCGACTGCATCCACACCGACATGACATGCTTGCCCGCGGGCGCAAGGGTCGGATCGCCGATCGATGGAATGGTGATTTCCAAGAATGGGTTTTTGGAATAGCGGCCATACTTGGCGTCATCGGCGGCGCGCTCGAGATAATCGATAGTCGGGCCGATGTGGATGATGCCGCCGAGTTGGGCTTGGGATTCCTGCCGTTGGAATTTTGGCAGGCCGTCCAGCGCCAAATTGATTTTCGCCACTGTGCCGCGGCCGCGAATATTCTGCACTTGCAGCAAGAAGTGCGGGTCCAAGTAGGTGGGCTCCACGAGCTCAAGAAAAGTCCGCTTCACGTCGGCGCTGGAGATCACGGCGGTGGCGGCGATTTCATCGCCGTTGGCCATTACCACCGCGCTTGCAGCGCTCTGTTTGGTTAGCACTTTCCCGACTTCGGCATTGGTGCGAATCTCCGCGCCATGTTGCTGGGCGGCGCGGGCAAGTGCGGCGGCGAGTTGGCCGATGCCGCCGCGCACGAAGCCGGCGCTGCGCAGGGCGCCGTTGGATGCGCCGATCTGGTGGTGCAGCAAGTTAAACGCCGTGCCCTGCTGGCGCGGTCCGACGAAGGAGCCGAGCATCGAGCTGGCCGCCAGACTCGCCTTTAATAAATCATTGTCGAACCATTCGTGTAAAAGATCGGCCATGCTCATCGGTAAAATGCGCAGGAACTCGTAGCCTTCCTTGTCGCCGAGACCGTGAAATTTCAAACCGATCTTCAACAGCTCCAACGGATTGAATTCACGAGGGCTCGCTTTGTCAGGCAGAGTCAGGCCGTAAAGGGTGCGCAGGAACGCTGCGATAGTCTTGAGTCTGGCACAAAACGCCGCGTACTTGCTGCCATCGTTTTTTGAATGGCGGCCAATCTCTTCGGCCGCTTTGCTTGGATCCCGCGAAATCGTCAATGGCTCGCCGCTCAGGCTTGGCGCGAACAGCAAGGGATCGAGGGGCAGCAGCTCCAAGCCATGCTTTTTGAGCTCGAGATCGGCGCTGACTTCGCTGGCAAAGCCACTGGCGAGATGGGCGACCGTCGAGAATTTGAAGCCGGGAAAGATTTCTTCCGTGGCGGCGATGCCGCCGATAACCTCACGCCGTTCGAGAACGAGAACTTTTCTTCCTGCTTTGGCAAGATAGGCGGCGGTGACCAGCCCATTATGGCCGGCGCCGATGACGATCGCGTCGTAGTTGCTCATGATTGGTTAATTCCTAAATGTTCCATCACCATGTCAAAGATTCAAAACGCTGTCGAGGGAAGCGGTCTTAAGGATGGAAACGGTGCCGCAGGTCGGGCGGAACCAAGGGGCAAGTGGCAGCCGGCGTGCTAAATAGCCGGCGGCGCATCCGCGCGATGAAGTCATAGCCGCAGTCGAGTAGAGAGGGCGGTAAAATCTTCAAGGCAATTCCGATAGCGCGCCAGGCGCCGCCGATGCGCATGAGAACGTAGAGTACGGCTGCCGACTTCACCAGCAGTTGTCGATCATCGGTTCGCACCACGACGCTATCCGGCAAGCGCTGCCGTTGCGCGTGAGGTATCGCCGCGGCGCAATACTCGCCCTGCAGCGGCGCATAGTCGAATCTGCTGCCGCTGGGATCTCTGGCGATCAGAAAGCGCACCAAGCCATGACAGAGGCCGCAATGACCGTCGTAAAAAACCGTGATCGGAGATTCGGCCATCGCTGCGCCGGTAGGCTCGAAGAAATTTGGCTCTGGCTACAGCCGCGAGTTTTTCAAAATCTCCAGCGCCGCCAATCTGCCCGACGCCGCCATGACGCCGCCGCCGGGATGGGTGCAGGCGCCGCACATGTAAAGGTTCTGCACCGGCGTGCGATATTTCGCCCAGCCGGGCACGGGTCTTAGAAAGAAAAGTTGGTCCAGCGTCAGCTCGCCCTGAAAAATATTGCCTTCGGTGAGGCCGAATTCTTGTTCCAAATCCCAGGGCGTGACCACTTGGCGATGCAAGATGATATTTTTTATATTCGGCGCGTACTCGCTCAACGTATCGATGACCGCGTCGCCTAAGGCTTCGCGTTTCTCCGGCCAGGTGCCGCTGGCCAGATGATAGGGCGCGTACTGCACGAAGATCGACATGACATGTTTCCCCGGCGGCGCCATGGACGGGTCGAGCATCGACGGCAGGATGATGTCCATGTAAGGGCGGCGCGAGAAATCGCCGTATTTGGCGTCGTCATAGGCGCGCTCGATGTAGTCCAAGCTCGGGCTGATCGAGATCGCGCCGCCGAGATGGGGGCCGTTGCCGGGCATGCTGGTGAAGTCGGGCAACGCATCGAGAGAAAGATTGACCTTCGCCGATGAGCCGCGGATTTTGAAATCGCTCACTTGCTTCAAGAACGGCGCGTCCAAATGCTGGCTGTCGACCATCTTCAAAAAAGTCCGTTTGGGATCGACGCTGGAGACCACGACTTTCGCTTGGATCTCTTCGCCGGTGGATAGGACCACGCCGGTGGCCCGGCCATTTTTGATGGTCACTTGGTCGACGGTGACTTGGGTTCTAATCTCGGCGCTGAAATGGCGCGCGGCGTCGGCGATGGCGTTACTGATGGCGCCGGTGCCGCCGCGGGCGAACCCCCAGGAGCGAAACGCGCCGTCGAGCTCGCCCATGTAGTGATGCAAGAGCACGTACGCAGTTCCCGGCGAGCGCGGCCCCATGAAGGTGCCGATGATGCCGCTGGCCGACATGGTCGCCTTGAGCACGTCGGTGTCGAACCATTCGTCGAGAAAATCCGCCGAGCTCATGGTCATGAGTTTTGTCAGCTCGTAGAGCAGTTTCTCGCCAAGATCGCGAAAGTGGCTGCCGACCTTCGCCAAACCGAATAGATCCTTGGGATTCCACGTCGTCGGCTCCGGCGGGACCATGCCGAGGATCGGTTTGACCGCCATCGCCATCTGCGCCATCAGCTGGCCGTACTGCTCATAGGCCTCGGCATCGGTCACCGAATGGCGCGCGATCTCCCGGCGCGTCTGGGCGTGATCGCCGGAGCGGAACAGATGGTCGCCGTTGGCCATCGGTGTGAACGTGCTGTCGAGCGGAATGATTTCAAGATCGTACTTCGGCAGCTCGAGATCGCGGATCACTTCCGGTCGCAGCAGGCTGACGACGTAGGAGCATACGGAATATTTGAACCCGGGATAGATCTCCTCGGTCACAGCGGCGCCGCCAAGCACATGGCGCCGTTCCAGGACCAGAACTTTTTTGCCGGCTTTGGCGAGATAGGCGGCGCTGGTCAGGCCGTTGTGGCCGCCGCCGATGATGATTGCGTCATATGAAGCCATGTTGTGATTTGCTTAATAGGGCATATTTGGTAATTTCGACCAGCAAGTCAATCAGCAACGCAGACAGAGATGCGAGATAGAGACGGAATGAAGGCGAATATTTTGAGTTGGGAGGTTGGGCGGTCTCTATCTCAAGACTCTGTCTAGCTGCCATGCCCATCGGAACTCCCTTTCACCCGCGCACCGCGGCGCTCTGCGCTAGTCACAATTGGCGCACCTGGTCGGGCTACTTTGTCGCCAGCTCCTACGACGTGATGCATGACTATGAGTATCACGCGATCCGCAATAGCGCGGCGCTGATCGATGTCTCGCCGCTGTACAAATACGACGTGCGCGGCAGGGACGCGCTCAAGCTGGTCAACCGCGTGATCACCCGCGACGCGGCGAAATGCGCCGTCGGCCAGGCGCTGTACGGCTGTCTGTGCGAAGACGACGGCGCGGTGATTCAGGACGGCACGGTGTTTCGCCTGGGCGCGGACTATTTCCGTTTTCACCTTGCCGATCCGAGCCTGCGCTGGCTCATCGCTCAACGCCCGCGGCATGGAAGTTTCAATTCAGGAAGTCTCGGAGCAGATTGCCGCCCTCGCATTGCAAGGGCCCCATGCCTTGAAGATTCTTCAGACCATCGTCGACGTCGACTTAACCCAGCTCAAATTCTTTCGCCTCACCCCGGGCAAGATTCTCGATGTCCCGGTGATCGTATCGCGCACCGGTTACACCGGTGATCTGGGCTACGAACTATGGTTCGGCGCCGAGCATGCGCTCAAGATCTGGGATGTCTTGATCGAGCAGGGCGGTGATTACGGCATCAAACCCACCGGCATACTGGCGCTCGATGTCGCGCGGCTGGAGGCGGGATTTATCCTCCTCGAAGTCGACTATATCGGCGCCGAAAAGGCGGTGATCGAGTCGCAGCGTTATTCGCCCTTCGAGATCGGTCTGGGCTGGACGGTGGACTTGCGCAAGGATCATTTCGTCGGCGCCAAAGCGCTGCGGCAATGCGACCCGCGGGGGCCGGAGCGGCAGGTTGTCGGCTTGGAGATCAGCCTGCTCGACTATGAATATCTCTATCAACAAGCCGGTCTGGCGCCGCAATACCCGTTGGTGGCCTGGCGCGGCAGCGTGCCGCTGCGCAAAGACGACCGCCAAGTCGGTTACGCGACCACCGGAGCCTGGTCTCCGGCGCTAAAAAAATATATCGCCTTGGCGACCGTCGAACAGAAATGCGTGCCGGTCGGCACGGAGCTCGATATTGACGTGACGGTGGATCACCGGCAAAAAAGCGCCAGCGCCACCGTGGTCAAGCTGCCGTTCTTCGATCCGCCGCGCAAACGCGCACTGTTTTAGAGCTCCGGAATGGGAACTCGGAATATCTCCCGCAAGGGCGCCAAGGCTCCAAGGTGACGGGCATCGGCCTGTCATTCCGACGAAGGGAGGGGTTCACGAAAGATTTCTCCCTTCGGCAGACTGAGTGAAAACTCTTTAGAAGCCCTTCGACGAAGCTCAGGGCGAACGGCTAAATACTCGATCTGTAATGTCTTACAACCGTTCGTGGTGGTTCCAGTCGAACGATGAACGGGGCTTTCACACAGTCTGTCGGTCGAAGTGACATCTAAATCGAACTTGGCGTCTTTGCGCCCCTTCGACGTCGCTCAGGACATGCTTGGCGGGAGATAATCTTTTGTAGACCCTAGCGCACCGGCCGGACAAGCACGCCGCGGCTGTGCAGATACTTTTTGCATTCGGCGATGGAATACTCGCGGAAATGAAAAATCGACGCGGCCAGGGCGGCGCTGGCTTTGCCTGCGGTGAGTCCGTCGTAGATATGTGCCAAGTTGCCGACGCCGCCCGAGGCGATAACCGGGATATCGACGCGCTCGGAGATCGCCCTGGTCAGCTCTAAGTCGTAGCCTACTTTAGTCCCGTCGCGGTCCATGCTGGTGAGCAGGATCTCTCCCGCGCCGTATTTCTCCATGCGTTCGGCCCATTCACAGGCATCGAAGCCGGTGGGATTGCGGCCGCCGTGGGTAAACACCTCCCAATGCGCGCCGACACGCTTGGCGTCGATGGCGACGACGATGCACTGGCTGCCGAACATCTCCGCGGCTTCTCTGACAAACTCCGGGCGCTTGACCGCACCCGTGTTGATCGACGTCTTGTCCGCCCCAGCCTGGAGCAAAGCGCGAATATCGCCGACTTGATTGATGCCGCCGCCGACGGTGAGCGGCATAAAGACTTGCTCGGCGGTGCGGGCAACCACGTCGAGGATGATGCCGCGCTGTTCGTGGGAGGCGGTGATGTCGAGAAAGCACAGCTCGTCGGCGCCTTCGCGGTCATAGATTCGCGCTATCTCCACCGGGTCGCCGGCGTCGCGCAGCTCGAGAAATTTTACCCCTTTGACGACGCGCCCGGCTTTGACATCGAGGCAGGGGATGATTCTTTTTGCCAGCATGTTAGGCGCAGAGTCTAGCGAAGGCCGCGCTACTTCACAACAATCGTCGGTTTGGCTGTGAGAGCCACAGATTTCCAGAAACCTTTGGCGATTCCATAGCTTGGCGTCGGATCGAGGCTAAGTCTTAGGCCATAGAGTCTTACTACTTTTGGCGTGACGTAGCTGGGTAATTTAGATTATTACGGCCAAAACGCGTACAAATGGTCGACTAATTACTCAGGATTTTTTTCTTGAATACGACTTTTAGCTTGACAGAATTGGCAGGTTGGGCTAAAAAATGCCGGAAGTAGGACTAAGTAAGTAGCAAATTTCAGGGAGGCAAAAGGAGGCAATGGGTATGCAGAAGAAGAGTATGTGGTTAGCGAGTCTGCTAGCTGCTTTCCTTCTAGCGGCGGGAACGGTTCAAGCGCAGAGCGTCAGTGACAAGATCAGCGCGCTTGAGCAGGAACTCCAGCAGCTAAAAGAATCGCAGATCGAGTTGAAGAAAGAGGCGACGGCGGCGGCGGCGGCGATGCCCTCGTTTTCGTATCGTCCCGGCAATGGCATGATGATCGAAGCGGCCGACAAGTCCTGGTCGTTTCGTCATTCGTTCGAAGCGCATATGCGCTACAATTTTCTTCAGGGCCGCGACCAGGTCGGCCGCAGCAGGGCGAGTTGGAAGGGCGGCGCTTCCGGCCGGAGTTTTATCTGTGCGTCAACAACTGCCTATGGGAAATCGACTGGCGTCTCGACCTTGACGGTTTTGGCGGCAACACAGATGTTACAGCGCGGTATGATTTACTTTCATGCCGAAAATATCAACCCCTGGCTGCCGCAGATTGGGTTCGGCATGGACACGACCAACTCGGGTCCGCACCAGTTTGTCCCGCCAGGGCTCGGGTGGCACGGGCGCGCAGGCAGAGTACGACATGATGTCACAGAATTTAGGGTTCAACACCGGTAGCGCGGGTTCCGGCATTACCCTTACCTGGGAGGACAAAGCGCTGAACGGCATCGGCATCCCCGGCCGCATCGCCCGGTTTCAAGTCGGCATGAACGCCTACGGCGAAGGCGGCGACGGCGCGCAGATCAACACCGACCGTAAAGACTTCCATGCCTACGGCAACATCCAGCCGTTCTCGCAGGTGAAGAACAAATGGATCAGCGGCTTGACCGTTCGAGTGTGGCGCGTGGTTCTGTAACGCGGATAACCGCGCAGTGTCGAATGGTTGCAACCGGTACCGCATTCAGACTAACGCCCGTGGCGGCCGGACAGACGTTATTCGACACCGGCGCCAACTCGATTGGCGACGGCCTGACATATCCAAACGGGTCCCGGCATGGTGTGGAACGTCGGTCCGTACACCTTGCGGACGATGATGAATTTTCAAAGATCCGAGGATCGCGGCACCGGCATCGCCGGCAACGTAGCGAATGGCAGAGGCCAAAAGAAAGCCCGGGTATTCCTGATCGGTCACGATCTGTTTCTGTGGAGTCCCAAGGGCTGGTTGACCGGGTCGTCGACGACAGCCGGATCGATCCTGGTCGGCTACCACTTTGAGCGCACCGACATGTCGGTGGGTTGTAATGGCAACACGGGCATACCCTGCCCGGCGACGCTCAACAGCGGCGACTTTCACCGCACCGCGATCAGGCTCAACGAGTGGGATCTGTGGTACTTCATCGCGCCGCGGATGAGCATGGGTGTCAACATCCTGTGGACCGACGCCTCGAACCTGCAAAATGCCAGGAACCAATCGGCGCATAATCTTGACGTGTGTACGAATGCTCCTGCCGGCTGCCGCAACGGCAAAGGCGGCGACTGGATCGAGTGGTTCTTGAACTGGCGCTACCAGTTCTAAGCGCGGAGCTTACAGACGAAGCAACCAAAAGGGGGAGTCAGCAATGGCTTCCCCCTTTTAGTTTCGGCGGACTGTGGCCGGATAATTGTCCACGGTTTATGCGTCACCCGCCCAAGTTACTCTGTGATCGGTGCTCTGTTGGCAGAGGTATTCCCGGTCGAGCATGTCAGATTCAGCACAACAGGCGTCTGAGTTGTTGCAGCTGTAAGATTTATTCAAGAGGGGAAACTTTGTCGAGCTGTTTCGCGCTCCGTATAGGCAATCCATTTGAGGAGGTAGAGCAGGATGAAACCAATCGATTTGTTTGTGACAAAGTATTGGCTTGGGTTGGTCGTTGCAAGCGTTGTGGCGGTCGCCGGTTGCGCAACTGAGACCGCCAAGAAGCCGGAGGCGATATCTCGGCCATCCGGCGCGGTTGCTGCACCATCCACCGGACGCGCGCCTGCCGAGAAGCCTGTGGTCTCGTCGAACCCGTCGTCGTCGGGTTCGAGCTTGGATGCACTGCGCCAGGGCAAAGCGGCCGCGGATGGACCGATGAAAACGATCTATTTCAATTTCGACAGTTTCAATCTGACTGCGGATGCTCGAACGGTTTTAGGGGCCAACGCAGCGTGGCTAAAGGCCAACCCGAGCAGCATGGTCGAGATCGAGGGTCACTGCGACGAGCGCGGCACGACGGAATATAACCTCGCCCTGGGCGCCAAGCGGGCGCGGGCGGCGATGGACTACCTGGTAAGCCTTGGGTGTCAATCCGGCGCGCATCAAGACTACCAGCTACGGTGAAGAGCTGCCCTCGTGCCGCGAGTCAACGGAAGCTTGTCATCTCAACAACCGTCGCGCTCGTTTCGTTGAGATCCGTCCGCGCGCATCGTCATAAATAGTCGCTCGGCATGCGATGTCAGCGCCGCTATGCGGCGCGCGGTGAGAATCTATCACTGGTTTGGAAAAATCCTTGTTTATCTGCTTGACAAGGCGACGCTTCGTAAAGTATACGACGAATGACTTAGATACAGGACTTAAGTCTTAATAACTGGGAGGCATCAATGAAGAATTATTTATCGATCACGAATACCGCCGCGGTAGTCGCACTCGCTTTCGGGATCAACGCTTGCTCGTCGCAGGAAGAGATGGTCGCCAAGCCGGCGCCTAAGCCGGCGGCGCCGGCAGCGAAGGCCGAAGCAAAAGCGGAGGCGAAAGCACCGGCGGCCAAAGCGACTAAGATTGCCGGCGATATCGGTTTGTTGGATACCGAAAAAAACTATCTGATTGTCGTCACCAAAGACGGCAAGCTGGTGACGGTGGATTATGATCCTAAGTTTCAGCCGACGATGAGGACGCCAAAACCGTCTAAGGTGGCGGATATCGGTCTTGGTTCCTCGGCGACGGTGACGTACACCAAACAGGGAGATAAGAACATCGCCACCAACGTCGAGTATCTGCCGGCAAAGGGCGAATAGAGCGCTGGACGAATCTTCACGCTAGGATATGCATTAGAAGGAGACAAAGGATGAAACCTAACAACTTATTACTTGGTGGGATAGCGGCGGCTGCGGTATTAGCTTTGACCTTGCCGGCAGCGGCGCAGGAGAAGAAGGCCGAGCCAGCCAAGGCCAAGGCCGAGAAAGTAGCCGGCGATATCGGTTTGCTCGACACCGAAAAGAATTACATGATCGTGGTCACCAAGGATGGCAAGCTGGTCACAGTGGACATTAACGCGAAAACCAAAACGACCCAACTGGTCGACACAAAGGCCAAGATGGCCGATGTCGGACTGGGTTCCTCCGCTCAGGTGGAATATGTAACCAAAGGCGATAAGAACTTCCTGACCAAGATGATTTTTGTGCCGGCTAAGGGCGAGTAGTTTACTGGGCCGCGGTTAGCCCCGTCACACCAAACCGCCGCGTATTCTGAGACAATTTCTTTCTCAGGTCGTCAGGGGCACTGAGAAAGAAATTTTTGTCCCGCTTGAGGGGGAGGACTTGAGAGCAAGTTCTCCCCCTAGTTTTTCAATTCTCTCCTTCATGCTGCGCAATCCCAGTCCACGGCCATTTTCGGCGGTCCGCAGGTCCAATCCGACGCCATTATCTTCGAGAGAGACCTCGATAGCGCTCGCCAATTGGTTGAGTCGAAATTGGACACGCGAAGCATGAGAGTGACGGGTGATATTGGTTAAGCCTTCGCGCAACACGTAATAGAGCTCTCGCTCGATTTCAGCCGGTAGATTGAGATTTTCCGGTTCGCAATCCAAGATCACTTCCAGACCGAGCCCTTCTTGGATGAATCGCAGCTCCTCTTGCAGCCGTTCGATCAAAGTTCCTGACATGATGGGACGATCCGTCTTGCCCGCCAGGAATGCGCGGAGGTCTTTCATCGTCGAGCGAGATAACTCTTCCGCCGCTTGCAGTTCCTGAATCGCTTCGCTCTGCGACTCCGGTAGCCGTCCCCGGGTGCTTTCCAGGCGCAGAATCAAGGTGGCCAGCGATTGTAAGATGCCGTCATGGATGTCGAACATGATGCGCCGGCGTTCCTGCATCACGGCTACGTTAGCCGCGGTCTTCGATAACGCCAAGAGTTTTTGATTCTGCCTCTTCTCGAATTCACTGATGTAGCCAAACACCCCAGCCAGAAAGATCAAGTAAAGACTGCGAACCACGATCGTATCGATGCCTATCGGTTGGTCGATGGATTCGGCGGCTAAGGACAATCGGATGCTTACGTAAATGGCAACGCCGATGAACGCCACCGGCAGACTGCCTTTAAGGCCCCAACGCAAGCTCGCGGTGATGACTGGAAACGAGTAATAAAAGAAAAAGGGCGTTCGGGTGCCGCCGGTGGAAAATACGATGAGCGCAATCCAGACGACATCCAAAGCCGTCGCAACCGAGCCAAAACTCGAAAAAACGGAATTTCTTCGCACGACAAGAACCAGCGCGATGGCGCTGTAAATGAGAAAGGAAACGAGCACGAGACCTGACATCAGGGGAAAGCGCGCGACCCGTTCCGGATTGAGCTGGATGACGGCGATCGCCAACACGGCGAAAGCTAGCCGCAGCCACGCCACAGCGCGCTCCCGTTCCAGGAACCAGCTCTCTTCGAGCGGCGTGTTACCGGTGGTGGCCATGGTCATAAGCCTGCAAGCGGTATTAGCGTTTGTTTCTTGAGAAATCGCCCGATGCGTCGACTTTAGTGGCTCTGGCCCATCAGCAAGAGCGCCGCCTTGAAGCGGTTGTTGACTTTCAGTTTGTCGAAGATGTTGGTCAAGTGGGTTTTGACGGTCTTTTCGCTGATGAAAATTTTCTTGCCGATCTCTTCGTTGGTCAGGCCTTCGGCGACTAATTTGAGAATCTCCATCTCGCGTTTGGTCAGAGACTGGATGCTTTCGTCCGGTTGTGGCAGTGTCGTTCTCTCCACCGGCCGGGAGCCGACGATCTCTTCGAAAGCGTCCCTGGCGGGCACGTCATTGTCGACCCAAAATGCGCCGTTATGGACGGCTCTTATCGCCTGGATAACGGTAGCCGATGGCGTCCCCTTCGAAATAAAACCCCTCGCTCCGCTTTTCGCGGCATTCAAGACGTTTTCTTCTTCAGTGAACGCCGTCAGAACCATCACTTGAGTCGAGGGGCTCTTGACGCTGACGCCGAGAAGGTTTTGCACCGGGTCGCCCTTGGGCATTTTTAAATCGAGAAGCAGGATATCGGGCTTAGTGCGTTCAATCGTTTTAGCGAGCTCGTCGCCGTCCGCAGCTTCGCCAACCACCAGGATATCTTTTTCTAACGAAAGAATTTTCCGCAAGCCGTCACGGAACAGCGGGTGATCGTCGGCAATTACGACTTTTATCGGTGTCATCGTCAACCTCGCCTCTTATCCACAAGATCTAAGACTGGATTCGTAGACTTGAGGGAGCATACATCAACCAATTTTGCGTGCAATCGGCGCCGTTGCCTGGAATCGTTTTTCTAGGACTTAAGTCGTGTCCATGGTTGCGTCAACTCTGGGTCTGTTCGAAAAACCCTACCTAATGCGTATTGAGAAGATAGCGACGGTCACGATAAGTAATTGGAACACTTAATTAGTAATTTTAGTTCAGCACGGAGGAATGATGAAGAATCTGGCATCAGTGAGTGGGGCGGCATTGTTAGCGATGTCGCTGGGTTTTATAGCGTGTTCGACGCAAGAAGAGATGGCCCCCAAGCCGGCGCCGAAACCGGCTGCGCCGGCACCCGCGGCACCGGCAAAGACCGAAGCCAAAGCTGAGGCGAAAGCAGAAGCGAAAGCGCCAGCGGCGAAGGCCACCAAGATCGCAGGGGATGTCGGGTTACTGGATACCGAGAAGAATTACCTGATTATCGTGACCAAAGAAGGCAAGTTGGTGACGGTGGATTATGACGCAAAGTTTCAGCCGACCCAGCGTGAACTGAAGCCTGCTAAGATTGCCGACATCGGCCTAGGATCGGCGGCGACGGTGGTTTACACCAAGGATGGCGACAAGAATGTCGCTTCAAGTGTCGAGTATCTCCCGGCAAAAGGGGAGTAGCCTCACGAGCAGCCGAGCAAAATACGCACCAGTAAGGAGAAATAGAGATGAAAACAAGCAAGCAAGTTATCGGGGCAATGGCCGTGATGTTCGCGCTATCGGTAGCGTTGCCGGTGGTGGCGCAGGAGAAGAAAGCCGAGAGAAAAGAAAGCCGAACCGGCTAAGGCCAAAGCGGAAAAAGTTTCCGGCGATATCGGCTTATTGGATACCGAAAAAAATTACATGATCGTGGTAACCAAAGACGGCAAGCTGGTGACTCTAGACTACAATGCTAAAACCAAGGCAACTGAACTTGTCGATACCAAAGCGAAAATGGCCGATGTCGGCTTGGGTTCGTCGGCGACGGTCGAATATGTCACCAAGGGTGAGAAGAATTTCCTGTCGAAAATGACCTTCACTCCTGCCAAGGGCGAATAGTCCTGCCCAAGCAAGCTGCAAGAATCAAGGGGGCGGTTACAACTAGGGTTGTACCGCCCCTTTTTCTGGTTGAGTTCGGTTCGCTGAGCGCCTCTCGTAAAGTCGACGAGCGCTTCTGCCAATTCCACCTACTCGGTTTAACCGTCATTCCTCCCTTCGATTTCCCTGTCCATCCGTAGACTGTCACTGTCGGTCATCCACGTGCTGAAGCGACCGCTATGCGCTCAGCGCATGCAGCCGTCCAAGGTCGTCTATTCGCTTGCCTAAGTCGGCGCGCGAGAATATGATTCGGTCGCTTTCCCAAGAATGCCTTGGCAAATTTCGCAAGAGGAACATTTTATGGCCGATCTATCGAAACTCCGCGAACTCGTGGCGCAATCCTGCCGCATGCTCGGCAAACTTAACTTAACCAAGGAGCCGAGCGGCCATGTCAGCGCGCGGGTTCCCGGCGCAGACAAAGTGTTGATTAAAGCCCGCGGCCCGGAAGAGTCGGGGCTGCGCTTCGTCACCGCGCGCGACATCATTACCGTCGACTTCAACGGCAAGAAAGTCGCCGGCGACGACGGCCTCGATGTGCCTCAGGAAGTGTTCATCCACACCTGGCTGTACAAGAGCCGCCGGGATGTCGAGAGCGTGGTGCACGTCCATCCCTTGACCGTCGTGCTGTTTACGATTTGCGACAAACCGATCCAGCCCTTGTACGGCGCCTACGATCCATCGGGTTTGCGTTTGATCGTCGAAGGTCTGGCGACCTACCCGCGCAGCATTACGGTTTCCAACGAGAAACTCGGCGAAGAGTTCGCTGCGGCGATGGGTGACAAGCCGGCCTGCCTCATGCGCGGTCACGGCATCACCAGCGCCGGTCCTGGCGTGGCGGACGCGACGTTGACGGCGATCAAGTTAAACGACGCCGCGACGATCAACTATCAAGCTCACCTGCTCGGCACGCCGCGGCCGATTCCCCAGGAAGACATCGACATTTTGGTCGGCAAATCGCGCAGCGCCGGCAACCAATCCGTGCATGCCAACTCCAACTGGCGCTACTACTGCAAGTTGCTCGACGAAGAGTCATAAATTGGCGCGTTCAATACGTTCAAAGCGTTCCCTTCGGCATGCTCAGGGCCTGAGTTTATCGAAGGCAAGCCGATCAAATCGTTTCGGAGCTGGGATGTAATCGCTTTCACTTTTCATCCATGAGCGCTGCCGTTCTTGAGTTTCGCGATGTGGTCAAACGCTTCGGCGCGGTCAATGCCGTCGACGGCGTGAGCTTTGCTATCGAACGCGGCGAGATCTTCACCCTGTTGGGGCCGTCCGGTTGCGGCAAGACCACCACGCTGCGTCTGGTCGCCGGTTTGGAAGAGCCCGATGGCGGTGAGATTTTCATAGCTGGGAAAAGCGTCGCGGCGCCCGCCCGTGGTTTCTGCGTGCCGCCGGAAAAGCGCCGGCTCGGCATGGTGTTCCAGTCCTACGCCATCTGGCCGCATTTGACGGTTTTCGAAAACGTCGCATTTCCGTTGCGCGTGCGCCGCGAGTCGAATGAGACCGTCCGCCGGCGGGTCGAGCATGGGCTGGAAATCGTCGGCCTCGGCGGCTTTGGCGAGCGCGGCGCGACCGAGCTGTCCGGCGGTCAGCAGCAACGTGTGGCGCTCGCCCGCGCGCTGGTCTACGAGCCGGAGATTCTTTTGCTCGACGAACCGCTGTCCAATCTCGATGCTAAACTGCGCGAGCAGATGCGCGTCGAGATTCGCACACTACAGAAGCGACTGGGCCTGACGGTGCTTTACGTCACCCATGACCAAGCCGAAGCGATGACTTTGTCGGACCGCATCGCGGTGGTGCAACGCGGCCGATTCGAGCAGGTAGGCACACCGGAGGAAGTCTACGAAAAGCCGCAGACTGAATTCGCCGCCGGGTTTTTGGGGCGCATGGTTAGTTTCCCAGGCAAGGTTATTAAAAACGCCGCTGGTTGTTGGCTTGAGTTGGCTGGAAATGGCCGCGTCCAGTCCGGCGGCGGCGGCGCTCGTGGCAGCGTTCGATGACGGGGTTCCCGTCCACTTGCAAACCCGGCCAGAGGATATCGAGATCTTAGCCGACGGCGAGCTACAACCCTATCAAATGATCGCCACGGTCGATCAGGTCGCTTACCTGGGCGAGAGTTTCGAATATCATGTCCGCGCCAGTGGGATTACCTTCGTGTTGACCGCGGCAAAAAAACACCGCTACCCGATCGGCGCGTACGATCCGCTTGGCGCTCGATCCATCGCACCTGCACATTCGCGCAGCGTGATTGGCGATGGCAATAAACGCAACAACCATGCCGCGATGGCGGCGAATGCACCTCCGGCCGATTCGTCTGGCGGAGTTGTCGTTCTTGATCTTCCTCGTCGTCGCCATGGGATTGCCGTTGCTGTTCTTGCTCACCGGTAGTTTCAACCTGAGCGCGCCCGGAAAACCGGCGGTTTACGGCATCGACAATTGGCGTCATGCCTTTACCGACAGCGCTACGTTGAACGCCTTGTGGATGAGTTTTCTGCTTTCAGTCGTGCGGCTGATTCCGGCGATGATCTTGTCGGTGTCATTCGCCTGGCTGATCGCGCGCACCGACATGCCCGGCGGCAAGTTTATCGAGGCGGTCTGCTGGATCGCTTACTTCGTGCCGGATTTTCCCTTGGTGCTCGCGTGGATATTGCTGCTCGATCCCAACTTCGGCTTTCTCAATAGCGTGGCCAAAAGTTTGCCGGGGGTCGACGGCGCGCCGTTCAATCCCTACGGTTTTTGGGGCATCGTCTGGGTGCACACTTCCACCGGCGGCATTTGGTTCAAGGTGATGTTGCTGGTGCCGGTGTTTCGCCGGTTGGGCGCGACTCTCGAAGAGGCGGCGCGGGTGGCCGGCGCCAATACCGCGACCATGCTCTGGCGCATTACCCTGCCGGTCTTGGCGCCGATGATATTGGCGGTCTCGGTGCTGAGCTTCATTCGCGGCTTGCAATCCTTCAACACCGAGCTGCTGCTCGGCACGCCGGCGGGAATCTACGTCTACTCGACCAAGATTTACGACCTGCTTCAGCGCGAGCCGCGCGCTTACGGCGAGGCGACGGCGTTGGGCTCGGTGTTTTTATTCGTCCTCGCGGTGCTGCTGTTTTTTTATTGGAAGTACTTGAGCGGCGGCAAGAATTTTGCCGTGGTCACCGGCCAGGGTTATTCCACATTGCGCGTGAAGTTGGGCCAGTGGCGTTACATTGCTTTCGCCGGCTGCCTGTTCTACGTCGCCGTGACGATGCTTTTGCCGCTGGCGTTTCTGGTCATCGGCTCGTTCATGCGCCGTTACGGCTTTTTCAACATCGCGTCGCCGTTCACGTTGACCCACTGGCACAACATGCTCAGTGATCCGATCTTTTTGATCGCGCTGAAAAATAGTTTGATCATCGCCGGCACGACGGCCATCGGCGGCGTCTTGCTCTATTCCGCCCTGGCTTATTTACTAGTCTCGCGGCGCACCATTACCGGGCCACTGTTGGAAAGTCTTTGTTGGATACCTCATGTGCTGCCGGGGATTCTTTTAAGCCTCGGCGTGCTCTGGCTGTTCCTGGCGACGCCGCTGCGGTTTTTTCTTTACGGCAGCGTTTGGGGTATCGCCGTGGCGCTGATTCTCGCTGACAGTCCGGTGACCACCCAGGCCTTCAAAGCCGGGCTGCTGCAATTGGGCGGCGATTTGGAAGAGGCGGCGCGGGTGAGCGGCGCGTCCTGGCGCTACACGTACCGGCGCGTGCTCCTGCCGCTGTTGGCGCCGATCGCGGCGGCGGTGGGGCTGATGAATTTCGGCAGCGCCTTGACCAGCATCAGTACCCCTGTGCTACTTTACAGCCACCAGTCGCGCCCGCTGGCGATCTTGTTGCTCGAATATAGCTTCACCGGCGAGCTGGAACGGGCGGCGGCGCTGGGTTTGCTGATTACCGTGATCATCGGCGTCATGATGCTGGTGGGGCGAAAGTTGGGTTTGCAGTTGGCGGGGAGCGACTGATGCGATTGTCAAATCGGGAGAGATGCGATGTGGCGAGCGTTGTTACTCATGTTCATGTTTGCGATTACTGGACTTACAAACGCTTGGGCACAGCCCAAGGCCGGCGAAAAGGAATGGGCCGCCGTGATCGAGGCGGCGAAGAAGGAAGGCAAAGTCGTGGTCGCCGGCTCGCCCGATCCGGTGATGCGCAATGACGTCATACCTAAATTCACCGCGCGCTTCGGCATTGCCGTGGAGTTTGTCGCCGGCCGGTCGAGTCAGATCGTCTCCCGCGTCGAGACCGAGCGGGCTTCGGGGATTTTCAGCATCGATATTTTTCTCGCCGGCCCGGACACCTCGGCGAACGAGCTTTACAACGATAAGATGATCGACCCGCTCAAGCCGCTGCTGGTCATGCCGGAAGTGGCCGACGGCTCGAAATGGAAGACCGGTAAAGTTTGGTTCGTCGATCCGCAGGAGCAGTTTATCGTCCGCGCGTTCAGCAGCGTCGCGACGCTGCTGTTCATCAACACCGAACATGTCAAAGCCGATGAGCTGCGCCAGATGAAAGATCTGCTCAATCCCAAATGGCGCGGCAAGATTTCCACCGAGGATCCCACCACCACCGGCGCGGGCGCCAACAAGGCGGCGCGTTTCTATGTGCAGATTGGCGAAGAGTTCGTGAAAAATCTCTATATCGATCAGAAGAGCGTGCGCACCCGTGAGCGCCGGCAGATGACCGACTGGTTGGCGCGCGGCACCCAGCCGATCTGTCTCGACTGCCGGGAAGACGATGTCCGGCCGCTGGTCAAAGAGGGTTTCAAGGTTCTCGAAATATTCGAGATCGCCGGTGCCGGGCCGACGGTCAATGGCTCGCCCTGGATGCTCTCTCTGGCCAACAAGGCGCCGCACCCGAAGGCGGCACAGCTGTTTGCCAACTGGATACTCTCCAAAGAAGGTTTGGAAACCTACGCCAAGGGTTATGGATCGGCGACGCTGCGCACCGATGTCGACGAATCTTTTCTCAACCCCGGCAATATGCCCAAGAAGGGTGTGAAATATTTCGACGATACCGATTGGAAGTGGATCGTCGGCGGCCGGCATGAGAATCGCGATAAAGTTTGGAAGCTCTTAAAGGCGCGCTAGGCGCGCCGTTCCAATCGTTCCAGCTGTTCCAAAGGTTCCAGGAGTTAAGAAAAACTCGTTTGGCTTAACCAGGTTCAGTGAAAGAAGAAAGGTAGATACATCATGGCAAAGAAGATCAGAATTTATTATCGCGCGCCGAGTCATGTGCCGTTGTGGAAAGTGATGGAGGAGTGCGGTTTTTTGAGCAAGCATGGCTTGGATATGGAGATGGGGTCGCTGGAAGGGCAGCGCCAGCGCGCCGCCGACGGCCTGAAAGCCGGCGATCTCGACGTGGTTTCGGGCAATCATCACAACTTGTACGCGCGCAAGGCGCTCCACGGTGAGCCTTATGTGCATATCGCCCAGAGCAACAACTCCTGGCGCGAAAACTTCCTGGTCTGCGGCAACGGCGTCAACGGCCTGCAAGATCTCAAAGGTAAGAAAGTCGTGATGGACGACTTCGACGGCCACACTGGGCTCAACGTATGGTTGTATCTACGCCAGCATGGTTTGGAAGAGGGGCGCGATGTCGAACTAGTCGAGAACGGCAAGAAGGGCACCGAGCGGGCGCGGGACGTCATGGAAGGCAAGTACGACGCCAGCTTCATCCGCGCCGTCGATCGACTGCGGGCGCTAAAATTCGGCGCCAAGATCATCGAGCTGCCGTCGATGGCGATGATCGAAGGCGTGACCCTGACGACCACCACGACCTACGTGCAAAAGCATGAAGAAGAAGCCCGCGCGCTGATCATGGCGTTGGTCGACGGCATCCACTTCTACAAGACCAACAAAGCCGACACTTTGAAGATCGTGCAAAAACACTGCTCGGAGCTGCTCAAGATGCATGGCGACGAGGAATGGAATTGCTTTTACGAAAACCAGGCCGAGTCGCTGGAAAGCGCGCCCTACCCGTCCATCGCAGCGATTCAAAACGTCTTTGCCTTGGGCGTCAAGCGCAATCCCGAGATCAAAGAGTTCAATCCGCTGGCGCTGTGGGATCTCCATTATGTCAAGGAGATCGACGACAGCGGCTATATTCGCAAACTTTACAGCTGATCGCGACGATTGCATGGACTGGCGTTAACCGGTATTGACCTAGCGCGGCACAGCCGCAACCGAAACTCGGAATATCTCTCGCAAAGTAATTCATGTATCAATTGGTACAACACAGCAAATGAAAATGCGCTGCGCCACGTTCAAAGCAACGACGGAAAATCCCCCAGTGGCCCCCTTTGCCAAAGGGGGCGGGCCGAAGGACCGGGGGATTTTTGCCTCTAGTCGGCATTTTCATAAGAGACGCAAAGGCCGCAAAGGTCGGAAAATAACGGTGAATAAATTATTCAAGATAATTCATCTCTTCCCTCAGAACTTGGCGAGCTTTGCGCCTTTGCGAGAGTCAATCCCATGTTCGAGTATTCCCGTTGCCGGAAAATTTGCGCAAGCTGCGCAAACTGTTAGGTATTTCAGTGCAAAGGGCGCCCAACAAAATTATTGCTTGGCGTGATCGGCAAAGCCCGGTCTGGATTAACTTCAGCCGGGCTTGTTTCTGCGTGCTCAAGTTGACGCTCCAGGCGCTGAGCGACGATGGGCAGTTGGTGCCGGCTGCCGGCGGCAAGTTTCGCGATAGCCGCAGCGCTAAGGGTTCGCCGCTGCCGTCGTCCAACCGGCGCTAGAATAAATTCGCTTCTCGCAAGGTGGTCAAATGGAAGAAGTGCGCATCGTCGATACAACCTTACGCGACGGCGACATCAGCCTGTGGGCTTATGGCATGACGACGGGGATGATGCTGCCGGCGCTGCGCCATATGGACGAAGCGGGCTTCGATTCCATGGAGTTTTTCTTGAGCCTGCGCTTCAAGAAATTTGTCCGCGAGCATAAGGAAAATCCCTGGGACTGGCTGCGCCTGGGCACTAAAGAGATCAAGAAAACCCGGCTGCGCTATCACGGCGGCTTGCACAGCGGCTTTGAATTCATCCCCGAATGCATTCGCCGCCTGGTGATTTCGACCGTCGCCAAATACGGCATCGATCTGACGCGCACTTCCAACGCTTGGAATAATTTCGAGCTGCTCGGCAAGGAAGCGATCGAGCTGAAAAAGCTCGGCATGGATACGGTGATGAATTTGATCTACGCGATCTCGCCGCGCCATACCGACGAATATTACGCGCGCAAGGCGCGCGACGCCGCGGCGTTGAAGCCCTACCGGCTCTGTTTCAAGGATGTCGGCGGCATGTTGACGCCCGAGCGCACGCGCACGCTGGTGCGGCTGATCAAGCAAAATATCGGCGAGACCCCGCTCGAGTTTCACGCCCATTGCAACAACGGCTTGGCGCCGTTTAACTTGCTCGAAGCGGTCAAGGAAGGCGTGCGCATCGTCCATACGGCGATTCCACCGCTGGCCAACGGCTCTTCCCAGCCGTCGATTTTTAACGTCGTCAGCAATCTGCGCGCCTTGGGTTACCAGCCGATGGTCAACACCGCAGTGTTGCCGCCGGTGCGCGAGCATTTCTCGCGCATCGCCGCGGCGGAAAACCTTCCCACCGGCGCGCCGCGGGAGTACGATCAAGCCTGGTACGGCCACCAGGTGCCGGGCGGCATGATTTCCAACCTGCGCCACCAGTTGAAGCTCATGGGCAAAGAGGAAAAACTTGCCGCGGTGCTCGACGAGATCGCTCAAGTGCGCGCCGAATTGGGTTACCCGATCATGGTCACGCCCTTCGCGCAGTTCGTCGGCAGCCAGGCGGCGATCAATGTGGTCCTCGGCGAGCGCTACAAAGAAGCGACCGATCCGGTGATTCAATATGCGCTCGGCCAGTGGGGCAAGGAGGGTGCCGACTACATGGACCCGGTCGTGAAAGCGAAGATTCTCGACCGCCGGCGCGCCCGGGAAATCGCCGAGATGGCACATCCCGAGCCGAGTCTGGCTGAAGTGCGCAAGCAATATGGCGGCGCCCACCTGTCCGATGAAGAATTGCTGTTGCGCTACTACGCCGGTCCCGAGTTCGTCGATGGGTTAAAAAATGCGCCGCCGCGTCGATCGTATTTGAATGCGGGCAAACCTTTGTTGCGTCTGATCGAGGAGCTCGGCAAGAAGAAGCTTGCTCATGTATATATTCGCAAGGGCGATTTTTCACTGACCATGCGAGAGTTAAGTGCGCAGTTTACGAGTCATATCGATGTCGCCAAGCGGTGTCCGAGAACGGAGGTAGTTATGGCCGAGCAACAATTTATCGAACATTGGGGGCGGGAAGGATTCTCCGGCGATGGGGTGAACGTCGTGCGCCCGCATCATGTGCCTGACTTTGTTCAGGTCAGCGGGCTCCATGCGCCGCATCGCTTGAACCTCGGCGCGCTGTCGTTGCCGGATCGAAGCGATGCGCACGCCTTGCCGGTAGCGATTTTCGTAAGCCGCACGGGAGCCCAGCTATGTGTCTCCGCCAGGGAACGAGCGATGCCCTTTGTGATCTCCAATGTCGAAGCCGATGAAGTTCATTTCATCCAGGACGGTGACGTCCAGTTCGCCACGGCTTACGGCAACATCACCGGTCGCCCGGGCGATTTTGTTTTTATCCCGAGGGCGGTTCCCTACCGAGTTGTCACGGAAAGAGGACCGACCTTGTCGTTGATCGTCGAAACTCCCGGAGCCGTGAGATTTGACGCGGCGCCGACGTTTTCTCCCCAGAGCGAAACCGCCAGCATCGAGAGTTCCCCGGCGCCAGCCGTCGAAACGATCCTGTTGGTTAAGTCGTTCGACGGCATCACGCGATACGTCAAGCCGGATAATCCGCTGGCGATGGTGTCCGTCAGCGGCGGCACCAATCCGGTGTGGAAAATCAATCTCAAGAACATTCCACCCAACGAAGCGGGCCCCCCGACCCAGTTTGCCGCCTCGCCGCACAACGATGAGTTGTTATACACGCTGAGCGCGCGCCGCCGGCGCAGGCCGCCGATCCATTACAATGCGGATTACGATGAAATGATTCTTTACTTCGCCGGCCCGGGCGCCTGGGGAGCTGTAAAGGATCCGGGAACTTTGACCTGGGTGCCCAAAGGCGTCGCCCATCATGGTCCGACGGAGGATGTTGCGGAGGGGTACTATGCTTGGATGCTCGAGTCACGGTCGACTCTGCGCCTCACCGAAGCCGGCGAGAAAGTCGCGCAACTGATGGAGACCGACCTCTACGGTCCACATCCCGCCGAGTCGAAGCCGAGGAGAATCGGATTCTAGCAGCGAATAACCCTATCGTGAGGCCGGGGCGAAAATTTTTCGCCCCGGCCTGAGATAGCGCTAAATCGCGATAGGTTTCCTGCTCCCGCAGCACGTTGATTTTTCAATTGAATACTGGTCAATTGTAATTTGTGTCACGGGTCGCCGTGAAGCTTAGCCGATCATCAACACGAGAGAGGACCGCAAGAATGAACAATCTAAAAATGTGGTCGTTGGGAGTGCTTGGGCTGACGGCCCTGGCCGGTTGCGTCACCGGCGGATCGGGGCAGGGCTGGTCGCTATGTGGGAAACAAACCAAGATGCGAATCGTTGACCTGGATATTTCGCCGGATCCCATCGGTCAAGGGCAGCAGATTCGTAGTTGGCGCGTGGTCGTTCAGGCCGATACCGACGGTGAATGCGCCACCACCCTGCAGGTCCAAGAGCGCCCGGGTAACATCACGGTAGCCACCAAGCGGGTTTACTATTTCCGTCCCGGTTCGAACGAGGTCACGGTGCAACCGGATACTCGCTACCGCTTTAGCCAGGCACGTCATTGTTTTGTCGTCATCGCCGATATCGAGGAAACCCCGCGCGCCATCGATGCGACCGGTAATTTTTGCGCCCAGAGAGAGGGCAATAATTGGACGATGCGCGGTCGATAGATTTTTCGGTCATCGGGCGATCACGGTTGGGGCTGGCGCGGGTGAACGGCCTGGCCACCGTTATGGATCAATTTTCGAAATCCAATGCTCGCGCCCAGTGCTCGCGTGTTGTCACCACCTGTGTCGTCGCAATCCCGGCGTGCTCGCTAAGCGCGGAGACGAGTGCCAAGAACCGTAACAGCGGAAAGTTGGCTGTTTTCGCGGATCCTGACCCCATCGAAGTATTGATAGCGCGCCAAGTGTCATTGTCTCGGTTCGGTCAATATTATTCTTCGATTGAGAAGAATTGTCCGATCGCTTAAAATTCCTCACATCATGGCAACGAAAGCCTATTCGGGTTCCTCGATTCGTCTGGTGCATCGGTCAGCGGCGGATCAGTGCGGTGTGCAACCCATGGGCCCCATGCATGTACGCGTGGTCGTTTGAAGATTGTCCATAACGCGGGCGGGAGCACATCTGAGGACAAAGTTATCATCAGAGGCAGAGGGACGGACCATGTACGCGAAAGTATTGTCACGCCACTGGCCCATTGCTCGAGCGCAAAAAAAGCGAAATCGAACAGACAATTCCCGATCGTTTCGAATCGATGGTTGGTCTCTTTGGGACGAAATTAGCGATCCAGACGCAGAATCGCTCGATCGATTATCGATTCCCTTAATCGATATGCGAATCGTATCGCACGTTTCATTGCTGAATCGCCGCGATCCCAAAAGTGAACCGATCGCATTGTTGCTGGACGATGTGATCGACATCGTGGCAGCCATGCTGGGTGTGCTTAAGTCCGGGCAAGTTCTTTGTCGGTGCTCGATACTTCGTTTCCGGCGAAACAAGATCGGGCAGATTTTGCATCACTCAGAGGCTGGCGTCATCGTTACGAATCATTCGACTCTCGGTCTAGCGCGGCAGTTCCAGAACGAGCAAACGTCCATTGTCAACATCGATGAAATGGCTGGCAACCTGGGCGACGACAATCTCGGATCGAAAAAACGGCCTGATGAATTCGTCAGCATTCTTTATACCTCCGGCTCCACGGGGGAGCCCAAAGGCGTCGTCGACAACCATTTGGTCAACATGCACTTGGCCCTGCTCGATGACACGAATCCCGAAGATAGATCGAGCCTGGTACATTCCGTAGCCTTTGGGTCGGGCCGAGGCGATATATTTTACTCGCTACTTAATGGCGCTGCTGTTTGTCAGTTTGATTTGAAAGCCGAAGGTATGGATCGATTTGCCGCCTGGTTGAAGGAACAAGAAATTACCATCTGTCATTTGCCGCCCGTAGCGTTTCGATCCCTAGCGCCAATTTTTGAAAACACCGCGCGCCCGCGACTCTAAGAAAGATTCGCCTCACCGGGGCGCCGGTTACCAGCATCGAATTCGACCTGTATAAGAAATGCTTCCCAAAAACTACGACAGTTGCAAATCAACATGGGTTCGACGGAAACCAGAAGGATTTGTGGCGCCATTGTGGACCACGATTTTGTCTTTCCGACGGACGGGGTGCCGGTAGGGTACCCAGCTCCTTGGAAGAAGGTACGCCTGCTGGACGATAACGGTAATGAGGTTGCTCCCGGGGAAATCGGCGAAATCGTGCTGCAGAGCCGGTATCTCACCTGCGGCTATTGGAAGAACCCCGAGCGTAACGCGGCCAAGTTCTTGACCCCGCCTGAATCTCCGGACGAGCGTATATATCGAACCGGTGACCTGGGCTCGAATGCTTTCCGACGGCTTTCTAGTTCATGTTGGCCGCAAAGACTTGATGGTCAAGATTCGTGGATTTCGCGTGGAAATCAGCGAGGTCGAGCGGACTCTTCTGAGCCATCCGCAAATCAGCGAAGCTGCCGTTGCCGTCTGGGAACGCGAGCCAGAAGACAAATCTCTAGTGGCCTATATCGTGGCAAAGGACAAAGTCGGTCTGGATGTTGAGGAATTGCGCAAATTTCTTGAATTGAAGCTGTCCGATTACATGATCCCCGGCGTATTTATGTTTATCGATTCGCTGCCCTTTGCGAATGGCAAGCTGGACCGTAGAGCGTTGCCAAAGCCCGACAATGCCCGGCCACAGTTGAAGCAAGCTTACGTGCCGGCGAGCAATGCCGACGAGCAGCGAATTGGTCAGAATTTGGCAGGAAGTGCTTACAATCCATCCGATTGGCGTTCATGATAATTTGTTCGACTTGGGCGGCAATTCCTTAAGTGCTGGGCGGATTGTGTCGCGAATTACGCAGAGCTTTCAAGTTGACGATGCCGCTTCATGCCTTTTTGAATCACCGACGATCGCAGCACTTGCTCTAGCGATCACAAAATGCCGCCGCGGCAGGCGCAGGATCATGATACTGGAGCAGATGCTTGAGACGATTGAAACAGCTATCCGACGAGGAGGCAGAGCAGTTGCTGCGAGAAAAAAAACCTTCCAGAGAAACCAAATGAACTTTTTTCGAAGATGGAAATAACCCTGGTTTATCCGTTTGGTTCTTGGTCAGCCCGCCTTTTAGACGTATCTTTGATTCTCTGCAAAATTACCGATAAGCGAGACGAACGAAAAACCTGATGACAATTTTAGTCCATTGTACGGAGCTGAGAAATTGGCAATCGGGATGAGGTCGATCTCAATGAGCAAAGCGACCTTAAGTTTGATATTTGTTTTCTCCTGTGCCATTTCCCGGCACACGGTTCCGAAAAGGTCCGAGTCGGATTGAGTGCGCTTTCCCCAACGAACTGGGCGATCTGGGTGGCGGAAGACTTAGGGCTTTTCAAAAAATATGGCATAGAGCCCGAGGTGGTTTACATCGGCGGTGGTGCTGCCCGGGGAATCAACGCTCTCGCTTCGAATGAGGTTCAGTTTATGGCTATCGGAGGAGTGGGTGCGATTAATGCCGCGCTTCGCGGGCTCGACGTCGTTATGGTGGCATCGAATGTAAATCTGGGAACGCAAAGAATTATTTCTCACCCTGGGCTCAAGAATCCAAAGGATTTGAAGGGTAAAAGGGTAGGGGTGAGCGCGTTTGGATCTAACACGCATTCGACCCTTTTGATGGTGTTAAAACGATGGTCGATCAGGCCGGAAGAGATGACCGTGCTCCAGGTGGGTCCCTCCCCGACAATGCTTATTAGTTTACAGAAGGGTTGGATCGATGCGGCGGTGGTGACCTCGCCAACAGATTTTATCGCTGAAGAATACGGCTACGGAATACTTGCCGACCTTGCCGCTATGCGTCTCTACACGTTACAAAGCACGATTGCCGCGAGGCGCGAGTATTTAAGAACCCAGGAAGACCAAGCGGTGAGGTTCATAAAAGGCTACGCTGAAGCGGTCGCTTATATCGCAAAGAATAAGAATGTCGCTGTGGATGTGCTAAAAAAACGGCTGCGCATGGACGCTACACACGATAAACATATCGAGAAAACCTATCAGCGTTACACTTCCAAGTATTTTGACCGCGTGCCTTATGTCTCCACACCGGGTGTCAAGACCTTGTTGGAATTCTTGGAAAACGATAATCCAAAGGCAAAGGGTGCTGACCCATCTGCCTTCATCGACGCAAGAATCGTCAGAACCCTCGATCAGAGTGGTTTTTTCAAGAAGCTTTACGAATGAAATAGCCTCAAAATCGTCGATCGGTCACATCACAGCCCCGTCGTGCTCGCCGGCGGCCGGCGATGGTGCGTCGCCTGTTCGTAGGCGTAGGCGTACTTGATCAAGTTGCCGTCGTCGTAGGGACGGCCGATGAAGCAAAGCCCCGCCGGCAAATTATCCCGCGTGAAGCCCGCCGGCACCGTGATCGTCGGCACATAGACCAAAAATGTATTCAGATGCGGCGCGCCTTTCTGATCGGTGAACGGCGGCGCGATGCCGTCTTTGATCAAGGTCGGTTGATGCTCCACCGACTTGTAGACGATGGCGTCGAGCTTATGATCGGCCATGACTTTCAAGAAGTTGGTCATCAGCTCGTCCTGGGCGCGCAGACTCTCGTAATGCTTGGTCGCGTCGGGGTTGCGCTTGAAGCGCTCCTGCGAACGCTTGACGACCTTGGCGAAGTCCGGGCGACTGCGATCGCGTCCTGCGGCGTCTTGAACGGCGGGTTGGCGCTGCGGCCATAATAGTTTTTAAACGACGCTTCGGTTTCGCCGGGAGCGCCGGAGCGTTTGGCGAGTAATTCTTTGATCTTCGGAATCACGATCGGATCGACGATCTCGGCGCCGGCGGCCTTGAGTTCGCGCAGCGCTTTGTCGAACACTTCGTGGATTTTTTTGAAATCTTCCGAGTCCGGTTCGGAATTCAAGCCGATGGACTCGCGCAAGCACGCCGAAGCGCGCGCCTTTGAGTCCATCCTTATTCAAAAACTTGGTGAACGTGTCGGGAGTATTGCCGACGCCGCGGGCGGTGATCGGATCTTCCGGGTCGTAACCGGCCATGGTGTCCAGCAGGATCGCCAGGTCTTTGACCGTGCGCGCCATCGGACCCAGGGAGCCGAACACTTCCGGCCAGCAGCCGTAGACGCCGCTGCGGCTGACGATGCCCGCGGATGGGCGCATGCCGGCGATGCAGTTCCAGGTCGACGGCCGGCGGATCGACGCCAAGCCCTTCCTGGCCGACGGCGACCGTCGAGTAGTTCGCTGCGACCGCCGCGGCCGAGCCGCCGGACGAACCGCCGACGGTGCGTTCGGTGTCGTAAGGATTGCGCGTCGAACCGAACAGCGAGCCATGGGTGTCGCCGCCGCCGAGTTCGCCCAGGGTCGCTTTGCCGAGAATCACCGCGCCGGCGTTCCTCAATTTTTCCGCGACGAAGGAATCGCGGTCGGGATAGTAGTCTTTGAACAAGAGCGAGCCCAGAGTCGTCGGCATGCCTTTGACATCGGCCTGATCTTTAACGATCACCGGAATGCCGTGCAGCGGCCCGACCGGGCCGGAGGATTTGTACGCCGCGTCGAGTTTGTCGGCTTCGTTCAAAGCCTCGGCGTTGACCGTGATCATGGCGTTGATGTTCGGCCCTTTTTTGTCGAAGGCGTCGATACGATCCAAATAGGCCTGCACCACCTGGCGGCAGGTGAGTTGGCCGGATTTGTAGCCGGCGTGGATGTCGTCGATGGTCGCTTCGACCGGATTGAAATTGCTTTGCGCCATGGTTTGTCTCCTTGTTACTGCTTCTAAATATTGAAATGGCGCGGAAATGTCTAGGGCATACACGCGGAAGGCTTGAGGCGTGAGGCGGGAGCCCGGAATCCGCGCAGCATGCTGCGCCCCTATGGTTGAAAGATAGCGGCGATCATGATTATTCGAATGGGAGAGTTTTGCGGTGAAACGATAACAATGGCGGCCATGTCCCAACGGGTCGCCGGATTCGGCACGACGATATTTGCCGACATTAACGCTCTGGCGGCCAAGCATGGCGCGGTGAATCTCGGCCAGGGCGCGCCGGATTTCGACGGGCCGCCGGAAGTGTTGGCGGCGGCGGTCACGGCGGTCAATAGCGCGCTCAATCAGTACGCGCCGGGCATCGGCATGGCGTCGGTGCGCCAGGCGATCGCGCAACATGCCCAGCGCTTCTACAACCAGCAGCTGAATCCCGACACCGACGTGCTGGTGACCTCGGGCGCGACCGAAGCGATGTTTGCGGCGATTCTCGGTTTGACCGACCCCGGCGATGAGGTGATCGTCTTCGAGCCGGTCTACGACACCTATGTGCCCAACCTGGTCATGGCCGGCGTGACGCCGCATTATGTCGCGCTGCGCGGCGACGACTGGAGCTTCGATGCCGACGAACTGGCCAAGGCCTTTAACTCGCGGACCAAGGCGATCGTCATCAACACGCCGCATAATCCCACCGGCAAAGTCTTCTCGCGCGACGAGCTGCGGTCGATCGCCGAGCTGTGCCAGAAGCACAACGTGGTCGCCATCACCGATGAAGTTTACGAACATATCGTTTACGACGACGCCAGCCATGTGCGCCTGGCGACGCTTCCCGGCATGGCTGAGCGCACGCTGACGATCAGTAGCCTGGGCAAGACGTTCAGCGTCACCGGTTGGAAAATCGGCTGGGCCATGGGACCGGCGGCTTTAGTACAGGCGGTCAATCAGGCGCATCAGTTCATTACCTACGCCGTGGCCGCGCCGCTACAAGCTGCTGCGGCGACGGCGCTCAATTTGCCGTTCGGCTATTTTGAAAACTTGCAGTCGAGTTATCAAGCCCGGCGCGATCGTATGCTCAAGGTCTTGGGCAGCGCCGGTTTCACAGTCTTCAAGCCTCAGGGCAGCTACTTCATCATGATCGACTGGCGCGGCGTGGCGCCGGGTCATGTGCAAGACGATATGCAGTTCGCCCGCTGGCTGATTGAAGAGATCGGCGTCGCCTGTATCCCGGCGAGCCCATTCTACCAGGAGTCGGACAAGCACTTGGGCAAATACTTTCGCCCGCTTCGCGGTGTGCAAGAAGGATGAGACCCTTGATGCCGCGGCGGAACGATTTGCCAAGCTCGGGAAAATGTGAGAATTCACGTATTCGACTTGGCAGCGAGAGGTTCTAGGTTTCAGCAACAAAACTTTCGAGGTGACAGGATGAAATTATTGCGCACGGTGATTTTGGCGATAGTGGTCTTCGCGGCGATTCAGACTCCGGCTCGGTCTCAGGAACCGATCCCCTACGTGCCGAGCACGATGCCGGTGGTGGCGAAGATGCTTGAGCTGGCGTCGGTGACCAAGGACGACATCGTTTACGACATGGGTTGCGGCGACGGACGGATCTTGATCATGGCGGCGAAAAAATATGGCGCCCGCGGCGTCGGCATCGATCTCGATCCGGTGCGCATCGCCGAAGCGAAGAAAAATGCCGAACAGGAAGGGGTCAGCCATCTGGTCGAGTTCCGCGCCGAGGACGGCACCAAGACCGATATCTCCAAAGCGACGGTGGTGACGCTCTACATGTTCAAGTGGTTCAACAACGCGATCAGTCCCAAGCTGCAAAAGCTCCGGCCCGGCTCGCGAGTGGTCGCCCATGATTTCGATATCGACGATTGGAAACCGACCGCGGTGGTAAATCTCGACGCCGAGAAAAACGGCCATGAGGGTATCGAGCGGCCGCACACGCTCTATCTGTGGCTCGTCGGCGCCGAGCAAAAGGCCTAGCCGCGCGGGCACAGACAGTCGGTGAATGCCTTCGACGATCAAGCTTACTCGTTCGATGTTCACGCAGGGACTGTCGACTGATGAACCGGCAGATGCTACCGGGTAAGTTCACATCGATCTGCCGAACCTTGCGCTCATGGCGCACCTACGGATTTTTCCAGAAGATTTCCATATACTGTTTGTTGACCTCGTCGAAGCGCGCCATCATCTTCGGGTTGACCGGATGGAGGCGGTAGCCGGCGGTTTTTTTGCGCAAGTCCGACTCGACGTTGGGATTGGCCGGGTAACTGCCGATGACATTGGCGGTCAGACTCTGGCCTTCCGGCGATAGTAAAAAATCGACGAATAGCTTGGCGGCGTTGGGATGGCGCGCGTGGGCGTAGATGCCGAGCAAGTGGGTCGACGCCGGAATCGGATTTCTCCCCGGCACCCATTCGATGGGCGCGCCGGCTTTTTGGATCTTCGCGAAGGTTTCCAAATAAGTGTTGGCCAGCACCGGGAACTCGCCGGCGGCGAGCAGTTGGGTCAGCAGATTTTTGTTCTCGCGCATGTAGAGATCTTTGGCGGCGAGCTTTTTCATGAACGCCAGACCTTCGGCTTCGCCCATGATTTCCAACATCACCGCCATCCATGAGCTGTCGCGGTAGTCCATGGCGATCTGCTTGGGCCGCCAGCGCGGGTGCAGCAGGTCTTCGTATTTTTTCGGCGCGATGTCCGGCGAAACTAATTTGGTATTGTAGGCCATGCCCTGGACGCCCAGGTGCAGAATGTTCCAGTAGCCGTCGGCATCTTTGAGCGTCTCGGGATATTTGGCGCGCTCCGGCGAGTCGTATTTCATGACCAGCTTGCCGCGGGTGAGCTCGTTCCAGATCGTAAACGTCGCGCTGATCACGTCGGCTTCATGCTGCTGGGTGCGCGCTTCCAATTGGATTTTCGGCAAGAGCCTTTGCGTGTTGGCGCGGAAAAGCGAAGTGTCGATGAACGGATATTTTTTCTTGAACTCGGCGAGCAGAGCGGTGGCATTTTCCGTCAGCATGCTGACATAGGCGACCAGTTTGCCTTCTTTCTTGGCCGCCTCGACGAGCTTCGGATCGGCGGCGTCGACCGTATCGGCGTACACCAGGGGCAATGCCAAAAAGCCAAAACCGCAAGTTGGCGTAGCAATGGATTCATCAGCGCTCCCTCGCAAGAACTATTTGTTCGCACGTAGCTCTGCAGCAAAGAACGATCGAGCCATTTGGCTGGCGCTTGGGGCGTACGAACGTCAGCTTTCATGCTGCGATTCTTTAGCCGATGGCGCGGAACTGTCAAGGCGAAAATTTAGCTTTCAACTACGAGCACTGTTCTAACGGATCAGTCGGGCGCGCGGCAGGGTGAGATAAATGACCGCCATGCTGAGGGCGCCGGCCAAGCTGAGCGCGGCGGTGGCCCACTGGGCGCCGATCCATGAGGCAAGAGCGCCGATCAGGATGCCGCCGACGAGCAGAATCACATGGGTCATGTGATAGAGCGCCATGGTGCGGCCGCGAAATTCCTTGGGCGAGTAGGTCTGGATGACCGTCTGCGCCAGGGCGTGGGAGGTAACATGAACGACGCCGACCAGCCCCATCAGCAGCACCGATAGTTTGAACCAGGGCGAGAGCGCGAAGGCGGCGATAATCATGCCATACATAGTCACGCCCCATAGCATGATGTTGATGCGCGGCACGCGGTCGCCGAAGGATGCGATCAGGACTGAGCTGAACAGCGCGCCGATGCCCATGGCGCTGAGCAGCAGTCCCTGGCCGGTGGCGCCGACATGGAGCACATCGCGGGCAAAGACCGGCAACAGCGTCATGAACGGAATGATAAAGATCGATGAGCAGATGACGATCAACAAGCTGGCGCGCACCGCTTCGTTGCGCCAGCTGAACTTCCAGCCTTCGACGATGCTCTGCACGAAGGATTCGTCATGGCCATGTTTGCCGCCGGCGGTCTGCGCCGGGTCTTGGCCGGCGCGCAGTTGCCAGGTCCAGATGGTGGCGAGAAAGTAGCAAACCGCTTGCGCCGTGTAGGCGCCGCCGGTGCCGACCAGGGCGATGAGAAAGCCCGCGAACGCCGGGCCGGCGCTGCGCGCAACGTTGAAGATAATCGAATTCAAGCCGATGGCGTTGGTGATATGTTCTGTCGGCACGGCGTCGCCGACCATGGCGGCGCGCGACGGCTGCTGGAACGACTGCACGATCGACATGCCGAACGCGGTGACGTAAACATGCCAGGGCTCGATGCGCCCGGCGAAGATTAAGATCGCCACGATGACGTAGAGCAGGCCGTCGACGATCTGGGCGACCAGGATCTGATTTTTGCGCGAGTAACGGTCCGCCGCGCTCCCAGCCAGGGGCGAGAGCAGCAGAATCGGGATCGCTTGCACGCCGCGGATCAGCCCCAACTGGAGCGTCGAGTTGGTCAGTTCGTAGAGCAACCAGCCGCGCGCCACTTGATCCATCCAGGTGGCCATCGACGCGAAGATCTGGCCGAACCAGATCAACCGGTATTCGCGGTAATGCAGCGCGTCGAAGATGCGCAGAGCGCCGAAGGAGCCAAGCATGCCGTGCGGCCGCGCGGCTTTGCCTTCGCCATCGGCCGGCGGCGCACCCGGCGTTTCGTCGCTCATGGCGGGAGTCCCAATCCGGCGAAACTGCCGCTAGACCGCCGTCCAGCCGCTATTGAGCGCGCCAAGCTTCATGCGCCGCACCGTCGATGGCCGATTATCGTCATTTACGCCCGCGTCAACTGGCGATACTTGATGCGATGCGGCTGGTCGGCGTCGTCGCCCAGGCGCGCTTTGCGATCGGCTTCGTAGTCGGAATAATTGCCGTCGAACCAGACCACCTTGCTGTCGCCTTCGAAGGCGAGGATGTGGGTGGCGATGCGGTCGAGAAACCAGCGGTCATGGGAGATCACCACGGCGCAGCCGGCGAAGTTTTCCAGCGCTTCTTCCAGCGCGCGCAGCGTGTTGACGTCCAGGTCGTTGGTCGGTTCGTCGAGCAGGATGACGTTGGCGCCTTCCTTCAACATTTTTGCCAGATGCACGCGGTTGCGTTCGCCGCCGGAAAGCGCGCCGACTTTTTTCTGCTGGTCGGTGCCGGAGAAATTGAAGCGCGCCACGTAGGCGCGCGAGTTGACCTCGCGGTTGCCGAGCTTCAGCAGATCCGCGCCGCCGGAGATTTCTTCCCAGATCGTTTTGTTCGGATCGAGGGTGCGGCTTTGATCGACATAGGCCAGCTTCACGGTTTCGCCGATGCGGATCTTGCCGCTGTCGGGTTTCTCCTGCCCGGTGATCATGCGGAACAGCGTCGTCTTGCCGGCGCCGTTCGGGCCGATGACGCCGACGATGCCGCCGGGCGGCAGCTTGAAAGTCATGCCTTCGACCAGCAGGTTGTCGCCGTAGGCTTTGCTGACCTTTTCCGCTTCGATGACGACATTGCCCAGGCGCGGGCCGGGCGGAATGGAGATTTCCAGATCGTCGCGCCGCTTTTCCGATTCCTGGCCGAGCAGCTCTCGTAGGCGTTGATGCGCGCTTTGCCCTTGGCGTGGCGCGCTTTCGGCGACATGCGAATCCATTCGAGTTCGCGCTGCCAGTGTCTTCTGCCGCTCGCTTTCGGATTTTTCCTGTTGGCGCAGCCGTTCCTGTTTCTGTTCCAGCCACGACGAGTAATTGCCTTTGAACGGGATGCCCTGGCCGCGATCGAGTTCGAGAATCCAGCCGGCGACGTTGTCGAGGAAATAGCGGTCGTGGGTGACCGCGATGATCGTGCCGGCGTAATTCTGCAGATGCTGTTCGAGCCAGGCCACCGATTCGGCGTCGAGATGGTTGGTCGGCTCGTCGAGCAGCAGAATGTCCGGCTTCTGCAGCAGCAAGCGGCACAGCGCGACGCGGCGGCGTTCGCCGCCGGACAGAATTTTCACCGGCGTATCCGGCGGCGGACAGCGCAGCGCGTCCATCGCCATCTCCAGCCGCGCATCCAGATCCCAGGCGTCGAGATGATCGAGCTTTTCCTGCACCTCGCCCTGGCGTTCGAGCAGCTTGTTCATCTCGTCATCGGACATTTCCTCGGCGAACTTGGCGTTGATCTCTTCGAATTCTTTGAGCAGATTGACGGTCTCCTGCACCGCTTCTTCGACGACTTGGCGCACCGTGCGCGCGTCGTCGAGCAGCGGCTCCTGCTCCAGAAAGCCGACGGTATAGCCCGGCGAAAGCACGGCTTCGCCGTTAAACTCCTTGTCCACGCCGGCCATGATGCGCAACAGCGACGACTTGCCCGAGCCGTTGAGACCGATGACGCCGATCTTGGCGCCGTAAAAGTAGGAAAGATAAATGTCCTTGAGCACGGCGCGCTTGTCGTAATTCTTGCCGACGCCGACCATCGAGTAGATGATTTTGTTGGGTTCGATGCTCATAGTTTGAATTTGTCCTGTATCTTTAAATATATGCGCTGGCCGCAATGACTAGGCCGCGAGCGGCCCACATGGTTGATAAACGTTCTAAATCAAGGCCGACGGCGTTAAATAACTCCTTGTGGCGCTGCCGCGGTGTCGGTCCGAGAAACAGCGCGAAGTCCAACGTAAGTTAACAAGAATGCCGGAGCGAGCCAAAAATAATAAGAGTCGGTCGTCACCATAAGTTTCCCCGCCAAATAGCAAGCGTTAATCCCGCCGTATATTAATACAATTCCGGATTTATGCCACGGCGAACTTCGCCGACTTACGATCGCGAGACCATGAATGACTGCCGGCAGAAGAATGACCAGATCGTAGGTCCAAGCGTACGCGCTCAAAGTGAGCGATACTAACAGCATCATTGGAACTTGCTCAGCCCAATTCCACCTCTCTTTATGGTTTTGCCAGTGCCACAAGAACCAGAATGTTCCCAGCAGCGGCGGTAGGAACTGAATCGGCATGCTGCCGTGGGGTACGTAACGCGTAAGCAAACTGCCGAGGCTCGGAGCCGGCAATTCAAAGGGTGTCGACTGTCCAGGGGATTTGTACAAATCGAGAAACTGCTGATATATCCCCGGATCGAAAATCGCAGGTACGATGGCAACGATTAAACCCGCCACCAGCGCGCCGCAGGCAACTCGCCAGCGCCGTTCCTGCCAGATCCAAAGCATCAAGCCGAGCCAAAACAGATAGAATAAATGCGGTTTTAGCGAAATTACCACAGTCGATACGCCGGCCAAGTAGAGCTGGTTTTTCCTTTCAAAATGGAGAAAACCGACAATCCCCAGAAGCACCAGCGGTGACATCTGGCCGATGATCAAGACCATCCAGGTTGGAAGTAGCGTGAACGCGGCGATCCATGGCCAATACGCGTTTGCTGCGGCTTGACCATAAACCGCCCAGAGCTTTTGCGCCGATAACAGTATGCAGAAAACATTCAGCAGCAACCAGCAAAATTGGCCGAGCTGGAAGTCCATGGCACCGAACGGCAAAAGAAACGAAAGCGTCCACGGTGGATGCCAAATCAGCAGAGGTTGGGCTTCGCTGAACCCGACCGCTCGCTGCAGCTGTAAAACTTCCGCCGGCGAGAATGGATTACCACCATCGATCAGCAACCGCGATGAGGCCCAAAAACTAACGAAATCCGTAAGTACGCCTGTGCTCGTGGCCCCATGGGATTCGCCAAACACGAGTGTCTGATCGAGCGCGCAAACCAAACAACTAATCGCGCAACTCCGCGCGCTGAACCGGAAAATCGTCGTGTCAATGAATCGGCTTGTCATGGGCGAGAGCTAGTGACTGAAATCCTGTCATGAGCGCCGAAGCTGACCGGCGAGGAGATCGCTTGGTTGGGTTGCCTTGTTACGGAATGAAATATTTGCCTTAGATAACTTGTAATGGCTAAACTGTCAGGTTGAATTGGATTCTGCAAGAAAGGGCACTGTCTCAAGCGTTCGTCGCGCCTGGATCCAGGTCGCGATCTTTGTCTGAAAAGCATCGCCCGCCGAGCATGGCTCTTGTTCGGTGCCGTGGGATCGGATAAAGCGTCAACATGCTCAATATGGCCGGTAGCGCCATTGATTGGAGGAGGGCTTCATGATCAATCGACGAATTCGATTGTCCGTCTTGTGCACGCTGTTGATGGCACTGGCGCCGCGTCAGCACGACGCTGAGGCGAAAAGCTACATCGCTTATATCTCCGATTCGACCAACTCTTCGGTAATTTATTGGATCGCCAAAGAGGCCGGTCTGTTCAAAAAACATGGCCTCGATCTCGACACGATTTTCATCAATGGCAGCGTGCGCGGGATTCAAAGCCTGATCGCCGGCGATCTCGGCTATAGCGGCGCGGTGGGCACCGCGGTGATCAACGCCAGGCTCGCCGGCGCGGACATCGCAATCATCCAGAGCCAGATGAATACATTGCCTTATTTTATTATCGGCAATGCCAGCATCCGTGCACCGGAGATGCTCAAAGGGCGAGCGGCGGCGGTGCACATTCCCGGCACATCTGCGGATTTCGCCATGCGCTTGGCGCTATCCAAAGTCGGCGTCAATTACAAAGACATCAAAGCGATCACTGTCGGCGGTGCGCCGGCCCGGCTTGCCGCGGTCGCTCAGGGCCAGGCGGATTTTACGGTGGTAACCGACGGGGAACGAATCCAGGGTGAAAAGATGGGCATGAAGGTCGTCATCGACATGGCGAAACTAAACGTGCCCTTTCAGTTCAACTGCAGCGTCACCACCCGCAAGAAGATCCGCGAAGAACCCGATGAAGTGCGCCGACTGGTCTGGACCATGGCGGAATCGATTCACTTTTTTAAAACCCGCAAAGAAGACTCGATCAAGATCATGGCCAAATATACCCGCGGCTTGCCGCGCGAGGTCTTGGAAGGCGCTCATACCGCTAACTCTGAGCTGCTCGTCGTTGACACCTATCCGACCATTGAAGGTCTGAAGCAAACGCTGGAGGTGCAAGCCTTGACCGATCCGCGCGCCGTGAAAGTCAAGGCCGAGGAGATGGTGGAACTGCGCTTCGTCGATGAATTGAGAAAAAGCGGCTTTATCGAAAAGCTCTACGGGCGAAAATAGTTGCCCGCGGACAGCGCCAGGCGATGTTTGGGTGAGAGGATTTCGACATTATCCAGACTGGCAGGTAACAGCAGGTTAGCGGTGCGAGAGCGCTAATTTGCCCGCGCCCAGGCGCGCGTGTGCCCGTGCTTCCGGCTAATCGGTGACCGTACTTTTTCTGATGAGGACGCGGTTATGTGCAGGGCTCCCTTGCAGCTACCTTCAAGTAGGCAACGCACTCATCCCTGACCGCCTTGGAGTCCAAGCACAATGACTTGTGGGGCAGGGGTTCACTCGCGGCCTCGGCTGCCTTGAGTTGCCTTCCGAACATCACCATCGAGGTTTCGATGGCGCTAGTTCCGGACGAATTTTTCGCCTGGTGAAGCTCGACGATGTACATGGGGCCATAATAGAGTTCCCAGAATCGGTCCCGCGACTGCTCATGCGTGCTCTTGTCGGATGTCGTGGCGAGCGCCGACGTGACCTGGATCGCCTCGAGGCAAATCTTTTCCATGGCACGGATCCCCTCTGGGTACTTTGAGACGAGTTTGGGAAGCTTGTCGGCGCGCGCGGTTTCTGCCTCGAGTTTCTGGATGAGCGCCGCCTGTTCCTTGGCGACGGTAGCCTGCCGATCCGCCATGGTTTTTTGGTCCCACGCGTAGACGAGCGCGACGGCCACGATTGCTAAGCCTAACAACCCGCCGACGACACGCAGTGCCCGTGTGCGACCCACGAGACGGCGGGAAGTCTCCAGTTTTTCCGCTGTCGCAAGCTCGACTTGCGTTAAGGCATCAGCACGAGCCTGTTGCGCCGCATCGATCTCAGCAATTCGTTGGCGCTCGGCGCTCGCCCTCGCCGCCTCTGCTTCCTCGCTTGCGCGAATGAAATCGAGATGCAGCTCCGTCGGGTGTGGCGCGTCTTTGGGCCGCTCTGCCGTCCAGCCCTTGGCAGTAGAAATATCGCTGCCCGATAGCAAACGGTTAGCCGTGCGGCCGGCTTCGTCCCAGCTCCGTGCGAGCGCCAAATAGCGTGTGTGCTCACGCAGCCAGGCAACATCGGTGTTGAGCGCCCGAACCAGCGCGTTGAGCCCGGCCATGAAGGAGCGGGGCCGGCCGTCATCGAACGAATCGAAACGCACGTAATTGAGTGCCGACAGCCTCTTGGGCACGGAAATCGCGCCGACCGGCGCGGCTAGCACCGGCAGGATGCGCTTGGAAAGGCGATGCGCTTCCTCAACTTCCCAGGCGCAAATGTCCGACTTGGCCGAAGCGGGCGAAAGAATGAAGACCACTGTGTCCGCATCGGCGATGAGCGCGCCGAGTCGCAACCGCCAGTCTTCCCCTTCGATGATCGAGTGGCGGTCGATCGTTACATCGTAGCGCCCGTCGTAGGCAAGACCGGCGACCAGTTCGTCGGCGAACGACAGGTCTGCGCGCGAATACGAGATGAAAACCTTGAGCTTTTGGTCGTTTGAAGAGCCAGTCATGGTAGTCCAGCCAATCGGAAACGGAATCGGAAAAGGGGTCGGGAGTCTTTTCGTAAGTCAATTTCTTCAAGTTAAAAATCAAAAAGACTCCCGACCCCCTTTTCTTCTCCCTTAGCTTGCCTATCTGCCCCGGCACCTGTCATTTCTCGCCGTTAGTTGCTAGCGCAGCACTTTGATATTCAAGCCGAAGACTCGTAAGTCCGGTCTGGCTTTGTACTCGATACTTTTGCTGACCCCGTCGGTAAGTTGATGGCGCCACAGGAAGTGCGCCGGCGCGTCTTCGGTGATCAAGCTCATGGCCTGAGCGAGAATCCGTTTGCGTTTGGCGGCATCGAAGGTCTGCCGTTCTTGGGCCAAGAGCTTGTCCAATTGCGGATTCGAATAGCCGATACGAGGGGAGGCGCCGGTTTCAAAATATTGGGAAATCGCCGGGCTGGGATCGATGATACCGCCGCGCCCCATGTAATAAAAAGGCACTTTCCCCTGCTGCACGTTAGCCCAAAGCGTCGCCCACTCCGGCGTCTGTAGCTTCGCCCGGATGCCGGCGGCGTTCAGCATCGGCACGATGGCCTCCGCGATCTGCTTGTCCAACGTGTAGCGGCTTACCGGCGTCGAGAGCTCAACGTCGACGCCGTTGGCATAGCCTGCCTGTTTGACCAGCTGGCGCGCCTTCTCGAGGTTAAACTCGTACTTGGGCTTTAACTTCGGATCGAATCCATATTGGCCCTGGCCGATGGGTCCATCCAACCGCGTGGCCTGCCCTCTTAATAGCGTGGCGATGATGGTGTCACGGTCGATGGCGTAAGCAACCGCCTGGCGCATGAGTTTGTTGTCCCAGGGCTTGACCTTGGGACTCATCGCTAAAAACATGATCTCCATGGAGTCCACCGAAACTAACCGGCTGTTGGGATTGGCTTCGATCCGTTCGCGCAGATGCGGCGGGACGAACTGGGCGATTTGGATCTCGCCGTTGAGCAGCGCGGTCATGCGCTGCTCGGGCTCGCGCATGACGCGGTAAATCAGTTCATCGGGCGCCTGAGGATTTTTCTTTACGTCAGGATGCTCAAGATTCTTGGCAATCACGAAGTGTTGTCCCGGAATCAGTTCTTTGAACTTGTACGGTCCGGCGCCGATGGGAAACTTTCGGTCGCCGACTTCGGGGCCGTACTTGTCATAGACGGCCTTGCTGGTGATGGAAAACTTATCCGAAATATACTCCAGCAACGGCGCCGTCGGTTCTTTGGTGGTGATCTGCACCGTCGTGGGATTGATCGCCTCCGCGCTGGCGATGGGCGAAACATTTTGCATCTGTTTACTTTGCGGGTCGGTGCTGACCCGCTTATAAGAGTGCACCACGTCGGCCGCGGTCATTGGCGTGCCGTCGTGGAATCGCAGGTTTTTTCGCAAGTAAAATATCCATGTGGTGGGATTTTTGACTTCCCAGCGCTCGGCTAACAGGCCGACGTAATCGCCTTTGTCAAAATCATAGCCGACCAGGCAACCGTTGACCTGGCACCAGATCGTATTGAGCAGCGCCACGCTGTCGCCGTAGGGATGAAAGGTCTCCATGGTCTCGGTTACGCCGACGGTGACGCGCGTCTGCGCAGCCGCAGGTTGCACCCGGCTGACAACGGCTAGGAAAAGGAGAATGACTGCTAAGCTGATCTTCCTATCAGTCTGTCCAATCATGGAAACCTCCGTTCGACGCTCGTGACTTGTGAATTCGCCTCATCGCTCGACTGCGATTGAGTCGAGATTCGACAGCCGACAATGACGACAGTCGTTACCATACAGAAACAAGTGGCGGGCTGACAAGAGTGAAAGGCTGAGCGATTCCTGGAATATGTTATTGACGGTTCGAAGCGCGCCGTGGTAGTCGTCCAACGAATGTGTAGAGTTGATAAAGGGCGCGGCGCGTCGATCAATCCGAAATCCTTAGCGTTGGTCGGCGTAAGTCGAAAGTATATGAAACTGCGATATGTATCATTGGTATTGATTGTGACATTCGGGATGTCCACCGGTTCGAGCCGAGCCGAAAACTTGAAAATCGGTTACGGTGCTTTCTCCTTGGGCTATGCGCTGATCTGGATCACCAAGGAGGGACGGTTGTTTGAAAAGAATGGTCTGGACGTGGATGTGCTTTATCTCGAAAGCAATTTGGTCCGCACGGCTTTGATTTCCGGAGATATTCCGATCGGCGCGATGTCGGGCGCCGCCATGGCTGCGCCCAAGCTTCAAGGCGCTGACTTGGTGGTGCTCCTGGGGTTTCAGAATTACTTGCCGTTCCGTTTGGTTGTTCGTCCGGAGATCAAGTCGGCGGCGGATCTCAAGGGAAAGCGCGTGGGCGTGGCCGGCTTCGGGCTTGTCGCCGAACGGGCGGCCCGTCTGGTGGTAGCGAAGCTCGGGCTCAATCCTGATAAGGATGTTACCCTTTTACAAACTGGCGGCGAGGCGACTCGGCTCGCCGCGCTGATCAATGGCTCGATCGATGCCACGGTCTTGAATCCACCAATACATAAAAGGGCGGTCGAGGCCGGCATGAGGGTCCTGGCGAATATGGCGGAGATGGGGATTCCTTTTCAAAATTCAGCGCTGGTGACATCGCAGCGTTTTATCGCGAAAAACCCGGAGGTCACGCGCCGGCTGGTAAAGTCATTTGTCGAAGGGATCCATTTGATTAAGACCAACCCGGAAGTGACCAAGCGGGCGATCGGCAAATACATGCGCATGAAAGACCAAAAAGAACTGGACGAGGCCTATGAGATTCTTGACAGCCTCACACAAAGAAAGCCTTATCCCACCTTGGAAGGGCTCAAGAATATCATCAGCGAGTTGAGTTCAAAGATTCCCGCGGCGTAGGACCGCAGAGCCAAAAGATTTTGTTGACGTGAGGGCTTTGGAGGAGTTAGACCGCTCCGGTTACATCGACGGCCTTTACCGTTGAATTAATTAGTCGTCCGACGGCAACCTGTTTGTTCTCGCTGCGGTGACGCTCCAAGAGCTATCGGGCCTGTCGCGACATTGGTCCGTGCTGAACCGCGCACTTCGAACTGTTGACACCAAGTCGTCGTATCACCTACTGTCCGAGCTAGATTGATCGCAAAGGAGACTCAACCATGTGGAAGGGAATGAAGGTCATCGATGCCGATGCCCATATGCACGAACCCGAATATCTTTGGGATCGATATGTCGAACCGAAGTTCCGTGATCGCGTTCCAAAGGTCGCTTTCATGGACGGTGTGTTCATGGTGTATGAGCCCGATGGTAAGATTATTCCTAAAGGCGATCTGCAACTCCGGCCGCCGGCGAGTGCCTGGGCGGTATTGGAGGAAAAGTATGGCGAAGCTTATCGCCAGTGGTGGTCCGCAGAGATCCGGCTCAAGGACATGGATAAGTATGGCTGGGACATTCAAGTCCTGCTGCCGACCGGCAACAACGGTAACTTCGCTTACCGGGTCGCGTTGACGGATCTCGAATTGGGCGCTGCCATGTGCCGCGCATACAATAATTGGTGCCGTGACTATTGTAGCGCCGATTCGAAGCGGCTGAAGTTTGTTGCGGTCCTGCCCGGTTCAGATATCGGCGAAATGGTCAAGGAAGCGCGGCGCGCGGTCACCGAACTTGGCGCGGTATCGGTGCGTAACCCGTTTCTTCCGGTCGGCAAGTATCTGCATGAACCGGAATATGACGCGCTCTGGGCGCTCGCCTCTGAGTTGGATTTTCCGATCTCGGCCCACGGCGAATACCGGCAGCGTCGCTTTCATCCGTTTCGCCAGCTTGAAGGCCAACGGCAAGACGACATGGATTTGGCGCTGCGCGGCCTGGACCATGCGCTGGGATTTCCTTGCGACAACATGACCACCCTCGGCCATTTTATCTTCACCGGCATTCTCGAGCGCTTTCCCAAGCTGCGCGTCGCGATACTCGAATCTAACGCCGGCTGGCTGCCCTTCTGGCTTGGCCGCATGGATGATCATACCCATGGGCGCAATAGCGTCATGGGAAGATCGGAAAAACTGCGGATGCTGCCGAGCGAATACTTCATGCGCCAGTGCCTAATCTCTTGCGACAGCGATGAGCGGGCTCTCAAGTATGTGGTGGAGGATTTAAAGGGCGAGAACATTGTCTGGAACACGGATTACCCGCACCCTGATGCGATCGAGCCAAAACGAGCGCTCCCCGATCTGGACGCCCAACCTATTGCCGACGACTACAGGCGCAAGATTCTGTGGGACAACGCGGTCAAATTGTTTGGCCCGAGGATCCTGGATTGAGAGCCTTGTGCGCATTCTTTGAGCGCGACCCATGGGCCGAAGCGGCGATTGGGCTGCGAAATTCTATTTGTAAAGCCGGTCGATATAACCCGAGCGATCGAGCTCATCGATGAACCGCGTGTCCATGAAATCGCGCGGCTGAGCGGTTTTTGCCGCGGGCAACTTCGGGCTCAGCTCGTCGAGCACCGTCTTGACGCCTTCGACGGTCGGATAGGGTTTTCTCGCCAGAGTGTCGCGCATGATTTGATAGGCTTCTTCCGTGTCGCGCTCGTCTTTGAAGCGCAGGTATTTTCTGATCGACCGTTTGGTGATCTCCGGGTTGGTCTTGATCAGGTGGATCGATTCGATGATCGATCGAACGGCGCGCCGTGTGAGGTCGTAGTTCTTTTTCGTGAACCGGTCCGTCGTGACCAGCGCGGAGGCCTGAACCGAAAATCCCATGTCTTCAATATTCGCCAACACTCTCATGCCTGCTTCCGCCGCGCGTTTGTGAAGCGGTGGATTGAACACCGAGGCATCGATGGTGCCGCTCAGCAGAGCCGCCAGGCGCGTCGGGTCGCCGCCGATTTGCAGCATGGTCACATCGGTATCGGGATTGAGTCCGAGCTTGGCCAACATGATCTGCGCCCCGCGGTGCGCTCCTAAGCCAAAGCCCGCGACCCCGACGCGCTTGCCCTTGAGATCGCCAACCGTTCGAATATCCGGCCGCACGACCAAGCGGTACTGCAGCGAATTTGAAAAGCTCGCGATCAGTATCGGATCCGCGCCTTGCAAGCGCGGCGCGGCCATGGTCGTCCCCGACATGCCGCCCATGGCAATATCGCCGGTGAGCAATGCCGCGCGGACGAGCGCGCTCTCCAGGTAAAGAACTTCCGCATCGATGCCGTTCTTCTGAAACAAGCGCGCCTCGCCCGCCACCCATATCGCGGCGTAGCTTGTGCTCAGCGACCGGCGAGTGCCTGGGCGGTATTGGAGGAAAAGTACGGCGAAGCTTATCGCCAATGGTGGTCCGCAGAGATCCGGCTCAAGGACATGGATAAGTATGGCTGGGACATTCAAGTCCTGCTGCCGACCGGCAACAATGGTAACTTCGCTTACCGGGTTGCGTTGACGGATCTCGAATTGGGCGCTGCCATGTGCCGCGCATACAATAATTGGTGTCGTGACTATTGTAGTGCCGATTCGAAGCGGCTGAAGTTTGTCGCGGTCCTGCCCGGTTCAGATATCGGCGAAATGGTCAAGGAAGCGCGGCGCGCGGTCACCGAACTTGGCGCGGTATCGGTGCGTAACCCGTTTCTTCCGGTCGGCAAGTATCTGCATGAACCGGAATATGACGCGCTCTGGGCGCTCGCCTCTGAGTTGGATTTTCCGATCTCGGCCCACGGCGAATACCGGCAGCGGCGCTTTCATCCGTTTCGCCAGCTTGAAGGCCAACGGCAAGACGACATGGATTTGGCGCTGCGCGGCCTGGACCATGCGCTGGGATTTCCTTGCGACAACATGACCACCCTCGGCCATTTTATTTTCACCGGCATTCTCGAGCGCTTTCCCAAGCTGCGCGTCGCGATACTCGAATCTAACGCCGGCTGGCTGCCCTTCTGGCTTGGCCGCATGGATGATCATACCCATGGGCGCAATAGCGTCATGGGAAGATCGGAAAAACTGCGAATGCTGCCGAGCGAATACTTCATGCGACAGTGCCTAATCTCTTGCGACAGCGATGAGCGGGCTCTCAAGTATGTGGTGGAGGATCTCAAGGGCGAGAATATTGTCTGGAATACGGATTACCCGCACCCTGATGCGATCGAGCCAAAACGAGCGCTCCCCGATCTGGACGCCCAACCTATTGCCGACGACTACAGGCGCAAGATTCTGTGGGACAACGCGGTCAAATTGTTTGGCCCGAGGATCCTGGCTTGAGAGCCTTGTGCGCATGCTTTGAGCGCGACCCATGGGCCGAAGCGGCGATTGGGCTGCGAAATTTCATTTGTAAAGCCGGTCGATATAACCCGAGCGATCGAGCTCATCGATGAACCGCGTGTCCATGAAATCGCGCGGCTGAGCGGTTTTTGCCGCGGGCAACTTCGGGCTCAGCTCTTCGAGGACCGTCTTGATGCCTTCGACGGTCGGATAGGGTTTTCTCGCCAGAGTGTCGCGCATGATTTGATAGGCTTCTTCCGTGTCGCGCTCGTCTTTGAAGCGCAGGTATTTTCTGATCGACCGTTTGGTGATCTCTGGGTTGGTTTTTATCAGGTGGATCGATTCGATGATCGATCGAACGGCGCGCCGTGTGAGGTCGTAGTTCTTTTTCGTGAACCGGTCCGTGGTGACCAGCGCGGAGGCCTGAACCGAAAATCCCATGTCTTCAATATTCGCCAACACTCTCATGCCTGCTTCCGCCGCGCGTTTGTGAAGCGGTGGATTGAACACCGAGGCATCGATGGTGCCGCTCAGCAAAGCCGCCAGGCGTGTCGGGTCGCCGCCGATTTGCAGCATGGTCACATCGGTATCGGGATTGAGTCCGAGCTTGGCCAACATGATCTGCGCGCCGCGGTGCGCACCTAAGCCAAAGCCCGCGACCCCGACGCGCTTGCCCTTGAGATCGGCAACCGTTCTAATATCCGGCCGCACGACCAAGCGGTACTGAAGCGAATTTGAAAAGCTCGCGATCAGTATCGGATCCGCGCCTTGCAAGCGCGGCGCGGCCATGGTCGTCCCCGACATGCCGCCCATGGCAATATCGCCGGTGAGCAATGCCGCGCGGACGAGCGCGCTCTCCAGGTAAAGAACTTCCGCATCGATGCCGTTCTTCTGAAACAAGCGAGCCTCGCCCGCCACCCATATCGCGGCGTAGCTTGTGCTCAGCGACCCATAGCCAACCCTGATCTTATCCTGGCCGTGAGCGTCGGTGGCGCAAAACGAGGCGACCAGCGCGGTGATCAGTGTCATGATAGACTTACGCCGTGTAACCTATTGGCGGTTGGAGCATCGTGACTCCTTCTTCTTTTAACTGAAGACGTTGCTTCAGAGGCACTGTACCGGCCTGGCGCCATCCAACGAGGGTGGCGCCGTTTCACGCACTCCCCGTAAATCCGATTGTCGTGATGATTTCTACTGCCGCTCGCCACGCTCTGTCAAATAAGAAAACACATTCGTCGCAGCAAGGCCTGGCTGCTAGAGATTAACCGCAAATTAGCAAGGTGGAGTAACCGCCAAAAACAAAATTCGCTGCCGATGCAAGGTTCCTTCGCGAAAAATCACTAAGTCGGGCGCTCCAGCTCGGCTAGCCGGCGTCGCAGCTCGCGTTCCTCTTGCCATCGTTGAGTGTCATCGCGAACAATTGCAACAATTGCCTGAGATTCACCGTCGGGTGAATTGACCAGGGCAACTGTAAACGCGATAGAGAGAGCGCGCCCGTCTTTGTGCAGAGCCGGCACGCGCAGTACTTCGGTGCCATAACGAGAATGGCCAGAGAGCATCACCTGGCGAAAACCGTTCCAGTGGCGCTCGCGAAATCGCTCGGGAACAATCAGGTCGAGGGATTGGCCAACGGCATCCTTGGCCGTGAAACCGAAAATTCGCTCGGCCGCCGGGTTCCATAGAATGATCTTACCGTCTTTTCCCACCGCGATGATCGCATCGCCCGCCGCTGCTATGAAGGATTCCAAGTCGATGCTTTGATACATATGGGTCTCCAACTATTGCTTGAATATTTGCCCAAAATGAGCGGCTTCGGCCGGCGCTTCGAATCGCGGCAAGCGTCATCACCACTTTGTTGTAGCGCGAAGTCGTTTGTCAGTACAGGACTCGGACATCGCCTCGTGTGTCTACAGTGGCGCCAAAAAAATATGTGGATGGCGTGCCGCATCCTTACGTTTTGGCGAATTTCATCTTGTTGTTTAAGCTTGCCCTGCTTGCTTGAACCGACTTCAAGTTGGCGGGGGAGCGATGTGGCTCGACATTTTCAGGAATTCCTGCTTTGTATGATGGGAACATGGACGAGACAATCTCAGCGATCGAGACTATTGCGCTGCGCGTTCCGTTGGACATCTGGGCTCCGGCGCCAATGTCTCAAGGTGTGCCGCGCACGCATGTTGAAAGCCTTTATGTGCGCGTGACGACCAGTGGCGGCGTGGTGGGCTGGGGTGAGTCATTCGGCACAGCCCGTCCCATGGTCGTCGCAGCGTTCGACAACTGGATCAGGCGTCTCGCCGTTGGCCAGAGCGCCTCGGATGAGGCAACTCGTCCCACGCATAGAACGCATGCTGCTTTCATTGAGCCGCTCCGGTCCGCTGGCCCACGCGCTCGCGGGACTCGACATTGCGCTGTGGGACATTCGGGGGAAGCTTGCGGGTGTTCCGGTGTCGACGCTCCTTGGCGGCGCCAAGCGAACGCGCGTCGAATGCTATGCCTCGTTGCTTCAATATTCCGGCAACTCAGAGCACATTAAGCGCAACACCGCTCGCGCTCTCGAACGCGGCTATCGCCTGATTAAGCTGCATGAGCGCACCCCCGAGGCGGTCGCTGCCGCGCGCGAGGTGACGGGCCCGGACATTCCTCTTATGGTGGATACCAACTGCGCTTGGACACCGGCCGAAGCCGAGGCGGCGGTCGCGGCGATGGCGCCGTACAAGCCGTTCTGGGTCGAGGAGCCGATCTATCCTCCGGAGGACTTCGAAGCACTTGCCAAGCTGCGCACGGTCACCGGCGTACCCATGGGGATCGGCGAGAACGCAACCAGTCTGCGCGAGTTTCGCCGAATGGTCACCATTGGCAAGGCTGATTACGTTCAGCCCGCCATGGTCAAGCTGGGCATCACCGCCATGGCAAAAGTAGCAGCCGAGGTCGAGCAGGCGGGCGCCACCTGCGTGCCGAACGCTTTTTATCTGGGACCGGCTTTTCTAGCGGTGTTGCATTGCCTCGCGGCAAAAGAGAAAGATTCTCCGCTCGAGCGCATGTTTGCCGATTTTGGCGCCACGCCGTTCGCCAAGACCGTGCCTGTGATCAACGGCGGAGTTGAAGTTCCGCAGGGCCCAGGTCTCGGCGCGGACCCGGAGGACGACCTGATTGCACAGTTCAGAGTGTAAGTCCGCGCTGTTCAAGCCCGGCGCTGCCGCTCCATCTATGTGCTACGGCAAGTTGATATTTTCTACGGTAATTCCGAGCGAGGGTGCGCGGGAAGTGGGCCGTCGGTGGTTAGCGGGATTGCGTTGGCGAGACGCGCCGCGGCTACATAAAAAGCGTCGTAGGCACTGACATTGTTTCGATGTTGCCATGCAAATCGGAGCAGTCGCAGGTGGGGAATTCGATCGACGCCTCAATCCGTCAGGTCATCGAGAGCAAGTGCCGCCCGTTGGCCGGAAAGCTCGCCGCGAAGCACCGCGCGTCATACTAGCGACATCACTTCGATATCCAACAGCTCTGGCGCCAGCAGCGTCGCGTCGTCAAGGATGTCGACCAGTTTTAACCCCAATGGCGTTCGAAGCAGATATTCCGTAGCCGCCGACGCGTCGATGACGTAACGGCTCACGGTAGCCCGCTGCCACGCTGCCGGCGTTCCTCATCGAGCAGCTGCGCCGCTGAAGTACCAAGCCGGGTCGCCGGGCGGGTGGAAAAACGCTTGTGCCATTCCCGCCGAGCGACTTCCCGCTCAATGGCTTCCAAGACGATCTCGCCAAGCGTGCACTCCTGCTGGCGCGCATAACGGCGCAGCTGGTTATGCAGCTTCTCTGGTATGTTTTTGACCTGAATACTTGCCATGCCGGTACGTTAGCAAGCCATGGGCATGCCGGCAATCTTGATTGAGTTGATGCGACCCTCGCACAATACGGATTCCGATTATCAGATGATCAAGGTTCAAGACCTAAACCTAAAGTAGGCGCTGGCTCGAGGTTAGCTAATCGCGATTGTCTGGAGCCGGCAACTTCGCGCCGCCTCGATCTGGCGATTG
>CAWJZV010000043.1:0-45086 GCA_963847445.1 uncultured delta proteobacterium | reverse complement strand
CCAATTGAAAAGGAAATTGAACATGCCCTTGAAGACAAGACCCAAGCTCACGGACAAACCGTTGTCGCCGGACCTTCTGCGCAAGATGAACGCCTACTGGCAGGCCGCCAACTACCTGTCGGTGGGCCAGATTTACCTGTACGACAATCCGCTGCTGAAGAAGCCGTTGAAACTGGAACATGTGAAGCCACGACTACTGGGCCACTGGGGCACCTCGCCGGGCTTGAACTTCATCTATGTTCATCTCAACCGGGTCATCACTCAATATGACCTCAATGTGGTTTATGTCACCGGCCCCGGACATGGCGGACCGGCCCTGGTGGCCAACACGTATCTGGAGGTCTGCGCAAGATGAACGCCTATTGGCGGGCCGCCAACTATCTGTCGGTCGGCCAGATTTATTTGTACGACAATCCGCTGCTCAAAAAGCCGTTGACGCTGGAGCACGTAAAGCCGCGGCTGCTGGGACACTGGGGCACGACGCCCGGGCTGAACTTCATCTACGTGCACTCAACCGGGTCATCAATAAATACGACCTCGACATGATTTACGTCACCGGCCCCGGACACGGCGGACCGGCCCTGGTGGCCAACACCTATCTGGAGGGCACCTACAGCGAGTTGTATCCGAATATCTCCCAGGACGAACAAGGTATGAAGAAGCTGTTCACGCAGTTTTCTTTTCCCGGGGGCATACCCAGTCACGTGGCCCCGGAAACCCCAGGCTCCATCAACGAAGGCGGCGAACTCGGCTATTCGCTGGCGCACGCGTATGGCGCAGCGTTCGACAATCCCGACTTGCTGGTTGCCTGTGTCGTGGGCGATGGCGAGGCGGAAACCGGCCCGCTGGCGACCAGCTGGCACTCGAACAAATTCCTCAATCCGGTGCACGACGGCGCCGTACTTCCCATCCTGCACTTGAACGGCTACAAGATTGCCGGCCCCACGGTGCTCGCCCGCATTTCCCGCGAGGAGCTTGAAGCGCTCTTCCGTGGCTACGGTTACACCCCCTATTTCGTCGAGGGTGACGACCCGAAAGAGATGCACCAGCTCATGGCGGCCACACTCGACACGATCGTGGCCGACATTCAACACATCCAGCGCGACGCTCGAAAGAACGGGTTCAAGCAACGACCGCGCTGGCCGATGATCATCCTGCGCTCGCCGAAGGGCTGGACGGGTCCCGGCGTGGTCGACGGCAAACCGGTCGAAGGGACATTTCGCGCGCACCAGGTGCCGGTTGCGCAGTTGGCGACCAAGCCCAGGCACCTGAAAATTCTCGAACAGTGGATGAAGAGTTACCGGCCCCAGGAATTATTCGACAAGAACGGCAGGCTCCTGGCGGAACTGGCTGAACTGGCACCGAAGGGCGAGCGGCGAATGGGAGCGAATCCTCATGCCAATGGTGGGCTACTGCTTCGGGATCTGAAAATGCCGGACTTCCGCGACTACGCGGTCAAGGTGGCGAAGCCCGGCGTCGTGGAAGCCGAAGCGACGAGCGTGCAGGGTCAGTTCATCCGCGACGTGTTCAAGCTCAACGCCGACGCACGCAACTTCCGCGTTTTCAGCCCGGACGAAACCGTTTCGAACCGCTGGAGCGCCGTGCTCGAGGTGACGAACCGCAGCTCGACAGCGGAAATCATCCCCAGCGACGATCACATCGCGTCCGATGGCCGGGTGATGGAGATGTTGAGCGAGCATCAGTGCGAAGGTTGGCTCGAAGGTTACCTCCTGACCGGCCGACACGGCTTTTTCTCGAGTTACGAAGCGTTCATTCACATCATAGATTCGATGTTCAACCAGCACGCCAAGTGGCTGGATGTGACCCGCCAGATTCCGTGGCGGCGGCCCATTGCTTCCCTGAACTACCTGCTGTCTTCGCACGTGTGGCGTCAGGATCACAACGGCTTCACTCACCAGGACCCCGGCTTCATCGATTTGGTGGCGAACAAGAAGGCGGACATCATCCGCGTGTATCTGCCGCCTGATGCCAATACCCTGCTGACGGTGACCGATCACTGCCTGCGCAGCCGCCACTACGTCAATGTCATCGTTGCCGGCAAACAGCCGTCGCCGCAATGGCTTGACATGGAGTCAGCAGTCAAACACTGCACCGCCGGGCTCGGCATCTGGAAATGGGCCAGCAACGACGAGGGCAGCGAGCCCGATGTGGTGATGGCCTGCGCCGGCGATGTGCCCACCCTGGAGACGCTGGCCGCGGTGGAGATGCTGCGGCAGCATTTCCCGGAGCTTAAGATCCGCGTCATCAATGTGGTGGATTTGATGGCGCTGCAGCCACAGAGTGAGCATCCTCAGGGTTTGAGCGACAAGGACTTCGATGTCCTGTTCACCAAGGACAAACCCATCGTCTTCGCCTACCACGGATATCCTTCGCTGATCCATCAGCTGACGTATCGGCGAACCAACCATCACAACCTGCACGTTCGTGGGTACAAGGAAGAAGGAACCACCACCACGCCCTTCGACATGGCGGTGCGCAATGACATCGACCGCTTTCATCTGGTCAAAGACGTCGTCGATCGGGTGTCGAGTTTGGGCCCGTGCGCTGCTTATCTCACCCAAATCATTCGAGACAAGCTGATCGACCACCAGCGCTACATCCGGCAACACGGTGAGGACATGCCGGAAATCCGAGATTGGAAATGGGGTGCCAGAGAGACGGGGAAGACAAGCCCCGCGCGCAAATGAGCGGCGCCCTTCCGCAGGTGTATCTGGTTCGCCACGGCGAGACCGCCTGGACGATCAGCAGACAGCACACCGGCCGCACGGTGCGTTTATCCAGGGGTCCCAGACCAGGTGAAACCATGAGCAGCAAGAAACTAACCGTCGATGCCGAGCTGGAAAAGCTTCAGCACGAATCATTCAACTACTTTCTGCATGAGACGAATCCAGCCAACGGGCTGGTGATCGACAAGACCGCAGCGGATTGGCCTGCCAGTATTGCCGCCACCGGCCTCGCGTTGGCATGCTACCCGGTGGCTGTCGAACGCGGATTTATGCCGCGCGCCGCGGCGGTGGAACGAACGCTGACAACGCTGCGTTTTTTCTGGAACAGCCCGCAAGGCCCCGAGCCCGACGCGACTGGCTACAAGGGCTTTTACTATCATTTTCTCGACATGCAGACCGGCCGGCGCGCCTGGCAATGCGAACTGTCGACGGTGGACAGCGCTTTTCTGCTGGCGGGCGCGTTGACGGCGGGAATGTATTTTGACGCAGATACGGCCGACGAGCATGAAATCCGCACCCTCGCCGACGCGCTCTATCGCCGCGCCGATTGGCAGTGGGCGCAAAACCAGGGTGCAACCGTGACGCACGGCTGGAAGCCCGAAAGCGGATTTCTCAACTACCGCTGGGAAGGCTACGATGAGGCGCTGCTGCTGTACATTCTGGGGCTGGGCTCGCCGACTCATCCGCTGCCCGAGAGCAGCTACGCAGCGTGGACTTCCACTTACCGGTGGGAACACTGTTACGGATACGAATATCTTTATGCCGGGCCGTTATTCACGCACCAGCTCTCGCATATCTGGATCGACTTTCGCGGTATTCAGGACGCCTTCATGCGTGACAAGGGCATCGACTATTTCGAGAACAGCCGACGCGCGACCTATGTGCAACAACAGTACGCGATCGACAACCCGCTCAAGTTTGCGCACTATGGCGAGCACTGCTGGGGAATGACCGCGAGCGAAGGTCCCGGTCCGGACACCATCAACGTAGCCGGCATCGAGCGCCAGTTCTTCGATTACCTGGCACGTGGCGTGCCGTACGGGCCGGACGACGGCACTATCGCGCCGTGGGCCGTGGCGGCCTCGCTGCCATTCGCGCCCGAGATTGTGCTGCCCGTGCTCGATTACTGTATTCATGACGTCAAATTGACAGAGTCCAACCGCTACGGCTTCAAAGCGTCCTTCAATCCGACCTACCCTGCTGCATCCGGCAATCCCCACGGCTGGGTATCGCCGTGGCATTTCGGGCTTAATGAAGGGCCGACTATTCTGATGATCGAAAATTATCGTACGGAATTATTGTGGCGATTGATGCGAAATTGCCCATACATCGTCGGCGGCTTGCGGCGAGCGGGTTTTGGCGGAGGGTGGTTATGACTTCTGTCGAAGGTATTTCGTCACACGTACCAGTAAAGATGAAACAGCCGAGAAGCAAGGTGGTCCCGGCGGAACAGAGCGTAACGAAAGGAGGCGTCCGATGTGTTTTTCAGCCTCGGCAAGTTTCACGGCTGGCACTGTACTGTCTGTGATCGGAGTGGCGGCGCTCAGAATCACCCACTCGACTAGCGAGCGACCCTTTGCGATGATTCCGCTGCTGTTCGGGATCCAGCAGCTGACCGAAGGCGTCATCTGGCTGACATTCCGCCATGACGCGCCGCTTCTCAAGCAGACGATGACGTATCTGTATTCGGGATTCTCGCACGTGCTGTGGCCGATCTACATGCCGTTCGCCATGGGCGTTATCGAAGCCGTGCGCTGGCGCAAGAAGGCCATCTTCGCGTTCGAGGCCGTGGGGGTCGCGGTGGGTCTCTATCTGCTCTATTTCATCGTGACTCGCCCGGTGGTCGCTGAAGTCGTCGGCAGGCACATCGTCTACAATTCGCCACATTTCTACGTGATTCCCGTGATGGTCGCTCTACCTCGCGGCGACCTGTGTCAGTTGCTTCTTTTCAAGTCACGGGTTCGTGAAACTGTTTGGCGTGTTGATGTTGTTGTCCTTCATTGCGGCGTACCTCGTTCAGGCGATGGCCTTCTTTTCGATTTGGTGCTTCTTCGCGGCGATCTTGAGTCTTCTCATCTATCTGCACCTCAGATTCAGAGATCTCGGGGGGTTCCCAAAGGCACCTGCGTCTCCGCCCGCCATAGCCCGCGGCGGCGTGATACGAAGCGAGGCAATGCCGTGAGCGTAAAACTACAGAAGGAGAGCAGTGATGAGAATACTTTTGGCAATTGATGGTTCTGACCAGAGCGAAGCGGCGGTTGATGAAATCGCCCGCCAACATTTTCCGGCAGGTAGCAAGGTGCGAGTCATTTCGGTCGTCGAATCGCCGAATTTCCCAGAAACGTTTCCGGGGGAAGGTGTCAATATGATTATGTATGACGAAATCGAGAAAACTGGGCGCGAGTGGGCGCGTGCGGCAGTCGAAAAAGCGGCCGCCAAACTCCGGGTAGATGAGGAGAACCGCCAACTCAACGTCACGACGGAAGTCCTCTCCGGTTCGCCAAAGGGAGTCATCCTCGAACAAGCTGACGCGTTCGGCGCTGATTTGATCGTCGTCGGCTCACATGGCTACGGAATGATCGAACGCTTCCTGCTCGGCTCGGTCTCACAGGCGGTAGCTTTACATGCTCGGTGTTCGGTCTTGATTGTGCGCGGGCCGAAAACGCAGACGAGCGAAAGTAAGTAGCAGAGATGAAGGAGCAAGCCGGTAAAAGGAGTGATTAAGATGGAGAGATAACTAGGTAGGATAACCAAGGCGGCCACACAGACTTGGCGCAGCTTTAATTTGTCATTAGGTTTGGGGGCCCCGGTCAATCAATTTTTTGAGATTACCAAAGGAACTAAAATTTTATGAATCCATTACTGATCGTCATCATCGTGCTGGGTGCGCTGGTATTGGTTGCCGCGATGTTCGCTGTCGGCATCTACAACAAACTCGTCGCGCTGCGCAACCGTTTCAAGAACGCCTACGCGCAAATTGACGTGCAGCTCAAGCGGCGCTACGACCTGATTCCGAATCTGGTCGAGACCGCCAAGGGTTACATCAAACACGAACGCGACACGCTCGAAGCCGTCATCGCCGCGCGCAATGCCGCGTCGTCCGCCAACACGGGCGCCGCCGCCAATCCCGGCGACCCCGCCGCGATGAAGCAACTCGCCAGCGCCGAAGGCGCGCTCACCGGCACGCTCGGTCGCCTGTTCGCGCTCTCCGAGGCGTATCCCGACCTCAAAGCGAACACGACCATGCTGAGCCTGATGGAAGAACTGACCTCGACGGAGAACAAAGTCTCCTTCTCCCGGCAGGCGTATAACGACTCGGTGATGGCCTACAACACGCAGCGGGAGGTTTTTCCCAGCAGCGTCATCGCCGGCACGTTCAACTTCGCCGCCGCCGAGCTGTTCGTCATCGAGAAGCCGGAGCAACGCGAGGCGACGAAGGTTTCGTTCTCTTGAAGAGGGTTAGCTCATGGATTTTTTCGAACATCAGGACAAAGCCAGGAAGAACACGAAGCTGCTGGTGGTTTACTTCGTAATCGCCGTCGTGTGCATCATCGCGTCGGTTTATCTCGCCAGTCTGCTGATTTTCTACGGCACCCAGTCCCAACAGCAGCCTGGCGATCCGGCGCCCGCACTCGTCCTGTGGGATCCCCAGCTTTTCCTCTACGTCGTGCTCGGCACGCTCGGCGTCGTCGTCATTGGCAGCCTCTACAAAACCGCCGCCTTGGCCAAGGGCGGCAGTGCCGTCGCCGAATCGCTCGGCGGACGGCTCGTCAATCCCAACACGACCCATCCCGATGAGCGCAAACTGCGGAACGTGATCGAGGAAATGGCCATCGCCTCCGGCGTGCCCGTCCCAAAGATTTATGTGCTCGACGACGAAGAAGGCATCAACGCCTTTGCTGCCGGCCACTCGCCGAGCGACGCCGCCATCGGCGTCACGCGCGGTTGCATGACATTGCTCAACCGCGATGAGTTGCAGGGCGTCATCGGCCACGAGTTCAGTCACATCCTCAATGGCGACATGCGTCTGAATCTGCGCCTCATGGGAGTCATCTTCGGCATCCTCTGCCTCGCGGTGATTGGCCGTATCCTGCTCTACTCGCGCAGCCGCAGCAGGGACAGGAATCCGCTGATGCTCTTGGGGCTTGCCCTGATCGTCATCGGCGCGATCGGCGTTTTCTTTGGCCGGCTCATCCAGGCCGCGCTCAGCCGACAACGGGAATTTCTGGCCGATGCCTCCTCGGTTCAGTTCACCCGCAACCCCGCGGGGCTCTCCGGGGCGCTGCAAAAAATCGGCGGTGTCGGCTCGCAGGTCGAATCCGCTCACGCCGGGGAAGCCAGTCACATGTTCTTCGGCAACGGCCTGGGCAAACCGTTCCTCGGAGTGTTGGCCACCCACCCGCCGCTTGATGAACGCATCCGCGCCATTGATCCGGGCTGGGACGGAAAATTCAAGCCCGGCAGTGTCACCGCAGTTGAAGCAGAATCGCCGCGCGAGGCGGTGAAACCGCCGTCGTCACGATTTCCGTTTCCGCCGATTCCCGGGATGCCCGGCGCGCGGGCTGGCGCCGCCGGCATCGCTGCCAACGTCGTCCAAGTGGGAGCCGTGCTGCCGAACCTGGGCAAGCCAACGCCGCTGCACTTGCGCTACGCCGAGGAGTTGCGGAATTCATTCTCGGAAAAGGTCCAGTCCGCCGCTCGCGAACCGCTCGACGCCACCGCGCTGGTTTACGCGATGCTCCTCAGCCCGGACGACGCCTTGCGCGCGAAGCAACTCACGGAACTTGCCAAGCGAGCCGCGCCGGGGGTTGGCGAAAAAACCGCCGCGCTCTGGCCTGAAGTCGCGCCTATCGCCTCGCGCGCGCGGCTGCCGCTCGTGAACCTCGCCTTGCCCGCGCTGCGTCACCTTCGGCCCGACGAGTTCAAGCAATTCAGCCAGGCGTTGCAATGGCTGATTGAGAGCGACGGGCAGATCGAAATCTTTGAATTCGTCCTGCAGAAAATCGTCCGCCGCCACCTCGCGTCGCAGTCGGGCGAAACCCGCCCGACCTCCATTCAATACCACACGCTCAAACCGCTCGTGCGGGATTGCAGCGTCGTGCTCTCGGCGCTGGCGCACGTCAGCAGCAGCAACGCCGGCGAAGTCGAAAAGGCATTCCGGACGGGCGTGCCCCATCTGCGGGCGAAGGCAGACGGGCTGCAACTCCTGCCGCGCGAAGCATGTGGGCTGGAACAGACTGGATACCGCGCTCGATCGCCTGGCGTTGGCCGTGCCGCAAATCAAAAAGCATGTGCTCGAAGCCTGCGTGCAGGTCGTCGGCGCGGACGGCTTGATCCAGGAACGTGAAGCCGAATTGCTCCGCGCCATCGCCGACACGCTGGATTGTCCGATCCCGCCGTTTGTCCAGATTGCCGAAAGCTAACAAGAGGAACTTATGTACCCGAAGCCAAAAATGACCAATCTGTTGAGGAACGGGAACAAGAATTTTCGATTACACGAATAACATGAAAACAGGAATCATAAGACAGTGAAAACAACCAAGTAAGGAACATTACCATGAAAGAACATATCGCACATTCCGGAGCCTGGGGGATCGCCCTGATCGTAATCGTAGTGGCCTCGTGGTTTCTATACCGCTACCTCGCGCCCAAGACGTGGAGGGAGTGGGCGAGTGCCGGCGTGATCCAAGCCTTCATCATTGCTCTCTATGCGGAGATGTATGGGTTTCCGCTCACCATCTACCTGCTCGTCCGGTTCTTCGGCATCGATCAGACTGACTTCAACGCCAACCTCTGGTCTACGCTGTTGGGTTACGGCGAGACGGGCATGATGATCTCGATGATCTTCGGCTACGCGCTACTGTTCGCCGGCTTCGGGATTTTCATGGAGGGATGGCGCGAGCTGCATCGCGCGCGGCAGGAAAACCGGCTCGTCACGGATCGCCTTTACGGGTTGGTGCGGCACCCCCAATACACCGGGCTTTTCATCGCGCTTTTCGGCGAGGGCATTGTTCATTGGCCCACCATCTTTTCTGTCGCGCTTTTCCCCATCATCGTTCTCTCCTATTTCCTGCTGGCGCGAAGCGAGGAACGCAAAGTGGTGCAACAGTTCGGTGATGAATATCGCGCTTACCGGAAACGCGTGCCGATGTTCATCCCGCGCTGGGGTCAATGGCGCAACCTGGCCACGACGCGAAGCGACACCCCTGCCGCGAGTTTGCCGGGCACCGGAAAAATCGGAATCAAAAGATAGTGACAACAACAAGAAAGGACCATGACCATGAAGGAATCGAAATTCGTGACCAAAGACCCCATCTGCGGCATGACCGTGGACGAAGCAACCGCTCTCCACGCCGAACGCGATGGCAAGACGATCTACTTTTGCAGCGACTACTGTCGGCAAAAGTTTCGCTCCACGCCCGCCGGTGCTAAGCCCGAGGCTAAGGCAGGTGGCTGCTGTGGATAACGCTCGCACATTGTAAGCAAAACTAAAATCCCAAGATTGAAGAGGCGAAGTGTAAAGAATTGAAAGTCAAAGTGGTTTAGGTGAACTGGCGACGGGCGTAGGACACAAACAAATAACGAGGAGAAAATCATGTATACACGGATACTAATACCGTTGGATGGTTCCAAAACGGCAGAGAAAGTCCTGCCCTACGCGCGTTACCTGGCAGGGAGCTTCAAAATTCCAGTCGAGCTATTTGCGGTTTTCGATATCGCCGAGATGGCCGCACAAATGTCGGCCGAGAAGGCACAGCTTCTCGATACCATGGTCGAGGACGGCGTAAGGCACAGTACAGTCTATCTCCAGGGCGTCGCGAGCACCTTTCCCGACGCCGACGTGAAATGCACGGTGGCGAAGGCCCAAGCTGCAGATGCGATCATCGAGAGAGGCGAAGCGGACACGGCGATGCTGATCACGATGGCCACGCACGGTCGTTCCGGATTGAATCGCTTCATGTTGGGTAGCATTGCCGAGAAAGTCTTGCGTGGAACGGCGAATGCTTTGCTGTTGGTTCGAGCGACGGAAGAGGCAAAGTCGGCAGGCGAGGCGGCGCTGAAGTCGATCATTGTGCCTTTGGATGGGTCGGAGCTGGCCGAGAGTGTGCTACCGATGGTTGCCGGTCTCGCGCAGAAACTCGACCTAGCTATCGAGTTGTTCCGCGCTTACCACATTCCCTACAACACCCTCGCTGGAGACGACGGCTTCTACGCAGGAAACTACGAATTGTTGATCGCCGGCGTGCGCGAAGAAGCGAGTGAATATCTCGACAAGAAGGTTACCGAGGTCAAGAAGCTCGGAATTGCCAAGGTGTCATGCGTGACGAAGGAAGGTTCCGCTGGGGACCAGATCATCGCGCTGGAACGCAAGACGCCGGGCGGATTGATCGCCATGTGTTCGCATGGGCGCTCCGGCGTGAAACGCTGGGCGCTTGGCAGCGTAGCCGAGATAGTAGTGCGCCATTCCGTCGGTCCGGTTCTGATTACTCGGCCCGGTTGATATACGGCCAGGGTTGAAGGAATAGAGCCATGTACTCAAAAATCGGAAGACGCGCTCTCAGGCTTGATCGCTGCGCATGTTGCCGCCGCAATCCGGATACTGCAACCCAACGGCGACACCGTCGCCGCAGCGCCCCAAAACTAATGACAAATTAAAGGAGTAACCATCCAAGCACATGCAGGACACAGCGTGATAAGAACCCGTCGCAATAGAGTTTCATCGCCGCTCCGTCTTCAAAGTATAGACGAGGAGGCGCGACGGAGAGCATCATTATAATGGATTCTAAGAATTAACTGAAAGGAGGAACTTAAAATGGATTGGTTACTGGCAAACTGGTTCTGGGTGTTGATCTTCATCGCCTTTATCGCGATGCACATGTTCGGTCATGGCGGGCACGGTGGTCATAGCGGTCATGATGGAGGTCATCGTCAACGAGGCAAGGATGAAAGAGAAAAAGATCAAGCGCAAGGTCGCGTCGAGAACACCAGTTCAGGCGGGCATCAGCACTGAAAGGCTGAACTCCGTCGTACTCGGGAGTTAAGGAAGAACTCTCAGCCGTGACACAGCACTGAACAACCGCGAAGCGTAAAGGAGTAAGAGCCATGCTGAATATCAAAATCGTGAGCTGGTCGTTGGGAATCTTTACCGCCATCAGCTTCGTCCTGTGCGTCATCTACGGATTGATCGTGCCGCCGAGCTTACACTCATGGCACCATTCTTGGAGATGGTTTTACCGGCTTTCAAGTGGCTGACCTTTTGGGGCTTCTGCCTGGGGTTGATTGAGAGCTTTCTCTACGGCGCATACGCCGGACTCGTGTTCGTCCCCATCTACAACTTTCTCACCCGCCGGTGGGGTGTGCCGGCAAAGCAGTAACGCTCATGATGTTAGTTGGCTCGTGCGTGGTAGGGAAGTCTATTAGGGCAAACGGAAGGGTGCTGGCGTGATCAGTAAACACCTATTTGTCCTGCTCGCCTGTTTGTTTGTCGTGATGATCGGCTTCGGCATCACGCTGCCGGTGCTGCCGTTTTACGTCGAGCGGCTCGCGCTTGAAGCGGGCGCGGCGCAGCAGTCAATCGTGCTGCATGTGACGCTTTTGACCGGCGTTTATCCGCTGATGCAGCTCGTCTTCGCGCCGTTATGGGGACGCTGGTCGGATCGCATCGGCAGAAGACCGCTGATTCTTAATCGGTATCGCGGGCTACGTCGTCGCGCAGGTGATGTTCGGTCTGTCCACGTCGCTGTGGCTGCTCTACGCGGCGCGAATTGTCGGAGGCATTTTGTCGTCGGCGACGTTGCCGGTGTCGGCGGCTTACGTGGTCGATATGACGACGAAAGAAGAACGCGGTCGCGGAATGGCGTGGCTCGGCACGGCGGTGAGTCTCGGCGTGGTTGTCGGACCCGCGCTCGGCGGTTTGCTGTCGCGGCGAGACTGGCATTTTAATTGGAGCGTCGGACATTTCAAAGTCGACGCCTTCTCGACTCCGTTTTTCGCGGCGGCGTTGTTAGGACTGCTGACGCTGCTCGCGGCATGGCGCTGGCTGCCGGAATCGATGCCGAAAACTTCGACGCAGAATACGAGCCCGGTAAAAGATACGAGTGAAGACGCGAAGACGGACTGGCGAACGCTGGTTAAAACTCTGTCTCCGCTGCTCGCTCTGGCACTCGCCGGACAATTCGCGCTGACGATGTTCGAGGGGACGTTCGCGCTTTTTGCTCAGGCAAAGTTCGATTTCGGTCCCGCCGAAGTGGGTTACGTCTTCGTCGTGTGCGGGCTGGTGATGACCGTCTTTCAAGCAGGCGCGGTCGGCTTCCTCGCGGGAAGAATTAGCGAGATTTACCAGATCGGCGCGGGCTTCGGCTTGATGGGAGCGGGTATCGCGTTGCTGGCGACGGCGCAGACGAAGTTCTTTGTCTTTGCCTTTGTCGCGTTGCTCGCATTAGGAATGGCGTTCATCGCTCCGAATCTCGCGGCGCTCATCTCAAAGCGCGGCGGAGAGCAACAGGCGGGCGCGTCGCTCGGCGTCCAGAATGCGGCCAACAGTCTCGGTCAGGCGGGCGGACCGCTCTTGGGCGGCGCTGCTTTTCATCTGGCAGATAAACGCGCCGTATTTGTTTAGCGGAGCAGTATTGCTCGCGCTCGCTTTGGTTATCGGGTGGAAAGCGCTGGATAGGCGGCGCGAAGCTAGACTCGCTTGATGAAGGAGGCGACCACGACAACAGAAATCGACTTGGGAGTTGATCCTCTGTTGCGCACAACGCCTCGTCGATTGAATTTCGATCTCAAAAACTGAAGGAGGAAAAGAAAATGAGTTGTTGTAGTGATGTGATGAAACCAATCGAAGCGTCTTCGTGCTGTACGCCGCAAGACACGGCGGCACACGCAGCGCGAGCAATGCGCGATTCAGGCTGCGGCTGCGCGCCGGTGGTTGAGGATACAAAAAACCTCAAGCTGGTCGGCGTCGTCACCGAGCGCGACGTGTGTTGCGGCGTGGCGGCTGATGACCGGCGCGCTTCGGAAGTGCGCGTCGAAGAGATCATGCGTCCCGTGTCTGCGTGTTGTGGCGCGGATGAGCCAGTTGAAGAAGCGCGCCGAAAACTCCACGAGCATCGCGCGACGAGCTTGCCCGTTGTCGACAAGGCGGGCGGTTGCTGCGGCACCGTCAGCGTCCACGGTTTGGCGAAGTCGTAGAGTAACGCGAACGAAGGGGGCTTTATGATGAACCAAACTGACGGATGGATGGGTGGATGGATGGGCGGAGGGATGTGGATTTGGACGGTGATCGGCGTCCTGGTGGTGGTCCTGCTGGTCGTCGTGATTAACAAGCTGTCCAAGAAATAATCGTGCGTTCACGACCCGCCTGTGAAGTGAACTGTTAACCATGAAAGGAAACCTATGCTGATCAAATTATCCACTGACAAAACCGTGAGTGAAGCTGCGGCTGCCTTGCAGGCTGCCGTCCAGGCCAATCACTTTGGCGTCATGCAGGTTCACAACCTCAAAGAGACCATGGCGAAGAAGGGCGTGGAGTTCGCCCGTGAATGTCTGATCTTCGAGGTCTGTCAGCCGCAACAAGCGAAGAAGGTGCTCGATCAAAACATGAGCGTCTCCACCGCACTGCCATGCCGGATCTCCATTTACGAGGAGGGCGGTAAAACCATTCTGGCGACCTTGAAGCCAACCACTCTGCTGGCGATGTTCAACACGCCGCAACTGGAAGGGGTGGCGCAGGAAGTGGAGGACACGATTGTTAAAATCATGAAGGAAGCGGCGTCAGGTTGATACGCTGGCCTTTGAAGTTTCCGATGGTTCGGTTCCAGTCATCATCGCGCCTGCCTGTCAGGATCGCAGTTGTGAGACCGCTGAACCATCCGTCAGTTTGGCGGGGCTGGCAAAATAGAGGCGGCCATGAATGGCTGATCAACGGCCAGCAGTTCCAGCGCGACACCGCCGCGTTTGAAGTCCTGCGGGCGGTTGAAGTGTGGGATATCGAGAACGCCACAAACAGCATGATTCATCCCATGCACCTGCACGGCTTTTCGTTTCAGGTGCTCGGGCGAAGCAACAGTCCTGCGGCGTTGCGTCCTCTGGCCACGGCGAGCGGCGGACGTGCGGTAACTGATCTGGGCTGGAAAGACACTGTGATGATTTGGCCCGGCGAAACTGTGCGTATCGCAGTTGACTTCCGGCAAGCGTTTCCGGGCGCGCGACTTTTCTTATTTCATTGCCACAATCTGGAGCACGAGGACGGCAACATGATGGTTAACTACCGCATCCCGGCATAACGCGCTCATCGAAGGAGCGATTGTTGGTTGTGGATCACGTTGAAGGTGGCGCAACCCTTTCAAGTGGCTGACCTTTTGGGGCGTCTGCCGGGGGGTTGATTGAGAGCTTTCTCTACGGCGTATATATTTACTATGACGCGGTAGTTTCATGCATTCGTGAGGCCGAATTTCTTCTGATATTGGGTCCCGGTGAGGCAAAGGGTGAGCTCAAAAAACGATTGGAGAAAGACAACCTCAGCGGACACCTAGTAGCCAGCGAACCAACCGGCAAGATGACTGATCCGCAGATTGTGGCGCAAGTTCGAGACCACTTTCTTAACCGGAGTGCGGCAACAGATTCGAGATAGTCCCGCCTAAGATGATGGCGGAGCGGATACGAAGTAAGAAACGGATTTTTATGAAAAAACTCTGGATGATTTTTATCGCAATATTTGTATTTTCGTTTGCGGTATTAGGCTGGGTCGGCACGGAGATTTTTCGCCAGGCTCCGCCGATTCCTCGCGAAGTCGTGACGACTGATGGCCAGGTTTTGATTGCGGCGGAAGAGATATCCAACGGGCAAAACGTCTGGCAGGCAATGGGCGGAATGCAGAGCGGCTCGATTTGGGGACACGGCTCTTACGTTGCGCCCGATTGGTCGGCGGATTATCTGCATCGCGAAGCGCTCTTCATTTTGAACGAATGGTCGAAAAAGGATTTTTCAAACGACTATGCCAATCTGGCTTCTGAACAGCAAGCGGTCTTGCGCCAGCGTCTGCAAGACACGATGCGAAAAAACAACTATGACGAAGCGACCGGCAGGTTCACCATCGAACCGATTCGCGCCCGCGCGTTTGAAGATAATCTCAAACATTACTCTGATGTTTTCACCAACGGCAACAACCGCATACGCGATTCAGCGCAATGCGCAAGCTGACCCGGCAAAACTTCGTCAATTGAATTCCTTTTTCTTTTGGACGGCGTGGGCATCGGCGACCAATCGTCCGAACAACACAATTTCCTACACCAGTAATTTTCCGCCCGAACCGCTCGTCGGCAACGTTCCGACCAGCAGCGCCATTGTCTGGACAGGCGTCAGCGTGATCATGCTGTTGGCGGGCATCGGCTGGATGGTTTGGTATTACGCCTGCGCGAAACGGAAACCGTTTCGGACGATGTGCCGGATGATGACCCTCTAATCGGCGCCCAGATTGCGCCTTCGCAAAAAGCGACGGTCAAATACTTTCTCGTCGTCACGCTGCTGTTCCTTTTGCAAATCGTGATGGGAATGATCACGGCGCACTACGGCGTCGAAGGCGGCGGATTTTACGGAATTCCGCTGGCGGATTATCTGCCGTATGTAGTTACGCGAACCTGGCACACACAGCTTGGGATTTTCTGGATTGCGACGGCGTGGCTGGCCGCCGGACTTTTTATCGCGCCGTTCATCTGCGGTTACGAGCCGAAACGTCAAAAACTCGGCGTGGATGTGCTTTTCGGTGCGTTGCTGATCGTCGTTTTAGGTTCGATGGCCGGGCAATGGATGAGCGTGATGCACAAGCTGCCCGGCGATCTGTGGTTTTGGTTCGGACATCAAGGCTATGAATACGTCGATTTAGGCAGAGTCTGGCAGGCGGCACTTTTTGTCGGTTTGCTCTTGTGGCTCTTCCTGATCGCGCGCACCGCGATTCCGGCGCTCAAGCAAAAAGGCACGTCGAAATCTCTGATCACTCTGTATTTCTTGTCGACGGCCGGAATCGCGTTGTTCTACAGTCCGGGACTTTTTTGGGGAATGCGCTCGCACCTTTCGGTCGTCGAATATTGGCGCTGGTGGGTCGTGCATCTGTGGGTCGAAGGCTTTTTCGAAGTTTTTGCGACGGTTGTCATTGCGTTCTTGTTTGCCAAGCTGCGCGTCATTCGTGCCGAAAGCGCGGCGCAGGCATCGCTGCTTTCGGGCGCGATCTATTTAAGCGGCGGAATTATCGGCACGCTTCATCACCTGTATTTTGCCGGAACGCCGACCGTGGCGATCGCCTTCGGCTCGGTGTTCAGCGCGCTCGAGATCGTTCCGCTGCTTCTGGTCGGACACGAAGCGGTGGAAAACATTCGCCGCTCCAAAGCACGGCCGTGGCTCACTCAGTATAAATGGGTCGTTTATTTCTTTGTCGCTGTCGCGTTCTGGAATCTGGTCGGCGCGGGAATTTTCGGATTTATGATCAATCCGCCGATCGCGCTTTATTACATGCAGGGCTTGAACACGACGGCGGTTCACGCGCACGGCGCACTCTATGGTGTCTACGGCACGCTCGGACTTGGACTGTTGCTGTTTTGTCTGCGGGCGATGAAGCCGGAACTCAAGTGGAAGGAACGACCGATTTGGTTTGCGTTCTGGGCGATCAATATCGGAATGATGTTGGAAATCGTCTTGAGCCTGCTGCCGGTCGGTCTGATGCAAACCTATCAATCGGTTTCAGTCGGCTACTGGTCGGCGCGAAGTTCCGAATTCATGCAGACAGACCTGATGCAGACTCTGCGCTGGATGCGAATGATCGGCGACACAATATTCGCCATCGGCGCAATCGCGTTCGTTTATTTCGCACTCAATTTAATGTGGCAACGTCCAGACAAAAAAGCGGCAACCGTTGCGGCGACGCTGCCAAGCCCCAAGGCGAGGCTCAGGGAGCCGCCAAGTGATGGCGATGAACACGGCAAGAGCGTCATTGCTTGCATTCACGCTTTGCTGGTCTTTCATAGCCGGAGCACAGGTCGCGGTCCCGCCCTTGACCGGGCGCGTCACCGACCAGACCGCCACGCTCACCGCAGAGCAGAAGGCCGCCTTGGAGCAGACCCTGCAAGCGTTTGAAGCCAGAAAAGGCAGTCAGCTCGCGGTTCTCATCGTTCCCACCACCGCTCCGGAAACGATCGAGCAATATGCCTTGCGCGTTGCGGAGCAATGGAAACTGGGCCGCAAGAAAGTCGATGACGGTGCAATCCTGGTCGTCGCCAAGAACGACCGCGCGCTGCGCATCGAGGTGGGGTACGGCCTGGAAGGAGCGCTCAATGACGCCACCAGCAAGCGCATCATCAGCGAGATCATTACGCCGCGCTTCAAGCAAGGAGATTTCTATGGCGGCATTACTGCCGGGGTCGACCAGATCATCCGCGTAATCGACGGCGAGCCGTTGCCGGAACCCAAAGGAAAGCCCGCCGGCGGCATCGCCGATATTCAGCAGTATGTTCCGATCATTTTTATTCTTGCGCTCGTGGTGGGTGGGGTGCTGCGCTCCGTGCTGGGCAGATTTCCCGGCGCGCTCGTGACCGGCGGGGCCGTGGCTGTCGTCGCCTGGTTATTTGTCGGCGCGGTATCCATCGCGTTGGTCGCGGGCGTGATCGCGCTCTTGTTCACGTTGCTCAGCGGCGGTATGGGCGGACGCGGCGTCGGCGGTCATCGTGGAGGATTCGGCACAGGGGGTTTTGGCGGCGGAGGCGGCGGCTTTGGCGGTGGCGGTGGTGGCTTTGGCGGCGGCGGCGCGTCGGGTCGGTGGTAACGATGAACATCAAACGCATAGCGAAGCATCTCCTGATGACCCACTGGCAAGTCAACCGGGCTTTTCCCCGCCAAACCTTGATCGCGATTGAGCAAGCGATCAAAGCGAGCGAGACCGCACACGTCGGAGAAATCCGTTTCGCGGTGGAAGGCGCACTGGACGGCACGCCGCTCTTCAAGGGGCAGTCCGCGAGAGAACGCGCGATCGAAGTTTTTTCGCAACTGCGCATGTGGGATACCGAACACAACAACGGCGTGCTGATTTATCTGTTGCTCGCCGACCGGGACGTGGAGATTGTTGCCGATCGCGGGATTCACGCGAAGGTGGGCTCGCAGGAATGGGAGAAGATTTGCCGCACGATGGAAACTGCCTTTAAACAGGCGAACTACGAAGACGGCGTGCTCAGCGGCATTCAGGCGGTGACGCAGCATCTGATGAAACATTTTCCCGCTGTCGGCGATGGCCAGAATGAATTGCCCGACAAACCGGTGGTGCTTTAGCGTGAATCGAGAGAATCACATTCGCGAGGGTATGTGGCGTGGCTCCAGGCGCGGCGAGCCGGACTGCTGCGTTTAAGTTTCTTACCAAGGAGAACCCATGTTCAAGCACATTCTGATTCCGACCGACGGTTCACCGGTCGCCAACAAGGCCGCCAAGCGCGCTCGCAATCAAGCTCGGCGCCAAGGTCACTGCCTATTTCGCGCTCGAAGAACTGCAGCCCATTTATGTTGAAGGCTACTCGTTCGACCAGAAGACGATCGACGGGTTCGAAAAAGGTGCACGTAAGGCAGGATAAAAGCGTGTCGACGCGATCGGCAGGATGCCAAGGCGGCCGGTGTTCTGCATGGCGCGCACGCGGGGCTCGTCTACGTACCCGTTTACAATTCTTTGCATAGAACTTGGGTAAGGAAATAGCTATGAGCAAGAAAGGCAACAAAAAAGAATTGAGCGGACACGCGCCCTCAATCACGAAAAAAGCCTATAAGGACAGCCTCCACAAGCTCCAGGTCGAACTGGTCAAGCTGCAGCGGCACTTCATAAAATGCGATGACAAAATCCTGATCATCCTGGAGGGCCGGGATGCGTCCGGAAAAGATGGCACGATCAAGCGCATTGTCCAGCACCTGAGTCCACGCGAAACCCGCGTCGTCGCCCTCGGCAAACCCTCGGACCGGGACCGTACATCGTGGTACTTCCAACGTTATGTTCCTTATTTGCCGGCGGCCCAGGAACTCGTGCTCTTTAATCGCAGTTGGTACAACCGTGCCGGTGTTGAGCGGGTAATGGGCTTTTGTACCGAGGCTGAGCATGAGGAGTTCATGGGCTCGGTTTCAAACTTCGAGAACATGCTGATCCGCTCGGGCGTGAAGCTCCTCAAGTACTATCTCGATATCAGCAAAGCGGAGCAGAAGCGCCGGCTGAGGGACCGGAAAGAGGATCCGCTCAAGCAGTGGAAAGTCAGTCCGATCGACGACCAGGCGATCAAGCACTGGAAAGCATACAGCCGGGCCCGCAACGAGATGCTTGGCGCGCACCCACAACCCGACGGCGCCGTGGACTTTGGTGCGCGCCAACGACAAGCGTCTGGCGCGGCTCAATATCATCAAGGATCTGCTCGGCCGGCTTCACTACACCGGCAAGGACAAGCGGCTGATCCGGCCGGATCGGCGGATCGTATTTGCATACGACGGCTCAAATCGCGAAAACGGCCAGCTTGCGAAGTGATCGGGGATGAAACGAGACATTTTGCGTATGAAGACCGTTTAGGAAACGCGATGAAAACGAGTGTTATTGAAGTCCACGACATGCTCTCGGTATTGAGCGTGCGCGGAGTGGAAGAACGGATCGGCGAGGTGCCGGGTGTCGAAAGCGTTACCGTGAATTACGCTGCGGAAAGCGCCACAGTGCGCTACGACGAAACCCGACTCAAGGCCGCCGACATCAAGGCGGCCGTGCGCCAATGCGGGTATCAGTCTGCAGGCGAATCCCTACCCAAGCATGTAAGTGAACACGAGCCCGCACGCAAGGGTGCGGTAGTGCCAACGCCGGAAGCTGTGCCGGCCTCCGCTTCAACGCCCGTAGCCGCTGCGCCGCAAGTTGCCACTGTCGCGCCCGCCGCCTGCCCGCGCCGCCGCTCCCGCATCGACGGCCAGAGGGCCACACAGCGCCGGGCGCGCCGCCTCCAACCCCCCCACCCGCCATGGCGAAGGCAGGCAGACTCGATGATCCTTCCGTCAAGAATGCTGACGAAGTAGCGAGAGCTCTCGGGGCAGATCTCGAACAATGGGCTCACGTCGCAGGAGGCGTCGCGCCGGCTCGCGCAAGACGGCCCGAACGAACTCCGCTCTGCCCCGCGGCGGCCCGCGTGGCGTCGCGTCCTGTCGCACTTCCATGATCCCCTCGTCTACCTGTTGCTGGCCGCCATTGCCATCGCGCTCGTCGCCTGGGTGATCGAGGGCTTGGTCGGCTGGCCTGTGGATGCGATCGTCATCGGGACGATCGTCGCTGCTCAACGGGGTCCTGGGCTATGTGCAGGAAGCCAAGGCGGAGAACGCCGTGGCCGCACTGGCCCGGATGACCGCAGTGACCTCCGCGGTCCTGCGTGACGGGCAGGTGCTGCGGGTGCCCAGCGCCGAGCTGGTGCGTGGCGACTTGCTCGTGCTCGGCGAGGGTGACGCCGTCGGGGCGGATGCACGCCTGCTTCAGGCCACGTCACTGCGCGTGCAGGAAGCCTCGCTGACCGGCGAGAGCGAAGCCGTGCTCAAGGATGCCGCCACGCTGCGCGAACCGGCGGCGCTCGGCGACCGACTCGACATGGTCTTCAAGGGCACGGCCGTCGCGCAGGGCACCGGTCGCGCCGTGGTCACGGCGACCGGGATGGACACCGAGATGGGCTCGATCGCCGAAATGCTCGAGGCCACCGAGGAGGAGCCGACACCGCTGCAGAAGGAAGTCGCACGCATCGGGCGCATGCTCGGCATCGCGGTCGTCATCATCGCCGTCGTGGTGGTGGGGACCATCCTGCTGATCTCCGACATCCGCAGCGCCGCCGATGTCATCGACGTCCTGCTGCTCGGCGTGTCCCTGGCGGTGGCGGCCGTGCCCGAGGGGCTGCCGGCGATCCTGTCGGTGGTGCTCGCCCTTGGGCGTGCAGCGGATGGCGAAGCACAACGCGATCGTCAAGAAGCTGTCGTCGGTGGAGACGCTGGGCTCCGCCTCGGTCATCGCCTCGGACAAGACCGGCACGCTGACCCGCTCGGAGATGACCATCGAGCGGGTGATGACCGCCTCGGGCGGCACCCATGTCACCGGGGTCGGGTACGCGCCCCACGGGCAGGTGGAACACGAGGGCGCCGAGCTGGCAGCCGGACCGCTGCGTGACGAGCACATCGTGGTGCTCAGCGGCGGCAGCCTGGCCGGCAACGCCGACCTGCGCCAGACGGCGGGCGGCGAGTGGGAGATCCACGGCGACCCCACCGAAGCGGCCTTCCTGGTGGCCGAGCGCAAGCTGGGTGTCACCGAGCGGCGCGAGCGGCGTTTCGAGCGCATCGGCGAAATCCCGTTCACGTCCGAGCGCAAGATGATGTCGACGATCGAGCTCGACCACGAACACGACGACGAGGTCGTGGTGATCACCAAGGGCGCCCCGGACGTCCTGCTCGAGCGGTGCACCCGGGCGCGCGTGGGGATGGAGCTGGTCGAGCTCGATGACGCGCTGCGGGCGCGGATCCTGGCCGACGTCGACACGCTTTCCGACGCGGCGCTGCGCACCCTGGCCGTGGCCTACCGCCCGCTCGACCCGGGCGAGGACCCGCAAGTCACGGAATCGCTCGAACGCGACCTCATCTTCGTCGGCACCGTGGGCATCATCGACCCGCCGCGCGAGGAGGCGGCGGTCGCCATTCGCGAGGCCCGCCGGGCCGGCATCCGGGTGATCATGATCACCGGCGACCACCCGCGCACGGCCGCGCGCATCGCCGCGGATCTCGGCATCGTGGAGGCCGGCGCCACCGCGCTGACCGGGCTCGAGCTCGACGCGCTCGACGATGCGGCCTTCGCCGAGGCGGTGCGCAAGACGTCCGTCTACGCGCGGGTGGCGCCCGCGCACAAGCTGCGCATCGTCGACGCGCTGCAGGCCGACGGCAACATCGTCGCGATGACCGGCGACGGCGTCAACGATGCGCCGGCGCTGAAGTCGGCCGACATCGGCGTCGCGATGGGTGTGACCGGGACCGAGGTGACGAAGGAAGCGGCCAAGATGATCCTCGCCGACGACAACTTCGCCACCATCGTCGAGGCCGTGCGCGAGGGGCGCGGCATCTTCGACAACATCCGCAAGTTCCTGCGCTACCTGCTGTCCTCGAACATGGGCGAGGTGCTGACGGTCTTCCTGGGTGTGGTCGGGGCCGGCGTGATCGGGCTGACGGGCGCCGGCGACGCGGTGGTGCTGCCGCTGCTCGCGACGCAGATCCTGTGGATCAACCTGATCACCGACTCCGGGCCGGCGCTGGCGATGGGCGTCGACCCGCCGACCGACGACGTCATGGCGCGCAAGCCGCGGCGGCTGAGCGAGCGGGTGATCGACGCCCGCATGTGGGCGGGGGTGATCCAGATCGGCGTGGTGATGGCGGTCGTGACGCTGCTGACGATCGACCTCTACCTGCCCGGCGGGCTGATCGAGGGCACGCACGACCTCGCCACCGCGCGCACCGCCGGCTTCACCGTGCTGGTCTTCGCCAGTTGTTCAACTGCTTCAACGCGCGCTCGGAGACCACGAGCGCGTTCGCGCACCTGTTCGTCAACCCGTGGCTGTGGGGCGCGATCGCGCTGTCGGTGCTGCTGCAGGTGGCGGTCGTCAACCTCGACTTCCTCAACCTCGCCTTCGGCACGGTGCCGCTGGAGCTCGGCCAGTGGCTGCTCTGCGCTGCGATGGCCAGCGTCGTGCTGTGGTTCAGCGAATTGCGCAAGCTAGTGAATCGCGCATGGAGCCGGTGAGACATCGCCCCAAAGCACTGTCTGCATTGACGCAGGTCATGCAGGCCGCGGACACATAAACGGTCAGCCTGCAAAGTGATCAGATAGGTAACAGGACATTTTGAGTACGAAAACCGATAAGGAGGCACGATGAAAACGAGCGTTATTGAAGTGCGCGACGTGCTGTCGGTATTGAGCGTGGACGAAGTGGAAAAGCGGATTGGCAAGGGGCGAGCGTGACAAGGAAGGAAAAGGCCATCAGCATTAGTGCCCGTTGGTGATCTAGAGAAAGCGAAATCGACGAGAGGAGCTGATTCCAATGTTGTTCAAAACAAAGTACGCCGGTCTCTGCGTACTCGGAATTTAGATCTTCTATATCCTGTGCATCGGTTACGGATTACTACTCTCCGGCAAAACCATGGAACTACACCATAGCCTTCTCGAACTGATCCCGGGGTTTTACTGGGGGAATCCGGTAAGCATGGTGTGGGGCGCGTTGTATTTAGGAATCCTCGCTTGGGTCGGTGGCTGGTACATCGCCTGGATGCATAATGCGAGTCTGGTCATCGGCGCAAGGTAAAAATTGGATAAACGAATTCAGGAAAACAAAAAGGAGATGGTCATGAAAAAGATTGTTGTAGCGATGTTCCTATCTGCGGCGCTGGGCGGGTTTCCTGCACTAGCCCAGGAGAAAAAGGAAATGCCGATGAAAGGGCAGATGCCGATGAAGGAAGGCATGCCCATGAAGGGGGAGAGTATGCAGGGCGGCGGTATGGACATGAGTAAGATGAAGGAGATGCACGGCAAAATGATGGAGATGAAAAAAGGCATGGGCGGCATGATGAAAGGTCAAGGAATGATGAAGGGCGAAGAGACGAACGAAATGGGCAAGATGATGGGCGGCATGTCGGGTGTGATGGGCGACATGGGTGGCATGATGGGCGGTGGAAAGATGACGCCTGAAGAGATGCAGAATATGTCAAAGATGATGGGCGATATGTCCGGCATGATGAAACAGATGTCTGAGCGGATGGGGCGAGGGATGAAGACATCGAAATAGCGGCGCATGGTAGGCGACTGGGAAATTGGGATAATGTTTGTAATGCTCATGTTCTGGGCTGAGGTGTGCGCGCGGCGAGATCAATAAAAGATGAGTTCGACGCCAAGAAGCAGGATCTTGGCGGATGAGAAATGGAGGAATGCATGAGTTCCGAACAACGTTCATGGTTGCGCTCGAGAAGCGGCTGGGTGCTGCTTGGATTTCTCGCTATCGCGGTGTTTTTTCTCTGGGAAGAACATAAGGCGCATCTGCTGGGAATCCTCCCATACGGCTTACTCTTGCTCTGCCCACTGATGCATCTATTTCACGGCGGGCACGGCGGCGGCAATGACGGTCACGATCACGCGGCGAAAGGAGACCGGCGATGACGGATGAATCTGCCTACGGCTTATGGTCTTTGGTGGTGATCAACTCCCTGGTATTCATCATCTTCGCTTTTAGCTTTACCAAACCGCGAACCAACCGCGATTGGCGCTCCTTTAGCGCCTTCTCCGCGTTTATCGTCGCGCTTTTCGTGGAAATGTACGGCTTCCCGCTCACGATCTATTTGCTCTCCGGCTGGTTAGTACGAAAATACCCTGGCGTAGATTTCTTCTCTCACGACGCCGGCCATTTGTGGAATACGCTGGTCGGATGGAAAATCAATGCACACTTCGACCCGCTACATATATTAAGCAACATACTTATCCTTTGCGGTTTCATTCTGCTTGCCGCTGCGTGGAAAGTGCTCTACGAGGCGCAACGCGCGGGGACGCTTGCCGTGAGCGGTCCCTATGCCTACGTGCGCCATCCGCAGTACGGCGGCTTTATCCTCATTATGCTCGGCTTTTTGCTCCAGTGGCCGACGTTGGTGACGTTGATTATGTTTCCGATCTTGGTGACGATGTATGTGCGGCTAGCTCGGAGAGAAGAGCAGGAGGTCGCAGAGGAGTTTGGCGATCAGTATCGCCGCTATGCTGCCAGGACTCCCGCGTTCCTGCCGCATGCACGGACCCTAAGACGCAAAACGGCATAAGATCGCCAGCGTAAAAAATCTAACCAGGTTTTTCCGACAAGGACGTAGTGAGATGATTGATCCAATTTGCGGCATGAACGTGGAGCCCAATAGCGCTGCGGGCAGTCACGTTCATAGTGGCCAAACCTATTATTTCTGCAGCCAGCACTGCCTGGCGAAATTTAAAGAAGACCCCGAGAGAGTTTCTTGAAATCGCCCGCGACGGGACACGCTGTGCACGGTCACGGACAACCACACGCGGATACAGCGCAGGCGCCAAAGCCAGATGTAGGGGAGCATGGCATTTATGTCTGTCCGATGGATCCCGAGGTGCGCGAGTCCAAACCCGGCGCGTGCCCGAAATGCGGCATGGCGCTGGAGCCGGCAGCTCCCGCCGCTCCTTCGGTGAAGACAGAATATGTTTGTCCCATGCATCCGGAGATCGTCCGTGCCTGAGCCGGGCGCCTGTCCCATCTGCGGCATGGCGTTGGAGCCGCGCACGGTAACTTTGGCGGAAGAAGCCAATCCCGAACTGGTCGACATGACGCGGCGATTTTGGGCTGGCGTTGTTCTGAGCGCGCCGATTTTTTTTCTCGCCATGTCCGATATGATTCCGGGGCAGCCCGTGCAGCACGGTTTATCGCCGCAGCTGCTCAACTGGTTTCAGCTCGTTCTTGCCACTCCGGTGGTGCTCTGGGGCGGATGGCCGTTCTTCCAGCGCGGCTGGGCGTCCATCGTCAATCGCAGTCTGAACATGTTCACTCTGATCGCCATCGGAGTCGGCACCGCGTTCGTTTACAGTCTGGCCGCCACGCTTTTCCCCGACGCCTTTCCGCAATCGTTCCGCGGCCATGGCGGCGAGGTGGGCGTTTACTTCGACGCCGCGGCGGTGATCACCACATTTGTCTTGCTCGGCCAGGTATTGGAGCTGCGCGCCCGCAGCAATACCAGCAAAGCGATCAAGGCGTTGTTGGGGCTTGCGCCCAAGACCGCGCGTCTGCTGCGCGATGATGGTACGGAAACGGACGTGGCTCTCGAGCGCGTTCAAGTCGGCGATCGTCTGCGCGTCCGCCCCGGCGAAAAGATTCCCGTTGATGGAATCGTTTTGGAAGGTACGACATCAGTCGATGAGTCGATGATTACCGGCGAGCCGATTCCGGTTGAGAAGACGAAAGACAGCAAAGTTACCGGCGGAACGGTTAACGGAACCGGCAGTGTCGTCATAAAAGCCGAGCGGGTCGGCAGCGATACGCTCTTGGCACAGATTGTCCGCATGGTTGCGGAAGCTCAGCGCAGCCGCGCGCCGATTCAGAAACTGGCCGATATTGTCGCCGGCTATTTTGTTCCCGCGGTGGTTCTGATCGCCTCATAACCTTTGTCGTCTGGGCCTGGTTCGGTCCGGAGCCTGCATTGGCTTACGCACTGCTCAATGCCGTCGCCGTATTGATCATCGCCTGCCCCTGCGCGCTCGGCTTGGCGACGCCGATGTCGATCATGGTCGGCACGGGACGGGGCGCGACTGGCCGGCGTGTTGATCAAGAATGCCGAAGCATTGGAGGTCCTGGAAAAGATCGACACGTTGGTGGTGGACAAGACCGGAACCCTGACCGAAGGCAAACCGCACTTGGCAGCGCTGGTTCCGGTGCCGGGACAAAGCGAGGACGAGATTCTGCGCCTTGCAGCAAGTCTGGAGCGGGGCAGCGAGCATCCGCTGGCGGCAGCGATCGTCGCGCGGCGCCGAGACAGAAAGGCTTGAAGCTTGCCGATGCCCGCGAGTTTCGCTCGATCACGGGTAAGGGTGTTGTCGGTTCCGTCGATGGGAAGCGAGTCGCACTCGGAAACCGCAAGCTGTTGGAGGAATTGAAAGTTGAACCGGGTGATTTTTTGAATCGAGTCGGAAGACACTCAGAAAAGACGGACAGACGGTCATGTATGTCGTCGTGGATGGAGCTGTCGCCGGACTGGTCGGTGTCGCCGACCCCGTCAAGCAATCCACCGCGGAAGCGATCCAGATGCTGCATCAGGACGGAATAAGGATCGTCATGCTCACCGGGGACAATCGAACGACCGCCGAGGCAGTTGCGAAAAAGCTAGGTATCGATGAAATTCAAGCCGATGTATTGCCCGAGCAAAAGGGCGAAGTGGTGAAACGGCTGCAGGCGGAGGGTCGGATGGTGGCGATGGCGGGGGACGGAGTCAATGATGCTCCCGCTCTGGCCCTGGCTCATGTAGGAATCGCGATGGGCACGGGCACCGATGTGGCAATGGAGAGCGCCGGAGTGACATTGGTCAAAGGCGATCTGCGTGGCATCGCCAAGGCGCGCCGTCTCAGCCGAGGAACCATGCGCAACATCCGGCAGAACTTGTTCTTTGCGTTCATCTATAACGTGCTTGGGAATTCCGATCGCAGCGGGAGTGCTCTATCCGTTCTTCGGCATGCTGTTAAGCCCGGTGATCGCCAGCGTCGCCATGACCTTCAGCTCGGTCTCCGTGATCAGCAACGCGTTGAGGCTGAATAAAATCGAACTGTAAAGATAATCGTCGATCTGAGGCCACCGCAGATCGCTGACACGGTTTCTTCCATTGATCTGTTTTTGTCGTTTACAGAAATACGATCTTATGAATCGCTATATTCCATATATATTTTCTACCTTCATCCTGATCGTGTCGCTTTCCTGCAGTCCCCGGGAGACCGGCAGTTATCGGACATCCCTGGAAAGCAAGCTATCCGAGCGTCCTCCAGCGCCAAGCCAGAATCTCAAGTCTCGTTCGAGGATCGAACCGAAGAGATAGTCGGGCACGCAGAGCGGCTGATTGAAAAGAATGACAGAGAAGGCGCGGTGCTCGATGAGCGATGGTATACGTTAAAGCGCTTTGGGAACTATCAAGATGTAATCTTTAGCGCCGGCCGGATAATATTTTATGGGGGTCGGGAGAGCGATATGCGAGCACAGTTGCAGGATCGCTACGCCTCTCTGGTCCCGGCGCAGGATGCCCAAGAGCCTGGCGATATCAGGCTGTTCTTAGGCGCGCGAAGAGGAGCCGGGCATCGACCTCGATTATTATCGGGCAGAATGGCAGAGAAGTTGCGTTGAAAACGATTATTCGCCTGCTCTACCTGCCAAGGTTCGCCGGATCATGCGATAAAAACGAAAGTACCCTGGAAAGCTTACATCGTTCAAGAAATCGCTCAAGGTTTTCATGTCTTCGCACACCGCAAGACAAGAATTCGTCACATTTTTGCAAAACCATGGCATTAGCAGGCCCGAGGCACTGATAATCGGCTTTGTCGGAGTCACTCGGACGCTTATACGAGATGAAGGTCTCGGGGAGCCCGTTACTCTATTCGGATGAATCGTTAAGGGTTAACTGGTATGCAAACGTTAATGGCATGAAAGTCCTGCTGGTTTCGATTAACCACAATCGAATATTTGCCAGCCGTTCAGGCGAACTGGTTGAGGCAATTTTGCAATTGTCGGGTAACGACCCGCCTTCTATTGTTGTCTTTCTTGGCATCCGCCGGGGCGATCGATGGGCCGGAGCTGGTCGGCCAAATAGTTAATCCCACCATCGTCTTGAATGGAGATCCGTTTCCTGGAGTCCGAAACAACGGCGGTCTAGTGCATATCATTCGAAACAGGGCCGTAGACGAAGTGCGCATTAGAACCGCGCATGTATCCGTGGAAAGCGTTATTGCCGAAACAAGGCAGTGGGCCGCTCAAATGAAGAAGAACGGAGTAAGAACGGTTGACCAGGAGCTGTTTCATATTATGAGCGCAGTCAATGCTTCCTCCCACGCACGAAAGGTTGAGCTATTCGTCGGGATTTTGGTGACGGACAATGTTTCGTCAAAGGCAGGCGCTAACCGCAATTTGACTCTCCAACATGCGGAAGAAATAATCTCAGAGACTTCCGCCGTCAGAGAACAGTTTATGTCGAAAGTGTTGACGGAGATAGGCATTCTGAAGGGTGATAAGACCAGGCGCTTTCAACAAAAGACAGTGCATTGACACACCCGATACACATTAAGGCTGCCGGCAAGAACGATGAGCTAATGAATGAACTGTTCTTCGATTAAACAAACCTGGGCTTGGTTCTGCCCCTGGGCCATGCGCGTTTCTGCGCCGGAGCTGAAATTGACGCAATTGGGGCTCCCTATGTTTCTTGCATGGGAATTTCTCCAGTCGCCGTTTTACACGGATACGTTCACGGAGTCTTGGACAGGGGTTCTTTACAATCGCGTTCATTGCACCGGCGGGGACATGATCATCCTCCTCGGCGCATTCTGGGTCGTGGCCTTGCTTTGGGGACGGTCGTGGATCGCACAAGAAGCGGCGGCGCCTAGAGTGCTCTTTATTGCGAGCGGACTCTTGTACACGATCTTCAGTGAATATCGGAACGTTTATATAACCCATACCTGGGCGTACAGCGGCTGGATGGCTACCATTGGCGGTATCGGTCTTGTGCCAGTGATTCAATGGCTGATCGTTCCGACAGTGCTCCTGTATGTAATTCGAAATTCAGCGTTTAAACGAAAGGCGAGTTATAGCCGTTAGCGACTGAGCATCCGGAATCCGGCAGTTGGCTGATTTCGCGAAGCGGAGTTGTATGCGGTTGGGTTTATAGCCATCGCGGCATTTTTCCTGAAGCTTGGAGTGCCGGACATTTCAAGGCCGAAGGTTTCTCGACTCCGTTTTTCGCGGCGGCGTTGTTAGGACTGCTGACGCTGCTCGCGGCATGGCGCTGGCTGCCGGAATCAATGCCGAAAACTTCGACGCAGAATACGAGCCCGCTAAACGATACGAGTGAAGACGCGAAGACGGACTGCGAACGCTGGTTAAACTCTGTCTTCGCTGCTCGATCTGGCACTCGCCGGACAATTCGGGCTGACGATGTTCGAGGGGACGTTCGCGCTTTTTGCTAAGGCAAAGTTCGATTTCGGTCCCGCCGAAGTGGGTTACGTCTTCGTCGTGTGTGGGCTGGTGAGGACCGTCTTTCAAGCAGGCGCGGTCGGCTTCCTGGCAGGAAGAATTAGCGAAATTTACCAGATCGGCGCGGACTTCGGCTTGATGGGGGCGGGTATCGCGTTGCTGGCGACGGCGCAGACGAAGTTCTTTGTTTTTGCCTTTGTCGCGTTGCTCGCATTAGCAGCAAAACGTTCATCGGGTGGAAGCGCTCGTTGCTCAGCACAATGACGTGGATCGGCATGCCGTATTCTTCGGTGACGCCGTGGTTAGAGGCAACTGTGTGTAACAAAAGGCGCCGTTGCCGATGAGCGCGAATATGCGTAGCTCGGGATTCGCTTTACTGAGCGCGTCTGAGTTGGATCGGGACCATCGTTCCAGCGGAACTGCACAATTAATTCGTGCCGAAGATCGAAACTTGCCTTAATTCGAACTCTCCGCCCTTATTAATCACGGCAAAACCATCGAAGGGGTCGTCATATGCGCGGTCAACCGTCCGAATTACCGCCTTGTTATCCAACAGCACCACCATTTCGCCGTCGTCGCCCCGGTGCCACTCAATGGTGTGCGGGTTCCCGTCATCCAGTGCTATTCCCTGATCAGCTATTTCGATCACTGCAGAACGGTTTGGTCCAAAACGCAACAAGGATAGGGTGGGGGTTCTTCCAGAGTCGTAGGCGAGGCGATATCCCGAGCTGCGATCTTCGCCTTGGAACGGGCCAAACTCCAGTCGGGTATTGCGCTCTGCGTAGTTTCTTAAATTTAGCTCCAGCTTAGCGGCAAAGGCGTTGGTGATGCCGACTCTCGTAAAAATCTCTGATTCCGATTTCAAGCTGACGGGCGGTTTGCCTTCGTCTCGTTCTCGGCCACCGAGCAAGACTGACCTAAAATTTCCAACGCGGGGCTGTCGCTCCGTCGATCGGACGTGCGGCGGGTTGTAGGCCCGAGCGAGATCGAAATTGGATTCTGAGCCCCGCGCCTCGCGCGACCCAAAATTCCCCCTGGTTAACGACCCAGCGGGGATTGTACGTATAGTCGCCGTCACGAAAATCATCGTAAAGCAGCGAGCTGCGCCACGGCCCAATCGTAGCGACGCACGAGGTCGCGAAGTTGTTTGGTTGTCGTGGGATTGGATCGACGATCGTGCTCCGCGCCGCGGATCACTTCCTTTAACTGATCCACTAGTTCCTGGGTAACGATCTCCCCCGGAGGTTCCTTGCCCTGTCTGGGCGCGCGCAGACAATGCCGGAGCTATCGCCAAAAAAATCGCAAGCGTGACGACCCGGCTTATGTTGATGCTACCCGGCTGTCCCGCAATCATCGGGCGGATAAAGCGCGGTGATCTTCGCGTAATCAGTATTGCGTTCATCTTCCACATCCACGACCAAGCGTCGACTTTCTTCAATGTCCTATTACCCGGGGAATCGAATGTCATATCTCCCATTTTTTTTCGATCCATTTGCATCAGTCAACACCCGGATGAGCATTTTGTGAACTATGGTGGCTGTTCCGTATTCGTTGGCTAAAGCAAGGCATATACCGCGCCCTGGCAGAGGGAAGTTGATTCGCGGTTGAGGAATTCAGGGATAATGTCGGGATATAGGGGCGCAATTTTTTGGCGGAAAGAGCGAAAATGTACCGCCTATTAAAAACAAATTTCACACGACAATTGAACTGTAAACCTCCCTGTGCACCGAGCATGGGATACAGTGAAAGGCTAGTCGAGTAGCAAGGGCATTTTCCGTTGGTTTTTGGAAAAACTATGGATCAATTTAACTCGGCCAACCTCCGCCCCTCGGCGCGCCAGGAACTTGAGCAGCGCTTTGGCGCTCCCTGTCGGCGCCACAGTGGTAAAAATCATAATTGGCTCGCGCGATGCGGAACGGGCCGAGACCTCAATCTGTAATACACGAATGCCGAAACTGCCTGTCGGAGAAATGGTCGGCACAGCCAGTCAACAGGCAGTAAAAGGCGCCGACTTAATCGTCGGCTCCGTTCGAGGACATGATGCGCGAATGGTTTCTGATCCCCGCGGTTAACTCGGCGGGGAGACAGTGCACAAAGCGGTCCCCGATAGAAAACAAACACCAGAACGCTATACATTTTTTCCCGTAAAAACGGTTTCGTAATCGCCTCCGCGGTCGGAATTGTTCCAAATTTTCCTCCGGTTGTCATCGTCCAGCTGTGGCTCGCTAATTGCCTATGACGGCTCGACATATGACAAATATAAACCCTTGGAAGTGGCAAAAGCTCCGATGACGGCATCGTAAGCGTTCCGGCAGAGGACAGGGTAACGCGTAGGGCCTTGGGCGAAACGGCATCATGACCGGGTCCGGCAGTTCGCCCGGCTCAAAGGGAGGCATTGTTTCCGCCAGCAGTTCTAACGGCAACGGGGCAGTAATTGGCAATGGCCACACCAAATAGTTAAACCGGCTGAAATTGAGTACGCTACCGGAGGCAAATTCATATGGGCAAGCAAAGACGATCCTTTCTAAAGGCTTCTCTGTGCGCGACTTCTTACCTGTGGTGCGGTAACACAGTCTTAGCACTGGACGTCAAGCGTCCATCGCATTTTCTTCCTGACGAGCGGCGTATGATCGAGGAGTACTATCGTCGTAGTAAAAAAGGCAAGTCCAAGGGATTGCCCCCGGGGCTGGCGAAACGCGGCGGTAAGTACCTGCCGCCAGGATTACAGAAGCATCTGCAAAAGAATGGTCAGTTACCGCCCGGATTGCAGAAACGGCTCGAACCGCTGCCGGTAGATCTTGATCGACGGCTGCCCCAACTTCCCGACTATTGGGAGCGGGTGGTGTTAGAAAGAGATGTCATTTTAATTGACCGGCGCAGCAATCGCATTCTTGATATTATTGAAGACGTTATAGCGCTCGCGACGGGCCAATAGGATTCACCTGCCTGGCTGCCGGGCCGTCCGGGTAGGGCTTCCCAAAATCGCGTCAAAAAACGCTGTCAAGTCATTGCTTATGGACGGCTTACAACCATGCGTGTCATCTCGTAAATGACAAAGTCTTCGGCGGCGATCGGTCGTGTTTTCTATGAGAGGAATTACAGCAACGGCAACTAGAGATAGCGTAATTTATCTTATCCGCTTTGTGGCCATTGCGATTCTCGTAACGTCGGTTACACACTCCCAAGTTGAGGTGGATCAGGCTCGGGAAGGGTCACCGCACTTGAACAAAGAACTCATGTCGAGACTAGTGAGATGAAACAGCAAAAACAGAAACAAAAGTTGGATGCGCTCATTGGCGACTTAGAACGCGAACTTTCCGAGGGCAGAAGCCAGGTCGTCGCACTTGAGGAAACTCAAGAACGCCTGGGAGAAATGGAGCGCATTTGCCGGAAATTAGGCGATGAAAATCGCCGACTTCGAGAGGAGATTACGGGTTGGCAGGAGCGCTTGGCCAAAAGTGAGGAAGACCAGCGACAGATAAGTATTCTGCAGCAGCAGCTCGATGCATTGCAGGCCGAACATGCGCGAGTCATCGATAGAAATCGCCAGATGGAAGCGAAACTCACCGGCAACGGTGATGCTGGCGTGGTGTTGCCGGGGGTTGAGAGCGACTCTGCACGCGCGATAATTCTTCACAGCAAGATACCTACGGATGCAGGCTTAGCGTCAGACTCGAGCGAAGCAGGCAAAGCGGGCTGCGATCTTATGGGTTCGTGCGATCCGGCACCGGAAGCTCATATAACGAAGGAGACGACGGCGAGTCAAATCGTGTGGCACTCGATTGTTCGAAACTGGCGTTTTGGCACGATCTTCGTCGGCGCCATCGTTCTCATGATCGCGGCCGCAGTCACCATGAAAAACTGGAGGAGTGAAGTTCCAACGTCCAAGGATCCAATGGAGTTTTCTTCTCCAAGCAATGACTGTTGATCAGCGAGCAGAGCCTGTTTCGAAGCCACCGATTTATGCATCTCCAGGTGTCCGTGGCGCATTTCAAACTGTTCGTCCAACCCAAGTCTTCAGTGGGCCAAGTGAAGATTCAGCGTTTATTACCGATATAGGCAAAGGAACTAAGGTGAATGTTGTAGACTTGAGGGACGGTTGGCTAGAGATTCGTTCCAAGCACGGGCGACCACCAGGATTCATACGCCAAGACGCGGCCGAAAGAATCGGCTCGAACTGATGCGCATGGTAGACAAGGCCAGTAATTACTTGCAACAACTGCATGACCTTATTGCAAACTGTTCAAAATCAAATGATGAGAGAAAACCAAGCGGACATGCCAGGATTGATTTGAATTTCTCCATCTACTCAATCCAAAGCCTGCGGGGTTATCAGACGGCTTTTGACCAAGCGCAAGATGCCCTGCACCCGGCGCAAGTGGCGCAGCGGATAGTCGGTATCGAACAACTGCTCGACCAGTTTCTCGACATGGGGGCCGAGCTTTTTGGCTCGCTCTTGGCCATGGCGCACCTCGAAGCGCGCCACGCTGAGCTTGTGCTCGGGATAGTGGGCGGCGAAGGTGGAGAACTTGCTGACCCCGTGTAACCGGCCATGCGCCGCCAAGGGTTGGCAGTCCTCGTTGAAGGCTTCCACCATCTTTTCACTCAAGCGCACCCGAAGGCGCTGGCCGACGTAGATAAATCATCGGGTTCAAGACGCTGTTCTGTTCATTTTGCGCAGCATCCAATTCCGAGTATCAAACGGAATAAGGCCAAATTGCATTGGCGCTTATCACATTAGCCTCAGCCTAATCCACCGAGATAACATCGCCTAAGGTTGGCGTGTTCTTCGGCAACCTCTCGTTTGCCTCGGGGCTGTCCTCTAAATTAATTCCAAACAGATGGCCCTCGGTAGCCATTGAAATTGTCCCTGTCTCTTCGGAGACAATGAAAACGACAGCATCACTGACCTGACTCAACCCAACTCCGGCGCGGTGTCGCATTCCCAAATCTTTTAGTTTAAAGGTCGTGTGATCACCCGAGCAGCTGGAACACATCCTGCTGCCACAACCGAGTTGCCTCTTATAATCACTGCCCCGTCGTGCAGTGGATTGCCCGGGTAAAAAAGACTCAGGAGCAAGCTGGCCTTGCGCCAAGCTCGGCGTTAAGAAGGGTGCCGCTTTTTGCATAATCGTCAAGGCTCGTTTCCTGTTCCAGAGCGATCAAGGCCCCGATCCTTTTGGTGCTCAGCAGGTGCAGAGCGCGTGAGATTTCCGGTGCGGCGTGGAATCGTGGAAAAGACGCAGCAAGCCAAATGTTTTTCCTGCATCGACTTCTGCATGTCGACCAGGGCATCGCGCAATCGAGTAATGTGCAGGAGAGGCTCCTGATTCAACTTGCAGCTGAAGTGCGCGTTTGCTGCAAGATAACCGCTCATACTCTCCCCCTCGGAGCCTTGGGACACACTCAATTGATGAGTCTCTCACGTATCCAACGTATAGATTAATCTCCTGCTTTTTAGATACAGGTAACAACGAAAAAGATGTGCGGTAGCCAAAGCTTGCGAAGAATTGTTTTTTGCCGTCTTTCACCAATACGCCCAGAACAAATTTCCATACAAGTTTTGACGCTGCGGATTAATCTCTACCGCTTTTGCCCTTAAGTAAACCTCATAGACGACTATCAGACCTCGATTTTATGCGGGTTTTTCCCATCAACCAGCCTAAACCGGGCAAGCATTGATTAGGAAAGGTGGCCCAAGAGCAATCAATGAGGATGGGCCACAGTTGCTGAATGATTGCCATGACAAGTTAGGGCTCTCACGATCTCCCGAATCCGCGTGCCCAAAACGTGCCCAAGACAAAAGTAGAAGGTGTGAAAGTAGTTGAAATTGCTGGAGCTCGGAACAAGTGTTCCAGCGCAGAAAGATCGACTAAACTCTCGCCACAAAAGAAGAAAATATCAAAAGCGAGACAAAATTCCCAAGCTGGACGTCACGGGTTCGATCCCCGTCGCCCGCTCCAAATTTCTTTCGATCAGCCCAATTAGCTACCAGTCCGCTCAACCCAAGGGTCTTTTTCAGAACTTGGAATCGCTAGATGTTCTCACGTTAGAGACATCCGCTAGCTAATTTTGGCTAGTGATCGACCCAGCGTGCAAATAATTGATTCTGGCGCAGGGCGGTGGAGACAGAACACGCTCCCACCCACAAGTCTCATTTGGCTCCCTTGTTGTCTGATTTTTCAAGAATAGGAACATTTTAGCGTCGCGATTCTCTAACGACTTGTAAAGAGAGCGTCCATAGGACTTCCGTGAGTGTTTAGGCAGCTGGTTGCGGATATTATTGCGGTGAATAGGCGCAGCATAGCGTCGTGTGCAGATAAATGTCATAGCGGAGGCCGCATGGCGTTTCGGTTTCTTTTGTTCTGCCGGTTGTATTGTGGGCCGCGACATCATTACCCAGCGATGCACAGACTGCTAGTCAACCGTCTGACGATTCGGCACAGCGCCTGATTGGCACTTGGAGGTCGAACGATCCGCGCCGCACCAGCGTGAAGACCTTTGGAGCCGACGGCACTTACACCGAGGTGCTTCGATTGCTGGGAGCGCGCGCAACGGTCACCGGCATCTATCGTTTGGAGGGAGAACAGCTTTGGTGGGTTGAGCAAAAGCTGACGATAAATCGCGCCGGCGGAGACGTTCTTCCGCCACGGGGCATGTGCGCCTTAACGAGGAGCAGAGAGTGAAGATTAAATGGAAAGGCGCCGATGAGTTGGTGATTTTTAGCGACCGCGCGATCATATATCGGCACGTGCGGCCATGACAGGTTGGTTATCGCGCACCACGAAAATCCCGCGCTGGGACACTCCAAATTCGTTCTAGATTGAAGCGACGGATTATCCTCGGTGTTGTCAAAACTAGGTCACGTTTGTTCGGGTATCTGGGACACGGCGAATGGATCGAGCAAGTCGTGCTCAATTTCACCGTCGTAATACGCAAGGTTGTGGAGGGACGGGTCGGTCAACCGGTAGCCAGCCCGGAGCCGTTTCAGGACGGGCATCAAATCTTGGTGCTTGATGGGCGTTTTTCCTTCGGGTTGCACGAACCAAGACAGTGAGTAGTCATCGCCCGTACCGCGCCCTTATCCAGGATCGGCATATCCCACGTCCTTTGCAGAGGTATATTCTGCTGTTTGGTGATCTTTAAGACGTTGCCATCTGCGAGCCTTAGGACCACCGAATCACACCCACTCGTGATAAACTCGCACATACGCATTCGGAAAGTTAGCGAACAATCGCGCATAGAGATCGAGCTTGTGATATTTCGCACGGTGTTTACGAATGGAGCGCAAAACATCCGCTAGGATCTTACATCATTCATCATGTATTCGGTCCCGGGCTAAGAGAGTTTTCCAGTAATTCCAATCTGAGCTCCATCAGAATACGCGTAAATACTAGTCCTGGAAAGCTTGAAGAGGGTTGCATGTCGCGGTCTTGTGCACGATCGGTCTGGGATAGGTTGCTATGAATTGTTGAAGAATCACCGGGTTTTGTTCGAGGCTCGCCCGAATCGCGCGTTTGACGAGCTGATGGTGTTCTTGGCTGCCGAAACCATAGGTGCGACTTTCGTATTCGAATTTCTCCAATCGAGGTGCTCCGCGAGCGGCGTATTTCGCCCTTTTGCCAGAAAGCTTAGCAGCTTCCTCTCGGTTTGCGTTATCCGGCCATTTGAGCCCTTGATAAAAAGCCTCCACCGAGGCGTAAGGCTTGCCGTCCATTACGAACGATCGCTCGGCAAAATTAGATAGTAACTTTCCGATAGGTTCCCCGGCGCCGCTGGCAACGTTGAGCGGTCTCTCTTCAAGCGGAATCAGCCTGTTGATGCGCGCCTCGATAACCTGTCCATCGGCTTGGCCGACGATCACACTGCCGTCCGGCTTTTCCGTCTTGATCGGTTGCCCTGGTAGTTCGATGACTTTGTCGCCTGAGGAAAATAATATGACTCGGCCTCCATTCTTCGTTTGGACGATTCTTGCTAGAGTTGCCCCGGCCGCAACTCCTTTGTACCGAGCGGCATTCAGAACGATTTCGACCGGTGCTTTTACGCCCACTGTCTTTGGCTCGATATCCTCAATACTCATAACTCCACTCGTGTTTTTGAGTTAAGCATCTCCCCGCCGGAATCTGATGGATGACAAAGGTGGCTGGTCGCTCAGCGATCTTTTTTCAGGCGGAGTTAACGATAATATTCATAGCCAACGCTGGAGTGTCCACCACGGTAATAGCTATGTCAATCAGCGATCCACGAGGTGCCCGATGCAGTCGCTCAACTCCATGTGAAATTTTTTGATGGTAGATAGAGTGCGAGCGACAGAGAGTGTTCCACGTACGCCGATGATCCACCAGATCACCGTATTACGAGCAAACTTCTTTCCAGGCGACGCTCTCGCCAAATGTCGACTTGACGAGGGAAGATTTTTCGATTATCGCCCTCCAATGCTTCAGTTGCGATGCGACGTTGCACTGCTATGAATAAGTGGTGGTGATTCTCACGGAGAGGTGCTTATCAAACAAAGAACGGAGACGCGTTATGAAACAGTTGATTTGGGTCACTATCGCCATGATCTTTTCAGTTTTACCGGCACAGGCGGACGATACGAAACTTGTCGGTAGGTGGCGGGCGGAATATGCCCTGACAGCCAAAGATAAACCCCATGTCGCGTGGGAATTAGAGCTGCAAAAGGGCGGGACATTCCGGATGACCGAGATGGCGCTTAACACCCCGGGAAAACTGAAAAACAATCGGAGAAACTGGAAACCGGGCGCTGGAGGATTATCGAGCCTTCGTTCACGGAAAAACTGAAATCGATAGCGATCAAAACGGAAACAAAAATACGCGTACAATTCGCGCCCACCCCAGACGATGTCAAACGAGGTGAGACACGAGAATACATCGGCAGGGTTGTCGAGAAGAATGAACGATATGATGGTAAGACGACGCTTCACCTGACAGCCACTGCTGCGCTGGAGGGGCGCAGCAGCGGTCGCGCGGTAAGTTCGTATAATTTTGTTCGCGTGGAATGAGTAAGTTGTATAAGTCTCTCTGGACCTCGGATCTTGTGGTGCCTCAAAGGCGAGAGTAGTTTTCGACCGCTTTATTCTGGCAGCATGCATTGGCGCGGAGCCACTTGTTGAGGGTGTACATCAATCAGAAGCCTCAACAGGCGAACCTAGATGAATCGCTCCAGGTGCACTGCCCGTTCTTGATGCGATCGTAATCATCTGCACTGCCGTTCCAGTAGGCGCGGCTTTCCGCAGCTCTTCGTTCATATTCCTGGCGCGCGGCGCTGCCGTCGTCATAGGGCTTATCAGACCCTGAACCCGGGGAGCTGCTGTCGCCTCCGATGGTGGGAGAACCGCCGCTCGATGCTCCCCCTCACGCGGCGCGCATCAGCGCGAGCAATCCCTTGGCGGCATGCTGCCACTGCGCATTGTAGCGCGCGATGTAACCGGTCACGTCGTAATCGATGATTTCCCCGGTCGCGCCGTTGACTGTTTTGTCGCCGATCATCCACGCAACGACCGGCGGCGCGCCGGAGGGGCTCCAGATGTCCGAGGCGAGCGCGATTTACCGCACCTTTCATGCCGTTATTGCGCGCAATGCGCAGGGCCGCGGGGTGAGGTCCACGAACACCGGCGGTAATGGCAACCTTGCCCCAGTTCACAAGCTGGTTGAATTCAGACGTGCGCGCGCCATCTGAGGTGACCCTCACCCGAACAGTCCGTTGCCCGCTGCGGGCGAGAAGAAGGAGATGGTGATCTCGGGTCCTCGCATTTTGGGGTTTGGGGCATCTCGATGTTCGAATTTGAGCGCGACAGGGATCGCATCCGCGCGCCACTGCTGAGCGCGCTGTCTCGCGGCATGCATCAGCTCTGGAAGGTCTTTAGGTAACTGACGCGCTCCATCGGTCTGGGTTGTCAGGATCACAGTCGCCGCATTTGGCGACGGAGATAGGTTCTTCACAGACTGCTCTGTTCCACCTGCACCAACTCTTTTCGCGGTGACAAATTGTTGCGATGGATCGGTGCTGGATAACCCATTGCCATCCGCCGACAGGGCTACTTGATTAACATATCCTCCTTGTCGCCATCGGAGCGTAATCCTTCCCCGCGCCGGCTCGGTGCATTCCCATGTGCCGTCGTTGCCCGGTTCATGCCGCATCGTGCCGTCAGGGTTAAAGGTCACCACGCCTTTGGTAAACCAGGTCCACTTGCCGAGGATCGCATCACACGAGGCGGCATAAGCTGGCTCAGGTAAAAAGCCTGTAATCATCTCAGCTATCAACACCTGAACTAACACTAGAAATCTTCGGTTAGCCATAACGCTCCTGCGATTTTGTAAATCTAACCTGTCCAACGAACACGCCGATCGCGCCGTGATCCGAACATAGCCATTACGGCAGCGCACCACGCTATTTATATCGGAACCAAGAGATGTTTTTCCCGCCGGCGAAAATGATGTCCATGTTGGAAGTGCGCTGCTGCTTGTCCCAGATAAAATGGCTTCCTCGAAACTTGGCCAGATTGACTACATGACCATTGTCACCAGGCCTGCCAATGAAAACCATACCTTCGGAGTTATCGGGCATGTCCCTCAGCACTTTCGCGAATTCTTCCGGCGTTACGGGTACAGGCCGGCCTTCAGCTATCATTTGCAAGTCGCCAGGACGACCCGTGGAGCGTTGCCCTTCGCTTTGGTTCCTCCGAAATGAGGCTTTAACTTTGCCCATACCTCTTCGTCCGTAGCTTTTGTCTTCCTCAGTAGATAAGATCGGTCGCCAGTTGCAGTTGCCAAACTCTGCCAAAGCAGTCTTCCGGGCCACCCAACCCGTACCACAAAAGGTTTTCTGGAAAATCCGGTTTGTTTATTTGCTTAACCACCTTGCTGGCCTTCCGTGTTTTGTCGATCTTACTCTTAAGCTGGGCGATCTTCGTCGCGGACCATTGCTGACAGACCGTTCCCACCGCACCTGTCGCCCTTCCCACCAATAATGAGTCGGCTGCTGTGGCGATCGTAATCTGTGGATTACGGAGTTTTTGCTTAAACTCTGCTTCCGCCTTTTTCACCGCCATCTCCACCTGACGATACAGGTAGCGATGGTTGGCCGCGTTTTCATTGATAAGGTAGGTTGCGACTGCATCCCGAGCCTTGACGATGTTTTCGGGAGCATGTTCGATTGCGCTTCGTGCGGCGCTTGCGGTCCGTGAGGCGATACCTTCGTTCGGCTCGGTCAGGTGCTGTAACCGAGCCGCGATGAGCTTGCCCATCGTCTGCAAAGTGAGATCTGTCATATATCCGGCGCCTGCGAGCGACCGCAAAAGTTCGTTTCGTTCCGCCTTCAAACGTTCGATCTCATTCGCATCAATTTGCGGGTACATCTGATTCGTCTCGAACTACCGGCGATGTCGGCGTGGGCTTCGATTGAAGTCGGCGGCTGGCCTTTGTCCGAGCCCGGTGAATCTGAGCCAAAAGTATCGCCGCCCGCGCCCGCCGATTGATCGTTACCGGCGCCGCACGGTTGACACATTTGGCCGGGGCCGCCAGTTCCATCGGTAGAATGGAACTCGTCGCCGCTCGCGGGGAACGAAAACGCGCTGCCGGTCGGCGGTGCTTGACCGGTGACCGCACCGCTCGCGGCGCGGTTGCACATGCGGAGCTGTTCATTGGCCGCTTTAAGCTGTGAGGCTTTCCTGCTCGTAGCTTCCGAGATGCAGCCGGAGTTTCCGGGAAAATGGCAGGTTGCCATTTTCTTCGTGACTGGTAACTTTGATCCTTCGTTTCGCAGCCGTAATTTTCCTGGCAGCAATTGTCTTTCCGAACCAGCTGCGGGAGAGTTGGCGCCGCAGCTGATCTTCGTGCAGTGACATACCACTGGGATCGATCTGTGCTGGTGAGGCCTTGTCCATCCGGGCGAATAGGGCTAAGCTGTTGACGAAGCCCACCGTCTCGCCACCGCAGAGTGAACCTTCCGCGGGCCGGATCTGTGCATTGCCAGGTTCCGGCATTACCCGACTGCTGCGTGAATGTTCCATCCGGATTGACCGTCACTTCGCCGCCGATAAACCAGGCCCATTTACCGACAAGGGCATCACAGGAGGCGGCATCAGCATGGTCTGGTAAGACAACGCCGGTTACTCCGGTCAGCAAGAAAAAACCGAAGATCAAAGTCCTTATTTGAGTCACGGGACACCTCCTTCGGGTACTCACGAGATGATCGAAAAACCGCAGTCGGCGGTCGGACGATTGCGAACCGATCATTTGACACCATACTTCCGCTTGTCTTCCTCGGTTTGTTGATGGTTCTGGTAAACTCCGGTCCATTGCCACTTTGTTGCCTTCACGGCAGGCGGCCGCTGCGCCACCCTCATAGCCGTAGCATGGGTTTCCGCCGCTATCACTAGGACTGTTGTCGCTTCCCATGTTTGCCGCGGCTGCGGCCGCTGCGGCGAGGCCAGCTTTAAGATTATCGTAGTTCGCACGTGCGTAGCGATTCCCGAGGGCTTCCGCTTGCTTGTAGCTCCGGAGCGCCTCGTCATACCTGGACAAAGTCTGGTAAGCCTCGCCGAGGCTATTCAGCCTTCGCCATTGCGCGGATTGAGCTTCACGGACTGGCCCAGCGCGATGACGGTTTTGACTTTTGCCGGTCTCGCTCTTTGCCTAGATTTCTGTGACGCCATCCCCGAGGTTGTGCCAGTCGGTCCACGTTCCGTGCGGGGCTGCCAGCTTCATGTTGCTGTCGAGCGCGGCAAGCGCGAGATTGATCTGATTCGTCCCCCGGTAGGCGGCGGCGAGGTTGTTCCAATAGGAGGGTTTACGGGTTCTCGAACCCGGTCGCCCGCTTAAGAGCATTGACCGCGGCTTCGAACCGCTTCACCTTCACCAATTGCGCGCCAAGGGCTCCCCAGGCGCTGTGCCGGTTAGGGTCGAGTCGCACGACCTGCTGGAACGCCGGGATCGCCGCCTCGGGCTGCCGTAGTCCTATCGCGTAGTTGTTGCCGAGGTAGTTCCACGCGATTGGATTGTTGGGCTCCGCCTTGGTCCAGGCGGTCGCGTACCGACCAAGTCCGTTCCAGTCCTGTGCGCGGGCAAACTGATTGGCGCCTTCAGCCGAATAACGCGACTGTGCCAACGCCGCCGATAACGAAGCGGTCAAGGTGATTACAAGCGTGCACAGCATGGCCAAAGCGACCTACGTGACTCTCCCGTGGGTTTCGTTGACGCCAAAAGCACAGCGCCGTGGCAACAGGCTGCACCGGACTCGGGCGCATGAGGCTAACATTTGATTAATCATGGTTTTCCCTTTCTTCGTTGTAGTTGCGAAACTACAGCCTTAACGTCTATCTGTTTTGACGCGTGAAATATTTTGCTACTTCCAAACATCGTGTTTGGTGATCTCCGGCTCTTCAGTAGCGCTATTTTCTGATTCCTTCGAAGCCGAACTTTCAGGCGAAGATGTAACTGGATAGTTCATGCATCGTAGTCCCCCGATCGAATAGTTCAGCAGAGTCATATTGCCGGCGCTGATCTCCTTGAGATGATCCGGCAGCCACAGTGCCAGGCTGCGGCTAAACCTGAGGGAATAACTCACTAGGGACTCGGGCCGCTGCGTGCGGTTGTTTGGCAGTTCGTCGACAGCGATGTTCCTGCGAAAATTGTTCAGGAGGGTATGAACGGGTATTCCGTTGCAGGAAGGCGGCGCGAGAAGGTTTGACATCCCTAGTTGGGTAAGCCCGACTAAACCTCCGATGGTCAAGTAGCCGACCACAATCAATCCGATCTTTTTTGCCAGTGTCATCGTGCCTCCGTTGACCTATGGCTTACACTCAGAGGTTTAGCCTGCTCGCGGCCCCATTTATTGTGGTATTACCAGGCTGCGCAGTACCAAACTCTTAAAAAACTTACAAGTCTCTGTTCGTCCTCGGCGGTTCATCATTCCCGGCTCGCGAGACAGCCAAATAGACTTCCGCCGCGCGAAAATGTTCCACATCGACCCGTAGTCCGTCAAAATCACGAGTATCGCGCGAATGACAAAACCAAGCTAAATGATTGACTAGGCGGTGAATAGTTCGAATAGTTTGCGGAGCGATTTTTGGGTGGACGAGGTCGACGCTGCAGCAGGGTGATGCCTTGCCGCCGATCCAATTTTCGACGTAGTTGCCTGGATCGGATATGCTGCCATCGCTCACATCCGGCATTGGTCACAGGCGTTTCAATGGAGAAGAGTCGGGAACATTTCCCCTCTTGGCGAGTCCAACGACGACTAGCTGCTATAACGCGATATGGACACACGAGACCGAGTTAAGCCAGGAAGAGTCCATCAGCAAGTGTGATTACCTATGGTCTGGCAGGAGGGTCATAGTATAAAGCATGGTCGAATCGGCGCCGCGGGATTTTCGTTTCCCATATTCTTTGGAGTGTGCCCTGCAACTGGACAAGTTCCACCGAGATTTGCAGGGCCGCATCCAAATTTTGAGAGAAACTCCGGCGAAAGCGATCATGTGGTTTGATCGTCAATGGCTGCAAGCCTTTCTACTGACAGAGATGATCGAAGTGCCGATTTACAGCCTCGCGCTGCGTAGCTTCGGTTGGCCGGTACGCCTTGTTGGCGCGTTTGGCGCTAGCTTGCTGACTCATCCGCTCGTTTGGTGGTCGATCACGTCTTTTGGCTCGGAGCATTACTGGGCAATGATAGCTATCTCCGAAGCTGGCGCTGTGGTAGCCGAGTGGGTTTACCTTCGATTGCTCGGTGTGCCGCGAGCGTTTTACTGGTCGCTGGTTGCCAACGGCTCCAGTTATGGCCTGGGTTTAGTCTGTCAGATTTTATTTGGCATACCCTGAGGAGGTTTTTATGAGATGGGAGCGACCATTGCGCTTGGGCTGTTTTTGACAGCAATGGAATTTACTCTCGCCTTCGGCGACATTGCGCCGCGGCCGGGATATGTCGAGCGATGCACTATCCCAGCCCACCAAAATCGTGGACAAGAGTGCCGCGCCTGCCTTTCCTCATTTCAGGGGCGCAAAGACTGTGATCAACTAGCTGAACAGGGCTACAGTCACGTCTGTCGGGGTTACGGCGCATTGGTTTGGCAAGAGGTATGGTGCCGGCAGGTATCCGAGGATCGAGCGCGGCGCACCACAGTCCTGCGAGACAGCGGCCGCGTCGCCAGTGTGACGATACCCTCCGATTGGACCTCATGGCAGGGGTATGCCAGTTCCAGGCCGTACATGGATACATCATTTCCGGCAAGTCCTTACATAATTCTCAAGCCGCCCGCGCGACAAGATGTCTTTCTGCGTTTTTCCATGCATGGCGATGGGCGAGACCTTCTCGATGACGCGCTTTTGCAACGGTTCAAAGGGCTCTTGAGCTCCCCTGGCGGATTGATCAAAAAAGCTGACTTAGAACGTGTGACTCTCCTTGTCACGGAGTTGGCGTACCTTAACGACCGACAGTCTGGTCAGAAGTTTCTTGTGAAAGAGGCTCGCATCGAAAAAACCAATGCCTACTCTGCATTGATCGTCCAAGGCAATTGGGCCCGGGACCGGCGCCATTCGCTGACGTGGCATA